>CAVWWT010000001.1:0-425589 GCA_963758735.1 uncultured Verrucomicrobiae bacterium
ACAGATGCCGATCTCGTTTGCGCACTGCATCCCACACCAGCTCTTGGCGGTTTTCCACGCGAAAAATCGCTCGCATTCCTAAAACAGATCGAACCCTTCGACAGAGGTTGGTATGGGGGACCGATCGGCGTGATCGGGACTCAAAGTTCAAGTCTCTACGTCGCTATCCGCTCTGCCCTCATTAATGAGCACTTATTACACCTCTTCGCAGGAACTGGACTTGTTCCCGGCAGCATCGCTGAGCGAGAATGGGAAGAGCTCGAACAGAAAATCCGCCCCTTTACAGAACTCTTTACCAAGGCATAAGATGGACACCGGAGAGCAAAATGAAATATGGGCAGCAAAACTCATTGATGGGCTGATCTCTCAAGGAGTCGATTACTTCTGCTGCGCGCCCGGATCCAGATCTTCTCCCTTGCTGCTGGCTGTTGCAAATCACGATAAAGCCGCCCATACCGTGCATTTTGATGAACGGGGAGTCTGTTTCCATGCCGTTGGCTACGCCAAAGCAACGGGGAAACCAGCTGCCATCATCGCTACATCAGGAACTGCCGTCGGCAACTTGCTTCCTGCAGTCATGGAAGCCTATAACGAAAGAATCCCCCTCATTCTTCTCACTGCCGACAGGCCGCCTGAATTGCGAGATTGCGGCGCCAATCAAACTTGCGATCAGACAAAACTCTTCGCTAACCACGTGCGCTGGCAAATTGATCTTCCCTGCGCAGATAGCCACATCCCGGACGGCTACCTCGCCTCAACAATCAGTCATGCCGTTGCTCTATCAAAGTCATCTGCATCTGGACCCATTCATATTAACTGCATGTTTCGCGAGCCTCTTTTTTCCCAGCCAATAGTGAAAACAACTCTCGAAACAGCCGTACACTTCGCGCACCCCGAACTCCACCCCTCCAAAGAGACCATCGATTATTGGGCGGAAACTCTATCCACGCAAAGAAACGGCGTGATCGTTGTAGGCTCCAGCACTGTGGACGAGTCAGATAGCATCTTTGCCCTCGCTGAAAAATTGAAATGGCCGATTTTTGCAGACATCCTCTCCTCCCCGCGCACCTTTGAAAAACACCCCTCCCTCATTACCCATTTCGATCCAATCCTCAAATGCAAAACTGAAGTGACTATAGACGCCATCATCCAATTCGGAGATCGCCTCGTGTCCAAAACCCTAACCACCTGGCTGCAAAAACAAACCCCCGAATTCTACTTGCACGTCTCTGACCACAATCAGCGCCAAGATCCCCACCATCTCATTTCCCATCGCGTCCATGCCTTTCCACATCTCTTCGTCCAAAAACTCCTGACCACAATTGCAGATTTTGAAGAAGACAGCTGGAGAGCGCAGTGGAGCACATGGGATCAAAGCTGCAAGCAACTCCTCGCCGATTTTTTCTCTAGCAGCGAAACATTGACCGAGCCCGGCATCATCTGGGAGATCGCCTCTTTTGCCTCTGAAAACTGGCAACTTTTCCTCGCAAACAGCATGCCGGTCCGCGATGCCAACCAATTTTTCCTCCCAGCTAGCAGGTCAGGACCCATCTATGGCAACAGAGGAGTCTCCGGCATCGACGGCAATATCGCAACTGCAGCTGGAATTGCCCAGGGCTCTAAAAAACCCATCCTAGCAATCCTCGGCGATTTGACCTTTCTCCACGACCTCACCTCACTCGCCTACCTCTCTAAAATCGATACCCCCGTTCTTCTTTGCGTCGTCAACAACAGCGGCGGAGGGATCTTCTCCTTTCTGCCGATCTCCAAAAGAGAAAATGCCTTTGAAACCTTCATCGCTGCCTCCCATGAGATCACACTGGAGCCTGCTGCGACTCTCTTTGGAGTTCCCTACTACCATCCCACCTCCCCTGCCGAATTCGGGGACCTTCTCTTCAACCAAAACAAAAATCCCCATTCCTGCATCATCGAAATCACAACAGATAGAGCTGAAAACCTCAGCGTCCATGAGCAAATCAACCAGGCAATAAGAACCTGCCTGGAATCTTCAGATTCTGAAGAAAAAGTCCCCGCCACCCTCCATTAGTAAAAAAATAATTTTTATATTATAATAATCATAAAAAACCTATAATACATGTATATTAATCATGTTATTATTAACTAATTAAAAATAGGTTTTTCATGAATAACGTTAATCCACTAAGCTTCAAAGACAATGTTTTTATTAATCCTACAACGCTTCCAACAGAAAGTGAAACAAATATTTTATCTGAATTAGAGCAGCTTCAAATCCAGGAAAAAGAGCTTCTCGCCACACAAGAAAAGATTAAAATTTTACTTAACAATATAAACACGCGAAAGCAGGAAATCCAAGCACAAATCGCTTCTGAAAAAGCGATTACGGCCCAACCCATCCTTGCGATCTCCGAAAAACTCCCGGAAATTGCGCACTCGGTCTTAGTGATTCATACTAACCAGACCATTGAATCCTTTGATAGCAGTGGGAAATGGGAACATTACGCAGTTTCACTACTCTCTAAATCGCAGGATAAAATTGAAATCACCTCCTTTCCGATCGACGTCAAAAAATACGGCGAAATAAAAGAAATCCACATTAACGATGGAAAAAAAGAAACAGCGCTAGACTCCAACCACCTAAGCATTCAGAGATTGATCAAGTATCTCTCGACTGATTTTAAAACATTCAGAGATGGGATTAACCAACTAGACCGCAACGGCTCCTATAGTAATAAATATCATGACTTTGATTGCCAGCGCTTCTCCTATTACTTAAATAGTGGAGAGGAAGGAATTTTTGGATATTCATTTGGCGAGGTTGCACAAGAAGGCTACAGAACCAAGGGCTATCACAAACCCATTAGATGTTATTCTATCAGCGCAGAGACAGCTAGTTATGGACGCAATGGTGAATACAGATGCGAAGATAAAAGCCTGCACCATTATGTCTGTATTGGGCATGACCTTTTCGTCTCCAAATTCGGAAAAAATGATATCTTCTTTACCTCCTATCAGCAGATTCTGGATGCTTATTTCCCCGAAAAATTCATTAAAGGAACTTTTAGACAGGAATTTTAGTTTTAAACGATTGACTTAAACAAAAAATACAGGAATTATATTTATATTAAAACCTAAATAAAAGGATAAATTTTATGAACAAATTAGAATTCTTTCAGCAGCAAGTAAATGACATTACACAGCAGCAACTCTCCCTCCTAATGGCTCTAGACAAAATCCAATGGAAAATCGAAGAAATTGAGAATCAACCCGGAGCAGTGAAAGTACAAAAGATCTTTACCAGAATAGAAAAAGCCCAACTCATCGCTAAGCAACTAGAGAATAGCGTAGAAATTCTAGGCAATAACACTGACCATGACTTTAGTATCTGTTCTGGACCAAGCGCTACAATGGTTCACCTATCCATCAAGCTAGGGCGTTTGCAAAATAAATTCAAAACCCTCCAGGTTCCATCTAACTTCCAGCAATCTTTTATCCAGCAAAAGCCTCTAAACATATCCATTTCTCAAAAACCTAGCTCTTTCTCAATAGCTTCATGCGGATCCCAAGAAAATGCGAATACATCGCTTTCCGTAGCTCTCATCCGCATCTCTTATCTACTTCGCAATAATGACGAAGCCGGGGCAATTAAAGAATTCGAACGCTTGCCCACCCCCATACAACAAAGCATCTACGCCGCTCTTTGGGCCGTTTGCGGCAGACCCACAGATAACCACCCAATGGCTCATCCAAACTTTGGCGAAGTCTCCTTCAAAAATCGGGAACAGCGCTGCCAATCTACAGTAGAGCAAAAAGCCTCTGCTATCGAGCTATGCATGACAAAGGCGCAGGTCCTGGATATCATCGAACTTTTAAAGCAAAATAAAAACGAACAAGCCAAAAACCTTTTCCTAAGCCTTCCTGCACAGATCCAAGGCGAAGTTTACGGCAAGCATTGGGAAGTTTGCGGCAAGCCCACAGGCGAGCATCAAGATGAATCCATGAGAAGGATCGCCCATAACGATTTTGGTAAAGTCTCCTTCCTTGGCTTAGAGGAGCGCTGCAACGTCCCTTCTTCTAAAAAAGTGGAAGCATTGCAAGCTTGCCTTCCCCTGCTTAGCCAAAAAAATATTGCTGCTCAAAATTTAGTCGATTCTACGAATAACTACTGGAAGTCAGTGGATCAAGAGAGCTCAAAAGGCTACGAAAAAAACAATAAGAAAAAAGAATCTCTCCACGCTTTTGCAAAAGAGATCCTTCCCCTCTTTCTCGGGAAAGATTGCATCATTGAAATTCCAACTCCTCCGATCAACCCAAATACTCAAAAACCGTCAGACTCCTACGTAGCGCAAGCTGGCGCCTACGTGGAAAAATACCCATGCCTCAGACCTTTTTTCCTGCAACTAGCTCCTTTAAAATTCCAAAACGAGACCTTGCCTAAAGGCGCCCTTCTTGAAAGCCCTAAGTCCTCACAGGTACAAAACCCAAACTTGGATAACATGGGCTTCCCACAAAAGAAGCAATACCGCACAAATATTATCAATGAAACTCTAGACACGCTGAACCAAGGCTATTACATCAACTCAAAAAATGAGAAGATTTCCTTTGATCTAAACCCAGCGGTTCAATCCCTCGAGCTCCAAACAAACAGGAGCTTCGGAATGAAAAACAACTCCTACAACACACAGCTCTTTTTAGACAAACAGGACTGCCTCACTGTCACTCGTGACCTAGCTGAACGCGGCTTGAACCCCATTGTCCTCGATGCTGCAAGCGAGAACAGATTCGGCGGAGGCTATAAGACAGGAGCCGGAGCGCAAGAAGAGAACATGTGCCGAAGATCAGGGCTTAGCATCGCTGCCGACCCAACGCAAGGAAGGCAACAAAACGACCTCTATCCTCTCAACAAACATGGAGAAGATGCCGGTATTTATGTCGCGCACGTTCCCGTATTCCGCGGAGAAGAGGTCGAAGGGTATCCCTACCTCGACAAGCCGTTTGAAACTGCAGTAGCTATTGTGCCCGCCTACAACTTTGGAGAAGAGCACAACAGAAATGCCCATCAACGCGGCGAACAACCCATCTCCCTGGAAAATCACAACGGCGAGCTGCGCCTCCCTAACGCCCAAGCATTCGGCACAAAAAACAAACTGCGCACAGTGCTCGGCATGGCAGAGGCGAAAGGACATGACTCCATCGTCCTGATCCCCCTTGGCTGCGGCGCCTTCTGCAACCCGCCAAAACACGTCAGCGAGATCCTCATGGAGTTAATCACAGAGGAATTCCCCCATTCCTTCAAAGAGATCCACATCTCCATCATCGATGACCACAATACAGGCAAAACACACAACAGGCGCGGAAACTACATCGAGTTCAAAGAAACGATCGAAAGCCACAGATTCCAAAACCAGCTGCAGAGTAACAACATGAGCCTTCAGCTGACATAATATACCCAAGAAAGCCCTCTTCCTTGGAAGAGGGCGTTAATGCGTATCTTCTGCAATTCTTTTTCACGGCTCTGGATATTAAATCTCTATAACGACGAATGAGCTTTTAATGATGGTTTGTAAGGTTTCCTGAAAGAGCTCTGTACTGGACAAAAAAATAAGTTGATGACAAAGGCTCGCTGAAGAGCGATCATATCTCGTTGTTATTCAAGCATCGAGGTACAATGAAACACATCAGCGAGTTGCAAGCAACTTTATCCAATTTCTTTGATTGGCACAAGTCTCGTCTTAACTGCCTAGTGCAGATTCTCCAAGCCCTTTTCGCCGTTAGAACAGTCAATCTTACTCAGATTGCCGCGGCCTTCAAGACTTCTGTAAAGGAGGAGTCTTCTTATCGTAGAGTCTGTCGATTTTTCACCGGATTCTCATTCGACATAAGCACCATCGTTCTATTGGTTCTTCGCCTATTTCCCCTTGGAGACAAATACACCTTAATCCTCGATCGCACGAATTGGAAGTGGGGGAAATACCCCATCAATATCCTGGTACTCTCAGTAGCCTACTTAGGCATCAGCATTCCCATCTTTTGGGTCGTGCTGGACCTCGAGGGAACTTCTTGCGTTGAGGATCGAGTTGCAATTTTGAAACGGGCCATTCAGCAACTGGGAGTCGAAAAAATCGCAGTCCTTCTTGCTGACCGAGAATTTATTGGGACAGAATGGTTCGAATTCCTGATCGCAAACAAGATCCCCTTTGTGATCAGAATCAAAAAAAATTCCCATCTGAAAACCAAGGAAGGACACACAATCGCGGCAGGGATGTTGCGCAAATATCTCGGGAGAAAAAAGGTTATCAACTACCCCACCATTCTGTGGGGTCATTCTCTCTATGTTTCTGTTGAACGAAGAAGAGGTGCCAAGGAGCAGATGATCGTTGTCTCCAATGTCGAGTTCGTGAATCCATTGGCGTTGTATCGAAGGCGTTGGGAAATAGAAACCTTGTTCGGGTGTCTAAAGGGCCGGGGATTTCGCATGGAAGACACCCACATGGTAGACGCAGATAAAATCGAAAAACTGTTGTTTGTATTGGTGATCGGGTTTTGTTGGGCTTACCGAACTGGAGATATCAAAGCTCAGGAGGCCCCCATAGAGGTCAAGGCCCACGGAAGAAAGGCCCGGAGTTTATTCCGAGAGGGGCTGAACTGGATACGAAGGGCAATTTTTGGGGATATGGGTCTGAGAGAATTTAGGCGGTTGTTGTCGTGTTTTATGTGTTCACAACCAAGGACTTGCGCTGCATGAAACTATTTTTTGTCCAGTACAAAGCTGAAAGAGGGGGCTGCGTTGAAGTGCACTGATGAAAAGATTGTAGGTGTGTTGCCAGTTGGAAAACTTGTGGCGATGTGATTCGAGAAGAGCTCCTAGCTTTTTGATCAGGCTGTCGAGCTGGTTGTGATGGAGTTTAGGGTTGTCAACGCCAGCAGTTTTGATCAATTCCACCACGCAGAGACCAAATGTGTCTAACGAGAAGATCTTATCGACCTTATCGATTTGGCTTAGTTCTTCCAGCATTTCAAAGAGACGAGCGGTTTCCTTGCTGTTATGAAGGGCCAGCTCCTGGCGGCTTTTTATAAATGCGGAAAGTGCATCTTTGATGGCATTGGTGCGAGAGATAGGATCTGTGATGAGTTCCAGTTTCGCGATCGCTCCAGGAATATCTTTCAGTAAAATGAGGGCTGATATCTGATTATTTTGACAGAAAAAGAGGTCTGCGGGATGAAGAGGATTCTTTTGAGCGGATTCATATACGGAGAGCAGCTTTCTGCATCTTTCATGTTCAGCTACTTTAGAATGGTTGTTTTGAATATGCTCTGAAACCATTGAAACGGAAGCCCTGACAGCGATGCCGAGCACCTCTTCTTTGAGTTCGCCCATATCGATGAAGACGTTTTTGTCATTTTGGAGTGTGGTAATTAACTCTCCCCATTGCTTAAGAGAAAGCAGTTTTTTTACATTTAAATATGTGAAGAGAATTGTTGTGCAGTTCTGGATTTTCAGATCCAACATGGGATCATTATTTGTTTTTCTGTTTTCATACATCTGTTTGAATAATGAGGTGAATGTTTCAATCTTAATTTTCGATTGGATTTGTCCACAATGTTCAATGATCAACGTGATGAGATCATTTGCATTCTTGGTCGTTGGATCAAGCAGCATCGATAGCATTGAAGAATCATTCAAAATTTTTTCAATAAATTGAACTTTTCTGTTTGAATTAATATGGCTATTGAGAATGCCGCAAATGGCTCTGATCCAGGAAAAGCGTGTGTCCGGATTGAAGATTTTCTGCTGAACGGCATTAACCAGGAGTTTTTCGGCACTCTCAATTTTAAAATGGGAGCAAATCAAGTCAGAAACTAAAGTGGCATGGGTTTCTGGTGAAAGATCTTTGATAGCATTATTTTGCAGGATCCCTTCAGCAAGGTGGATCAATTTCTGGTCTCCATTCTTCAAGCAGCCTTTAATGAAGCTGAAATAGCTGCTGATGGCAATCGATTTGAGTGTAGAGGTGTCTGTCTGTTTGATAGGTCCTTTTTTTGCAGCAGCATTATTTAAAAGTTGAAATGCGGGCAGCACAGATTCATAGTGAGTTAAGCTTGGACTTTCACACCATTGTTTGAGTAGCGCTGAACAACACTTCCAAGATTCCTGATCATTGTGAGACATATGCGTGCGTAATAAAGTGAACCAAGCAATGTTGTTCTCCAGTGTCCCCTCTTGCATCTCTTCGATGAGGACGGATTTAAAATGAGGGTTTGTGATGTATTTTTGCGCGATGAATGTCCCATTGGGACACGCTTTGAGATACTTGAGAATGAACCTCATGAACTCTTTGCCATCTTCTTTTGAATACATTTTAGAGATCTGATCAAAAATATTGAGGATGGCCTGTTGTTTTTTCTTCTGATTTGCAGAAATACCGTCGTTTGTAGCTAAAGTAGTAAAGGCTTGGAAAAAGATTTTAGCCATTTCTTTCTTAAAGCTGATCGTTAGGAATGAAAGAGGAGCAATTTCGATGAATAGATTTTGAATAAATTTGAGGTCTTCTTGGTCTAAATTTTCTTTTGAGAGATCGTATGCTAGGGTCAGAAGCAGCGCATCGAAGGAGTCTAGCTGAATTAGGCTTTCAGGACCGAGACTTTGAGAGAGGTCGCGCATCACTTGCACTGTTTTTTTCAACGCTGTGATGATCTCATTTTTATTCTTGATATCTTCTTCTTTCTTCAAATAAACGCATGCAAAGGCTTTGAGCCGATCGATTGGGGAATCCGCAAATGCATTCACTTCTTCTGCGTAGTCCCAAAGGCGTTCGGCCAAATCGGGATCTACTGTGATGAGAGTTTTAATGGATGCATAAAAGAGCGTGCCCAAGTGGAGGGGATTAAAGGCGGCGCGCATGTTAAGGTTCTCGAACAGTTCAACACAATTTGACCCTCTTAGTTCAAAACACTCTTTAGTCTTTTGGATGAGTTCTTGGCGTGTTTCGGGAGAGGGAAGGTTTATTAAGGTTTCTAGGAGCAAAAGAATCCATTTGAATTCTACATCTTGCTCTTTGTCAAGTGCGGAAGGATTTTGCGAAAGGAGGCAATGGTCGAACAGGATATGCTCCTCCTCTTTAAGGTAGGGTTTCATTTGGAAGAAAAGATCTTCCACAGTAGCGAACGGGACGCCGAGGATAGGGAGGTCCTTGAGGGAAATCTCGGGATGTTTCTGGAGCTCCTGCATAAAGCCGATCAATAAATCTGCAGGGCACTTTGGCTTTAAAATGTAATAGGTGTGCTCGTGATCAATCAATGAAAGGAGATGGGAAGAGTGGATTGCCGGCTTTGCAGAGAGGAAAAGAGACAATTGGAACCATTTTAGTAAAAGGTCTCCTGGAAGCGTATTGAAGTACTTAGAGGCGAGAGTTGCAAGGGTCTGATGAAAGGGCTGCATGAGCGTCGAATGGAACCCTAAATTGGCGCCATTGATGCAAAAGTTGCTCAAAGCGCACAGGATGCCGAATAAGCGCTCTTCTTCGTAAGGGTGGAAGTGTTTGATCAAGTCTTGAACAGAACTTGGATTCTCGAGAAATTGGATATAGATCGCGCGGTTGGTCTCTTCCTTGGTATAAAAACAGCCTTTAAAGGTGATGTTGTCGATGCCTTTGGTGCATTTGCTTCCGCAAATGCGTGTTGTGCAGAGTTCTTTGGATTTGAGATCATCGATGGCCGTTTGAATAGGGACGTTAGTGGACATCGCGTATAGAGGATAATCAAGCCATTGAAAAGAGGGTAGTTTGAGGTAGTGAGAAAGGCCAATGCCAATGTCATCTCTATCAAATGCGGAGGGGTTTTTTAAACCGGGAATAATTCCGATAGGAGTATTCTCCTCAACAGTGAAGACATTAATGACTGTTTTAAACTCAAGGTCTCCAAAACCAATAATCGAACAACGATTATCTGTGGGAGAGTAGATGTCTGTTAAATCAATGGGTGAATTCTTAACCTTTTGCTTATTAAAATAGTTGTTTGCAATATCAATGAGAGTTTGATCATCTCTAAGTTGAGTAGCTAAACAGGTTTCGAGGATTTCTCTGGTTTGATTGCAAATATCTTTGACGCATTGTTCCGTATACCATTGCAGATCATTTTTTGAAGCATTTTGCGCGATGTCGTAGGGAAGCTGTATTTCAATCACAAAGTCCAAATCGTTATATCCTTGAATTTGAGGACAAACGACGTACCCTGCAGCGCTTCCAATCAGCTTAATATGCGCATAAGGAAGGCGGTGTTGCAGTTCCCTCAAAAAGTCGAGCAGTCTGAGTTGGAGGTCAGGGGCGCCATTCTTTCCCGGGATGAGGTAGATTTTATCTAGCATGGAATTTAAAATAATTTTTTGACTATTTTCTAAGGAGTGGAGTTTGGGCGGTTCTTTGGGCTCTGAGGGTTTATTTATAGACGGAGTCAAAACCGCATTGCCGGAGGGCTTGAAGGGGGGGGATTGGGGTGAAAGGGATTCAACCTGACGGTTTTTTTTGGGTTCTTTGGGGTTTCGCGGGTTTGCAGCCTGGATCCGCTGAGAAGCGACCTGGTTAGTCTGGTTACGCTTCTTAGCCCCTGGCTCTGAGTTGTTTACATTTGTTTTGGGCAGGCCGTTTTTACTTGTATTAGTAATACTATTCATAATTTACCTCTATCTAATTAAATTTATTGTATCATATATAGCAATAAATTAAATCAATTAAATTAATTATTATATATAACTGTTATTCGTTGATAAGACTTTCTTTTTGCCTTTCAGCTCTTCGATCCATATATAGCGTTCACTTGAGAGTTGGCTTCCAGGTGGCTTTGAACCCTCCTGGAGGCCAACTTTCAAGGTTTTTGGGTATAAAAAGTCCATCTGGATGTTCCCCTTCTTTGCTATACCGCACCCGCTTAGGTTTTGTGAATTTGGAGGGTCTTCCAGTGGCCGAGATGTGAAGGATCGTGACGCAGGGTGTGTTCCTAACACTCCCAAGGAAGGATCCTTCGCAGATGGGTCGCTGGAATGGCCGTCCAAATTCACAAAACCTAAGCGGGTGCGGTATATTTCACTCTTGCCTTGACGGCTTAATCTCCAACTTAATATGCTCCGGCACTATTTAACCGATTGGAGAGCTATGCAAACACTCGAAGACATCAAAACCTATCCCTGGCAAGAATGCGGCACCTACACCGACATCAAATACCATAAGTGGAACGGGATTGCTAAAATTACCATCAATCGTCCAGAAGTTCACAATGCTTTCCGCCCGCTGACTGTTTCTGAAATGATGAACGCAATGGAAAACGCGCGCAACGATCAGGAAATCGGTGTCATCATCCTAACAGGTGCTGGAAAAGCTGCTTTTTGTTCCGGCGGCGATCAAAGAATACGCGGTGATGCGGGCTATGCAGATGGGGAAGGTGTTCACCGTCTCAATGTTTTAGACTTTCAGAAGCAGATCCGCGGATGCCCTAAACCCGTGATCGCCATGGTAGCAGGATACGCCATTGGCGGCGGACATGTTCTGCATGTGGTGTGCGATCTCACCATCGCAGCGGATAACGCCATCTTCGGACAGACAGGCCCCAAGGTCGGATCTTTCGACGGAGGATTTGGATCGAGCTACCTCTCGCGCATCATCGGACAGAAAAAAGCTAGGGAAATTTGGTACCTCTGCCGGAAATACAACGCAAAAGAAGCTCTCGATATGGGACTTGTCAATTGCGTGGTACCCCTTGACAAACTCGAAGAGACAACCGTGCAGTGGTGCCTTGAAATTCTTCAGCACTCTCCTCTTGCATTGCGCTGTCTTAAATCCGCCTTCAACGCCGATTGCGACGGACAAACCGGGATCCAGGAACTAGCGGGAAATGCGACACTGCTGTATTACATGTCGGAAGAAGCCCAGGAAGGCCATAAAGCCTATCTAGAAAAACGCCGCCCCGATTTCTCTAAATTCCCCAAACGACCATAGGAAATAATCATGAACCGAGTGCAAGTGTGGACCTTAGCTGCAAGACCTAAAACCCTAGTTGCAGGTACTAGCCCTGCCCTTATCGGCACCACACTTGCCTTATCCGAGGGCAAGTTCGATCTGATGATTTTCCTGTTTACCCTCATTACAGGCCTTTGCATCCAGATCGGAACGAATCTTTGCAACGATTACTTCGATTTTATCAAAGGCGCGGACACAAATGAGAGAAAAGGTTTTTTACGCGTCACACAAGCCGGACTTGTCACTGCGAGCTCCATGAAAAGAGCCATCATCGCAACGTTTGCAACCGCCTTTCTTTGCGGATGTTTCCTCGTCTACCAGGGAGGAATGATGATCGGCGTTATGCTCGCCGTTTACATTCTCTTAAGCGTTCTTTACACAGCCGGACCCTACCCTCTAGCTTATCTTGGATTAGGAGAGCTGTTTGTTCTCACGCTCTATGGACCTGGTGCTGTTCTCATCACCTACTACCTCCAAACTGCCACACTCTCAGCTGAGGCAATGCTCGCTGGTCTCTCCCCAGGAGCTATCTCCATGGCTATCCTGATTGTCAACAACGTGCGAGATATTGACGAAGATAGGGCAGCAAATAAAAAAACACTTCCCGTGCGCTTTGGAAGAATTTTTGGCAAAAGCCAGTTCGTTTGCGCAATCCTCCTTTCCTTTGTCCCCATCCTGTTTTTTTACTCAACCCACCCCTTCACCCTCCTTGCGCTCCTGGCACTTATCCCTTCGCTCCCTTTAATCCGCTCGATGGTGCGCAATAAAGACCCGAGAGCGCTCAACCAGCTCTTTGGAAAAACCGGCAAGCTCCTCTGGCTCTACACCCTTCTCTTCTGCATCGGTTGGATGCTCTGATGGAAGAGATCATCTGTCCCATTTCTGAGAATGCGAAAAGTGCGCCACAGCACCCTGCAATCATCACAGATCATCGAAGCTGGTCCTATTCCGAGCTGAATCACTCCACCAACTCCCTTTGCCATTTTTTAAAAGAGACCGGCATCAAAAAGCATGAGCGGATCGCTTTTATCGCTAAATCCCATCCCCACACAATCCTTCTGCTCTTTGCGCTCTTTCGTATGGGAGCGATTGCCTGTCCGTTAAGCTTTCGCATTCCGACCGAACAAATTGCATCACATCTTTTGCACCTTGGGGTAGCGCACATCCTCGAACCTGAGACACTCCCTCTCAATGTTTCCAAACAACCATCCTCGCACTTCTCAATCCATTTCCATGACACTGCAACTCTTCTTTTCACCTCCGGCTCAAGCGGAACTCCTAAAGCTGCCGCCCTTACATTTGCGAACCACTATTATAGCGCTCTTGGTGCGATCCCACCTCTACAACTAAAAACAACGTCCCGCTGGCTCCTTTCCCTTCCCCTTTTCCACGTCAGCGGACTTGGCATCCTCTTCCGCTGTTTCCAAAAAGGAGCCAGCGTCGTCTTATCTGATCTCAATATGCAAGAAGCGATTTCTCGCCATCAGATCACACACCTCTCTCAAGTGCCCACACAACTCTATCGCATGCTTCAGGAACCCGATTTAAAATTCACTGAATCACTTAGGTGTATTCTTCTAGGCGGAGCTCCTATTTCTCAGGAACTCATTCAGCGCGCACAGGACAATCACCTTCCCGTGCTTTCCACTTACGGAATGACTGAAATGAGTTCTATGATCACGCTTTCTGGAAAAGTATTGCCATTTAGAGAATTGAGAGTTGCAGAAGATGGAGAAATCTGGGTACGCGGAAAAACGCTCTTCGAGGGCTACTGGGATCCCAATTCTCAAACTCTGAATAAACATGCAGACAAAGACTGGTTCCCGACCAAAGATCTAGGCAGGCTTACCCCTTCCGGAGATCTGGAGATCATCGGACGCAAGGACCGCCAGTTTATTTCTGGCGGAGAAAACATCCAGCCCGAAGAGATTGAAAAAGCCCTATGCGCCATCCCTGGAATCAGGCAAGCCTCTGTTGTCCCCACCCACGATGCAGAATTCGGCAAGAGGCCGGTTGCCTTTATCGACGATGCCACGGAATCCCATACCCTTCAAAGCATCCGGGAAGCCCTGCACAGCACCCTCCCTTCCTTCAAACATCCCATCTCCATCCATGCTTATCCCACAGACACAGGCCTTAAGCCTGATCTAGCAAGGCTGCAAGAGCATTTAAAGTCTTTAATATAAGTGATATGAGATTCAAGTAGGAAGCATTTCTACTTGCAGACCTCAGCCTGGAGGATATCCCTTAAGGCGTCGGGGAGCGGCGTGCTCGCCCGCGTTTTTTTGCCGACTGCGACATGGACGATTTTAACCTTACCGACCTCGATCTTTTTTACGAGATCACGAAGGATATACTGCAAGGTAATCGACGATGTTCCCACCTTCTCCACGATCAAAGATATCTCAAGCTCATCCCCTACCATTAAAGGCGCGCTATAATCCGCTTCCGCGTGGACGACGGGAAGAAAAAAATCGGACCCCATTAATTTTTTCCAGGAAAACCCTCTGTTCTGCAAAAACGCTTCAAACGCTTCCATAGCGAAGTTGAACTGCTGAGAAAAATAAAGGACGCCGGTGGCATCTGTGTCTATCAATCGAATCCGCGTGTGGTAAATAAACATCAATCCATTCCAAATTTTTAGCTTCTATACTCAAGGTTGGTTCACGGAGAATATTGAAGTTCAAATATTACATTCTCGACCGGGAACTTCGATGAGCCTTAGGTGTTGGTATGGCAGGACAATAAATACCTTTATCTATGATCTCAAGCAATCTCAATGCAGAATGGGTTGGAGAGCGAACACCCGATTCCCAAGATTGAACTGTCCTGATACTGACATTAAGAATTACTGCAAAAACGCCCTGGGAATAGTCTCCTTTTTCTCGAATTTGCTTAATTTCTTTGGGCCCATATTCCAAGGGGGGTTCTGGAAGTTCAATGAGTTTTGTTCTTAATGTTCTTTTCCCCTGTTTGTATTCTAAGATCTCTTCCAGTCCTTTTTTTATTTTTTCTGAAAGCGCACTCATGGATCTACTGCTTTTTAATTTTTTCAATGAGTCTCTTGAAGATCTCCTTGTCTTTTTTCTGGATATTTTCTTGCTCATTTTTCCCATATACCGAAAATGATTCAAGAATCGGCCCTGGGCTGCGTCAAAGCCCCGGGGTTCGGCGATCGTAAGTCGGTTCATATTGCTAATATTGACCGACTTACGATCGCCGAACCGCGGGAGCTTTCACGCAGCCCAGGGCCGATTCTTGAATCATTTTCGGTATAAATCACTATGAAAAATAATTGTTTTTCTTCAGGGAAATCAAAATAACACACTCTAAATCCTCCCCGTTTCCCTTTTGAGGAAGATTTTAGTCGAATTTTCCGCAACCCTCCAGTTCCCTGAATCAAATCTCCCTGATCAGGGTAACTGCAAAGCAACTTCTCCAATTCTTCAAAATCACTAACCAATAACTTATTTTCAGCTATCAACGCATCTAAATCTTCCGAAAATATCCTTGTCTGAACAATCAGCCTTTTCATAGTGAAGGTAACACAGTGTAGTACATTTGTCAAATTCTGGTTGAATTTCTAAACTGAGTCCAAAACCCCAGAAGTTAAGAATTTTTACCACATGGGAGAATGAATATTCAATATTTTTAAATGCATTTTGCTCCAAATAGCCTCTTGCTATAGAATCCGGTAAAAGGCTCAAGAGCTCAACCCCCCGTTTTTTGATGGCGATGGAAAATACGAATAATAACAATACTCTATGGTTAAAGTTTTTGGGGAACTTCCGCGTCGTTATTTCCATTGGAGAGTGGCTCTCTCTCATCATCAACGTCGTCAAAGCAACACTCCTCCGTCCTCCAGCTCTTAGACTTATCATGCAACAGCTCTACGATATTGGCGTTGCCTCTCTTCCTGTTGTCGCTATTACGGGCTTTTCCACAGGTCTAGTGCTTGCAGCTCAGTCGATCTACCAACTATCAGACAAAGGCCTTACCTCCGTCACCGGACTCATGGTTACTAAAGCGATGATGACAGAGCTTGGACCTGTTCTTACTGCATTCATGGTGACAGGACGCGTCGGGGCCTCGATGTGCGCAGAGCTGGGATCGATGGTCGTATCGGAGCAAATCGATGCTCTCAAAACGATGGCTGTCAATCCCAACCGCTATCTGCTTGCCCCTAGATTTATCGCAGGAACGCTCATGATGCCGCTGCTTACAATTTTTAGCATCGTCATGGGGGTTTTTGGTGGGTATTTGATCTCTGTTTATTATTTTGGGATGCCGCCAAACACCTACATGGACCCCATCCCCGAAAATGTTAAATATTTCGACTTGCTCACTGGGATCGTCAAAGGCCTCATCTTCGGCGTCTTAATTCACACCATTGCCTGCTACAAAGGGATGCGCACTAGCGGCGGTGCTGCGGGGGTTGGGAGAACCACGACCAACGCTGTCGTCATTACCTATTGCGCAATTTTGCTTACAAACTTCTTTCTGACTGTCGCACTGAACGTTCTCCACGATCAAATTTCCAGGTTCCTATGATAAAAATACGCGATCTCTGGAAACGATTTGGCAAGCTGCAGGTGCTGGCGGGAATGGATCTGGACATCCTGGAAGGAGAAACCCTTGTCATCCTGGGTCCATCAGGGATAGGTAAAAGCGTTCTACTCAAACACATCATTGGTCTTTTAAAGCCAGATGGCGGGTACGTCGATGTCAATGATGTACGCATCACAGATTTAGATGGCCCAGATCTTTTCAAAGCTGTGCAGGAAATGGGGATGTTATTCCAGGGAGCTGCACTTTTTGATTCGATGAATGTGGAAGACAATGTCGCTTTTTACTTGAAACAGCACGGCGACCCGGCTACCGGCAAAAGATACAGCAAAGCTGAACTCGCCGAGAAGGTATCGTATGCTCTCGAGGTGGTCGGGTTGCAGGGAACGCAAAAAAAAATGCCGTCTGAGCTGTCCGGAGGGATGCGCAAACGCGCAGGGCTTGCAAGATTGATCGTCTATCGGCCTAAAATCATCCTCTACGATGAACCGACAACGGGCCTCGATCCGATCATAGCGATGCAGATCAATGAGCTGATCGTCAAGACTAAAGAGGAGCTCAAGGCGACGAGCATCGTCGTCACCCACGACATGTTCTCCGCACTCTATGTCGGCGACAGATTGGCGCTTATTCGCGATGGCAAGATCGCCCAGCTCGGCGATCCCGACACATTCCTCAAAATCGATGATCCTCTGATCAAATTTTTAAGCACAACGATCTCCCAGGATCCGAGAAAATTAAAGGAGAAAAACCACCATGGGTGAACAAACAAAAAACATGCTCATCGGCGTCTTTGTGATTGCAGCGTCTGTGGTCATTATCTGGCTTGTCATGTTTTTAAAACCAAGCGTGGGGGATGGGAAGCAAACGTATTACGTGCGGTTTTCAGTGATCAACCAGATCAATGTCGGCACCAGAGTGCTCTTTGCCGGCAGGCCTGTGGGAGAAGTTGTCGCCATCGAAGAGATCCCCGATGCGAGAAAAAAACCCATTGCGGACATCATTGGAGAGATCTACTACTATCAGCTGGTCATCAAGGTCGATTCCAGCGTCAAAATCTATGATACGGATGAGGTCATCGTACAGACCACGGGGCTTCTCGGTGAAAAATCGATCGCCATTATTCCCAAGATTCCTCCGAAGGGAGTCATCCCAAAATTGATTACCACCCAACCGATATATGCCAAATCGGTCGATCCCATCGAGCACGCCTTCAACCAACTCTCCGATCTTTCCGACGAGATGAAAAACACATTTCGCCAAGTTTCCTGCTGGATTCAGGACAATGGCGAGGACATGGGGAACACCATCCGCACGATTGGCGATACCATGGAAGAAGTCAGAACAGCCGTCCATTCTCTGAACGAACAGGACATGATGCCGGATGTCAAAAAGGCGGTCAAAACCTTTACTAACACCTTCCATGACATTCAAAAATCGATTCATGAACTCAAAGACGAAGGCTTCTTTATCAATGCGGGAATTACCATGCAAAACATGAAGACCGTCTCTAGAAATGTTGTGACGATCACAGACGATATTGCTCAGGGCAAAGGAACTCTCGGAAAACTCATCAAAAACGATGATCTCTATCTGCATGTATCCTCACTGTTGAGCAAAATCGATACCCTCATGAACGATGTGAATCATTACGGGTTCCTCTTCCACCTCAACAAATCCTGGCAGCGGCAAAGGGCCCAAAAGATTACTGTCCTCAATGCTCTCAACTCCCCGGAAAGCTTCAAAAACTATTTCGAAACAGAAGTATCGGACATCAACACTGCCATGTCCAGACTCTCGATGCTGATCGATAAAGCAGAGCAGAGTCCTGAGAGAGAAGAGATCTTCAGCGATGAGCGCTTCCACAAAGACTTTAGAGAGCTGCTGCGCTTATCAGAAGAACTCTCCAATAATTTAAAACTCTATAACCAACAACTCATGGACGCTGCAAACTGATGGACCCAATCCCTTATACACATTTGGCAAAAGGCTCTTTTTTGATCGCAAGTCCGGACATCGAAAACGGCATCTATTTCCGCTGCGTTGTAATCCTCTGTGAGCATAGCCCGGCAGGATCATTCGGGTTGATTATTAATAAAAATCTGGACGTCGATCTCCCGGAAGAGATCGTCAATGTCAAAGAGTTTTCCAATCCCAATGTCCAAATCCGCGCCGGAGGGCCCATCCAGCCCAACCAATTGATGATCCTCCACACTTCTAGTGAGATTCCTGACCAAACGCTAAAGCTCTGTGAAGGGGTCTATTTGGGAGGCGATCTGCAATTTTTGCAAGAAGCTGTCAGCAACTCGAACGGCCCTGCAATCCGCCTCTGTTTTGGTTACTGCGGCTGGGGCGCGGGACAATTGGAAAGAGAATTTCTCTCTGGAGAGTGGTTCTTGCATGCCGGCAGTGCCAAACACGTATTTGAGACCATCCCGGAAAAAATCTGGCAAACCATTTTACGCGAGATGGGCGGTAAATACGCAACCCTTTCCATGATCCCCGAAGACCTCAGCCTGAATTAATAACCTCAGGGAGCGTTTTCAAAACATTTCACTTTTAGGGCTCGCGTGAAAGCACCCCAGAACTCAGGCCAATACCCTCAAAGTCCAACTCCTCTGGCATTAACTGCAAAGGCGACAGTCTGAGTCGTCTTCGTGTCGCATTTTTTTAAAGAGTTTCCCCAAGGGGTCTCTTGAAGCTCCAAATGAAAATGACTCATAATTTTGAATGCGTCATGGGCAGAACACTCATCGGAAAAATCGAGCTGGTCGAACTCAAAAAAGGTCCTATATTCAAAAGAGTTCAAACTCCCCTGGACCTTCCAATTAACAAAAATAGTCGCCATGGCTTTAATCCCTGAGTAAATTATAAATGGCTTAATGTGAGTAATCTCAAATAGGTCTTCTTTTTCCTTTTTAGAAATAGAATAACAAGTATAGACCTGCGTGTTCGGGAACAATTGATAGGATTTTGAATCAGTTCTAAAAAGACCGGGACACAAGAAGTTTTTCAATAAATAATCTCCCTGATAAAAACAATCGGAAGTTATCGCCTTAAGCATGGGCAAACAAGGTATTTTCTTCTGTTTTTCATGAAGATTGTAGATACGAAAATAAAACTTAATCAAGTCTTGCGCTACCTTTTCCCATTCTGCTTTCTTAAACTCCTCATGGTTTTTTAAATAACCTCCTAAAATACTGGAATAAGCGACCATCTGCTCGGAGAAATTTTTTGAGATCTTAGATTTCTTTAAATTCTCGAAAAAAATGGGGAGATGAGCAGATGGATCCAGAATCTTTGCACTACTGGAAAAATGTTCAGATAAAGAACTAACGATCACTTGACTCAGTTCCTTTTCATTAAATTTGGGATGGTCCTTTGGACTAAGTGCAAACAATTCCAACTGCTCTCCTGCATCAAGAGAAGAATGAACGTTCCCTCTTGACTCGATGGTAGAAATTAACCATTTTAAAAAATATCCCCCCCTCTGCTTCTCAGAGTGCTCTTTATTCGGATTTGAGGGAGTGCATACAAGGTAGTCATTGAAACGAATGCAGCCGCGTTGAACTGCTCTCGGCGAATAACAAGCTTGAAATGAATTACTAAACTCGGTGCTGTCTAACATAAAAATGGGAATTTGGCCCATGTCCATATTCCCAACATCGGAGTTTAAATCAAATTGATAGGAAGACTTTAAGAGATCCTCTTCTTTCCTCCTATATTCATCTAAAGTCTCATAAGTATCTCTTAGAAACTCCAGTTTAATTTGATTTCCATTATTTTTGACGCATTCAGAAATAATCGCAAATGACTCTTCACCTCCGAAAATTCCAAATAGAACATTAAAGTTAGAAGTAGACTCGGTCTTTAATTTTTCATATTTTTTCCAGAAATCGATGGGATTGGACAATCCTATAAATTCATTCAAATATTGATATTCCTGTACCCCTTTAAACAGTTCACTTGCCTTCTCTATCCTGTTTAACATACTAGAGTAACCTAACGCCTTATTATACACGTCACTGATCACCGACTGGATTTTCTCTGAAGAGTACGTCTTAATCAGTAAACTTCCCAGGATCTCGACATTAACCTTGTTTCTCCACTCTGAAAAAGAAGTCACTGGGATTGGAATAAGATCTATGAAAGTTGATAATAGGATAGAAACTTTAGGAACGGTGGATTGTCCTGCTGATTTCTTCCTATGCATGTGTTGGGAATGAGAAATCGGAGAACGTCGGCCTGGAGAATGTGAAGACGTTAAAGAACTCGGAGAGTGTGGAGAATGAGATCCTTGTTCTTCTCCGAATACCGTTATTTGTTTTTCCTGCAGAGAAGGGGTCAGGTGACTTGAGATAGGTATGATTTTCCGATCAGAAGTTGCAGATTGGGCCCTTTTTTTTATTGTTCTTCTTTCCGATTCCAAATCTCCACTTGACCTTCTTGGCGTTTCCGAGGCGATCTCGATCGGGTCCGACTTTAAGATAGGAGCTCTCTCTGTAGCTACACTAAAGAAATCATGCTTGCTTGTAGTTGATGAGGTTGGTTGGGCCATTTTTTTTCCTCCAATTGATGTTGTGTAAAGATTTCAGCCATGGATCAGCCCCCGGAAGTTGTTAACAAAACGCGCTGAGTCACCATGGTTTTACTCATTCACCTTTTCAGTAATAGAAAAAATTTCAATCACTTCCTTTGTAGGGAGGGGGATCATTTATGTCAATTCGAATTGAAATGTGAATTGAAAATGACTATACTGCTGACGCTGCAAAGTTAGATGGAATTTTTGTTTTAACGCAGCCAATTTTCTCTTGCCCAAACAAGGACATTATTCGAGGTAATAAGGCCTTGTTTGGGCAGGAGAAAAAGAGAACCGTTAGAACAAAAATTCCATCTAACTTTGCAGTGGAAACAGCATGTAATCTTATTTTTTAATAGAGGACCCCATGTCTACAAAAAAAATCCATCTTGCAAGTGATAACTGCGCCCCCGCACATCCTCTAGTGATCGACGCCATTATTCAAGCAAATGAAGGCTACGCCCCTTCCTATGGATCTGATCCATGGACGATAGAAGCTCAAAAACTGATCCAAGGTGCGTTTAAAAAAGATTGCAAGGTTTTCATGGTTCCAACAGGGACAGGTTCCAACGTATTAGCCCTCGCTCTCTCTTGCAAAAGACATGAATCCATCATTTGTACAGATATCGCCCACATCCACTCCCAGGAATCCGGCGCTGCTGAAGCGACTGGGCTCAAGCTTTTAACAATCACTCACCAAGCAGGAAAAGTGACTCCGGAGGCATTACTAAAAAAAATAGAAAATGAAAGATCTTTTGGAAAACATACGACCTCTCCACGTGTTTTATCCATTACGCAACCGACAGAAATAGGAAGTGTCTACAGCATTGATGAGCTCAAAGCTCTATCGAAACTCTGCAAAGAAAAAAACTTGGTTTTACACATGGACGGAAGCCGCCTCTATAACGCAGCTGCCAGCCTTCGAGTAAGTCTTAGCGAGATGACAAGCGCTATCCAACTCGATATCTTATCACTTGGTGGAACTAAAAATGGACTCATGGGCGCAGAGGCTCTCGTCATTTTCAACCCTGCACTCTATGACGGCAGCGATCATTTGCAAAAGCAAACTCTGCAACTGCTCTCGAAAATGCGCTACCTCTCCGCGCAATTTATTCCCTTCTTTAAAAACGATTTGTGGCACACACTAGCGACCCACGCAAACCACAAATCGCAGGAAATCGCCACAATCATCAAAGGAATTCCCCATCTGTCCATGAGCTATCCCGTTGAGACCAATCAAATCTTCTTCACAGCGCCTCCTTCCTGGATCCCGTTCATCCAAGAGAAGATCTCATGTTATCTTTGGGATAAGGAAAAAAACGAGCTGCGATTCATCACTTCCTGGAATACATTGGAACAAGATGTAAAAGATGTAAAATTAGCTCTAGCGGAAGTGTCTCGCAATCCGATCGATACCGCGTCCACTTGAAAATTGGAGAGTTTGCAGCCCAAACGGCATGTACTAGATCGGAAAATATACCCCTTAAATTATCATCCAATTTAATTCGGCAATCATTTTAAATGAGGAAAATGGAAATTATACTTCGTTTGCAATACCCTCCAAGAAATAAGGGTCGTAAAACGGGATCCGGCAAAATCACAGGGAAGCAGGATGGATGGGCAAGAAGCGCAAATTAAAGTCCAAAGTTTTAGAGAAGCGATAGGTAAGAACGCGCAGCAGTTTTTAGAAGAAGCATTGCGTCATAACTACAAAACGCTTTGGACCTTTATAGCTAATGGTATATTGGCGATATGGCTTATCAGCCAGCCTTTTCTGTTAGATTATAAGAGCGCGGCTTTAATGAAGAGCGATATCATTTCTGGGATCATTGTTATCCTTGTAGAAACGCTTGCATTTATTCCTCGATTCGCTCCGATCAGATGGGGTACAGCTGCTGTAGCATTTTGGTTATTGCTTGCGCCCCTTATATTTTGGTCGCCAACCCCTACTACTTATCTGGTTGATACATTAATGGCTTGCCTATTGATCGCATTTGCTATGCTCATCCCCGGACTGCCGGGGCGGGCTGGCATTGAATTGTCTGGGCCCGACAAGCCTCCTAATTGGTCATATAATCCTTCCTCGTGGATCAGGCGCTGGCTTGGCATTGCCTTAGCGCTGGTCGGATTCTTTCTCGCACGCTATTTAGCGGCTCATCAGCTGGGTTATATCCCTCATTTATGGGATCCATTTTTTGGCAACGGCTCGGATGAAGTGACAGGCTCAGCACTCTCGAGGTCCTTTCCCATATCTGACGCCGGTTTTGGCGCAGTTGCTTATGTGTTGGAAGTGCTGTTTGGTTTTATGGGTAGCCGTGCGCGCTGGCGTACTGCCCCTTTCATTGCAGTTACCTTCGCTCTGCTTGTCATCCCTCTGGGTGCAACAAGTATATTGCTAGTTATTATGCAGCCGGTTGTTGTGGGCGCCTGGTGCGGATTTTGTTTAATTTCTGCTACCGCATTATTAATTTCTGTGCCTTTAGCAGTGCATGAGTCCATAGCTGTAGGACAATTTTTGGTGCTTACATATAAACAAAAGAAAAATTTCTGGCAGACTTTTTGGTTGGGAGGCAATGTACTTGGTTATGAGGGTAAAGATCCCAATCGTATGCGTTGGTCTCTTAGACAACGTTGGTATGCAAGCGTGCAGGGAATTTCATTGCCTTGGTTCATCTTTGCGCAGGCTTTAGTTGGCGTATGGTTAATGGCTAGGCCGGGTATCTTGCCCTACAATATCGAGAGCGCTAATTGCGATCATTGGATGGGCGCAATTATTGTTACTATAGCTGCGGTCGCTGCAGCTGAAGTCACTCGCACAGCACGCTTTGTGAATGTCATTGCCGGGGTGGTAGCGCTTATACTGACTCTTGTCTACTCCTTGGGATCAACAGCAGTATTGATCAGCGGTATCGTCAGCGCCGTTGTACTGATCCTTGTCTCGATACCAAAAGGACCCATCATAGAGCGCTATGCTGGCTGGGATAGAATGATAAAATAGCTCGGCGCAACAAGGATTACGCAGTAGCTTCTCTAACTTTGACAGCGTTAAAGAAGGGAAGCTTGTAGAGCTTGGCACAGGAAGCAACGGTCGATCTGTTGTGAGCCTCAAGCTCAGCACCTACGATTGCTAGAGCGCTGATCATTCTGTTTAGCCTTTCGAAATCGACAGCGCGTTCTCGGGTTGCAAGAGCTGGAGCATAGAGCATCCAGAGTAAAAAGTCCTTCTCCTCTTTTGAGAAGTGGGAAGAGTCGTTCATCATACGCAGAAAAGCATACATCCCGGCGCTGCTTACAGCTCCCGTATCTACCGCGTCTTTGCAAGTAAAGCTCATGATATCGGGCTTGAATTCCTCCACTAATTTCAAAGTGAGCATCAGATAAAAGATCTCAATAAAATCGAGGCGATTTTTATGAACGAGGCGCTCCTTTTTGTCAAAAAAGACAGTGTGGATCGCTTTAATCGCTTTCTCTGAGAACTGGAGTAGCTGGTCTTCATTTATCTCAGGTGGGAAGTAAAATCCGCACTGCTCTTTACTTGCAATTTGCTCTTTGAGCTGCTTCATAAATTCTTCCGCATCGTCCCATTCCACATAAGCTCCCGACTGCATGTAAAAGTCCGTGTTCTTGGGAAGAGTAACTGTCATCAACGTGTCCGTAAATTCCGATTCCTTTTGAACTTCTTCAACTGCCTTGCAACGGGCATGCTCATGCCAGGAAGTGCGATCTTGGCAGTTGATCAAAAGATAGCGCTGATCCCCTTTTTTACCTTTAAGAGAGCGTAAAAAGCCTTCAAACTCCGGGGTGATGGTAGCTTTCGCGATAAAGGTTTGAGAAACAGGACAAGGAACTCTGACACAGCTCACGTGGAGTTCATCACCTGAGAAAGTATAGAGTTGCATCGGATAATTTTGCTGCAAGATCGGATCAAAACCCTTCATCTCCTTGTCTTCGGTAAAAAGCTGTATTGTTTTTAAAAGAGGGCCATTTGGAAAATTCTTAAGTAAATAACGGATACTATCATCGTGATCGCGCAGATTATTCCAAAAAGAAAGCGGACTTGAAGTCTGACCTTGGGAGACGCTACCTTGGGTTCCTTTATTGATCAGAGTGTGAATGAGCTCGATCATATCTTTATGAGAGCTCACTTTTAAAAAGAAGGAGCCGCAAAGGACATGGGACAGATTCGTCACCGCATGGATAAAACGCTCCCCTGACGATTGCGAGCTAGCAATTATTTTGCGATACTCCGGAGTGCTTACTGCGCTCCTGAGATAGTAATGAAAATCCGCGTAATAATTAATCGAGCTCTTTCCGATGGCATTCTGAATAAGATTGCGGGAGTTTGCAGCGAGCATCAGCGCCATCAACGATTTACTCATATCCGATACGAAGGCGATATTTTTAAACTTCATCGCATCTTTTGTAAATTCATCGACATAGGGCGCTGCCAATTTCAGGATCTCTTTAGCGGACTTATAGGCATCCTTATCCGTAATCGTCCGGATTTTTAAGAAAGGATCCTGCATGGTCGGATCTGCAAGCAGTGAATCGAATTGTCCGACCAGCTGCATATGGCGGAGCAGATCGCGATTGAAATAAGGTGTGCCGTCTTCCTTACGAATTAGAAAAAGCTCGTATTCCCTATCCTTCCGGACAGTTTCCAAGTCCTTTAAAGCTGCCTTTTTAGCATCTGATTCACCACTACCCCACTCCTCCTGCCACATCCCTTCGACCTCTAGGACCGTATGAAATCGCTGGGAGACTTTAGTGAGATAAAAATGCTGCAGCTCTTTGTACTCTTTAAGCTCAGTAACGCTCTGAGCCTCTTTTTCCCCTTTGAATATTTGAGTGAAATTGTCGACTTTTTGGGCCGCTTCAGAAACTAAGATCATGATGGCCTGGATACCGCGCCTAACCTGATCTTCCTTAAGATATCCCTTCCCTTCCTCGCAAAGCCCTCTGATGTACTTCTGGACCACTACGAATGTCTCTTTAATCCTTTCCTGATTAAAGGCGCGATATTCCCGATCATGCCATGACAAGGTCTGCATGCGCTCTGAGACTTGAGCTTCCGTAAGTCCTTCTAATTTAGTTACATCCTCACGCGAAGACAGATCAAGTTCTGCCATATGGGAGAGATTATCAACCGCATCCATGACAGATAGCTCTGGATGGCTTTTGCGAAACTGCACGGGGCACCTATTAGGTTAACACGCTACTCTATTTTATTATTAACCTAATGGATTAATTAATCAATTAATATATAATTAGATGATTAATTGCAGATAATTATTAATTCAGAACAAATTAACTATAAAATACGTCAAAGCAGCGACAAGACCCGCCCCTGGGAGGGTCAAAACCCAGGCATAGGCCATCTTTTTACCCACCGTCCAACGCACTTTGGAAGATCCCCTTGCCACACCCACACCGGTAACGCTTCCAACAATCATATGGGTAGAACTGACAGGCATCCCAAAAAAGCTGGCGGCGAGGATCACCATGGATGCGCTCGTCTCTGCAGCAAATCCTTGAAGAGGCTGAAGCCTAGTGATTTCAAATCCAACAGTCCGGATGATCCGGAAGCCACCGGATGCTGTTCCTAGACCCATGACGATTGCGCAAGCGGCAATTACCCACAGCGGGATGATGGGATGAGCAATGGCCCCTCCGGCATAGAGGCCAAGAGTAATGATACCCATGCTCTTCTGGGCATCATTCAAACCGTGCGAGAGGGAAACAAGACCGGCAGATGCTATCTGCAAACGCGCAAACATCTTCTGCTTATGCTTAAAATAGGGAAACTTCATCAGAAAATTAAGGCTCCTTAGCACAAGAAAGCCAATGCCAAAACCTATCATGGGCGATAGGATCATTGGGATAATGACCTTATAGAGAACACCGCCCCACAAAATCACTCCCACTCCCTCATGCATCCAGGAAGATCCAAGCAATCCTCCGATGAGCGCATAAGAAGAGCTACTGGGAATCCCAAAGTACCACGTTAAAAAATTCCAAAAAATCGCTCCTACAAGAGCGCAAAGAACAGTGACTTGGGTAGAACTTTGGAGATTGACCAGTCCCGTCGTGATTGTTTTAGCGACACCGCTGATCTGAGTCGCCCCTAGCATGTTGAGAATAGAGGCCATGATGATCGCGACAAGAGGCGTTAGCACGCGGGTCGCTATTACCGTTGAGACGACATTCGCAGCATCGTGGAACCCGTTCGTATAGTCGAACAAGAGCCCAAGAATAACGATCAAAATCACCATGTCGATAGAAGCAAAGGTCACACGCCCTCCAGATACCTGACTTATCCATAAGCCATTTTAGAGGTAATTGGCAATGCTAAAGTACGTATTCATTTAAAATTCACCCATCTGCATTGGGGCTTCCTCCCGAAGCCACTAGACTTAAAAGGCATAAAAGAGTTAAACGATATTTTGGACAGGTAGACACCGCGTACGGGATATAAATCAGGGGGACGGCATGAAAATTCAGATAAAACATTGGCAAACAGCAATAGCAATAACTGCGCTATTTGGCACAGGTTTTTGCGCTCAGTTCGAAGAGCACGCCCCAAACCCAAATACAATTCAGGTAGTGCCCGTCGACCCATCTCCGGATCCGGATCATGTCGAAACGAAAATCATTTACCCGAAAGCCGACGAGCTTAAAAAATCGACTCCAATCAAGGGTCAAATTCGAGTAGAAGGCTTCTCTCTTGGCACAGATACTGAGATGCCGAGAAAAAAAGAGATTTGGAATGACGAGGAAGGGCAAAGCCTACATATTTTCATTGATAACCAGCCCTATTTCTCCGTTAACGAAGCGCTGATCGATGCCTTAGACGATACGGAAGATTTTTACGATCAAACAGCTGAATTTGAAATTCCATTCAAACTGCAACCCGGGATGCATGTCATCCGCACATTTCCCGTACGCTCCTACAATGAAAGCGTTAAGTCCAATAGCGCCTTCGCAGCGACAATCTTCTATTACCAAGACAAAAAAGATAGCCCCGGCGTCGATCTCTCTCAGCCCTATCTTACCTATAATGAACCGCAAGGCGAATACGAGTTTGACAAAAGCAAGCAGCTGCCCATCCTTCTTGACTTTTACATTACCAACTGTGAGCTCTCCAGAGACGGTTTTAAAGTGCGTCTTACAATCGATAATGAGCCTACCCGCACGCTCACCTCTTGGCAGCCTTACTACATCTACGGATTGAACAAGGGAATGCACCGGATCCGCCTCGAGCTGTTAAATCCCCAGAACAATGTGGTCCCTGGGCTCTTTAACGACGTCACGCGGACGATCACGATCAAATGAGAATCAGTACCTAGTACCTAGTTGATAAAGTTTTTACCGTTGGATTGCCCCCCTTAAGAGCATAAACAATTGCGCCGCTTTCAAATCCAATCCCAGACAAAAAAGGCTTCGTTTTGATATCCTGTCTCTCATGAACCTTAAAAACATTTTATTTCTCATTACTGCTGTTGGCTCAGGGATACTGGCCAAACAGTTTTGCTATAAGAAAACGGATGGTTTTGCCCATTACAAGATCCTCTCCTCGCTTTCTTTTAATGAGGATTGGGAAGTGCCTCCCCCCTCTGCAGAAGAAGCTCAATCACTCTCGCAGATTTTGGACCAGCCCTTCTACTATCTTGCAAAAGGCGCGCAGTCCTATGTTTTTGTTTCAAAAGATGGCGAGACCGTTATCAAGTTTTTCCGGATCTACCACCTCAGTCCCCCGCTATGGCTAAAGGCGCTTTGCTTACCGCAACTCTTACAGCCCTACAAAATTTCCAAAATGCTCCAAAAAAGACGCGAGCTGAGCAAAGACTTTGAAAGCTATAAGATCGCTTTTCAAGAAATGAAAGAAGAAACAGGCTTGATCCACTTGCACTTGAACAAGACATCCCATTTGAAAAAGCACCTTCGGATCTATGATAAAATAGGCATCGCCTACGATCTCGATATGGACAAAATGGAATTTCTAGTCCAAAAAAAGGCCAAGCTCGTCTATCCGGCAATAGACGCTCTCATGAAAAATGAAGGGATAGACTCTGCAAAAGAGGCCATCAGCGCTTTAGTACAGCTCCTCGCTTCCCGCTGTGAAAAAGGAATTTTTGATAAAGATCCCGACCTCAACACTAATTTCGGCTTCCTGAAAACAAAACCCGTCCAGATCGACATCGGAAGGTTTTCTTTCGAGACCGCTCCCAAAAGCCCCGCCGTTTACAGCCAAGAAATCATTCGGATCACAGATAATTTCCGTCAGTGGCTAGATTCCAAATACCCCCCTTTGTCTGAGCATCTCCTCTCTGAAATCCAAAAAGTTGCTGTGCCAGCATGAAAATAATTCTCACTGCCCTTATCATGTTTGCAGCTTTTATTCTATGGCCCACTCCCAAAAAAAGCATCCCTTTTTCCATGGAGGCAATTCAGTCAGATATGCCTTTTCACCCGGAGTGGGCCACCCGCATCTTATCTCCTGAAGAGGACAGCGCTTTGCAAGAAGCCCTCTCTCAATCCTTCCGATATTTGGGATCCGGCGGACAGTGTTATGTTTTCGTCAGCGCTGACGATCAGTATGTGATCAAATTCTTCAAGCAAAAATCATTTGCCATAGATCCTTGGGTTGCTAAATTCCCGATACCGTATCTGATCGATTGGCTTAAAGTGAAAAAAAAGGAGAAAAAGGAACGGGTGCGAAGCAATGTCTTCAATGCTTTCAGACACTCCTTTGATCACCTCTCCCAAGAAACCGGCATGCTCTACGTTCACTTGAACCGGACATCTCATCTGAACAAAACACTTTCATTAACGGATGCCAGGGGAGTCTCTCACCTTCTCCAATTGGACGATCTGGAATTCGCCATTCAAAAAAAGGCAGAGCTTGCTTTTAGGCGGATTGATTCTTTAATGCGGGAAAGTGATGTCGAAGGAGCAAAAAAGGCTATCCTTAAGCTTTTAAAGCTTAATTTGAGCTTATCTCAAAAAGGTTATCGCAATCGCGATCCCAACTTTCGCTCTAACTGTGGATTTGTTGGAGAAGAAGCAATATTATTCGATGTTGGCAGAATTGTCCCAAGCGAAGAGATTAATGAACCGGAAAACATCTCAAAGGCGTTTAAGAAATCAACCCCCAAGTTTCGAAAATACTTAACAGAAAACTATCCTGATCTCCTCAAGCACTTTGATGCATGCGTTGAAGAACTCACCCAAAAGTATAGGACCTATCAAGCAAATGAATCCTCAGTTAAAAAAATTTAGTTTCCTTTTTTTTCCATTAAGCTTGGCAGTCGCTTACTATTTTGTGGGCCCTTTTTGCGATAGACAAACAGACGGATTTTCCGTTGCGAGGATCCACTCGGAACTCCCCTACAACCCGGCATGGGAAACACCTCCTCCAACAGATGAAATACAAAAAGAACTAGACGCTGCTCTTTCACAAAAATTCCACTACCTAGCTTGCGGCGGGCAATGCTTTGCATTTAGCTCTGAAGATGGGAATTATGTGATCAAATTCTTCAAGCACAGGATCCGAAAACCCTACAGCTACCTATTGTACGCTAAACTCCCTGGAATTTTTGGCGAGATGCAAAAACGCAAGCTGGATAGGGCGCTTGTCAAACTCACCAGAGACTTTACAAGCTACAAAATTGCCTATGAAGATCTTTTAGAGGAGACGGCGCTCATCTACCTCCATCTCAACAAAGGAACCCACTTAAACCGCACGGTAACTATTGTCGACAAAATTGGCATCGCACACCAAATCTCGCTCGATGGGATTGAATTTATCGTCCAGAAAAAAGCCCAGCTTGTCTATCCCCACATAGCTGATCTCATGAAAGCGGGAAAAACAGCGGATGTCAGACAGTCTTTTCGCGCCGTTCTAAATGTGATCGTTTCCAGGTGCAAAAAAGGAGTTTTTGATGAGGATCCCAAAATCCACCGCAATTTGGGATTTCTAGGCGATAAACCCATTTTTATCGATACCGGACGGTTTATTAGGGATTCAAATCGCAAAGATCCCGCCATTTATAAAAACGATCTTGCTGTTATCATCAAGAGTTTCCGCAAATGGCTAACAGATACACGCCCTGAACTTGTAGGTATCCTCGATGAAGAGATCCGTGAATTTCAAACGCATCATTAATAATACGCTGATTATCTTCCTCTGTGTGTTCTCATGCATTGGCGTTGCTCGTTTCTGCCACCATGCCACTCAAGGGTTCCGCCTCTCAAAAGTCAGGTCCAACCTCATTGAGAGCGAAAAAATCTATGACGCAGAAAGCTCCGACAGGGAATTTGCGCATAAGCTTTTTCACCAGAAATTTCATTATCTCGGAAGGGGCTTGCAGAGCTTTGTCTTTGAATCTGAAGACGGCAACTACGTCCTCAAACTCTTCAATAACCGCTACCAGAGAAAAATCCATTTTTTTTCCATTCTTTCCCATCTCCCTTTTATAAGATCGTGGGCACTCTTAAGAGCGGAGTATTACCAAGGAAAGCTCACCAAGACATTCAAAAGTTACAAAATCGCCTTTGAGGATATGAAAGATAAGACTGGACTGCTCTACACACATTTAGAGAGAACATCCAATCTGCCGACCCGGGCCACCATTGTCGATCGGCTAAATATCTGCCATGAAATCAATCCCAACAATATGGGCTTCCTGGTCCAAAAAAAAGCAACGCTCGTCTACCCAGCATTAAAGGAATATTTATCACATCAGAACATCGAGGGTGCAAAACACGCCCTCTCCTCGCTTGTCGACCTTTTTTTCTGGAAGTGGCGAAGTGGGATCGATGATAACGACCCGCTGATCCGCACCAATTACGGCTTTATAGGCGAAGAGGCCATCCAGATCGATGTCGGGCCCCTATCCAAACCGACGACTTTTCCTGATATTGAGGAAAAACGCGCCGAAATTGAGAAGATCACGACCAGTTTAAAATTTTGGCTTAATGAAAATGCGCCGGAGCTCATTCCCTTTCTTGATCAGGAATTGCAGCAACAACTACAATCCTTTGAATGATTAGGATTATAAAGTTCATTTTCGCAATTGGATTATTCATCGGATTGCAGCAACTCATTGAAATCAAAACGCATGGGTTCTGTCTGCAGAAAATCCAGACGTCCGATCTCCCTTTTCGAGCCAAATGGGAGACAGCTCCCCTTGCAGAAAATGAGGAAAAACAGATAGCGGACCTGCTCTCAGAGCCCTTCCGAATGATCGGGGCAGGTAGCGAATGCTTTGCTTTTGTAAGTGAAGACGGCAATACCGTTATCAAATTTTTTAAACTCGATCATGCCCGTCCCGTCTATCTGCATCGAGGAATCTTTTCCGAAGATCATAGCAAACTTTGCGGGACTCTCTCTGACCACCCCTTGACCAAGAGCTCCTTCCCCTGGGTGAAGCGATGGCTCGGGATGCGCGAATACCGCATTAATCGCACTTTTAGCAGCATTAAGCTAGCCTATGACGAGCTTAAAAATGAAACAGGGCTGATCTACCTCCATTTGAACCCAACTAATCATTTGCAAAAGGAGCTGATCATTTACGATGCCTGCGGCATTCGCCACAAAATCGATTTAGACAGCTCCAAATTCTTTTTGCAAAAACGCGCGATCCCTCTTGAAAAACATTTTTCTCAGCTCAAAGAAAAACAGGCAACATATGAGGCCCAAAAGAGCATCGACTCGCTCATTGAATTGCTGATCACCCGTTGCAAAAAGGGATTTGCCGATCGAGACATCGTAAACCGCAACTTCGGATACATCGGTACACAGGCCATTGAGATCGATTCCGGCTCTTTTTTAAGAAACCCGCGAATGAAAGAGCCCCCAGCATATAAACAAGAAATATTCTACGCTACACTCGAGCTGAAAATCTGGCTGAAAAAAAACTACCCTGAAATGGTGGGTTACCTGGAAGATAGGGTTAATGAACAGATACATCAGGGTCATTCGTAAACCCAAAATCCTTATAACCATTCTGATTGCGATCGTTGCAGCAGATCGGTTGTACAATTTTCAAAATGGAGGGTTCCACCCCTCTAAATTGGTCTCGACCATTTCTCCCCTCTTCGACCCTCCCCCAAAAGAAATCGATTCTCTTCTCGATCAGCCATTTCATTATTTTGGCAAGGGAGGCACCTCCTTTGTCTTCTTGGGAGAAGATGGCACAACCATACTCAAACTCTTCAAACACCAGCACCTGTCGCCAAAAAGCATGCTCTTTACGACATCTCTTCCGGGAACTGCAGATGGCCTGCGCATCCAAAAGATCCTTGAGAATCAAAAAAAGCACGCCCACAAACATCAGGGCTTCTTTTTAAACAGCTGCCAGCTGGCGCATGACCATCTCAAAGAAGAGACCGCCCTGATCTACCTCAGCCCACAACCAAATCCCCATTTTGCAAAACCAGTTAAATTAATCGACACATGGGGATTTAGCCGCAAGGTCAACCTCTCTCAAACAGAATTTGCCCTCCAAAAAAAAGCAGAGCTATTTTTCCCCTATCTTGAAAAACTCCTTAAAACGGGGCAAAAAGAGCAAATGCGCCTTGCAACCCTCGCTCTAATCGAACAAATTAGATGCCGCTGCCAAAAAGGAATTGGAGATAGAGACCCAAACCTTTTGATTAATTTTGGCTTTGTGGATGGAAAAGTGGTAGAATTTGACTTAGGCTCTTATTTTCCTTCTGCTGCGCTCAAAAACCCACTCATGGAAGCAAAAGAGCTCTTCTTTGCGACATATGGTTTGCAGAAGTGGCTGGAAAAACATTGCCCAGAACATTTAGACTATTTTCTGGAGAACATCGCCTCTCATGAAACATTGCCGTAAATACATCTTATCTCTGCTAGCTGTTTCTCTTTTCTATGCAGCAGGAAAGTTCTCCCATGCGCAGACGGACGGATTTCAAATCGTCAAGATCACATCGAGTTTGCCTGCATCCCCTGAGTGGGAAACGGAAGCTTCGACATCTCATGACATGGATCTGCTCCAGAAGATCTTCTTACAACCCTTCCATTACCTCGATTGCGGCGGACAATGCTATGCCTTCATCTCAGAAGATAGAGAAATCGTCCTCAAGCTTTTTAAAATGCATCATCTGAGACAATATCCCCTTCTGCACAAAATACCCATGCCAGGACCTCTTGCCGAGCTCAAGGATAAATTCCTCAATTTCCAAAAACAAAAGCTTGGCCGCGTATTTTCCAGCTGCAAAATCGCTTACTCTGAACTTAAAGAGGAAACGGGACTCATCTACTTAAACCTCAATCCAAACGAGGCTTTTAGCGCTCTGCACCTCCAGCTCGTAGACAAACTGGGCATTACTCATACTGTGAACCTCTCTAATATCCCGTTTGTCCTTCAGTACAGAGCGGACAATGCGTTCAAAAAACTGCGCGTATATCTGAAACAAAATGATATCGAAGGCGGGAAAAAAGTGATCAGGGAAATTTTAGACTGCTTAAAGACCAGATATCAAAAAGGGATCAAAGACCTTGATCCATCGCTGCGCCGCAATCTCGGTTTACTAAATGATAGAGCGATTGCCATCGACATTGGCGGCTTTTTCCACGCTGCAGCCCCGATTTCAATTGAAGAAGCCAAACAAGAGCTTGCACACGATACAAGGCGTATGCGCATATGGCTTGAGAAACGCTCACCCGAATTAACAAGCTATTTCGATTCTTTAGTACCTAATTGATAAAGTTTTTGCCGTTTGGGCTGCAAGCCCAAACAGCAAAATTGAGTGGTTACTTGCCACGCGGATAGATCTGAGCATTCGTGAAGAAAAATGCAATTTCCTTCTTCGCATTTTCAGGTGAATCGGAACCATGAACGGCATTTCTCTCAACGCTCTTGCCAAAATCCTTGCGCAAAGTTCCCGGAAGAGCCTTTGCAGGGTCTGTAGCTCCCATCAAATTGCGGTAAGCTTCAATGCTGTTTTCGCCTTCTAAAACCATAGCGACAATCGGCCCTGAGCTCATGAACTCCACCAAAGTTTTATAGAATGGGCGATCCTTGTGGACAGCGTAAAATATAGCCGCCTGATCACTTGAGATCTGGGTCATTTTCATTGCAATGACACGGAGTCCGGAACCTTCGATATTAGCGATGATCGGGCCTATCTTGTCTGCTGCAACTGCATCAGGCTTAATGATGGAAAGGGTCTGCTGGACCTCTTTTTGTGAAGAATTATCTTTAGCAAAAATCGGCACGCAGGCAATCGCTGCTACCAAACACAAAACTGTAAAAAATTTATTCATATTCAACACCTCAATAGTGAGCTTCCTGATTATGGAAGAATATGTTATATTTTCCCCTCAATAAGATCCAGCAAAGTGGTAAAATGAACGAGTCCCTTTTCCTAATCCATGTGATCCTGGTCATTGGCTTTGGCATGCTCGCGCTCAAAATGGGAAAAGTTACTCTCTCAGCCTGGGTCGCTATGCAGGCAATTTTAGCTAACCTCTTCGTCATTAAACAAATTTGTTTCTTTAATTTTCATGTGACCTGCAGCGATGTCTTTGCCATCGGAAGCATTTTTGGACTCAATCTGCTGCAAGAATATTTTGGCAAAGATGCCGCTAAAAAAGCCCTTTGGACCTGTTTTTTCTCTATGATATTTTTTGTCGTCATGGCAAATATCCACCTCCTCTATACGCCTAGTCCCTATGACTCCACTCAAGGGGCCTATCAAACGATCCTGACCCCCTCGCTCCGTCTGCTCTTGACCTCTCTCGGAGTCTTCTTCCTGGTCCAGCAGATCGACCTCCGGTTCTTTGGCTACCTGCAAAATAAATTCAAAGGCGTTCCGCTTGCCATACGCAACGCAATTTCCCTTTCCTCTACTCAATTTCTCGATACCTTCCTCTTCTCTGTTTTTGGACTCTGGGGATTAGTGGCCAACCTCACCGACATCATTTTCCTAAGTTTTGTCATCAAACTCCTCGTCATCGCTCTGATGACTCCCCTAACTCTATTTTCAAAGAGGTTTGTACCCCGTGGCGTTTAAATTCGAAATCCTTCACACCTCTTCGAAATCCCGTGCCAGAGTGGGCAAGATCACAACGCCTCACGGCATTATCGATACACCTAATTTTGTCGGCGTCGGCACCAATGGAACATTGAAAACTCTAGACAACGCTGCTGTCCATGAGATCGGCCTGCAGCTCATGTTCTGCAATACCTACCACCTCATGCTCCAGCCCGGGACAAGCGTTGTAAAACAGGCCGGCGGTCTGCATAAATTCATCAACCGATCCATGCCGATCATTACGGATTCCGGCGGCTTTCAGGTCTTTAGCTTAGCTTATGGATCTGTAGCAGATGAGCTGAAGAGCAGAGGCCAAAAAAAACAAGACGGCCACGTCCTAAAGATCAATGAAGAAGGAGTCCTATTCCGCTCTTACCGCGATGGGGCGAAGGTTTTGCTTACTCCAGAGACATCGATTGCCGCCCAAAAGGATTTAGGCGCAGACATCATCATTCCTTTCGATGAGCTGCCTCCCTACCACATCCCCGATCTCGATTTGAAAAAGTCCCTGGACCGCACACACCGCTGGGAAGAGCGCTCTCTCATGACGCACCTAGCCAACCCTCAAAACCAGGCGATGTACGCAGTGGTCCATGGAGGCGTGCATAAAGAGCTAAGACAAATGAGCTGTGAACATTTGACGAAACTTCCCTTCGACGGCTTTGCAATCGGCGGAAGCATGGGGAAAACGAAACCTGAAATGGTAGAAATGCTCACTTTCACGATGCCCCTTCTACCTACTTATAAACCCAACCACCTTCTCGGCATCGGCGATCTGGAATCGATCAATCACTGTGTCCCACTCGGAATCGATACTTTTGACTCCTCCTACCCAACCCGAGCTGCCCGTCATGGAGTCCTGCTCACAAGATCAGGGCCTCTAAAAATCACAAGAAGCGACAACATCAACAACTTCTCATCCCCCGAAGAGGGTTGCACCTGCTCGACATGCCGCAGGTTCTCTCTCGCCTATCTTCACCACCTCTTCAAAGCAAGCGAAGCGGTCTGCATGACCCTTGCCACCATCCATAACTTGCACTTCATGGTCGAGCTGATGGGGCGCTACCGCGAAGCCATTTTGAGAGATGAGGTTTAACTAACCTTTCTAGGGAGCGTTCTCAAAAGATTTCGCTGTTTGGGCTGCGCGAAAGCTCCCTAGAGCATCGAGAGAAATACAGCGTATCGATGCCAACGTTGTCCAAACAGTGTTTTATATACTCTGCGTCTTTACCCTTTGGAATGCGGACAGTGCCCAAATTGGGGTCAAAAAGATAGCGGTCATTTTCAAGTTTGATATAAACGATGGCATGGCCCCGCCTCAAAATATTTTCATCATTTTTTGGGGGCCGCATGTGGATAATGTATTCCCCTATGCTCAATTCATCAGCAAATTTCATTATTTTATTGCTGGTGTCACTGGTATTTTCATCAAAAGTAAAATCGCTTAAGCCCACTTTTGCTTCGTTTAAATTATAAAGCCCTCCCATATATTTTTGAGCATCAGGGGCAGAATAATATTTCTCGTCTATCTCTTTGAGGAGGTCAGTCATTTTTATTAATGAAGAAGATGGATCACCATCTTCCTCTTTGACTGGTTCTTCATATATAAGTTCACTAGGGAGATCTTCGTCTTTTATTTCTGTGGCGACTGAAAAACCAACAATATCGATTTTTAAATTGTTCAGGTATTCTCCATTTAGAGTTTCTAGAATTTTAACAGGATCTAGCAGATGATTTTCTTGATTGACTCTTTGAAAATCCATTGACTGTAAGCTATGTATTCTCACAACTCGTTTGCTGCCTCCCTCTGTGAATTTTTCACTTAAGGATTTCATATCTTCTGAAGTAATGGTCTTATGCGCAATCTTCTGAAAATCACTTATAAATTCAAGACATTGTGTGTAGCATATACCTGTGAAATATTGCTTATTTTCTTTAAGATATTTGGGATTTTTTGCATCAACAAATTTAAATTCCTTCAATTCGTTCGAGCTTATTATTTTAGTTATTTTTCCTTTTGCCTTTTCGGTATCGTGCTCCTTATAAAGAGGGTATAGAGCTTCACTTTTTGGACCGTTAATGGAGGGGTTGATTAGATCATCGCCGAACAATGCATAGGCCTTCTGCGTACAAGATGCCATTTTGGAATAATATTTGACCTGGAGGTTGCAATACTCACGATCCTCTTGTCTGCCTGTCATTGCAGCGAAATTTGCACCTGCACTGAAATACCCCATCTTCATCTGGGCAAATGCACACCGAGATATTACAGAAGCTATCCCAAATCCCTCTGAGGGAGCTTGAACCTTTGGAGAAAAATAGAAACGATCCATATTAATCATAAAAACCTCAAAATATTAAATATTCTTAATTATATAGTTATAATTATATCAAACTAATTATATTAATTATATATTTAATTTTAATTCGAAGAAATTGGCGTTAATATGTTTATTTTAAATGACTTATGTTTTTTCTCTCAGGTCTCGATGTTCCTTTTTTTGCTCCCATAGAGGCGAAAGCTGAATACCATTGCAATGGGGATAAGCAGTAGAGATTGTGGGTGCCTTTAGACAATCAGTTCAAGTATAATCTGCCATTACTATCGAATTTGAACAACGCTAAAACGACAGGAGATAACCCATGCGCTACTTGATTTTTCTGATACTGACCTTCATCGCTCCTCTATCGGCTAATCCTAAACGGATCATCGGCATCGCAGGAGGAACAGGCTCCGGCAAGACGACGCTTGCCGAAAAGATCATAGATACATTTGGAAGCCGTGCCGTCCTGATCAAACAAGACGACTACTACAAGGGCCTTTCCCATTTGAGCTTGGAAGAGCGATCACTTCAAAACTTCGACCATCCCGATTCCCTTGATTTCGAATTGTTAAAACAGCACCTTTGCCAGCTCAAAGCTGACTGCCCTATTGAAGTGCCCATCTATAACTTTTGCATTTATGACAGGGAAGTCTCCACAAACACGGTTCTCCCAGCTGAGATCATCATTATAGAAGGGATATTGCTCTTTGCTGTTCCAGAGATCCGCGATATGTGCGATCTGAAGATTTTTGTGGATGCAGATAGTGATGTGAGGCTCTTAAGACGGATGGAAAGGGATATGAACGAAAGAGGGCGCAATTTAACCAGCATCCGCGATCAGTATCTTAAGACAGTGAAACCGATGCATGATGCCTTTGTGGAGCCCAGCAAACGCTTTGCCGATGTGATCATCTCTACTATGAAAAGAAATGATGGTGGAGTTGCCCTGATCATCTCAGCATTGAGAGAGGATCTGGACAACTCACTTATTTCTCAACCTTAAGCTTGGGCAGCCGCGAGTTGCCTGGTCGCTTCATTGATTTGAGTGGTGTAGCACTTGAAACAGACGGGATAATAACTCTCTTCTGCACCCAACTGAATGGTAGGGCCGTCAAGTGCTGCAACTCCGTTCACGTGCTTTAAATTCGCCATCGATTTTTTATTGCAGTAATGACAGGTCGCTTTGACCTCTTCGATCGAATCCGCAAGCTCCATCAGTCGGAGTGTTCCTTCGAAAAGCTTCGTGCGGAAATCCGTGCGCAGCCCGTAGCAGATCACCGGGATTTCTTTATCAAGGGAGATCTTTCTCAGCTCTTCAATATGTTTAGCTGAGAGGAATTGGGCCTCATCAACTAGAATACAGCTGACGCCTTCCCAATCCATCTCTAGAAGTTTTGTCTCAGGAGCAACCAGAATGTCCGCTTCCATCTCTAAGCCAGCGCGCGACCTGATGCTCTGCTTTCCAAACCTAGTATCGAGCTCTGGCTTTAACAGAAGGATATATTTCCCCTGCTGCCGATAATTATGAGCTACTGCGAGCAGATTTAATGTTTTCGCGCTTCCCACAGTTCCATAGCGAAAATACAACTTAGCCATTATCTTCCCCCTTTTCGTCAAAACATACAGGATTTCAGAATTTCCTCTTTAACTTTTTATCGCTTTTCGCCATAAGAACCTATCTCGGCAAATGGTCCTGCCCAATTTTTGGGTTCTTTTGAGTCGTTTTTTGATCAAAAAGCGGTCAAAATAATCCCGAAATTTTGCTGAGGCAGGTTCCAAGAACCCTTGATTTCAAATTTTTTGGGAGTAACCAAATGATGCTGATGACTGACATTCACGTGCGCTCATTTACCGGATCTGGCCTTAAACCCTATCTTCACGCTGTTGCTAAACTCCGTATGGAGGTCCTCAAAGACTATCCCTATTTCGAAGAGCCTGATCTCGACCGGGAAACGCAGTATTTGAAAACAATCTTCTCAAACAAAGAATCGATCGGCGTGCTCATCTTTGATAACACAACCCTTGTGGGAGTTTCTCTAGGATGTCCTCTTGCAATAGACGAGCCAGCCCTGCACCGTCCTTTTTTAGAGCGACACCTCGACATCAACACCTATTATGATTTTGGAGATTCCGTATTGTTAAAGCGCTACCGGGGCAGAGGCATAGGGCATCACTTTTTCGACGCGAGAGAAGCTCATGTCGCCAATTACAAAAAGTTTAAACACATCTGCTTCTGTGTCCCTGATTTCCCCGAGCCTAATCCCAATCCACCAGGCGATCATGTCCCCCTCGCCGATTTCTGGCGAAAAAGAGGCTACATCCATCATCCCGAAATGAAATGCTACCTTTCATGGAAAAAAGTGAATGCAGCCCATCCAACAGAAAATCAGATGAGCTTTTGGATCAAAGACCTTGGACCTGCCAAAATTTAGACCTACAAATCCGCTGATCAAACAGGTCAAAATCCAATTTGGTCATTAGAGGTTATTCAGAACTAAATTGGCTTTTTGCATTCCAATACCAATATTGAGTTTGCGCAGCTCTGGGGAAATTTCTTGAGAGAGAAAGTTACCGCTAAAATTCAAATGAGCTTGTCTAAGCGCACTCAAGGAATTAGGGAGCGAATGGAGCTGATTGCCAGAAAAATCTATCTTTTCCAAATTGACAAGCTTTCCGATCTCATCTGGCAATATGGAAATGTTATTTCCTCCTAAATATAACCCTTTTAACTGAGTGAGCTGCCCGATCTCTGCCGGTATCGATTCAATCTTGTTATAATAACAGTACATAAACTGTAGCTTGCGCATCTCTCCAATTGCCTTTGGCAATATTTTAAGAGGACTTGAAATACAATAAAAAGATTCCAATTGCGTAAGATTTCCAATTGCATCAGGCAACACTTCAATTTTGTTACGAGAAATGTTTAGTCTTTGCAATGAAATGAGGTTCCGGATCTCAGGTGGCAGTTCCGAAATTTGATTGCCATCCAATCCCAATTCACGAAGATTTGGTAGCTTTCCAATCCATGAGGGTAATTCACTCAAGTGATTTGCATTACAATTAAAATCCTGGAGCTGTCCTAGCTTTGAGATCTCTTCCGGCAACTCCAACAGATTGTTATAGGAAATGTCGAGTTTTTTCAGCCAATAGAACTGTCCGATTGCTGGAGGCAGAGAAGTGAGCCCCAGGCCATTTAAATCCAACGTATTCGTTTGATTCACGATACACGCTTTTATCCTTCTCGTTGCCTCAGACAAGTTTCCTTCGCTTTTCCATGTATTAACATCTGATATCAGATCTACAATTTGGAAGATTGCAACTCGTAAACTCAAATAGATAGACGTATCGTCAGGACTTGTGGAATAACTGGCTCGATCAAATATCGTCTTCATTAATTCCCCATCAAAGTGTGCGATAGAAACCGGAGAAGATCTTAGGGGGTAATCCGAATTTGAAATTGTACGTATAGACATAATAACTCTATTTTTTAGATTTCCTTGTCAGCAAAACAAAATGCTACTGAATGGGATCAACTATAAATATAGGAGTGATTTATACACAAGAATCCAATAAAAATATCAGAAGAAAGTATACCCAAGAAACCTCAAAAATCAGACTAGATGTTCGTACTCGTTCTCTGAATCAATGATCTAGGCGTGGAAACATTTTCTGGTGCTAAGCCTTTGAATAAATCATCAGCTAAATGTGCGTTCTCTTCTTCAGGTATCTGCAGAACTTTGGAATTGATCTCTATTTGAGAGATCGCCCCGCCTTGCTGAATGTAAATATTTTCCACAACTTCTTCAAATATCTTATCCAGATTTTCCTTCTGTTTCTGTTTTTGCTCTATTGTGAACTGTGTTGGCATCTCGCTCATCAAACGAGTGATCGCTTCATGCACGTTATCCTGAGATTGTGTCTCACTGCCCACATTAAAATGCAGACCTGAAATTCCATCGATTGACATAATGACCTGCCGATTACAAGCAATGATAAAATAGACAATGCATATATGTCGAGTTTAGAGATTGTTAGGAAATCTCAAAGGAATCTAGAAAGTGATTTTCCTGCAGCTCTTTTACATGAGAAGGAGGATAAGTGATTGTCAGCTTGTAGAGTGTACCGCCGACGATGATCAAACGCCCTTGCACCTCTTCTTTGCCTTGGTTCAACCTGAAATCCAAAACGCGGTGGCTGCCGTACGTTTTGAACTCTTTTTCTAGAATCGTAGCGCCGGGAGTGTGTTTGACCATCTGGTCTAGCACCCCTTTAAGAAGGGTCGTGTTACCGGCAAGTCTCCACTTTCTAGGAAGGTCGAGATGACTTACTGAATAATGAACTTTTTCGCTTTTATCTGTTGTGATTTCTTTATAGGGAAGGACCTTTCCGCTATCTGGGATCACGAGTTCTTTCGACATAGACTCAGGGTCTGCGGGGAAAGAAACTTTAAAACCAGCATCATCCGACGAATACTGCACCCAACCCTCAGGAGAAATCCCTTTTTCAAGTCCCACACTCCATTGCGACAAGACATTTCCGGAAATCGCTGCCAGCACAAAAGCGGAGCACGTGACAAACGCACATAATTTTCTCTTCCATGAGACCGCGGCCTGGCGCACTACTACCCATTTAGTTGGGAGAAAAAACGACCATTTTAAAGCAGATAGATAGGATAGATTCAAGCCCGAAGCATTAAGAACAGACAAGCCAAAAAAGGCCTTTCCAGGTGTGGTTCCCCACTTGGCTAACAAAAGAGCCTCGACGGGCGCCCACAAAAGAGGAACGCTACCCGCTAAGATGTAATAAAAAAGAGGTCCATAAAAATAAGGCAGAAAGAGAGTAATTCCCCCTAGTACCAGGAAGAAAATAGAATAGTCGCAAAATCGAGCCAAGGCCCGAAACCAATTATTAATCTCAAAGTTGAACATGATAAACACCCTTTTTAATTCACGGATATTATATCAAATCCAGTCAATTAATTATATAAAACCAAAACTTTAAAATCGTAAGCTAATAAAAACTAGTGACTAATTACACCCATTCAAATACCGCCTATCTTATTTGAAATAGGCGGTAAAATTTTAATTTACTTAAGTTTCTCGTAGCGTTCGAGCTCAGCTATAACAGCAGGACTGGCAAGTCCTGCCTCTTTCAATTTCTTCATCGCATCGATGCTTGGCCGGCCGAGTTCGATCTGGCGCTCCATTAAAGAGCTCTCAGAGAGAAATTCAAGCATTGACGGCGAAGCAAGCCCTAAGTCTGCTAGGCGCTCTGCAAGTAGTTCCAGACGGGTAGCTCTTGGGTATTTGCGAACACCTCCCGTGCGTGCTATACAAGATGGCAAAGGATCCAGATTGTCCATAGAGCGAGGGTGGACAAAAAACACAATCGAATAGCGCTCATATCCATCCCCCTTAGCAACAACGCGGTGAAGTCCGCTGCGAAACTCTCCATTAGTGATATTTTCGAGCATATCTCCACCATTAATAATGAATGCGCCCTCTGGCACCCTGACATCGATCCATTCCCCCTGTCTGTTCTTCACCTGAAGCCCTTCTGCAGTCGCCCTTGGCAAAATCGTAAACAAGTCGATATCGGTATGCTCAGCAGCCCAAATGCTCCCTTCTGGAGGATTAGCCGGATAGTGAATAGCTCTTAGCAACAGATCGCCATCTTCAGTCATATTTGTAAAAAGATCAGATGGTGCGCCGATAGCCTCCGCCATCGCCATTTCCAACGGATCCATATATTCTCTTAGCGCTTGAAAAAGATGATTGAGAGGCTCTTTCAATTTGACGCCTTCTGGCCAAATGTTTTTCCACACCCCAAGGGCTTTCATTATATCAGCGCTCCCCTCTCTACCTACGTGGTAAAATTCTTTAAAGTCACCCCGAGAGGAACCTTTGGCAGACTCTCCTGGGACATAACCCCTTTGTCCATCAGCAGCCAGGCTGAAGGACTTCATTTTTTCTTCATGCGGGAGAGAAAAAAAATTGAAGCAAGACCGGTAACCCTGGTCTAGGATCTCAGGGTCGACTCCCGTATTGATCACCGCGAAAAAACCCACCTCCTTCAATGCATCGTAGAGATCAGCTACAAACTTATCCTTTGTATCGGAGTCGAAGTACTCGTTCATGTCGAGAACGGGAATTGTGGAGTCGAATACAGCTTCATCGCTACTTGCAGAACTTGTGAATGCAAACAGCGTCGTCATGATTGTCAATTTACAGAATCTTTTCATCCAGTTTTGAATTTCCATAATATCAGCTCCGTTAGTCAAGTTTCGGTGAGAATGAGCGAGAAAGCGGGTTGCAATGCCCGCTTGATCCCTGTGCAGAAATTATTAAATGATCGAATAAATGATAATCGAAAAAAGGCGCACACGAAAAAATTGACAAACTCAGGGCAATTGTAATAGTTTCTAAAAAAAAATCATAACCCCAGTTTTTCAGAGGTCGCCCATGAACTTTTTCTCGAACAGGCTTACGCTGTCTGCCTGCCTATTTTTCACCGTATTTAGCAACCTTTGTTCCGCAGAAGAACCCGAAGGAGCCCCCGTACCAAAAGACTTTATTCGCGATGTCATGATGCCAATTGGCATCCCCGTTCTCTCCTCCTATCACGCCATACGGGAAAACATCTTTCTCAATACCCGAACAAACAATCCAAACGCCATCGAAGCCATCGGTAACTTCTTCCTCATCCCCTCTCAATATTTATTTGCTGGAAAAGAAATTAGTCTCACCGATCATGAAACTCCAAGCTGCGAAGTGAAACAAGTCTTCGAATACCACACCTTGCATTGGCTAAAAACTCTAGGGGCAGTCATTGCCCTTCCCTTTGGAGAAACAATAGGAGCTGCTCTCAAAGGGCTTGCCTACCTCTCGCCCGACGTGCGCCTCAAGCATCAAAAAATTAAGGACTCTCTCTCAAAACCCATGGCTATTCAATCCCATCTGGAAGAATACAAGCTCAAAGGCCTCCCTGAATTCCATACGGATGAGTTCATCCCCTGCCAAGAGCATAAACGCCCCTCCCATCTCACAAAAAAACAAAAAGTTGAGATTGAAGCGCTCAAAGAAATCACTGCCCTGCTAGATGCCCACAACATCATCCACTGGATCGATTGCGGGACCTGCCTTGGAGCCTATCGCTACGGAGGGATCATCCCATGGGACTGGGACATTGATATTTCCATCATGCTCCCCGATCATGACAACGTGAAGAAGATCCTCTCGACCCTCGACCCCGAAAAATACCAAATCCAAGACTGGTCGAGCTACGAGAAGCCAAAATCCTTCTTAAAACTCTATGTCAAAGAGACGAAAAACTTCATCGACATCTACCACTACCAGATCAACGAAGAAGATAAGACAGTAGGCTACTTCTTCACCTACTTAGATAGCCCCTTCCCACTCAGCTGGAAAATCGCAGAGCTCAAATGCATGAAGCCTCTAAAATATGAAGATATGTTCCCGCTGAAAAAAGCGAAGTTCGACTCTCTCACCATACACGCTCCAAATAACGTCGTCGCATTCCTGCAAAGCAAATACGGAGAAAATCTCGATCCCACAATGGTCTGGGATGAAGAGAGCAAAACCTACCAAAAAGTACTCGACCACCCCTACTATCAGTAAAGCTTCAATTAGGCTTCTTTCGAATCTCTCGCAAGAAGCCTACTCCTCTATGAAAAATCAATTGTTGGAAATACGCACCCCCTGCCATATTTTAATGACCTCGAACTAAACCTACCCTTTGGAGCTCTATGCGCTGTTTCTCAATCAAAAAAAACGAACTCGCCCTCACAGCTTGTCTGATATTGACCGCCTTTAGCGGCATCTGCTATGCAAAGCAGCAAAAACCTCTACCTGCACAAATCGAAGTTCCAAGTCTCGATCCTGAGACTGCTGCTTTTCTGAAAGGATTCGCCATGCGCTTTAATGCCGTGAAAGACCTCCCTGTTGCTAAGCAGCGTGAGATTATGGAAAAAATGCCCCCTATCAAGATCAGCGACATCGAGCCTGTAGCCAAGGTAGAGGATAAAGTCGTCGATGGGAGAAATGGCCCTATTAAGATGCGTGTGTATTCTCCTAAGACAGAAGGCTCTCTTCCCATCATCGCCTACTATCATGGAGGAGGCTGGATCTATGGAGGCATTGAACAAAGCGACAAGTTTTGCAGAAGACTTGCAAACTCGACAGGAGCTATCGTCGCATCCATAGAGTACAGGCTCTCCCCTGAGCATAAATTCCCCATCCCTTTGCACGACTGCTACGATGCCACGAAATGGATCGCAAAAAATGCCAGCACATTTTTAGGCGATCCGAGCAAATTGATCGTCTGTGGCGATAGCGCTGGAGGCAACTTAGCTGCAGCAGTAGCCCTCATGACAAAAGAAGAAAAAGCATTCCCCATTTCAGGTCAGCTTCTGATCTATCCGGTTCTTACAACAGATCTAGTGAAAGAGAACTACGATAGCAGCCCTGACAAATCCCTCATCTCGTTCAAGAACATGGAATTTTTCATCAATGCCTATCTCGCATCCCCGGAAGATGGCAAAAACCCTTACGCAGCACCCCTGCAAAGCAAAAATTTATCCCAGCTCCCTAACTGCTTCATCATGACAGCAGAATATGATGCCCTTAAACACGAAGGCGCGCGCTATAGCAATGCCCTGAATGAGGCAGGAACTAAAACAGAGCTAAAATGTTATCCCGGAGTCATCCACGGATTCTTAAGTTTCCCACTAGCTGAAGCTGTAAGAGTCGAGGCCATGAACGACATCCAAGCCTGGGTAGCACGTCTTTAAGATTTAGGGCTGTAACACCAGCAATCAATGCGGTGGTCATTGACCATGCCCACCGCCTGCATAAAGGCGTAAATAATTGTAGAACCTACAAACGTCATTCCCCGTTTTTTTAAGTCCTTAGAAAGAGAATCACTTATCTCCGTTGTCGCGGGAACATTTTCGTGCTGCTTCCAATGACCCACAATCGGAGCTCCTTTCACAAAAGCCCAGACATAGGCGTCAAATGAGCCAAATTCCTTCTGAATTTTCAAGAACGCTTCTGCATTTTGACGAGCGGCGTAAATCTTCAACCGATTGCGGATGATCTCGGGGTTTTCTCGCAGTGATTCCAGCTCCTCATCGCTCATCGAAGCTACTTTCACAGGATCAAAACCATGAAAGGCTGCGCGGTAGCCCTCTCGTCTTTTCAAAATGGTCTCCCAACTAAGGCCCGCCTGCGCACCTTCTAAAACGAGCATCTCGAACAGATGCCTGTCATCATGGACGGGAATGCCCCATTCCTTATCGTGGTAGTCTGCATAAAATTCTTTGCCAGGATTGCCGCCAAAGCACCTTTTTTTTCCATCTCTACTAGAGATCATCATTCTGTTCCCCTAAGTCTCAAAAAACTGATAACTTTAACAAGCCAATGACTTGTATTCTTTAACTCTATAAGAGGTCCGACCTATGCCTTGCTATACTTCTAAACTACGAACACTTCTTTTCTCCTCACTGATCTTTTTACCAAGCCTACCGCTTATCGCAGAAACCGATACTGAGAGAGCGTTTAGCAAGATCTACCGCGATCGCGTTTGGGGCAAAGATCACTTAGGCCGTGGCACATCAGGCCCAGGATCTACACTCGAAGAGTGCGGGCCATATCTCAACTACCTTCATAACCTTTTAAACACATTTGAAATTGATTCCATTGTCGAACTTGGCTGCGGAGATTGGGTCATAGGCAGCCACATCAATTTGGATGATCGAAATTACCTAGGGATCGATGTTGTCGAAGAAATCATTACGAGAAATCAAACCCAATTTTCCGCAAGCAACATCCAATTTCTTCAGTCAGATGGAAGCGAAAATGAACTGCCAAGTGCTGACCTCTTCATCTGCAAAGATGTTCTGCAGCATTTACCTCTTTGTCAAATCTTTGCGATCCTCTCCCAAATGAATAAATATAAATACGTCCTCTTGGTAAACGACATCCTCGATTCAGATCCCACTACAAATACCGACATTCAAGCCGGTAGTTATCGCCCGTTAAACTTAAGTTATGAACCCTTCTATCTGAGGCCTGATCACATCTACAACTACATTTCAGGTTATGTGACAAAACAAATTTTCCTAATGAAACCTGGGCACAGTAATCCAGGATAGGTCGAGTGTTTCTACAAGTTCTGACTCTTCTTGCAGGCTGATATCATCTCTGGGATGAAGAACATAGCCAAAATGTTCTTCATTACAGATAAATTGACCAATTCCCCGCTCTCTTGCCCTGCGTGAAAAGATGACAAATTCATAATCATCCGTTCCGTCTACGTAAGTGAGCTCCGGAATGCAGCGAGTTTGGACCAAATACGTGCAATGCACCACAGGCACCTCAAATGCACCCACTTTCCGCCAATATAGAATATGAAAATATTCGTCTGAATTTCCCCAATAACCTGCAGAATCGATGGCAGCAAAGAAGTTGCTGTAGCCATCATCTTCATTCGGAATGGCCCTTAGCATCGGAGCTATGATCGGTTTGTCATGGCTAACCAAGTTGCGAAGCGTGGAAGGAATAATGAAGTTATCACAATCGACAACAAAGTAAAAATCGCTATTTGTCGCAATTGCCATATTCATGCTGCGATTTCGAATAGCCCCAAGCACCTTGAATCGCTCTGCCGACCATTCATGGGGAGCGCAGGCAGCCAGTGTCTCCACCTGATGGTTTTCATAAATAATATCGCGGTAAGCAAGCCCCTTGGTTGCGATCCATTCCTCTAAGAGCTCAGCGGTGTTGTCTTGATTGTTGTTCGTATTGATATAGACCGCAATTTTCTGCTTATCGTAATCAAGCTCATCGATACAGCTTAAAAAATCAGGCAATACATGCGCTTTATTGCGCGCTAAAATGGCGAGGAGCACCGTCCTATCACCTGTTTCCCCTGCACACAAAGAAGAGAAAGAAGACGTAGTGGCAATCAAGAACAACACACACACTCTAAAAGCAGCTCTTATAGTCATTTGCATCCTTCCGGTTTTGCACAAATTTAGTGCAACCTGGGGTCAAAAAGCAAGTATTATAGGCATGGCAGCTGGCCATGCCACATATCACAGCTAATTTTTCAGAGAGTTGATAAGCTTTGTCCATCTAACTGGCTCTAGATTCTGCTGGAAGACCTGAGATGCGGCCTGGAATGCGGGCTCAGGAGCTGCGTCTTTAATACTTTGCAGTATTCCCGCAAGTTCGGAATTGCTAAGGCCGGGAACCATAAACTTCAAGTCTTCCACGACCTGTTCCGTTGGGCGGCTCTTCTTAAATGCAGTGAGTGCAGCATCTAACCTACCATCATCAAAATGTTTCCACAAAACCTCTTCCTGCATCGTCTCTTCTTCATCTTGATGGATGAGATACAAAGCGATGAAGCGATTGAATGCAGCATAAAGTCGTCCCCACTCTTTAGCAGAAAGAATGGCCTCGAGTTTCTGCAGCTCTTTTTCCAAATCATCGTGCTCCTCATCAATCACAGCAACTTCATCTCCGATTTCACGGTAAAGGGGATGGATAAAGGTCGCCTCATTGTGAGAGTGCCCATGTAAATGGGAAATCATCCCTCTTAGCTCTTGCTCAATCGATTTAAATTCTTCTTCATCTGTAAGATCTGCTCTGCCAATTCTCGTAGAAAGAGCAAACAAATGGGCTCTTTGGACCTTGTGGATCATTGTGTATAGATCGACTCTGTTCTTATTAGACATATTTGCTTCCTTCTTTAATGCTGAGAGGGCTCAGCTTATCTTGATTGTTTTGAATGAATTGTTTTCCATCCTGAATGGGGTAAGCCTTACATAGTGGTTTTACGAGCGCTCTTCTTTTAGGAGTGGGCAAACCCAGAAAAGGAAAAAGGTTCCGCATATACGCAGCCTGTTTTTTCGCATTCGCCTTGTCTACACGACCCAAAAGAGTTTTCTCCAGTTCCTTACCGATCCTTCCAATGAGGCTGCGCTGCAAGAAGACCTTTGGCCATATCGAGAGCAGCTGTCATCGCCAAACCTTGCGAATGCGCCAAATAACCCGCAGTATCTTTTAAAATCTCTTCATAGGGCTTTAACTTCCCTTGAGCGTCTGTGCAATGGCTGCAAAACTTCTGATTGATATCTCCCAAAGCATGATCGGATGCAATTTTTAATGGCATTCCGCACGAATAACAAGAGGGACAAGTCCTTTCCATAATTAACTCCTTAAAGGTGAAACGTGTTTGAAAAATGCTTGAGCAAATCCTCGCCGCATTTTGCGATGACGGATTCCCCCGGGGCAAATAGATCGCGATTTGCCAAATAGTAATGGATCAATCCCAGCCAGCTATTGAGCAAAAAGTGAATAGGGAGACTGCTTTTCTGAACCGTTTTTTCAAGATAATGGGCAACCCCCGATTGGATCATAAAAACCCGGCTCCGAACAGAGCCTGAAAGTTGGGGCCCCTCGATCACTAGCTTTGCGTAAAACGCTTCATATTCCTCAATCGTCATCAAATGAGCAGCTAGCACTTCCCTGGCTGATCCCTTGTCTTTCATTAACTCCTCTAACCTCTTTCCAACGCTAATGCCGAACTTATCGATAGTTTGTATCAAAAGCTCTTCTTTCGTCGGAAAATGCATAAAAAGAGTTCCATGGGACACTCCAGCAGCTGTCGCAATATCCAGCGTTTTTGTCGCCAAAAATCCTTTCTCTGCAAACGCGCCATATGCTCTATTCAATAGGAGATGGCGGGTCTGTTCTTTTTGTGCGGTTCTTTTCATAAGTAAATACTCACTGAGTTGCTACTCATTGTAATAAATGACCAGATTTACAACAATTCATAAAAATTATTTTATTCAAATCCTTGTGACCGTTTGACAAAATTGAAAAAAAAGAACACCATCAGACATTTTTTAACCCGCGGAAGTCGCTATGTTGAAATCCCTCTCACAGATCCTTTGCACTCTCTCGTTTGGAATAAGCTGTTTATCCGCAGGTGAAGGAACCACCGAAGGAGGGATCTTGTCTCAAGCACTTTTGCGTTTGGAGCTCGCATGAATAGAAAACTCTAAACCAACAGCATCTAAGACAGTTAATAAGCTGAAAAAGCGAGGGTTGCCTTTCAAAGAAAGAGTCCGATATAAATTTTCTCTATTTAGGTCAGCCTCATCTGCTAACCAGCCCATGCCCCCTTTCGCTTCAGCAATGTCGCGCAATGCCAAGAGAAAAACATGTGGGTCTTCATCCTGCAAAGCTGCATTCAAATAAGCAGCAGCTTCTTTGGGCTTTTGCAGTTGTTTTAAGAGATGCTCTTTATAATTTTTTGCTTTAACCATGTTTTTTACCTCTTTTTGGACAAATCCTTATATATTTTCCAATACTCCTTAGCTTTATTAATGTCTCGGTGTTGAGACCCTTTATCGCCTCCACACAAAATAATAACAACCGTATCTTTAACTTTTCCAAAATATATCCGATAGCCTGGTCCCAATTTGAACCGAAGCTCATAAAGACCTGAAGCACCTTTAATCAGCTTACAGCCCCCAAAATTTCCAAGCCGGATCCTATTAATTCGAATCCTGGCAGCTGCACGCGCAGTATCGTCAAGCTTCCCTTCCCACTTTAAATAAGGGGATACTCCATTGGATGTTTCAAGATAGAAAACTTCAATGCTCATTCCTAGAATTGTAGCGCATAAACTACAATTCGGCAAGCGTAAATTCAAGAGTAGGAGAATTTAAAAAAACAAAAAGCCTGTTGAACGCTACAAATTTGTCACAAGAATTTCATAATAGAAAAATGAGATGAAAATGGCGGAAGAGGTAGGATTCGAACCCACGGTTGGTTGCCCAACTGCTGTTTTCAAGACAGCCGCGATCGGCCACTCTGCCACTCTTCCGCACGAAGAGATAAAGATTATATCATGAGACGAATAAAGCTCAAGCAAACTGTTCGAGGAAGCGCAAATCGTTCTCTGTGAACATGCGAATGTCCTTCATTCCATAGCGGAGCATCGTTAGGCGCTCGATGCCCATTCCCCAGGCAAAGCCGCTGTAAACTTCTGGATCGACGCCTCCATTCTTGAGAACTTCGGGATGAACCATGCCCGCTCCCATGATCTCGAGCCAGCCTGTGTGTTTGCAAAGGCGGCAGCCGCTACCGTTGCAGGATGTGCAGGCAACGTCGATTTCTAAGCCGGGTTCGACGAAAGGAAAGTAACTCGGACGGTAACGGGTTTTCACTTTGGCTTTAAAGAGTTTGTTGCAGAAGTCATCCATCGTCGCGAAGAGATCGGCGAAGGACACGTTTTTATCGACGTAGAGGCCTTCGCACTGATGGAAGTAGACATGGGACCTGCTGCTGATCGTTTCATTGCGGTACACGGTGCCAACAGCGATGATGCGGATGGGTGGTTTGTGGTTTTCCATCACGCGGAGCTGAGTGTTGGAGGTGTGCGAGCGCAGAAGCATGTCTTTGCTGATGTAGAAGGTGTCCTGCATGTCTCTAGCTGGATGATCAGGAGGGAAGTTGAGTCCTTCGTAGTTATAGTAGTCGCTATCGATGTCGGGGCCGTACTGAACAGAAAAGCCCATGCCGGTGAAAATTTGAGAAACTTCTTCCATCATTTGAGTGATGGGGTGTTCTTTGCCTAAATAGCGTTTGCGTCCTGGAAGGGAGATGTCGAGTTTTTCTTCATCCAGACGTTTGGCGAGTTCTGCTTGAGAGAAGCCTTGGAGGGCCTGTTCACAAAGGTGAGCAACCTCTTCTTTCAAGGTATTGATCTGTTGACCGACAGCTGGGCGCTCTTCTGCTGGTGTGTCGCGAAGATACTGCATTAAGTCTTGGATAGGGCCTTTTTTGCCGAGATATTTGACTTTGAGCTGTTCGAGTTCTTTGCTGTGAGTGATGCCGGAGAGTTCTAATCGGAATTGTTTGCGAAGAGCGGATAATTTATCTTGCACGGGAAGACCTCAGAAAAAAAATCTGCGCTCATCTAGAAGACAAGCGCAGAAACAAAAACTTTAAGCGAGTGCTTGTTTTGCGGCGCCTGCAACAGCTGCGAAGCTGTTTGGGTCGCGCAAAGCCATATCGGAGAGCATTTTGCGGTTAAGGCCGCAACCTACTTTCTTCAGACCTGAAATAAGCTTACTATAGGATAAACCGTTGATTTTAGCGCCGACTCCAATGCGGATGATCCAAAGGCGTTTAAAATCACGTTTCTTTTGTTTGCGGTGGCGGTAGTTAAATGCCATCGCGGACATCACAGCATCAGCGCTCAAACGGATGTGATTCTTACGATCACCTACAAATCCCTTTGCCTGCTTGAGGAGCCTTTTGCGTTTGCGATTGGCAGCCACTGCGTTGGTGACTCTTACCATGATAATTCTCCAAATTTCTAATTTTTACTTGTTGATCTGTATGATTTACAGGATCAACCCACTCCCAATAAACGGGAATACATCTTTAATTGCCCTTTATCGACTAACCCGTCTTTTCTTAGACGACGTTTGCGCTTAGAGGATTTCTTTGTCAAAATGTGACGGCGGCCTGGGCGATGACGCTTTAATTTGCCGGTTCCTGTCACTTTAAATCTTGCGGCGGCCGCTTTGCGTGTTTTCATTTTTGGCACGGTAACAACTCCAGTTAACTATTTGCCGTTTTCTTTTTTGCCCCTGGCGCTAAAACGATCGACATGCTCCTGCCTAACATTTTTGCCGGTGCTTCAAGCGTGGCAACATCTGCGAGGTCTTCACACATACGATCAATCATGCGCTTACCGAATTCAGGATGGAGCATTTCCCTTCCGCGGAAAACACAAGTGATTCTCACTTTGTTTCCTTTGGCGATAAATTCTCGCGAATGCTTGACCTTGACCATGAGATCGTGATCATCCGTGTTCGGTTTGATCTTAATCTCTTTGACCTTGACCTGATGCTGCGTCTTCTTTTGCTCTTTTTCTTTTTTCGTTAGCTGATAACGATATTTTCCAAAATCGATGATTTTACACACCGGCGGTTCAGCGCTTGGAGCGATCTCAACCAGATCTAATCCATCCTGCTCCGCTCTCATTAAAGCTTCAGCTAATGTCAATACCCCAACCTGTCCGCCATCTTTGTCGATGACGCGTACACTGGGAGCTCGGATTTCTCTATTAATTCGTAAGTTCAGAGGTTTAACTCCTCATTTCGCTTTTCAGTCTCATGCAGAACTCGTCTAAAGACAAGGTCTGCTCTTCATTTTCACCATATGCTCGCACAGTGAGAGTTTTAGCGGTCTCCTCTCGCTGACCGAGCAGAATAACATACGGCACTTTTTCCGTCATCGCTGCATGATATCGCGTTTTAAGCGCTCCTTCACTGCTCTCAAGATGAATGCGCAACCCCTGAGCCCGCAACACTTCACATACGTGTTCTGCGTAGGGACCCGTTTTGCCGGTGGCTACGAGGACCCTCACTTGAACCGGTGCTAAGGCCAGAGGAAATCTGCCTCTTCCTTTTTCCAAAAGAAGGGCGGCGATTCGCTCAAGCGATCCATAAGCGGAACGGATGAGCATACTCCCCTTTCCAACCGGCATCGGAGCCTCAGGAATACTCAAGAAGGGGCCTGTCCACCTTCTCCCCAAAGCATCTGCAATCCGAACATCAATGCTCGCCAGAATTCCAGTGCGGTAGTTTTTTTCAACGGTGTAGGAGACATTCGCCTCCTCTAGCACCTGTCGAAAAAGGGCTACCCCTCTCGATCTCGCTTTTTGAGTGCCTGCGCTAGAAACTGACAATACAATTTCAAACTCAAAATCCAGAATTTTAGGGATCTTAAGGATGAATTGCAAGGAAGAAATACATTCTTCTAAAAGTTTCTCATCAGGGCAGAAAAGGTGGGCCCTGTCTGCAAAAAAAGCTTTTGGTGCGAGCAGTCCGGGGCTCAAAGACTCTTCTTGGGGTGCAGAAACGAGCGCAATTTCAGCTAATTTTGGCTCTCCGTATTGGAAAAAATATTCTTTGTGGGCAAGCGTAATCCCTTCTTCTCCCCCGTCTCCAATAAAAGCAGATGGCGTGGAGATAAAATTAAAATTTGAATGCAGCTCTTCCCATAAACGGATGAGTTGCCGGCGCAAAACTTCCCCTTTTGGCCTCCAAACAAACAGCCCCTCTTCCGGAAGAGGCTCAAACATTTCCATCTCTTTAGATAGGATCAGATGGGATCTGGATGAAACAGGGGGCTCTTTGGCAATTGCCTTGATCACATCTTTTTCTGACGAAGAGGTCCCTACAATTCGAATAATTTTTTTGCCGGACCTGCTGACTTGAAAGCCTTCGAGAATTTTAAAATAGGGAATTACCAATTCTTTGAGGAACGGTTGCGGTGAATAGGCTGTGAAATCTCCAATCTGGCACAGTTCGATGACAGCTCTTTCCACACCGAGCAAGGCGTCTGCTGCCAGCACTTGACCTCGGTGGCGCATCATGGCTGCAGCATTTGCCGGGACCATCTCGAGCAGGTTAATCGGTCTTTTTTCTCTTAGGATAAAGCGCATGCGCTCTTCGATCAGAGTAATAAAATTAGGTTGGAACTCAAAAGGGAAGTGAAAATCGTAGAAAAAACGATCCGGCGTCCCCAGTCCCCCTACGAAGAGGGCTCCCGGGAAGAGCTCAGTTACTGCAGATGCCATGAGAACAGCTGCAGTCTGATTTCGGAGTACTAAAATATTATGTGCGGGTATTTCCATGAAATGGGATATAGCTGACTCGAACAGCTGACCTCCACGATGTCAACGTGGCGCTCTAACCAACTGAGCTAATACCCCGCTAAAACTCTTAATTTTAGAAGGGTATGATAATCCAAATCAGAAATTACCGGCAAGAGAAAAACAGAAGACGATCATTTCCCGTGGCCGCCGCCACCTCCGTGTCCACCGCCATGACCTCCGCCTCGCGGGCCGCCGCCGCCATGGCCACCGCCATGTGGTCCGCCGGCACCGCCACCATGTGGACCACCGCCTCCATGAGGACCGCCATGTGGCCCACTACCGCCGCCATGCGGACTGGCATTACCATGGGGAGCGCCGTGTTGTCCGCTTCCGCCATGACTTTGTGCATGGGCATGGCGATTTATTCCCCCGTGGTGATTGAAGTCTCCCTTATGACCTCCTGCGGCATGCGGATGCTGTCTTCTATAGTTGTGCCATTTATTTCTCCAAGATCCATGCCAGTAACCATTCCAATGGCGGCCCCAGTAGGGGTCGTTGCAATAGTAAAAACCAAAGCCGTTCCAATAGTAACCGTAGGAATCACACCAAAACCCATTCCACCATAGAAAACCCACTCCAAAGACCGGAAAATACACAGAACAGCCGGGCCCTCCAACATTATAGTAATTGTTGATCACGACACCCCCTTGGTCAGGGTCGTAGGTGTAGGTTGTCTCTGTCATGTTCCCATCCTTGTCCACGACAATTGTTTTAACAGGAGTGGCCGAAGAATATTGCTCCTGGGCTTCTGGGACAGGAATTACCTTGGATGCAGACTCAGACGCCTGGCCCTGCGGCTCGGAATTAGCACCCTGCTCGGTCTGCATATCGGAATTAGGGTCGTCTTCACTGTAACCGTTCATTGTCGGCATTAAAAATAAAACAGCAGTGATCATAATGCCCAAACATCTGCGATTATTTAAGAAACCTAAAGACATAAACCCCCACTCCACTTTAATTAAGTATTTATCCATAATATAAACTTCTGTGAGACTGCAAGGACTATTAATGAAATTCCCACTCTTCCAATCCCATCTCGATCTTGCCCATAAGTATTGGGAAGACTTAATCCAATCTGGCGACTGGGCGATCGATGCCACCTGCGGCGCTGGCAACGACACTTTGAAACTGGCAGGTTTTCAAGGAATAGGCGGCGTCATCGGAGTTGATATCCAAGAAGAGGCAATTGTGCGAACTCAAGAGCTGCTTGGAAAGAGCCTACCCTCTGATGCACTTTCAAGAGTTCATCTGTTTCAGCAATCTCATGCTGATTTTCCAAAGCTTGCAAAAAGCGTTCCCGTAAAACTGGTGGTCTTCAATTTGGGTTATTTGCCGAAGGGAAACAAGCAACTCACAACGATGACGCAAACAACGCTCCAGAGCGTGCAAAAAGCGCTTGAGTTGATCACTCCCGGAGGCGCTGTATCGATCACCTGCTATCCCGGTCATCCTGAAGGAGCTGTTGAGCAAAAAGCTTTGATCGAGATGCTCGCAAATTTATCTGCATTTATATGGAATGTCTGCTTTCTTTCCTTTCTCAATCGCAAAGCCGCTCCCAGTCTTATTCTCATCCAAAAAAAGTTATCCCAAGAATAATTTTAAGTGTTTTTTTAAATCGAACACACGCTTAAATTTCTGCGCAGAAAAAACTTAGGAGCGCCTGAGTTTTTAAAACACAAATTTGGAGCTACGAACATGTCAATACAGCAAACACACAACGATGCAACGAATCTCCGCCTAAGATTATTGAGCGCCAAAACGCACATCGAAACACTCGAGCCGCTTCAACAAGTACAAGAACTACACAAATTATCTGCAGACGCGGAGCTTCTTAAGAGCCTGCAACAAAAAGTAAATGCAACTTTCTTGCGATCACAAGGTGCCATTCAAGACGCGAACGAAAGCGATCTCTTTGCACTCCTCGACGTTCTAGGGGAATGCGATGATTTCATCACTAAAATTCAAACCCATAGCGATATGGCGCTTGAAGTGCTTGACCTTGCAGGATCTGTTCAAACCGCATTTCAAGAAAAAAGCCGGGGAAGCCTCAATCAAAACACCGTAAAGTCATTGCAAGAGCGCGTCACTCTGATGGCCCAAAAGCCATCCCTATGCCAAGGCAATCTGCTTGCTGTCCAATCCCTGCAGGCGAACATCCAGCAACTCCTTCAGCCTGTACAGACCACTGTTCAACAATCCCCTTCAAATCTATCTTCCTCAATTAATACATCCTCCATGCAATCCAACAGACAAATCCAAGTTGAGATTAATGAAAACTATGAAGTAACCCTTTTTGCCGATCAAGGGAAGGATCTGATAACCGAACTGACAACAGATCCCGTTAAAAATTTCGAGATGGCCCTTGAATTCTACAAAACAGTCAAAGCATACAAATTGCAAAAAAACACTTTCGTCCTCCCCGAGAATGAGCAAGCAGTGAAAATGGTTCTGTTTAGTATGGAATCAGTGATGGAGTTAGCCATCGGCATGCAAAAGGATATTGAACAGGAAATGTCCACCTCTTCTAGTTTGCAAGGTTTATCCATCTACTCCAGCCATTCTGCTCAAGGAAATAGCCCTGCTGCTCTCGAAGGGTTAAAAGAGGCAATTGAGGCTGCAATATGGAGTATGAATGGTTCAAACCACGATCCTATCATTTCAAATAAAAACATTCAGGAAGCTTTCTCCAAACTCTCCCAGGAGGACAAAGAAAAATTGTTCCAAAAAGTAAGCGACCTGCTTTTGGAAGGAAAGGTTACAAAAAGACCGCTACCGGTAGCTCTTCAGGGGCAGCCCTTTTCAATATGGACAAATTCCTTAGAGTACAAGTTGAAGGCAGTGACCGCTATCCTCGACAGTCAGAATTCAAGCAGCCGAGTTGCATCACCCGCACTCATTGGACTGAAAAATGAGCTAACATCCGCTCTCGAAAAATTCAAAGACAAAAATGCTGATGCACTGGCCATTCAAAAAAGCGTCCAGTCAGCCTTCCTACTTCTTGATGAGAGTGAAAAATTGGCATTTCTTAATTCAGTAAGCGCTAAGCTTATCGAGAGGAAATCGAGACAACTGAATCTTCCTGCAAGTTTTCTAAAGCAGCCTCTTTCAATATGGCCAGGTTCCTATGAGGATAAGCTAAATGCATTGCTTGCAATCCTCCCCTCCTCCTCATCGCAGGCGCAGCCGGTCATCGTGATCACTAAAAAATCAGAAGAAATGCAAAAGAGGATGGTTGAAGCGACGTCAATGATTACACAAATCACGATCAACTCGTCAAATACAATAACGAACTCAAACATGGGCAACATGGTCATTGACAGCACGATTATGAATGACATTGAAGAGTTGCAAGCTCTTCTTCAGTACCTGCAAGAAACGGGATCGTACAGGGATCTTCAGATGGCGCTTGAAGGTTTGATGTTCATTGAGTCCAAGTCCCAAAAATGCACTTTCAAAATCAGCGGCAATGTTCCTTCTTTAATTGCTGACCGCCCATGTTTTCATCTCTATTTCATCCACAAAAATGAATCCCCTCAAAATTTAGTGAATGATGATCGCTATGGCAACAATGCAATGTGCGGAGTTCTCCCGGCGCTCAACTCCGAGCGCAAACGCGCTATTGAGAGAACGATCGTTGAAATGGCGCTAGAGGGACTTGAAAATGCAATGATTTTTGAGAAAAATGAGGAAATCAAGGCGATGATCGAAATTCTAGATGGATTTGAGCTAAGTGCGAAAGATCAATTGAATGAAGATAAAAACATTGCAAACGTGCTTTTTGGCACGATTTACAAGCTTCAGTGCGATGCATTTAGTACTGATCGTCATTTGGCAAATCCTCATAGCAACAGTGAATTTGGGCGCGATGCCTTCTGCATGTCAAATACTCAGGTAAATCTTGAGACTAAAATTGCAGCGGTAACTGCCATCCGGGAGTCGCTAAAAACAGTTTGGAAGCTCACATAAAATTTTTTATTTTACAACATTTCACCTAAAAGCTATGTCTAAAAAAGACATAGCTTTTTTTTTATTAGCTCTTGTCACTAAAGTTTTATCGATTTTCGAGATTTTTTGACCGATTTTCGATCCAAACTCAGAGAGTAATATCTGCCCTTAAAGATATTACCCCCCGAATTTGAATCGAAAAATACGGTCAGAAGAACCGGAAATCTAATGAAAAATTTTAATGATATAGGGTCACCTACGGGGAAGCTTCCCCGCTAGGAGCTTTGTCGACCCTATAAATTTTTTATCATCTGTGTAACACTTTTTGATAATAATTTATGGTAATTGAACCATATATGTAATAGGAATAGAATAAAGGTAAGGCTGTTTATTAGCCTTATAATCCTAATACATAATTAAAAAGAAGAAACTTATGATTTCTAAGAAAATAGATAAGCAATCAGAGTCTAGATGGCTGCAGTCTGAAGTGCAGACCATCGCAGGAGAAATAGCGCAATCTCCGATTTCGCCGAAGAAGTACCAGCATTTGTCGAAAAAGCTAGACCATGCGCTCGAAACCCTAAGAGAGATTGAAGGTAAAGCCAAAGCTGAAAACGTCTTTGCCAAGGCTCAAACGGAGCATCTCAAAGAGCAGATGGTCAAACTTTATGGAGATCTGGAAGACGGTCTGGTTAAAAGAGAGGTTTCTCAGATCCAAGAGGAATCGACAGGCCTGAAAAAGGGAAGGCTTTCTCTGAAGGCGGTTAAAAAGCTCGAACTCCATATTAGTGAACTTGAAAAAAATCATTTAACGGCAATCCCCGATCGCAGGATCATTGCCGATGCAAAACAGGCTCTGCTTGAAGCCAAAGCTAGGCTTGAGGGCAAACCTATCGTGCGCCATTTTGATTTTCTAAGCAGCCAAAGAAATGTCCAATTTACAGCAGAAATTGCATTTCTTCCAGGTGAGATCGAAGAGCTCTTCGATATCGCAAGATCGCTCTATAACCGCAATATCAGAGAAGCAAAAATGCGTTATTCTAGTCTGCCCGAAGAACATAAACGCAAGTTTGAAAAGCATATGCAAAATTTAATGGCCATTCCTTTTGAGGATGTTCTTGAAACAATGCAAGCGTTGATTGCAACGGCTAATGAGCTGGTAGAAAATGGGGAGAGCTATCCAACAAGCCAGCAGATCGATCAGCTGTTTTTGGGTCTATCTCAATGCTCTGCTGAGGAAAATGCGGGCGGCAAGATCACTTCGTTTCCAATAAGCGACTGAAGCGCAAGTTTGGCTTCTGCCATGATGTAAAAGCTGCCGCAGACGACGAGGATCTCTTTTTGGGACAATGCCTCGCTGTAGGCAGCTTCGGCCCCTTCTTTTACCGAGCCATGGGAGGTAAAAAGGAGGGGGTCTTCGTTTTTCACCGCGGCTGTCAAATCATCGATGGTTGCAGCCCTGGAAGATTCAGCCTGCACAAGGTGGACATGGGTTGCGACGTCTGCGATCAGATCGAGGCAGCGGTCGAATTCCTTATCCTTAGAAAACCCAACGAGAAAACGGAACTTACCTTCAGGATAAAAGGTATGCAAGGCCTGCAAGAGGGAAAAGACCGCTTCGGGATTATGGGCAACATCAAGGATAGCCTCCCCTATTTTCTCAAATCTGCAGGGAGGACGAACTGAAAGCCCAATGTCTAAAGCTTCAGGATCAATGTCGAAATGGGGTTTTAGCTGATCTAGGCTAAGCCGAGCGATTGCGCTATTTTCTTCATCAAAAAAGTAGCTGATTTTTTTCGATGCAAAGATGGGGCTATTAAGCTCCATAGCTCGATCATAGATCGATTGGCACCTGGCTTTTGGACCTAAAACAACAGGGGTGTTTTCTTTGATGATTCCCGCTTTTTCAGCAGCAATGAGCTCAATTTCTTTCCCAAGGATTTGGGTATGTTCTCTGCTGATCGAGGTGATGATCGAAAGAATCGGATGGATGACATTTGTTGCATCGAGCCTTCCTCCCATTCCGGTTTCAATCACCGCAGCATCCACTCCCTTCTTTCGGAAATAATCAAGTGCCAAAAAGGTCGTCAGAACAAAAAAGGTGGCTTTGAGTCCAAGCTTTTCTTCGATGGCAAACATCCGCTCCAATCCCGCTATGACATCTCCACCCGAAATGGGCTGGCCATTTATAGCGATCCTTTCGTTAAAGGAAAAAAGATGGGGAGAAGTGTAGACACCGACACGGTAGCCTGAGAGCTCGAGAACTTTTGCAACTTTAATGGTGACAGAGCCTTTGCCATTGCTCCCTGCGACATGGATCGTTTTATATGATGACGCCGGATGGGAGAGTTCTCTATCAAAGGCAACAGCTGTTTCCAGCGATAAACTGCCCTCTTTTGATGCACTTGCTTGAAATAAACGCTCTATGACCTTATTCATCTTTGCGATGGCTTAAGCCCTTTGAAAAATCTTATGGAAAGTTTCTTCATCCACCCAAGAACAACCTAGGGGGATGAATTCTTTTACCGTCCCGTGAAAATCAGATCCTCCGCTAAATAGCAGACCCTTTTCCTTGGCAATTTTCATCCAGCGCTTTTCTTGGGGGCCGCCAAACCTGGCATAATAACATTCGATTCCATCAAAGGGCAATTTAAGCAATTCTTTGACCTTATTCGTATGCACGATGAGATGGGGGTGCGCAATAAACGCCTTTCCTCCTCCTTGATGGATGACGGCGATTGTCTCTTCCGTGCTAATCGCCTCTCCAGGTTCAAAGCAGAGCTTTCCATCGCCGATGTAGCGATTGAACGCTTCTTTGATCGAGGAAACGTATCCCTTGCTTACCATGAGTTGAGCGATATGAGGTCTGCCAACGCTCCGCCCTCCCAGGCTGAGGAGCTCTTCTTCAAAAATGGGCATGCTTAGCCTACTTAATTTTTCAAGCATTGCCTTATTGCGGGATTTTCTTCGAAGCTGATGCCGCGCACATAGCTTTTGGATCGCAGGGCTCGCTAAATCAAAATCGTAGCCTAGAACGTGAACGCTTAAATCTTTAAAAATAGAGGAAAATTCCACACCGTGGCCAAGGAGCAAACCCAGCTCTTTGGCGATAGCCGGAGCTTCCGCATAAGCGTCGATCGTATCGTGATCGGTAATTGAGATGCCGGATAAGCCTATTTCTTTGGCGTGGATTAAGAGCTCCCTTGGAGTCATTGTTCCATCGCTAAATGTGGAATGACAATGCAAGTCAGCACGAAACATCGTCACCTTTTGGTAAATACGGGATATAGCGGATCTCCATTTCCAGATCGACGCCAGTCTTCTCTTTAACACTTGCCTGAACATGGGCTGCTAGATTGAGAACATCTCGTGTCGTAGCGCCTGCCTTATTTACGATAAAGTTTGCGTGCATCGTGGAAACCTCCGCGCCTCCCAAGGTTTTGCCCTTAAGTCCGCTTTGTTCAATCAGTGCGCCTGCTGCTTTTAATTTAGGATTGCGAAAGATGCATCCAGCAGATTTATCGCCATAAGGCTGAGTCTTCATTCGATAGTCGATGATAGTGAGTTGTTTGGCTCTCGCAGCATCACATGAGGTCAGCTGGAATTTAGCGCTGACAATGCTCCCCTTTCGCTTTTGAAAGGAAGAAAACCTATAGGAAAATTCGAGCTGATCGCGTTTGAGAGTCTCGAGCTCTCCTTTCTCGTTAACAAATTCAACCTCGATCAAAGTGTCGCAAGTTTCAGAGCCGTTAGCGCCTGCATTCATGTAAATCGCGCCGCCAACAGATCCCGGAATACCTGATGCAAACTCAAGCCCTGCCCACCCTTTTCTTGCCGTCTGCGTCCCCAAAAGAGAAAAACTATACCCGGCACCGACATGCAAAATAGGAAAATCGAAATGACAGAAACTGATCTTGTTGAGAATGACGAGCCCATCAAATCCGCGCTCATCGAAAAGGCAGTTGGAGCCTTTCCCCAAAATAAAAAAGGGGAGTTTTTCGCTATGGCAGTAGCGCATCAAAGAGAGCAGCTCTTCTGTTTTTTGCACTGTTACAAAATAACGCGCAGGGCCGCCGATTCCAAGAGTAGACAGCTCGCTTAAGAGTTTACCGACTTCAAACTGTGAGGGCCAGTTGGGCTTGGTCATTGATACTTTGTTTATAAACTGCATCCAAAATGGCGTTGACAAATGTAGCAGCTTCAGGTGTAGCAAACTTACGGCTGAGACGGATCGATTCCGCAATCGCTACCTTTGGGGGGATCTCTTTTGAAAACAAAAGCTCATAAACGCCCAAACGGATCACATTGCGCTCGATGCGGGGTATCCGCTCAAACTCATATGATTCTGAATGAGTGCGGATTACCTCGTCAATTTCTTTTTTCTTTTCGAGGATTTTATCCTTCAGGACACCAGCTTCTCGGACTACCCGTTTAGTAACAGATAGCTGGGCCATGAGCATCTCGGCAATCTCGTCATCCGTGCCGAAATCATCGCTGTAGATCAGCTGGAACACAATCTCTCGGAATTTTTGCGGTGAAAAAGGCATACTCTTGTTCCCAAACAATTTAGGAGGCGAATATACCATACCGGCCCCCTTTGGGACTACCCCTATCATTAAAATAAATAGATACTATACCGAAATTGTTTCAAAAATTGGCTCCCAGGCTGCAACACAAGCCAACTTGTGAATCATTTGCGGTATCATTTAAGGCTTCCGGCAGAAAAAGGAGGACGAGGCTGGAAAAAATATAATATATTTTTAACTTACACCCAAGTTGTCTCAAAAGTTGGGCATAAATTGTAAAAATGTTTCTACAAAGACTGCCTCTTGATCTATTGGCTAATGGAAAAAGCTGAAAGGAAAACCACCTGCCAAGGAATCGAAAATGACGCCAGCGCACATAGAAATAACGCTCTCGGTTTTGATGAGCTCCGGACCGAAATTTTTTTTGTATTCCACCTTATGGAGGACATAACAGAGCAGCGCGATAAGAATCATCCCAAATACTTGCGTGGAGTCGTAATCCGCAAACCAAAATAAAAAGGAATAGATGAGCGCTCCAAGGAAAAAAAATAAAACGTTTTTATATGACCCTTTTTTCTTAGCCATCATCAACCTACTCCTTTAACTGGCTTCTTAGGAACCAGGCCATTTTTTCATGGGAACCGAGGCGCCGCCCTATCATATCGACAGTGGCAAAATCCCCGTCTCTATCCGCGATCTCCGCGACTTTTCTAACTCCTCTAATGAGAGTCTCATGCCCCTCTATTAAAGCGTGGAGCATATCTTTAGCGGTTAAAACTTTATTCTCTTCTTTGACTGCGGCTTTATCCTTAAAAGCGGTAAAGGATGCTTCGACAAAATATCCAAGGGCCCGGATCCTCTCTGCCACTTCGTCAACAGCTTCTGCCATTTCTTGGTATTGCTTTTCGAAAAGCAGATGAAGGGAATAAAACTCTGGCCCTCTCACATTCCAATGAAAGTTCTGAGTTTTGAGATAAAGCGAATACGTGTCTGCAAGCAGTCGCGACAGCCCCTCACTTATAGCCATGCGATTTTGTTCTGAAATTCCTGTGTTGACTTCCATTTTCAGCCCCTAGGTAGATGATTCTTATACAACAGGTATATAGCACGAGCCAAATATTTATTGAAATCAGAACCGTGTTCTTGTTACGCTGAGGGATTCACCGATTAGGTTGATGCGAGGTTTAAATCATGTTGGGAATTTTCCTGGATTCAGAGACAAACGGTCTCAACTTCCAAAAACATCGCATTGCCGAAATTGCGTTTAAAATTGTGGATGTTCTCAGCGGTGAAGTTCTAGACACCTTCGAATCCCTGGTCTCCATTTCTCCGGAAGATTGGAAAAAAAGCGATCCAGAGAGCTTAAAGGTCAATGGATTTACATGGGAGGAAGTATCGAAAGGCATTTCCCCTTCTGATGTCAGCGCTGAGATTCAGGAAAAGTTCGCAAAAAATCAGATCAAACGCGGCAAGGCGGTCTTCATCTGCCAAAATCCTTCCTTTGACAGGGTTTTCTTCTCACAACTCGTCGATCCCGACCTGCAGGAAAAGCTGCTCTGGCCTTACCACTGGTTAGATCTCGCCTCAATGTATTGGGCGGAGTCCATGAAAAAAGGTGCGGCAGGCACGGGAAACTACCCTTGGGAAACCGGTTACTCTAAAGACAAGATCGCAATCGCCCATAGCCTGCCCAAAGAAGAGCAGCCCCATCGCGCGATGAACGGTGTCAAACACCTTATGCTCTGCTACAAGGCCGTCATCGGATATCCTAAAGCCTGAAGCTGCCTAATAACTCGTGTGCTCGAGTTTGACTCTTCCTCTAAAAATGCGATAGACCATTGTGCCATAGGCGAGCACGAGCGGAACGCCAATCGCGACGATAATTAACAATACTTTCAGTGTAAGCGTAGAGGCGGCTGCGTTGTGGAAGGTCAGACTGTTTGCCTCAGGATTGATGGTCGAACGCACAAGACAGGGAAATGTCCCGACCCCAAAGACGCAAAACAAAAACACAATACAGCCGCATGAGGATAAGAAGGCCCATCCATCATTATTGCGGGTAAAGCAGCGCGGAACATTTAAAATGGAAAGCAGTGCGAGCACCGGAAAAATCATGTATAGAGGCTTTTCTATAAAAGGTTGCATCATGTGCGGCTGAGAAAGGAGTGTCACACCCGTTGTCAGTGCGTAAAAACCAATGAACACTACGATACAGCGTATCGCCCAACGGCGCAGACGCTTATGCAATGCACCTTCTGTCTTCATAGCAAGGTAGATCGATCCGTGCATCATCAGCAAAGAAATCGTGAAGAGGCCAATGAGAACGGGAAATGGCCTGAAGAACATCGAGAAGCTGCCTACAAAGTCTTTGTTTTCGTTCAAAGGGATTCCATCTATCAGATTTCCGAGAGTTACCCCAAGACCAAAAGCGATGAGAAGGCTTGAAATAGAAAAGACCGCATCCCATGTAAAACGCCATCTCCTGGACTTTTCCTTGCTGCGAAATTCAATCGCGACCGCGCGGAAAATGAGTGCTGCTAAAAGAATCATGCAGAGGTTATAAAAACCGGAAAACAGGGTTGCGTACACATCGGGAAAGCCTGCAAACAAACCACCGCCCACAATCACAAGCCACACTTCATTGCCGTCCCAAACAGGACCAATCGCATTGAGAAAAATCCGGCGGTCATCATCTTTTTTTGTGAAAAAGTTCATGATTCCCACACCTAGATCGAAACCGTCGAGCGCGACATAAAAGACCACGGAGACACCGATAATCAGGTACCATGCAAACGGCAGCAGGGATTCATTCATTTAGTCTCTCCTTGTGGCGTGAGGGGATTGCGATAAGGGATCTCTTCTCCATCTTCCGGGCCATGTTTGATCTTGCGATCAAGAAGGAAAATGAAAAGAGCGAATAGAAGGATATAAATCACGATAAACATGATGATCGACATCACCACTTGGGCGCTGACGATGGTGGGCGACACACCCTGATAAGTCCTCAGCAACCCATAAACGATCCAAGGTTGGCGGCCGATCTCAGCTGTCATCCAACCGGTCTGATTGGCAATGTGAGGAAATCCAACAGAAAGGATAAGAACCCAGAGGGCCCACTTCGCTTTGGCCAATTTCTTTTTTCTCCAGAGATAAATGCTGATGATCGTGACAAGCGCCATGAAACCCCACATGGCAATCATCAAATGGTACGTCTGAAAAACAATGCCGATCGGAGGACGCTCATCCACGGGGATCTGATCGAATCCTTTAACCGGTGTCTCAAAATCGTGGTAGGTCAAATAGCTTAAAAGTCCTGGGATTCTAACTCCTTTAACAGTCTCAGATTTCTCATCCACCCAGCCAAAAAGAGTGAGAGGGGTCGCTTTCCGGGTCTGATAAACTCCTTCTATTGCCGCAAGTTTTGAGGGTTGATTGACAGCGACGCCTCTTGCTGTGGAATCTGCAGAGATAAGCTGCAGAGTAAGGACAATAGCCGCCATACAAAGACCGATCTTCATTGTTGTACCTGCAAATTCCTGGTGCCTTTTCTTAAGAAAATAATAAGCGCTTACACTCAAAATAAAGAAAATGCCTGTCAGCCAGCAGCCGATAACAACGTGCACAAGACGATCCACAGAAGAGGGATTGAAGACCATAGCCCAGAAATCAGTGACGACAGCTTTCGCAGTGGCTCCTTCGCCCACTATGGTGAACCCCGCAGGGGTTTGCATCCAGGAGTTGGCCACGACAATCCACACAGCGCTAAAATGGGCGCCGGCGCAAACACAAATTGTGGAAATGTAATGCATTTTTGCACTGACCCGATCCCAGCCGAACAACATCACACCTAAAAAACCAGCTTCTAAAAAGAAGGCAAAGATCCCTTCAGCTCCCAGAGCGCTTCCAAAAACATCTCCGACAAAGCGGGAATATCGGGCCCAATTAGTCCCAAATCCAAAAAGCTGCACCAGTCCTGTTGCAACGCCCAAAGCAAACGTCAAAGCAAAAATCTTCACCCAAAATTTTGTAATGGTTTTGTACAGTGGATTTTTTGTTTTTAGGTAAATGCCCTCAAAAATAACCAGCATCAAACCGATCCCAATGCTCATCGGAGGGTAGATATAGTGGAACCCACTTGTCAGAGCAAATTGGATCCTAGAGAGAAAAACAACATCCATGGCCATTTCCTATTAGTTCAGAGATCTCATCCTACAGGTTTAAAAAAAAATGTCAAAGAAGGAAAACTAAGTGAGCCTTGAATTCTACCCTCCTAGTGTGGTAGTTTTTCAGTAAGAGGGTGACCACCCCTATTTGCAGAGATGCCTGAGAAATACAAATGAGCCTTATATTCCATGATATTACGCCGTTAATTGAGATCTTCATCATTTCGATGGTTCTCAACTATCTGCTATCTTTTTTCTGGAACACGCGTTCGATGGACCTCGTCCTTGGACTTTTGGCGTTTCTTCTGATTTTTGCGATCTCCTCATGGCTCAATCTCCCCATTCTCCACAAAATCATGTTGCTTATCGGCAATGTTGCAGTTATCGGGATCCTTATTATCTTCCAGCCGGAACTTAGGGTCGCCCTATCCAAGCTCTCACTAAAGAGCCGCAGATTTAAAGAAATCACTGAGTTCGATAAATTCTTAGATCAACTGGCCAACTCCACATACCGACTGGCTGAAAAAAGGATCGGAGCGCTCATCGTCTTGCAACATGAAGATTCTCTCGATGAATATGCCAATAAGGCTGTCATCCTTAACGCCAACTTCTCTTCTGAATTGCTGGAATCGATCTTTGCAACGACAACACCTCTGCATGACGGCGCGATCATCGTCCGCGATATGACAATTCTGGCAGCGGCTGTCATTCTTCCCCTTTCCGAAGACAGCTCTCAACTCACTAGATCTATGGGCACGCGTCATAGAGCGGCCCTTGGAGCCAGCTACCTGACGGATGCTCTTGTGATTGTGATTTCAGAAGAGTCTGGGAAAGTATCAATTGCAAGAGATGGTGTCATGACCCCCGGCGTTAAAATTGACCGCTTCAAAGGAATCATCCGAAGCATCTTCACAACGCCGCAAAAGGCGGACTTTAAGAGCCAATTTAAATTGCGAGAGTGGCTGAAAAAATGAAAACCCTACTGTATAAAATCTTCGTCGAACATTGGTCGAGAAAATTAGTCTCAATTATTCTTGCAGTTGTTATCTGGCTTATCGTGAACCAGTCCCTTACAAGTACCCGCAATATTAGCAATGTCCCTGTGCGCATCATTCATCTCCCTCCCGGAAAAACCGTTGAAGGGATGCAGCAAGGCGGAAGGCTTGCTAAGAAACTGACGCTGACCGTCGTTGGCAATAAAGCGCTCATCGATGAATTGATGCCATCTGATCTCGAAGTTGTCATCGATGCCTCCAATAAGCCCGATGAGTGGTTCATGACAATCGATAAAAAGAACCTCGTCTCCCTCAATCCTGAACTCGATATTAATGGCATAACGCGCGTCTACCATCCCAACTTCGCCATTCGAATGACCAAGCTCATCACCGAACAAATTCCCATTGTCATCACACAGCCGATCGGAGAAACTCCCAGGGGCTATCAATTCCTCGATGTCTGGCCTTATCACCTCTCCTTAACTGTCAGCGGGCCCGAAGAGGTCATCAAACGGCTCAAGCTCAAAGAACAGAGGATCACATTCAATTTAAGCGATATCTCCAAGTCCCAGCTCGATGATTTGTCTCTAAAGGCCGAGGGCAGCTCCGAAATCGTGAGCTATTTCGTTCCTGAACAATGGAAACAGATCAATATCCCCATTCTCTCCGATTCTCCTATTGAGATCGACGATCCGCAGGCAAAAGCGCTTCGCATCGACTTTGTAAGATGCAACCTCCTTCCCTTCAATGCCCCAATCCAACTCTCTCTTTTCTTTCCGGCAGAAAACTTGCAGCGATACAATCCCGAAAACACCTCCGTTGCAAGCAACTCTTTGATCAATCTCACAAAGGGCGCCCCGCTGATTTCTTATCCCCTGTTTGCAAACGGAGTCGACAGCCTCTTTTTGGAAACGGTGCGCGAAATGATCGAGATTGTCATCATCGTCGCTCCAAAATCAGAGCGAAAACTCCTCGATTGGAGCTTCCAGTTTGTCAATCCGAGACTTCTCGAAGATAAGTATGTGACAACGCTTATGTCGGATGTGTCCGACCGCGACATCAGACTTTTGCAGCCCCCCTTAAGGGAAGAGTACCTGCGCAACCGCTTCCGCAGCTACATGAACAGATTTCAACTCTTCCGCTCAGATGATACCAAGTTCGATTTGACAGTTTCCCTGAAGGACCTGCAGATTCAGGTCGAAGAAGCAGGGGGGGCCATCCCTGCGCCATGATTGTTCTCATCAAGAGCGAACTCTTTAAAAAAGGCGGCCTGGAAAAATACACCTGGCAGATCGCCCAGGATTTCTGCTCCAGGGGGATCTCTGTCACTCTTTTAACTAGCGGAGATCCCAAGCCCCCTTTTACAAGTCCCTACCTAAGTATCGTTTCACTTCCTGTCAAACATGCATTAAGCTTCTTAAACGTGCTTTACTTCGACAGGGCCTGCAGCAAATATTTAGAAAAACACCCTGCATCTATTGTCTTTAGTCTCGATCGCAATCGATTCCAAACCCATATCCGGGCAGGAAACGGCGCTCATGCCGCGTATCTTGAACACAGATCTTCACAAGAAGGATTACTTAAAAGAGTAAGCTTTGCTCTAAACCCCCTGCACAAAGCTATCTTGTCCCTTGAAAAAAGAGCCTTTGAGAATCCGAAGCTAAAAGTACTTTTTGCCAATTCAGAAATGGTCAAAGAGCAAATCCTCAAATTCTACTCCGTAATTCCTGAGAAAATTGCCGTCGTTCACAACGGTGTTGAATGGCAATCGATGCAAGCTGCATTCGATTGTTGGGAATCAGCTAAAATAGAGAACATGCAGCGGCTGAATTTGGATCCATCTGCATTTCAATTTCTATTTATCGGCCACAATTTCCTACGCAAAGGATTGGAAAAGCTCTTGCACGCCTTAAGCAGGATCAAAAAAGAGAACTATTGCTTAAGCATCGTCGGCAAAGATAAAAACCTCAAATACTTCGAGCAGCTCAGCTCCGATTTAGGGATCAAAGATAAAGTCGTGTTCCATGGGCCTCAAGCCAGTGCTACGCCCTTCTATCAAATCGCAGATTGCGTTGTCATCCCTTCCCTCTACGATCCCTTTGCAAATGTGACGGTGGAAGCCCTCGCCATGGGGGTCTTTGTCCTCTCCTCCAAACAAAACGGAGGCCACGAGGTCCTGAGCCCTCTAAATGGCTCAAAAATTGAATCTCTAAATGATCTGGAATCCTTCTCCGAGCTCTTAAAATCAACCCTTTCCAAGAAAAAAAACTCAAATAGCGCAAGCGCCATCCGAGAGTCTGTCAAACACCTCGATTTCTCAAACCAGCTCAAGGTGATCACTGAGACAACACTTGCGGAATATTAAAAATATTTCTCACATTTGAGAATAACGATTTTGCTGCTATAATAAGTGGATGCATAGAATTTCCTTTATTCTCATCTTAATCCTGACGTGGCCCGTACGCTTTTTGCCGTATGCTGCTATTCATCGCCTTGGCGCATTCCTTGGAATTTGTGCGTATTATTTTATCCCCAAATTCCGCAAGCGCTCCCTTGGCAATCTCGCTTTGGCCTCATCGCTCGCGCTCACAGAAAAAGAGATCCACCAAATAGCTAAAGCCTCTCTTCAAAACTTGATGATCACCTGCCTCGAATATGCCAAGTTCGCCTCTGAAAAAAAGATCCACCGCGTTGCGACTTGCATGAATCCCGAAGTTGCTGATCGCCTCATGAAAGAAAACAAACCGGTGATTTTCTTTTGCGGACACCAGTCGAATTGGGAAATCCTCTTCTTGGAAGGGACGAGCAGAATGCCTGGCGTCGCTATCGGAAGGCCCATCAAAAATACATTTCTCTACAACTGGGTCCTTAAAATTAGGGAAAAATTCGGCGGGAAGATAATCTCTCCCAAAAATGCCATTCGCGAAGGATTGAGAGGTCTTAAAAAAGGATCCTTCCTCGGCATTGTCGGAGATCAGGGGATGCCCGACAGCGGTTATTCCAGTCCTTTCTTTGGAAGGAGCGCTTGGACATCCCCGATCGCTGCAATCCTTTCCCATCGCACAGGCTCGCCGATCATGGTCGCAACAACAAGAAGGCGAAATGGAAAATACGAGATTAGATATTCCGACCCGATCTTTCCCAATTCCGATGCTCCGATGGAAGAAGAGATCGACAGGCTGATGAAGGCCTCCCTTGCTAAGTTAGAAAAAACAATCCATGAAGAGCCCGGCCAGTGGCTTTGGAGCCATAATAGATGGAAACAGCAGACACCTGACAAACTTGAAAAGGCTTTCCGCCATGAATCGATCCTCATTATCCTTCCCCAAGATAAAAAAGAGCTCGATAGCATCCTCCCTCACCTTTCCACATTTAGAGAAATCTACCCTCATGAATTCCTAACAGTCTACGCCCCCCTGAAATACATCAATTGCGTACATTTAGAAGAAGCGGAGATCCTTCCATATACTGAGCAAAAACACCTGTTCAAAAGGGATTACCGCTTCAAGCTAGTCTTCAATTTCACTAAGCATAAAAAAATCCGTCCCCATTTCAAAAAACTCGCCGCCTTCAACGTCGTTTCCCTCTCTGATCTTCAAAAACTCTCCGGCATCCAAGCTCCACTTTCCGAAACTCTAAAAACAGCACTTCTTAAAAACTATGCCCCATAACCGCTACTACATCGATGCTCCTTTAGAAAAAAATGGAACTGTCCACCTAACAGATAGCGAATGGAACCATCTTGCACGCGTATCCAGGGCAAGAAAAGGAGATGCCGTAGAACTCATCAATGGAAAAGGCAAACTAGCTCTTGCAACTGTGCAAGAACTCAGGAAAAACGACGCAGTGCTGGTTCTTGATGAAATCGCAAAGGAAATCCCTCCGCCTCCACAGCTTATCCTCGCCCAGGCAATTCCCCGCATGAACCACCTCGAATGGATCATTGAAAAAGGGACAGAGCTGAACGTGACAAACTTTTGGCTATTTCCCGGTTCTTTAAGTGAAAAGGATACTTTAAGCGACACCCAAATGGCAAGACTGCAGCACCTGTGCATTTCCGCCATGAAACAGTGCGGCCGTCTTGATCTCCCTGAGATCATCCTCAAGCCCCCTTTATCCAAATGGGTCCCAGTAGACGGAACCCTTCTCTTTGGGGATGTCTCAGAAGACGCGCCCTATTTATGGGATGCTCACCTATCCAACCCTGAATCACCTCTGATCATCTTCATCGGCCCTGAAAAAGGGTTTGATCCCAAAGAACATGACATTTTGTCCACAACACTCAAGGCTAGAGGAGTACGGTTGCACCCCAACATCCTTCGCGCCGAGACAGCTCCGCTTGTGGCGCTCGCAATCATCCAGCGGTTCTTAATCTCATAAAAACAGCAAAAGCACTTTCCCTTTGCTGTTGTGAATAATTTTTCCTGTATTATAGACTCGATGCCGAATGACGAGGTATTATGCCAACGGTTCGCGTAATTGGCCCCTATCGGTTTTATTTTTACAGCCACGAACCTAACGAACCCCCTCATATTCATGTAGACAGGGATAGCTTTTCTGCAAAATTTTGGTTGGAAGAGATTTCATTAGCCAAAAATTTAGGATTTCGCCAAAAGGAAATCAATACACTACAAGAATTAGTAACCGAGCATCAAAAACAATTTCTGGATAAATGGTATGACTATTTCTGCCCATAAAATCGATGAACGCGTAGAAGCAGTTTATTTTACTAGAGATTCATTAATCGTAGATCTTATGGATGGCCGTTCTATTTCAGTTCCTTTGAGCTGGTACCCAAAATTGCTAAAAGCTACTCCGAAAAAAAGAGCCTGCTGGGAAATCTGTGGTGGCGGTTATGGCATTCATTGGCCTGAAATTGACGAAGATTTAAGTACTGAGGGTTTGCTTAGAGGAGCCCCTGCCCCGCGTGCAACCAAAACAAAAAGCATCAATCGCAAAAGCGTACGTCCTCGTGCTCTCAAACGACGAGTCAAACAGAAGAATTAGTAGTATCAAGCGCAGTTGAAAAGACGTGCGAACTCCAATATCCCATTGCCAAGTAAGGCCGACGCTTCTGCTGAATGAATCGGAGGGAAAATTAGATCTAACTCAATTTTTTTATCGATTTTATTCTCCAGCCACTCGGGTGTTTCGTAAAGGAAATCTCTTAGAGATTCGAAGATATAAGAAGAGTCATAGGCCATAAAAATGTACTCCATGCTCATGAAGAAAACGGCAGCAAGCAGCGCGGCAATGATAGGACCAAGTCCTCCCGTTACAGCAGCGAGCACAATTGCCAAGACTCCGCCTAAGATCATGGCACCTGCAATAACCATGGATACTTGGTGTTTCAGTTTTTCAGTGAAGATCCCTTTATCGACGCCTTTTAAATATTCCAACTTATCGTCCGTGCTCGTTTTTGCAAGGCAGGACAGATCAACCCTTCGCTTCAAATAGTCATTACCTTTGCTTTTTGCCTCTTCCATAAACTTAAAAGCGTTGTCAATTTTGTCGCAAAATTCTTTCCCTTTAAACTCTGCTTTAAAATTCTTATGAAATTCATCAGCCAAGCAATAACTTTTCACTGCGCGGGTCATCATAACAGCTCCCCTTGCAGTATATACAGCCCCGAGAGCGACTCCCGACACTATTGAAGCGATACTAGCGCCAGTGCCTGTTAGTACGGGCGCGTAATGCAAAACATGGGCCATTGTGGGTCCACACATCTCCACAATGCCAGCTGTAGTTTGAGCTGCTCCCATGCTAAAATAAAGAGAGTGATTGGCAAGTCCGAGTTTTGCAATTTCAGCAGCATGCTCAGCTTCTTGCATCGCTCCTTGTATATTGGCTGATTCGAGTTCTTTGTTTGCCGCCAATAGGGAATCATAAGCATCGGGAAGCGTCCACACCGCTGCTGTTAGCATACATCCAGGACCAGTAAATAGGAGTCCAATGGGTGTTGCGACACCTGCAAAGCTAGACACAGCAGGAGAAGTGTGAAGTATCAAAGAAGCCGCCTGGATCGCAGCGCCCGTCTGACGCAATCCACCCACACCATCGATGGTGCAATAGGCAACAGATCTGCCAAAGGTCAGAACCATATCGGCATTTCCTTTTTGCATGGGTGAGGTGGGACTAGAAAGGCCCTGGTTAGAGACTTTTATTAATGTAGTTGTCATAATTAACCTATTATTAATGCCTTTAAATTATAATTATACGTCAAAAATTAATTAAATTCTTTAATTAATTTGAAAAATGCGCAAGACTCTGGAAATCAAATACTTATAGATAAATCAGGTAGAAATTGTGGCTGCGACTTAAGCCTATTCTAGCCGGGGGAACTTTTTGGTGAGGTAATGGAATGAGGTTCCGTGGGCATACCCAGGACGGGTGAAGTCCAGCTCAAACCCCATCTTCTGGTAAAATTCAAGCGCCTGAAAACTCATTGTCTCAACGAAGGCAAAAGGGTATTTTTGCTGCAGCCCAAATGCAAATGCGCGCTGCATTAACCGGGTGCCAAGTCCTTTCCCCCGATATTTTTCATCGATGTAGATGTATTTGATGTGAAGAGCTCCCCAAAACGGCACAACTACAATGGCCCCTACCAGAGACTCTCCTTCTGAAGCCACAAATGCAAGGGGATCATGCATTTCATCATGGCCTGTCATTTGAATGGCGTGAGCGCTGAAACCCTTATAGATTTGCTTTTTCAATTCGGGGGTTAGATCTTGTTGCTTGATTTCCATGATTTTATTTCCTAAAAAAATGTATCGAGAAACTGGCGGTTAAGCTGATAGATGCGCGCATGAATGTTATCCCATGTTCCCTGTTTGACCGTAAAGCCAATGGTTGCAACCCCTTTGCTAAGGCGTAAGAGCGGCATCGTGGCGCTATAATCTGGGACCTTGCGAACACTCGCATATCCCGACAAAAAGGATTTCTTGGGCTTGGCTGACCATTCTCCGTGCTCCATAGGGATAAAATCTTCTTCCGCAAAACTTGCGCGCGCTGACGACCAATCAATGATTCCCTGGAGTTTTCCTTGATGAACGATCACATTGCCGGGACGGAAGTCGCGATGCACGATGCAAGGGCCATCTACAGCTCTTAAAAGATCGACATGTGCGTCGAAATAGTGGCGACATTGCTTAAGGAGTGTTTTGGGCAAGTGTTCGCTGCATTCCGCAAAGCCCTCGTCAAACTTTTCCGTAAAAGGAATGCGCGGATCAGAGCTTAACTCCTCCGGCTTGATCAGATCGCCATAGCCAAATGTCCGGTTCAGATGGATCGTCGCAAGCATAGAGCCCAGTTTAAAGCTTAGCTCATCTGTAAACTCTGTCATTTGTAACAGTGATCCAGGGAGGCATTCCATCAAAATGGCCCCATGGATTTTGCCTTCAGGTTCCAAAACTTGGGTAATGCGCGGCACTTGTAATTTGGTCGCAAAATAGTTCAAAAAATACACCTCGCGCAAGTAATCATTTGAGCGCGCGCATATTTTTAAGATAAGCTCGTTGCCATTTTGCAACGTTACCTTGTAGACATCGGCAACCATTGCATCCTCATGCTCTATCCGAGAAAAAGTAGCGCTTTGAAGGTTGAGACGCTGCTTGTACACAGAAATGAGATCATCCATGGGACAGCTCCTTCCTATTTAATCGCATCATGTAGTGAGGATGTGGGCTGTGTGAGGGAATGAACTCACTTAAGATTTTAAAGCCGACTTTTTTATAGATGTGGATGGCGTGCGAGTTAGTGGCTTCCGGATCGATAAGCACCTCACCCACTTGAGGGAACTCAGCTAGCAAAAACTCTTGGATCAAAATGTGAGAAAGGCCCTTTCCGAGGTAGTTGGTATCGCCGATCAACATGTCGAGCGTCATCGCAGTTCCTTCTTTTGCACACCACTTGGATAGTTCGTCTGTGGGCTTGCTGACAGTCGAAGTGATTAAGAAAGCGAAGGGATGATCATTATCATAAGCTAACCAATACTTAGCAAAGGATGCACCGTCAAGAAACTCATCCAAATGTTTAAAAGTATTTTCCAGTCCTTGTCCATAGAACCATTTTGCGACATGCGGCAGCATAAGCCAACTGTGTACAAGTGCCCTTTGGGTTGCATCTACCGGTTTAAAATGGAATTTTGAATTCATCATTTGTGGACCATGCAATTAATGATCATACGGGCGGCCCTTTCTCCCGACTCACATGCAGCTTCCATCGTTCCGGGAGCATCTAGCAAAATGGATGCGTGTTCTCCTGCGAAATAGATTTTTTGATCAATGGGAGCAAAAAGGGTTTTAACTAGCTCCCCTTGCTCTTGCTGTATGGCAGTCAAGAGAGTCTCTTGACCCGGCGCAATGTATGCATAGGAGCCTTTAACGTAAGGATCATTTGGCCAGCTATAACCAACAGGCCTATCATAAACGGCAAATGACTCATCATTCGCATATACAGGAGCGATAAATGGCGGGCATGCGTCTTTGTATCCCATTTCGAGCATCGGCCTCTCCAGTCTATAACTCTCTAGAATGGTCTCTTTAGAAAAGCGACTTGCTGCACCTGTGTAATACAACGTGAGAACACGATAATCCACGTCAAAAAAGCAACCCATGTGATCATTGGTAAACCCCATTTTATTTGAAGGCGGCTTCGAGAAAGGCACCAACATTTTTGCATTTGTGCCGTAGTGCACACTTTTTATGTCTTCGAGCTTTTGGGATGGAAGGATATTTTCTTCGAAAACAATCTCCTCATACACAGAGCAGGGAATTGCAAGGACTAAGATATCCGCTGCAGCCGTTTGATTATCTTGGAACGTTAAAAGAAACGCATTGTTTGAGCCCTTTGACACTTTTTTTAACTGTTGGCCTAGGTGGAGTTTCTTTCCAAGGGTTAGAGCCAGCCTATCGGGGAGCTGTGCATTTCCACCATTGATACTCATAAATTTTAGCTGCGTCTCCTCTTCTCCATTTGCAGTATGCACTGCAGATAGGCCGCCGAGGAGCATATGGTATAGCGTTTCTACATAAAGAGGAGAGAGCTCGTCAACAGAAGCTCCTTCGTAGCCTGCCAGTCTTACTGCTAAAATCTTATAGAGAGGGTCCTCTTCTTCAAGGATTCCATTTAGCACCTCGCGCATATTTTTGGATTTCTGCGCTAAGGTCTCGAGCTGAACCTTAAGGCTCTCCGGATGAAAATGCTTCTCTTCTAACATTTGCTCTAATGAAATCAGTTTGTCCCCGGTAAAATAAGCGGACTTTGTCACATTTATTTTGCCGCCTGCTAGTTCAAGGCCAAACTCTTCCATTAGACGGAGTATATTCTCAGCTCCTCCGCCGTCAGAAATGCTATGGCCGCCGAGTTCTGCGATATCGTCCCCTATTTTTACAGTAAGGACTCTACCACCTACCCTCGATCTAGCTTCATAGAGATCGACATCCATTCCTTTTTGCTGCAAACGATGGGCTGCAGTCAGTCCTGCAAGCCCGGCACCAACAATGGCAATTTTAGGAGGGGAATTTTCTGCCGAAAAAGAAGCTGTAGTAGAAAAAATAGTCATAACGCAAAGCACCTTGAGTATAAACATTGTATCACCATGATCTTAATCTAAATCCTGAAATTGTGAACTTAGAATACCGAATCTTTTCTCTGCCGCATGAAATGCTTCTTCCAGGGTCTCGTAGTGATAATCTGCTGTAGATCTCTCAAAAGATGGATCTTGAAAAATATAGAGATAATAACCAGACGCATCTTCTCCTTCTACGATAAGCTTAATGAAGTTATTCTGGAATTGGTGTTTCTCATATTTCATAAGTCACCGGTTCGCTACTATTGCATCCAGAAATTCTTAAAGTAACGCTCGATCTCGTTCATCAGGTCCACTCCTCCTTCATCATTGATCATGATAACAAAGCCTTGATCTTTAGCAGCAAATCCAAAGAAGCTAGCAATGAACCCTTCATCTTGTCCTCTATGAGCAAATGTTAAATCCTCTCCGTGGTGATTTAGAAAAAAACCCAGGCCGGGAGCATCTTCCCTATCACCCGGCAGCTGCCGTGTAAGCATTTCTTTAACAAAAGATCGTTGCAATAGAGCCGTGTTCTCTGATTTTAATGCTGCTTGAATGTGGAGAAGGAATTTGGCTAGATCTGTTGGAGTTGTCCACAGACCAGCTGCTGCTTTTTCGGGATAGATATGCCAATTGCCGTCCACTTTTTTACCCTTGGAATGCCCGTAGGCCGCTCGTTCTGCATGGGAGAAGGAAAAGGGTTGGCTAAAAGTGCTCTCCGACATTCCTAAAGGATCTAGAACATTTGTCTGCATCCACGCGTCAAACGGTTCGCCGGTAATTTCTTCGATCAGCAGCTGCACAATCGTTGTCCCTCCTCCGGAATACTGATACTTGGTTCCCGGCTTATGAACCACTCTGACGGGCGCAGTGTTGACAAGCGGGGCTATCCCGTCTAATACGGCGATCGTAGATGGGACCTGTGAGCTGGAAGCGTAGCCTGGAAATCCATGGACGCTTGTGCCTGCGGTATGGGAAAGCAACCTTCTTAAAGTCACTTTTTCTGTTTGGGTATGTTCATTTTCAGGGACCTTCCAGGATCTAAGGTAGGAATTGACATCGGCGTCGAGATCGATCTTGCCCTGCTGGACCAGCAGCAACGCTCCAAAAGCTGTGATCGGTTTGCTGATAGATCCGGCCTGGAATAAGGTATGTCTGTCCACCAACCTGGAGGTTTGGTCATGGGTGATGTTCCCATATCCTCCCGCCCAAGCAATTCTCCCCCAACTTACGACTGCGATGCTAACGCCCGGCACATTGTGATAGTCCATCCCTTCGAGAATGTTCATTTTAAGGTTTGGACTTGTCACATTTTCCCCTAGGAATTGGATGCTTTCTGCTTCATCTACGGAAGCAGATACACTAGCCATCATCATGCTCAATAAGGAGAAAAGAGTTGCGGTCGCCTTCATATTCAATTTCCATGAATAAATGAACCATCATACGGATAAAATGGGATGTTTTCCATGGAAAAGCACGCAAAAAAAAGAGAAAAACTCTGCTACAGATAGCTACACGACGGCAATACTTCCCCTTCGTCTGAAAATGCCTGCGCGTGATCGTGGATTTGTAACTCGAATTTCTACAGCACATCCGAGGATGGACAGATAGTGCATCAGGGTATCAGAGCTAAATTGAGATAGACGTCCTGAAACAAGCATGGATACTTTTGGCTGCTTAATCCCAAGCTTTTTAGCCACCTCGCTCTGAGAGAGCCCACTATTTTTAATAAGGGCACTCACCTTTTCTAAGAGCTTCGCCTTTGCTAAAAGTTCATCGGCATTAGGACGCCCAAGAGCAGCAAAAATATTGCCCTCTGTAACCTCGTAATCCAGCTCCTTTTTCTTAGCCATGTTTGCGCCTCTTAAGTTTCCACTCTTTATATATTTCTTCTGCAATCTTTAGCCTTGAGTGAATCAAATCCATATCCTGCTTTGGTGTTTCTCTCTTCTGTTTGCTCTTTTTCTGGAAGGCATGCAGCACGATCAGGACCTCCTCAAATTGCACTGTGTAAACAGCCCTAAACGCGTCACCCTTACGATCGTAAGAAAGCTCTATTACATTGGCCCCACCAAAACCCTTCATAGGTTTCCCTATGTCTGGGTGCTTCCCTTGCTGGGCCTGACCGAGACCAAATCCAAAATCATCCTGCACATCATCCGGCATAGCCATGAGATCCCGCTTGGATGATGCCACCCATAATACCGGGCGCTCATGAGACAATTCACTCATATCCCTTTTACCCTGATTATATCAATATTGATATTGCACTACAACCTAAAAAACCTATCTTCAAATCTAAAGAAGATCGCATAATACTTAGACAAAAATATTTTCTATTGGCCGCGCCTTTTATTCAACATTTTTCTTTGATCTCCAGCTCTCAAACCTCAACAGTGTTACGGGCGGTCACGAACATGCGAACAATCCCATAAGAACGCTCCCTAATATCATGAACTTTAACAGCTCGAATCGGAAACTTTAAATTCTCGACCCATGCAGCTCGATCTCTCCAACAATTAACAAATTTAAACCCATTAAATTTAGTTAATTATGTAATAAACAAGTTAATTTGTCTTTTATTTAAACTAGCTAAGATAAATAATAAAGTTTAGAGAGAATATAATTACAATGGAGACCCCCCATGGCCCTACCCTCGCCAAAAGCTTCCCCTCTTGCTAAACAAGCTTGGAAGATTAAAGATCAGATTGATGCGATGATCGCCAAAATGCAAAAAAATGAGAAATACACACCGTCAAGAGATGAACTGGAAGCCCACGCAGAGGCGATCCTGAACTACATCGATCATCAGCACACCAAAATTGAACCGTTTAAGTCCCATTTAAAGGCTGCTGTTATCGACCTTACCGAAGTTCCGGAGATGGCCCCTGAGATGCAGCGGATTGCTTATTTGACATCGCTTAAAGCGGCCTCTCAATCGATGGAACTCTTTTTAAGCTGTCTCTAAGCGGGCGAGCAGATCGTTGGGATCATCTCGTCTTCATTCGTAATAGAACCCTTATAGACGATTCCTCTTGCTGAATCGAGGGTCACGATTTGTCCATCGGCAAGTAGGGTCATCGCTCCGTCCGCTCTAGTGAGGAGAGGGATATGAAACGTCTTAGCTATCTGCAGGGCGTGCTGCTCTGAATCCGTATCATCGGGATGATTCTGAAGAACGATCCCTAAGGCTCCTTTGAGCAAGGGGCTATAAGAATCGTCGCATCTGGAAATCACAACTATCCTACCCGAGGTCTCAAGATGCCGCTTTTCATCGGCAGCATGGAGCAGTGTCACTTTGCCATGAACTTTGTTTCCTGGGCGGCTATGTCCGCGGACGAGGACATCGCCGATGCTCTCCACTAACATCATGTTAGTCGTTCCACTAATGCCGAAGGGGGCTCCTGCCGTCACAACGACGAGGTCCCCATAGCTCATGATCTGTTTCTTCAAAGCAAAACAACTCGTCAGTGAGACCGCCTCTTGCACGCTTTTAGCAGCGGCCGGGTCAACAGGGATGACTCCCCAGTTTAGGGCCATCTGGTTATAGACTTTGCGGTTAGGGGTCAGAACGATAATGGGCATCTCGGGGCGGAACCTTGACACTAGCCGCGCTGTAAGGCCGCTGCTTGTAAAACAGAAGATCCCTTTTGCGCCGGAGCTATTGGCAGTTTTCACAGAAGCTAGGGCTACGGAGTTGGAGACGTCGTTGAAATCTGTGCGCGATTCGCGGTTAAAAAAATCGCGATAGTTAAAATCTTTTTCCGCTTCTTGGACGATGCTCTTCATCATCTGAAGGGCAATGATGGGATAAGCCCCAATTGCTGTTTCTCCCGAAAGCATCACAGCGGAGGTGCTATCGTAGATCGCATTAGCGACATCGGAGACCTCAGCGCGTGTAGGTCTAGGGTTTTTGATCATCGACTCTAGCATTTGGGTTGCAGTGATCACAGGCTTTGCAGCCTGGTAGCATTTACGGATCATCATCTTCTGCAATCTGGGCACGACATTCAGCGGCATTTCCACACCCAAATCTCCTCTTGCTACCATAATCCCATCTGCTGCCTGAAGGATCCCATCAAAATTCTGGACTCCAAGGCTATTTTCAATTTTGGCAATGACGAGGATTTCCGATTTTTTCTGTTTGAAGAGTAGGTTCTTGATTTCGAGGACATGATCTACGGACCTAATGAATGAAGCTGCGATGATATCGATATCTTCCTTGCAGCCAAATGTGATATCTTCAACATCCTGCTGAGTCATGGCAGGAAGCGCAATGTCAACTCCCGGGACGTTCACTCCTTTTTGACTCTTGATGAGTCCTGGATTTTCGATTTCAACGACGATACCGTCTTTTCTCTTCTCTACAACATGGGAGATGATGTAACCGTCATCGATAAGGACCCGCATGCCGACATCTAAGCTATCTATCACGATAGAAGGCTGCACTTGGGTTCTAGTTTCATCGCCCAATACTTCTTCCTTAACTAAAAGCAATCGCTGTTTTGCTGCGACGGAAAATTGATCGTTTTTGACCATTCCAAGGCGGATCTCAGGCCCCTTGGTATCCAGCATAATGGCGAGCGGCACTTTTTTCTCATCCCTGGCCTTTTTTAAAAACTGGATCGTCTTCAAATGGTCCTGGTGCGTTCCATGAGAAAAGTTAAGGCGTGCGACATTCATCCCGGCATCGATCAGCTGGAGAATTTTTTCATAGCTGTTCACTGCAGGGCCAACTGTGCAAATGATCTTGGTTCTAGTTTGCATATTAGGCTCTAGTTTTTTAAAGTTTGGTTCCACTTCCATTCGCTCTCAACAATAGTCTTAAGATCGGAGTATTTGGGCTCCCAGCCTAGCACTTCTTTGGCAAGTCCCACATCCGCCACCAGCGCGGAAGGGTCTCCGACCCTTCTTGGCACATTTTTGAGAGGAATGGCCTTACCTGAAACCTGGCGTACGACATCAACCACTTCCATGACCGAAGCTCCTCCTCCAGTACCGAGATTAAGGGTCACACTAGGCTTGTCCTCGAGGATGTGCTTAATCGCCAAAACATGGGCATTGGCTAAATCAACAACATGGATATAGTCGCGGATAGCCGTTCCATCAGGTGTTGGATAATCATTGCCAAATACCTCAAGCTCCTTTCGCTTTTCGCTAGCTACTTGCAAGATAATCGGGATCAAGTTGTAAGGTGTGGATCCCCTCTCGCCGCACTCCCCCTTCAAATCCGCACCGGCAACGTTAAAATACCGGAACACCACATACTGAAAGCCATAGGCATCCTTAAAATCGCTAATAATTTTTTCGACCATCAATTTAGAGGTACCATAAGGATTGATCGGTTGGCAAGCATCTGTTTCTTTAAAAAGTGCCACACCGGTTAAGATCCCATAAGTTGCCGCAGTACTCGAAAAAATGATCTTTTTGACCCCTTTTTCCTTCATAACATCGAGCAGGGTAATAGATCCACAAAGGTTGTTCAGATAGTATTTTAGAGGGTCTCTTAGCGATTCTCCCACTTCTTTATAACCGGCTAAATGAATGACTGCGACGGGATGGTGTTTATCCATCACAGCTGCCAGCCTTCTTCTATCGGAGATATCCCCGCGTTCAAGGATTCCCCACTTCGATTCACGGCTGCCGCCAGCTGTTAGATTATCATAGGCGATAGGATCGAAGCCCGCCTCTTTTAGGGCCTTACAGGTTTGGGTGCCGATGTAGCCGGCTCCCCCGGTAACAAGCACGACTTCCCTCCGATCAGAGGCTGATCCCAAAGAAAAAATTGAAAGAAGTGCTAAATACAAAATAATTTTAAACATTTTCCCTCTGTAGTATCTCATCTTTGTGATAGAATTGGGTTCGGCACAGCTATTTTGCACAAATTACCCTTCTATGCAAGAACCGCAAATCATCTTAAAAAAGGTCAAGGTCCACAACCTCAAAAGTGTCGACCTGATATTAGACCACAACCAGCTCATCGTCTTCACCGGCGTATCGGGATCGGGTAAGTCGTCGCTTGCCTTCGATACAATCTATGTGGAAGGTCAACGGCGCTATGTCGAGTCTCTATCGACGTATGCTAGACGGCACCTCGGTGATCTCGCCAAACCAGAAGCTGAACTGATCAGCGGAATTTCTCCAACAATTGCTATCGAACAGAAAACAGCAGGCCGCAATCCGCGCTCGTCTGTAGGTACGATGACGGGAATCTACGATTTTATGCGCGTGCTGTTTGCCCGAATAGGGATTGCACATTGCCCTGTGAGCAAAGAGGTCGTCACCCCGCAAAGCGTGGAGCAGATATTAAGAGCGGTTCGGACACTTCCTGCGGAAACGAAAATCATTCTCTTCTCCCCATTTGCAAAAAATAAAAAAGGGGAATTTAAGGATGATTTTGCAGAACTTGTCCGCAAAGGTTTTACACGTGTGCGCCTCGATGGAAAAGTCATCGATCTTAGCGAAGAGATCAAAATCGACGGAAAGGTCGCTCACGACATCGATATCGTGATCGATAGGCTAGTCATTCGTCCCGAAGATGACAACCGCCTGGCAGAGGCCATTACTATGGCTTTAGAGCTGGGACAGGGGCTGATGAGCATTCTCAATCTCGATAATGAAACGGAAACTCTTTTCTCCCAACACGCTTATTCTCCCAAATCAGGCCTCTCTTACGGCCCACTGGAGCCTTCCGATTTTTCCTTCAATCATCCATCGGGAATGTGTCCCACTTGCCAGGGGCTAGGGATCATCCAGGAGTTCGATCTTGAAAAAGTGATCAATCCCGATCTCTCTATCGCAGAAGACTGCTGCCAAATTGCAAGTTCTTATGAGACCGTGCGCTATGGAAACATTTATAACAATCTTGCCAAACTCTACGACTTCGACGTTCACACTCCTTGGAAAAAACTCTCTGAAAAGGCGAAAAAAGTTTTCCTTTCCGGCATAGAGAAAAAATGGACGCGCATGCAGTTCGTCCATCCTGTCAAAAAAACCAAGTGGATCGAATTTGTGCAGTGGCGCGGAGTTTTGCATGAGGCCAAGGAACGCTTCAACCAGGCTCAAAGTGAATTCTACCGCACCAACATGAAAACTCTGATGCATGAATCTGTCTGCTCAGCTTGCCATGGAGACCGAATTCGCCCTTATCCAGCAGCCTCTACCGTCTCTGGAAAAAGGATCGCAGAGATCACTGCTATGGCAATTGATGAAGCGCTTGAGTTTTTCCAAAAGCTTTCACTTACTTCTCAGGAAAAAATCATCGGAGAAGAGCTTCTTAAAGAGATCATTCAAAGGCTTCAATTTTTGAACGGAGTGGGATTGCACTATCTGGCGTTAGACCGCACAGCTCCGACACTCTCTGGCGGAGAGTCTCAGCGCGTACGCCTCGCCTCCCAAATTGGATCAGGGCTTGTCGGCGCAACTTATGTTCTCGACGAGCCATCGATTGGACTGCATCCGCGCGATAATACGAAGCTGCTGCTCACGCTGAAAGCCCTACGCGATAAGGGCAACACCGTCATCGTCGTCGAACACGATGAAGAAACGATCTTAGCCGCCGATACGATCATCGATGTCGGCCCTTTGGCCGGACAGCTCGGCGGAAAAATCATCGTCCAAGGCGGGATCAAGGACCTACTTGACAGCCCCGATTCCATTACTGGCGCCTATCTTTCGGGAAGAAAAAAAATCCGATCCCGTCCAGGAGAAATTGGACATCCAAGCTCGCAATCGTTGGAGCAACCCATCATAACTTGAAAAACATCACGGTGGAGTTTCCTTTAAAAGCGTTTGTCGCAGTCACTGGTGTTTCCGGCTCTGGCAAATCCTCCCTCGTTACCGATATTCTCTATCCCGCCCTTTCCAATCATTTGCACCATGCAAAATTGACTATCGGCAAACACAAGGCAATTCACGGATTAGACCTTGTAGAAAAAGTCATCGCCATCGATCAAACTCCTATTGGCAGAACACCGCGATCGAATCCTGCAACCTACATCAAACTCTTCGATGACATCCGAGACCTCTTCAGCCAGCTGCCTCAAAGCGTCGCCATGGGATACAAATCGGGAAGGTTCAGCTTCAACGTCAAAGAGGGCTCCTGCCCTCACTGCTCCGGCATGGGCATGATCATGATCGACATGGACTTTATGGAAGATGAATGGGTTCCCTGCGAGCATTGTAAAGGTCAGCGTTTTGATTCCAATACCCTATCCATTTTGTATCGCAACAAGAACATCTACGAAGTGCTTGAAATGACGGTTGAGGAAAGCTTGGAGTTCTTCTCTGCAATCCCGCACATCCGCGTCAAACTCGAAACTCTGATGCAAGTCGGCATGGGATATATCAAACTTGGGCAGCCCTCTCCGACTCTCTCAGGCGGCGAAGCGCAGCGCATCAAGCTCGCAAAAGAGCTTTCCCGCCCATCGCAAGGAAACACTATCTACATCCTCGATGAACCGACGACGGGGCTCCATTTTCACGATATCCAAAAACTCATCGACGTTTTACAAAAACTAGTAGATAAAGGCAATACAGTCCTTGTCATTGAACACAATATGGACCTTGTCAAAACCGCCGACTGGATCATCGACTTAGGTCCTGAGGGAGGCAAGTTCGGAGGAGAGCTGATCGCAGCTGCGACGCCTGAAAAGATCGCAAAACTAGACACGCCGACTGGCCATGCTCTGAGGAATTACCTCAAACCTTCTCCCATTACGGCAACATTGAAACCAGCTAAGACAGCAATCGCACCGATGCAAAACATCCTTGTCGAGGGAGCCTCCCAAAACAACCTCAAAGGGATCAGTGCAACTATCCCTAGAGGAAAAATTACCCTTTGCACAGGACCATCGGGATCCGGTAAATCCTCTTTTGCCTTTGAGACCGTCTACGCCGAAGGTCAGCGCCGCTATATCGAATCGATGTCGGCATATGCACGCCAGTTCGTCAAGCAAGCTCCCAAGCCCAAAGTGGAGCGCATCGAAGGGCTCTCTCCTGCGATCGCCATCGAACAAAAAAGCCATGCCGGCAATCCCCGCAGCACAATCGGCACGATGACGGAGACCTACGACTTTTTGCGCGTCCTCTACGCTCATTTAGGAACTGCCTATTGTCCGGAAACGGGTGATGAGATCCGCACGATCAGCAAGGAGTATGTTTTAAACCGGCTTCTTGAACTTCCGGACGCAACGCGTTTGCACATCCTCTCTCCCATTCCCCTCAAGCGAAATGAAAAATTCGAAGATCTCAAGGACAAGCTCCAGAGAAAAGGATTTTTACGCATCCGCCTCAACGGCACGTACTATGAATTAGACCAAGAGATCCCCATCGATCGCCAACGAAAAAATGATCTCTTCCTCGTCGTCGACAGATTGACGCCTACCAAAGAAAATAAAAAACGACTGCTCGATGCGATCGACCAGGCCCAGGGACTCTCCGGAGGAACTCTCGTTGCAGCTACAGAAAAAGAGGACCTCTTTTTCAACCTCTCCTTTGCTGTCGTCAGCACGGGAAAATCCTATCCGCCGATCACTCCGCATACCTTTTCCTTCAACACAGAATCGGGAATGTGCCTCGATTGCCAGGGCCTTGGCTTCCAATACGGCGCAGATCTCTCCCGCTCTCCGGAAATCCTGAAAATGACTCCGCTTGCGCTCTTGCGCCTGCTCTGGAAAGAAAATCTCTCCAAAGAGAGTTTGAATGTTTATCTCCAATTCTTAAAAAAATGTAAAATTGAGCCCAGATCCCCCATCTCCACAATGAATGCAGAGCAGCTGCAACTGCTCTTTAGCGGAGGACAAGAGAAATTCAAAATAGAGGAAAAAGGACTCCAATTCGAATGGCGAGGATTCAACACAGTCTTAGCAATGCTTGCAAAAAGCTCTGATCCCTATATTAGAGAGTCCCTCGTTCCTCTTCTCGATCAAAGCGTTTGCCTCTCTTGTCATGGAACTAGATTAAATCCGCTTGCTCGCAATGTCAAAATCAAAGATCTCTCGATTGCTGATCTCTGCCGGCTGCCAGTCGATGAGGCTTCGGCCTTCATCAACAAGATCAAACTCGAAGATGCTTTTCTCGCAGAAGCGCTCAGCCAGCTCAAACACCGCCTTCATTTCTTAGAGAGCATCGGTCTTGGGTATCTTTCTTTAGAGCGCAGCGCGCCTACTTTGAGCGGTGGCGAAGCGCAGCGAATCAGGTTGGCAAGACAGCTGGGAAGCGGACTTACCGGCTGTCTCTATGTCCTGGATGAGCCGACGATCGGACTCCACCCTAACGACAATGAACGGCTAAACCTCGCTCTCAAAGATCTCTGCGCGCTTGGAAATACATTGATCCTCGTAGAACACGATCCTCTGACCATCGAGCTCGCGGACAAAATCATCGACTTCGGAGTGGGCGCAGGCAAGGCCGGCGGCAGCATCGTGGCATCGGGGACCTTAAAGGAAATCAAAGCCAATCCCGCATCGCTGACCGGCGCTTATCTCAGCGGCACAAAAAAAATCCCTCTGCCTAAATCAAGACGCTCATCAGATAAGTTTCTTTCTCTGAAAAATGCTAATTTGCACAACTTAAAAAACATCGATGTCGACATTCCCATCCAAGCGATCACCTGCATCACAGGCGTCTCCGGCTCCGGGAAATCGACTTTTTTAAACGATCTGATCAGACCATCTGCTGAAAGCGCGCTAAGAGGCAAAAGAGGAAGGTACAAAGGAAACAAAGAGGTAGACTATCTCGGTGCAAAATTTACCGGGATGAACCATTTTGACAAACTGCTCGTCCTCGATCAAAACCCGATCGGCCATACAAACAGAGCGGATGTCAGCACCTACGTCGATCTCCTAGGCCCCCTGCGCTACTTTTTCGCTTCTTTGCCTGAAGCTCAAGCAAGGGGTTTGGCGCCGAAAAATTTCAGCTTCAACCACCGCAAAGGAATGTGCACTACCTGCTGGGGATTAGGAGTGCGCAATATTTCAATGCAATTCCTCCCCCCCGTAAAAGTCGTCTGCGAATCCTGCCATGGCTTCAGATTGAATCCCCTTAGCTTAAAAGTGTTCACTAAAGGCAAGCACCTCGGCCACATTTTACAAATGACAGTGGAAGAGGCCCTAGCCTTCCTCCCTCCCATCCCCAAAGCCGTCCGCATTTTGGAAACCCTCCTCTCCGTAGGTCTTGGATATTTGCAGTTAGGACAAGAAATCGCCACACTCTCCGGCGGCGAAGCGCAAAGGATGCGCCTTTCGAGAGAGCTAGCAAAACGCTCCAGCGGCAGCACCCTCTACTTACTTGACGAGCCAACCGTCGGACTGCATGCCGATGACACCGTCAAATTGCTCGCCATCTTTGACAAACTGGTCGAACTTGGCAACACCGTTGTCATCATCGAGCACAACCTCGACGTGATCGCTTGCGCCGACCACCTCATCGACATCGGTCCCGGAAGCGGATCCAAGGGCGGCAAGATTGTAGCAACAGGAGACCCCGAAACTGTCGCCAAAAACAAAAAGTCGATCACAGCCCCTTACCTTCTTCAGCATTTAGAGTTTCTAAGAAAGAAGCGCTAATTCCCCTGGTTTAAAATAAAAAATTGTCATAGAGTACAGAAAAAGAAGGAGTACACCCATGAGCCGGATTGTATCAAAGAAGCGCGCAAAAAACATATCTGTCGCCCTTTTTCTTGTCGGTCTTGCGATCGTCTCCTATCTCGAGGCATTTTGGCCGGGGATCATGCTGGCAGTTGGAATTCCGCTAGCTCTTAGGCAGTACCTCCTAGGCCGCAATTACGACATGTGCATTTCCCTCTTTGTCTTCGTAGGCGTCTTCATCACCGTCCAATTCAATATCTCCTGGGAAGTTCTTCTCCCTGTGCTTTTTGGAATCGGAGGGATCTACATCCTGTTCCGTGAATTTTTAGAGAGCAAGGAAGAGCCTTTAGAAGAAGAAGAGGACGATATCAATCACGAAATTGAAGAAGATCAGCATAAATAAGGAGCTGTCTCAAAATTCAGGGAAAATAACAAGGGATTTGCAATTACTCTGGATTTCGCGACTGGATGGATTCTTTTCTGGATTATATCCATTGAGATAAACTTTGAATTGCCCACTGACAATTTCAGAATCGGATTCAAAAATCCAACAATTGTTATTAACGCACTTAAGCGGTGTATTCAGATACCAAGTAGTTCCAGGCAAAGAGCCTCTGATGCAAATATGATTCCCAAATCCAACATCCATTTTGATAATGAGGCGGGTATTCGGATAATCAACTCTAATTTTATCCAGCAAAGTTCTAGCCCGGCCCTCCTCCCCATCAAAAAGAACCTGGAAATTGTGCGCGAGGATCTCTCGATTATCCTCTTCTGTAAAATAACACCCTCTTCCCACATCGCCAGTGCAATATTCAAAGACGTGCCATGGGTTGAGCCCCTGATCATAGTGCCAATAATCGAAATTCTCTTTACCCCCGAATAGTTCAAAAAATAACTCTCGCGGGGTTAGAGTTGGAGATGGTTTTTCAAGCTCATTTTGGAAAAGTTCTATCATTTTAGCAATTCTTTCTTCCTGAGCTGCGTAGTTCCTTGGAAAAATCAGTTCCTTCCGATCAGATCGATTATAAGATTGAAATTGCTTCAAGAGCGAGGTTTTGGAAAAGAGCAGAGCTACTGTCCGATCAAAGGGCAGGTCTGCTTGTGGAAGACCGAACTGCCATAGCCTGAATTCCTTGAATTCATTATCGGCAGGCATCGATCTTTCATCATCAAACTCATAGATCCTATTGACGGCGCCATTCTCAGAAAATGACACGAGCGCGTTTCCAGAAAACCCGTCTCTTGATCCTTTGATCAAGCCTAAAATGCAATAAAGATGGACCTGTGCTTTTGAAATTTCTCTCAGTCTCTCTCCGGCTGCTCTATCGTTGACGAGGAAATCGATCACTCTTTGCTGCGACCCACTAATCCATTTTTGAATACTTCCGGTTTTACATTTCATTTCAATGGAACTGGTCATCTTGAAATGGTTAAAAGATTCGCTATTTAAAAAATCCTGGATTGCAAAAACCCTATACCTGTCTGGGCAGATCTTACAATCATTGTTCCACCAAAGGCCAGCTCCGCAATCCGTGTATTCAAAATTAATTCTGGCAGACAAGGTGTTGTAAAGCCCTTGCTTGATTTCATCCGGCAAACGGTCCGCCAGGTCCATAGCTTTTTTATGCAATTCCATCGCTTCCTTAAACCGCAAATGCGCGAGTTCCGGCTGCTTTGCTTTTTCTAAAGCTGTGGCAATCTTACACATGTCCTCTGCGAGCTGAAAAGAATCCTTCAAGGATAAAAGGGCGCTTTGCATAGATAACTGAGCAAATCCTGTAGGGGGTGTAAATCCAAACCCTAAGATACTGTCGTAGTCATAACCTCTGACTTCCCTGGCAGCAACACCCGGGTAGTTAGGTTTATACTTGCCAATGACATCCGAGTGAGAAGAATGAATAGTGAAAATACTTTTGCAGCGGCTATCCCCTGAAGGATGCAGCTCTTTTTGAGCTGCCTGCTGCATGCCCATAATTTTGATAAAGCACAAATCTGCCCCACCTTCAATCTGATCTTGTCGCGGAGCATTAGAATGCCTCTTTAAAATCACCTCGAGAAGAATTTCATCCGAAGCCGGATCGCTCTTCTCTTTCACTAAAGAATTCAAAAGCGCTAATAGGTCCTCGCACTTCATCGACGCAATTTCGGGACAGAGCAAAACTCCAAGTTCTTTTGCTTTCCACATCTTGCATAAAGGATGAGAGGGGTCATTAAGTTGCAGATTTAGCGTAGGATGTTTATTCGAAAGCGCTGCCTTGTAAACTCGAAGTTGGATGAGAATATCGGCCCTTGCGAAGATATCTTTTTTCATTTCTTCTGTGAATGAAGGCAGATTGCCTTTGCGAACTGCATCCACACTTAAACAATACTTAAAAAAGGACTGGGCTGTAACTAAACCATATTTTTCAACGCATTCTTGATAAAAGCTCGAGAACTCCTGCTGTCTTCTTCTTACATCCTTCCTGTTCAAGGCGCGGATGAAACGAGATGCCCATGGACTACCATTTATATCCTCTGTTAAGTGATATTTACCCCATTCTTTGTCCCAATTTTCAATGTAAATCTTATCCTCTTTACCAATCTCTATGAGAAGTTGATTGAGCTCTGAGAGTTCTAAGATTGAAAGATCATCGATTTTCCATAGAAGAAAAATTTCAAAGCATCGTAGAAATAGATCTGTTTGATCGATGATTTGAGAAAAAGAAAGGTCCGTTAACTCATTCATACCAAATGTCTGAAAAAACAGATCTTGATCACCTTTGCAAAGAGAGTAAAAAAGCGACCGGCATGCCTCCTGATTTGAAGAAGATGGCTCCCTTTTTAAATCTTGAATACTTTGATAAAATTTGCAAAGCGGCAAATCCTCCACTAGAAATACGGACCTTGATTCATATTCCTTTTGAATCCCTTCAAATGTTTTTTCCAATTGAAGGCGGACTGTCGCTAGAAGATTGTTTGGCTCTGAACCTATGAGTTGGAAATCTCCTGACCAATTGGTCTGGAGCATTTCCAATCTTCTGGAGCATAAGGCTAACGCCTCATTCACTTGAATAAGATCTGCGGAATTGCCTCTTTCCAAAACTCTTTCCACAACACTGAGGGCCTTCATAACGCTTGCAAAGGCTTTATGATGAAGTGCTGAAGAGCACCCTGTAAATTTTTGCGGCTGGGAAATGAAATCTTCGAAAAAGCCAATCGAGGAAGAAAGAGACCCCAATTCAATATCTAAAGAGCGTGGATTGACTGAATATGTAGAGTTCATTTTACACCTAACCGTTAAAAGCGCACCTTAAGAGATGGCGAAGGGAACCTATCCAAGTAGACAGAAACTTTTTACTTGAATAGATTCTTCTACAATGACCACCGTAAAGCGCTATCATATTAATCTGTTTATTAATAATACAAAAAAAACTCATTATAATCAATAAAAAACTCTATTCTAATCAATAATAATTATAAGTATACTTTAAATTTGAATTTAATTCGAAAATATAAATATTTTTTTATCTTTAATCTGATAATGTTAGAGCTTTGAATTTAAGGATCATAAGAAACTATTTGACAAAACAAGAAATATAAGGCAACCTTCTCACCCAAATACATCCCCATATCTTTAAGGTGAAAATGAGCTTAGAAACGACTACCCTACAATCAAATTTCACAAACGCTTTCATGCTTCATTCCATCTACATCAAAAAGGCAAGTCCTAAGAAAATCAGCCCCTCTGAACAGACCTTTATCAACGTTCTGATTAATCAAAAAAAACTAGAAAGAGCCTACCACGCACTAAGCGAAAAAGTAAATGATCTTAATACCTTCCATGAAGCGCTTTATTTATCGACCGTTAAGACCGAAAAATTTTTCAAATTTTTTTGGGAAAAGGATATCCCGGATAAAAGCACAAAAGAATTAAACAACCGTCTCAATTTGACCATTTTTGCATGGAGGCAAGGACATCTATTTTTCGGAGGAGAGGGCACTCATCCCGCCATAGTCTGTTTTGCTATCGATTTTCCCTGTGAATTTGAATTTGGGGGGATTAAATATCCATCTGCTCTACACGCATTCATAGCTCAGACGTTTCCCGATAACTATCATCTCCGAATGGAATGTGCAAAAGCTTCCAAGGAGGAGTTATTTAGAATCGCACTTGTCAACGGGAACCACTGCCACGAGTGGTATCATCATGATTCCAATTTTGTACAGCATCGAGAAAAGATCATGTACCATATTCAAGATGCAAAATTCGGTCAGCATCCTGAATTTTTAAAAAACTTGCTTGCAACCCTCGACGCCTGTTTGATCTATACCTGCGACATTAATGCAAAAGAGGGTTTTTGGGGCGCAGGATCCTACGGAAATAGAGCTAATACAATGGGTCAAATCCTCATGAGTGTTAGAGAAAAATATGGCGGCATCGGAATATCTGTACTTTCAGAAAAGTGTCTGCCCGATCTTAGGCTCATTTCTTTTAAAACAAACTGCGAAGCCTTGGATAAGGAAGATGGCGAAATCGCGAAAGAAATTCACGAGCTGAATGCTAATGTCAGTGAAGAGGTGTACTCTATTGAAACCACCATCTGCAAGTATTCAGAAAACCTCTCCAAGAACCGCTTCAACGATTACAATTACGTCTATAACAAAACGCTGGTCCCCTTGAGTACCGGAGCCTATATCAACGCCAACTTTATGCATGAAGGCAGCGCCATCGGATCTCAGACTCCGATGCCAAATACCACCGAAGATTTTTGGCAAATGGTACTGGATCAAAAATGCAAGTCTGTCGTCATGCTAAACCTCCCGTCCGATTTTACCCACTTCTTCTATTGCCCAGACAGCATAGACTCCCCAAAACAATTTGGGAGGGTAGAAGTGAGGCTCCTGCAAGATCCAAGTATCCTAACACACCCCTCTTGGGTTCAAGCTCCTCTTGAGGAAGAGCCGCACGCCATTAAAATACGGCTTTTAGAAATCAGAAAAGACGAGTCTACACATCAGGTCGTTCACTACCAGTATCTGAACTGGAGAGATCTAAGGATTGGAAGCGAGGGATGTGTTGCCAAGCTCATCCATTTAATCGACGAGACGCAGGGCGATAGCAGTGCCCCAGTTGTCGCCCATTGTTTGGCAGGTGTCGGCAGAACAGCGGCCCTGCTCGCTATTTATGATCAGTATCGAAAGTGGAAAAATGGGATAGAGATAGATATTCCTAAATGCGTGGCTTCGCAACGAGATCCTGAGAAAGGCAGATACTATAAAATGGTCCAATCCCCGGAGCAATACGCCTTCATCTACACCACGTTAAGGCATATCATCTATCACGCTAATCGAAACTTAAGGTAGATAGTCCAAACACATCGCCTTGCGCACTTGAAGCAGCGTCTGATTAGCGACGTGATTGGCTCTTACTGTTCCCTGATGCACAAGAGCGAGTACTTGTGCTGGATCTTTGGCATATTCTTCCCTTTTTTTGCGGATGGGCTCCAGTGTAGCCAGCAAGACCTCGAGCAGCCTCTTCTTCACAACGGAGTCTCCAAGACCCCCACGCTGATAGTGGGCCTTCATCTCGGCTAAACCTTCTTGGTCCGGATCAAAAACATCGAGATAGGTGAAAACGGGATTCCCTTCCACTTTTCCCGGATCTTCCACACGCAAATGCCCCGGATCGGTGTACATCCCCTTCACTTTTTTAGCAATTTCATCTGCACTGCTTCCCAAATAAATACAATTACCAAGAGATTTGCTCATCTTCATCTTGCCATCGGTTCCGGGAAGACGCGCCATTTTGGGGATCAGGGCCTGGCATTCCACAAGCACATCCGCCTTATAAATTCGGTTGAAATGGCGAACAATCTCATTCGTCTGCTCGATCATCGGAAGCTGATCCTCGCCAACCGGAACAAGATCTGCTTTGAAAGCGGAGATATCTGCAGCCTGGCTCACGGGATAGACCATAAAACCCGCGGGAATGCTCTCTCCATAGCCTTTTTGAACGATCTCCTGTTTGACAGTCGGGTTGTGTTTGAGACGGTTCCAGGTCACGAGGTTTAAGTAATAAGTCGTCAGCTCAAAAAGAGCCGGAATGAGAGACTGGATGAAAATTGTCGTTTTAGCAGGATCAATGCCAACAGCTAGATAATCGAGCGCTACCTGCAGGACATTCTCCCTTACCTTCTCCGGATGCTCGTAATGGTCTGTCAGCGCCTGGACATCGGCGATCATGACGAATTGATCGCAGGTATTTTGCAGTTCCACGCGATTTTTGAGCGATCCGACATAATGGCCCAAGTGAAGAGGTCCTGTTGGGCGGTCTCCCGTTAAAACAATTTTTTTTCGAGCAGTCATAGCTTAGTCCTTGTAGCTTTTCGTGCCCGGATTCGAGCACGAAAAATTCTTCTTCCATAGTGCCAGCTAAGAGGGTATTTTGTCCAAACTCTTCAAGGAATCTTAGCCGCCAGTAGCTGTTCTCAAGAATTGCAGGAGATCATCTTGCAGTCCTGTGTCTATTCTCAAATTTTCCCTGCGGATTCCCCCATGCTCGGGATGGCGGCAGGTTGGACATTTCGCAGGAGCCCAGGAAGTGCCGGAGTTCATATGCGCTTCAAGAGACTCTTTGTCCATAGTATGACGCAGGCCGCGGTTAGCATTGTGAACCTGTGCAGCAGCGTTAGTTGCCCGCAATGCCGCCAAATTACTTTGAATACTAGGATGGGAGGCATCGAAGACAGGCAGCGGCATGATGTCCATGAAATCACTAAAGATGTCGGGTATTGGAGTGGGATTTGCCAAGCCATCGTAGATCCCTTTCAATCTTGTGATTTCATTTGCCTTCTGTTGAATTGTGGGAGGAATTGCATCTTTATCGTAGGCCACAGAAAGCGGAACATTCACATCTATGCCACCTACGGTTGCATCCCTGTTATTTGAAACAGGCGCTTCATTTGTTGTTTGACTGCCTGTCCCCCTTCCTCTAGAGTATGTATAGCTGCTTGAACTCGAACTTCTTCCTGAATAGGCCCGCATGAAAACATTTACAGCAGTAAGTGTGCGCTGCAAGCAGATGGCCCGGTCGCACTCGCGTAAAATCTCTGTTCGGATCGTTTCTATTTTCGCAGGATCTGTTTCAACTCGAAACTCCCGAAGATACTTGTCGTCGACATAAAAAAACAGACCCTGAATTTCAGAAGAAAAACGAGAAAATCGATTGCTTATGGCCTCCCGATCGGCTCCATCCGTCGCTAACGCTGTTCGAAATTGATAAATTTTATTGATCCTGCGATCGATATCGCGCTGCGATGCAGAGCCTACCATGGAGCTAAACGCCCGCACAAACATGCGGCAGTCCGCGTAGCGGTGAGCGAAAAAAGTGCCTATCGTTCTAGGGATCGACATGAAGAACTTATAGTAATCCGGTGATGCTTGAGCTCCTAGACGCTGGTCATTGCCGGATGCCACTACGTTATGACCAAGAGGAAAAGAATGAGGAGAAACAGTATTGAATTGGGAGCGAATGTTCGGAATCATAGGAAACCTCAGTTTGGTTTACAACTCTGCCTAAAGCTATCCGATTAGCCGCCAAATAAAACGGCAAAAGTATAACTTGACGCGGAGCATATTACTGAAAGTTGTAATTTTAAGAACACGAAAAGGTATACGGAAATTTTTACCATTATTATAAACATCTTTTACTATCAAAATTTGATGATTAAAAGAGACAAACTATATATACCAAGGGTGATCCAGGAACCTACCAATTGCATTCCAATGAACGAAAAACTTCCCGAAAAAATCGACCACTATCAAATCCTAAAAAGCTTAGGGCTCGGAGGAATGGGAGAAGTGTTTCTTGTCTACGACCCGCTCTGCAAAAGGCAGGTTGCCCTAAAGCAGATACGCCATGAGCTTAAAAACCACCCTATCATGAAAGAGAGGTTCTTAAGGGAAGCCAGAGTTGCAGCAGGACTAACGCATCCATCGATCATCCCGATTTTTTGCATCGACCCAAGTCCTGAAAAAACCTACTACACAATGCCCTATGTTGAAGGGGAAACGTTAAAGCAGATCTTAAAACAGGGCTATGAAGAAGAGAAAAAAGGAGATATCCAGCATAAGGTCGCCTCTTCCATCCTCGCACTAACTAGGATATTCTTAAGCATATGCGAAGCGATCGCCTATACCCATTCAAAAGGGATTGTCCACAGGGATATCAAGCCGGATAACATCATCATTGGAAAATACGGCGAAGTTCTTCTACTCGATTGGGGACTCGCTGATTTCCTCGGTAAATCAGAGACATTGCCCTTAGAAGAAGAAAATGCTGAGATCGATTACAAAGATCTGACGCGTCCCGGCAAGGTGCCGGGAACACTCAATTATATTGCTCCTGAGCGCGTGCTCGGCGATCCATCCACTGCTCGCACCGACATCTACTCGCTCGGCGTTATCCTCTATCAACTATTAACCCTGCGCGTACCTTTTAATCGCCAGAGTGTGAAACACTATCGCAAAACGATGCAGCAGGAGACGCTCGTTGATCCCGTAGAAATCGCGCCTTATCGGGATATCCCCATGCATCTTGCGGATATCGCTAAGCGCTGTTTGCGATTCTCCCCTGAAGAGCGCTTTCAAAGCGTCGATGAGATCATCGCTGAATTAAAGAACTTTCTGGAAGGAAAACCGGAATGGGTCATGACAGCTAGCCTTAACATGGCAACAAAGACAGATTGGGAGTTTCAAGAGAACATTCTCCTTTCCAAACACACGGCAATCACAAGGTCTCCCGAATTCATGGAATGGGTCAGCTTGATGATCTCTTCTGCTTCTTTCTCAGGAAATACCAAGATTGAGACCAAGATCAAGATGAAGGAGGAATGCCAGGGAGTTGCTATCCAGATTGGAATTCCAGATAGCATCGAAAGGAAGGATTTTTCTCAAGGATATTGCATTTGGTTTGGGAAAGAATGCCGTCTTTTCCACAACAATGTCGAGGTCATGGCAGCGCAGGACTGTCCCCTATTGGACAATCATACCCACTCGATCTGCATCGAAAAAATCGATAATCATCTCTTCGTCTCCATCGATCATAAAAAAGTGCTTCACTACATCAGCCACATCCCCTTGGCAGGAACCCATCTTGGCATTTTGTGCAGAGATGCCGATTTTGAAATGGACCCGTTAAATGTGATGGTCGGCAGCCAAAGCGTCATGGTCAATTGTCTTGCCGTACCAGACGCTTTTCTCGCGAACAAGAATTACGCCAAGGCGCTTCTCGAATATCGAAGAATTGCAAACTCCTTTGCAGGAAGAGCAGAAGGAAGAGAAGCCATTTTCAGAGCAGGGATCACCCTTCTCGAAAAAGCTGCAGCCTGCAGGAAAATAGAAGAAAAAGAGCGCTTTTATCTGATGGCGCAAGAAGAGTTCGGAAAACTGCGCTTTACTCCGGCAGCGCCTCTCGAATACCTCGGCAAATCGCTGATCTATAAAGCCTCGCGCGAAATCGAAGAAGAGATCAAATGCCTCGAGCTGTGCATGCGCAAATACCCGAGACATCCCATGCTCAAACTGATCCAGGAACATATCACCTTTCGCCTGCACGAGACATCGCTCAAAAATCGGATTTTCGCTTATCACTTCGCACTTCTAGCCCTGCGGCATCTTCCTCAAATTTTCCAAAACCAGGACCATGCGCGCCTACTTTCCGGATTGAAAAAACATCTCGAAAAACTTCCCTTCTTTCTCCTCCCGGATGCTGGCGATGAGCATCTCGCATGCCAGCTCGCTTTCTGGCTATGCAAGCCGATTGTTCTAGTAGAAATGATTGAAACATCCACCTCTTGTGCCATTATCACAAATGCGATGTACGCACTGCTTGCAATGGGACGTTATGAGTGGGTGGAAGAAAATTTTCACTATCTCGAAGACGAAAAAGAAAAAGCAATCCTTAAGTGCGCTCTTCTCTATTTCAAAAAAGGGGCCAAAGCTGCGCTAGACGCCCTTACAAACGAGCTTTCAACCTCCGTCTCCAATTCTGAAATGAGATGCGCTTATTTTCTGTTCGATCGCTGCCTGGCTGATGGAAAAACGGAAGAAGCCCTCCCCTATTTCCAATCTTTCCCCAGCACACCTTTCATCGATGCGCTGCAAATCAATAGCGCTCTCATGCAAAACGCTTGGAATTTAGCACAGAAACTCCTCGAAAATTATTCCCTGGAGATCCTAAGCGACGAATACTCTCCTCTTTTCGTCTCAATGGGATGTTATCTGCTCCACAAAGAAGGAGAAGAGATTGCTCTTTCCCATTTTGGAGGGTCCATTGATTTACCTCATCCCACCACGACAATGCTCCTCAGCTACTATCTGCGAGGCAAAATTCACGACAAGAAAGGCTGGATCGTAAAAGCTCTCCCCTGGGAAAAAATTTCGCTTCTAAGACAACTGATCCTCTATTTCCACTGTGCAAAAAAACCGGATAAGGAAAAAGAATTTGCTAAACACCTCAAGCAACAATTAAAAAAATTGGCCACGACATGACAGAAAAAAAACCGCACCTCTCCATTGCTCTGCCAGAAATCAAAAGCCAAGAGACAGTCTACAGCGGTTATTTCGATGTTAGAGTGGATCTTCTCCAATTGCATCACGGCCCAAATATGCCCTACACTTGCCTTGATCTCAAAGCTCAAGCTTCTGCCATCTTGGCAAGAACTAAAGAGGGAAAATTTGTGATCAACAAAGAATACCGCCATCCGACGGGCAAATGGCTGCTCAGCTGTCCGGGAGGGCGCATCGATACCGGTGAATCCCCCCTTGAAGCTGCAAAACGGGAGCTGCTCGAAGAGACAGGCTATGGCGGCGGCACTTTCCATTTAGTTGGCAGCGCGTATCCTTTTCCCGCGGTAGCAGACCAACTGATCCACTATATTTTTGCAGACAACGTCGAGCTCCTTCAAAAAACGACACATGAGCCCTTCGAATTCATCCACACCGAGCTAAAATCAGAAGAAGAGCTCATGAATGAGATCGCCTCCGGTTTTCCCATTGATGGCGTCCTTTGCACGGCCCTGTTTCTCTCGAAAAGTCTCGTATGATCAAAATGATGGCATGCGTAGGGCTTCTGTTGCTACTGCCTGGCGCTGCAAAGGCAGAGGCCCTCACAGATGCAATTTTCCCAAGGACAGATCCGAAAGACGTGGGAAAAATCTACCAGATGCTGAAAGTCTGGGATCAAGTATTAACCCATCACCAAATCCCCTATTGGATCGATGGAGGAACACTCCTCGGCGCTATGCGGCACCAGGGACAAATTCCGTGGGACGACGATGCTGATGTGGAAATTCACAAAGAAGATTGGCCCTATATTTTAGGACTTGAAGAGGAATTTAATAAATTTGGATTTGAGCTTAGAGGAACAACGCGCCTTTGGATAGAAGGAGAGGACCATCCATGGGTGGATATTCTCTTAACAGAAAAAGATCCGGAAACAGGCAAAATCGTGTTATTTCCAAATCATGTCAGAGCAACATGGCCCACTAATTGGTTTTATGAAGAGGAGCTGTTTCCCGGAGAGCGCATTCCATTTGGCCCTATTTTTTTACAGGCGCCGAGCAATCCCCTGCGCTACTTAAAAGAACACTATGGCGATGATTGCATGGAGCGTGCTGTTTGTTGGCAACACAACGGATATTCATTCTTTGAAAAAGTGATCGTTGAGGATTTTGAGTCCGCCCCTTTTGTCATCGAGGATCATTTGATTTTTACTCTCCAAGAGTGATATACTGCGGGATTAAAATTTCATGAGAGTGGCCAGTGATGGACGAGCAGCAATTCCCCAAGGCGTATACGCCCAAAGACATCGAAGAAAAGTGGTACAAATTCTGGGAAGAGAGCGGATTTTTTCGCGCTGACGCAAATTCCAAAAAACCCTCCTACTGCATCTCCATCCCCCCTCCAAATGTCACAGGCGTGCTCCACATGGGACATGCCCTTGTCGATACTTTGCAAGATATTCTCGTCCGCTGGAAAAGGATGCGCGGGTTTGAGGCGCTATGGGTGCCGGGGACCGACCACGCAGGGATCGCCACGCAGACCGTTGTTGAGCGCCACCTGATGGCGACAATGGGCAAAAGACGCAAAGATTTTGCAAGAGAAGAGTTCCTCTCCCACGTCTGGACATGGAAAGAACACAGCCAATCGCAAATTTTAAGCCAGCTCAAAAGACTCGGATGTTCCTGCGATTGGTCGCGCCTTGCCTTCACGATGGATGAAAAGCGCAACACGGCTGTACGCGCCATTTTCAAAAAGATGTTTGACGATGGGCTCATTTATCGAGGCGATTACCTCGTTAACTGGGATCCTGTCACCCAAACAGCCTTGGCCGACGATGAGGTCGAATACGAAGAAAAAGACTCGTTCATCTGGTATTTCCGCTATCCCTTAGCTGATAAAAGCAGTTTTATTACATTCGCCACCACGCGTCCTGAAACAATGCTCGGAGACACAGCGGTCGCTGTATCGCCAGGCGACGAACGATATCAGGAACTCATCGGCAAAAAGGTAGCCCTTCCGCTTACAAATCGCGAGATCCCCATCATTGCAGATCGCCATGTTGATCCGGCATTTGGAACAGGTGCTGTCAAAGTCACTCCGGCGCATGATCCGAACGACTATGAAATGGGACTTACCCACAGTCTCCCTTTCATCAATATCATGACTCCAGATGGCAGAATCAATGAAAATGGCGGCGAGTTTGCGGGGCTGACCAAAGAAGATGCTAGAGAGGCTGTTGTCGAGGCAATGAAAGCTATCGGTCTTCTCATAAAGATCGAGCCCCATAAAAATCGCGTTGGCGTCTCCTACCGCTCTAAAGCTGTCATAGAGCCTTACCTTTCCAAACAGTGGTTTGTGCGCATGACAGGCTTCAAAGACATGCTAAGAAAAGCTGTGCCCGACAAAGTCCGCCTCATTCCCACTAACTGGGAAAGCACTTACTTTCACTGGATCGATAATTTGCGCGACTGGTGCATCTCGCGTCAGCTTTGGTGGGGCCATCGCATCCCCATCTGGTATCATAAAGACAACCCCGAAATCATGATCTGCCAAGGAGGAGCTGAGCTTCCTCCCGAAGTAGCAAAAAGAGCCCGATGCTTTGCGTACAGGACGAAGATGTTCTTGACACCTGGTTCTCTTCTGCGCTCTGGCCCTTTAGCATCCTTGGCTGGCCTGAAAAGACAGCGGATTTGAAAAAATTCTATCCCAACTCGACGCTCATCACCGGCCACGACATCCTCTTCTTCTGGGTGGCGCGCATGGTCTTCATGGGAGAATACACTTTGGGACAAGTCCCCTTCCCTGAAACCTTCCTCCATGGCCTGATCTACGGAAAATCTTACTGGCGCAATCAGAAAGAAGGGTCGATCGCCTATGTTAGCGCAAAAGAGCGACTAAGCTATGATCTTGGAGAGCCGCTTCCCTCTGACGTCCATTCCAAATGGGAAAAGATGTCCAAGTCCAAAGGCAACATCATCGATCCTCTTGAGATCATCGACACCTACGGCACCGATGCGATGCGCATGGGACTTTGCGCCAGCGCGACACACGCGCGCCAAATCGATCTCGATCGCAGGCGTTTTGAAGAGTTTAAGAATTTCAGCAATAAGATTTGGAATGGTGCCCGGTTCGTCTTCATGAACCTGGAAACTCTATCAACAGAATCCTTTGCAAAAGGTCTAAACCTGAACGAGCTTCCTCTGGAAGACAAATGGATCCTCTCTTTGCAAGCCCGCACGATCCAGGATGTGAATAAATCCCTTGGCGAATACGCCTTTGATAAAGCCGCGATGACAGCCTATGATTTCTTCTGGAAAGACTTCTGTGCTTACTACATCGAGCTTGTCAAACCAATCCTCTTTGGAAAAAGTGGAACAGAGGAGCAGCGCGCCTCCAAACAGAAAATCCTCTGTATCGTTCTTTGCAACATCATCCGCCTCATGCATCCGATGGCACCTTTCATCACAGAAGAGATCTTCCAGATGCTCAAAACCAAGTTTTCAGGGCTTACAGGTAAAGAAAAAGCAGATGCCTACACGACAGAGGCAATACATGCCTTCTGCCAACCCGCTTGCATCGTAGCCCCCTATCCTCAAGTCATCTGCGAAAGTGACATCAATCCGCAAATTGAAAGCACTTTTGCCTTTTTAGACGAAGTGATCCGCACCGTGCGCAATATTCGCGCAGAGATGCAGCTTCCTCCCGGGACCGCGACAGATCTGCATATCTACTCTTCTGCCGATGAAGAGCAAAGCAAGCTCGTGAAAAGCAATTTGGGGATTATCCAGGCCCTTGTCCGCACGAAAAACATCACCTTCGCACATGTTGAGCAAAAAATGCCGTTTAGTGCGAGCTCGATCGTCGGTAATTTGAAACTTGTCATCCCCTTGCCGGAAGAGCTCAAAGAGAAAGAAAAAGTGCGCCTCACCAAAGAAAGGGACAAGTACATCGCCCAGACAAACACATTGCGCCAGCAGATGTCCAACACAGAGTTTTTAGAAAAAGCGCCTCCGCAGCTCATCGAGAAGTTCAACAACAATCTCGCCCAAGCAGAAAAAGAATTAAACGAGACGATGCGGAAACTAGAAGAGCTGGGAGTCTAACGTAGGTTGATCGCCATTGATTATCAGTCTCTTAAAGCTAACTAATTGACAAAGTGACACACTTGTGATACACTAAGATTAGTTAAAGAAGGTGAAATATGCCAACAAAGCATCGTAGAATCAACGTCACATTTAAGCCCAAAACGGCGCAGGCCCTAACACGACTATCAAAAAAAAGAGAAATGTCGCTTTCACACGTTGCGCAAGAACTGATTGAGGAGGCTCTTGAATTGCGTGAAGATATTTACTTGTCTAAATTAGCTGATGAAGCTGAAAAAAGAGCCAAAGGAAAACCGTCCGTTTCTGCAGATAAATTATGGAAAGACCTACGTTTACAATAGAATTCATAGACCAAGAAGCACTCGATCAATTTCAAGCTCTTCCAAAATCCATTCAAAAAACATTGGGAAAAGCGATTAAGGAGAGGCTGGAAATCGATCCTGTCAGTTTTGGCAAACCACTGCGTTACAGCCTGAAGGGGCACAGGAGATTGAGAGTGGGCAGCTATAGAATCGTCTTTAGAATTAACGATGAGAAAAAAATTGTAATAATCGTCGCTGTAGACCACAGAAAGGATATCTATAACGACTTCGATTAAAATCCCCTCCCAACTCACCCGAAAAGTTTAACAACAATCTCGCCCAAACAGAAAAAGAATTAAATGAGACGATGCGGAAACTAGAAGAACTGGGATCTTACACCAATCGCAGGAAATAAATGCATATTTAAGCGCGTGAAAGCTCCCGCGGTTCGACGATCGCAAGTCGGTTTATATTGCTAATATTGACCGACTTGCGATCGTCGAACCGCGGGAGCTTTCACGCAGCTAAAATATGCATTTATTTCCTGCGATTGGTATTAGCGCGGACAAGCGTTCCGCCATAAACCTAGGGCATAATCACTGATGATGCCCCTTCCCTCATTTTGATAGATATTCTGCATGATGTTGAATACGGATCTGCTATACTCAGGCAGCCCTAAACGCTCGAGCGATTCAATGATCCGTGTGATGCGCAAGAAGTTATGGTTATTGACAGTTATCCAAACAGCAGCCCTTGCGCCAAAGTTGGGAGCTCTAGTGATCAAACGAGTTACTGGATCCATCTGCAATCCATAAAAACTGAGCATGCGATTTAAAGAGATCAAGACTTGGTTTTTTAAGGCGGGGTCATTGCGAAAAGTCTCCATAGTCGGAATATCGAGAACAGGAGCTGTAGGATTGTAGTTACTTGTCGTCATCAGAGGAAACAGCCATTGGATATAAGTGTGTACCGTCTCCAAGTTTCCATCCCCCCAAGCGCGTATTTGATCTAGAGTTAAACCGTCTACATTGGCTCTTTGGCCGCGATAAAAGGAAACGAGGTTTTGCGGACCTGGCACCGTCACTCTCGAAGGTCTTAATATTGGGGCTGGAGTTGGACTACCGAAAATACAATCCTTGATCGCATGAAATATTCTCATCACATAGTCGTGAACAGATCTAGCGATGTCACTGATACCGTCGCATAATGACATGGGCATTAGAATCGCAGTTCCACTACTTATACTACTTACAACCATAAATCCCTTCCTATTTTTGTGAGAAAAAATAGCAAGAAAACCATATGCACGCAACAGCAATTCAAGATTTTTACATTACGTACATCAACGAAAAAATATTTTTTAGATTATTTTTTCAGGATCTTTTAATTAAAAATATAACTAGTCTCGCACCGTTGTTGCCTACGATAAAGTTAAAAATTCGCTTATTGACTGAAATTTTTGTATATGAGATAATTTATTTAAAAACAGATAATGATTTTTTAGTGCAATTAACTTCATATTTTTAAAAAATAATTTAAAGGAAGCTATGATACAAACTACAGGTCTCTCCTCTTTGAATCTTCAGGGATTCAGAACTATTTTCGAGTCTTCTCCAGGTGCTGTTCCAAAAGTGTTTCTTGTAGGAGAAACGCATTGGTCTACGTATAGAAAAATTATCGCAGGACAGCTACTTAATCGGGTCATCGTCGATAGAAGCCTGCTTGTTTGTGAAAGCATGAAATCGTTTAGAGTGGTCTCTGACGACAAGCTCAAAGATCACATCCTCTCCGATTTATACATTTCCAATGAAAAAAAGGAGCAAATCGGATGGGTTACGGGCTGGGACACCATGGACATTTATTTTGATCCAGAGAATCCCGACCGACATAGCGCCTACTTCTCAGTTTACAAGGAAGGTATTAGTCTCAGAATTAACGATTTAATTATAGATTTAAAAATTCTTCTTATGATTAAAGGTGGGAATTTTGATGGCATACCTTTCCAGCTTCAATCCGTAGAAGAAAAATTGGATTGGATCCACAAAAAATTCTGCGGGTTTCGCGAGGACTTCGAAAAAAAACTGAATCATTTCAAACAGGAACATGAGGAAAACCTGGCCGTTTGGGAAGCGAGATTTAGACAATTTGATCTTCCCTTTTTTGAGTTACCAGATCTTCTGGAAATGGGAGAAAAGATTGCGAAAATCGAGTTAGAAAAAAGTCATTTCACCTGCAATACCGCTGAAAAAATCGAACTCTTTGCCAAGGAGCTCAATGAAATTTCCGCCAATCTAATTTTGGAACTTCAAGCCATCCGAGTAAAGTCCGAAAATTTTCACAAACAAATTTCCAAAGAACGCTGGAACTCATTTCCCCAAAGAACTGACTCAATGAGCAGCACTCTGCTAAAAATTCAGGACATGGACATCGAAGGGATCGTCGTTTTAATTGCAGGTCTCGATCACTTGCGAGAGAAGCTGTCTCCAGAGGACAAAAGTGACAGGTCTTTGGATCCTTTATATAAAGTATTAACGGGATTTCGGCATCCCGTCGTAGTCCTTTACCACGAAAGTGCGGATCAGTTTTGATCACCTTTTTCAACTGTGGTTTGGAACTCGGTGGGTTTGAGGGAGCCTAGGTCGATGAGGCTGCTCTTGAATGTCTCCTGAAACTCCTTCTTAGGAGCGAAAAGGACGCGGTTGAAAACAAAGTAGGGAGCAATGACTCCTTGTTTGACCGACAAGGATCATGCCTTACAGAACCTGTTATTTGTCTGTTTTAGTGTCCTCACTTGAAATTGAGCTTGCTTTTGAAGACTGTGAAATGACTTTATGCTCTTCCAAAATGTCGGGGGATAGACTAGCTCTAATCGTTGCATCTGCAACTTTTGAATCATCTGCTGCTGAGATCTCTGAGTGTTGGGGAACAACTTTAGATTCTTCCAAAATCGTAACTGGCTCTGAACCGCTCTTAATCACTGTGCGCTCATTTTTTACTGCTCTGTCAACCAGATCGGTCTGAAAAGATTGAGGCCTTGGTTTCTGCTCTTTGAAAGTAGCCAGCATGGGATTTGATTTGATCTTCCAAAGTGGCAAAAGCAACATGACAGAGATCAATGCACTTGCCGTCATTACTGCAAAAAAGCCATACCAGCCCCAAGCTTGGGTCATTTTTCCCACCGGATATCCTGCCGTCGCTGCCCCAAGATAGGCTATCCAGCCAATAAAGCCGGTAGCTGTTCCAACTGCCTTTTTATGGGAAAGTTCAGTTGCTGCAATTCCGATCAACATCTGCGGACCAAAGACAAAAAAACCGATAGCAAACATGATGACTGATACTAATATGGCACTACTGGCAGGCGATGTCCATAGGGAGGCAATTGCAAAAATGACCCCTAAGCTAAAGAGAACATTGACCGGACCTCTTTTACCTTTGAAAATGCGGTCGGAAGACCATCCCGCAGTTAAACTTCCAACTATGCCGCCGACCTCAAACCAGCAGACGCATGCGCCCGCTGCAACCAAACTAAATCCCTTCGTTTCAACCAGGTAGAGCACGCTCCAATCACAGACTGCTGTCCGAATGAGATAAACAAAAAAATAGGAGCTTGCAAGAATCCAAATGTATTTATTTTTTAGGACGTAATCATAAAGGATTTGCTTGGCAGTGAGTTCTTTTTCATACGAGTCTTTCTGCAAACTGGGATAGTCGTTTTTGAATTTCTCAATAGAGGGCAGCCCGAGTGATTTCGGAGTATCTCGTAGCCGGTTGATCAAGAACAGTCCTACCCCAATACATAGAACACCTGGAATATAAAGTGCGTAACGCCAGCCAAAATACTGCGCTAATAACCCTGCGACAATAGGGATGAGCGCTCCACCGACACTGTGCGAGGTGTTCCAGAACCCCCACCAGGTTCCCCGCTCTTTTTGCGAATACCAGTGAGTAAGAAGACGCGCGCATGGAGGCCATCCCCACCCTTGAAACCATCCGTTTAGCCCCCAGAAAATTGCGAAAAGGACAATCGACGATGAGAGACCAAAAAAAATATTAAAGATTCCTGTTAAAATTAAACCGACCGCCATAAAAAATCGGGGATTGGAACAGTCAGCCAAGATACCGCTTAAAAATTTGCTCAAGCCATAAGTAATAGCCATGACACTGCCGAGTATGCCCAAATCGCCCTTGTCAAACCCAAGATCGTTCATCAAGGCTGGCATAGCAAAAGTAAAGCTCTTTCGCGTGAAGTAATAGAAGATGTATCCAATATAAATTCCGCTGAAGATGCGCACACGCCAATACTTATAGCTCTGTTTAACTTCTTTAGCGTCCTTGATTTCTTCAATTGGAGGGGGTGGCCTGAAAAATTTCAAAAGATCCATAATTAACCTGAGGAAGATTGCTAAAACACCTAAAGACGATCTGTCGTTTTTTTCAGGATTCTTGGGCAGACCAATTCTTAAGTCGTATTCGCTATAAGCCCCATAGAAAGATGAAAAATTGATTCCATGACATTGATTTTGTCCTTTGGGAGGTCTTTACACTTATGGGTAATTTTCAGCGTAGAGAGTCATCAATGACACGGAACCAAAAATATCCAGTTCTACTTGCCGGAAAAATGCAAGAATCTTCTAGCTGTGATCAGCATTAATACGCCGGATCCAACCGCTGCACTTCCCAATAAAAAATTCACGAAACTATTCCCTTGAAATCCAAATATTGTGAAGGCAGAATTAAAAATCAAAAATGCTGCCAACAGGATCAATGAGATTATTTTTGCAGTATCCATACTCACCTTTTTTAAAAATTACAGTAAATATCCAGAATCCATTAAAAAAAATTCAAAGGCAGACTGAATATTAATGGGCAAAATGCCGATCATCTTTTCTTGACGAATCTATCAATTGAAATAAGAATCAGTATGCCTGCAGCAACTCCTAAAAGTTGAACAATGTTGCCCGCTAGAGGCGCTAATGTCAGTTCTGACATCTTGGCCAATCCTGTCAAAATTAAATAAGCTGCCAAAAAAATCATTCCGATCATTTTCGTTACGTTCATGTACTTCTCCTTTGTTTGAGGTTTAATCCTTATTCTTTGAAATAGCAAACGATTGTATTTATTTCAAAAAAAAAACAAATAAATGCAAAAAGTGATTTTTTTAGATTTTCATTTCTGGCTTGTCATTGAAATTGATTCTGAAGATTATAAGATGAAATTATTCCACTATTTGAAATCTTTGATTTTTGAAGGATTTTTGCTGCTGCGCAGGACATATACCGAAAATGATTCAAGAATCGGCCCAGGGCTGCGTGAAAGCTCCCGCGGTTCGGCGATTGTAAGTCGGTCAATATTAGCAATATGAACCGACTTTCGATCGTCGAACCCCGGGGCTTTGACGCAGCCCCGGGCCGATTCTTGAATCATTTTCGGTAATACAAGCGGGTTCAATATTAACCCCGCCCTTTGATTCGAAACTTGGGGCTTTTAATCGGTTTACTTGTGATTACGATTGAGGTGAAACGGGTATACTACTAAGGGTTGATCTAATGACGGTCATTGGCTATTTCAAATTATCTAGACGCTTGATCACTTTATTATAAAAATAATAATTCAGGAGTAAAATAAATAGACAGAAAATGGGGAACGCGAATTTCATAGAAATAGTGTATTCTCTAATCTCACGCGTATTCTCTTCAATGACGAGTCCCGACTCTTCCATTTTTTGGGTATTCTTCTCGATAACAGCAGTCGAATGATCCAGTGTTTTCTGCATCTGAGTGAAGGAGCCGCAGCTTGTAACTAAAATAGACAATGCCAATATTAACAATCTCATTTTCTCTTTATTTTTATTTATAAATTTTAAGTCAACTAAAAACAATGAATTTAAAAAACATTTATTTCATTTTCTAAAATAGATGTTTTTTTTCTCAATGGTATATCGAAAATGGTTCAGAGATCGGCCCTGGGCTGCGTCAAAGCCCGGGTCAATCCTTGGACCATTTTCGATATAATTTTTTTTCGCGTTTTTTGGAGGGATACCTCCTGCCAAAATTCGTATTTCTTTAAGGAAATTCTTTATTTCTGTAGTCTCTGAAGATCTTTACAAACACACAGGTATATGGGAAGTAACGCCTTTTTCTGCAACACCGCCCAATTTGAGCAACTCCTGGATTTGATTAGAGGTGCCGGGTACAAATTACTCGGCCCAAGGGTTTCTGATGGAGTGATCATTTACGATGAACTGCGCTCTGCAAAAGATTTACCCATTGGATGGATGGATGAGCAGGACCCAGGAAGATATCGCCTTAAAAAGCGCAACGATTCTGCTTACTTTGGTTATAATCTGGGGCCGCACAGCTGGAAAAAATATCTGTTTCCTTCAAAGGAAAAACTATGGTCTGCGAATAAACAGGAAGGTAAGCTCGTCATCCTTCAGGAAGTTTCTCCCGCTGATGAAAAAATGGCATTCTTAGGAGTTCGCGCCTGTGAAATGCAGGGCATCTTTGTCTTGGACAAGGTGTTCAACACTAAGCTTGCCACATATCCGCAATATCAAAGACGCAGAGAAAGTACATTGATTGTAGCAGTTAACTGTACGACGGCTGCCAATACCTGCTTTTGCGCTTCTATGCAATCGGGCCCTGCAGTAAAAGAGGGCTATGACATTTCCTTGACCGAGGTGATCGATGAGAAGCAGCACTATTTTCTCCTTGAAATTGGCTCTGAGAGAGGAAGATCTATTTGTGCGGACCTTCCACTTCGCGCCGCCACAAACGAGGAGTGCGATCTTGCGCGGATGCATGTGGAAAGAACAATCGAGAAAATGATACGCAAGGTAGATAACGCCCATGTGCATGAAGTATTGATGAACACTTGGGATAGCAAGCAATGGGACAAAGTGGCGGAGCGCTGTATTAATTGCGCAAACTGCACGATGGCATGTCCCACCTGTTTTTGTTCAGACACGGAAGAAGTTGTGAGTATAGATGGATCAAACGCAGAACGCTGGCAAAATTGGGAGTCGTGCTTTAATCTGTCCCATAGCTACGTCCACGGAGGAAGCGTGAGGACATCTGCCCAATCGCGGTACCGTCAGTGGCTAACCCATAAGTTCGGGACGTGGTGGGATCAATTCGGAGTATCCGGGTGTGTGGGCTGCGGCAGATGCATCACCTGGTGTCCTGTTGGCATCGACGTGACCGAGGAGTTAAAACAACTGCAGGCTGAGTACAATGAAAACAATCGCTGATATTTTAAAAAAGCATTCATTTTTTCAAGGGTTGTCTCCGGAAGATTTGGAGTTTATTGCAGGGTGCGGCAAGAATGTTCACTTTGATGAAAAAACACAAATTGCCAAACCCGGAGACGCTGCCGATCAATTCTATTTAATACGCGAGGGACAAGCGGCGCTAATTTTGGAAATTCCCCCGCACAAGCCTTTTATTTTTCAAACGCTAGGTGTGAATGAGATCCTCGGTCTGTCTTGGCTAATCCCCCCATATCGATGGACGGTTTCGGCACTAGCGGTGCAGCGAGTACGTGCAATTGCAATCGATGGAGCCTGTCTCAGGAAAAAATGCGAAAATGATCCTGCGCTTGGATACAAATTAATGAAACATCTCGTGCAAGTACTAGTCGTCCGTGAAGAGGCAGCCCGGCTGCATCTGCTGGATGTGTATGGCATGAAAAAATAGATAGAGTAAACTCCATGTTGATCCCTATATTATATCGGGTAAGAAGCATTGTCCAGGAAACACCGGATGTTTTCTCTTTGGGCTTAATTGCAAAAGATGGCAGCAAGGCGGCTCCCTTCCAACCCGGCCAATTCAATATGCTGTATCATTTTGGATTTGGAGAAATAGCTATTTCAATTTCCGGGAACCCTTCAAATCAGGACCTCCTTGTCCATACGATACGAGCGCTTGGATCCGTGACGCAGAGCATGCAAGCACTTAAAATAAATGATGAAATAGGGGTCCGCGGCCCTTTTGGAAATCCCTGGCCTCTTTTGAAAGAGGACTGCGATGTCCTCATCGTTGCAGGAGGTCTGGGCCTGGCCCCTCTTCGTCCTATGTTGTTCCACCTTATTTCCCACAAAAATAAGTACCGCAATATGACTCTTTTGTATGGATCAAGAACTCCTGAAGAGATCATCTATAAAAAAGAACTGGAAGATTGGCAGAAGCAAGGGATCAGGATCGAAACTACAGTGGACAGAGCTGATACGGATTGGTCCGGCAAAGTCGGCGTGGTCACTCCCCTCATCAAAAAAAATATAAGGGATCCAAAAAATACACTTGCATTCATCTGCGGTCCTGAGATTATGATCCGATTTGCTGTGAATGAACTACTCGGCGCTGAAGTAGAAGAGGATAACATTTTTATGTCGCTGGAAAGAAACATGCAATGCGCTGTGGGTTTTTGCGGACATTGCCAATACGGGCCCTATTTCTTATGCAAAGATGGTCCCGTGTTTTCATTGAAACAGCTGCAGAAATGGATTGGGATAAAGGAGCTCTGATGAACAAACTAGCGATAGTAAGACCCCCTCTCCCCAAGCTTGCCGTTTGGAAGTTTGCCTCTTGCGATGGATGCCAGTTGTCGCTTCTTGACTGCGAAGATGAGCTTCTCTCTGTCGCCGAAATCTTGCAAATCAGCAACTTTGCAGAAGCCTCCAAAGCGTTCATCGAAGGCCCTTATGACATTTCTCTTGTAGAGGGGTCGATCTCAACAGAAAAAGATAAAGAGCGCATTCAAGAGGTGCGCAAGCAGTCCAAGGTGCTCATTACGATAGGGGCTTGTGCAACAGCCGGAGGAATTCAAGCGCTGCGCAACTATTCCAAGCTCGATGACTATATGCAGCTTGTCTACGCGCGTCCTGACTATATAAGCAGTCTTGCCACATCAACGCCGATCTCCCATCATGTCACCGTGGATTACGAATTGCACGGCTGTCCCATCAACAAATATCAACTTCTTGAAGTGCTGACGAGCTTTATCCGTGGAAAAAGACCGGCTGTCTCAAGCAGCAGCGTATGTACGGAATGTAAAAAGAAGGGAAATGTTTGCGTGACAGTCGCCTATGGGATTCCTTGTCTTGGGCCGGTAACGCATGCCGGTTGCGGGGCTATATGTCCGACATATAGACGTGGATGCTATGGGTGTTATGGACCAAAAGAGACCGCAAACCCTCTTGCACTCACAAGATGGTGGGAAAAGGAGTTAAATACAGAGGCTCAATCGATCAAGCATCTTTTACGCAACTTCAACTGCGCAGCTGAAGAATTTAAAAAGGCAAGTGAGCACTATGAGCAGTGATGATGATATTAAAAAACTGAACGTGAAGGCGGGAATGAAGTCCCGTACCCTGAATGTCGATTATCTGGCGAGGGTCGAAGGAGAAGGAGCCCTTTACATCAAGACTAAAGATAATCAGGTGGAAGATGTGAAGCTTAAGATATTTGAGCCTCCGCGCTTTTTTGAAGCGCTCCTAAAGGGCAGGGAGATGTGGGAAGCTCCTGACATCACAGCGCGCATCTGCGGCATTTGTCCTGTCGCCTATCAAATGAGTTCGGCAAACGCCATAGAAAATGCACTCGGCGCTTGCATTCCTGAATATATACGTCAGCTGCGAAGACTTATCTATTGCGGTGAGTGGATAGAAAGCCATACGTTGCATGTTTACATGCTTCATGCGCCCGATTTCCTGGGCTATCCGGATGCGATTGCAATGTCTAAGGACTATCAAGACGCTGTCAAAAGAGGATTGCGCATAAAAAAGGCCGGCAATGAGATCATCAGTTTGCTCGGCGGAAGGGAGGTCCATCCCATTAACGTGAAAATAGGCGGCTTTTATAGACTCCCCTCAAAGGCTCAGTTTTTAAAACTTGAGGAGTCTCTAAAACAGGCTCGCGACGATGCGTTAACGACGGTAAAATGGGTAAGCAACTTCAATTTTCCCTCCCTTGAAAGGTCCTATGAAAGCGTCGCTCTGTCGCATCCGGATGAATATGCAATGGCTACGGGGAATATCATCTCCTCTTCCAATCTCAACATCGGAGTGGAGGAGTATGACGAGCATTTTGAAGAGCATCAAGTTCCCTATAGCAACGCCCTGCAGTCGAACATTAAGAATAAGGGATCTTATTTAGTGGGCCCTATGGCCAGGTACAATCTAAACCATAAGAATCTTTCTAAGATCGTCCAGGAAACAATCCGGGAAATAGGGTTCGAGCCCGTGTGCCGCAATCCCTTTAGAAGTATTGTGATCAGGGCTCTTGAAATCCTCTATGCATGCGATGAAGCGTTGAGGATCATTGCAGCCTACGATTGGGAACACATGCCCGCTTTCGTGGAAGTGGAAAAAAGAGCTGCAACAGGTTTTGGAGCTACGGAGGCCCCGAGGGGGTTGCTATACCATCGCTATGTCCTCAGCGAAAAGGGGCTGATCGAAAGCGCAAAAATCGTTGCTCCCACTTCCCAAAATCAAAAGACCATTGAAGAAGACCTCCGTGATTTTGTAAGCCAGAACATGTCCACTCCGGACGAGGAACTGATATGGAAATGCGAGCAGGCTATACGAAACTACGACCCCTGCATCTCCTGCTCAACGCATTTCCTAAAGTTGGAGCGCATCAATGGCTGAGATCATCATTGTGGGGATTGGAAATCCTTATAGAGGCGATGATGCCGCAGGATGGGCGGTCATCGATAAGCTTGCGGCAAAAATAGGTTCTGCAATCAAACTCGTCAAACAACAAGGAGATGTTGCTGAACTGATCGACTTCTTTGTACATTTTAAAAGCGTGTATTTGGTCGATGCCGGCAGTTGGGATGCGCCCATAGGGTCATGGCAGCGCATCGATGTGCTGAAGGATCCGATTCCTGAAGAAACTGTTCAGACATCGACACATGGATTCGGAGCTGCTCAAGCCATTTCCCTGGCAAGGAATTTGGACCAACTCCCAAAGAAGCTCATCGTCTATGCGATCAATGGCGGCGCCTATCACATCAGCAATGAGCTCTCCGGACCTGTCGCAAAATGTATCGACTCGGTAGCAGAAGCTGTATTAAACGAAGGAGATATTCACTCATGCATGAACACAGCCTGATGAACAATTTGATGCAAAAGATCATCTCTTTAGCAGAAAAAGAGCATGCGAGCAAAGTGACAAAAGTATCCGTCAAGCTCGGGGCTCTTTCCAACATGTCTGTTGATCACTTTAAAGAGCATTTTGAGATCGCTGCCAAGGGAACTATTGCAGAAAATGCCACAATCGATGCTGAAGAGGCAAGTGACACTAGTGACCCGAATGCGCAAGCTGTCTTGCTTAAGAGCATCGATGTCGCATGACCTCTCGCTGACAAGACGTCTCATCACCATTAGCGGCTGTGTGCAAGGGGTTGGATTTCGTCCATTTATTTATCGTCTGGCACATGTTCACAATCTTCTAGGGCACATCAGCAACACCTGTTCGGGCGTTAAAATCGACGTACAAGGCTCCAAAGATGCGGTCGCAAAATTTCAGCAGGACATTATCCATCAAAAGCCAGGACGCGCAACAATTGCAAATATCTCCTCTAGTTCTGCACCCCCCTGTCACTTCAGCGCTTTCGAAATACTTCCAAGTAAATCTGTTTCGGATAAAGTCCTTTCCCTGCTGCCAGACACTGCGATGTGCAAAGAGTGCCTGCAAGAGTTATTCGATCCAAAAAACCGCAGATACCAGTATCCCTTCTTGCATTGTACCTCATGCGGACCGCGCTTTACCTTATTTTTAAGAATGCCCTTTGATCGCGATAACACGACGATGACAGAGTTTTGCATGTGCGAGGAGTGCAAGAGGGAATACGCAAATCCAAAAGACCGCCGTTTTTATTCGCAGACAAATTGTTGCTCAGATTGCGGCCCGCAACTTCAGCTCGTAGATGGGAAAGGAAATTTAATCGCAAATAAGGAAGATGCCTTAGATGCGGCTGCTTGGCATTTGAGCCAAGGGAAGATTGTCGCCATGAAAAATACGGGAGGCTACCTACTCCTGGTCGATGCCTCCAACGAAATGGCAGTGCAAAAGCTCAGATTAAAAAAAAGACGCCCAAGTAAACCGTTTGCCATGTTGTTAGCAGATCTCGAAAAAGTAGAAGCCGTTTCCCATTTGGGCCCCACGGAAAAAAGTCTTCTCACATCTGCTGCCGCTCCTATTGTCCTTATAAAAAAAAGGCGCACAACTCCCTGGTCGCCTTTTCTGTAGCTCATCAGAGTCCCTATTATGGAATCATGCTCCCCCATAACGCTTTGCAGCATATGCTTCTTCGCCGTTTCAAAGGTCCCCTCATTGCAACAAGCGGAAATATGTCCGGAGGGCCACTATGCATCACGGAAAAGGAAGCTTTTGAGGCCCTCTCCCCTATCGCAGATGTATTTTTAATCCACAACCGCAAGATCCACAACCGGCTGGATGATTCCATTGTCCATATCATCGCAGAGCAGCCCATGGTCTTAAGAAAAGCAAGGGGCTACATCCCCCACGCCATCCCCATGCCAAAATCCTTAGAAAACAAATCCATAAAAAGCCTATTTGCAGCGGGCTCTCAAATGAAAAACAGCTTCGCATTTTTGCAGCAAGGCCAGATCTATATGAGTCAGCACATCGGAGATCTCGACTCTGCCAATAACTGCAAAGTGTATGACAAAGAAATTAATCGATGGAAAGAGCTCCTTGGATTTCAGCAATCTGAAAACGTTGGGGATCTGCATCCAGGCTATTATAGCAGCCTGGATCTAGAGAAAAGGGGCACACCCTCAACAAAGGTGCAACACCATAGAGCACATGTATGGGCAGCGATGGCAGACAATCAACTCTCTCCCCCATTCTTCGCCATAGCCTGGGATGGTACGGGATGGGGCGATGATGCAACCATTTGGGGAGGAGAAGCATTCCTCGCTGAGGAAAATGGCATGCAAAGAGTGGCAAGCCTTTACCCTTTTCCACTTCCAGGCGGAGAAAAGGGTGTCAAAGAGCCCAGACGCTCGATGCTGGGACTTTTATTTGCAATGACAGGCGGTCAAATCCCCTCCCACCATGACGCATGGCTGAAAGAGACATTTACCAAAGAAGAACTTGCCCTAATTTCTATTGCTCTTCAGAAAAAGATAAACGCTCCAATCTGCAGCAGTATAGGAAGGCTCTTCGATGCCATCAGCGCATTGCTTGGCCTTTGTTTGGTCAGTGATTTTGAAGGACAGGCAGCCTTATTGCTCGAAAAAGAGGCACATCTGGCATCCAGCCGCAAGATGAGCTATGAAATAGCTCTCCGTAAAGACAAAGGCCCAGTCTTATTGGACTGGCGCCCCATGATCGAGCAGATCTTTGAAGATAAAAAAAGAGGTATTCCGATCTCTGATATCGCAATGGCATTTCATGAGACTTTAGCGCAGGCTATTTTAAAACTTGCGAAAATTGCTGATCAGAAATCTGTCTTGTTAACCGGCGGCGTGATGCAAAATAAACTTCTCGTAGAAAGAGCTGTGTCTCTTCTGCTGGCAGAGGGTTTTAAACCTTATATTCATCGCGATATTCCGCCAAATGATGGCGGGATTGCAGTAGGGCAAGTGATTGGAAGGCTGTTCTCCAGCTGCTACCCCACTGGGCGATAACAAAGAGCGTTAGCGAAATAAAGCAAAATCGATTCCCAGAGCGCATGGCAGTGTTCTTACTCCATGACCTGCTCTCATGGAATCGATTTTCGTTGGCTTTCAATCCCGCCTGGAGGCCAACTTTCAAGGTTTTTTGAGTATAAACCTGTAAGAGAAAAAAATAACTGGACTTTCTTCGACCTTTACTCCATTTAAATAATTATAAGGTATCGTTTTTAACTTTTTCAAAACACGATAAAGACTTATATTATTATTTATTAGAGAACAAACTATGTTTGGCAAACGTTTTAACTTTCTCAAATTCGCCGGAATCAAGATCGGGATCGATATCAGTTGGCTTTTTATCGCCCTTCTCCTTTCCTGGACGCTTGCGGCGGGTTTCTTTCCTTTTAAATATCCCAATCTCGCTCACGGCACCTATTGGCTTATGGGTATTGCAGGCATGTTAGGTCTTTTCGCTTGCATTGTTCTTCATGAATTAGGACATGCCATGGTGGCAAAGCATTATAAGTTGCCAATTTCACAAATAACTCTATTTATCTTTGGAGGAGTTGCCGAAATAAAAAAAGAGCCTCAGAGTCCCAAGGTAGAGTTTCTAATGGCAATAGCTGGGCCTGCTGTTAGCTTTATTATTGTTTTTGTTATGTATTATTTAACTCAACTGGGCGATCAGTTGGGATGGCCTGTGCCTGTAAGAGGAGTAACGAGTTACTTGGCTCTAATCAATGCGTTAATTGTTGGCTTCAATTTGATTCCGGCATTTCCTCTTGATGGAGGGCGGGTCTTTCGAGCCATTTTATGGGGATTGAAAGGCAATCTTGAGTGGGCAACCAAAATCGCCGCCCGATTTGGATGGGGCTTTGGCCTCATTCTCGTTTTCTTTGGAATCTTCTCGTTTATTACAGGAAATTTCATGGCTGGTATATGGTCAGCAATTTTAGGTTTGTTTTTGCAACATGCAGCCTCTTCTTCACAAACTCAATTTTATGTAAGCGATTTGCTGCAGCATAAAAAAGTTCAAAAATTCATGAAAAAATCTCCTATTAGCGTATCCCCCGATATTACCGTCAAAGAGCTTGTCGAAAAATATGTATATCATTCACATCATCATCTCTATCCGGTTACCGAAAAAGAAAATCTTGTGGGGTATATCAGCTTATTGGAAGTGAAATCTCTAGCTCCGGAAGATTGGGAAAAAACGTCCGTAAAAAAAGCTATGGTCCCGATCGCTAAGTTTCAGACCATTTCCCCGAATGCAAGCGCGTTAGAAGCTCTTGAGCTCATGCAACAGATTGAGTTGCCAACACTCCTCGTTGTCGAAGGAAAGCAGCTTGTGGGCATCTTAACGACCCAAGATCTTCTTAAACAAATTTCATTGAAATTAGAATTGGAAAAAGGGAATTAACATGAAAAACAAAAACCTATTTTCTTCATTAATATTTTTCGCAATTCTATTTATCGGTGCGATACTGGCCTATATTCTGCAGATGGCTTCCAGGCCCTATGAAAGCTATGCTGTTTGCATTCTAACTATTTTCATCGCCTGCCTCGTTCTGGCTGCAATTAAAATTGCGAATCAGTGGGACAGGGCCATCGTTTTGCGATTGGGCCATTTCCATTCCTTAAAAGGACCGGGATTATTTTTTATCATTCCGATTATCGATACCATTCCTTTCTGGATCGACATCCGTGTCATCGCGACTGCGTTCAAAGCAGAAAAGACTTTGACCAAAGATACTGTGCCCGTCGACGTCGATGCTGTGCTCTTTTGGAAAGTGATCGATCCTAAAAAGGCTGCACTGGAAGTCGCCGATTATGAAAGCGCCATTGGGTGGGCATCTCAAACTGCTTTGCGCGATGTGATTGGTAAGACGATGCTTTCTGAAATGCTTGAAGGACGCAATAAAATTAGCAATGAACTGCAAATAATCATCGATGAGCGGACCGAGCCCTGGGGAATCAAAGTGATTTCAGTCGAGGTCAAAGATGTCCTGATCCCATCTGGTTTGGAAGATGCAATGTCCATGCAGGCTCAGGCGGAAAGAGAGCGTCAAGCTCGGGTCATTCTGGGAGATTCGGAGCGGCAGATTGCTGAGAAATTCGGCGAAGCAGCTAAGACCTATACCAATAATCCCGTTGCATTGCATTTAAGGGCGATGAACATGCTTTATGAGGGACTAAAAGAGAATTCTACTATTGTCCTTGTCCCAAGTTCTGCCATCGAGACGATGCAGCTGGGAGGTCTTGCGGGGATGACAGCGTTGACTATGGGATTGGATCAAAAGCTACCCGGCAATGTAAAAAAAGACGAGATTGAGAATCAGCAGGGAGAACCATAAAAGACTGTCGAAACAATAAAGTGAAGCATTTTCGGTATATAGTACTTCCAGTTGAATCCTACCCAAGAGCCTTTTTAAACTGAATAAATAGGATTCAACTTTATACCCAAACAACTTCAAAACTTGGTTTCTAGGCGACGTGAAAGTTCCCGCGGTTCGATCGATCGCAAAGCGCGCTGTATTGGTAATACAGCTAGCTTTGCGATCGTCGAACCCCGGGACTTTGACGCGCCTAGAAACCAAGTTTTGAAGTTGTTTGGGTATATAATCTGAAAGTTCTTAGAAATTCGTTGAGTCAGCAGCCTCTTCATTTTGTGAACTTTATAGTCGATTAAGTTTGAAATGATAATTTTCACCGCGTGAAAGCCTCGGGATTGAATGATCGTAACTGACCCAATATTAGAAATATGAGGTCAGTTACGATCATTCAATCCCGAGAGCTTTGACGCAGGTCAAAATTTATCATTTCAAATTTAATCGACTATATCAGCAAAGAATCTTCGGACAGCATCGAAAAACTCCAAACATGTCGGGAAGAATCGGTTATAAAGTGTGGTTTCTCTAAACACTTTCCAAAACGCTCTATGGGATTTAAATTCGGCGAATATGGAGGAAGGTAATGCAACCGAATCCTCGAACTCTTTAAATATTCCTCTAATTTGTTGTTCTTATGAGCTCGAGCATTATCAAGAATAAAGAATGGGGTGTTGGTATATCGATCTACCTAAAGAGCTGTGGCTTCATACAGTTAATTACGAAGAGGGTGGAACTGGTGTCGATTTGACAGTGTGTTTTCGCTTTCTCTCATGCCAGAAGGTGAGGGCTATCGCCGTAGCTGTCGGGAAAACGCCGATAATGATGAATATCAAATCGCCGATCATTCGAACCCACTCAAGAGTATGAAACATTCCGCTCATAATAAAACTAAGACGTCTCGCATGCCAATAACCGTGGGTCATCGAATCCCAAAGCTGCAAGATGCCGGCAGGAAATAAATCCGAAAGGATCATGAAGGCCATCCCTCCATTCAGTCCCCAGAAACCAATTTTGACGAGTCTTTTCACCTTATGCCACGAGGCATCATCGGGCTGCGTTCTAACACAGAACATCGTTACTCCGAGCGCAAGCATGCCAAAGACTCCGAACATTGCTGCATGTCCGTGATTGGGAGTAAGATTGGTGCCAATTTCAAAATAAGATATAATGGGGAGGTTGATTAAGAATCCAAAGATTCCTGCTCCGATGAAGTTCCAGACGCCGACGGCGATGAGGTAGTAGATCGTCCATCGCTGGCGGCCCACGAGAGCTGCTCCACACTCAGCGCAGGTGGTATTTGATGCTTTAACAAAGTCCCACGCGTCAAGTGTGAGGAGTGTCAGTGGGATCACCTCGCCTGCTGAAAAACAGGCCGAAAGGGCCATATTAACTGTCGTCTGCCCTGTGAAGTACCAATGGTGGCCCGTTCCTACGACGCCTGCGCCCAAATAGAGAAGTGCATCGAGGTATATAACGCGGAGGGCGACCTTCGGACGGACGAGTCCCATCCTGGTGAAAATGACTGCGACAAGAACAGTGGCAAACACTTCGAAAAATCCCTCGACCCAAAGATGAATGATCCAGAAGCGCCAGTTATCGATGATGCTGTAATTAGTCAAATGATCGTAAAAAACGGCCGGAATATAGAAAAGAGGGATGGCAGCTGCTGCGATGAAGAAAAGTATGATGAGTTCGCGGCTTTTGGACTTGGTCCGGATCGGATCAAGGGACCGGAAAAGAAGGAAGATCCAAAAAAGAAATCCGAGGATCAACAAATACTGCCAAAATCTACCTAGATCGAGGTATTCGGAGCCTTGATTTCCGAACCAGAACCAGAGATCGGGCATCCAACCGTGCGCCGAGAAAAATTCTCCCGTCAAGCTTCCCAGGATAACGACGAGGAACGCTACGAAAAGAAGATTCACTCCGAGTTTCTGCCATTTTGGCTCCTTTTCCGTCAAGATCGGTGCGATAAAAAGCCCTCCAGCGATCCAAGCGGTCGCAATCCAAAAAATTGCTAACTGAAGATGCCATGTCCGCATCAAATTGTAGGGAAAATATTTCGCGATCGCAAAGCCGTAGAATGACGAATCGACTCGATAATGAGCCAAACCGCCTCCGATAAGGGATTGAAGAATAAAAAGAAATCCTACTGCAACAAAATACTTTCCTATGGCCTTTTGGCTTTCTGTGAGAGGTTTTTGCACAAAATGAGTAACGTGTGAATGGCCCGAGGATCTTTCTGCCTGCCAACCGAGAAAATCGAATTTTCCGAAGAGGAAAAGGAGCAGACCGATGCCTCCTAAAAGAATAATCAAGCTCATTGCACTCCAGAAAAAAGCATCTGGGCTTGGAAGGTTGCCTGCGAGCGGATCATAGGGGAAGTTATTCGTATATGTGTTGTGGAGATCTCCTGGACGGAGAGCTCCTGCAGCCCAGGCGGCCCATGAAAAGAACGCCGTAAGATCAGCGATCTCACTTGGGGCGGAGATATAATTGAGGGGAAGACCCGGAGCTTCTCCCTGGCGGAAATAGCGGTCCCAATACCGCAGAGCCTCTTTATAGACTTCTCGCTGTTCATCCGTATAAACAAGGATTCCGGTTGCAGCGTCATAGAGGTTAAGTTTGATCATCTTCGAGACTGCGTCTAAAACTGCACCTTGGTCTAAAGAAGAGATGCTTTCAAAAGATTGACCATAATATTTTTTCGCAAGAAGATCGCGAATAAATTCTGCCTCCTGATGTAGATATTCGGCGCTGTAGTCAGGACCGAGATAAGCTCCATGTCCCCAGAGGGTTCCATGTTCCATCAGGTTGTACCTGAAAAAGAGGCTCTGTCCATCCTGAATATTCTTCTTTTCGAAGATTACAGTTCCGTTGCTATCAGTCACTTTCAACGGAATCGGCGGCGCATTATCGTAAGTGAGCTTCGTGACGAAACCCAACACAGAAAAGCCAATGAGGATGGTGATTAGAACCGAATAACGCCACCACTTTGAAATACCACGATCTTCCACGCGAACTCCTACCAAGCTTTATTCATCCGAACAAAAGCATCAAGGCAAAACCTTGACATTTGTGAAAATCAATTTAATATTTTTCGCTCATTACGTGATACTAAAATCGGCCTTAAACTGCATCAAACTTGCAGAGAGTTACGAATGAAATGACTCTTTAATAGTCTTGAGAAACTTTTGATGATGCGTGCTCGTAAAATCTAAATGACGGTACAAAAGCACTTTGACCATGTCTGCAATGAACATCCAAACGAGGGTATAAGCCCAAATGAGTCCAATATAACTCCAGGGAATTGCGGTTACAAATATACCAAATCCAACAAAAAGAGCGGCGATGAGCTGCGTTGAGAGAATGGAAACAAGTAAAATTGGGGCCGGATAAGGTTTGGAGAAAAAAGCATTGCGCGTGCGAGCGATAAAAAGAGTTTGATGACCGGCTACTGATAGCTTGAGAAAAATGATGGATTGCATCTGCGCCAAGCTTAAATGAAGAACATCTTTAGCGATAAATAAAACAATAAATGAAGAGATGATACCGACACAGCCCAAGGCTGTTGCAATTGTAAGGACCCTTTTCATTTGCCACTGGACGGGCTTTGGTTCCACTGAAGTGTGATCAAAAGCAATGGCCAGGATGGGAACGTCGTTGAGCAGCGTGAGCAAAATGATCATGATGGCTGTGACCGGATAAAAATTGAAGACGAGAATGGAGGCGACCATAAAGAGCATGATGCGGATCGTCTCTGTAATGCGGTAGATGGAATAGCTGTTCATTCTTTCAAAGATGCATCTGGCCTCTTTAATGGCTTTGATAATGATAGATAATCCTGGAGCAAGTAAGACCAAAGAGGATGCTGCTCTAGCAGCGTCTGTAGCTCCGCTTACGGCAATGCCTACATCCGCTTGCTTTAAAGCCGGAGAATCATTGACTCCGTCCCCTGTCATTCCTACGATGTGCTTGCCTTTTTGAAGAGCTTTCACAATCTCATATTTATGCTCTGGGAAAATTTGAGCAAATCCATCGCATTTTTCAATTTCTTCTGCAATTTGATTTGAGTCTAAATCCCCCTTCTTAGCGATCAATTCTTCAGCGACGCCAATATTCTCTCCAATGTGCAGCTGATTTGCGATCTCTTTGGCGATAGCGATATTATCGCCTGTCAACATCTTAATTTTAATTCCATGTTCTTGAGCATGTCTAATTGTTTCTACGGAATCTTTCCGTAGAGGGTCAAAAAAGGGAAGCAGCCCTAGAAACTCCCATTTTTCTCCGTCTTCAGAACGGGCAACTCCCAAAGTGCGATGTCCTTTTACAGCCAATCGATTCACCGCTTCATTTACTTGGGCTTTAAAGGGTGCATCCAAATGGCAAAGAGCTATAATCACTTGAGGAGCTCCCTTTGTGACGTAAAAAACATTCCCTTTCGCATCGCAAATTTCTGCATCTGCCCTCTTTCTCACCGGATCAAAAGGGACAAACTTCTTTTGGGTATAAGACTTAAGATCTCCCGGGTTTTTTAGCCCCTTAACGATGGCAAGATCGATCGGGCCCGCCTCTTCTTCCTCTGATGCCAAAGCCCCGTAAAGAATCGGCGTTTGCGGATCAATGTTATTAAAGACAAAGGGTTCTCCCAGTATCATCTGGTTCTGAGTCAAGGTTCCTGTCTTATCACAGCAAAGAACATCGATCCCTGCGATCTCTTCAATGGACTCTAATTTTGTTACAATAGCCTTCATCTTGGAGAGTTTAAGAGCGCCAAGGGCCATTGTGACGGAAAGGACAGCCGGCATTGCAACCGGGATGGAAGCGATGATGAGGATCAGGACGAATTGAACAAGTTCCAAAAACGATGCCCCTCTGGAGAGTTGGACGATGACCAGGAGACAAGCTAGTCCCAAACTCAAATAAATGAGGTAGTCCCCAATTTGGAGGACCGCCTTTTGAAAATGGGAAACAGGTTTTGCCTTTTCCACAAGTTTGGTCGTTTTTCCAAAAAAGGTATTTTGTCCCGTTGCTATCACCAAAGCCGTCATTTCACCTTGAACTGCAACAGATCCTGAAAAGGCCAGATCATTTGTTTTTTTGTTCACCGGGAGAGATTCTCCCGTCAAAGTCGATTGGTCCACAGTGAGATAATCGCCTTCTACGAGTTTAGCATCAGCCGGAACAATATTTCCCGGCCTTAGGAGAATGGCATCCCCCGGGACAAGCTGCGAGGCGTCCATTTCCTGCCAGATGCCATCTCGTTTAACCAGACATTTATGGGCCAGCTTCTTCTTGAGCGCCAGCACGGCGCTGCCCGCCTGATACTCCTCCCAAAAACCCACAAATCCATTGACCAGGAGCAACGTAAAAATGATAAAAAAATCGGTTTGATGGCGGACTATCAAGGACAAGATGCCAGCGATCTCGATCATCCAAGGAATTGGGCCCCAGAAATAATGAAAAAATTTGAGAAAAATGGATCTCTTCATTTCCTCGATGACATTGGGTCCGCATTCTTGAAGACGGCTCATAGCATCCGAGGCGCTAAGCCCGTTTTTTGAAGATCTCAATCGGTTGATCAATGAATCTAATTCAATTGTTTTTGCATCTTCAGAACTAATAGTGTAAGAGTCCATTTTCAATCCCATTTGATTGTAAATCTAGCGCTGCCACCAATATTCAGCCCACTTGCGTATTTCAATAATTGTAAAGGCAACAAAAAAAGAGCCAATGGGAAATATCCAATGAAACATATTCAGCGGTGTTATTTTAAACTGAATTGGAAAAAGGTAAATAACGCATAATTGCAAAACAATCCCTGCAGCTACACCTGAGAAAATAAGAGGGTTAATAGAAAAACTCCTGTAAATATTCTTAAAAAAGGGTTCGTTTTCTTTTTGGGACTGAATCCCGTTGGCCCATTGGGCCATTACTGTGGATGTGAAAACGATGGTAGATGCGAGCTCAAAGGAATATCTTTCACGTAGCAGGACAAATAGAAGGTACATCAAAACTCCAATCGCTATACCAAAAATTAACACCCTCATTATTTGGATACTATCGATAAACTTTTTGGACGGATTTTTTGGGCGCTGCTTCATCACATTTCCTTCTTCTTTTATAAATGCGAAGAACTGATCTTGAACTCCGTCTGTTACAAGATTAATCCAAAGGATTTGAATGGCTGTAAGCGGCAAGGGTAAAAAAGTAAAGATGGAAAGGGAGATAAGAATAATTTCCTGCAGAGATGTGGACAAAAGATAATAGATGACTTTTCGAATGTTATCCGTGATCACCCTTCCTCTTTTAATCGCTTCAATGATCACTTTAAAGTTACTATCCGTAATGATCATTTCAGAGACGGACTTTGCAGCTTCGCTGCCGCTTCCCATTGCAATCCCCAAATCCGCAACTTTAAGAGCTGGAACGTCATTGACTCCATCTCCGGTTACTGCGACCACTTCTCCCTTTTCTTGCAGTACCTTTACAACGCGGTACTTATGCTCGGGAAGAATTCTGGCGAGGATCGTCGTTTTATTTAAGGAGTGCGTGAGCTGTTCATCACTCATTTCCTCGATTTCCGGGCCTGTGATGATTTGGTCTCCTTCATTCCAGATCCCGACTTCATGGGCAACGCAGCGCGCCGTCATAAAATGATCGCCCGTCAGCATAATGACTTTAATATGCGCCAGCTTTGCGTTTTCAATAGCCTCTTTGACTCCATCTTTTGGAGGATCTAAAAATGCGACAAGCCCGATAATTTGTAGTCTCCAGGAGAAAACATCATCATTCCCATGCCACTTTCCTTGACCAAACGCAAGAACTCGGAATCCCTTCTTAAGAAGTTCATGACAAGCGTTATCCATTTCTTCATCGTGCGGGCTTAATTTCTTAAGGGATTCATAAGCACCTTTGACAAGCAAGGTCCTTTGATTGTCAATCTCATGGACAACCGCCATCATCATTACTTTAGAATCAAATGGATAGGACCACTTTCGGGGATATTGCGCTTTGAGATTTTCTGCATTTTCAATCCAGTTCCATAAGGCCAGATCGATAGGGTCTCCAGATCCTTGATGCGTGTCGTTGCATAGGGCCCCTATCAGTTGAAGTCTGCTTAAATCCTTCGTAAACCACTGCCTGACAATGAGTTTTCCTTCGGTGATCGTTCCCGTCTTATCGCAAGCAATCACAGTAGCGCTTCCTAACGTTTCAACTGAGGAAAGAACGCGAACGTAAGTTTTTCTTTTGCTAAGGGCGATAGCTCCAATCACAATGACCAGTGTAATCACAAGAGGGAGGCCCTCAGGAACTGCTGAAACAAGGCATGCGACGAGGATATAGGCAAGCTCTACAAGTGGCCTGCCCTGAAAAAAACCGACAATAAATAAACAAGCGAGGAGGATGCAAAATCCAATCACCATCATCTTCGCAAAATACTTCAATGCTTTTGTCAGCTGTGTTTCTGGAGCTGATTCCTTAGCCCTTTCAGCAATTTTTCCAAAATAGGTTGCAGCCCCGGTGTGGACCACGATTCCTTTGCCCTCTCCCCGGATAATGGAAGTGCCTGCCAAGGCCATGTTTTCCAAATCATAAATTTGAGTATTTACCGGAAGGACCTTTGAACTATCTTTATCGACCGGCATCGATTCTCCCGTCATTGAAGATTCGTCGACAAGCAACGATGTTTCTTCAAATAAACGAATATCCGCGGTCACGATTTCCCCTTCTTTTAAGAAAACGCAATCGCCGGGAACTATTTCCGAAGAAGGAAGAAACTGGATTTGACCATTTCTGCTAACTCGAACTTTGCTCTCTGTCAGTTTTTTTAATGCCCGGATCGAGCGTTCGGCCTTGGCCTCTTGCCAGAACCCAAGTAAACTGTTCAACATGATAACACTAAAAATAACAATACAATCGGCCCATTCTTGCAAAAGGATACTAATTAATGATGCAGCAAGAAGGACATAAATAAGCATATTGTTAAACTGACGGAAAAAAATCCTCGTCAAACTGGACTTTTCTTCCTCAAGTCGATTTTCTCCGAAAAATTTCAGCCTTTTTATTGCCTCTTCAGAGGTAATTCCCTTCGCATCCGTTTGCAAGGTCTGAAAAACCTCATTTATTGGTAGGGAATGAGCATCTGACGGTAATTTAAAAGGAAAATTGTCGCTCATGTGTTTTTCCAACATTCTAGAGCAATCTCGAGTGCTTCTTGTGTATGGATCAAAAGAACTGAAACTGCTGAATCAGGAGTCGAAAGAATGCGATCTTCTTGAATGGCGCGTTCATTTTGTCCTTGATCGAGCCTCAGACCAAGAAATGAAAAGACATTGCAAATCCGCTTCCGGAGCAAAGAGGCATTTTCCCCGATACCGGCTGTAAAAACAAGAACGTCCATCCCTTCAAGTGAAGCAAGCATAGACCCGATCAATGCACTCAAACGGTGGAGATAAACCTCAAATGCAAGTGCAGCTCGATCATTACCCTCCAGGCTCTTTTCGATGATGTCCCTCATATCACTTGAAATCCCCGAAATGCCAAGTAGTCCCGACGCGTTGTAAAGCTCATGGGTAAGGTCTTTCACAGTCTTCTTTTTTTTCTCCATTAAATGAAGGAGGATTCCAGGATCAATAGATCCTGAGCGCGTGTCCATCATCAATCCCTCAAGAGGAGTAAATCCCATTGTCGTATCAATACTTTTTCCTCCATTAACTGCGCATAAGGATGCTCCTGAGCCCAAATGACAGATCACCATCTTTAAAGCACTTAAGTCTTTATTAAGAATATGGGCGCCTCGTCTTGAGCAGTATTGGAAACTGATCCCATGAAAGCCATAACGTTGGATTCCCTCTTCGTACCAACCATATGGCCCGGGGTAGATCTGAGCAGCTTTTGGCAAAGTATGATGAAAAGCCGTGTCGAAAACAGCAACTTGCGGCGTGTCTTTAAAAAGTTGTTCTAAAATCTCGATCCCCTCAAGTTCCGGCAAATTATGTAAAGGGGCTAGCTCAGACAAAAGGCGAATTTTTTCTTTGACCTGCGGTGTTATGCGAACACTTTTACTAAAGTATTTTCCGCCATGGACGATACGATGTCCAATGACATCGATTTCATCAAGAGAACTGACAGATGCAGATTTCCCCTGAAGAAGAAAATTCATCATATGTTTTAAGGCCTGCCCTGCACTTTTTTCCTTAACTGCCTCTGAGTGAAGTGCCCCCTGCTCGTTTTTTATTGTAAGAAATGGCTGCTCGAAACTGTTTTTCCATTGCAGATGGGCTTCCCACATCGGATTGATAGGATGTTCAGGGGCATTTATAAATTCGTACAAATAGCATTTGATACTACTGGAGCCGCGGTTTAGGACAAAAATTTTCATTAGGGCTCCATTTTCAAGTTGCAGGTTTCAGGCAGATCCCCGCTATATTTTTTGCGTGATGCAAATTTAAAACTGATTAAGCTTCTACAAATTCATTAATTTGTTATATCAAGAATTATGGGATAAAAGATCAACTGGAAAATACTTCATGACAAAACCTTCCCCTCCTAAGGTACACAGGCAGGCAATTGATATTATTGAGCGTATGCAAAAAATTGGCTTTCCCACCACCAACGACATCGCTGATTTAGAAGCTCTTCTTCAACAACTGAAAAAACTCTCTTTAAGTTTCAAAGATGCTGCTCATCGGATTTCGATCAAAGAGATTGCGATAATCATCCAAGCGATCAAAGAGAGACTTAAAGTAGATAATGATATTCCCACAGAGATGTACGTGACCCTGAATGACCGGCTTATTGTACTTAAAGACGATTTAATGATCTTTTAGGAACCTATCCAAGTAAAAAGTTTCGGTCGATTTTCGGGTTCTTTTGAGCCGAATTTGGATCGAAAATCGGCTCAAAAGAACCCGAAAATCGAAGAAAAATATTACTTGGATAGGTTCAGAGATTGCCCCCAAGTTTGAAATTGGTAAATTGATTTAAAAAGGAGAATGGATCTATGGATGCAAAAACTCTTTCCCCGGAATTGCTTCATAAAACGAATGCTTACTGGCGAGCTGCCAACTATTTATCAGTGGGACAAATCTACCTTTATGACAATCCTCTATTGAAGAAGCCCCTGGAACTTGCGCATATCAAACCACTTGTCGTTGGACACTGGGGCACAACGCCGGGACAGAACTTCATCTATGTCCATTTGAACCGTGTCATTAAAAAATACGACCTGAACATGTTCTACATCGCAGGTCCTGGCCACGGAGGTCCGGCCTTAGTGGGAAACACTTATCTGGAAGGCTCTTACACCGAGATTTATCCAAATATCAGCCAGGATGAAGAGGGCCTCAAAAAACTGTTCAAACAATTCTCCTTTCCCGGGGGGATTTCAAGCCATGTAGCGCCAACAACTCCGGGGTCGATTCACGAAGGCGGAGAATTGGGGTATTCGCTGAGCCATGCTTTTGGTGCTGCATTCGACAACCCAGATCTCATCGTCGCCTGCATCGTCGGCGATGGCGAGGCGGAAACAGGGCCGCTTGCAACCGCATGGCACTCCAACAAATTTCTAAACCCCATCAATGATGGGGCTGTGCTGCCGATCTTGCACCTCAATGGCTTTAAGATCAGCAATCCCACCGTTTTGTCCCGTATCGAGCATGAAGAATTAGAGCAATTCTTTAAAGGCTGTGGATGGACGCCTCACTTTGTAGAGGGCGACGATCCGGAGAAGATGCATCAGCTCATGGCCGAAGCGTTGGAAAAAGTCGTGGAGGATATTCAGAGGATCCAAACCAACGCACGCAAAAACAAGGACACTACTCGACCTCGTTGGCCAATGATCGTTCTGAGATCGCCAAAAGGATGGACAGGACCTAAAGAGGTCGATGGCAAGCCGGTCGAAGGTACGTTCCGATCGCACCAGGTGCCGATCCTTATTAATCCTGAACATCCGGAACACGTTAAGCAGCTTGAAAATTGGATGAGAAGTTACAAACCCGAAGAGCTGTTCGATAAAAATGGCAGACTTTTGCCGGAATTGGAAGAACTAGCTCCTAAGGGCGATAGACGCATGGGCGCCAATCCCCACGCAAATGGCGGCATGCTTCTGCGCGACCTTCGAATGCCGGATTTCAGAGATCACGCGGTCAATGTGCCCTTTCCGGGAGCTGTGGACGGACAAGACACGCTTGTACTCGGCAAATTCCTTCGCGATGTGACCAAAATGAACCAGGATGGCTGCAACTTCCGGATCTTTGGTCCTGATGAGACGCTCTCAAACCTTTTGGGAGCTGTTTTTGAAACAACTAATCGTCAATGGGAAGCTAGGGAAGTTAAGAATGATGAATTCCTTGCACCAGCCGGTAGAGTGCTAGATTCCATGCTTAGCGAGCACCAGTGCGAAGGTTGGTTAGAGGGGTATCTACGCACGGGAAGACACGGAATGTTTAACTGCTATGAAGCTTTTATCCACATTGTTGATTCAATGTTCAACCAGCATGCCAAATGGCTAAAGGTCACAGCAGAGCTGCCATGGAGAAGAAAGATTGCCTCGCTTAACTATCTTCTATCCTCCCACGTCTGGCAGCAAGACCACAACGGGTTCACGCACCAGGATCCCGGCTTTCTAGATCATGTCGTCAACAAAAAATCCGATGTTGTGCGCATTTATCTTCCTCCTGATGGCAATTGCCTTTTGTCCGTTTTTGATCACTGCTTGCGCAGCAGACACTATGTGAACGTTGTGGTCGCCGGAAAACATCCGCTGCCTCAATGGCTGACAATGGATGCTGCAATCGTTCACTGTACAGAGGGAATTGGCATCTGGCAGTGGGCCAGCAATGATCAGGGTGTTGAACCGGATGTCGTAATGGCCTGTTGCGGAGATACGCCCACACTTGAGGTCTTAGCCGCCGTTTCCATCCTCCGAAAACATTTGCCCGATCTGAAAATACGCGTGGTCAATGTCGTCGATCTGATGAGGCTGCAACCTGCTTCAGAGCACCCTCATGGCTTAAGCGACAAAGATTACGATTCTATTTTCACAAAAGATAAACACATCATCTTTGGCTTTCATGGATATCCTTGGCTGATCCACAGGCTTACCTATCGCCGAACAAATCAGAATCTGCATGTCAGAGGCTATAAAGAAGAAGGCACGATCACAACACCTTTTGACATTAGGGTGCAAAACGAGCTCGATCGTTTCCATTTGGTGCAAGATGTGATCGATCGTCTCCCGCAACTGGGCGCAAAGGGAGATTATCTAAAGCAGTTGATGCATGACAAACTTATCGAACACAAACTATACATCAATAAACATGGCCAGGACTTGCCTGAAATTCGCAATTGGAAATGGGGAGAATAAGACGCGATGGCTCTAAGACTCATTGAAATGGTATTGCCAGAGGCCGATGGAGAGAAAGTCCGGGAGCTTCTCAAGGAGCGTGAAATGGTCGAACACCGGCAAATTCACTTACCTGATGGGAAAGTACTCGTACGGATTTTATTGGAGTCTAACCAAAGTGAAGCCGTACTGGATTTACTCGATCAACAGTATGCAGGTTGGCATAATAATCGACTTGTAATGATCCCTGTTCAGGCCACATTGCCCAGAAATCAATCGCTGATGAGCAGTGCTCCTGGAAGAAAACTGAGAAAAGCCATAATACCCGAGCGGATCTCTATAGAAGAATTATATGAAAATATCAAAGATGCCGCACACTGTTCGCGGGTCTATCTATCGATGGCGATTATGTCGACAATTGTGGCGACGGTCGGACTGCTCCGCGACAGTGCGGCAATCATCATTGGAGCCATGGTGATTGCGCCGCTGCTGGGGCCAAACATGGCTTTGGCGCTAGGTGCAACTTTGGGCGATTTGTCACTATTGCGAAGAGCTATCTTAACAACACTCGCTGGAGTTGCAGTGTCATTGGTTCTTTCTGTAATCTTTGGCGCTTTTATGCATCTGGACCCTAATTTAGAGGCAATTATTTCTCGTACTCACGTGGGCTTAGGTGATATTGCTGTAGCTTTAGCGTCAGGCTGTGCTGGAGCCCTAGCATTTACTACCGGGGTATCGGCAGTGATGATCGGAGTAATGGTTGCTGTCGCTTTATTGCCGCCACTAGTGGTATTTGGGTTGCTCTTAGGGAACGGACTATTAGAGCTAGCCTTAGGCGCCCTATTGCTGTTTTTTGTGAATTTGATTTGCATCAACCTGGCCGGCATGATCACCTTTCTGATACAAGGTATTCACCCGGCGATCTTTTGGGAAAAAGGACACATAATAAAAGCTAAGCGCGTAGCCATCACTTTGTGGATATTGCTTTTGGCAGCGTTGATTCTCTTGAGCATGCTACTGCCAAAAGGTTTTATATATTAAAATAAGTAGGACAACTCCTCATGGAACCTCAAAAAGAAATATCAAAATCTCCTTTAGGATTCAAAACCAATACAAAAGACGATCTAAAATCTCTTTCCATGTCGGAATTGGAAAAAAAATTGGCATCGTCGCTAGGTGGCCTAAGTCAATCCGAGGCTGTGAAACGGCTGACACACTATGGACCTAATGAGATTACAGAAAAGAAAACCAATGCAATCTTGAAATTCCTCAGTTATTTTTGGGGCCCTATCCCCTGGATGATCGAAGCTGCTGTGATCCTCTCTGCAATAGATCGGCATTGGCCAGATTTTTGCATCATTCTCGTTTTACTTATTGCAAACGCCGTAGTTGGGTTCTGGGAAGAATATCAAGCCGGCAACGCCATTGCAGCCCTGAAAGCAAAACTTGCAATCAAAGCTAAAGTGAAACGGGATGGAAAGTGGATCACCGTAGCATCGCGCGAGCTCGTGCCGGGCGATGTCATCCGCGTGCGTCTTGGAGACATTGTACCTGCAGATGCAAAACTGCTAGAGGGCGATCCGGTGGAAGTAGATCAGTCTGCTTTGACAGGAGAATCGCTGCCTGTCGATCGCAAAACAGGTGACGCTCTGTTTTCAGGCTCGATTATCCGCCAGGGTGAGATCGATGCCATGGTCTACGCTACAGGCGCCGGCACCTATTTTGGCAAGACAACAGAACTGGTCCAGGAAGCGCATACCATCAGTCATTTTCAAAAGGCCGTTCTAAAGATTGGAAATTACCTCATCGTTCTAGCCATTGCGCTTGTGGTAATGATTATTATCGTTGCGATCCTCCGCGGCGACCCTGTTCTCAAAACATTGCAATTTGCTCTGGTGCTTACAGTAGCAGCGATTCCTGTAGCGCTGCCGACTGTACTTTCTGTGACAATGGCAATCGGCGCACGTCTCCTCGCAAGGAAAGAAGCTGTTGTGAGCCGGTTAGTAGCCATCGAAGAATTGGCAGGCGTAGACATCCTCTGTGCAGATAAGACAGGCACCATGACCCAAAACAAACTGACACTTGGACAGCCCTATAGTATAAATAACATTCCAGTCGAACAAATCATTTTCAATGCGGCGCTAGCATCGCGAGAAGAAGACAACGACACAATAGATTTGGCAGTGCTTGGCGGAGTAAAAAACAGGGAAGAGCTGAAAAGTTATCAGAATATCCGTTTCCAGCCATTTGACCCAGTGCATAAACGCACAGAGGCCACAGTCAAAGGAGCTGATGGAAAGACGTTTAAAGTAACAAAGGGCGCGCCGCAAGTGATTTTAAAATTAGTGGCAAATGCAGAACAGATCAAGCTAGAGCTCGATAAAGCTGTTAACGCATTTGCAGCGCGTGGATTCCGTTCCCTGGGAGTGGCACGGGCCGAGGAAAACGGCCAGTGGCAGTACCTCGGCGTGCTTCCCCTGTTCGATCCACCACGTGAAGATGCCAAAGCGACCATTGCAACTGCTCACCAAATGGGTGTGCAGGTCAAAATGGTCACAGGCGATCAAATGGCCATTGCCAAAGAAACCGCTAAAACATTGGGGATGGGAACATCCATTTTCGATGCCGGTGGACTTGGCGATGTAAAACAAAAAGAAAGCATAGCCGTTGCGGAATCCATCGAAAAGGCTGACGGTTTTGCCCAAGTTTTCCCCGAACACAAATTCCATATTGTAGACGTCCTGCAAAAACGCGGTCATATCGTCGGCATGACAGGCGACGGGGTGAATGATGCTCCTGCGCTAAAGAAAGCCGATTGCGGCATCGCCGTTTCAGGTGCAACAGACGCGGCGAGAGCTGCAGCAGCCATAGTGCTGATGACACCCGGCCTGTCGGTGATTATTGACGCAATCAAAGAAAGTCGAAAAATTTTCCAGCGGATGAACAGCTACGCGATCTATCGCATTGCTGAGACCCTGCGCGTACTGTTATTCATGACCTTAGCGATCCTCATCTTTAATTTTTATCCATTAACGGCAGTAATGATCGTGATGCTAGCTCTTCTTAATGATGGCGCCATCCTCTCGATTGCTTTTGACAACGTTCATTACAAGAATCAACCTGAAGCTTGGAATATGAAGGTGGTCCTAGGGATCGCCACAGTGCTTGGCGTCATCGGGCCTGTGGCTGCGTTTGGGCTATTCTATCTTGGCGATCGCGTTTTCCTCCTTGATCATGCGCATCTTCAACCGATGATGTATCTCATGCTTTCTGTCGCCGGACATATGACAATTTTTCTTACCCGTACGCGAGGCCCTTTCTGGTCCATACCTCCCGCACGTATTTTATTACTGGCCGTCATTGGCACGCAAATCCTGGCAACCTTCATCGCGGTCTATGGATTTCTCATGCCTCCTCTTGGCTGGAAATGGGCCGGATTCGTATGGGGCTATGCCGCGATATGGGCACTGCTAAGCGACCGCTTAAAGCTATTTGCCTACCGATTTCTCGATCCCATTAAACCTAAGCCATGCCCTGATCACTTCGCCAAAATGCCAAAGAACTGCGCAAAAACGACTTGCAGCCAAAGCTCCATCCATGTGCATGCAGAAAAAGATGAGCTAAGCTCAAAGGCTACAACATCCTCTGATTTAACCCAGAAGATCGCAAAACGCGCCTATGAACTCTATGAAAAACGCGGGAAACAGGATGGATATGCAGCTCAAGATTGGGAGCAGGCAGAGCGCGAAATTCTAGAATCTGATTTAACTTCTCAGATCGCAAAGCGCGCCTATGAACTCTATGAAAACCGAGGGAAGGTGGACGGGTATGCAGTTCAGGATTGGGAGCAGGCAGAGCGCGAAATTAAAAACAATGAGAAGAGTGACAGACCATTAAAGGATTAAAATAAGATGAACACGGAAGACATTCTCCAAAGAGGCAGCATAGAAGGATATGATTCCTTAGAATCCATCGCCCTAAACCTACGATCATCTTGGAACCATAGTGCGGATACACTATGGCGTGAGCTAGAACCGGAATTATGGGAGCTGACACACAATCCCTGGGCTGTTTTACAGGTTGCATCAAAAGAAAAACTCAAAAGCATATTGGCGGATCAAAAGTTTAGCAGCTTTGTTAGCGATCTCATAAAAACATGGGAGCAAGAGATAAATTCTCCGGCCTGGTTTCAGAAAAATCATTCTGAATCGCGCCTCAAGTGTGTTGCTTATTTCAGTATGGAATTTATGTTGAGCGAAGCTCTTCCCATCTATTCCGGAGGGCTTGGGAATGTTGCCGGCGATCAGCTTAAATCAGCGGGAGATCTTGGAGTTCCCGTCATTGCGGTCGGACTACTCTACAGCCAGGGATATTTTAGGCAGTTCATCAATAATAATGGAGAACAACAAGAGCTCTACCCATATAACGATCCTGGACAACTGCCCATTAAACCCAAACGCTTGCCAAATGGAGAGTGGCTTCGCTTAAAAATTGACTTGCCGGGCTGGTCGCTTTGGGTCCGCGCGTGGGAGGCCCAAGTAGGCAGAACAATGCTCTATTTGTTAGATAGTAATGATGTAGCCAATTTTCCAGCTCATAGAGGGATAACCAGCGAGCTCTACGGCGGTGATCAGGAGCTTCGCTTAAAACAGGAGCTGATTTTAGGCATCGGCGGATGGCGCCTTTTACATGCCCTTGGCATAGAGCCCGAAATCTGCCATTTGAACGAAGGGCATGCCGCCTTTGCGGTGCTGGAGCGCGCCTTTTGTTTCATGCAAAAAACAAAACAGTCCTTCGAAGTGGCCTTAAGTGCTACTCGCGTAGGCAATCTCTTTACAACCCACACGGCGGTCCCAGCCGGATTTGATCGATTTTCTCCCGAACTGATTACAAAATATCTGGGAAAATATGCACAAGACAAACTGGGAATTACACCTGAAAGACTGCTCTCTCTTGGCCAATCAGCACCAAATGAAAATTTCAACATGGCTTATTTGGCCATCCGAGGAAGCGGTTTTGTCAATGGCGTTAGCAAGTTGCATGGCGAAGTGAGCCGTCATTTATTTAAAGATCTGTTCCCTCGCTTTCCTAATGACGAAATCCCGGTCGGATTTGTGACCAATGGTGTCCACATGCCTAGTTGGGACTCCTCGGCATCTGATGATCTTTGGACAGAAGCCTGCGGAAAAAAGCGTTGGTTAGATAAGACAGAAAATCTGGAGAAGAAAATCTATTCCATATCCGATACAAAGATTTGGCATATGCGCAATCAGTCGCGATCTTTTTTAATCGATCAAACGCGAGCACGGCTGGCTAGACAATTAGAGGCAAGAGGCGCCCCAACAGATGAAATTGAAAGAGCGAAATCTTTTTTAAATCCAGAGGCCTTGACATTAGGTTTTGCGCGCCGTTTCGCAACTTATAAAAGACCCGATTTACTCCTTTCTAATGAAGATAGGCTTTTACGCATATTGACAAATCAGGATCGCCCTGTGCAGCTCATCATTGCCGGAAAAGCGCACCCGGCAGATGCTGAGGGACACGCCTTAATAAAAAAATGGATGCAGTTCATTTCCAAACCCGAGGCGCGCACCCGGGTGGTCTTCCTTAGCGATTATGATATGATTTTGACAGAACATCTTGTACAGGGAGTCGATGTGTGGATAAACACTCCGCGGCGGCCCTGGGAAGCAAGCGGAACAAGTGGAATGAAGGTGCTTGTCAATGGGGGCCTTAATTTATCTGAGCTGGATGGCTGGTGGGCAGAAGCCTATACTCCTGAAACGGGCTGGGCGCTCGGAGACCAAAAGGAACACGGCAACGATCCGAACTGGGATAAAGCGGAGGCAAACACTCTTTATGATCTCCTGGAAAAAGAAGTGATTCCGGAGTTTTACTCTAGGGATAATAGGAATATCCCTGTTGCCTGGACAAATAGAATCCGCGAGAGCATGGCAAAATTGACACCTCATTTTTCCTCTAATCGCAGTGTGCGCGAATATACGGAGAAGTTCTATCTTCCAGCCGTAGAATCCTATCACAAAAGAGCTGAAAATAACGCTGCACTTGCAAAACAGATCGTTGATTGGAATCTTTCTCTTGAGCAAAACTGGAACAAATTGTCATTTGGTGAATTAAAGATCGAAACGGATAAAGAACGACATCGATTTGAGGTCCAGGTCTATCTCAATCAACTCGATCCTAAAGCCGTTAAAGTGGAACTCTATTCGGAAGATGCGACAAAGGAAATGGAATATAAAGGACCGATTCCGAGCGCATCCAACGGGCATATTTATAGCATAGATATCTCTACAACATATCCCTCCTCCAGCTTTACCCCTCGAATCCTGCCCCATTTCCAAGGAGTTGCTATTCCCCTCGAGTCGCCCCATATCCTATGGCAAAAATAAATGACTCGTAAAAAAAACTTAACCCGCTCTACAGTTATTCTGTGACTCAAGAAAGCAAAGGGTAACTTTTATGTGTTTGGCTATTCCGGGTAAAGTTCTCTCCGTCGAGGATGAAACTCCCTTGCTTATGGGAGTCGTCGATTTTTCAGGCGTCAAAAAATCGGTGTGCCTTGCCTACACTCCTGATGCCAAAGTGGGAGACTATGTGATCGTCCATGTAGGCTTTGCGATTAGTGTTCTCAACGAAAAACAGGCGCAATCCACCTTGGAGCTCCTCGAAAAAAGGCTATCAACATGAAGTACGTCGATGAATTCCGGCAGTCTTCCCTTGTAAATGGTTGGGCTAATGCCTTGCATAGGATCACAACAAAACCATGGACGATCATGGAAGTGTGCGGAGGACAGACACATGCCATTGTCAAGTTTGGCCTGCAGGACCTGCTTCCAAAAAATATGCGTCTTGTTCACGGTCCCGGATGTCCGGTATGCGTTACACCGATGGAGATTATCGATCATGCCCTGTATATCGCATCTTTGCCCAAAATGATCTTCTGTTCTTTCGGCGATATGCTGCGGGTCCCCGGCACTCGTACGAACCTTCTCACCTTAAAAGCAAAGGGCGCAGATGTGCGCATCGTCCACTCCCCACTAGATGCCGTCAAGATCGCTGAGCAAAACCCAGGTAGAGACGTCGTATTTTTTGCAGTAGGCTTTGAGACCACAGCTCCACCCAATGCCATGGCCGCCCACCTTGCAAAAAAACTCCGTTTAGGAAATTTCTCCCTATTATCCTCCCACGTCCTCGTCCCCCCTGCTCTAGAGTTTCTCTTAAAATCGCAGTCAAATGAGGTACAAGGATTTTTAGCGGCAGGCCATGTATGTACAATCACGGGCTACAGCCAATATCACAATCTTTCCAGGGAACATCAAGTCCCTATTGTAGTCACAGGATTTGAGCCCCTCGATATTCTGCAAGGTCTTTATTTCTGTGTTGAGATGCTGGAAAAGGGGGAATATGCAGTCGTCAACCAATATCAGCGGTGTGTGAACGAGCAAGGAAATCCTTCCGCACAATCCGTCCTGGAAAATGTCTTTAAAGTTGTCGATCGTTCCTGGAGAGGGATTGGTGTGATCCCGGAGAGCGGACTTGGGTTTCAGGATGAGTACGCAGAATTCGACGCCAGCCTTAAATATCCCATGGAGGAATCCATCCCGTTTAAAGATAACGGCTGCATTAGCGGACTGATCTTGCAAGGCAAAAAAAAGCCCTGCGAATGTCCCTTGTTTGGAAGCAAATGTATACCTGAAAATCCCTTGGGCGCGCCAATGGTTTCCAACGAGGGAGCCTGTTCGGCATATTATCACTACTCCAAACTAACAGTTTCATAAGAGGACATATGGCCAATATCTCATGTCCATCGATCATAGAAGACACCGAAGTGATCACATTAGCACATGGCAGCGGCGGCAAGCAGACAAGCCAGCTCATTGAAAAAATCTTCCTCCCTGCTTTTAGCAACGACAAATTGGATATGCTCCACGACGGCGCCGTGCTTGACATTCCCTCTAGCCGGATTGTATTCACGACCGATTCGTATGTTGTGCAACCCCTTTTTTTTCCAGGCGGAGATATCGGCAAGCTTGCTGTCACAGGAACGCTTAACGATCTGGCCATGTGCGGGGCCAAGCCCTATTACCTCAGCTGCAGCTTTATCATTGAAGAAGGGTTTTTGCAAAGCGATCTCAAGCGAATTGTCCAGTCGATGAAAAAGGAAGCCGATGCCGCTTCTGTTCAGATTGTCACCGGAGATACAAAGGTCATTGAAAGACAGACGGGAACAAACATTTTCATCAATACAAGCGGCATTGGCATCTCCATGGGAAAAGACCCCATCCACCCCCATCGCATTCAGAAAGGAGATAGCATTATCCTCAGCGGAGACGTCGGACGGCACGGGATGGCCATCATGGCCATGCGTGAGGATTTAGAATTTTCTACGCCACTCATGAGCGACTGCTGCACACTTGTTCCTATGGTAGAAGCATTGCTCCATCACGGGATAGAAGTCCATTGCCTCCGAGACTTGACTAGAGGTGGACTTGCGACAGCCCTTGTGGAGCTTGCAGAAGCGTCCAAAATGGAGTTCCTGATTTTTGAAGAGTCCATCGCTGTCAGCCAGTCCGTGGATAGTGCATGCGAAATCCTGGGGCTCGATCCCCTATATGTAGCCAACGAAGGGCGTTTTGTCGCCTTTGTCCCAAAACACCAGGAAGAGGAGGCGTTAAGGATCATGAACGGATTTTTAGAAGGTAAAGAAGCCAGTCTCATCGGAGAGGTCATCGACCTTTCCTTATCGCCTGCTGCAGTATTGAAAAACTCATTTGGCACTCAGCGATACCTTTACAGACTGGTCGGAGACCAATTACCGAGGATATGCTAGTGCTCCGTAAACCTCTAAATGACAGGTTGGACCGCGCCAAAGCCCTGGGGTTGAGATTCCCGCAAGTGGGTCCTATGTTCTCAAATATGGACCCACTTGCGGGAACTGGGCCGCGGGAGCTCTCGCGCGGTCCAACCCCTCATTTAGAGGTTGACGGAGCACTAGAATGAGTACGGAAACATCATGGATCGTTTTAGCCTCAATGGCATTGACCTTAGGGATACGGCACGGGTTTGACTTGGACCACCTCGCAACCATCGATGCCATTACAAGAACCCTGCGCGACAATCGCTTCCTTTCTAAAATTGTGGGTTTTTTATTTTCTCTAGGACATGGCCTTGTCGTCACTTTGATTAGTCTGATCATTGGGAGCGGCATCATGCAGTCCCACATTCCGGAATGGCTGGATGGTTTTGGAAAATGGGTTTCGATTATATTTTTGTTCCTCTTCGGAATTTTAAACCTTTATAACATTTTCCAAAATCCGTTGAAGCCGCAAATGCCCGTTGGACTGCAAAGCTTTTTAACTAAAAAGCTGGGCTCAAAAAAATTCAGTCCTGCGATGATCATCGGCATCGGCGCCCTATTTGCCTTTTCCTTTGATACCTTCAGCCAAATCGCCCTATTTTCAATCTCGGCCTCATTGCTGTCGGGATGGCTATTTTCAGGAGTTTTAGGTATTTTCTTCATGCTGGGCATGATGATCACCGATGGGATCAACGGCCTGCTCGTATCCGTCCTAATCCAGCGCGCGGACAGATTTTCCATGGTTCTCTCACGCGGTATAGGTCTCACAATTTGCTTGTTCAGCCTGACCATCGGATGCATAGGTCTTGTAGAGGCCCTCTACCCGGAGCAGACGGAAATAATACCTTTGAACGATGCAAAAACTTCTACAGCCTGCGCTTGCCACAACAGTTCCTATTGATCCATTTGCCTCACTATTCACGCGTTTCACTCTCTTTCCAAATTCAATCATTGAAAACATCGCCCAAGTAAAATATACCCAAATAAAGACTTGAAAAGGATGAACCAATGCACAAGTGCTCATCGCCGCATGAAGCTGTGGCATGTATTTCTTCCGGACAGAGAGTGTTTGTGCACGGCGGGGCAGCGACACCTCTTACATTACTAGATGCTTTGTACGAAAGAGCCGGTCAAATTGATAATGTCGAGCTGATCCATCTCCATCTCATGGGTGATGTTCCGCATGGAAGAAAAAATTTCAAGAAGAGCTTCAAAGTTGCCAATTTATTTGTCGGGCCCAATGTAAGGGAAGCTCTTGATTATGAAATCGTGGATTATTTGCCCTGCTTTTTATCGGAAATGCCCCGGCTCTTTCGTGAGAAAAAAAGGCCCCTGGACGTTGCCCTCATCCACGTCTCTCCACCCGACTGCCATGGATACTGCACTCTTGGAACAAGCGTGGATGTGGCACGTTCTGCAGTGGACATGGCCCCCATGATCATCGCCCAGATCAACCCAAACATGCCAAGAGTGCATGGCGATGGCTTCATTCACATAAGCAAAATCAACCACTATGTTGAGATCGATACTCCCATCCCTGAGGATCCCACTCCCCTAATAACAGAACTTGAAATGGCGATCGGCAAATTTGCAGCAGGCCTGATCGAAGATGGGGCCACATTGCAAATAGGAATAGGAAAAATCCCCAGTGCGGTCATCGAACAGCTGGTGCATCACAGAGACCTTGGCGTTCACACGGAAGTTTGGTCGGATACCCTCCTGCCCCTTATTGAGTCCGGAGTAATCAATAACTCAAAAAAAAATGTCCATCCTGGAAAAATAGTTTCTACCTTTGCCATAGGAACACGCAAGCTCTATGACTTCATTCATGATAATCCCTCTGTAGTCCAGCTCGATGTCGCCTACACCAACAACCCTGCGACCATCGGTAGAAATGCCAAGACAACTGCAATAAACTCCGCTGTGGAAATCGATCTGACGGGACAAATCTGCGCGGATTCGATTGGTCCCCACATTATCTCCGGGGTGGGCGGACAGATCGACTTCATGCGCGGCGCCGCCATCTCTAAAGGGGGAAAGGCAATCATTGCTATACCCAGCCGCACCCATGATGGTAAATCTAAAATCGTCTCCGCGCTTAAGAAAGGAGCCGGTGTGGTGACCACAAGAGGCCATGTACATTATGTGGTGACTGAATATGGAGTTGCTGAGCTTCATGGAAAAACAATTGCAGAACGCGTCAATGCCCTTATTGGCATCGCTCATCCCGATGACAGGGAGCCGCTTGAAAAGCAGTGGAAAAAAATGATAATCCAGGGAGAAAGATGAAAAAAACCAGGAGAGCTCCTTATATTTTGTGGTTTAATGAGATCGGCATTAAAGACATCGATCTCGTCGGCGGCAAAAACGCATCTCTTGGAGAGATGTACTGCAATCTTAAAAAAAAGAAAGTGCAAGTACCGTCCGGCTTTGCCATCACTGCCTCTGCCTACAGATACGTTCTTGAAAAATCAGGGGCATCCAAAGCCCTTCAAAAACTGCTCAAAGGATTAAACCACAAAGACCCAAAAAATTTAGCCCAGGTGGGGCAAAAAGCAAGGGCCCTCATCCTAAACTGCAAAATCCCTCCTGATTTGGAAAAAGAGATCCTAAGCGCCTACAAAAAGCTTTCCTCGCAATACAAGTTGAAAAATACCGATGTCGCAGTCCGCTCTTCTGCAACTTCAGAAGATCTTCCAACTGCAAGCTTTGCCGGCCAGCAAGAGACCTTTCTCAATATCTCCGGAGGAAAACATCTGCTGCTAGCTTGTAAAAAGTGCTTCGCATCCCTGTTTACTAACCGCGCTATCGCCTACAGATGCGAACAAAAAGTAGACCATTTAAGCTCCTATCTTTCCATCGGCGTGCAGAAAATGATCAGGTCGGATTTATCAAGCGCCGGAGTGATCTTTACTTTAGATACCGAGACGGGCTTTCAAAATGTCGTGTACATCACAGGGAGCTATGGACTCGGAGAGAGTGTCGTACAAGGAAGTGTCAATCCTGACGAATTCTACGTCTTCAAACCGACGCTAAAGGTTGGATTTAACTCCATCATCGATAAGACCATCGGAAGCAAAGCGACTAAAATTGTCTATGCGAAAGATGAGAACAAACCTGTAAAGACAATTTCCACACCCCCCAAAGACAGAAAGAAATTCTGTTTGAGCGATAAAGAAGTTCTGCAACTTGCCAAATGGGCAGTAGACATCGAGGATCACTACAGCAAAAAAAATGGAAAATGGACCCCCATGGACCTCGAGTGGGCAAAAGATGGGAAGACGGGTAAGCTCTATATCGTACAGGCAAGACCGGAGACTGTTCAATCTCGAAAAAATCAAAACATTATCGAAGAGTATGTCCTCCTAAAAAAATCCTCTGTGATCCTAACCGGCAAAAGCGTCGGCAACAAAATCGCAAGCGGCAAGGCCAACATCATTAAAGATGCCAAGGATATCAATCAGTTTAAGCCGGGAGAAATTTTAGTCACCGATATGACCGATCCCGACTGGGTGCCGATCATGCGCATCGCTTCTGCCATTGTGACAAACAGAGGCGGCAGGACATCCCATGCAGCGATTGTCAGCAGAGAACTTGGCCTTCCCTGCATTGTGGGAACAAACAATGCGACATCCGTCATCAAAAAAGGACAATCGATCACAGTCGATTGCTCTCAGGGAGAACACGGGATCATTTATAGCGGCACTCTCGAATTTAAGGTCAACACAATCGATGTGAAAAAAGTTCCCACTACAAAAACGAAGATCATGATCAATGTAGGATACCCAAACGAAGCGTTTGCCCTGGGACTGATGCCCAGCGATGGGGTAGGCCTTGCAAGAGAAGAGTTCATCGTCACCGAATCGATACGGATCCATCCGATGGCGCTTGTTAAATTTAAAGAGGTCAAAGACAAAAAGACGCGCGAGCAAATAGAGTCCATCACAGAAGGTTATTCCGATAAAAGAGACTACTTCGTCGATAAGCTGGCGATGGGTGTTGCTGTGATCGCAGCCTCTTTTTATCCAAGAGATGTCATCTTGAGATTTAGCGATTTTAAGACGAATGAGTACTTTAATCTCATCGGAGGAAAATACTTTGAGCCCAAAGAGGAAAACCCGATGATCGGCTGGCGCGGCGCCTCCAGATATTATAAGCCGGGCTATGAAGAGGGATTTGCGCTCGAATGCAAAGCGATTAAAAAGGTTAGAGAAGAATTTGGACTCAAAAACCTAAAAGTCATGATCCCCGTATGCAGAACTATCGAGGAGGGGAAAAAAGTCTTAGACGTGATGAAAAAAAATGGGCTTGTCCGAGGGAAAGATGGCCTTGAGATCTATGTCATGTGCGAAATCCCAAGCAACGTGATCCTGGCGGATCAGTTTTGCTCTATCTTTGACGGGTTTAGCATCGGAAGCAATGACCTTACCCAAATGACACTTGGCGTTGATCGGGACAGCGCGCTTGTTGCAGATATTTACGATGAGAATAATGAAGCAGTAAAACGGATGATCAAACATGTGATCAAGGTTGCAAAGGAGAAAAAACGCAAAATAGGGATCTGCGGAGATGCACCTTCCACCTATCCGGAATTTACAAAATTTTTGGTTGACTGCGGCATTGACAGCATCTCACTCAGTCCCGATGCTGTGGTGAAGACTCGAATCCTTGTCGCAAATCATGAAAAACAAAGGAAAAGAAAATGACAGAGCAAATTCCCTCTAAACGGTTTCATGAAACAAATGCAATTCTGCAGAAAAAAGTCGAGAAGATCACATCGCAGCTTCAATTAGAACTAAAGCGGCTGGGAGATTGCTCAGATGAGTGCAATGGCAACGCTGTGCTTTACAATCAATTTGTGTTAGAGATCCTTGAGGTCAAAGAAGAAACCTCGCACCCTGACTACATCATTTCTTTAAGCACTGCTGTAGATCATCTGAAAAAAGCTGGCGAGCATGCAAAAAAAAAGGCCCAAAATAAGAATATCCTCATCCATCTTCAAGCAGCAAATGCCGAGATAGTCAAATGCAAAAATATCTCGGGCTAGGCGCTAGTACCTAGTTGAAAAAGTTTTTACCCTTTCGACTACGTGAAAGCTCCCGGGGTTCGGCTCTCGCAAACAGGTCCATATTAACAACATAGGACCTGTTTGCGAGAGTCGAACCCCGGGGCTTGTGTTGCAGCCGAAAGGGTAAAAATTTTATCAACTATGTACTAGTGACAAGAACGATGCGGAATCTCGCCTTGCCGCTCATCATCCGATCATAGGCCTCTGCTGCTTTCTCCAGAGGAAAAACTTCATTCATAGACCGTACGCCGGTTAAAGCGCTGAAATCCATCGTTTCCTCAGAAACGATGGAAGATCCGCAAGCCCATCCGGAAACAGTGTGTCTTCCACTGATCAGCCAAAGAGGTGTTACTCCAATTGGGGCATCGGCAACGCCGACATTGACAAAGTTTCCATTGGCAGATAGACCACCGATCACAGCCTGGATCGCTTTGGTATTTGTAATGGTAGACAAAATCACCTTAGCACCGCCGAGTTTGTTCAACTCAGCAGCGGGGTCTTGGCTCTCGCTATCGATGTAGTGATGGGCTCCTAGCTTCTTTGCCAAAGCCGCTTTCTCAGCGCCCCTGGCTATCGCAATGGTATGACAGCCCATTTTGGCGGCAAACTGAACCGCCAAATGACCAAGTCCCCCAATTCCTAAAATAGCAACGCGCTCTCCAGCTCTAACTCCACTATTTCGAAGAGCGTCGAACGTCGTAATTCCCGCACACATTAATGGGGCTGCTTCCTGTGCGGAAAGTTCCTCTGGGATCAGGGCCAAAGCTTGCGCTGGAGCGATCATATAATCGGCATAACCCCCATCGTAGGAAATACCGCAAACTTTCATGGTAGTGCAGTTGACGAAGTCTCCATGGCGGCAAGGGTTGCAATGCGTGCAATGGCCGCCATACCAGCCAACGCCTACCTTCTGACCCACTTTCCATTCGGTCACATTAGGGCCAACACTGTCGATAATTCCGGCAACCTCGTGTCCTGGAACTCTGGGATATGGAATTCCGGGGAAAGCTCCTTCCTTGACAAAAGAATCGCTATGGCAAACGCCGCAAGCCTGTACCTTGATCCTCACTGTGCCAGCTGTTGGCTCTGGGATATCTCGTTCAACTAGTTCAAATGGTCCATTAGGACGGCTAACTTGTACTGCGCGCATTTTTGCCATAAACCCCTCGCATCTTTGTTATACCGAAAATGATTCAAGAATCGATCCTAGGCCGCGTCGAACCCCGGGGCTTTGACGCGGCCTAGGATCGATTCTTGAATCATTTTCGGTATAATTCCCATTATGAGGAGATCAAAATTTAATTTCATGAAAAAAATTTCAGAGACCATCCTGAAACTTAAGGCTCTCTTTTCGATTCAAATTTTAGGGGTAATATAATGGTTCCAGTTCAAAGGAACCTCAATATACCGAAATTGTTTTATTGATTCTATCATCGATTTTGATTATGTGTTAATAATATGAAAAGAATTATTGCTACCTCATCAATTATTGCTCTCGTAATTGCGATTTGCATCGGATCTTATTACCTTTTTCGAAAAAGCGAAAACCATAGTGAAATTGTTCTCTATGGCAATGTCGATGTCAGGCAAGTCGACATTGGGTTCCGAGTTCAAGGAAGGGTTGCAGAGTTATTCTTCGAAGAAGGAGATTTTGTTCCCAAAGGCTCCCTGATGGCGGCTCTTGACAAAACGCCTTATGATAGCCAAATTGCAGAAGCGGAAGCGAACATTGCATCGATCACAGCCAATCTGAAAAATGCGAATATCTTATTAGACAGAAGGCTGCTGGCTGTGGATTTTGGCGGGGTGTCTCAGGAAGATGTGGACAATGCCTATGCGACAAGCAATGAATTGCTCGCCAATTTGTATGCGGCAGAGGCTGCTTTAGATATCGCGATCGATAACATGAACTATACCGAGGTGTTTGCACCTACCGATGGGATCATTCTTTCTCGTATCCGCGAACCCGGAACCGTCGTTAGCGCCGCCGATCCGGTTTATACCCTTTCCGTATGTTCGCCGGTCTGGATCCGCGCTTATGTGGATGAGCCGCAATTGGGATTATCTTTCTATGGTATGAAAGCGGAAATTTATACCGATAGCGGACAAGTTTACACCGGCCAAATAGGTTTTATTTCCCCTGTTGCCGAGTTTACTCCAAAAACTGTCGAGACGACCAAGTTGCGCACCGATCTGGTGTATCGTTTGAGAGTGTATGCCGATAATCCCGACCATTTCTTGAAACAGGGGATGCCGGTAACAGTGAAGCTGCATCTCCTAAATAAGGAGAAAAAGTGAGTGAGGCCCTTGTTACCATTGAAAATCTCTCCAAAGAGTTCGCCCCGGGAGCGCTACCAGCCCTAACTGAAATCAATGTTATAATCCCAAAGGGAGAAATCATTGGTCTGGCGGGGCCAGATGGCGCTGGAAAAACGACGTTGATCCGACTGATTGCAGGTCTTCTCCTTCCTACAAAAGGAACGATCACGGTCTCGGGCTATGATACTGTCAAATACTCCCGAATCCGTCCATTTTTTAACGGGGTATATGCCTCAAAAGTTCGGTCTCTATGAGGATTTGACGGTAATGCAGAACTTCGTCCTCTATGCGGATCTGCGTGGAGTCATTGGAAAAGAAAGAGAAGAGACTTTCGAAAGGCTGCTGAAATTCACAGATCTCACTCCCTTTATTGATCGTTTGGCGGGTCAATTGTCGGGTGGGATGAAACAAAAACTTGGCCTTGCCTGCGCTCTTGTCAAAAAACCTTCCCTTCTTCTTCTCGACGAACCCAGCGTTGGTGTGGACCCAATTTCACGCAGAGAACTTTGGAAAATGGTGACTTCCCTATTAGATGAAGGGATTTCAGTTCTGTGGAGCACAGCCTATTTAAACGAGGTTGAGCGTTGCCATACAGTGCTCTTGCTCAATGCGGGGAAATTGCTTTATAACGGTCCTCCGAATAAGCTCACCGAGCGCGTCCAAGACCGCGTTTTTAAGATCACAAACATCAAAGACAGCAGGCGGAAGCTTCTTTTCCAACTTTTAAACCAAAAAAATGTGATCGATGGAGTGATCCAAGGAAGCGATCTTCGCATTGTAACAAAAGAAAAGGGAATACCCTCATTTCCAACTCTTGGTCAAGATTTCGAGATCAAAGAGCAAGCGCCCAGATTCGAAGATGCGTTCATCGATATTCTAGGAGGGGGTCCGGGAGGACGCTCTGAGCTTGCCGAACATCGCAGCCCAATTACAGATGAGATCGAAACTCCAATCGAAGCGGAAGGGCTGACAAAAAAGTTTGGAACATTTACAGCAGCAGATTCAATCACATTCGCGGTCAAAAAAGGAGAGATTTTTGGGCTCCTAGGGCCCAATGGTGCCGGCAAATCCACAACTTTTAAAATGCTCTGCGGACTGTTAAAACCAACGGCCGGAAAGACCAGGGTCAAGGGTCTAGATCTTGCCGTTGCCCCAGGGGAAGCGAGACTGCAGATCGGCTACATGGCTCAAAAATTCTCCCTCTACGGCACATTAAGCGTTAAGCAAAACCTCTCCTTCTTTGCAGGCATCTACAACCTCAAAAACAAACGCAAGGAACAGGCGATAGAGAAAATGACAAAAATTTTTGCGCTTGAAGACTTCTTGCTTTCCACCTCGGAATCGCTTCCTCTTGGATATAAACAACGCCTCTCGCTTGCTTGTGCGAATATGCATGATCCGGTTGTGATCTTTCTCGATGAACCCACATCGGGCGTTGATCCGATCACCCGCAGAGAATTTTGGAACCACATCAATGGTCTTGTAGAAAAAGGCGTCACCATTATGGTCACGACACATTTTATGGACGAGGCGGAATATTGCGATCGAATAGCTTTGATATATCGAGGGAAAGTGATCCATATGGCCACTCCCGATGCACTAAAAGACGTGGCTAAATCGCAGCAAAATCCCAATCCCACTTTAGAAGATGCTTTTGTACAGTTGATCGAAACATATGATGCAAAACAATCCACATGAACCTCTTGCCTTAAAACAAGAAGGCTCGCTGCGCCGTTTGAAAGCTCTGATTTTTAAAGAGGGCTACCAGATTGTACGCGATCCAAGCACGATTCTTATCAGTGTTGTCCTTCCCCTATTGCTCCTTTTTTTATATGGATATGGAGTCTCCTTGGACCTAGATCACTTGAAGATCGGTCTTGTCATGGAGGACACGGCCCCTGATGCGCAAAGTCTTGTCAAATCATTTACAGACTCGCGCTATTTTGATGTGAAAATTGTACGCGACAGGCGCGAGCTCATCCCGGACATCGAGAGAGGAAGTATCCGAGGGTTCGTCGTCATTCCTTCTTATTTTAGCGATTTTCGCAATCAGCAAGATAAGATCGCTCCAATTCAATCCATCGCCGATGGCAGCGAAACAAACACTGCCAACTTTTTCCAATACTATGTTCAGGGAGCCTTTAGCAATTGGCTCAAGCAAGAAGCTATCAGCAGTGATTTGAGGGGACTGCCTGACATCGAAATAGAGCCTAGAGTATGGTATAATGAACAGCTGGAAAGCCGCTATTTCCTTCTATCGGGATCGCTTGCCATCATCATGACCCTGATTGGAACCTTGTTAACAGCCCTTGTCGTTTCGAGGGAATGGGAAAGAGGGACAATGGAAGCTTTGATCTCAACACCAGTGAAGCTATTAGAAGTAATCACTGGAAAGGTCATTCCCTATTTTGTTCTGGGAATGCTTTCGATGGCAATTTGCGTTGTTGTTTCGGTCTTTATTTTCGGACTTCCATTTCGAGGTTCTTTGTGGCTCCTTGCCCTTGTTTCCAGTTTCTTTTTATGGAGCGCCTTGGGTCTTGGGCTCATGATCTCAACGCTTAGTAAAAGCCAGGCTCTTTCCTATCAACTAGCCACTGTCGCCGGGTTCTTGCCTGCTTTCATCCTCTCTGGCTTTCTCTTTGAAATCTTCAGCATGCCTACCTGGATTCAGTTTTTGACGTTTTTCATCCCAGCACGTTATTTTGTCCAGTGCGTACAAACCCTTTTCTTAGTGGGTAACGTTTGGTCCTTAATTCTTTGGAATCTGGTTCCCATGTTTTTAATAGGATTTCTTTTTTTCTTCATCACACGGCTAAAGTCGGCCAAACGTTTGGAGTAAGCAGTGGTAAAAAGGATCTTAGCACTTATTTGGAAAGAACTGCTTGCCACTATGCGCGACCCCAAAAGCCGCATGGCAGTCCTGCTTCCGCCTATTATCCAATTATTGATCTTCACATCTGCTGCCACTCTCGATGTTAAAAATGTCCCTATCGGCATCTTAAACCGCGATAATGGCGATCAAGGCTTTGAGCTTGTGCAAAGGTTTCATGGATCTCCCCTCTTTAGTCGCATCGTCTACCTTGAATGCGTTGAAGAAATCGCTCCCTTCATCGACAACCAGAAAGGGGTGATGGTCGTTTCGATCGATGAAGAATTTTCGCGTAAGCTCAACCAAAACCTCCCGGCCCGGGTCCAACTCATTTTGGATGGAAGAAAATCCAACACCGCTCAAATCTTATCGGGATATACAACAACGATCATTCAGCAATTCAATACCGATTTTGCTGCTAAAGCAGGCATTGCCCAGCAGAATGCCGAACTTCGGCCACGGTTTTGGTATAACCCCAATGCTCTCTATTCGTGGTTTAATATCCCCTCTCTTGTCTGCACGTTGACAATGCTGGCCTGCCTTGTCGTTACAACGCAGTCGATAGCTCGGGAAAGGGAGGTTGGCACTTTTGATCAGCTTCTAGTTTCTCCATTAGCCACATTGGAAATTCTCATCGGGAAGACAATCCCCGGTATTCTCGTGGGGATGCTGGAAGGGTCTTTTCTAATGGGGGTGGGCATCCTTGTTTACCAGGTTCCCTTCACGGGGTCCCTTATTCTCTTTTTCCTTTCCCAGTTCATCTTCGTCTCTGCGATCAGCGGCGTGGGGCTGTTCATCTCTTCATTGTGCTCGACGCAGCAACAAGCGATGCTTGGGACCTTTATATTCATGCTTCCTTCATTTTTATTATCAGGTTTTGCAACTCCAATCGAAAACATGCCCACCTGGCTGCAACCCGTTACCTACCTCATCCCTTTGCGCTACATGCTGACAAATACAAAGGGGATTTTCCTGAAAGCGATCTCTGCCGAAATCGTTTTGAGCAACGTCTGGCCCATGGCTATAATTGCCATGTTTACCCTTTTGACAGCCGGCTTATTTTTCCGAAAACTCCGCTGATCCATACCATTCCCCCCCAATCGCTTTATATAAAGCAATGAGGTCTCCGGAAAGGGCTTGTTCGCTTTCTACAAGCGAGCTTTCGGAATTGATCAAAACTTTTTGAGATTCCAGGATTTGTGTTTCATTCACAAGGCCCACTGCAAATAGATCTTCCATTATCTCCAAGGTACGAGAATCCGCTTCAACCTTTTTCTGGAGCGAGTCTCTACGCTTTTGTTCCTCAAAATACGCTACAAGCGCGCTTTCGACATCTTTAAGAGAGGCGATCACCGTCTGTTCATAAGTCAAAAGAGCCTGTTTCTGCAAGGAATTTTGGACATCGACTTTTCCTCTCACCCTTCCAAAATCCAGAAGATCCCAATTCATACCAAGCCCGACGCTAAACATCCGGCTTGCCGATTTGAAAACCTTGCCCAGCTTATAACCTTCTAAACCCATCGAAGATCCTGCCTGGTTTCCCGCGCCAAAACTTATCCCCGTCAGTGCAATGTGAGGGAAATAATCGGCCATAGCAACACCGATCTGCTCTGTGGCAGCAGCGAGCTGCCGTTCTGCACTTCTTACATCGGGTCTTCGACGCAGCAGATCCGAGGGGAGACCAAGCGGCACCTTGCCGCTACTGGATGGTATAGGCATCGGTTCTTGGAAAAATTCTGAGAAGCCCTCCGGAGGACGCCCCAAAAGATAAGCAAGCACATAAACAGTCTGCTTGAAAGAAGTCTCGAGAACCGGAAGAGCTGCTTTATCAGATTCTAGCGTAGAAATCAAAGTCGTCACCTGCATCTCATTGTCCATACCGATCTCGAAGAGATGACTTGCAATCGCAAGCTCCTCTTCATCAGCCAGGATCTTTCTTTTAGCCAAATTGATTTTCTGCTGCAAAGCGCGTATGTTCGTATAATTGACAGCCACCTCGCTCAACATTGAAATCAAAACACTTTCAGATTCATCTTTCGTCGCCTCCCAAATAAAGTGGGCAGCCTTTTTTGAACGACGAAATTTTCCCCAAAAGTCCAATTCCCAAATGGCATCGAAACCGACCTGAAAGATATTGAGAAATCCAGGGAGGAAACTGCCACTTGGCGCGGCAACTGCGGTCTGGGGTTGAGGCGGAGGAGGAAATAAGTTCTGACTGATGCGTGTACGAGTAGCTGTAGCATTCAAGTCGATTTCAGGCCAAAGATGAGACCTTTCGATCCGGTATTGGGCTCTTGTCTGCTCAATTTTTTCAAGTGCAATGCGCAAATCGTAGTTCGCATTCAGAGCTTCCGCGATCAAGCTGTTTAAAACAGGATCGTTAAATTGCTCCCACCATTGGCAAAGATCGTCGTTTGTCTCTACCTCACCCTTATTCTCTTCAAATTCTATTGGCATCGCCATTTCAGGCTGATGATATTTCGGGCCTACCATACATCCCGAAAAGAGGAGAAAAATGGGTAAAATATGTTTCATGCAACAGTGTTTGTCTTCCATTAATCCCACAAAATGACTTTCAAGGCATGCCTATCAAAAGAGTTGATCGGTTCATTAGATTTCTTGCGCAACTTGCCTTGCTTGAAAAAATCGAAGATTCTCTCGGCCCTCAAGTCCCCCGCTGAAAAACATACCTGATAAAGTAGACGACGCAGCAGATGATCAGAGGAACGTGAAAAGGGCGATTTTAGCAGGCAAACGAGGCTACGAAAGAGATCTATTTTATTAACGGACATAACATCTCATCTTTAACAATCTATTTTAGAAAATAGATTGTTGAGATATATCATTAAAGTTTTTTTTGAGGACAACGCCAGATCAAATGCCGTTAGCCAAGATACAAGGAACAATGCCACAGTCCTTATTATAAAACTTGCCGCCATAGACAATGCGTTCGATGCTCAGGCATCTGCCAGGCTGACCTATAGCAAATTGACAAACAGAATTATCAACAGTAAAGGTATCGGAAAAACACACAAAATCACTATCGGGACACCTATCCGACTCAAGTATTTTCATCGCATCGAAAAAGACCCTTACGGTTAAAGGCACCACATCAAAACCTTCATTGTTTACTATCTGTTTATGATCAGTAAATGACATGCGTTTAGGACCTTTTACCATAGTGTCTCTCATTAAATAGATGCCAATTTTATCCGGAGCAGCGCCGTATTGGGACACAACTTCATCACGATCAGTCTCACCAAAACTAAAAACAGGCGCTTTTGGCTTTCCTTTTAAAAGATGGGAACAAAGCTTCTTTATATTGGGTACGGAAAGCGCAAAATCCTGCTCTCCATTCATGAATTCGGCTCCATCCGTTCTCTCCAGCCGAGAAGGAACCACAAAAACCCAATAATTTTCTCGCATCTTTTTTTCAATCTCGAAACTGTCCTGTTCGAATAATTTGTTAAAGAAATTCACGCTGATGAGAGGCACCTCTTCGACCATTTTTCCAAGCATCTCAATTCTTCTTTTGCTGATGGTTCTCGGATATAGGACTTGAAAATCGGCCTTGCGATCTCGATCCTTAGCGTCTACAATGGGAATTCCCATTTTTATAGATAATCCGAACCAAATCTCCTGATCTTTGCAAAATCCATTCCAAAGGATGCATACCCTTTCGCAACGACCAATATCGGCCAATTCCAAAAAATCTGCAGAGCGTTGAAAACAAGCTTTTTGAGATTCGAGCGGCATGCCTGAAAACGCACCTACGGTATTAAGAGACATAATTCCTACATTTGTTAAAATTTTAGAGAGTTTTATAACAGCTAAGTTCACATAAATGCAAAGGAGATCGCTGCCTGTTGCAAAATTGTGCATCACTGTGCTATACCCAAGTTGTCTCAAAATTTGGTCGCCAGGCGGGTTCAAAGCGCCGCAAATCGATTTCTCCGAAGAGGGTCGTATTAGTAAATACTAGCCCTCTTCCGGGAAATCAATTTTCGGCAGCTTTCAATCCCGCCTGGCGACCAAATTTTGAGACAACTTGGGTACGCAGTCAAAACTTCACAATTACTCTATGCTAAATCCATGACAATGTACTCTCTGCCATCACCCCATGAGATCAAAACGCTGCTTGAAGCGCCCGCTGAAACAGTTGCATTTATTGAAGGTGCGCGAAGAACAGCCAAAGACATCGTTGCGGGGATTGATCCGAGATTATGCCTGATCATCGGTCCTTGCTCTATTCATGAGCGCACATCTGCGATCGAATACGCAAAACGGATCCAGGATTTGTCTAAAAAAGTAGAGAGCGCCTGTTTTATCGTGATGCGATTTTATGTCGAAAAGCCGCGCACAAAAATGGGTTGGAAAGGTCTTGTCTACGATCCCCATCTCGATGGCAGCCACGACATCCAAACAGGGCTTTTGTGGACAAGGGAGCTGCTCCTTGAAATGGCAAAGATGAAAGTCCCCTGTGCGACAGAATTCGTCGACCCCTTAGCAGCTCTATATTTCGATGATCTCATCACGTGGGGATTTATCGGCGCGCGCACTTCCTCATCGCAGCCACACCGTCAATTCGCTTCTCATTTAAAGTTCCCTGTAGGATTCAAAAACAGCACCGATGGCAATCTTGAGAACGCACTTCACGGCGTCCATTCATCAAGAGAGCCTCATGCCGCATTGCACATCGATCCCCACGGCAAATTATGCGCTATCCAAACAGACGGCAATCCCCATTCCCACATCGTCCTTAGAGGAGCGCATGACGGTTCCAATTACGACGCAGCCTCCGTGCAAACGGCACTAGAAAAATTAAAAGAAGCCAAGTTGCCGGAAAGGCTCTTAATCGACTGCTCTCATGGAAACTGTCAAAAAAAATCGGAAAAGCAGCAAGAGGTGTTCTTGTCCGTTTTAGAGCAGATTGAAAAGGGTAATGATAAGATCTTTGGAATGATGTTAGAGAGCCATTTAGAGAGCGGAAGCCAACCTCTGACAGAAGATCTATCCCTGCTCAAATACGCAGTCTCGATCACAGATCCGTGCCTTGACTGGAAAACAACGGAAGATTTAATCCTCTTTCTGAGTAGCCGGCGTGTCGTCGCTAACAACGATCAAATTGACCCAGAGCTGGTGTTTCCACTCGCGGAAAACCTCACCGTCCTTTAACACGATCATCGCCTTATACGTCAGGATCCCTCCTGACTTTTCATATTCCTCATTCAAAAGCCGCCAGGTCGCAAAATCCATGCGCCTCTTGATCGGGATGCGTATCTGCTTTGCCGTGTAATCCCAGAGGATCAGATCAAGCACCACCTCAGGATCTTTTTTAAAGACATCTTCAGGGACTCTCCAATCGAGGATCAGCATCTGACCGATCGGCGGATGTTCCCGGCGGGGATCCGGAGTCTGGACATGAGTACTTGCTAGATAACGCTCATCCACCCACTCTTGACAGACCGACAAATAATACTGACTGCAACCTGGAAGGATCAGTAAGGCGAAAGAGAGGACAGTGAGCAATATTCTCATGATGCAAAATCATTAAAAAATGGTAATATACTCGAAATGATTAAGGAGCCCCCCTCTTATATGCAAGAAGAAAAGCATCCACTCCCTGAAAAACAGGCCGTCTATGGGATCGTGTTCAACGAAAACAGGACGGAAGTGCTGCTGATCAAACGTATGGACATCCCCGTTTGGGTACTGCCGGGAGGAGGTCTTGATCCAGGTGAATCTCCTGAAGCTGGCGCTGTGCGCGAAGTTCTGGAAGAGACTGGATTCAATTCTGTAGTTGTAAGAAAGGTCGCAGAATACCTCCCCGTCAATAAGATGACCCAGCCCTCTCATCTCTTTGAATGCAGGATCATAAGCGGCGCAGCAAAAACCGGGGATGAGACAAAAGCTGTGCGCTTCTTCCCACTAAATGCCCTTCCCCCTCTTCCGCCTCCTTACAAGGGTTGGATTGCCGACGCGGCGGCCAATCACCCTTCCGTACTGCGCAAAAAGATTGAAGGCGTGTCTTACTGGGTCCTCCTCAAACTGCTTATACAGCATCCCATTTTGGTTGGCAGATACCTGCTCACCAAGCTCGGCATCCACATCAATCGTTGAGATTGACCATTTTGCTCGGATCGATCGCTTCATCAAACTCCTTTTCGCTCAAAAAGCCAAGAGACAAGGCTGATTCTTTTAATGTGATATGTTCCTTATGCGCCTTTTGAACGACCTTGGCGGCTTTGTCGTAGCCAATGATCGGATTTAGGGCGGTAGCTAGCATCAGAGAATTCTCCAGATGCATCTTTATCCTTCTTTCATTCGGAGTAATCCCCTTAAGGCACTTGTCATGGAAATTAAGGGCCACATCGGAAAGAAGGTTGATCGATTGGAGCAGGTTGAAGATCATTACAGGCTTGTAGACATTCAGCTCAAAATTGCCCTGGGATCCCGCAAAGCCGATCGCAACGTCATTGCCGAAGACCTGTGCCGATGCCATCAGCATCGCTTCACACTGCGTGGGGTTGACCTTGCCCGGCATAATGGATGATCCCGGCTCATTCTCCGGCAGGTTAAGCTCTCCGAGTCCGCAGCGAGGTCCTGAGCCCATCCAAGCGATGTCGCTTGCGATCTTGATATACGAACAAGCTAATCGCTTAAGGGCGCCGCTCACTTCGACAATCGCATCATTGCAGGCAAGAGACTCAAATTTATTTGGATTTGAGACAAAAGGAAACCCCGTGATTTCACTGATCACTTCAGCTACCCGTTTTGCGTATTTAGGATGGGTGTTGAGTCCCGTCCCCACTGCCGTTCCGCCGAGAGCAATTTCAGAGAGATGCTTAAGGGAATTTTTAATAGCCTGGATGCCGTGTTCGATCTGAGAAGCGTACCCTGAGAATTCCTGCCCAAGCGTAAGAGGTGTCGCATCCATCAAGTGTGTCCGTCCCACCTTCACAATCTTATGGAATTCCTTGGATTTGCGCTTCAATCCGTCATGCAGAACTTTCAGATTGGGGAGAAGATTTTTCTGAATGTCGAGCATTGCGGCAATATGCATCGCAGTCGGGAAAGTGTCATTGGATGATTGCGACTTGTTCACATCATCATTGGGATGGATCGGCGCTTTAGATCCCATTTCCCCTTCCATCAGCTCAATAGCGCGGTTGCTGATGACCTCATTGACGTTCATGTTAGTCTGCGTTCCCGATCCCGTCTGCCAAACGACCAAAGGAAAATGCTCATCGTGCATGCCGCTGATCACCTCATCGCAAACCCTGCTGATCACTTCCATTTTTTCTTTGGGAAGAAGCTTTAGCTCGCAATTGACGATAGCAGCTGCTTTTTTGACCACAGCAAGAGCGCGGACCATCTGGGTGGGCATCAAGTTGCCGCCAATGCGGAAATTCTCATGAGAGCGCTGCGTTTGAGCTCCCCAGTATTTTTCTGCAGGAACTTCGACATCGCCGAGCGAGTCTTTTTCAATCCTGAACTTTTTCTTTCCCATAACCTCTAAATGAGTGAAGCCTGTCTAGTCTAGTCTTTACAATCCATTTTTTATTTTATCCAGAGGAAATTATCCTGGCAGCCATTAATACTCAAGATACCTCTTAATTTAGCAGGCAGGCAGCTTGCAATTCCGCCTGCCTGCCAAATTAAGAGGTATCTTGAGTATTTAGTGGTTCCCTCGATGTTCCACTTTTTTCTGCTCTCATAGAGCGAGCGAGGCAAACGCAAATCGGTTCGGCCGATTTGCGAAAGCTGCAGCCGCTCTATGAGCTAGAAAAAAGTGGAGCATCGAGAGTTTCCCTTAAGATATCGTAAAGCTCTAATTTTAAAAAGCAAAGGAAAGAGATACCCCTATTTTACGAGCGCATCAAGAAATCTCATCCCAACGATTCACAGAAACGACTTTTAATAAAATTAACTTGAAATAATATTAAAAATAGTACATTAATAAACTAAAGATGGAAGTAATATCGAATTACCATCAATTCATAATTACAGAATGTTTGGGAGAATAAACATGAAAGTCATTTCCAGTATTATACTAACACTCGGAGTAGGTGCAGCTTTAATGGGCGCGTCTGTCTCCCCTGCTGCCCCAGTTGTAGAAGAGAAAAAAGTCAGCCAACCTGTCGCTCAGCAACCTATTGTTGCTGCTCAACCTAAATCTGCAAGCAGCGCTATTAAATTGATCGCTCCTCAAAAAGACTTAGAGAGCGCTATCCGCAATTCAAAGCAAGGCGACATTTTGATCATGGGCTCTGAAGGGTGGTACTGTATTGAAAGTAAAACTCTTAAAGCTGGAACTCAATTGTTCGTCTTGGGCAGCCAAGGAGCAATAGCTAGCTCTTTCCCAAAAGAAGCGAATTCAGAATCTGTTCGATAAGAGAAGGGAGAAAAACGGGCAGGGTTTGTTAAGCTGCCCGTTTATAATTCTGAGTATCTAAATCAATAGAAGCGCAAACACGAAAGCGAACAGCGAGAACGATTCCACAATGCCAAGCGCTGCAAAACACTTGCCAATGATGGCGGGTTGTTTCGCAGAAGCCTGGATACCGGATGCTGCGCACATCCCCTGGTACATGGAAGAAAACAAGAGCGCAATACCCACTGAAAAGCCAATCCCGATCCCCGAGAGCGGAGAAAGAGTTCCCGCCTGAATGCTATTTTTCATAAGCAGCATCAGAACAAAACCATAAATGGATTGAGAAGAAGCGACAGCAGACATCCCAATGAATTTACCGTGATTTTCTTCAACCCGGCTCATCACTGCATGAGACGCCATTCCGCCTATCCCGCAGCCAATCGAGCTTCCGACGCAACCGAGTCCGAGCACAAGGGCCGGTCCTACCATACTGTAATCCATGCATCCCTCTCCTTTAAGGAAATTTCTGGCGATCATAGCACTTAAAGAAATTAGTGAAAACTAGCAAAATTCAAACCTTAAGTTTTGGGTCCATTTTCCTACTGGCTCTAGAGGAGTGGAGTCCAAAACTTAAAGGCTGTCTACAGGCTCAGCTTCTTAACCGAATTAAATTAGAAGCAACGCAAAGACGAAGGCAAACAGAGAAAAAGACTCAACAATACCAAGCGCAGCAAAGCATTTGCCGATAACTGCCGGTTGCCTCATTGATGCTTGAATGCCAGTCGCTGCACACATTCCTTGGTAGACTGAAGAGAAGAGAAGCGCAAGTCCTACAGAAAAGCCAATGCCTATTCCAGATAGCGGGGTAAGAGTTCCTGCTTGAATGCTGTTCTTCATGAGAAGCATCAAAACAAACCCAAAGATTGCCTGAGAGGAGGAAACGGCTGACATTCCGATAAATTTACCGTGATTCTCTTCGACCCGGCTCATAGCAGCATGGGAGGCCATTCCACCGATCCCGCAGCCAATAGAACTTCCAACACAACCAAGACCCAACACAAGAGCCGGTCCAACCATACTATAATCCATATGTATTCTCCAAAATTAAATTATTGATCTAATTAGTTAGATGAAAAAATTAAAACTTGAGAGCCGAAACTGATGATTTCAGCTCTTGAACCTATCCTTATTAAAAGTTTCGGCCAATTTTTGGGTTCTTTGGCCGAACTTCGATGAAAAATTTTATTAGGATAGGTTCTTAGATGTGCTCTTTCGCTTTTAAGCGCATTAAGGGATTAAACAATCTTCCCCCGCCATCAAAGCAATAATGATACCATTCTATGAAATTAAGACGAAGCCCATGTATCACTCCAGCCATAATTCCTAGCATGATATTCACTCCATGCCCCATCAGAATGACTAAAAACCCTAAAAACAGCCCGACATCCTGCCCCATATCATTAAATGTCTCTGCCATGATGGCACCGGCTAGTCCCAGTGCATATAGCCGCAGATAAGAAAGGACGTCTGCAAAAACTTGGACGAGTGCAGCTATTTCCCCAATCCCCTTTAACCTCTTTTGGATCAGCGCTAAAGAAAGGGCCACTATGATCCCGGTGTAAATCAACTGAAGGCCAATTTCGGTTCCGGTAGTTTTGCCTACAATGCCAAGAAAGTGAACGATCGATGTCGCATGAAGGATTGATGGGAAATAAAGGTAAGACCCCAACATAAAAGCGATCCAACCGATTCCGGCGAAGTGGCGAGGTAAATAACGGAGAAAGCCGAAAGAAATATGTATAATACCGATAATCAGGGAAAGTTCAAGAAAGATGTTATTGGAAAAAGTCTCAGAGATAACATCTTTCTCATGTCCGTTTTTGAGAGCAACGCCCTTCTCTAAAAACTCCTCACCGGAGGTGACTGTGCTTAAAGTCGGGAAATGTTCCACCCAGTATTTGTAGACGTCGTCTTTTTGCGCAATATGGTAATCCGCCTTCTGCACGACCAAATATTGCATCACAGACAGTTTTCCAAGCCAGCTCTTGGGACTAATTTGTATCCCAAAAAAGGCTGAGGTCAAAACTCCCCAGATCACACATCCGGTAGACAAGATGGTCGCAAGCTTCAAAAACCTTCTCGAGCTCTCTTTGAGAACAGGGAACTTGTACTTGATATAGAGGCAAAAACCAAGGTACATCAGCCCATATCCGCCATCGGCGACGATCATCGCGAAAAAAAGAGCGAAAAACCAGAATACCCAGCCTGAAGGGTCGCGGTCAGTATGTGCGGGAATATCGTAAATTCTAACAAGGTCCTCGCCGATGCTCTGGACACCCTTATTTTCCATGTATGTCGGAATGCGGTCATTCTCTTCGATGAGGATTGGTTCACAGTGAACGGCCATGCCATCGATGACAGAAAAAAGAACGTGGGTCTTATTTTCCGGAACCCAGGCTTCGACAGAAAAAAGAGCGCTGCCCAAAGGATGGGAAACTTCTTTTTTGGCAGAGACGAGGTGAAAGTCATTGAGCCTTTCTACGAGCGCCTCATTTAAGAAATCAAGATGCCCGCCATATCCCTTAAGCTCAGCTTCCATTTGATGCAGGGACTCTTTGACAAAACTTAAATGGGTCTGGAGCTCCCCTAAAGGGCGATCGATGCGCATTTCGATCATGTCGGGGTAGCTTTTGGACTCCTCATTGATCGCAATAAAGTAGTCCATGTCATATTCTGTCGAGATGTAAATCACCTCGGGAGAAAAATTGGCATGATGGGCCTTCGCGCTCTTCATACAAAAGAACTGGATCTCGCGATTCCCCTCTCTCTGAAGAACATCGAGATCGTCTAAAGAAAAATCCCCAAATGGAGAGACGCGGACAATTTCTAGTTCAGTGAGCCTTTTCTCTTCATAGAGGCGTTCTACTTCAGCTTTGAGCTCTATGATTTTGAGTGCGATTTCATCCGCATACCCAAGGTCTCCCCCACCTTCGTAAGGTTTTTTTACCGGCAGCTTGCGCAAAATCCGCTTTGCATTCTGCAAATGCTGGATCTGAATCGGCATCTCCATCCCTTTTTTAGTATGAGGGGCAATGAATTCGATCATCCCCTTCTCTTGAGCCCTTGCAAAGAACTGGTCGATATCTTCTTCTACGCCAAGAATGAGGTGTTTTTTTACTTTTATGATCATTCGTTTCGCCTCTTGTTGCGCAAAAGGATTTTCTTTTTAGCGACTTTAGCTTGGGACACTGCTGCCAGCTGCTGATCTCCGAGGAAAATTTTTATCTTCTTCATGTTTGCAATTGAGCGCGGGATCAGAATTTTTTCAAAGAGGTTAACGCGGATCGAAACCTCGCGAAGCTCCTTTTCAAGGGCAGTTTTTTTCTCCTGCGCAATCTTGATTTTTTCTCGAAGGGTGATCAACCCCTTAATGCCATGGATAGCGGACTCGAACCAAAGCGGAGTATCGAAAAGCGAATATAGAGAGGGCTCAAAATGGATCTTATCAAAAGAGGGAATGTCAACGCCTGCGATATTCTCATAAACGCGCTCGACCTTGACGACTTTTACAGCAGAGAAAAGATCGGTTGCACTGCGCTCGGTAAGAAGCGGCGAATATTTACCCACGGATTCTTCCGAGAGTGAGAACTCACCGATCAGAGCTTCGATCTCTATTTGGGCCTGATTAACCTCCATTTGCAGGAGCGCTTTTTTCAGCTGCAAAGTAGGCAAATACTTACGCAAACGGTCGAGTTTGAGCTGTTGGACGCGCAATTCCGTTTTAGTAAGTTTTACCTCAGACACTTACACTCTCCGCCAATTTTGGCCAATATTTATCAATCAATGTTTGTTTAATGCCCACTTCATGCTTTTCAAAACATTCAGCTAAAGTTTTCCAACCCAAATCAAGCGCATCTTCCAGCGTTAAGTTGACCTGTAAATTCATCATCCTATCTTCAAAGAGATTAGAAAAATGCAGTAATTTTTCATCCCAACGTGAAAGTTTAAAGCCCATACTTTGACGCTCTCTGGCCTTTTTAGAATCAGCATAAAGGCGGATCTGAGCATTGGCGACATCGCCGTGATCTTCACGAGTCACTTTCCCAATCACTTGCTGCTTCAGGCGCGAAAGAGAGCCAAACGGATCGATACGGCCGCCATGCAGATAGAACTGTCCCTCTGTGATGTACCCGGTGTTATCCGGGATAGGATGAGTGACATCACCGCCAGGCATTGTCGTCACAGAAATAATAGTGATCGAGCCGCTGCCATCGATGTCGACCGCTTTTTCATAGCGGGAAGCGAGATCTGAATAAAGCGAGCCCGGATAACCGCGGTTAGAAGGGACCTGATCCATTGTGATCATGATTTCTTTAATCGAATCCGCAAATGCCGTCATATCCGTCAAGAGAACAAGGACATCTTTATCCATGGTTGCAAAATGCTCCGCACATGCAAGCACCATATCGGGAACGAGCAAGCATTCCACAGCAGGATCTGTTGCTGTGTGGATGAACATAATCGTCTTGTCCAGAGAGCCTGCCTTTTCAGCATTATCAATGAATGCCTGGTAATCATCAAACCTAAGGCCCATGCCTCCAATAATGACAATGTCGGCATCGGTCTGGTTGGCAATTCGCATTAAAAGGGCGTTATAAGGCTCGCCGGCTATCGAAAAAATGGGAATTTTCTGCGATTTGACCAAACAATTAAACACATCGATCATCGGAATGTTAGTTCTGACAAGATCGCGTGGGATAATGCGGCGCACGGGATTGAACGATGGAGAACCAATCTCAATATGGTCGCCCATAATGGCAGGTCCACCGTCTATCGGTTCCCCCGCTCCATTTAACCTGCGTCCGAAAAGAGAGGCGCTGCAGACTGCTTGCATCTGCTTGCCGAGGAATGTCACCCTATCGTTAGTGGCAATGCCCCGCGTATTCTCAAAGCACTGAAGCGTCACGAGATCGCCATCGATTCGGAGCACCGAAGCGTAGGTAGTTCTGCCATTTCCCTTGTGAACTCTAGCAAGTTCCCCCAAGCTTACGCCATGGGCAATGACGGTGATTAAATTTCCCCGCATATCGACGATTCTGTCGTAAACCTTTTTCATCGTGCTACCTTTTCTTTCTTAGCTGCAGATTCCAATTTCTTCTCGATCCGCTCAAATGTCTGTACGTATCTGTCCGATTTGAATGGCAAAAAATTCATGTTCTTAAGTTCGTTCTGGAGCTCCAAAAAGAAGCTTCGCGCCGCATCTTGCGAATCAAATGCAAAAGGGGTCTCAAAGATCCGACTCACGAGCTGAAAAAGCGGAGTCTGTCTATCAAGAGGGCAATAACTGTCTTCCTTATCGAATGCATTCTGTTGGAGATAGGCAAATTCATAGAGCTCTGACATCAAGTAAGTGATCATGTCATTCATCGCAATCCCCTCTTCTCCGACAACCTCCATCCGCTTGCCGATCTCATCTCCTTCGCGAAGGATCTTGGAGGCTTTTTTCACCATTTTTCCCCATCCAGAAGCCTTCTCTTCGAGCTCTTGTCCAACCACATCGCCGTACTTGGTCCAGGAAATCTGAGGATCAATTGCAGGATAACGCCTCGCATCCGATCTAGCTCTAGATAATCCATGAAATGCCCCTACTACGGACAAAGTAGCCTGTGTGACCGGTTCTTCAAAATTACCGCCGGCAGGAGATACTGTGCCGCCAATTGTCATGGAGCCAAACTTGCCATTTTTAAGCTGGATGCATCCGGAGCGCTCATAGAAAGCTGCGATCCTGGAGCTCAAATAAGCCGGGAAGGCCTCTTCGCCGGGGATCTCTTCAAGGCGGCCGGACATTTCTCGCATCGCTTGGGCCCAGCGTGAAGTTGAATCGGCCAGTAACAAGACGTCGAGCCCCATCTGGCGATAATACTCTGCAATCGTAGCTCCCATGTAGATCGAAGCTTCACGTGCCGCTACCGGCATCGATGACGTATTGCAAATCATCACCGTGCGGTTCATTAAAGGCTCATTCGTATGAGGATCGGTCAGATGAGGAAGGCTGCGAAGCACTTCAACAACTTCTCCTGCGCGCTCTCCGCAAGCGACGATAATTACAATATCGACAGATGCGTATTTTGAAAGATGGTGCTGAAGAACCGTCTTACCGGCCCCAAAGGGACCGGGCGAGCAAAAAGTACCGCCTTTTAAAACTGGAAATTGGGTATCGATAATGCGCATCCCAATGTCCATCATTCGAGAAGCTTTTACTTTCTCTCCTTCAAAAAGAGGCATTTTTACAGCCCACTTTTGGATCATCGTGATGTTGTGCTCTCCACCCTTGTCATCGACAACTCTTGCGACCACAGTATCTAGAGTATAGGAGCCGGGCTTGATCATCCAATTGATCGTGTATTCGCCGAAGAAAGTGAAAGGAACCATAATTTCGTGGTGAAAACGCCCTTCCATCGTATATCCGAGTGAATCTCCGCGTTTAACAACATCGCCTTGTTTAGCGGTGGGATGAAAATCCCAATGGCGCGTGCGATCAAGCGGTTGGATATACACGCCTCGAGACAAAAATAAACCTGTTGCATCCGCAACCTTTTCCAAAGGATTTTGAAGACCATCAAAAATCGACGTGAGCAAGCCCGGGCCAAGTTCCGCTTCAAGCAGATGGGAAGAGAATTCGACAGAGGTGTTTAAACGCACTCCGCGCGTGTCCTCGAAAACCTGGATCTTTGCCACATTTCCAACAATTTCGATCACTTCCGCTTTCAATGAAACTCCTCCGCCGATGCGGATCATCGCGACCTCACCCTGACGGATGTCTCCTTGAAACTCGACGTCGAGCAGGTTTCCAAACGCCTTGACGACCTTCCCTGTCGCAACTAGTTTTTGTGTACTGATTGAGGCTTCTGTCATTGTTTATCCACTTTTAAAGGTATCTAAAATCATATTCCCTCTTTCGGGATCCAGCGCGATGAGATTTTCGATGATCATCAGCTCTGCCATATAGCGAAGGATTTGATCTATCGAAAAAGGGCCTCCACAGGGGATTTCCCCGATTTTTTTAAAGCGATATTCGGCAAACGCTTTGTTCTCCAGCCAAGGGTCTCCATTGCAAGAAATCATCAACTCTTTTAAATCGGCATACTCCATAGGAGGGTCATAGGAAACAGAATCTTTTTGCGCGAGAATTTGTGCAACAATAGGATCTGCAGAATCCTCGAACTGAAGCTCTTTGAGAACATCCCTTCCTAACTGTTTAGCTCGAAGCGCAACTAATACAAGGCGGATCTCTCTTTCTAAGACCAAATAATCGCGAAAAAAACCTTTGTGCTTTGGGATCTCGGAATTAAAATAAAGAGCGAGAAGACCGGGAAAATTTTTAATCTTATCTGTCACTTTCTCGAACTGTTCTAAAAACTCAAACACATACGCTGGTAGAGATGTATGCACCAGCAGTGCTTCATCGAGTTCCTTTTCACTCAAACTGCCTCGGGGATCTACCGGCTCTTCCATCAGTAGCGCACGAATGTTGCAAATATCGACAAAAAGACGCATGACCTTGATCTTTTCCAGGTCGCCCTGACTGAGGCTAGTCTCCATGCGAGTCATAAACTCCTCAAAAGAGATCCCGGGCATGTCCTGCATGGACAAAGGGGGAAGTGAAGGAACAACGAAGTAATAATTCCGCATAAAACACGCCAGCTTTAAGAATTCGCTTTAAAAATCAACTCGCGAAAATCTTTGCGAATATAACCTGCCACAAGTTCTTTCAATGCGGCATCGGAAATATCGATAGTGATATTGTCTTTATGAAGCTTGACCTCGATTCCTCCGGCCAAAGTTCCAATCAAGACTCCTTTTTCCTTCAGTTTATCTAAAATGTCCTGAGCGAGGAGCATGTTGACAGAGCGTGCGGGAACTGCGGCTGGAACATAAACGCTTAAAGCTACATCAGTTCCCTCCTTTTCGATACCCTTAACAACAGCGCTAATAAGTTGCGCCAAAACCTTAGGGTCCTGAGTATAGCTTGTAATCGTGCGCGCAAGTTGCTGATTAAATAGCTTCTCTTCGATGCTCTGCTTTAATGACTCCAATGCCTGTTTGCAAGCTTGGTTTAGAGAAGATTGAAAGACGTTCTTTTGCCGCTCGATATCCTGACGGGCCTCGTCCTTCAACTTCTCTGCTTCCTTGAGCCCGGCAGCAATAATGCGTTCAGCCTGCTGTTTGGCTGAGAGTACAATCTGCTCAGCTTCATTTATTGCCGGATCAAGGGTTTCCCGCCGTAAAATGTCGCAGATTTTTTTTACTTTATCATTTCCAGTTTCAGTTCCTTTCATGTGAGAGTACACTCCATTCATCTAACGAGAAAATTGCAAAACACCACTTTTTCTAATAATTGGGCAGACTTGGGGCGGCAGCGAGGAAGTCGGCAAGGCAAACCAGAAGCTCAGCGTCTTATTCGGAATAGATCGACTTTACAACCCACTCTACCATATGTTATTTACTTTGCGTGAATATTTTTCAATGCAAATGTCCCTTAATCCAAAATTAAAAAAACATCTACCCCGAGCTTCATAAGATCAGAAGCACAAGTTGCCTCAAAATTTGGGCATACCCAAGAAACCTCAAAAAGAAAAAAATTGCATGAAACCACTTTTTTTGAGATAACGTAATTTACTATTTTCACTGAAGGTGGATTTCTGATGAAGAAGCTACTCATCCCATTCGTGCTCCTCGGAATGACAATGCCCGCGTTTTCTGATGAATTGGAAAATCACAAAAAAAATACGGAATCGATCTGGCGCACAGGCGCCGGAGCTGAAGACGGCACTTTCACTGCTATATCCACATCCATGCTTGGGTGGGGGATCGCCCTTGCCGCAGGCATTGCCATACTAGCTTCCGTCCTCCACCAGAGCGAAGCTGGGCATTCCGATACTGACTCAGATTAAATTATGAAATGGAAAAAAATATTTTTAGCCATTCTGTGGGCAATCGCTCCTTCTATAGCTCATGTCAAACAACATACGACATCTGTTGAAAAAGCTGCTCAAGCCACATCGGATTCGCTATGTTTCTTCATCCCACCAAGCGGTTGGGAGATCGCTGATCCAAAGAGCCTCTCTCCCCATGTTAAAATTGCATTCTTAAAACACACGCAGAGCGGACTCTGCCCGTCGATCAATTTAGCCGTAGAAAAGACATCCGTTTCGCTGAACGAGTACCTCAAAGCTGTCCGAACCATCCATGAACAAGACCGCGGCAACACCTGGCGGGCTTTGGGAAAAGTGCGCACTAACGCGGGCCTAGCCCAACTCACGGAAATCGATTCAAAATCAGAGTGGGGGCCCGTTCGCATTCTCCAGCTAGTGCTCTTAAAAGACGGCTATGCCTACGTCGTCACTTCCGCAGCGCTTAAAGAAGAGTTTTCCAGTTATTATAAAGAGATTCAGTCCGCCTTTAGATCGCTTACCCTCTCATCAGACCTATTTAGCTGTATTCCTCAGACAGAAAGAAGAGAATCGCTTAAACAAAAACAACAACAACTCATCGAAGCTGCGGAAAAAATTCTATCCGACTCCCTTGAGCCAAAAACCGTCATTGAAGACGCTCTTTTTCAGAAAAAACATTGGATCCCATTTCAGGAAGCCGTGTTAGACACGTTTAAAGACATGGGAGCTTTCTGGCAAGTACTCCTCCTAAGAAACACTCAGGAAAAACTGCTCTCTTGCAACGCCCCTGACACCCTCTCGGAAGAACAAATCGAAAACGAATAGACAAAATTTTGGATTAAAAATAGAATCTATACTACCCAAGGTCAATGCAATGAATAAATTATTCACATCCTTTCTCACCATCTCCTCTATTGTATTCGCTCCTCTCCTCCAAGCAGATGATGCAGCATACGACCCTCTTGAGGAACAAGTCGCCTATGAGCAAGAAGACTATCAAATCGCAGATGACGCTACTTTCCAAGAAGAACCTGCTAGTTCTGAAGGAACTCCTGTTGGACAAGCTGCAGACGAAGGTGCCAATGCAGCCAAAAGAAAACGGTGGCAGAATATCGCCCTTGCCACAACAGCCGTAGCTGTAGCTGTCACAGCCCTTGTCCTCGTCGCAAATAATGACGGTCACCATAGCAAAGGCAAAAGCGGAGACAAACATTAAACTCTACGGAACCCTCCTACTAGCTTGCTTTCTTCTCTCTTGCAATAGCCGTGGGAGCCATTGGGCATTTGATCAAGTCCATTCCGATCAAAAGGAGTTCCGTTCGACAAAACTGACCTACTCCTCGCAAGATCCCCTCTATGGGATCGATTTGGAATTTCTCCATATGGAGAAACACATGAACGCTTATCTCAACGTTCATTCCCATCCTGTCTCAAGTAACAGAGAGGATCCTAAAAAAACCCCTTTCACGATTCAAATTGAAGGGGAAACCTTACGCTGCCAAGCTTACCCACTCTCCGGCGGACAGCGCTTCTTAATCCCCCAAGACGCCATCGACACCCTGGTCGAAGCCCTTCGAATGGGAAAGGAAGTCTTGATCTCTTTATACGAATATAAGACCGTCTTAAAGCCGGAAGACTTTTCCTCAAAATTTGAAAAACTCCTCCACCCTTTCCCCGTTCAAAACCCCTTTCACCTTCCCTTCTAATTTACAATTTGATTAGAATAAAGGATTAAAAACGGAGGTTTTTTGGTATGAAAAAGCTTGAACAGCTCAAAAAAATGACGACAATCGTAGCTGACACTGGAGAATTCGAAGAAATCAAAAAATACCTTCCCACAGATGCAACCACCAATCCCTCCCTCATCTTCGCAGCATCTACCAAACCTGAATACCAATTTTTGATTGAAGAAGCGATCCAATGGGGCAAAAGAAATGCCAAAGGTGCAGATGATGTCATTGAACAGGTCATCGACAAACTCTTTGTCAATTTCGGACTAGAAATCCTCAAAATCGTTCCCGGAAGAGTCTCAACAGAGGTCGACGCCAGACTCTCTTTCGATGTCGATGGAAGTGTAAAAAAGGGTCGCCACCTTATTGCCCTTTATGAAGCGGCAGGTATCGACAAAAAACGGATCCTGATCAAACTCGCCTCAACATGGGAAGGGATTAAAGCCGCCGAAATCCTTGAGAAAGAAGGGATCCATTGCAATATGACCCTCATGTTCAGCATGGCACAGGCCATCGGTTGCGCCCAGGTTGGAGCAACGCTTATCTCCCCTTTCGTCGGCAGGATCCTTGACTGGTACAAAAAAAGTGAAGGAAAAGACTCTTACCCTCCGGCAGAAGATCCTGGCGTGGTTTCCGTAACCCAGATTTATAACTACTACAAGAAGATGGGCATCAAAACCCAAATCATGGGAGCTAGCTTCCGCAACGCAGATGAAATTACAGAGCTTGCAGGATGTGATTTACTCACAATTGCACCCAAACTTTTGGAAGAACTGCAAACAGCAGAGGGCCCTGTTCCTAAAAAGCTCGATGCGGAAATCGCTAAAAAAATGGATCTTCCCAAAATTGCGATCGATGAAAAAACATTCCGCTGGATGCTCAATGAAAACGCCATGGCTACTGATAAACTAGCCGAAGGTATCCGCAACTTCACCAAAGACCTCGTCAAGCTAGAGAAAATCATACAACAGCGCCTCTAAAGTTTAATACCGTTATACCCAAGTTGTCTCAAAATTTGGGTATCACTGCATGAATTTTCTTTGAAGTATTGACCCGAAAACTTTAAGATATCTTTACACACCAAAAACTCATTTAATTCAGGTGTGCAAACAATCAACAAAGGTATTCTATGTCTTTACCAGCAGTTACATCCCAGCCGCAATCACCCGCAATGCAAGCCGCAACAGCGATAGCTCAAGTGTTTGGCAGTGCCGGAATAGGAGCATTAGCAGGATATGCATTTGGCATAATCAACCCCGTGGGCGGCGCTGTATTTGGCGCTACATCATCACTTACAAGCACCCTTGGAAATGCACTTGCAGAGCAATTTGGAGCTAACCAAACAGCTGTAAAAACGACTCTCTACGCTCTTTCCTTCATTGCAAGCTTTGCAGTTGGAATCGCCGTAACGACGGCTGTTGGCTTCCCGATCACAGTGATGGGCGCAGTTGGACTTACACTTGCAATGGCTGTGACAACATGCTTTATTCAATGTGTTTTGATAGGGGGCCTTTGCTGCGGCGCAGCCGGTCTCACCGCATGGGCTGCACAGAACAGCCAGACAACAACAGTCTAAAAGAAGCCCCGTCTTTGTACCGGGCAGAATCTTCTGCCCGGCTCTAGCGATATCCTTTATATTCTGTTTTAACGGTTCCCTTTTTCTCCTGCCCAAACAAGGCCTTATTACCTTGAATAACGTCCTTGTTTGGGCAGGAGAAAAAGGGAACCGTTAAAACAAAAATTCCATCTAACTTTGCAGCGTCTGCAGTATAAAAAAAATTGTACAGAAAATATTCCAGGACTGCATAATGAGTCTACTTATTTTTTGACTAGGGAGCTTTCGCGCAGCCCAAACAGCGAAATCTTTTGAGAACGCTCCCTTGTCATGGAAAAATACAACAAAGGCAAGGGCCGGACACTTTAACGATTCAAATCAAATCTACAGAGACCTAAATGAGTTTTTCATTAATGAAAATCCCCGAACATGAAAGTGAGGCTCTAAGTTCGGGAATGCCGGGTCTATATAATTACGCGGGCTGTGGAATTTGTGAAAAAAACGGGGCTCAGGTTTACTGGTTTAGTCCGTTTAGTAGGTGCGCTCATGCTAAATGCGTCAAGATGATCGAACCTGCAGAAACATTACTGAGCCAAACAATCAATCGACTATTTAAAGAAAGCGAAACCTATGAAATCCAAAATGAGGCCCACTACAGAGCCATTGAAGCGATTAAGGCCCATTGCGGTTCAGATTCATTGATGGAATATCTAGAAAAAAATGGCCTTGCAGCACTAACCCATCTGTTTGACAATGATGGCGTTCGCGCGGTTGAAAAATATGCAAAATTAAGAAGAGTATCTATTAGCGCTGCTTACTAAAAGCCGCTATTGCCAACTCTACCTAAGTTGTCTCAAAATTTGGGTATTAGCCATACCAAAAGATCGTTTGGGATAGGGTCCCAAACGATCTGAAAAGACCTATGCGAACATCTCATCTATCTTGTTCTTTTTCTTTTTTTTACATCCTGAGCATTCCCAATCAATTGGGCTCAAATTCTCTTCCTCTCCATCGCAAGCAACCATTTTGTGTGTCTTATCGCCACAGCCATTACATGCAAAGCTTGTGCTCATTGATGATAAAAAAGTAAGACCGACAACTAAGAATGCAATTTTTCCAGATTTTTTCATGAGTCGCTCCTCGATATTTAAAAAAATTTATAGGCTAACAGCGTGAATTGAGTTCCAACCGCTGTTTTCAGATGGGACTATATACTCAAATGATCTCAAAACTTGGCCGATAGGCGGCGCTTTGAAGCCGCGTACCTGCCAAATTTTGAGACAACTTGAGTATATTTCAGACAGAAAATTCACAGCAATAGATTTATCGTACACTCTTTGGGAGCTAGAACTTCTTTCGACCGCCGGCAAATTTATGTATTAAATAATCGCCTACGAAGGATATGGCGACGCGACGCGGCGCACACTGATTCATATCCATAGTGAACTGGTTCCCAAAAGTCACGATACTCCGATCGCACTTCGTTGAAGTACATCCGCAAGTCTTAAGTCTAAACAAACATGTTTCTAAGTCAGATGTTTTTTGAGCGGTAATAACATGAAGGTAATCAAAAAGTTCCATCTTCTTGTCAAACCCCATCTGTTTTATAACTAGATAGTCCATCTCATCATGAGACATACCATTATACATCTTCTTAAAACGGGCATTAGTGACCATAATCAGCCCCGGCTCCTGTACGGAAAGGTTACCTAACACTTTTAAAATTTTATCCCTGCGAATTTCAAGATCAATCCCTGCCTTTTGTATATCTGCTATCAATTGATTAAGAGTGCGATCATCGGTTTTATAAAGCGTAAGCCCTGCATTGTTTTCTATATTTGGGGCAGCCTTAAAATAAAACTTAATTATCTCGATTTTTTTAGATTTTAATTCCTCAGCGGGCACACTCTCCAGGATAGTCAGTTGAGGGCAAAGCTGTTTTATATCTACTCCCTTTAATGACTCCCACATGTTGACATAGCAAAACTTATTCGTGCGTCCCAGGGCAGATAAGCTTTTGAAATCACTGTTGGATAGGATTTTAATAAAGATAGATTGAATGCAGTCTTTATTAAGTCCATTGGGTTCTTCGCCAGCTGTGATGACTAGTGGCGGTAGCAAATCTCTCGGGCATGTTAATCTTATTGATGGCACTGTTGTTAGAAACATATTTTACTCCCATAATTCTTTATTACTTCTAGGTTACAGTAATAATTATACTAATTAACAATTTTAAATTCAATAACATATTATTCATAACTATAATTTTAATATAAGACGTTGATTTACAGGAGAGCCACATCCGAAAGTGATATTTATTATTTTAAATTCCATAGACCCAGAAAATAGAATTCACTACGTGCCTTTACAAAATAAGCCAAGTGTTTGCTTAAAAGCAATAGATTGGCCCTGCGAGTGAAGCAAAGGGGGACGCAAGCCCTCTATTTCAAGCAGCTTTCAATCCCGCCTGCCTGCCAAATTTCGAGGTTTCTTGAGTATACTTAAAAAAATAGGCGAAGCAGCAGAGGATCAAAAAGCAGAGGAAAGAGCGATTTTTAGCATGTGAATGGGGCGAGGCATGAAATCAAAAAAAAGACCGTTTAAGAAACAAGTCCTAAACGGTCTTTGTGAACGAAAGTTAGAATGCCGCTAATCGTTAAAAACGAACTGCAACTCTTCATCCCCTTCGCGATCGACAGATTTACCAATGCGTTTCATGTAATCGACAAAACCTGTTCCACCGGGGATTGCATGACCCATAATGATGTTCGATTTGAAATCGAGCAGATAATCGGTCTTTCCTTCGCATGCAGCATCGGTCAGTACGCGGGTCGTTTCTTGGAACGATGCCGCAGAGATGAACGAATCTGTACCCAAGGACGCTTTTGTAATCCCAAGGAGTACAGGGGCTGCTTGCGCAGGTCTTCCTCCCTCGTCAATCATCTTGCGATTGATACGGTGGAAATTTCTCTTGTCGATGTCTTCGCCATATAGGAATGTCGTATCGCCGGGATCAGTTACACGAACTTTCTGCAACATCTGACGGATCGTAATCTCGATGTGCTTATCGTTAATGCCGACACCCTGCAGAAGGTAAACTTCTTGAACCTGGTTGACAAGGTACTTCTGCAATTCTCGAACGCCGCAAATATCAAGGATTTCTTGCGGAACGACGAGACCATCAGTAATTTGCTGCCCTTTGACAACAAAGTCTCCCCTTTGGACGATCAAGTGCTTCGTCAGCGGGATGAGATGCTCCTCTTCCATACCGGACTCTTCGTCTCTGACAACAACGATGCGCTTATTCTTCTGCACTCCGCGGAAGTCGACAACGCCATCGATCTTAGCTATCTCAGCGGGGTCTTTTGGACGTCTCGCTTCAAAAAGCTCGGCAACGCGCGGCAGACCACCGACGATATCTTTTGTCTTGATCGCGCCTCGTGGCAAACGAGCAAGAAGCATACCGGCTGTGACGAGCTGTCCTTCTCGTACCGAAATATAGGCTCCGGATGGAACCGCATAGGTACCGACGAGCTCAGAGTATTCTTTATCTGCGTAAATGACGATCTGCGGGTGAAGCTCTCCGCGATGCTGCTTCACGATCAGCTCAGTTTGGCCTGTCTGTTTGTTAACTTCTCGCTGAGTAGAAATCCCTTCCACAAGGTCTTCATACTTGACGTAACCAGGGCGCTCGCAAATAATCGGAACGTTGTGCTGCTCCCAATGCGCGATCTTCTGTCCTTTCCTAACCTTAGATCCATCTGGAAGAAGAATGCGCGTTCCCAGCTCGACGTCAAATGACTGCAACGGCTCAAGGGACTTGGTACTGAGCAGTTTTTTGTACTCTTCCAAGCTGCGGTTTTCGTCGCGAACGAGGTGAAGGTTTCCGTTCTTATTAAGAGCTAGCCAGATGCCTTCTTCATTCTGTACAGTGCGCAGGCCCATGTAAACGAGAACGGCATCTTGTTCAGCGACAATCTCCGGGGTGACGCTCGCAGACGCAATACCACCCGTGTGGAACGTACGCATTGTAAGCTGAGTTCCAGGTTCACCGATCGACTGGGCCGCAATAATACCAACAGCTTCCCCTTGGCCGACAACGCTTCCGTTGGCAAGGTTAATGCCATAGCACTTAGCGCAGACACCGCGTTTCGACTCGCAAGTTAGTGTCGAACGAATGCGAACGCTGTCAATACCGGCATCATCGATCGATTCCGCCTGCAGCACAGTGAGGATTTCGCCTGAACGAGCGAGAATCTTCGTACTATCTCCGGGCTGGAATATATCGTCGCAAACGGTACGTCCATAAATACGGTCTTTGATCGGCAAGAGCTCTTCTTGGCCTTGCTTGATCGCTGCGACGTCGATACCATTAAGAGTGCCGCAGTCTTCTTCACTGATGATAACATCTTGAGATACGTCGACAAGACGGCGCGTGAGGTATCCGGAGTCAGCCGTCTTAAGGGCTGTATCGGCAAGACCTTTACGGGCACCGTGCGAGGAGATGAAGTATTCAAGAACGCTTAGTCCTTCGCGGAAGTTAGCAGTAATTGGAGACTCGATAATCTCGCCGGATGGTTTTGCCATCAAGCCGCGGAGAGCTCCAAGCTGTTTAACCTGTGATTTGTTACCACGAGCGCCGGAATCCATCATCAGATAAAGCGGATTAAGTTCATCGTTGCGGATCTCTGCTACGAGTTTGAAAAGCTCTTCAGAGAGCAAGTCGCTGACTTCCGTCCAAATACTAATAATTTTGGACTTTCTTTCCCCTTCAGTGATAATCCCGTCTTCGTATTGCTTAACGACAACTTCGATGCGCTTATGAGCAGCCTCAATAACTTTTTGCTTGTTCTCAGGCACTCGAACGTCGCAAACACCCATAGAGAGCGCAGCTTTTGTCGAAGAAGAAAACCCTAGATTCTTTAAATTATCGAGGAAACGCACTGTCGCTTCGAGGCCCACTTTTTTATAGGTCTCAAGAACGAGCTCGCTCATTTTCTTCTTACGCAAAGAGTAGTTCTGAAACCCGAGCTCTTTGGGAACAATCGTGTTGAACACAACGCGTCCAGGTGTCGTCTCGATGATACCGCTCTCAAGTTTCAGCTTGATCTTCTCATGAAGTCTTAGGCCGCGTCCAAGCTCGTCGCAACGTCCTTCTCTTCCATTCTTTTCGAACCAGTTGAAACTGCCTCCGGAACTTAGCGCCATGAGCACTTCGTCCATGTTTTTGAAGAGCTTGATCTTTAATCCATGATCTTCCGGGAAGTAGTACGGATCGAGCATGAGGTAATAAAGACCAAGAATCATATCCTGCGAAGGAACAGCAGCAGGGTTTTCCAGATGAAGGCAAGAAGATATTATCAGGTGCCATCATCAAGAGTTTTGCTTCAAGCTGAGCTTCGATCGAGAGCGGAATGTGAACCGCCATCTGGTCACCGTCGAAGTCGGCGTTAAAGGCCGTACAAACGAGCGGATGGATGCGGATCGCCTTACCTTCGATAAGCGTAGGTTCAAACGCTTGGATACCCAAACGGTGAAGCGTAGGAGCACGGTTCAACAAGACCGGGTGTCCCTTAATGATCTCTTCAAGCACATCCCATACTTCGGGAGCTTGTTTTTGAATCATTTTCTTAGCGGACCGGATCGTGTAGACGTAATTCAAATCCTTGAGGCGCTTAACAATAAACGGCTCAAAGAGTTCCAAAGCCATCTGTTTCGGCAGACCGCACTGGTTAAAGCGCAGCTCAGGACCTACGATAATGACAGAACGACCAGAATAGTCGACGCGTTTACCGAGCAAGTTCTGACGGAATCGCCCCTGTTTCCCTTTAAGCATTTCAGAAAGAGATTTGAGGGGGCGATTGCCAGCACCCATAACAGGATGACCGTGACGGCCATTGTCAAAGAGAGCGTCAACAGCTTCCTGGAGCATTCTCTTCTCATTGCGAACGATCACATCCGGAGTCTTAAGCTTCAGGATGGCTTTCAGACGATTGTTCCGATTGATAACACGGCGATAGAGGTCATTCAAATCCGATGTCGCAAATCTGCCGCCGTCTAGAGGTACAAGAGGACGCAAATCGGGTGGGATCACGGGAACGCATGACATGACCATCCAATCAGGACGGTTCGGCGAGAGCGTAAAGCTCTCGACAATTTTGAGTCGCTTCGCGAGCTTCATTCTGGCTTGCATCGACTTGGTCTTGCGGAGTTTTTCTTTTAACTCAACAACAAGGCCCATGAGATCTTCTTTTTCAAGAATATCGCGGACAGCCTCGCCGCCCATTCTGGCCACAAAAGCATCAGAGCCCCATTTCTCTTGGGATTCGCGGTATTCCGCGTCAGAAAGCAACTGCTTTCTCTCAAGAGTTGTGCGACCTGGATCGACAACAACATATTCTTCGTAATAGATCACGCGCTCAAGGTCAGTCGCTGACATCCCGAGAATGTTACCAATGCGGGATGGCATCGTTTTGAAAAACCAAATATGAACAACGGGAACCGCAAGTTCAATGTGGGCCATACGCTCACGGCGAACCTTGGAAAGAGTAACTTCAACACCGCAGCGATCGCAAACGATCCCTTTGTGCTTGATCTTCTTATATTTTCCACAGGCACACTCCCAATCGCGCGTCGGTCCAAAGATCTTCTCACAGAACAGACCGCCTTTCTCAGGCTTGAATGTACGGTAGTTGATCGTCTCCGGCTTCTTGATTTCACCACGAGACCACTCATTGCGGATGACATCATCAGAGGCAATTTTAATGGTCAACTTATCAAACTGGTTACTTTTGAAATCATCTTCTGACATGAATCTATACTCCGGGTTTTACATCTGACGCGCTTTCAGTACGCATATCTAAGCACAGACCTTGCATTTCCTTAACGAGAACGTTAAAGGATTCTGGCGTCCCTGCAGTTAACAGATTTTCCCCTTTTACGATTGACTCGTAAATACGGGTACGTCCGCCGACATCGTCAGATTTGACGGTAAGCATCTCTTGCAAGAGATTCGCAGCGCCATAAGCTTCAAGCGCCCAAACCTCCATCTCTCCAAATCGCTGACCACCCATCTGCGCTTTACCGCCAAGGGGCTGTTGCGTGACCAGAGAGTAAGGTCCAATGGAGCGTGCGTGAATCTTATCGGCAACCAAATGGCTGAGCTTGAGTAGATAGATATAACCGACGACGACTCGATTTTCAAATCGCTCACCTGTTCTTCCATCATACAAGAGGCTCTTACCATCTTCTGGAAGCCCCAGTTCCTTCATCATTTCCCAAATCCGCGACTCAGGGAATCCTTCGAAGACCGGGCTCTTGACATAGATGCCAGCTTTTCGCGCTGCATAGCCAAGGTGGGTCTCGAGGAGCTGTCCCATGTTCATACGGGACGGTACGCCAAGCGGATTAAGAATGATTTCAACAGTTTCGCCATTGCGCATGTACGGCATATCCTGCTCAGGAACGATGTTGGACACGACCCCTTTGTTACCATGGCGGCCGGCCATTTTATCGCCGACTTGTAGTTTGCGCTTGGAAGCCACATAAACTTTAACCTGACGGATGACGCCGGGATCGAGCTCAATGTCTCCTTTGCGAGTAAACTCGACCTCAGTCTTATGATGCGTTTGCAAAGTCTGCATCGCTGTGTCGAATTCTCTCATCTGCTCTTTAAGAGTGACGTAGATATCCGCTTCACCGATGATCAGATCTTCCGGCTTCTCAGACTCGAGGGTTTCTAGCATGTCTTGAGTGATCGCCTCACCTTCTCTGACGATAATATCCCCTGTCTTGCGGTGCATGATCGGCGCAGGTGCCACTTCTCCGAGGAGTAGTGCTCCGAGCTTCTCATGGAACTCGATCATGAGCTCCGCTTCTTTAGTCTTAAAGTCGGAGTGGATATCTTTAATACGGCTTGCTTCTTCAACAAGTTCGTCGTCTGTTTTGGAGAGTCTATCTCTACGGCTGAACACTTTGACATCCATGACAACGCCCTCAGTTCCCGGAGGAGCTGTTAGGGACGCGTCTTTGACATCAGCAGCTTTTTCACCGAAAATAGCGCGGAGCAATCGCTCTTCAGGAGCGAGCTCGGTTTCTGATTTAGGCGTGATCTTTCCAACGAGAATATCCCCGGGTGTCACTTCAGCGCCGATGCGGATAATGCCATCTTCGCCAAGATTTGCCAAAGCCTCTTCAGAGACATTTGGAATATCCCGAGTGATTTCTTCCTTACCAAGTTTTGTATCACGAGCTGTGAGTTCGAATTCCTCTAGATAGATAGACGTGAAATAGTCCAACCTGACGAGCTTCTCAGAGATAATGATCGCATCTTCAAAGTTGTATCCACACCATGGCATAAACGCAACAAGTACGTTCTTACCAAGAGCAACCTCACCTTTATCGGTAGCGGGTCCGTCGGCAATCGCATCCCCGGCTTTAACGACATCGCCAACATGGCAAAGCGGAGTTTGGTTGATGCAAGTGCCCGCATTAGAGCGCATAAACTTTTTGAGAGTATACGTTTTCTTATTTAGCGGATTGTCTTTAGCAGCGATCACGATCTTGAATCCATCGACAAATTCGATGGTACCGTCTTCTTCAGCAACGACGACAGCGCCCGAGTCTCTAGCGGAACGCACTTCAAGACCGGTACCCACAATAGGAGCATCCGTGATAAGAAGTGGAACGCCTTGGCGTTGCATGTTCGATCCCATCAAAGCGCGGTTAGCATCATCATGCTCAAGAAACGGAATAAGACCTGTTACGATCGAGACCATCTGCTTGGAAGAAACGTCCATATGCGTGATCTTGCTCGTTTCAATCTTCAGCGGTTCCCCGTTGAGACGAGCCCAACAAAGAGGCTCAACAAACATATTCAAATTGTCCAAAACAGCAGAGGCCTGAGCAATAACGCAGTTCTCTTCCTGGTCAGCAGTCATATATTCGATTTCTTCAGTGACAATACCATCTCGCACGACGCGGTAAGGAGTCTCAATGAACCCAAATTCGTTGATCTTGGCAAAAGATGACAATGAAGTGATCAAACCGATGTTTGGTCCTTCAGGTGTTTCAATGGGGCAAATCCTTCCATAGTGGCTTGGATGAACGTCGCGAACTTCAAATCCAGCGCGCTCGCGATTCAAACCGCCTGGCCCAAGAGAGGAGAGACGACGTTTGTGCGTAAGTTCAGCTACAGGATTCGTTTGGTCCATAAATTGGGAAAGCTGGGATCTTCCAAAGAAGTCCTTTAACACACCGGCCAAACCTTTGGCAGAAACAACTTTGCCCGGAGTCAAAGTATCGGATGTGAAATCAAAAAGGTTCATACGCTCTTTGATGATCTTCTCCATACGGGCCAGGCCGATGCGGCACTGGTTCTGGATCAACTCGCCAACAGAACGGACTCTTCGGTTTCCAAGGTGATCGATATCGTCGACGTTAGCAGCCTCATCACCTCTTTTAAGGCGGAGAAGATACTTAATAGCGCCGATGACGTCTTCCTTGCGAAGGGTCACGGTGTTCAGCTCTTCGTCAGAAATTTCATATCCGAGCTTTCTATTTAGTTTGTAACGACCGACCCGACCCAAGTTGTAGCGTTTCGGATCGAAGAAAAGGCGCATGATCGCAGATCTAGCATTCGAAAGCGTGGCAGGTTCGCCTGGGCGAATCTTGCGGTAAAAATCTTTCAAAGCGGACTCGTAGGAATCTGTAGGATCTTTAGCAAGCATCTTGATAATCGGACTTGTTTCATCCGCATCTTCCGCAATTCTCACTGCAGTGATGTTGGCATCGAGCATTCGTTTCAGCATTGCCGTTGTCAACTTCTCAGATGCTTTACCAAAAGCTACATTGCTTTCTTCATCAAGCACATCTTCAGCCAGGATCTTTCCAACAAGTTTTGGAAAGTCTTTGTCAGAGCGGATTTTAACTTTAATGGTATTGAAGAACTCTTCGATGATATCAGCATCGGTAGAGTAACCGAGTGTTCGAATAAATGCAGTTGCAAGAATTTTACGACGGCGTTTCTTACGATCGATATAGATATAGATAAGGTCATTCGTGTCGAACGCCCCTTCCAGCCAGCTTCCTCGATAAGGAATAATGCGGAAGGAATAGATGGTAGAACCTTTCGTGTGACGTTCCTGCTCAAATGCAATACCTGGAGAACGATGGAGCTGAGAAACGATGACGCGCTCAGCGCCATTGACGATAAACGTCCCTTTCTCAGTCATCACAGGGATAGTCCCCATGTAGACATCTTCTTCTTTAATTCCGGTCTCGTCCGTCAAACGAAACTTAACTTTTAGAGTGACATTATAGGTAATTCCACGTCGGATGCACTCTTCAGGAGTATATTTAGGAACCCCAAGATTATAAGAGATATATTCAAGGATTGTCTTCTCATCGTAAGACTTAATTGGGAATATCTCAGTAAATACCTCTTGAAGCCCGAAGTTCTCCCGCTCATGTGGCGTCTTGTCAGCTTGGAGAAACTGTTCATAGGATTTGATCTGGATTTCAATGAGGTTCGGCAGGTCGATAATCTCTTCTCTGCTACGATAACTCACCCGTTGAGGCGGCCTTTTTAACATCGAAATGGCTCCTACGCTTAAAACGTTGTATATTAACGAGCTAATTGCTCGCAAAGAATATCCCAGTAAAGAATGGGAAAATTCCTAAAAACAAAAAATGACGAGCAGAAGTCTTTATTTCAAGACTTCTGCCCGCGTGCTACTAACTAACAAAGTTGATTAGAGACCTTTTACAGTCACTTTTCCACCAGCAGTTGTGACTTTCTTCAAAATCTCATCTGCTTCAGCTTTTGAACAGGATTCTTTCAAAGTTTTTGGAGCTCCGTCAACCATATCTTTAGCTTCTTTGAGGCCTAAAGCTGTGATTTCACGAACAACTTTAATAACGCTGATTTTCTTATCATCAGGCGATGCTTCCAAAGTCACTTTGAATTCTGTTGACTCAGCTGCAGCTGCTGCTGGAGCTGCTGCTGCCATCATCATAGGAGCTGCTGCCGCAGCGGCTTTAACGCCCCACTTTTCTTCGAGTGCAGCTTTTAATTTAGACATATCGAGAACACTTAATTGGCTCAATGTTTCGACTAAAGTATCAATATTTTGTGTAGACACAGTTAAACCTCTTTAAATTGGTCTTGTTTTAAACTTCAGAGTTATTTGCATTAGACTTATTGTCTAAGCAGTGCATGACGGATGTAAGCAAAGCTTCAATAACCGCAAGCGTTTGGGAGAGCGGTGCTTCGAGCGTTCCCAAAAACTGGGCTCGCATCTCATCTTTACCAGGCAGTTTGGAGATCTGCTCGACATCACTTGCCGAACAAGTCACTCCTTCAAATCTACCGCCGATAACTACTAAAACTTCTTCGTTCTCTTTACAAAACTGGTAAACAACCTTTGTAGTTTGAACGGGATCTTGATTGGCAAAGACAACAGCGATGTGTCCTTGTAGCAGAGCAGGATCTAATTCGACACCCGCTACTTGTGCGGCTTTTATAAGCACACGCTTTTTAACAACTTCAAGAGAGCCACCGGATTTCGCAAGGTCATTGCGAAAAGAAGCGGAGGCGTTCGGCTGAAGGCGTTTATAGCTAGCGAGCACAATTGCTTTAGAGTCGTTGATCCTATCCTTGATATCATCGAGAAGAAATTGCTTTTCCGGTCTCATATCTTACTCTTTAGCTCCCTGAATTTCCGTGATCCCCTGAAGATCAATCTTCATCCCAGGACCCATAGTCATAGAGATAGAGAGAGATCTCATGAAGACCCCTTTCGCAGTCGCTGGCTTTGCCCTGGCAATAGCCGCGAGAATCGTAAGGATATTCTCCCTGAGCTTAGATGGTTGGAATGAGATCTTACCGGCCATCGTGTTTATCACACCATGCTTATCCGATTTGAACTCAACCTTACCAGCTTTGACCTCAGCAATTGCTTTAGCCACATCGGCTGTTACAGTTCCTGACTTCGGAGTTGGCATTAAGCCGCGTGGTCCGAGAACTTTCGCGAGCTTTCCAAGATCTCTCATCATATCAGGTGTTGCAATAACAGTATCAAAATCTAGCCAACCCGACTTGATTTTTTCAAAGTATTCTTCGTTCCCAGCAAAATCTGCGCCAGCATCTAACGCCTCCTTAATCTTATCGCCTTTAGCGAAAACGAGGATAACGCAGCGCTTTCCTGTACCATTCGGTAGTGATACAGTGCCACGCACTAGCTGATCAGATTTCTGGGCATCGACGCCTGTTTTAAGCGATAGTTCCACCGATTGATCAAACTTAACCGGAGGACATTTTTTTAAAATTTCGATAGCCTGGTCAATGGTGTACTGTTTAGATACATCCACCAACTTGTCTATCTCCCGAAATCTTTTGCTTCGATGCATTCTGATTTCCCTTTACTTTAGGGCGTAATTGCCCATATTCAGCGGAGTTATAAGAGCCGCCTTCTCTTTTGAGGTGATGTCCAATGAAATTGGAACCGCACCTCTGCCGTCAAACCCTTAACTTTAAGAGTCTAGCCTTCAATAATATCAACACCCATTGAACGCGCTGTACCCATCACGAGCAGCATCGCTGCCTCTTCCGAAGAAGCGCGCATATCTTGGGTTTTGTTTTTAACAATTTTCTTCACCTGTGTCTTGGTGAGCTTGCCAACCTTTTCTCTGTTAGGGATTTTGGATCCCTTCTCAATGTTCAATTCCTTGAGAATCATACGGGAAACAGGAGGTTGCTTCGTAACGAACGTAAACGTTTTATCTTGGTAGACAGTGATCTCTACAGGAAGAATATCCCCTGCTTTGTCCTGAGTCTTAGCATTAAATTCTTTGCAGAACCCCATGATATTGATACCGGCTCCACCAAGTGCAGGACCGATTGGAGGTGCTGGGTTCGCTTTTCCTGCAGGTATTTGCAGCTTGATAACTTTTACTACTTTCTTTGCCATTATTTTAACCCTTCAAAATGCACAATATTTACGAGAGAATTGCAAAACTCCATTCGGGCCCAATTGCGCCCTTTTGACGCCGATTTGGTTTTTCGCGGAACCCCTAAGGCCCGATGAGGTTATGTGGTCCCTCGAAAAAACAAAGCGACGACAAAATCATCACGTTTGGGCCGCGAAGCGAGTTTTGCAATTCACTCTTATGAAACTTCAGTTTCACTTGCAACTAGTTCTACTTGCCAGAACTCAAGGTCATCAACCCTGGTCTCTCTACCAAAAATCGACACTAGTACACTTAGGCGGCCTTTATCATGAAAGACTTCTTGGACAACGCCAATGAAGTTGACAAACACACCGTCAGTAATTTTAACTTTGTCACCCGGAGCAATGTTATGCTTCTGAACGACGCCTTTTTTCTTCTCGTCTAAGTCCAGCATGATCTCGTCGACTTCGCTCTGAGCTAGAGGCAAAGGCTTCTCGCCACCAAGAAAACCGAGGACTCCATTCGTGTTGCGCACGTACATCCATGAATCATCTGTAAGATTTAGCTTAACAAGGATATATCCAGGCCATAGCTTTTTCTCACTGACGCGTTGCTGCCCGCGTACAACTTCAGCAACATTTTCAATCGGCACAAGCACAGAGTCGATCAGATCAATCATCCCCTTGGACTCGCGGTTTTCTTCGATTGCTTTTTTAACTCTTTTTTCCTGTCCGGAAACTACCTGGACGACGTACCACTTATGCATGACGCCTCAACTTGAATTAGCCAAAAATAAAATGCACAACAAGTGCGATAAAATCGAGCGCCCCTTTGATCACCAGATCAATAAGGTAAATTCCAACTCCAAAAAGAAACGTCGCGCTAACGACTGCTTTAGTCGAAAGAATGAGCTCCTCTTTCGAGGTCCAGCTAACTTTTTTAAGCTCATCTTTGAGCTCTTGAATGAAGCTAAACACGTTCTTCTTTTTTTTTGCAGCCTGCTCAACAGGTGCATCAGAAGAGAGTCTTGACTGATTGAGCTTTGCATCCATAGCGCACATAACATCATTCTTTAGTTACGAGGAAATTTGCAAAACCCCCTCTTGTCCTGGACTCTTTTTTAATCGAGTGCGGAGGGACTCGAACCCCCGACCAGCGACTTTGGAGATCGCTGCTCTACCAACTGAGCTACACACCCACCAAATTGTGCTACGGCCACACATACATCTCATTGTATACATGAACCATAGCACACCCAAATTTCGATTGCTCGATTATTTGAGAATTTTCGTCACTGTTCCAGCGCCGATAGTTTTGCCACCTTCGCGAATCGCGAATCTCATGCCTTCTTCCATAGCGATCGGGTGAATCAGTTCTGCTTCTAGCTCGACGTTATCACCTGGCATCACCATTTCTGTTCCTTCAGGAAGAGTTACTGTTCCAGTTACATCCGTTGTACGGAAGTAGAACTGTGGACGGTAACCTGTGAAGAATGGCTTATGACGTCCGCCTTCTTCTTTTGTAAGGATATAGATCGCACCTTTGAATTTAGTGTGAGGCTTGCCGGATCCTGGAGCTACGAGAACCATTCCGCGCTCGAGGTCTTTCTTCTCAGCACCACGCAAGAGGATTCCAACGTTCTCACCAGCTTGAGCTTCGTCAAGAAGTTTATTGAACATCTCAAGGCCAGTAACGACGGTGTCGCGTGTTTCGCGGATACCAACGATTTGGAGCTTGTCGTTAACCTTGATTCTTCCTCTTTCGATACGTCCTGTAGCCACTGTTCCTCTGCCTGAGATAGAGAAAACGTCTTCAATAGGCATCAGGAAAGGCTTATCTGTTTCACGTGCTGGAGTCGGGATTTTCTCATCGACTGTAGCCATCAGTTGTCTGATGCTTTCAACGTACTTCGCATCTCCTTCGAGGGCCTTGACAGCTGATCCGCGGATGATCGGTACATCCTTGTAACCTTTAGCTTCGAGAAGCTCTGTAAGTTCCATCTCAACGAGGTCTACGAGGTCTTCATCGCCCTGTCCGATCAAGTCCATCTTGTTCAAGAAGACAACGATCGCAGGAACGCCTACTTGTCTCGCAAGAAGGATATGCTCTTTAGTTTGCGGCATCGCACCGTCTGTTGCTGCCACGACGAGGATCGCTCCGTCCATTTGAGCAGCACCCGTGATCATGTTTTTGACGTAGTCGGCATGTCCAGGGCAGTCAACGTGTGCGTAGTGTCTGTTCGCAGTCTCATACTCAACGTGAGTTGAGTTGATAGTAATACCGCGCGCTTTTTCTTCGGGAGTGTTGTCGATAGAAGCGTAGTCGCGAAATTTTGATTTCCCGTCAGTTGCAAGCACTTTTGTGATCGCAGCTGTTAAGGATGTTTTACCATGGTCGACGTGTCCGATGGTTCCAATGTTAACGTGAGGCTTGGTCCTCTGAAATTGTTCTTTTGCCATACTCTCCTCCGGTTGGCTCCATTGTATGTATTCAAGTTCTTTGTTCTTTTGCCCAGAAAAGGAATTGAACCTTCGACCTTTTGCTTACCATGCAAGTGCTCTACCACTGAGCTATCTGGGCTGATCAGGTCGAAAGCAACATAGATTATTCTCCAAGGCAAATAAATTCAACCTCAATTGTCATTGAAGCCTACTTTTTTTTGAATCCTGGCTCATCTTTGACGATAGACTATGCGTGCCTTGCTCAAATCATAAGGTGACATTTCGACGGTGACGACATCACCTACTAGCACACGGATGTTGCGCATCCGCATTTTTCCACAAAGATGGGCATGGACGTGCATCCCATTCTCGAGAATGACCCTAAAGGTCATATTTGGAAGCAGCTCTTCCACGGTTCCATCAATTTTTAATGTGTCTTCTTTAGGCATAGTGTTAAGGATTAAGAGTAAAAAAACACGTTCATCAAACTAGATTTCCCCCAAATTGTCAATCATTTTATAGAGACGGACCGTTTTTTCTTACTAAGTTTTTAAAGTTTCACTCAAAAAAACCCATTTTTGCTATGATGCGGAGCTTATTTGCTTAAGAGATGCGGAGCGATGCAAGACAATACTTTTTTTCAGTCATGCTTGACCAAACAGCAGAAGATCAAAGAGATCTTCGCAAGCTGCAATACAGCGCAGATGAAATATGAAAAAATCATCGACCTCGGTCGCAATCTCCCCTCATACCCTGCAGACTTTAAAACGCCAGACCGGCTCGTCAAGGGATGTCAGAGCCAGATGTACTTATTCACCTCATTCTCAGAGGGTAGAATCCTTTTTCAAGCTTATTCTGAAGCGCTCATCTCCGCGGGACTTGCCGCCCTTTTACTCGCTGTCTATAACGGTGAACCCCCAGAGGCCATTCTAAGCTGCCCTCCCGATTTTCTCGAAGAATTAGGCATCCACGGCAGCCTATCTCCCAGCAGGTCCAATGGTCTCTCCAGTCTTTTCCTGCGCATGAAACAAGAGGCATTAAACTTTTTAGTTGTTAACGCTAAAACGATTTGACCCCTTGGGAATAATCCCTTCTTCCCCTATACTATACCCACTTTTTTCTACAGGAGGAACATGCCATGACAACTGCTATCAACACCCCATCCCAGCCCCTTCCCGCAAACTCATTCATTGCTCGCTGCATGGACGACCTCAGACCCGGTAAAGTTACCGCTTTAGAGTGGCAATCCACTTTATGGAAAGTGGCCGCCGGAGTCACTTTCGTCGCATTCACAGCTCTCGTCATCGTGGCCACCATCTCACTTGGCACAACGATGTATGTCCCAGTGATCGGCGTCGTCGCACTCGTCATGGCTATGCCGGTTGCTGAATTTGTCAAAAAATTGCTTCAATACTCCGAGAATGCAAAAAATGAAGCTGCTAATTATCGCGCCATCCAAGCCCACCATGCTCAAATGGAACTTGCGGCACGCCAGCAACCCACTTTCACAGCGATCGAGCTTCACAACAGAGGGATTAACTCTCAGCAAATTCCAGGTATCCAAGGCCATCCGGAAAGACTAGCAGCGCTGCACTCCATGATTGCAAGAGCTAAATTCCTCGATGACACTGTCAAAAGACACTTTGAAGTAAGAGACAATTTAACCGCTGACGCGCGCCGCTTAGCTACCGTAAATTTTGCGGAGAACCGCGAAATCATCTACGATCTGCGCAATTCTGCCCTTTTTTCTGAAGACAGGGCACTCGAAACTAAAATTGAGGCTGCGTTCGTCAATGCCGTACTCCGCAAATACGACTTTAACGGGACCTTAGAAGACATAGCAACCCTCACAAATATCAGTTATATTGAGAGAGCCCTTGGAAATGAACTCAGCGACACCACAGGTACTACAAGATTCCTCACCTTTAAAAATCAAAATATCGCTCCCATTTCGCATGCCGATGTTAAAAGAATGTCTATAGCTGAGCTTGGTCAGCGCATTGCCCTCGCCATGGTCTAAGTATAGTTTTAATTGCGCTAATATCACATATTGGCGCAATTAAAATTTAACCTACTTTAAAAACTTCCTATTAATTGCTTTTTAATCAGATTTTAATTAAAATAGAAGGTGATTTAGTTAATTTAGGTTTATTATGGCAATTAACCTGCCCCCTATACAAACCACTCCGCAAACTTACCTTCAATTTAGCGAAGAAGAGCTTAATCCCGACCTGCAAGCATTCCACGCCAAAGAATCCACCATGTATCGGGTAGCAGCTATCGCTACTGAGGTTGCTTTTTTTATTGTTATAGTAGGCACAGCTCTCGCAGTTACTATCATTCATGCTCCCCTCTTTATCCCTTTGTGCCTAATCTGCTCCGCAGCTACATTTATGGTGGCTAAAAAGGTTCATCACTATTTTGATCAACGCTCAGAGTTCGCATCAGATCGAGCCAACCAGTTGGCCTTAACAAAAAAATATTTTAGTGAAATCGAAGACTTCTCCCCGGAACAAATCCAGCAACTTCTATTGCAAAAAAAAATCGATTACATCTTCAGAATGCAGCAGAACGACCCCTCTCTCGGCACACTAAAGCCCCTCATCGCACGCCATATCTTCTGGGAAAACCACGTTGCAGCCCTGTTAGCTCAAAAGCAGGACTATTTAAACCGCGCCATCGAACTTGAAAGCAAAGACGCAAATGGGAACCAGGATAAGATTATAGAATTGCGAAATGCAGCCCTAGAAGTTGAGAAAGATGCTTTAGAATCTAAAGTTAAAAATGCATTTATCAATGCAGTGATCCGCCGATTTGCTTTTACGGGTAATCTCCATGATTTAGGAACATTTTCCGAGTTCAGCGGCATTGAGCGCGCTAACCAGCTCAAAAAAAACTCACCTGATGCTAATGTTCTTTTCACTTTTAAGAATGGCACCTCTTACACGATACTATACAATGAAGCTAGGGATCTGGATGTCCATACCCTGGGGACTCGCATGATGACTGCAATGCCTGCGTAATACCAAATATATCGTAATGTACAGATTGATCTCTAAAGACTACTTAGAAAGACTACTCTCTAAAGCTGAAAGAATCCTCAACTTTATCGGCTATATCCCCGTTATCTCGACTTTTTCTGCCCGTATCCGCTCGGCAGGCGGGATCCTTCAGATGGTCCTTGGACTTCTCCTAGCCGCTTATTATTTTTTGCGTTTAAGGTTTTCAGGCGCTCGCAATATCAAACACGTATTCCACTTAAAAGCCAGCATCTGCCATATTCCCCATGGCCTATGCAACGTCATCCGCGCCGAGATCGAATCGATCCCTTTCTTAAGCCTTGTCATTTGCCTCCCCTACGACCACCTCTACAAGAAAAGGTTCAAGTACGACGTTGAAAATTCCCCTGACATCGAAGTCGAAACGAACACGATTGACATTTAGAATTATTCTGACTTAGGCCAAAAGACAAAACAGCTGATCTTCTGTGCCGCCTGTCACTTGCGCTTTTCCACTCTCTCCCAAATACACATCATATTCCAGGCGCACGCCAAACTCTCCGGGAAGATAGATCCCCGGCTCAATAGAAAAACAGGTTCTAGGTATTAACTCCCTTAAATCCTGCGTTTCCAGACCGTCAATATGAGCGCCGGGACCATGGAGTTCCGTGTAAATATTGTGTCCTGTGCGGTGGGTGAAGTACTTTCCGTAACCCTTCTCTTCGATGATTTTCCGACAGACGTTGTCCACCTCGTATCCTTTGATCCTCTCTCCCTTTGCGTACCTATTCATGATAAAATCTGTCGCAGCTCTTTGAGCCGATCGCACAATGGAAAAGACCTCAGTTTGTTTTGGGGTCGGTACTGAATCCGCAACCGCTACACGGGTGATGTCCCCATAGACAGCTTTGGGATGTTTCTTTTTGCACCACAGATCGATCAATATAAAATCTCCTTTTTTGATCTCGCTCGATCCCTCTTTTTTCGGCTCAAAATGGGGATCTGCGCTATGCGCGTTGACTGCGCAAATGGGCGCTACTTCCGCCATGAACCCATTGGCCTTCATTTGATCTGCGAGGAACATCCGAACCTGGTGCTCGTTAATTTTAGTACCTTCGCGCAAGGATTTAGCGATCAACTCCCAAGCCTCTTTCACTATCTTATCTAAAAAACTTGCCGCTTCCAAATGGGACTCCAGCTGCTCGTCATCCAGCACGCAAGTGTAGCTCTGAAGTAAAGAAGCGGAAGAGACCACCTCGATTTGGAAGCTTCGAATGAGGTCAACAGTTCCTGCATCGACCTTTGAAAGATAAGGAATCGCATTTTTTGGCGAGTATTCCATCGCCACAATCTTTGCACCTTTAAGCGCATTTTTGAGATGAGCTTCTAATTCCTGCCATTTCAAATAGATCTCAGCTTTTCCTGGCAGATCGCTTAGGACCTGCTGCTCGATCGCATGCAGGATCTTGACAGGTTCCCCCTTTGCAGGAATCCAGTAGAAAAAACGACGAGTGACCATGAGCTCGGGATCGACATTTAGAAAATCTTTAGCAAGTGGATTGTTCCCATGAAAATCATAGAGGAGCCAACCATCGATTTTTTCTTTTACAAGTTTCTTTTGAACATCCTGAATCCGCGCTTTCCAGTCCATATTGCCCCTAGTGATATAAACATTGGATTAAAGCAGAAGCGGCAACAACGCGCAAGACTTGGAAAGGTTCTTTTAAAATATCTACGAGAAATGGGATCGAAATGGGATCGCCGATGTGCGCCAGCGCCTCGAGAATATGGACCTTCATCTCCCGATCGGACCTAGCGTAAGCTTCTTGTAAAACATTGACCGCAGAAGGATCGCTGCCAACAATGGCCAGGATCATCGCAGCCTGAACCCTCACCTTTTCATCAGTGTCGACGAGAAGGTTGCGCACTGCGGCAAGCCCTTCCTCATCTCCTTCCTTTAGCAAGGTGGCAGCAGCTGCGCCCGTAACCCCCCAGGTGCGCGTCTGCAAAAACTCTTTAACAGCAGTCTGCGCCTTAGGATAGCGCATGATGCTCAAAGCAGATAAGAGATCGAGTCTTACAAGCTGATCGACGACAGCCGGATATTGCGGGATGTGTTCAATATGTTTCACACGGCTGGGAGCAAGCGTTCGAAATAACGGATTATTGCTGTTGTCCCACATCCACAAAGTATGTTTTTCCTGCTGCAGAGCCTGATAAATGCAGTCGCAGGCCATCTTCACCTGGATCCTTTGACCAATTAATCCCATCGCCAGGTTCACCCTCACATAAGGGTCTTTTGTCTCTTTGATCTCTTTGAGAGCTAGCTTCAAACCATATTTTCCACTGGCGCCTACAGCAGCTGAAGCCAATCTGCGCCACTGCGGGTTCTCCGATTTGAGCCACTTTGGCAGATGGGCCTGTCCCCCTTTTTCACCAAGCAAAAGATGCACATAAGCTGCTGTGATTGCAACTTCCGGCGCGGAATCATTTAAATTGTCCTGGGTCAGATCTGAAACAGAAACACCTCCGATCTTTTTCACGCGCAGCAGCGCCAATGCGCTCAAAGCAGAAGTTCTGACATCAGGAGATGCGTCGCGAAGAAGAGGAAGGAGCAGATCAAGTTCCTCTTTCATGTTCAAATGGATGATGATCTCAGCAGCAAGCTCGCGCAGACCGGTCCGATCGCTTCGCACCAAACTTAAGAGCTCATCGCGCTCGATACTATCGTACATACTGACAAGCGCAACAATTGCCGTTGCTTTTTCCTCAAACAGTGTGCGGGGGTTGCCGATGATCTCTTTAAGATCTGCCTTAAGCTCACGCATACGCAAAGCTCCAATTGCCTGGATCACATCGAGGCGCACATACCACACCGTCTCTTCTTTAAGAAGACGGGCGATTTCATCTTTCAAAGGAGCATCGGCATAAGAAACGGCCAATTTGACAGCAATCGACCTAATCATTGCGTTAGAAGCGCGCATTTGAGCTAAAAGCATCGGAATTGCTTTAGCATCTCTTGTAAACGCAGCGCCGAGCATTGAGTTCAACCGAATGCTAAGCTGGACCGAGGACTCCCCTTTATTGAGCACCCCCCATGCCAACACTTCCAACATTTGACGGTCTATTTTTTCTGAGTGGAATTTGATCGAGGTCTCAGCCCATTGCTCCATCGCCTCCGTCTCATCCCCTTTTTCACAAAGAGCGCGGATATAAGCATGCTGCAAAGCTTTCGACTCGGGGAACATTTTAAGGCCCCTCTCCGCCTCCGTCACTGCAGAATTCCGATCAGAGATGAGCAAATGGGCATAGACCCTTTTTTTATACTCTTCATCGTCCGCATCTGCAAATGCTGCAGCACAGGAGATCATAGAAATAAAAAAAACAGATCTCTTGAAAAACATACATTAACCCAAATGAGAGAGCTTGCGTCCACCGATCAGGTGAAAATGCAGATGAAAAACGGTCTGCCCGGCCTCAGACCCATTGTTCGTAAGCAACCTGTATCCATCTTCCACATTGAACTCATCTGCCAAGTTTCGCGCCACCTCAAAAATTTCAAGCAAAAGCGGCATGTCTTCAGATGTAACAGATTGCAAGTTGGGAATCTCTTTTTTCGGCATGATCAAAATGTGCACGGGAGCTACCGGTGCAATATCTTCAATCGCAAGGATCCGCTCATTTTCAAAAACCTTCTTGCAAGGCAGCTTTCCTTGAATAATTTTACCAAATACAGTCGTCATTTTTATCCCTATTTTATTTTCGATAGAGACCTCTTTCGGAACTAAGGTTCTGTCGATAAATGTATATAATCCCTGCAATTTGAATCGAAAATCAGCCAAAATAATCCCGAAAATCGACGAACCCTTAGTTTCGAAGGAGGTCTAGGGTGTATTCGAGAGCTTTCATGGCATCTTCTTTTGTTTCCCAAACAGAGATGAAGCGCCCTTTGTGGCAAAAGATAGCCCCGGGAATCCCCGATGCCCTCTTCAAATCTTCATCAAGCAGCCCTGCCCATTCCTGAGGCAAAGGAACACGTACCTTCATCCTCTCTTCTAATGTGGGAGGAATGCCCCTTAGCTTCCAATGTTTTCCCGACGGCATCACGACGAACAAAGCAGGGCTCGTCTCTCCGCCCATCTCAAAGAAACACTCGATCCAAGGCATCGCCTCCTCGAAATAAAGGAACTTCTCCTTTTTCTTCATGCTCTCTTCGACCTTTTCACGACAAGCGTGAATATACCGGTATCTCTCGACAAGGCGTTTTAGATGGCCCAAAACAAAATCTAAAGCCTCAAAAAAAGCTCTGGTTTGCTGATCAGCTGGAGCATCATAAACAATAGGCACAAAATTGGTCACAACTTGAGAAAAAGTGCACGTGCCAACCTCCGAGGTCACCTTCCCATTATCATTAGCATCAACCCCATGGACCAAAGAGCGGTTCAGAAAATCATAGGTTGCCCCATCGATAATCCCCTGCTCCTTCAAATAAAGCAAAATCATTCCCGCACTGCTGAGCTCCCCGGAGTATTCCGATTGATGATGATCAAAGCGCTTTTTTGAAGGATCATAAACACCACCGACATCGCACACGAATTCGCAACTATCCAGCGCCTTGAGGTCGCGCGAGCGTACAATCTTGTCCTTGTCGACAAGTCCAAATGTCACCAATAAGGCGCACGCCGTCACTTCATCTGCATGAAATGAGCCATCATGAGTTCCAACACTGCGATTTGACATAAACACCAAGGTAGAATCTGAAATAGAGATTTTAGTCCTTAAGGGATTATCCTTAAACCTGCTTTTTCGCTTTAAGCAACTTCACCCCTAAAAATAAATTTCAAATATTAGTTCACTTTTTCCTGTGGCTCAACTACAATCCATATTATGGAAAGCTATCTTTTTCCCGCTCATAACGATCTCGTCACACCCGATGGTATGATCACATCCATAGATCGGAAAGCACCCGATCAAATGGAAACGACGTTGTTTATCCAAAATATCTCTCCGGCATTTGTCGGCTTTAAAATTGAAAAAGAGCATATTTCTTTCAACTTGAAGAGCACGCTCGCCCAGCTCGGCTTGAACGGGATATTGCTAAACTGCGAGCTTAACGAGACAAATCTGACAGCTAAAGTCAGCGTCCGCCTCCAAGCTTACGGCATGATAGCAACGACACTGCTCGATTATCTCAAAGAAGGCTCCTACATCGGCAAACTCTTCGCTGCAGACCCAAAGCGCATCGTGCGCAATCCCGACTACCTCTTGCGCATGTTTGGAAGGACCGATAGAAAAGGAAGACCCCTTCTCTCGCTTGGCGGTCCCAAAGGAAGAGATGAGCTCCTTCTCGAAAAAATTGACGGCAGAACGATTGCCTTCCTAGAGCTCAAAAAAGGAGTCTTGTCCTATGATGAAAAAGCGATGTACGGACTACTTCCGACAATTGGTAAAGCGCTTACCGATACATCCTTCCGCCTCCGCACCCTGATCCAATTGAACCAAGTGTGGACGCCCGATCGCGACAGAAAAGTCGTAAAAGATGAAATCCTTCTCGTCCGCACAGCGCCGCTGCACATCCGCACAGCATTTGGTAAAGTTGTAGACGCGCTCCTTCCTCCCGGTGTCAAACACACAAGCGCCAACGTGCTAGAGCCCGACACAACAGCCTCTGGCGACGTCTATGAGCTCTTTGGCTCTTCCGATCAAGAAATCTCCGTCGTGCCTATCGAATTCTATACCTTAGAGCCCCACCGAGAACACGTCTTCTTCGCCGACAGAGATCAACTCCAAACCTGCCTCGAGAATCCCTCATCCCTTTTCGATGCCTTTAAAACAGCGCCTGAGCCACGGACCGGGCGCACATCCATATTCGTCGTCAAAGGCGAGCAACTCCTCAATTTAAAGCCAAGCGACTGGATTTCCCGTGAAACGCACATGAGCGAATTCCACGGTCTTTTTTATCCCGCAAAACAAGCGCTCCTCGTCCAGAAATATATTGAACAGCAGCCCGACTATCCCTTCCTCAAAGCCATCGAAAACGGCCTGATCACCTCGCAAGGCATCCTCCTTTGCAGATACTTCCCCTCCCCCCTGATGAAACGCTTACTCCTCAGCGACCTTGTTCAAAAATGTTTAAAAGGGATCTACTTTCAATACCCCTCTCAAACCTATGGAAATTTCTTCTCCCATGAAGACCGCTCCCTTCTCCTCGACCTTGCAAAATTCGGCATCCCCGTCTATTGGGTCGATGAAAACTCAGGCAACGTGCTCCAATACATTCCAAAACCCGGAAAAGATGCGGGCATGTTCGTCCCTGAAGCCTTGATCGACACCTTCGTCAAAGCCACCGCATTCGGCATTTACGGATCGACACTTTTGCATGGAAATTTTGAAAATGAGCTCGAAGAGATCCTTCGCGGCATCATTGCGATGCGATCCGAGTTAAACCACCCCATGTTAAATCCCGACACCCCGATAACTTTGGTCACAGGAGGCGGCCCCGGACTTATGGAAGTAGGAAACCGCGCAGCGAAAAGAGTCGGCATCCTCTCCTGCGCAAATATTGTCGATTTCCGCAACAGCAGCAATCTCAACATCCAGGAACAAAAACAAAACCCCTACATCGATGCCAAGATGACCTTCCGCCTTGACAAACTCGTCGAGCGCCAGTCAGAATTCAACCTTGATTTCCCCATCATCCTCACAGGAGGATACGGCACCGACTTCGAGCAGTGCTTAGAAGAAGTGCGCCGCAAAGTCGGCTCCATTCCCCCAACACCAGTTCTTCTCTTTGGCCACCCCGACTATTGGCGCAAAAAAATCACATCCAGATTTAAGTGCAACCAAGAATCAAAGACCATCACCGGATCAGAATGGGTCAGCAACTGCTTTTACAGCGTTAGCAATGCAGAGCAAGGCCTCAAAGTCTACAAGCGGTTCTTCTCAGGGACCCTCGCCATCGGCCCCGAGCACCCTCCCTACCCGGAAGGGTTTGCAACTGTCTCATGAAGCTCCCATCGCCTTTTCTATCGCTCGAAGTAAACGCTCTGCATCTTTTGGAGCATTGATCTTTCCATAGTTGGACCCGCCAACATTTTTATCTTTTTCATGCGCCAGGAACCAGACGAAGTAATAGACACCCTTCGGATTTTCAAGAGCAACATGGCCCCTTTTTGCACCCTCTAGTAGAAACTGGAGGACCATTTCCAATTCCCCTTCCTTCCATTTTTGACCCATAGCTTTCTGCACTATACCCTTCAAATCGCCAAGCGAAGAAATCACGCAATTAGAGTAATCCTGCGGTTTAGGTATAGGCAGCAAACTAATCGCCTTATCGATCGCTAAAACAAGCCGGTCTAAATCCTCTGCCGCATGGTTAAGTCCATAATTGTTCCCGCCGGCATTTTTATCTTTTTCATGGGCAAGGAACCAGACAAAGTAATAAACACCCTTTGAGTCATCAAGGACAACGCCGCCTCTTTTCGCTCCATCCAGTAAAAATTGGATAATCGTTTTCTTGTCCGTCTCACTCCATTTCCCCTGACCCACGAACTCAACCTCACCCTTCAAATCAGCAAGCGATCCAATGGTGCAATCAGAATAATCTTCCGGTTTAGGATCAATCACCTTATCGAGCGCCTCTAGAAGCTGATTCACATCTTCTGCCGCAACCATTTCTCCATAATTGATACCGCCTGAGCTCATTTTATTAGCTAGCAATGAGACCCAATGATAAACGCCCCTAAAACCATCGAGCTTCACTCCTCCCCTTTTTGCACCCTCCAAAAGCAATTGAGCAATCGATTGTGTTTGCGTGGGGTCCATGCTCTCCTTATAAACGGTGACCAACCTGACATCGTTCCTAAAATCAGGTAGAGATTTAAATACCCGGTTCGAATATTGCTCGTGCAACAGTTCATAAAAATTTGTGACAGTCTCTACCGGGATGATTTCCTTCTCGGGCAGTACTCCTATGTCAGTAGCCTTGCTAATTGGCCCCAAAATATCTTTGCCGCAGCGTTTATCAACAATCTCCATGATCTTAACATCACAATGATAATTTCCCGGAAACTCCTTAAGAGCAGCAGCTATTACAGAAAGGGCAGATTTTGGATCGGAAAGCAATTTCTCAATCAGCGTATCGGCCTGCTCCTTTAACTCATTTTTGTCATGAAAGCGAAAGCCAGTCTCGCCCACTGATAGTTGCCTAGACCTGTTCGGCGTGGAAAGAGTGCGCATCCGACGCTTTGTATTAACAGCAAGAGGATCTGATGAACCATTAGAAGAAAATGCGGATTCAGCTTTTTGTATTCGCAGCATGCGGCTATTATTCCTGATCTCGCCAATCTGAGAGTCAGCTGCATCATTAGAAAAGAGTGAAGATTCAGCTTTTTGTATTCGCATCATGCGGCTATTATCCCTGATCCCGATCTTCTCTTGAGAACCCCCGGCTTTCTTTAAAATGAGAGCCCGTAACTTAGAAGGCAGTTCAACAAAAGCCTTTTGAACCTCTCTTGACATGTCAAAGGATCCATGCTCGCAAAGCGCATCCAGTTTTACAAATAATGACTGGATCGAAAACCCCAAGCCCTGTTGCAGCAACTCTTTTGCTCTAGCTAATCTCGATCTAATGAGGATGAACTGCTGATCGATGATTAAAGACTCATCTTTATGAACTTTAGAATAATGCTCCTCGAGAAACCGGCTCTTGTTTCCCATCAACTTCTCTCTTCGTACAGCCAATTGAGCAGCCTCAAGTTCAAACTCACTCACTTTCTCTTCCGTTAAATCCCCAACCATTTCCTCTTGGCATTGCCCAAGAACTAAAGTGACTGCATCCGCGATTTGATGAAATTCCAAATGAAAATAAATGAGCGCATCCAACCTCACCATCTTCTCATCAAGCCCTTGGATTTCTTCAATAGAGCTTTCAAGGCACTTGGCTATCATCCCATTGATCTCATCCACGCTTTTTCCAAATCCATCCGAAAACTTTTTTTCAGCAATCAGGTCCGCCTTCATTTCTGAAAGCTCCTTACAATGCAAAGCAACCAGGTCCAAGCCTTCCTCACTAGATTCCAACCGCTCTCTAATTCCTTTTATACCCAGGCTCTCACCGTAAGCCTCAAGATCTTTGATGCTCAGTTGCACACAGTTCTTACCACTTAGGCCCTTGTAAATAGCAACAAGGCCCTTCTCCTTTATCTCAGCCCGCACACTGATTAACCCACATGAGCTGATCGAAAAATTAACCCCAGCATCACGTAAAATTGCAGAACGATCCATAGACATATCGCCTCCTAGGTATAACCCAGGAATTCTATGTCACGAAAAAGTAAAGGGAAAGAAAGATTTCAGAAGCCCCAGGAAAAGCCCACTTCGCCATACTCAGTGCGCTCATTGAAGAACTGCCCCTCATAAGAAAAGCCATGGTGGTAATCGACGTATAGACGCATCTTGCGCCCAACCCCTTGCAGCTTACTGATCTCATAGCCAAGCTTCAAAGTCACATCCCAACCCCAATGGCGCTGCTGCCAATTCTCAAGGTGAATTGCAAAAAATGGAGTGCCGTACAATCGATGGTAATCAAACTTAGAGCCCAGGATCCTCAGCTCGATCCCGTATTCAATATAAAAAGGCTTGATGTGAAACGACTGATCGCTATGAAAAACAACCCCCGGACCAAAATACCCTCTTAGTCCGCTCGAAAACTGATACGAAGAAAAGAAGTCAATCGCTTCCATGCTGGGATTCTTCCGATGCTTGACAGCGTGCTTATGATTGCACAAGAACTCATCTCCCAAATGGGAAGAGATATGATATACCCTTAAACGAAACGACCATTGATCAAACGCATACGTCAAAGGAATGCCCACTAAATAATCCGTATTCACAAGCTCGCACGTCTCGTGCTTTGGCCTATGGGGAATGTTCGAATAGTTAAATACTGACCAAATTCCCGCCTCGATCCCAATCTGCAAATCCCCATGCCAATGCATGATATCGATCCAACGGAAAACAGGGAAATCATCCCCCAAAGACACCGCCGCACAGATATCGCCGCATACCTTGTCCCCAAATCTCGCCGCCGCCGAATTGGTCGGCTGTCTCGGATCTGCAACTAAAGGCGGAAACAAAACCGTCGACTGCGGAAACCATACCCCGCTCACCCGCGGCTGTTCCACATACTCTTTGCGAGCCTCCAGTTCCTTACGGCTCACCTCTGTCACCTCGACAGATTTCACCCCCGGCAAATCCTTCACAAAAGAAATAATCGACTTCGAGATCAAGTCATTATGAGGCAGATTCGCCAAGAAGACCTTGTGGTCCTTGACAATGACCACGACCTGATATTCATAGTAATGAACATCGATCAAAGACTGGATATACCCTTCGAGATAAGGGTCTGTCGCATCCGCAAAGTTCGCCACCGGCAAATTATCTGCCCGCGTCAACACCTGGGTGTCAATTTTAGCAATGAACATGTCATCGATCGTCTCTGCATAGAGAGAAAAACAACAAAGAGACGCCCCAATAGCTAAAACCAACTGCCTGCCCAAGATCACCTTCAGAGTAAGATCCCAAAAATCCATCTATAAATGACTCAACAGTTTATATGCAAAAAAATTTTTACAATTCCTCTATTAATTTTTTCTCTCTGGAATTAGATTCCCCTCTCCGCTATCATTTGCAACTCTCTTGGGGCAATAGCTCAGTGGTTAGAGCAGCGGACTCATAACCCGCTGGTCCCTGGTTCAAGTCCAGGTTGCCCCATCTTTCTAATATGTTGAAATATAGTTACTTAATAGCCATGTGAACTGAAAAATTCACTGGTGAGTTGACCTTCATGGCACTCTCATGGCACAGTGAGCACCTATGCATGACAACACATCTCATCAGACCTGCTGTTCACCTAAAAACCAAACAGGAGAATGAACAGATGGCTACGATTCAAAAGCGCAAAAACCAAAACGGTACCACAAGCTACCGAGTCATGATCCGTCCCCAAGACGGCCTTCCAGCAACCTACAAGACCTTCCCCACCTTCCAGGAAGCAAAGGACTGGTCGATACAAGAAGAGGCGAAGCGGCGGCAAGGAATCTACTTTCCTGAGCAATTAAAGAAAAAACACTCCCTAACCGAGCTTATTGACAGCTACATTGAGTTGATTCCACCTGGAAAAATACAGAGCGTTGACGACATGATCCGTCACCTCAATTGGTGGAAAAACAAGATCGGAAAATACACGCTCAACCACATCACCCCTGCCCTTATCGCCAAATATCGGAAAGAATTGCTGAGTGGGCAAACTCCCCAAGGAAAACAAAGAACCTGCTCAACAGTCAACCGTTATCTGGCCTCGCTCTCAAGCGTTCTTACCTATGTAGTCAAGGAATGCGGCTGGCTTTCCGCAAATCCCCTGCTGCGCGTTTCAAAATTGCAGGAGCCTCGCGGTCGCGATCGAATCCTATCCAAAGAGGAATGCAAAAAACTTCTCATAGCCTGCACTCAGAGCAAAAATCCTTTTCTACTCACGATCGTCACATTGGCAATCAGCACTGGAATGAGGCAAGGGGAAATCCTTGGCCTCACATGGGATCTTATCGACCTGGATCAAGGCTTGCTATCTCTGAAAAAAACAAAAAGCGGACACCCCAGGTCAATTCCCCTGGTCGGCTCCTCTCTCGAACACCTCAAGCAACTTTACGAAAGCCGAAATCCTCATGTTCCCTTCGTTTTTCCAAGCAAAAGGCGGTTCGGGATCATCTGTATCCGCAAGGCGTGGGAAGAAGCATTGTCGCGTGCAGGCATTCAAAATCTGCGCTTTCACGATTTGAGGCACACCTTCGCGACGGTAGCCGCAAAGGCAGGCGCTTCCAATCTCGAGCTGGCGACGGCAATGGGCCATCGAACTTTGCAAATGCTCCAACGTTACACTCACATGGATGTCAATCATACCCGACGCCTTTCAGAATTCGTCACATCAAATTTACTTGGGGAAGGACCCGATGGCTCTCACTAGGCATCAAAAACTCGCAAGAGGGCTCAAAGCCCTCTTTAGCGCTCTTGACGACCATCACCAAAAAACCGCAACCATGCTGAATGTTTTACAGTTCCATTTTTATGAAACACATTTGATCATTGGCCGGCGTTTAATGACAGAGCGGGCACTCAAGACCATGATGGACACGCACCGATGCGGCCTAAAACATTTTGCTCTTAATGAAGAGTTGCGTGCAGCGGCTCGATCGTCCCCTCTCATCGCTTGTGTTTTCACGCCCAAGTTCTATCCCGACTCCCACATTTTGGTAAATCCGCCCGATCCCTCAAAAGACGACAAGCAAGTGGTTCCATGGGGAGTTAAGACGGTTCTTCCATCAGAAAGCCTTCTGAAACTCAAAGAATCAATGATAGAAGCTCTCCTCTATTGCGCCTCCGCAAGCGAAATGTCCGAATGGATCGATTGGTTTGAACGCGAAGACATAGCAAACACCTTTACCAACCAGATCGCCGCAGCACTCGAACATTCTGATGAACCAGCCGTTCTTGTAAAAAATCTGGATCAACCTGCCTACGCGCTCTTCGATGAGGCAGCTCGCAAGTATCACAACAACAAAATCCCGCCCCTAAACGTTTTCAGTGCCGAGTTTGCACCCAATGAAGGGAGCACGATCGCCCAAGCCTATAAACTGCTATTGAAACCCGTCCAATCCCAAGAAAAACAACCCTTCGACGATTTCAAAAAATCCTGGCGCGACCAACTCGAAAAGTCGATCTTTGCTAACCTGAATTTACCTCTTGAGCAGAAGCGGGCGCTCCTCGAAGAAAGGTTCTCTCCCAGGCGAAACTCTCAAAGCGGAAACCCTACCCCACGCTGGAAAACAAGTCTAGCCATAGATCGACAGACCTATGGATCATTCATCCGCCATTACGTCGAACGATTTCTTAAAAATCCGCAAAAACATGCACTCGATGGAGAAATAGCTCTTTTGCTTTGGGTGATGGTTTATATTGCCCAAAATCCCGACAAGATATTCCCAATCAAGCGCCTCTTAGAACTCACAACTGCCGATGTGATAGAGCAGACAATTCAAATCGACGGTCATGAGTTTGATATTTCTGGCGGACTTGCCAATCTTTTGAAAGAATACACCGGCGGCGCTAAATCCAAGCGTCAGCAAAAACTATTTCCAAATTTGAGCGTAGATAAACTCGAAGACCATTTTCGCCGCACTTCCTCTGCATTAATGCCACCAGGCAGCCTACCCGCTCTACCCGAGGCATTTCTTACATTCCCACACGCGCTCAAACACGCCCGCATGGCAGCTCAAATTCGCCAACGTCAGCAAAAACATCCTCCCCAAATCCATCACAACCCCATTTCACGCCATGAATTAAAGCGCCAGCTCATCGAAAAGTCTAAGGCAAGAACTTCTTAATCTTCCGTCCGTCAAATTTTTGTAAACTACTTTAGATCAAATTCTTAAATCATAAAATTTACTTCATTACGTCCTCATTTCCCGATCGCATGACCCCATCGAAAGGAGAAAAAATGAATTGCCGCTCGAAGATGTGATTTATAAACAGGACCGCATTGGGCCTGCAACGTAATGAGGTTTATAACCATGTCAGAAGAACACAAGTACTGCACAGTCAATCAAATTGCCACCGATCCCGCTTTTTGTTTCACCATTCCCATGTTGAGATACTACATCCTGCATGCCCATCGAAATGGACTATCCCAGGCTTTACGCCGCATAGGCAAAAAAGTGCTGATCCGCCGGGACCTTTTTGTAGCCTGGTTGGAAAAGCAAGGGTCCGGTAGGAGGTCAAAATGAGATTCGACGATTTTTTAACACAATTTCAATCAAGAACTGGAAAACCAGTAAAGAAAGCGGGTTCTGGGTACATAGCATGCTGCCCTGCTCACGAAGATGAAAATCCTAGCCTGTCGATATCCGAGGGCTCAGATAAAAAAATCCTGTTAAATTGCTTCGCAGGCTGTACAACTCAGGCAATCTGCACCTCTCTTAATCTGGAAGTGTCTGACTTGTTTAATGCCAGCATGACAAGTTATCTACCCCCAATGAGAATCACCTATTCCTACAAAGATGAAACAGGACAAGAGCTTTATAGAAAAATCCGTATGGAACCGGGAATAGGAGGAAAGAATAAAAGTTTCTACTCCGAACGCATTGCTGATGATGGCACAACCCATCATAACTTGAACGGTGTCAGGCGGGTGCTCTATAACCTTCCCGAAGTGATGCAAGGGATTGCTGAGGGGAACCAAATCTTTCTCGTTGAAGGTGAAAAAGATGCCGACAAGCTCACGAGCCATGGACTGATTGCGTCAACAGCTCTTGATTCTCTCAAATGGACAGATGAATTCAGTGCCATGCTCAAAGGGGCAAACGTGGTCCTGCTCTATGATATGGACGATACAGGCATGCAAAGAAAAGACATGCTTTGCGCAAATCTCCATAATAAAGTGAGGCAGCTTCGCGTCGTAGATCTGCCTGGTCTCGAATACCGTGAATCTCACGGACAGGATGTCAGCGATTGGCTTACGATGGGGCATACCACAGCAGAACTGCTTGATATCGTCTCTAGGACCCCCGATTACTCTCCACAAACCCAAGCTCCCAAAACCGGTGACCCCTATTCACCTGGGGAGAAAGGAAAAATAAGAGCCGTCCATCTCGGTGAATTTTTAGCTATGGAGCTTCCCAAACAAGAAATGTTGCTCTCACCATTTCTACCCTCCCAAGGACTGGCGATGATCTATGCCAAACGGGGAGTCGGTAAAACACACATTGCTCTCGGCATCGCCAGCGCGGTAGCTCGAGGAGGCGAATTCTTGAAATGGGAAGCCCCCAAACCCAAAAAAGTGCTCTTTATCGACGGTGAGATGCCAGGAGTCGCTATACAAGAACGACTTCGACGCATCGCTGCAACCGATGAATTCGATCTCATCGCAGAGGGAAACCTTCGACTAATCACCCCCGATCTTCAAGATGGCCCAATGCCCAATCTTTCAACTCTCGCCGGACGAAATTCCATCGATGAGCTTATTGCTGATAGCGACCTCATCATCATCGATAACATTTCATCTCTCTTCCGCAGTGGAGTCGAAAATGAAGCGGACAGCTGGCAACCAGCGCAAGACTGGGCGCTGGAACTTAGAAAGCGTGGCAAATCGATCCTATTCATCCATCATGCGGGAAAAGGAGGTCAGCAACGCGGCTCAAGCAAAAAAGAAGATATCCTCGACGCAGTGATATGTCTAAAACACCCGCCAAACTACCAGGCCGATCAGGGGGCTCGCTTCGAAGTAGTCTTCGAAAAAACAAGACACTTCGCAGGTGAGGGCGCATTACCCTTCCAAGTTGAACTACGTGAAAGCGAAGATGGCCTATGGGATTGGCATGTTGACAAAATCCAGGCCGATCCGGAAGTCATGATTGTGGCCGAGTTGGTTAAGAAGGGTCATACGATTAAGGAAATCATGGAACAAACCGGATTGACGAAATCAAAAGTCGAAGGAAGGATGAAAAGAGCCCGAGATCTCGAGTTGATGGACTGAGGCGCAATTTCCGATTTTCCGATTCCCTAGGGTTTTCAGAAAATCGGAAATTCCAAAGTAAGACAACTCGTAGCAAAACACTCTATTGAAATAATAATTAAACGTAGATAATAACACATGAAAGGCCTAGTTAATATTGGAGTAATTTATGAATGAAAACAATCAAGTAGTGAGAAGTTCATCGAAAATGGTTCCCGAAACAGCGTGCCCGAATACTGATTCAGGGCCTTTTTTCAAATGGAAATTCAAAGTGAATCAGGAGACAGGAAAAAATGAGTTCGATCGTCTTGAATTATCAGATGGAAGCACCCTCGATAACCAAAGTCTGCAAAGAACATTAAAAAGAGCTACCGGGACTTCTAACCTAGAAGTAGGAGAAGAGATCTTGAGAAAAGCTGCTTACGGGATGGTCGCGGATAAACATGATCTTCGAATAAATGAAGTTTCGGCCTTACTGCCGTCATTACGGCCCAATGATGAGTCCGAAGCAATGCTACTTGGTCAGTTTCTTGCGCTTCAGGATTCGGGATTGAAATGTCTTAGGCTGGCCAATCTTCCAGAACAGGGATTCTACCATCAAGAAAAACTTTTAGGCCTAGCGAACAAGCTTTTAAATACAGCCAATCAAACTATGCAAACCGTTTTAAAATACCGCTCCGGCGGACAACAGACAGTGCAAGTTGTTCACGTATACAATGAAGGTCAAGCCATTGTGACCCAAAGCCTCTCGCCAGCAGCAAGGGAGGGGGGACAGAAAAAATTCGGGAATTGAACCCCTTGGATCATTGTGGCCCAATGTACAGCAAAAAGTAAAAGATCGACAGAGCAATGCCTCAAATGGGCTGTCCGCGGAAGAAATACGTGCCATATGCATGGAGGAACTTCAAAGGGGCCTAAAACCAAAATAGGAAAGGAGCTCGCTCGTCGTGCTGCTCTACGACATGGTGGACATACACAAGAAGCCCGAGCCGTGCATCGAGAAGTTACGGACTTAATTCGTCAAAGCAAGGATCTCTTATTGGCTACCGGGATCAAAGACTCAAAATGCTAATAGACGGATGAATTAAGTGGAAGTAAGGAGCAGAACTAGACCATCTTTTTCAATTTGATCTTACTTTAGAAACTTCCTAATACTTTTCAAGCAAGGCACAAGATCGTTTATTTCACATGGAAGAGTAATTGCTAATACAGCGATATTTTTCAGAGTAAGGATTGTCTCTCCCCTTTCAATGGAGCCTATATAAGTTCGATGAAGGCCACATTCAAAATCCAAATCTTCTTGAGAGAGTTCTACATCTCGGCGACGGTTTCTCACGAGATCCCCCAAGCCCTTTCTTAAAGCTTTGCGTTCAACTGGATTTAATATTCATTCCTTACTCATGGAATTAAGCATAGAAAAACGAATAAGATATCACTACAGAGTATATATTGCATTTTAAAATGAAAAAGAAGAATATATCTAGAAAATAAAAGCGAACTTAATCATAATTAACGCAAATAAAAAACAAGGCAAATTAAACTTTTTATTTTTGTGTAAGACAAAATGAGAAATAAAAAAAGAATCAGCTTTTTCTCTGAATCGCTATCGAGCGAACAATTGCCCGTATTCTATTGCTCCCGACAACATAGAATACCCCAAAAAAATAAGTTTTGAAAAAATGACTAAACTTTAAACACAGAGGTTTTATGACTATATGCACATTATTAATTATAGCAACTCAGTTTACCCCTATTGGTAAATTGACCCTTTCTTTAATTAATTTATATCACGCTGCACAGTCCAGCGGAATTTCAGGGTAATTAAAAATGTTACAAACAATTATCATGTTATTTGTTTCTATAGCAATTTATACTGGCATGATTGTAGGTTTCTGGTTTTTGCAGAGAAGCTCGACCTTCAGTGCAATGAAAAAGTATGAGATTTGGAAAAACAACAAAGTAAAGAAATAAATTAACGTCATTGCGCTAGCCCTGGCACTGATCGTAATATGACCAGTATCACAATATTAAACCAGGGTTCATACCAGGGATTCGATTATTAGGGACTCGAGCAAGTCCCATTTCTGTTTTTAATCAAAAATAACTAAATAATAATTACAGTAAACGTTTAATTCTTGATTTTGTTATTATTTACAATAAAATTTCAAAGAAAATTTTTTAGAAAACAACGAGATTATTTATATGATTAAATGTATATCAAGTGTGATCACAATGGTTGTGACGAGCTCGTGTCTCTTTGCAAAAGAATCCTCACCATCGACAGAAGATAAGCTTGAGAAAGAAATAGCAGCATTGGATTGGAAGGGAGAGGGTACTTATAAACTACCTAATTCACATTCAAAGCTTGTATTACCCGAGAACCACTTAGTTGCCTTTGGCAGAGACGCACAGCATTTCCATGCTCTAAGTGGTAATCCTCATAAAGATAAAGCAATTGAGGCTGTTGTAATAGATGAGGATGACAACACGGTTTATTTTACATGCTATAACGATGGCTATGTTTCACTGGACGATTGGAAAGAAATTGACTCGAAAAAATTCCTTGAAGAAGTGATTGAAAATACTGAGGAAGCAAATAAAGAACGTCGACGTCAAGGCATGAGTGAACTACACGTGGTCGGGTGGTTAAAGAGACCGACGCTGGATAGAAAGTCTAATACCGTATATTGGGCGATTGAAGCAGAAGATGATGATTCGGGCAAGATAGTCAATTCGGTTGCTTTGAGATTAGGACGCAAAGGATTTGAAAGAATTGTCTGGGTCTCTGAGCGAGATTCGTATCGTCCGTTCGGTGGTGAACTTGATGTAATGATGCGTGCTCATAGTTTTGAGCCAGGTTATCGATACTCAGATTTCATCAAGGGTGACAAAGTAGCAACTTATGGAATCGCGGCTTTAGTTGCTGCGACTTTGGGGACCAAAGTATTAAAAGCAACCGGTCTTTTAGTTCTTTTTAAGAAATTTGGAGCAGTCATTTTTGCTGGACTTGCAACTTTATTTTATAAAGCCAGAAACAAATTAATAGGATTTTTTCGCAAAATCTCAAAATAGTTTATGTGAATTTTCAAAATCAATATCTTTAGGAGTGCATATGTCATCGTCAGATCAAATTCCTTTCAGTTTTCCAGAATTCGCTGCAAATCCAGAGCCTCGTTGCGCGTGCCTGCTTTTGCTGGACACATCAGGCTCGATGCAGGGCGCGCCTATAGATGCGCTCAATCAGGGACTACAGCATTTTAAACAAGAGTTAATGTCCGATAAGATGGCTACCCAGAGGGTAGAGGTCGGCATCATTACTTTTGGCCCAGTAGAAGTTAATACCGACTTTCAAACCGCTGATGCGTTCATTCCTCCTCAACTAGCTGTATCTGGAAATACTCCGATGGGTGCAGCGATTGAACAGGGCTTGGACATGTTGGAAGCTCGTAAAGCCACATACAAACAGGCCGGGATAAGTTACTATCGCCCTTGGGTGTTTCTCATCACGGATGGTGCTCCTACAGATGATTGGAACCGAGCAGTTGAGCGCGTTCGTTTAGGAGAAGAAAAGAAACAGCTGAGTTTCTTTGCCGTCGGAGTTGAAGGAGCAGATATGTCTTTACTCGCTCAGATTAGCCCAAATCGACCTCCGTTAAAACTGCAAGGATTAAGTTTTCAAGAGCTATTTTCTTGGCTTTCAAGTTCTTTGGCCGGAGTCGCACGCTCTCAGCCTGGTGATGCAGTCAAGCTCGCTCCTACTTCAGATTGGAGTGTTGTTTAAATGCCCGAACCGCAATGGAGAACGGTTTATGCTTCTGTAGAAGGTTCATCGCATAAAAAAACAGGGGTACCGTGCCAAGATGCCTCTTTTTGTAAGGTTTTGCAACTCTCCGATGGTAGTGAAGTTTTATTGGCTGTAGCCTCTGATGGAGCCGGTAGTGCCACACATTCTGATATAGGAGCAAAGCTGGTCGTTGAGGACTTTATAAGTACATTTATGTTGTTGTTACGGAATAAGTCCTCTATTGACGCAATTAACAAAGAGAGCGTTTTGCGATGGCTCAAAAAATTGCACGTTTGGGGGATAAATCGTGCAGCAGAAGAAGGCTGCCACGTTAAGGAATTTGCCTGCACCCTATTAGGGGCAATTATTGGCGTGGATAGATCCGTGTTTTTTCAGATCGGAGACGGAGCCATTGCATATTTATCCGAGGGACAGGAGAAGATGTCTCCTGTCTTTTGGCCTCAGCATGGCGAGTTTATTAATCAGACCCATTTCATTTTTCATTCCGATATCGAAGGCTCCTTAGAATTTATTGCTAAACCTCTACACGTCAGTAAAATGGCTTTGTTCACCGATGGGATGGAGAGGCTGATCTTGAACTTCGGCTTAAAAGAAGTTCATGAACCAGCATTGTGCTCGATATTTGACTGGTTATCACGAAAAGAAAAACCACAGGAAGCGTGGAAGCCGTCACCAGAGCTGATAGCATATTTAAGTTCTGATGGTGTGTGCGCACGTACCGATGATGATACTACACTGATTTTAGCGACACGCGTTCCGATGGGAGTTGAGGTAATGAATGCTTAACCGCTCCCTAAAAGATCGGCAGGGACGTGCTGTAACGCTTCAGAAAGAGCTGGGCAAAGGAGGAGAAGGGGCAGTTTATGAGGTAGCTGGTCAGCCTAATTTGGCAGCAAAGATCTATTTCAATCAGCCGGATGCTCACAAAGCAAACAAGATCCTTGCAATGGTCAGTGCCAAAAATGAGCGTTTGTTAAAATTGGCAGCATGGCCTGTAGAATCCTTGCACTTGTCATCAGGGAAGCTCATTGGATTTTTCATGAACAAACTCAAAAATTATAAACCTCTTTTTGAGCTGTATAGTCCCAAACTCAGACTACAGACCTTTCCTAAAGCGGATTGGCGTTTTTTAATCCACGCTGCCACAAATACAGCACGCGCATTTTCAGTCATTCACGAGGCTGGTCATGTCATTGGTGATGTTAATCACGGCAACCTTCTTGTTGCCGAGGATGCAACTGTTAAGTTTATAGATACCGATTCTTTCCAAATTATTACGCGCGAGCACAAATGGTGGTGTGAGGTTGGAGTAGGAACGCACCAGCCTCCTGAAATGCAAGGACATTCCACTTATAAAGGACTAGTGCGCACTCCAAACCATGACAATTTTGGATTAGCTGTTCTTATTTTTCAAATATTGTGCCTAGCCAGGCATCCCTTCTCTGGTCGGTTTTTAGGCAGCAATGACATGCCGATTGAAAAGGCTATAGCCGAGTTCCGATATGCCTATGCCCTTGATCGTCAAACTACACAGACGCTACCACCTCCACACAGCATGAATATTACAGCTCTCGGGTCAGACATCAGAGCACTTTTTGAGTGCGCTTTTTCACAAAAGGGAGTTAATGGCAGTCGTCCCACAGCGAAGCAATGGATCATGGCCTTAGAAAAACTAGCCAACAAGCTAAAACCGTGTGCAGTTAATCAAAATCATCACTATCTTTCCTCATTGACGAAGTGTTCTTGGTGTGAATTTGAATCAAAAAACGGTTTGGTGATTTTCCCATCCATAAAGCAGGCTCAGACAACCGCTACAATGACATGCTTGTGGCAACACATCGAAGCTGAACAACTAGAACCACCTCCACTTTTACCTGATACAACCGCAGCGCCTGTAATCCCTTCTGATGCTGCAAAGACTATTCGATCTCAGCTCCACATCAATAAAATAAAAGCTTGGATTCCAGGAATGGCCATTGGATTCATAGGGATTTTTGTACATGAGTGTCTTTTCCTTGGCGCTGGCATCATTGTGTGGTCGCTGTTTCAGTATAAGGAATTTAAATCAGAGGCAACTAAGACGATTCGACAAGAATGGCTTGATGCTAAAGAGAGTTGGGAGACATTTAGCAAAAATTGGAGCTCTAGGGTCGAAGGGATGTGTTTTATAGTGGCTAAACGCACAGTTCATGGATTAAAACAATTGTATGATTCGTTGCCGAATGAAAGGGAACAGCTCTTGAAGAACCTGCATGATTATTATTCTCAACAGCAATTAGCGCAGCATCTCGATCGTTACCGGATAGAATCTGCCAACCTCGAAGGTTTCGGTCCAGGACGAATTACTACACTTCAAAATTATGGCATCAAAACGGCGGGAAATATTGATAGTTTAAAACTCTCATGGATCACTGGCTTTGGAAACAAGTTGGTACAGAGACTTATCGATTGGCGTAAGCAATGTGAAGCCTCATTTTCATTCAACCATGCCTCTATAAACATGCAGTCTAATATTACTTCTATAAATAGTGATTTTACTAAAAAACGTCATAAAATTGAACAAGATTTCACCGCAGGAATCGCGCGGTTGGCTGCTGCACGGCTGCAAGTAACAAAGGAACGACAACAGGCTCTACGTGAGGCCATGTCAATCCTTCAGGTTTACGCACAAGCGGCTGTGAATGCAAAAGAGGTATGGATACATGATTAAAGACGAGGAAACTCAATGAATAAAGGTGGTTTCTCCTGGAGGAGATTTTTAGGTATTTCAGCGTATAAAGCGCGTATCTCAAGGCGTATCGGCATTCCTTTGACACGATCTGGAAGACAAAGAAAATTAGGAGCATTTGTCGAAAAACTCATTCTAATGATGTTAGGGAAATCATAAACATTGAACTCATGGCACTTTAGCGGCACACCAATCTCCTATTTATCCCATTCGACAACAAATTTCTTCAGTTGATCTCATTACACAAGTCATTGTACCATAGGCATGTGAACAGATGGTCAGAGATGACCAGTATGGAAAGAAGGCGGACTCATAACCCGCTGGTCCCTGGTTCAAGTCCAGGTTGCCCCACATTTCCAACTCGTTCTATTTCAATGGTTAGTCTATGAATGAAAATAAGAAACTTCGAATTCGCAACAGTACAGCCGAATTCCTTATCTTTACAGGACAAGCAGGCTAAGGCAGCATTGAAGTCTGGGTAGCAGAAGAGACTGTCTGGCTAACCCAAAAGTTGATGGGAACTCTGTTCGAAGTCTCAGTTCCAACAATCAATGAGCACTTAGCCAACCTCTATGCCCAGGGCGAAATACCCCATGGGGCAACTATTCGGAAATTCCGAATAGTTCAAAATGAGGGGGGCCGCGAAGTCGCAAGAGATATAGAATTCTACAATCTCGAAGCCATCATCTCAGTGGGCTTCCGGCAAAGGGCCACAAGAGTGCTAAGAGATTTCGCTATTCGCGGTTATGTGCTTGACAAAGAGCGACTAAAAAATGGTTCGTTTTTTAACAAGGCGTATTTTGACAACCTGCTAGAAGAAATTCGCGAAATCCGATCATTCTTTAATCACTTCTAAAAATTTATTTCTTAGACGGCGATAAGTGTAGTATTCTCGCATACTGTTCAAGTTCTTTTGGCTAATTTTTGTCTTTGGTTTTGACTCAAAATATCCGCTAACAATCCACACCGCTGTTCGTGCTAGAACTTCAACAAAGCTTATGAATAAAAGACCTGTGAATAGGGAAAAGAGTATTTCATTTGCATAAAGTCTATCAAACAGTAAATGTGCAATAACAATTACTACAATGAGGCTATGAAGTCCGTATCTTATAAATTTACCAAGTCTTTTAAGTAACTCAAACATTGTTTCCCTCTTGGTGGTTGTTTATTATCTTTTTCCGTCTTTAAAACCATCCATATAGGATGGGTCATTAGGGTGTTTTGGCCTTTTATCATTCGCACCATCGTAGTACCCTTCGTCGTACAACCAAGCGTCATTCTGACCCTGTTCATAGCCTTCCTTTTCATCATCACTTGCCCAGAATGAAGAAGGTTTATTCTTTCCTTCCCAAGCGGCTTCATAACCGTTGTCATATTGGTTGCCGCTTGCGCAACCAATATGCATTAGCCCAAACAAACCCACAATGAAAGTAATGCATAATGCAATCTTTTTCATTTACAAACCTCGTTTAAATTTAAATAATTCACAAATTATAAAAATGACAGCTATTTATGTCAACATTTAAACTGTATTATTTAAGAACATTTCTAAAACAATGCATTTCTGACTAAAATGATTTTTATGCATCAATTAAAATGATAATTAAAATTGCGCATTATTAATATATAGTAGTATAGTGACCCAAAGTATTATTTTAAATTTTTATGAAGTTTAAGGATGTCGAATGGATGATATAAAGGTAAAGTCAAAGAGGATTCACTTAAGGAAAAAAATAAGAATGAAAAAATATTTATTTCTGCTGATGTTTTCAACGGTTTTTCTTTGTTCAAACTGTCAGAACATGGATGCAATTGTTAGGTCAGATCCTCAAATCTGGGAAACTTCAGTGTTTAATGATCCCCTGAGTTCAGCTCAAATCAAAATCAAGAAAAAGCAAATTGAGTACAATTCATTTTGGGATCGGGTAGATGCAGACATCTCATATGTTGTTACGATTTATAACCCATTAGAGACGGATAGCTCTTCTCAAGTAGTTATAAGTTTTTTGGACAATGACGGATTCGAGGTGGCGCAGCGAAACATTGGTTGGGTTGTAGGCCATTTTCAAGGGGATCTCAGGGGCAGCATTTCTCTTCCTTATAAAGATTGCAAGAAGATCAAACAGGCGACATTGGGTTTTTATAAACCGGTTAAGTAAGGAGGAAGGTTGAGCCTCAGACGAAATTTCGATTTTATTTTAATCGTATTTCTGATACAATTTCCATGAATAAAATTAATTATTTTAGGTTTTAAGAATGAATCGCGGTGGTTTTTCTTGGAGACGATTTCTTGGTATTTCTGCTTTCAAGGCAAGAATCTCGAGACAGATCGGTATTCCACTCACCAGATCCGGTAGACAAAGAAAGATAGGGGCTCTCATAGAAAGGCTTTTTCTTTCCTTTTTCTCGCGATAGTGCTCGTCTTAATCGTGCATCTTTTTCAGATTAGACTCTTTTGATCTTCGTGAACGCTCGCCTGTAGGCGCGGATGATTCTTGAACCTGTTTCAAAGGTTTAGCTCCAACAGAGAGCGCTTTTTCAATATGCAGAGATGTCCCGGCCTTTTTTAGCAGAGACTGGAGACGGGAAAACTCTGAGCACCAAATAGTTTCCCTATCACGATCTTGAGAAGCTTTGGAGGAATCAGAAGACTGCTCAAAGGAAACCAGCTGAACTTGCACTCTTTCAGCATCCTCAACAGCTCCCAGTTCGACCCCGTATCCTTTTTCGTTAGGTTTTCTAACAACTATGCGACCATTTTCAGCCCATGCCGTAGCCATATTTTCCCGAACTTCATACCCCAGCTCAGATAGCCCTCTAAGGATTGCGGTTCTTCTTGACTCCCCTGCCATAGCCTTGGTTTCTTCTTTAATCAAAGCGATTCCCTTATCATGGAGCAGTTTGCTTGAAGAAATATCTTCAGAATCAATAGCTTTAGTGAGCAAGGTTTCGAGGTCTTTAGCCTGCTTGGATTTGAGTCTATGCAGCTCACTGCGGATTTCTCGCATGGATGCGATTGCTTTGTCTTTCGCTTTTCTTTCATTAGAGTGAGCAACTAGATCCAGAATGAGAGAATCGGTTAGAAGAGATCTCTGACTAGCAGATGATTCCTTGGAGATTGAAGCGATGCGATCCAGGAAAGGGTTGACCGAAGATTTGTCTTTAGTTGCCTCCAGCTCTGCTATAAGCTTATCCAATCGATGATCTTTTTCTAGAGATTTGGCATCCTCGTGGTGGACCATCCAACCTGCAAGAGTTTGAAGCTTCTCCCCTTCTGCCAACTTCTTAGAGAGCTCTTTTTGCAAAGGAGTCATGCTCTTTTGGTCAGTTGAGCTCATAGTGTATTCGGTTAATATTCGGCCTAAAGTCGCATTCATCGCAGCTAATTCCGGATCGGTTGCTGTGAGTGATGATGATGCGATATTCAAGAGCTCTTCAGGTATTTGCCGTTGTATGGATTTGAATGTCGAGATGAGGGTTTCTGCAGAATATTGCAGACGTCTTCTCATGATACGTTCTTGCTCTGCCTTACCAATCGCCTCGTCTCGGATTCGATTCATGTCAGATTGCAGGGATGCGATTTCGACAGAACACTGTTTTTGTACGTCAAGAAACTGCTCTCGCTCGAACATTTTGATGACGGCATAAAGTCTTTTTTCTACGACTTTCTCTTCTGCTCCTGTTAGAGCATCATGGCGAGATGCATACTTACGCCATTGCTCAATCGCATCTTGGAAAGCATCGATTCGGCCCCTGCAAATGGACATCACTTCTTGTTTGGTAACAACTCGCACAACTTTAGGACCACTCATGCTCTTTTACCCTCCCGAACCAGATTTATTGAGCTCTCCTGACAGCATAACTCCTAAGGCTTCTTCGAGCACCTGTTTTAAACGTTCCATTTCTTCTTTTCTTCGGTGATACCACGCATAGCTAGTTACTCTATGGACATACGGGATCCCCTTGCGCAGGACTTCAGGACGCCAAACTTCACGGGCTCTTGCTGTTTCTAAAATAGGGTGGCAATGAGCGTCACATTCGATTCCAATTCCAAATCGCTTTTTCTCTGGATCTTCTATCACAAAATCCAAACCAAAAGCATCATTTTCTTTAATTGCAGATGGCGTTAGTCCAAGACTTTTGATAAAGGCTGCAACGGACCGAGTAAAACCATCCTTGTCAAAATTCGAGCTCCCCTGAGCAGAAGAATTTTCAGAAGCCATGCTCTCGAGAGATTTTCGAGCAGCTTCTAAAAAACCATCGCTAAGTTTAGAGGCATAGTCAAAGTAGGCCTGAAGGAAATCTCTGGAATTTTTAGGACCCCGGTTCTTGGATAATGCATCTGAGATTTCGTTAATCAGCAAAGAAGTGACCAGGATGATTTTCTCTCTTGCTCTAGTGATCGCTACATTCAAACGGCGCTCTCCTCCAGTTTGGCTAAGAAGACCGAATTGTCTTCGGAAAGTTCCCTGCTCATCTCTTCCAAAAGTCGAGCTGAAAATGATTACATCTCTTTCATCCCCTTGAACGTTTTCAACGTTTTTAACAAAGAAGCTCATGTCTTCCCCTCCTTGCTGACGCTCTCGTTCTTGACCCAATGCTTGTCGGAAAGAAGCATCTTGATCAGCTCGTTCGGCTAGAACGTCTTCTATCAGGTCTGCTTGCTTAGCATTGAAGGTCACGACGCCAATGCTGGGTCTTTCTGGTGCAGACCAGTGCTCAGCTAACAAGTCGACAACCCTTTCGGCTTCTTCTCTATTGGTTTGGTTTGCGTAGACTCCATCAACTCGTATAACCTCAATTGGACGAATGTTTTGAATCACATTCTCTGGGTGTCTGACTGGAACGCTTAATTTATTACCATAGAAGGCGGCGTTTGAAAAGGCGATGAGTTCGCGGTATTTTGAGCGATAGTGGATTTGTAGCATGGATCTTGGTAAAACGGTTTTTCCAAGAGTTAGCAAATCCGAACAATCTTTAATTTCTCTTCTATTCCATGTGTCTTCCAAAGCTTCTCTTTCTGCATTGCTGATCATTTCGTCAAAGTCTTCATCCATACAAGATGACTCCTCGTCGTCGCCGATTCGCTTCATAAAAACGCTAGTAGGAGGCATCTGTTTCTCATCCCCGCTGATGACGGTCCGTTTTGCTCGATAGAGAGTTGGAAGAGCATTTTCTATAGGAATTTGGCTTGCCTCATCGAAAATGATCACATCAAACATACCGGCTCTTAAAGGAAGCAGTTGACTTGCTGTGTCTGGATTCATGAGCCAAATCGGACGGAGACGTCCAAGTCCCATATCCCAACCGCGTTCAATGACCTCTCGAAGGCGACGAGCTCTCGGACCCCTTAGACGAGTGATATCCTCCCAATCATCAGGAACCCTAACCCTCTCTATATCCATATTGAAAGCCAGGAACTTCTGGTTCAATGTCCTCATTTTAGTGTTTGATTCAGCTAGGGTTTGGATTTTTCGCGAAAGCTCCTTTTGAGCAAGACGCAAAATCGGAAAGCTTTGCTCGATTCGGTCTTTCCAGGCAAGCCGTGCTTCGCGGGCAACAATTCTTCGGATCACCTTTTCTAGTTCTTCTGAGGGGTATGCTCTCAATTCTTTGTCTTTTTCCCTAAGGGTGGCAAAGATCTTTAAAACTTCTGGAGAAAGATTAGGCGCTTGCAGGCGAAATTCTTGATAAGCAGGGAGAGATGGTAACGCTTCAACCAAGATCTGTAGATCGTAGAGATTAGATCGATTATTCCGAATATTGGCTTGGCAAAGTTCAAACAACTCTTCAGAGAAAAACGGAGAAAGTCTGTCTAAAGCGTCTATACTCTGAGATCTAGCCTGGTGACGTTCAAAAGCTTTCCCATACCGAGAGATGAGATCTTGGTATGCGGATCCGCCTGTTTTCGCTATTGATTCGACTTCTTCTTGCCGAGGGCAAGCATGAAGGGCTTGGATACCTTTTTGTGCTAGATATAGCTCCCCTACCATACGATCAACCATCGAGCGTAATTCTTTCAAAAATAAGGGCGTCGAGATTCGTCGTTCGGAGTAGAGCGAGTCAGAAAGTTCTAAGGTTGTTTCTCGGAGAGGCCGCTGCTGGATTTCTAGGGTAGCTGCGCTCTGAAGTTGTGTTATTCTTTCATGAGTGGGGGTTTCCTTGAGATCAGTCAGTACTTTTTGAATCCACTTGCAGTGCAGATAGCGCACAGGATTAAGGCGGCTTAGAAAAGAGGCAGGTGTGGTCGCGCTCTTTGTCCATGAGAGCCATTTTTTTATGGTCGAGATAGGCAATTGAATGAGATTGGCAGACAGCCCGGAATCATGGTCTTTTAAGTTTAAAGCATTAAAAGATGCTTTGAGCTCTTCGAGTCGCTGGATGAGATCGGTTCCTTTGGACTGTCCATTTTGAGGAAATAGTTGGAACCACGATGCAATATTCTTCCAGTCTACTTTATTAAAGAGAGAATCGTGTGATTTGATCCACTCTTGGTGAGGGGATGGGTCCTCTACGTCGAATGTTGTCGTCGATTGGCGAACGGCCTCGTCTCTCTTTTTCTCTTTATCAATGAATGCAAAAAGCGAGCTGACGAATTCATTAACCAAAGCAGAATCAGGAGAGAAAACATTGAGTTTCTCTAAGGGATTTCCTTCAAAACAGGATTCAAGCCAAATTCCACCGATTGGAGAACAAGTTTCTTCGATAAACGTGAGCTGTTTTTGATCGAGATCTTTTAAAAGTCTCCTTAGAGCAGGGATATCAATCAGTTTGATTTCTTGATCTTCTAAGTCGATTAACTGACCTAAAAGGATGCGATAGCTTAACCCCGTGGCTTCATCAGTTGTGTGGATCGCTGCATGGTGCTTATCGATTTCCTTTTCCAGTTTTTCGATTTTCTCGGCGAGCTCTTCGCGTTCTCGTTCTACGTTTTCCGCGCGGTAAGTTCTCATAGCCTGCACAATCCCCTCGACCTGGGTGCGGAGATTTTGGATGACAGAGGTACGGTCTTTATTGACGTGAGTGATGTAGAAGTAACGGTCTTTAAGCCCTTCTGCATCGAGTCTTTTTGCGAGGACTTCTAGAGCTGCAGACTTTTGGCAAACGACGAGCACTGTCTGATTACGACCAATACAATCCCCAATGATATTCACGATCGTTTGGCTTTTCCCGGTTCCTGGAGGGCCTTCAATGAGCAATCCGGGAGCTTGCCGTGCTCGGAACACAGCTTTTTCTTGAGAGGGGTCGCTCTCCATAGTGAAGAAACGCTCTTTTTCGGGAATTGGAGACAGCGATGGTGTGACAATAGGGTCTTTATTTACTTGCAATGCCGTTTCTAGTCCGGTCCCGACAGGAGACTCTTTTCTCATTTGGCGTAAGTCTTCTCCTATGGCCTGACCCATAAACTCGGCATGGAATAGGACTGCAGAACAAACCACTTGCCTGCTACCAGCTTTCACTTTGTAGGTACTATCTGGCAGAGCGCATAGAGACCTTTCTCTTGGATCTGCTAGAGATCCGAAAGCATCGATCACATCTCCAATACGGATTGCTGATCTTCCTAATAGCTCTTTAGCCATTTCAGCCCATCTCTTTGTTTCTTCAGGACCAATTAGCCCCGTAAGAGCCGGATTTACGCGCACTTCTTCTCTATCGCGGTCAAAAAGAATGGAGACTCGATCCCTATTCTCCATATCAATTTTGATAGGCCAGAGCAAAATTGGGGCAATTCTTGGTTTCTTTTCTGTGATCTCTGCTCGACTATCTTTTATGACAAGGAAGGGAAATCCAAGATAAAGGCTATCGATACCTGTATCTCTTTTGTAGGTTCTTGCATGGCTGACTAGATGGCGTAGCTTTCTCTCAAGGTCAGAGTCGTCCTCAAACGCTGCTCGGTCGATTCCTACAGGAGCTTCTACTCGGCTGATCAGATGCTCTAAAATAGAGGTGGTTGTTGGTTTTTTCCCGGCAACTTCTGCTAGGTCAACTCGCGAGCTCGATTTCCCAATCAGCATTCTGACAAGAGGGCCTCTTTGTGCCAGACTTGCTGTTCTCTTTTCAAAAAACTCGAGGATCGTAGAGACATATTGCTGTCGAGGAGGCTCTTGCCATGATTCTTTGGGGATCGATAGAAGCACTAAGGCGCGAGGTAATGAAATTCTGCGCTCAATTCTAAAGTCATTAGCCCATTCATCTATACGGGCGATTCCACATCGAGAGTAGTTCGCCGTCCTCTCTTCGATTTCTCGGTAAAGATCTCTTCTTGAAACCTCAAACCATTCTCTTGCAGCCGTATCTTCATAGCTAGAGACTTCCGCTTGAGCGGCGACTTCTTTAGCCTGATTTAGGATTTGTTCGAAGGGTTGATATTGCTGAATCGCAGCCCCTAAAAGAACCATCAACTCTTCGTCGGTGATTTTCTGGCGATCCATTAACGAATTTAAACCACCATGATCCGATCCTGGATAGAGACGTCGATGCATGGTCCACTGCCGCTCTAGATTAGGGCGTGATGAAGCTAAAGCTAAGAGCCTGAAGCTTTCTTCATTGAGTTCAATTTCAAGCGCCTTAGCTCTTTCTCTGGCTCTTGTCTCTCGATCATGAAGATCGCACAGGTGCCTTTCCCTATTCATTTGGCGGAGATGCCCCATGAGCGGGCCTGTAATGAGATCATAGCCTTGCGCTGGGTTTTGAAGCATCCATGATGAGGTAACGATTTCCCCTTGATAAATCAGCGGCAAACTTAGATTCATCCACATCAGGGCTAAGGCATGCCTAAAGTCTTCATGAAGTGAGTCTATGGATGTAGCTAGTCGAACTCCAGATACGACCTTAGGATCGGCTTTTTTTTCTTCTAACCAAGTAGCTACGACGCCTCGCAAGAGAAGCTCTTTTGCTTGTTCCCAGTTCGAAGCTTCGGCTGCTATTAAGGCATATGCCTTAGGGCATGTGTAGGACAGGTCTTTGAATTCCAAAGCCGGCCCGCTTTTAGTCTCTTCGTATTTTGTATCAGAAGGGGCCTCTACCGACTCCCCTGCTAACCAACTTTGCACCTGCGCCCACTGCCAGCGTTGATCTGGATCCCTAGCTAACAAACCTCGAAGCAAAAGATGAATAGCAGGATCGATTCCTTTAGGAAGAGAAATTCCTCTGGTTACTATATGGATCCGAAACGCTTTTTCATTAATGCCTTCAAAACACGAACCATTTGTGATGAGATGGAGAATGATCATCCCTAAGCTCCACCAATCGGACGCCACACTAATGCCTCCGGCGATCACTTCTGGCGCTATATAACGAGCTGAAATCGGCTGTTTGACTGTATCAAGGTCAAAAGTAGAAAGACGGCTATAATGAAAACCGCTCAGCATCAAGTTCAGATTCTCTCGATTTGAGATGAAGATATTTTCAGGGCGAAGATTTCCATGTCGTAAACCATTTTCGGATAGAGAAGACAAAATTCTCCCCATCGACTTCGCAATTTGTTGAATAGTCGGTAGACCTATAGAGGCAGATTGAAGGTCAAGGATAGGAGGATGTAAGATAAGATCTGTAACTTCATATCGTCTGCATTCCCATATTCCCTGTGCTAAAAACTCTGGAACGTAGTCTCTTGGCAGACGTTTTAAAATTTCATAAATGCCAGGCTCGGGATATTCGCCAGGGAGATATAAAATCAGGTTTGCTCTGTGCCCATGTCTTTCAACAATAAAACTTTCAAAGGATTCATTGATGGCTTCAAGGCGATCGATGACCGTCCATCCATCGATGACCGTTTCCTTGTCTTGAGGTAAGGGCTCCTGATCAACGGCGCTTGCTTCTATCTCAACTGTAGCCCCACATTTAAAACACATCTCATCATCAGGATCTAAAGGGTGTCCATTAGAACAAAGGCGCATGTGAGGTGTTGGATTTGGAATTTCAGGGGTTAAATCAGCTTGCCCAGGGAGTCTTAAAGGTTCTTGTGTGAGGTCCCATGTGCAGTTTCCGCAGAGCACCTCTTCGGCAGAGCGCTCTTCTCTACAGCCTGGGCATTTACGGACATGGAGTGTCATAGATCTTCCCTTTGGTAGAGCGTTCATCCTGTGTAGTTACGGCAAGATGGCCCTCTTTTGCTAAGATAGTCTTCAGGCGTCGCATATCATCGCGCCTAGGAATGCCAGCGAGCCAAATGGCTCCGGCTTCTTCAAACATAATATCAAAAGTCTTATCCGATGGTTTAAGGGCTCGATCGAAAGGACGGAATCGCGTTTCTCCTAGAGAAGTAAGACAATGGAGTCGTTGGTTGTCACTCCCGCGCAAGGCAAGAGTTTGCGGGGCATTTTCATCGTATGGATCTGAGATTAAGGCATCGATTGTCCCCTGGCATTTTTCAACGGTGAGGGCAATCTTCTCGAAAGGATATCCACTATAGATGAGAATATCGATGCTTGTTTTGGAACGAATCTGTGTCAGAAGATGGATGAGAGCTTCTGGTTGATCGAAGGGTTCCCCTCCAGAAATTGTGATCCCTTCTGCTTCCTGCAGCCAAGGAGAGATTACATCCATAATCTCATCGACAGCTACCCCGCCTTTTCCAGTTCCCCATGTGTCGGCTGAGACACATCCCTTACAACGAATGGAACATCCTTGAAACCAGATTCCAATACGGCGACCTGGCCCCAATGTTGTCACAGGGAAGTGGATTCTGGAAAGGTAGAGCATCATAATGTCGCACTCTCCGCAGCTAGCCTAAGCGTTGTGATCTTCCCTGTTTCAACGGAACAAATAGATAGTCGACTACCTGCTTCAATGTTCTCATCGAAAAGGGCTCGAGAAAGAGGATTGACCAGATGGGTTTCAATTTTATTTCGGATTCCCCTTCCGCCGTTCGATAGATCTTTTAAGCAGAGCTCTCTCAATGTTTGCAAGGCCAATGGATCGATCGAGATATCGATATTTTGAGATCCTTTCAGATCTAATAGCACGCTATCTACCATGCTATTGAAGATTTGTTCAGCTATGTTTTCACGAATGAAATCGAATACGATGATATTGTCTCCGATTCGGTTGAGAATTTCAGGGCGATTGAGGGCCAATTTAAAGTGTTTCTCAATCTCCTCGCGGATCCGTTTCTGGATGGTTTCAAATTGATCCCCTGTAGAAACGGTCGCTTTTCTCTCTCCTGTGATATCGGTTTGATAGATTCCTAGGTTTGAGGTGAAGACGATGAACGCCTCTGTAAAATAGACCCGCTCTCCCCTGCCTGATGTCAATACGCCGTCATCTAAAATCTGGAGGAATTTATCTAGGATTCTTGGGTGAGCTTTCTCAATCTCGTCAAAGAGAACTACGCTAAAAGGTTTCTCACGGATGGCATTGGTTAATTCGCCTCCCATATCATAGCCTACATACCCTGGAGGCGCTCCGATCAACCGTTGGTCTGAATGCTCGGCGCTGAATTCCGACATGTCAAAGCGGATGTAAGCGCTTTCATCGCCAAACAGAAGGCTCGTAATCGATTTAGCTAGCTCTGTCTTCCCGACGCCGGTTGGTCCTGCTAAGAATGCGACGCCTCGAGGGCGACCGCCACAGCGAGGAGCCCCCACTCCCGTCACTGCGCGCTTAATGATATCAAGCATGTGAGCAACCGCATGATCTTGCCCCTTGACCCTTTCCATAATGAAATTCTGTCCATCGCGAATTTTTCTTCGGTCGAGCTTTTGCCAGGGATCTTCAGAAACCCCCACTTTATAGCGGCGCACAGCTTCCCCGATCTTGGCGTACCCTAATTTCTCCTCGCAGCAGAGCTGGGCAATTAACATAAGGTCGACGAGAAGGAGTCCTTCGGTATTATCTACAAAACTCTGAACGGCAGTATCTTTTAGCTGGGAAGAAGCTTCCTTTGCCCCATCAAGAGATTGGATTAAGGAAGTCGCAAGAACTCGACGCATCTGATGATCAGGATTTGGAATGGATATATGGCGAACTTTAGAGTTATCGAGAGTAAACCAGGCTGGCATGTCCCCTTCTTTTTCTACGATCCATAGGACAGTGTTGAAAAAAGGTTTGGACAGTGTCCCGTAGGCGCGAACACGTGCTTCTTGGGATCGAATAAGTGCTCGCGTGAACAGACGATGCTCGGTATCGTTGAGATCATTTTGGTGAATGATAAGTCGGGATGCGAAATCGACGATCAAAGCTATAGGCTCCCCTTTCCATGCAATCACTTGTTCTAGAACTTGCTCGAAAAGATCTAAACCCGCTGGAGCACATCCATTGACCGGCTGAAGGCCCAACTGCTTCATGAGGTTCTCAGCAGACTCACGGCTTGAATGAGTAGACATTGGGTCGATTATTTTAAATCCATTGATGAAGTCATAACTCAGAACGTGGGAATAGCCATAGTTTCGAAGTTCGGCGTTTAAACAGGAAGTTAGAAAGCGTACAACAGCACCGCCCGATTTATCCTCTGTTTGGAGATCACGCACATTCCCTGAAAGAACGAACTGACTTTTCAATGGCAAAAAGCGAAGAAGATCACGTAGCCATTTTGATTTTCTAACTTCCAAGTCTTTAATCATTCACAATTTCCAGCAAAACAAATTGTTTAATTTTTTTTCTAATTTTTCTTTATTTAATTCCATAAATATACGCGTTTATTAAATAATACTCCAGATTTAACGGTCTACATTTCACTTGTTATCAACTTTGTTTTTAAAGGCTATTGATGAATAAACAATTTATTATCACCCCTTCTCACTTTTTTAAGTTGGATAAAAATCCATTGTGGATATGGCATGATGCCTTTGGAGACATAACTAAAAAAGAGCCTCTCTCGGAATTTACACTTAAAATTATGGAAGACGGCAACCTTCATGAAAAAGACTATGTGTCAACTTTGACCGTCACAGAAATAACAGAGATGGATCCTCAGAAGGGTGTTGAGGAAACCTTGTGCCTAATGAAAGCGGGTAAGCCTCTCATCTATCAAGGCTGGCTAGAAAAAAGAATTGATAATGTGATCTATCGAGGAAGGCCCGACCTTCTAGAAAAACGTCCTGGAAATTCCCATTTAGGAGATTGGATATATGTCCCTATCGATATAAAATCATCCTCTGAGCCAAAAACCCTTCACAAACAGCAGCTAGTTTTTTACTCTATGATGCTTTCTGCATCCCAAGGGTACTCCCCTGACGTCGCCTTCATCGTAAACAGAAATTTCGAAAAGTTAGAGATCAATATAGATGAAAAAATCTTACTGCAGACCCAGGCAGATATAGATGAGATTTTAGCGATTTTTAAGGGAAAGAGACACGCGGTCCATATCTCAAGTGCTGCGAAGGAAACCCCTTGGTACAAAGAATGTTTGCGAGAAGCAGAAGAACTGCGAGACATTTCTTTAATTTACAAACTCAGAAAAGATACAGCGGAAGCTCTAAGAAAGCTGGGCATCAGTACAATCGAAAAACTCGCAGCCCAGGATATCGATGATCTTCCCAAAATTCCCGGCGCCTCTGTGGACACCCTTCACAAAGCTAAAATTCAGGCCCAGTCCCTAATTGAAAAAAGACCCATTTTCATTGCAGACCCTGAGTTAATCGAGGAAACTAACCTAAAACTCTATTTCGATATCGAGGGAGACCCTTGGCTTGGAGCGGAATATCTCTTTGGATTTTGGATAGTAGGTGATGCCGAGGGGAAATATGCGAGGATCGGCAACGTGGTTTGGTCGGAAGAAGATCCAGGGAAATACTTCCTATACTTTTTGGCTGAGACTCCTGAACTAGAACAGGGCATGTGGATTGATTTTCTGAGTTGGCTGCGCTATCTACCTCCAAAGTACAAAGTCTATCACTATGCGCACTACGAGAAAACGGCCCTAAAGAAGCTCTCAGAAAAATACAAAAATTCGGATGAGCTACACCGCTTCCAAGAGTTTCTGATTGACTTGAAAAAAAGTGTGGACAAATCAGTGGTTTTCCCTCTGTATTTCTATTCGATCAAAGACATCGCGAAATCATCTTTTGTGAATTTCAAGTGGCGCCATGCAAAAGCTGGCGGAGGGCAGAGTATCTTCTGGTATGAGCAATGGCTAGAGACTAAGGATCGACAAACTTTGCAGGACATTATTGATTACAACGAAGATGATGTTAGAGCCACTGAACATCTCCATACATGGATAAACGAAGCTCATAAACAATCCTCTCTAAATCTCGGTGCAAAAACAATGCAATGAGTTGGAACTTTAACGACCAACGACAGCCCAAGATGACATGCATTTTTGGTGCAAAGTGTTTATAGTGTGAGTCATAATGGCTGGATTGCAGCGGTTGGTAGGAGCTTCTCTCTCCCTCATAACCCGCTGGTCAAAGGTTTCAAGTCCAGGTTGCCCCACCATTCCTAACCAGCAAATAAGCAAAAATGAACTTGCTTGAATATCAAGATGAAGTTTAATTTTAGCGCTTCCAGATTTTTAATGGATGATTAGCTTTAGCATTCTCTATAACAAAATTAGAGCAAGGAAACTTTTGTGAACTGCCCTAATAAGTATCTAGAACCCGCTTCTTAGTAACTTTTAATCAATCACAGTATTGATCAGACGAATTGGAACCCAGGCTGGAGATTCTTTGCTATTTTTCACGAAAGTCATATCGATGTAATTAGATCTCTTCACCCCCCCTGGAAAAGTCACCCCCACCTTCACAGAGCAGGTGAAAAAATCATCGTTACCAATCCCGTTTTGTAGCTCTTCAAAGCGACAAGAAAAGTCTGGGCTTGCATACAAATGCTGATGCATTTGAATCAAAGCTTGAGGATCTGTAATTTCAATGCCGCCGGGCAAATTCAAGAAAAAGAGTTCATTCTCCGAAAGATATGAGGCAAAGACTGAAATGTCTTTATGGGATTGACTTTCAAGAAAGCGTTGAATGTCCAGGACTGCTGGATGGGTTTTTTCTGTTACAATTGCATAGGGTTGGATCGTATTTTCTGCCATCATAGCTCCAGGTAAACAACTAAATAAAAGCGATAATATGCGTAGCATCTCGGAATGCCTCCAAGAGAATAGGATACCTTTTCATTTCATTTTAAGTAACTTGGGAAATGCGAAAAGTCTAGTGTTTCTGAGCTTTGTTGAAAAGTCGTGTAAGCCCCTGATTAGCACAAAAAAAACGCAAGATCATTTCTGAAAAATAAGATAACTACAGCACTCTGGCTGCTTTCACTGCCAAGATTGGACGACCTGAGTGTCGCCCAAACTATGAGTGTTTCTATGGGCCGCAATAGCCCTGAGGAACAGACGTCGTTCCCGATTGGTTCAGAGTACCTGTATTGCCGGTCAAAGGCTCAACAGAAAACTGACTGCTTCCCATGTTTTCCAAATCGTAATCTGGCTGCGTGGCTTCCAGGGTGGACTGGTTATACTGCATGCGCAGACAAACAGTTGAAGCATCTTCTGCAAGGATTGTCACAGCAGATCCCGTATTCAAATCACCCTGATTATTGCCCGTGAAGGTATTGCCAAGAATCTCATAGTTTGCATGGCCATTCATGATAGGATTCCCAAATAAACCTGCCCCAAAGTTGTTAGTGAGCTTGTTCCCTTGCATAACAACATGGATCGCTGCGTCATCAGAACAATCCGCCTCAATTCCTCCAAAATTCTCAGCGATGGTATTACCATAAATCATAAGATTCGTCTTTGACGTAACAAATCCTCTCGAGAAAATGCCAGCTTTTCCGATTTCATGGATGTAATTGTTTTGAATGAGCGCAGTCAGCGACGAGTTGCCATAAGCAGCTGTTGCCACTCCTTGAGCATCTCCATAACGGGAAATATCATTGGAAATCACGCTAAAAACTCCTGTCGCTGACCCAGTTTGGTCGATGAAGTTCGTGTCGAGGACAATCCCGCTTCCCAAAGGACCGTTCGATAGAACGTTGTGTTGAATCAACCCTCTCATTGTAGAGTTTCCCTCAGCTTGCGCTATGAAGCCAAATACAAATTCATTCACCCGGTTGTTGAGTAGCGCAAATGTAATTGTTGCATCATCATCTGCAAACAAGATTGCTCCCAACCCTTTTAGAGGAACTCCTTCCATATGATTCCCGCTCACAATAGCGGAAATCATAGGAGATCCGGTAGTTGCATGAAAATCGATGGCGTGTCCCACACAATCTGAGATCTGATTCCCTGAGACAACAGCATGTACCCTGCTTTGATTCTGGGCAACGATCGCAATCGCTGTTCCGCTAGGGATATCAGCAAGGTTCAGCCCATCATTTTGAAAATTGGAAATGGTATTGTTTTTAACAGTGTAGTTGCCCTTGCCGCCCATCTGCGAAAGATAGATCGCATAGGCTCCCTGACCATCACCCGACAGAACAGTATTGTTTTTGATTTTCACCTTTCCAGATGGCATGCTTGGATCGATCCCTTCCGCCCCATTATTCGCAGTCAAAACGTTCGAAGAGACAGAAAGATCATTCGTCGTCCCTGAAAACGACCCAATGCAATAGCTTCCCTTGATCGTCCCACCAGCATCTGATGTCACTTGTAAACCGGAAATAAAGTTGTGACTTGCGACCGTTACCACAGAGCTTCCCACAGGAGCTGTCAAAATCGGCCATCCGCCTGTCTGCTGTGGGATCGTCATCCCTCCACTTGTCGTATTCAACTTGTGAGCTATTCCCGAACCAAAAAGAAATTGATTATTTTTGAGCACAATCCCCGCATCCAGCCCTTGAGATGTTCCATCTCCGGGGTAAACGTAAATCACATCGCCAGGCTTTGATGCAATTTGAGCCGCGATCAACGTGGGAAAAGGAGATTCATATGTTCCCTTCGAGTGGCTTGTATTATCGACAAACCAGAAAAAATAAGGCTTCCCAGTGGATGGATTTATAGCTTTTGTTTTGGTTTTTTTCCGGTGAGTAGGAATGATTTCAAACCGATAAACCGGTTGCACGCTGCGATTGGCAAGAGCTAAGGCAATAGCTGCAGATTGGCAATCTCTCTTCTGAATTTTCCGTTTAGCTCCAAAAGGGGCCACAAGGCTCACCTGAGCTTGCCCTGTCCACTTGAAAATCGAGTCGTAGGAAGTAAAACCTTCCAATTTGCAATATTTGAATAGATCAAGCTCAGCTCTTGCTTTCCCTCCCCAAGCAGATTCTCCATGCCCATTCAGATAATAGGGACCCATAGCCAACGTGAGATCTACGTTTTTTACCACGTTGATATGCGCTGCAGCTTCCGCATCGGCGCCTTTCATAGCGAATTCTTTTTTCCCGGAAATAATCGCATAATGTTGCCTGAAATGCTCGAAATGGGATCCCCAAAAAGCGCTCGTTTTTTTTCCAACTGGCAAATATCCATTGATCCGAAAATCCCACACTCTTCCCAATGACTCCAGACCCGCTGCAACCTGGTTGTAATGTTGTCTATACGTTCTGCGATAGTCGTAGTAAGAATTCAGTCCCCAAACCCGCGAACAAGCGATATACCGCACCCCAACACCGGCATTTGCTGCAGTCCGCCCATTATTGAAAACGTGTCCCCGAAGATCTAAAAAAGGCACCCAGACATCTCCGTAAGGTCTCATCGGAGAAAAAAAACCTTCTAGCGTCGTGTACCCTTGGTTGTAGCCGATCCCCCCGGGCTCAATGTGACGCGCTGCCACGCGCATGGGCTGAGGGCCCTCCAGTTGCTGCACCTCATTACCAAACACCGACACACAAAACAAAGCACACAGGGAAAAAAGAGAGACCTTAGGATATGCTGTCATTGTAAACCGCCGCAAATATTGCTTTAACTTCTAAATGACACACGTCATTAAATTTTTCAATTGTTACCTTTTTATGAGTTTTCAAGGTTTGATGCGTGGAATTTGCTTTATTTAATCAAACTCACTTCATTTTCACAGGTATCCATCGATATTTCTGTTGTGGTTGACGTTACGTAATCTTGTATAATGGTAACTTCATTTAAGGAGATGTATTTATGGAACATAGTATTACATCACTAGCTAAAAAGGCTCGAGTCACTGTCCGCACTCTGCGACACTATGATCAAATCGGTCTGCTCAAGCCTTCAATTCGCCTGGCAAATGGGAGACGTATTTATAGCGATGAAGAATCCATGAGGCTCTTTGAAATTGTTTTTTTTAAAAAAAATCGGGATTAGCTTACCTAAAATCAAAGAAATTTTTAAATCCAATGACGTCCTTCAGGCAGCTACAACTGCCTTAGTGACAAGAAAACAAGCGTTGGCCAAGGAGATGAAAAAGCTGCAGCGCTATACAGCCTGCATCGACACCGTCCTTCCTCAATATAAGAATTGCAAAATGAGTCACAAGCAAAGACTTGAGAAATTCTGCTCTACCCAAAACATGATCAAAGAAATTGAAAACATTCAAATTCAAAAGGTTGGAAAAGAAGCAGTAGAGAAAGCAAAGAAAAAAATGGAAACTCTTTCCGAAGAAAAGGTGGATGACTTAACAGACCAATCCAACAAATTAATGCGGGAATTTGTGAAAGCAGTCGAGCAGGGTCTCGAACCAGCCTCAAAAGAGGTTCAAAAGCTCATTCAATGGAACTATGATTTGATGGCGGAATTCCATGTAGTGACAAAAGAGATTTTCTTGAAACTCCAAGACCACATCTTGGACCAAAGAGAATGCTATATGGCTTATCATCCAAAGTTACCTGAATTCCTTTATGAAGCTATGGATGTATTTGCAAATAAGCATTTTCAGAATAAAAAAAACAAAGAGATGTCAAATGATTAAAAACATATTTGCAGGCGTTGGAGCTTTATCGATCGTTGGAAGCAGTCTATTGATTGCAGCTGAACCTATAGCAATCGATCCAATTATTCAACAAAGGCTGGAGAAAATAGACCCGATGATGAACAAGGTGATCGAAATATCTCGAATACCCGGAATGTCCGTTGGGGTCGTTGTGGATGGGAAAGTTGTTTTCTCGAAAGGCTACGGAGTGCGAAATTTTTCTGAAACCTCGCCCGTCACCGACAATTCTCTATTCGCTATCGGCTCTTGCTCCAAAGCTTTTACCACCTTTGCTATAGGACAATTGGTTGATGAAGGGATGATCGCCTGGGATGATCCTGTGATTAAATATATTCCAGAGTTCCGCTTACATGATATCCATGCTACCCATCACCTTACGATTAAGGATTTAGTGACTCATCGATCCGGGCTTCCTCGCCATGACTTTGTCTGGTATAATTCCAAATTTTCCCGCTCAGAACTTCTCAATCGTTTACAGCATTTAGAGCCAACAAGCGACATTCGTGAAAAGTTTCAATATAACAATCTAATGTATGCTGTGGCTGGACTTGTCATAGAAAGGCTAACTGGCCAGACATGGGAAGAATTCATACAAAATCGCATTTTTGATCCAATCGGTATGAATCTCTCCAACTTCTCTGTGGATGATTCTCAACAATCTAATGATTATGCTTCTCCCCATAGTGAACGGAATGAAAAAACCGAAATAATTCCATTCAGGAACCTTTCAAACATAGGGCCAGCTGGATCAATAAATTCTTCGGCTGCAGACATGGTTAAGTGGGTCCAATTACAGCTTTCAGAAGGAAACGTTGAAGGCAAGCATTTGATTAATAAGGCCACTTTACAAGAAATGCACATAGTTCAGATGCCCATGCCTCCCCTACCTTCCGAAGAAACCCCCTACATGTTTGGTTATGGATTGGGATGGATGACAGGATTACATAAAGGCCACTACACAGTCGCCCATGGTGGAGGTATTGATGGATTCATTTCATCTGTTGTTCTATTCCCTAAAGAAAAAATAGGAGTGGTTGTTCTAACAAATTCTGATAGTCACGGGCTTTTTCCTCAAAGTGCCGCCTATGGGATTGCTGATTTGCTGATGGGAGTAGAAGATGATCAGTGGCTATCTCAAGCAGAGGAAAAAGAAAAACAAATGAAGGCTCTGTTAAAAAAAGCAGAGAACGAAAATGCACCCACTGAAATCGTAGCAGTACGTCCTTTTGAGAACTACGTTGGAGAGTTTGAGAACCCTGGATACGGGACAGTAAAGGTGTCTTTAGATCAAGATGCCTTAATGGCATCCCATAATGAGATCTCTTATGCTCTTAAACATAAATGTTATGATCATTTCACTGTTTCAGCGAAACTAGTAGAAACTCAAAAGTTCAATTGTTCCTTTATTTCCAATGCATCAGGTGAAATATCAGAGCTGCAAATTGCTATAGAGCCTCTGCTGCCTCCGATTGTCTTTAAACGAAAGACAGCAACAGAACTTCTTGCCACTGACTATTTAAAAAAATTTGCTGGAGTGTTTGAATGCCCTGTTTTCTCTATGGATATTGCATTAAAAAAAGGCCGTCTGACAGCGACAGTTCCAGGACAGCCTTCCTGCGAATTGAAACCTGAAAAACCCAATGTATTTTCCTTAAAGGAACTTCCTGATTGCATACTCCAATTCATTGTAGGAATGGATGGAGCAGTCTCTGAATTACAGCTTCAACAAGCGGGGCAAACTTTCAGCTTGAAGGCAAAAGCAGCAGATTAGCATGCAGAAAGACTATATTGTGTCCGCACTCTCGAAATAAATTCATCGAATGCGGTGCACTAGCGGTGCAATGACCGACAACTTCTGCCATCAGTATTAGGCATAATCCCGTTGCATCGATTATTCAAATATCTTATGCTTATTCCTATAAAAGTTGGATGGCGCTGGTTAAGGTTGAATTCTCGCTTCCTCATAACAAAGCTGGTCCTCAGATTCCAAGTCCAGATTGCCCCACATTCCTGCTGAAATGCATTAACATCAAAGCAAGGTGAACTGTAAAATTCACACTAGTTGAGATAACCCCAAGAAAGGGGTTAGGTCACACACGTTACCAAACCTTGATGATTCTATGAAAAAAATCCGCCCGAAGAAATTTGCTCTGATCGGCCTTCCAGGAAGTGGCAAGTCTACATTCGCTTCGAAGCTTGGAAGGATTCTAGGCATTCCTGTTCACCATCTAGATAGGCATAGATTCGAGCCAGGCGGAAAAAAGAGAGATAAGCAGGAATTCATAGAGATTCAAAAAGCTATGCTTGCTGAAGAAGCCTGGGTGGTTGAGGGATGTTCTTTTTCAACTTTCGAAATGAGGTTTGCTGAGGCGGATGTTCTGATATACTTTCATTTTTCCCGCCTGGTCTGTTTCCTGAGGCTTTTCAAAAGATTGTTCAACTACAAAAAAGACTTCGGCGGTTTAAGAGCAGTTACCTGGGAAATTCTGAAATATACCTGGAACTTTGATAAGGAAAAAAGGGCTAGGATAGAAGAGCTTAAACAGAAGTATCCGCAGACTGAATTTCTGATCTTCAAGGGCCAGAAAGACGCCGACCTTTTCTTAAAATCCCTAACTCAATTATCGCAACAGCATTTTTAACCGAGCAAAACCTCATCTGGAAACCGCCAAGGCAATTCTCCGTTCGTTTCAAGGAGAAGTGGAAATAGCCAAAACAGCACACGACATATTAATCAACATCTCCCCCGTTACCGCCATTTCCACCATTTTGACCATTTTCTCCATTCTGGCCATTTTCTCCATTTTTTCCAGGGTTTCCATTTCTGCCATGCTTAATCTCTACGATCATCTTATCCTGCTCCTCTTTATTGGGACTTGAATCAGCGCATGACACGAACCCAATTGGAAAAATCAATGAAGTTCCAAGTAAAATTGTTAAAATTTTCATATTATTGATTCTCGATTATTTCCATTTCCTCCAGGCTCCCTTAGCAAAAAATTTCCATGATTGATCGAAACACTACAGTCATTATAGTATGAAAATGCGAAAAGTTAGTCACTGTAAAGCTTTGTAAGAAGGAAAAGTGAGGATTCTTTATATCCTCTTCAGCAAATCAATTGTAAAAATCAGGTTGTGTTGATGTTTAAATCGGCTTACAGCTACGATGATGAGGTTATTTTCTATTTTGATGTAACAGGAAACAAGTACGTTGCCCAAGGGGGAAGTTTTTCTTGGCGCATTAATAATCCAGGATTGATCAAGAGTCACTGTCATTTTGCTAGAAAAAATGGGTCGATTGGCTCTTGCAGGGGATTTGCCATTTTTTCTCATCCTGAGCAAGGACGCAGAGCGTTATCTGATTTACTACATGCAAAAAAATACTACAAATCCACTCTGAAAGCGATAGCAACCCTCTACCAACCCAAAGATCCTAATGGATTTTTCCTTCAGTTAGTGTCCCTTCTCAGCATTGCTTCAGACAAGAAAATCTGTTCCTTTTCAAAACAGGAATTTGATCGACTAATTCTCTCTATAGAAAAACTCTGTGGCTATGCACCTATTGGCAACGAAAATTTTACCTTACTTCCACGCATTCATGCACATATTGAAAATCGCACCCCTCCTTATGACACGTACTTGATTGCAGGCGATCTCATTCTTTCAAAAGAAGAGGTGATTGAATGGATTTTAACACATCGCCTTGATGGGGTCATCGTCCATCATGGCGATGATATCCATGTCCGCTCTCGACCTTTTTATGCCATGTGGAATATTCATATGCCCGCAGATATATTACCTCCAGTTGAAAGCGAGATAGATACATTAATGAGAATCGTTGGAGAGAAAAAAGAAGGGCAATGCATATGGGGTTTTATTAATGGAATTTGGAATGCTAAAAAAGATGCTCTGGAATCCGCCTACTTAATCTCCACCATAGCCAATGGAGAGCAAGTTTTTTCTATGCCTAATGACACCTTAGGCAAAGGGACTGACCTGGCAGTATGCGCAGTTTTGAAAATTAATATCGATACACCAGTTGTTCAATTGTCTGCAAAATTTTTCCGATATCTACTTTCTTTATCCGAACAAGATGACTTTAATGTGCCGGTAATCGTGTTCGCTCACAGCATGGGAGCCATCATTGGCGAACATGCTCTTGAGCTACTGAAATACGAAGAACGACAGAGAATACGTATTTTTACATTTGGAGGGGGCTCTTTCATTGCTCCTGGCAAATGTCATCCCGACTCTCATAATTTTGCAAGTGCAAAAGATCTAGTTTGCCTTTTGGGATCCCCTTCTTTGCGCACATTAGCTATGCAACGTCATCTGGCTTTTAAGGGAGGTCTGACGCAAGAGGAAATCATACAAAGATGGGCACAAGAGGATGCCATGCTCTATTTAGATTCAATGGATGCAGCCGTTATTCAAAATTATGAAAGTCAACGAAGAGATCACTTTAAAGCCCGGCTATCAAGTATTAGCAATGTAACCATCTTAGATTCTGGACCTAACTATGAACATTCATTCTGTAATGACTGCTATCAAAAAGTCGTTGAAAAAATTATTGAAAAATATAAGACTAAGGTTCCTTTGTCAAAACCCTCATGTATTGAATCAATGACCTTTGCCACCATTTAAGAATTTTAAACTATGAATGATGATACGACTCATCAAGAAAACCAAAAAAGAACAAGACGATGGATTTGGATAATGACACTGCTTTACTTAGTGCCATTTCCGATTCTCTTATATGCCTCCCTGTTTTCAGTAGCGATTCTTGAACCCTCCGGCATAAAACTTCTTCAAGTAATTTTTATCATTCTCTGTCTTTCCGTTCCTCTTTCCATCCCTCCGTCCATTTATTTTATGTGGCGTAGATATTTTCAAAAAGAGTACCCAAAAGCACGTTTTTATTGTGTAGCGCCAATCATAACAAGCGCCATCTGTTATTTTTTAATCGAATGCATGGATCACCTCTTCTTTTAAGCTTGTATTTACCTGTCCCCTTGCTCTGGGATCTAAGTTGCTCCATCTCCAACTCCATGTACATAGGTGCTTTCATTTATCACCATTTTACCCATGATCGTCCTCATTTTATCTCCCGAACTGACCTTGCCCCTCCCTCATATCCAGTTAGCGCCCTTTTTCTGATATTGACATCAATAATTTATAGCTCAGAAAGATATATTTATTCATTCTGAGCGGTTGAACTTGTCCCAGAGTGATTTTTTAAACCAAATGGGCATTTGATCCGTTTTCATCTCGAGAGTATTCCCATCGGTGATTTCTGCAAGCCAAATGTGTTCATTGGTTGAGTTATCAAAAATATACGCACGATGGGTGGATTGAATAGCCTGCATCAATAATTCCAAAGAACGATGATAACGGGTTGCAATTTTATCTTCCGGCACCGGATGTCCACCTCGGCTTACTCTATAACGTACGCGCGAAATGTTGATATCGGGGTTTTCAGTTGCCACATAATAGAGATAGGTTCGATAACCCCGGGTCTGAGCCCTGTGAAGGAGCTCTACCTTATCAGGGAAGGACATCACAGTTTCAAAGGTAAAAGATTTCGAGCATTCGATTAGTTTTTGGCGAATGAAGTCAGCTGCAACAGACGCAAAATAGGCGTTAGGCATAACCTCATGAAAACTAAGTTTATTATCGTTAAAGCGCAATGCTGACGCCTCATCAAGGCAATCTGCCGTCTTCAAAAGGGAAGATTGATTAAAGAAATCGAGAATCTCCTTCTCTGCAGTTATCACCTGATATGCATCAAGGTCTAGAAATCCACGATCACAGAGTTCTTTCTCAATCTCATCAGGATTAATATAAATACCGAGGAGCTCTCGACGGATCATTGTTTTAAAGGTACTTTTACCTGACCCATTGGGCCCCGCGAACATACGCATGCGTGGAATGTTAGTATTCATTAAATTTCCAGCTTTTGTCCGCGCTTCACAGGGATCCAAGGAGGTATTTTCTTAATGAACTTACGCGTTCCATCTGGAAATACCTCAACAAGGCTCCCATTTTCGCTCATTAACACACTGCTGCCGCATGCTAATGCCGCCCAATATGCTTGTTTGAATGCTACTTCAGCAAGTTCTGGGATATGCTGCTCTAAATAGTCGATAGCTTTTTCACTTAAGTCCATGATCCTTTCCTCTGCTATAAAAAGCGAAAAGCCCCGAGGTTGCCCTTGAGGCACAGACGCCGGTAGGGTACGCCCGACCCATTTATACCTTCATTTTGAGCAGTCTTGTCGTTTTTTGCATCCATTTTATATTTTTATGTTTTGCATTACATTTTGAACCCGTGGCACTCTATCGGCACAGTAGCAGCCTATTTATCTTATCCGACAAAATTTTTCTTCGGTTGATCCCATTACACAAGTCGTTGTACCATAGGCATGTGAACAGTTGATCAGAGATGACCAAAGCGGGAAAAAAGGCGGACTCATAACAAAGCTGGTCACAGGTTCCAAGCCCAGGTTGCCCCATCTTTTTGGACACCTCCTAGTCCAATAGTGTTAAAAACGGTTCACACGTCTGTATGGACTGGTTTTTGCCGTCTAATTTCAAGCTCTGAAACACGAAATCCTAAAGTTGGCGTTTTTCATCCACTTCGAGTAAGATTCTATTACCAAGGTGGAGTCTCTCAATGAATAGAAAAATCTTAACTCTAGCAATATGCAACATGGCATTAGCCCCCTGTGGGAACTGTTCTATTGAATCCGCGTCGTTTCAAGAAATACCAAACCGCCCCCAAGAACCCAAGCTTCCACTCCCCTATACTGAAGAGCATGTTTCCTATGATAACCTAGAAGCTGGAGTTACTTTGTCCGGGACTTTGACTCTGCCCGCCTCAAAAGGACCGTGCCCTGCCGTTCTATTGATCGCAGGATCTGGACCAATCGACCGAGACGAAACAGTATATGGCCATAAACCATTTTTTGTATTAGCAGATCATTTGACCCGTCAAGGGATCGCTGTGCTCAGGTACGACAAACGCGGTTGCGAAAAATCAACAGGCAATTACGAAAAAGCGACAACTCAAGACTTCTCTGACGACGCGCTTGCTGGTGTTGCCTATATCAAATCGCGAAAAGAAGTGAATCCGAATCAAATCGGTCTGATTGGCCATAGTGAAGGGGGGATCATTGCCCCTATGGTTGCAGCAAAATCAAAAGATGTTGCTTTCGTTGTGCTTATGGCAGGAACCGGTGTCAATGGAGAAGAAATTATATACGAGCAGAATACATTGATTTTGCGAGCCGTTGGGGAGACGGAAGATACTATTAATCAGTCTCGAAAATTCAAAGAACAAATGTGCCGAGTTGTGAAAAGCGAGCCCGATCCACAAATCGCAGCTGCTCAGCTGCAAGAAATTGCCGATAATTACATGGCCATAGTGCCGGAAACTCAAGAAAAAGAAACCCTTGAATACTTTAAGCGACTAGCAACTCGTTTAAATACCGATTGGTTCCGCTATTATCTGACTCTTGATCCGATTATCGCTCTGAAACAAGTGCGAGTTCCAACCCTCGTTCTCAATGGTGAACTTGATTTGCAAGTGTCTCCCAAACAAAACCTTCCTGCGATTTCTAAAGCGCTGGAAGGATCTGGAAACAAAGACTTTACAATCATTGAACTGCCAAAGCTCAATCATTTCTTTCAGACATGTGAAACTGGATCTATCGGAGAATATGAAAAGATTGAAGAAACGATTTCTCCATTAGTTTTAAGCTTGATTACTGAGTGGGTCTTGGAAAGAACGGTCCAAGATAAAGAAAATGATGACCGAGTGGAGAGAAATCTAAACGAGCAGCCGATTGCCCGAATTTTAGCAGAGAACAACCTTACCAGCAGTGACGTCGTCTCCGCATCGACAGAGAACATCACCTATAAGATGCTCAGCAGAGCCTGCAAAGGGCGGCGATTGACCCCTCATGTCCAGGTTAAAATTTGCAATGCGCTGAATAAAGCAACCGGCAAGAGCTTTACAGTTAAAGACCTTTTCAACTACTGAACTTTCAATTTTACGCACCAGATTTTAAATCCAAACCCTGAGAGAACTTTCTTAATTTTTCTTGCTAAAAAAAAGATTCCCAATTACCCTAAATCCCTATAAATGAGAAAATAACTCAAAATAACATTATTACATTCAAAGTTATTAAGTTATGACCGATGGAACATCCAGCGAAAATTTAGAAGAACTCAACCGGAAGAGAGTTCTAGAAAATACATCTCATTATCTTAAAAGCTATCTAAACCCGGATAAAAATTGGGAAAAAGAAATTACGCCTAGGCAGCGAATTTATCAAATAAGATATGCCAATGTAAACTGGGACGCTGTGTCCGCTCATATCAGAGGCATGGACTATCAGAACTTCTTAAGAACACCCTACTGGAAAACGATTGCCGCCCATACTAGATACAAAGCTGGGTACAGGTGTCAACTATGTAACAGTGCTCGTTATTTGGTGACACATCACAGAAATTACGGCATACATGGTTTTGAACACGCTCATATGCATGAATTAATAGCGCTTTGCGATTATTGCCATAATAAATTTCATGGTCAATTTCCTAAATGGGAACCTGAGACGCATGATGATCATTCCTCCAAATGGGAACTTAAGTGGGTTGTAATATTAGCGATTACATCTGTAATTTTCCTTCTTTGCTTGATGGAGCACGCGAATTTTTCATGGAGAGGTTTCTCCTTCTAAAGTCTGCAAGTCACGTAAGATTTTTTTTGGGGGCAGGGCGCAAGCCTGCCCCCTGGCACTTCATTTTAGTTCTTCAGCAAAAATATCTGTGGCTGTACTCAAAGCGGCTGCAAAGGACAAAAAGCAGGACTTAGTCGTCTCGTCTAACTAAACGAAAACCATCTCGAGCTTGGCGGTACGTACGTCTTTGAGTCTTTTCGGGGAAAAGGAATCGCTAAATAGCTCGTAAATTTCCTTTTGGAACACATCAAACCACCTCAGACAGTCTATTGCATTCCCTTTGAGCAACCTTCTCCCCTTCTATAAGCGACGATCAATATTCACAGGATAAATTGCCAAGACTCCTAAAGGGAATTGCAGCGAGCCATGACATAAGTTCTGTACTATCGCCAGGCTTTTTCCATCGGGCGCAAAGGCAATCCCCTTAACACCGCCATCCTGTTGTATCTGCTCCAGCAAAGCTATGGTCGAATCATTGTACATTTCTAAAATTTCCAGACTTAGAATTGGTGCATTCGAATATGTGGTTGCTGCTCCTTCTGTTTCTTGCAGAAATACATGCACATTCTTTCGACCTTGTGCACAGGAAACTGCGAGATAATTCTCTGATGGATGAAAAGAGAGGGAATGAGGGTAAACAAAACGAGTTTCTTCTCCTTGCAAAACTTGGACTGGGTGATCCCTATAGTGGCCCTGAGAATTGGGCTGCCGCTGATAAATAACTACAGTGTCAGAAGCATAGGATATAACTCCTAACAAGTCACCGTCTCCTGAAAAACCCAAGCCATCCGGAACTTGAAAAAATGAGCCTTGAATCACCTGATACGGCTGCTGATCGTATTGGTCTCCCTGATAAGAATAAAACGAGATTGTGTTTGAGTCTACGTTGCCTACAGCGATGATATTCTCAACCGGAGAATACTTAACAGCATCGGGACTCACGATTTGTGAAGATTCCCCTGAAATGACTGCGATTGGAGTGGAATCGTAATAGTTCCGGAATAAATTTTTCTTATAAATTGTAATTGCATTTCCCTGTCTATTTGCAACAGCTAGATGATTGCCGTCCGGAGAAAAACTAAGATCATGAGGATAGTCCAATTGAGACTGTGGTCCCTTAATGGAAAATCTCGATCTTGTTTCGTATGCAGAGCCCTGCTCCCCTATGCGCCTATAAAAAGTAATCGTATTTGCTAATGAATTAGCGACAGCTATGTAGTCTCCAGACGGTGTAAAAGCCACTCCCTCGGGACGGTCAAGCTGTGAATAACGATCTGCTAGAATCAATGTTGTTGGGTTACTGTCAATAGAGAGCCCAAAAGAGACCGAAGTCATCAAAATAAACGCAAAAATCAACTTGAGCATAAAGGGGAACTCCTTTTTTCGGTAAGCTCAAGCTTCTCATAAAGAGTTCAAAAAATTCATTAAATTTCAGTTATCGCATCAACTGTCTTCTTACTGATCGGCCTGAATAATTTGCATTTTCAGCATAAGGCATTTATATTGTGCGCCATAATCGCTGGATAATCCATCGGTCCCTAGTTTTAATCCCAAGTTACCCCACATTTAATGGTAGGTCATATGTCGTTTGCAATTCAAAAATTGGCTGTTTTTTGCGATATCATCTCATCAGCTTGGTGTCAGCTTGGCAGCGCCATCTTTAGAATTAACAGATCGCAGTGTCTCTTTGTCATGTTACTGCTCGGGAGCAGTTCACTCTTTGGGAATGAAAATCCGTTGCAAGACAGACCTCATCTTACTCCTGAAAAAGTTCTTGGATCAGTTTTTTCTAAGGACACCTTTAAAGACATAAAAGTGGCTATTGTTGGTTATTGTCCGCCTGCTCCCATACTACAGAAATACAATCCCGTCAATTTGACAGATCAATACTTTTTCCTTGTACCTTCCCAATGTGTTCAGGTTTGTACACATAATTGCATAAAGTTTCTCTCCATCTCGCATATTTATGGTGGCGCTCCTTCCTCTGCTGTCGTAGAAGACCTTGCTTATTATGGAATCAAATACATTCTCGCTTATGGATTTGCGGGAGGCCTTGGAACTAAGGGAGTGAAAAAGGGAGATCTTTATCTGGTCAATGCTTCTTTAGTAAGAGACGGGACAACCCCTCACTATACAAAAGAGGAGGTCGTATACCCCGATTCATGGCTGAACCAAAAGATACTTAGTACTGCGCATGAGAATTCCTCACTTGGAAATATCCATTCCCTACAAGTGATGACAGATGACGCAATCTACCAGGAATATGAGGCTGATCTCGATGAAGCCGTTGCTCACGATTGCGATATTGTCAATCTTGACTGCTCTCACCTCTTTGCCGTCTCAAAATATGTAGGAATTGCCGCAACACAATTTGGTGTTATCTCTAATGCACGAGAAATTGCAAGTGAAGAGAAGACAGAGGATCTCGCAAACACCCTCATTAGCGAAGATACCTCCCCAGAGAATCCCTTAATCCGCGTAAATGACATCGTTCAATTTTATGTGGAAACTCTTCTGCCAAAACTTCAGAAATAAGAGCTGACTGCGAAAGTATTCACCTAAGGAAATAAGCGGGTTCGCAAACCCGCTTGTTCCATCCCCTCATGGCACTCTAGCGGAACCAGAAGCTTTTTGAGTTTTCTCACTCGATTGGGCTTGATTTTGGCACTTCTTAAAGTAGCCAAATTTATAAACGAGCGCAAATCCAACAGAGTTGTTATAGAAATGAGAGCCTCCCTGATGGAATTTGTATTCCAAAGTAAGCTCTGTGTGGCGGAAGATCGGAAAGGCAAGCCCTGCCATCGCTTGCCAAGAAAAATGGGTCCAGTTTTGGTAAAATTCAATACGGGAATTTGAGGAATGCATTTCTTGGAGATCTGCCCCTATGCCGGCTCCAATAAAAGGTTGGATGTTCCAAAATGAGCACCCCCACGAACATAAAGGCATATCCCATAATAGATTGGCCATATACGAGGAAGTTTGGAAATGTCCATCCGTAGAAGAACCTTGTGTAACGAAATGGATTTTACTGATGTCATTTCTTCTATAAGCATATTCCCCCTCGAAACGAAGGCCATAACGCCAGCAATACCCGCCTGAACCAGAAACAATATACCCCGCCTCATATGTGGCTTTGTTTCCATTTGTCGTTGTGTCCTGCAAGAAATTAGCACCGCCGAAAATCTTAGCATAGAGGTTCGACTTATCCATACAGCACCTGTCTTCAGCGCGCCATTCTGTTGCATCAGCTGCCATGAAAAATACAACCGATGTTAAAAGTAGCGAAATATTTTTTTTCATGTTGATCTCATTTTGATTTTTCTTTGTGCAAGACTTTTTTCAGAATTTGGCTGCCCCTCAGTCCGATCATCATCGCTGATGCTGCCGTATTGATATCGGGAATCACCGGACAGATGGAGTCATCCGCAACGTAAACGTTCTTTGTGCCATAAACACGTAAGTTGCCATCTACCACACCTCCGGCTTTGAGAGGAGCCATTTTACAGTGCCCTGTAAAATGATGGACATCCAGTGAAAGGTTGCTGTTGTTTTTTATGTACGATATCACCGAATCGTCGCTGAAATTATTAAGGACAACTCCGACAATCGGGTCTGTAGGAACAGCCAGATAGTACGGCGGATCAATGATGGATAGCTGCGTTAGCAGATCGCGAATATAGACCTGAACGGCATTCTTCATATTCAGTAGGTCTACAGGATTATTGTAAAAGCCATCGTCCGCTGCTGCCAGCTGAAATGGGTTGTCGCTTAGGATATTGACACTCCCCTCACTTACGGGATTCAACAGCTCAAATCCAACGAGTACTAGCGGCGGTGTCGACGTAGTAGCCGGAATGTATTCGAACAAAATCTGTAGCATTCGCGGGTCGCTGGCACTACCACCCACCACTGGCAAGTAGACGCTATTGATAGTAAATGAATACGGTGCCCCAGGAGGTATGCCAATCGTTGCGGGATTGGCTAGTAGCGTAATGAAGATGAGCGGATGATTTTGGAGATGTTTTCCTACGTTCTCATTGATGAATACAGGCTTGATCCCCGCATTCTTTAGCACGTCCGATGGACCGATCCCTGAGAGCTGGAGCAATTTACTACTGTTAATGCCCCCCGCCAAAACAACAGCTTTTCTAGCATGTGCTTCCAAGAGCTTGCCATTCTGAACATATTGCACTTTTTTGGCGCGCCCATGTTTGTCGAATATGATTTTCGTGGCTACCGCATCGAAGAGCATAAAGAGTTTGTGTCCATTAACTCCTTGACCCTCTGGCGTCATAACCGAGCTATTTAAATAGGCTGTGGCGCTGCTTGCCCGTTTGGTGCCTGTCGGATCAATAAACCACTGAGCCCTAGGGTCTATGCAATTCTCGACGCTCGGATCATTATAGTCCGCCACAATGGGAATGCCGGGAAACGCAGCTAGTGACGCGGGCAGTAGTACATTCGATGTGACCTGTGAAACCGTAGGCGTCTCAAGCACACTAAGAGCACCGCCTGTCCCCCTTGCTCCCGGAGTGATTATCAATCCTTGGTAGTTCTCAAGCTCATTGAAGGTTGCAAGAATATTGTCCAAACTCCAATTGCTGCTACCAGAAATTCCTTCCCAACGCGAGTACACTGCATTCGAGCCGCGGCCATAGTATAATCCGTTGATCGATGCACCTCCGCCGAGCACCATCCCTGTTGTCCAATCACTCGTCCGTCCATTTAGCCCCGCCATAGGCACAGTTTGAGTCCATCCCGGCCAAAAATACTTGTACCTTCCCGTCCCAGCGAGAAGCAACGCCGGGAGACCGACCGCCTCTATTTCCGGATCACTTGTTAAATTTGCTCCGCCCTCTATTCCCAATACTGAATATTTCTCAGATAGCTCGCCCATCAACACGCAGCCCGCCGCTCCGCCACCTATTACGATGACATCTGCTTCTAATTCGTCTCCCGACATTTTGCATCGATAAGGACCGCCAAAAAGGTTGACCGTAACAGTTACTAAAGCGAGGGTAATAAATTTGATTTTCATAGTTGATTCACTATCAATTGTTGTTAAGGAATTCAGCAGTTCCAAATGGAATTGCTAAGCGAAATGAAATGGCAAAGACGAATCTAGAAAATTGATCGCCATAAAGGTTGCCTGTAGGAGTTGCTAAAGCGTGGGTGCTAAATCTGATATTCATCGTTGTTTCAATATCAATAGCAATATTTTTGTTGTCAAAGAATTTGTGCCAGAATTCAGCAATTCCAATTCGGTAATATAGACTTCGCTAATCCCCAGCCCCCTACTATGCTTAGTGTTGAAGGACGGCAATTAGGGCCTTGTGTATTTCACGAGACACAACTGCCCTTTGGCGCTGAAGCCATTATTGGTGTAGACTTTTTACAAACTCAGATGGTTTGCATTGACTTTGTCAACAATAAACTCCTTCTACGCCCAATCTCTGAAAATGATTCTTCCGACCCCCTCACAGGATTTGCCCCATTATCTCATCTTTGACAACAGAGCATTTTCAATCCCAATCGATCTATTTTTAGGACTAAAGTATAGTGAATCACCAAGTCTCAATGAAAACAAATCGATTTTCGGAAGCTTTCAATCCCGCCTGGCGACCAACTTTTGAGACAACTTGGGTATCATCGCGCTTTCGCTTAGGGCTCCCTATATGGATAAAGTAGCCGTTTTGATTATATAGCGACGAAAGGATTTCTGAGAGTGGCTCTCATTTCATCTGTGAGCAACTGCAGGCCATAGCCGCTGCTAAGGCAAGCTCCTTCATAGACATCGAATCGATGCGTTGTGAGCTCCTGATAGTTTTTGCCATAGAATGTAGAGAGATCGAGACCTTCTTTTATAGCCATGTGACGCAATAAAGAGCCCTCTTTGAAGCAAGAGGTTGCGGGGATTTCTCCGGAGTATAAAATAATCTCAAACCTGTCCTGGTCCAAGTATTTTTGGGGAACGTGCTGGCTTTTAAGATATTGGTAGATAGGAAGCTGGTTTTTGAGCTCAGCTTTATAGCTATTGTAAGTGTACATGCGATAAGGCAAAGTCACAAGGTCGAGGAAAAAAGCTTTAACAGACGCCATCGCTTTTTGAAAGAGAGTATCTAACTTCGAGGCCTGCTGCAAATGAGGAAAATAGTAAGGCTGTCTTTCTACTCTGCTATCCCCTTCAACAAGTTGTGTTTTTAATGTGTTGACTTGATGAGCAGATTCAAGGGGCTGCCGATAAATAAGGTTTCCTCGTGTTCCATCTTTATTCACAGCTTGAACAGCAAATCCATACATTATAATAACTCCACTTAAAATTTAGAAAATTATAATGCATCGGACAATTTAAATGAAGATAAATAATCTATTTTTAAGCATGCCAAGTAAAAAATATAAACATGCATCCAGCACCCCATATTCTCAACCTCCTTCATTCTAATAAGACAGCGCAGTTTCCGCGCTGTCTTATTAGAATGAAGGAGTCATTGGAAAAATTTAAAAGATCTCGCTTTTTTGATCGGATACATTGCCTTGGCGGACTGAAGCCATTGCTTATAAATATTGACTAAAAAACACACAAAAAAATAGAAAGAGGTTAGGGGGCGTTCTCAAAAGATTTCGCTGTTTGGGCTGTGTGAAAGCTCCCTAAAAAACAAAGGATTTATTTATGCTCAAGGATTCGCTCAAAAAATCATTGATTCTATCTTTAGTCTGCCTATCGGCACCCTATAGTATTATCGAAGCAGCGGATCCATCGCTGAAATCGCCATGCAATGACCAGTGTCAATCCATGCGCATCTCAGCTCGCCATATTGAAAATAAAGGGATTGGTTACAATACCGGCTACACAACACTTGAAGCCTTCTTGGCTGCTCCCACAGACCTCACTGTAATGCCATTTGTGGATTTAAGAGGACATATTTTTAACAATGGCCATTGGGCAGCAAACGGCGGCCTTGGGCTGCGCTCTCTTATGAAAAACCGTATCTACGGGGCTTATGCCTACTACGACTTTCGGGATACGAAGCATAAAAGCTATAACCAAGTCAGCTTTGGTGTAGAAACATTAGGCACCTTTTGGGATCTGCGCTTGAACGGATACGTCGTCGTAGGAAGCAAGCGAAGCCACACATACGACACCAAGTTTAGCCATTTTGCAGGCAACAAGATCTACTACTCCGATAAGTTTGAGTACGCCCTTTCAGGAGGGAATGCAGAAGTAGGCTTTTATCCATTAAAAATGGAAAACGTTACTGTATATGCAGGAGTCGGTCCTTACTACTTAAAAGGGCCTGTGGGAGGCGCCGTGTGGGGAGGACAAGCACGCGCTAAAGCGATGTGGAAAGACTACGTCGGGGCCGAAGTCAGCTATTCCTATGACCATAGGTTTAAAAATATTGTCCAGGGACAAGTGTTCCTTTCTTTACCTTTTGGACCAAAGGACAGAGTTAGAGGGAGCGAGGGACGTCCATGCATCGATAATTACCTCTTATGCCAGCGGATGATCGAGCCCGTTGCTAAAGCCGAGATTATCCCCATAACGACAAGAAGAAATAAAAAAGCAGCCATCAATCCAGCGACGGGACGCCCTTACACCATATTCTTTGTTAACAACTTAAGCCACTCAGCTGGGACCTACGAGAGCCCATTCTCAACACTCGCCGACGCACAAAACGCCTCACAGCCCAATGATCTTATCTATGTCTATCCAGGAGACTTAACAAGCACAGGGCTAGACAGTGGAATCACACTACAAAACGGACAACAGCTTCTCGGAGCTACAATCAATCACCCTCTGATGACGACAGCAGGCCGCATCACCCTTCCTGCGCAAGCCTCTGGGAGCAATACTCCACTTCTTAGCAATGGAGCCGGAGCTGTTGTGACGCTTGGAAATAACAACGTTGTTTCTGGATTCTATATTCAAAACACAGCCGGCGCTGGCATTTTGGCTAGCGGATCCACTAATGCCACACTTACACAAAATTACATCCAGGGAAATAGTTCCACTTACAACGGGATCGAGCTCGATAATGTCACAGGAACTGTCAATGCTTCTTCAACACGATCATGTATCAATCTGCGTGCGTAAGTATCAACAACTCTAATCCCATTTCTAACGCATCCTATCTTTTTAAAAACAACACCCTGCATTCAGAAGCTGCTTACTATGGGTTTAATATTGCCTTTACAGAAGGATCGAACAACTATTTCCTGAGTAAAAACAACAACATCTACGCAAGCGGGACAGCAGGAGTGAACATCACTGCCTCAAACACAATGATGAATACGCCTCATGTCTTTGACATTACAAACTGCAACATAAAAACATACGATGATTACGGAGTCGAATTAATATTAAACAACGCATCCATAGCGCAACTAAATATAATAGATTCAACAATTGATTCACTATATGGTATTTATATAATCACCAATAACCAATCTCAATTGACTGCAAAAATTGTAAACAACACATTCAATGTCTATGAATATGCATTTGAACCAGAAACCTATAATTCCTCCTCTATAAATGCAATATTTGCCAATAACACGGTTAATAGCTACGATTACCCAATCTACATCCTCTCAGAGAATACTTCTACAATCTCTGTAAATATCAGAAATAATACAATGAGCTGTTATGAGTATGCGATTTATACTGATCTAACAGGCTCAGCTCAGCTCACGGGAACAATCAGCGATAACACCATAAACTCACTTTATTACGGGATTTACTCAGGCTTAGCAAACAGCTCCAGTTTTGCAGCTGATATAAACAACAACACGATCAATTCAGCTTATTACCACATTGAAACGGCTAGCGCGGACTCATCCACATACTCTGGAAATATTATCGGCAACACATTCTTCGGCCAAGACAATGATGACACGATCTACTGGAGTATCGCCACTTCGGGAACTGTCACATCCACAATCTCAAATAACGTGTTCACCGGAAATTATGGCGCAATCGATCTAGCTAATACCGGCACCGGAATGACTACAATTGATATCGCAAATAACACGATACAAAATTCAAGCAACGCTGGAATAGCGATCGCCAATAGCGGCTCAAATTTCCAAACCACGGTCTCTGGCAACACTTTCCAAGGATTTGGGGTGAATGCCGCCCAAATTAGTAATACTGCCGGACTGATGTGCTTGAAATTCAATGACAACACCTCTAATCCCTATCCAAATGCATACGTTATCAGTGCCACAGGGGGAACTTTAAACCTGGTCACCCCTAAAGGAAATTTAGGCCAGCTCCAGGCAACTGGAACGATACCGGTTTCACAGTGCCTTATTGCTCCCTAAGAGATTGTGTTGGGCTTCAGATTTTAATCGCTGAGGCCTTGAAAAAAACGGTCTTATACCAAAAGTGATTCAAGAACCAGTCTTGGGCTGCGTCAAAAAATTTATTTAAGATTTGACATTAAACTTATAGAATGTAATAATCTTTGTTATAAAGAACGAAGATAGATGCATTTGTTAACACAAATTTTAAATTATTTATTTTCTATGATGCCATTAGTAAGTCAATCCAGCACCACCCAAATAGAGAAGTCTTATTTCAATGAGACCAGGAACCGAAATATCCCCGTCACGCTATGGCTAAGTTCTGAAGATAAAGCCCAACCCTTGATTATCTATTCCCATGGCTGGAACCGCGTTGACTCCCATGAAGCCAGGTATAGAAAAGGATGGATTCGAGAAATTCTACTAAATAATGGGTACAACGTCTGCTCCATAGAGCATAAAGATGATAATGTTCACCTTCTTGGACGCAGAGCTGAGGATATCGCCTTCATCATCGACCAGCTATCCCGCAGCGCCCTTTTAGGCCGATACGTCGAGTCAGCCCCGATTGGGATCATGGGATTTTCTAAAGGCGGAGCTACTTGCATCAGCGCCATCGGAGGAAAGCTTCGAGAATTGAACGTCGATGAAGATGAATTCACAAAAGACCTCGGACAAGAGCACATCGATAAAATTAACCGGTACCATGAAAATAGGGACTTTTCCATCTCTAGAGTTAAAGCTGCCGTCTTGCTCCAACCCGGCTGGCTCCGCCGCTTTGATCAAGAGAGTTTAGCTAAGGTCGCTGTGCCAGTTCTTGCACTCGATAAAATCAACGAAGAAAGCGTGGAAGTTTGTTTCAAAAAATGGATGTCCAGCAACGAAAACGTTAAAAAGATCGACCTTCCCGGACAGAGTCACTTTGTGCTTCTCGATGAACCGACAGAATTCGATAAGCGCGATTTACCAAACGACCTTTATTTCACTCTTTTTGAAGAAGGAATGGAAGGCGTTGACCGAAAAGAAGTACACCACACTTCAGCAGATGAAATCGTCAGCTTCTTTGACAAACATCTAAAATCTTAAAATTATCTCTCTGCCAATCCAAAAGGAATAACGATCGCCCTTGAGCAGTTATCACCTTTTGATTACGATTCTTCCTTAAAAAGGGAGGCATCCATGAATTTTTTTACATCAAGCGTTTCAAGCACACATATGTACCGCGGCAGCTCTGAAGTGAACTTCTTTTTAAATGATCGTGAGGAGCTTACCGTTACAATAGACACCGAAAGACTGCACATCAGATCCGTTGAAGCAACAGAAGAAGACTACAACTCCTACTCCGCATTATTTGGCGATCCAGAGGTAATGGGTAAATATGCTACGGGCCATACAAAAACTCCAGAAGAGACGAAAACTCGCATCAAAGACATCTGGGTTAGACGCTGGCATCAAAATGATCCCTATGCCGGCTTAGCAGTTTTTAAAAAAGACTCAGAGGAATTTCTCGGTCATGTGATCATCGGACATGGGGATGAAGCAGGAGAGTCGGAGCTAGCCTATCTCTTTATGAAAAATCAATGGGGTAAGGGATTTGGAACAGAAGCAGTAACAGCAATTGTCAAAGAATATGCTCCAGCTACTGTTCAAGAGGGTTATCTCTTAGACGGCTCTACTCTAGAAAAGATCAGAGCTACTACAAGACCTGATAATTTCGCTTCCGAAAAAATCTTAAAAAACTTAGGGATGCATCAAGTCGGAGTGGATGAAAAATATGGAGCTACCCGCCATCATTATTCCATCGATTTAAGCGAGCTGTCACAAAAAGTGTAACAACAATTGAGACTGCATGCGAGGCCATCTCCTCGCATGCAGTCAGTCGTTTCAGCTTAACTCCTGTTCTGTTTATCTATTTCAAATCCCTTCAAAGGAGGCTGGGCCGGACCTTGTGTGAGCCCCCCACCGCCAGCTCCCATTTGAACCTTAATCGTTCTAGAATCCAAACGATGCGTTCCTTGATCTAAATAGTGTCCTCGAGGAGCTAAAAACGAAGAAGTAGGCTGATCGCCAATTGGAGGGGAAATCCAATGGCTTTGCCCATATTCACTCACTTGCCGGTTGCAGCCATACACAGTAATCACCTCAACTTCGCAATCGAGCGTTTTTCTAACCGCTGAGATCAGTCCCACAGCTGCTGTTCCATCGTAGTTGGCGGAATCTTTTTCTGAAACATTTGGCGTGATGCAGGCAGCGCCTGTCATTCGGAGCAAATAAGCATCGTAAGAATTCCCATCATCCTTTTGCACCGTAATCGGTTCAGATAATTTTGTGGCATGGTTTGTTCCCCCGCAAACCAGCACGGGAGGCAGCCCTCTGCCTTTAGGCACATATGCAATAGCGAGTGCAGAAACGCCTCGCGCTGTAACTACATCAAAAATGGGCTTATCATCAGCCCCAAGAATTCTCTGATTTCCTAAAGAAAGGACCAAATTAGAAAAGGGAACATAATGTTTCTTCCCATCAAACGTTTGATATTCAACGACTCCTCCTTCATTAGGACAACAAGTGTAAATCGTCTGTAGAGTGCCATTGATAACTTTTCCACCCAATGTTTCAATCCGATTAGCAAGCAGCTCCATAAAATCGGGAGAAAGAACAGCGTCATGCGTCTTCTCTCCAAAAGCAATCCCCTCCGGTGGGACAAAACCATAGCGAGACTCGAATTCACCGCTAGATAGTAGAGTTAAGGTTCTCCCCTCTTTTTTTAATCCCTCTTTCATATCTATTAAGGCTTGCTTTTCACCCTCAGTGCGAGCAACGATAACCGATCCACTGCCCGGCAACAGGAGCTTATTTTCCAGGTCCACATTGAGTTGTTCGTAAAACTTCTGATTGGCCTTGCACCTTTGAGAACATTCCTCCATGAGCGCTTCTCTTTCTTTCTTGCCCAACGTTGCTGATACCGCTCTTTGGAAAGCAATCCCCACTCGGATACCCTCAAGCCAATGCGAGGGATGCCTTATCCATCCCACCCAGTCCAAAGATCTCCAAGAGAATTGACCTGTTTTCTCCGCTTGCTTGAGACTTTCATAATGAAAAAGAGCTCTAAAGATCTGATTTGCCATAAATTGAGTTGGCAAGTAGCTCGTTGGGGCCTCAGACTCTGCATCCCACTCTAAATGAAATGCAGAACCCTTGGCAATCGGGTGTCTTCGCTTATCGTTGATATAAGTAACATTGCTTTCATTGGCTGAAGAAATCAAAGCGGGAGGACCTCCTACCACCACCGTTCCAGCACCCTCGAAATTTATTCTTTCGGGGCAGCTCGCCAGTGATCTGATTTTCACAGAGGTTTCAAGTGCCTGCTGCTGTGCAAACACCTCAGGTGAAACGGGTACAAGATGGGTGTGCTCAGGAAAATGCGCTGAGCAAAACTCTCTTTGTTCAGGACTTGGGAAGAAAGGCTCATGCATTCCGGAAAAAGGATGCTTTTGATGCTGCTTGGCACTGTGCTGAGAAAAGGGGTCTGTCCCCTCTACCGAATCAGAATACCGACACGCAGTCTGAACAGCAACTGATGCCCCGCCGCAATAGCCCAAAAAACGTAAAACCAAATGTGACATGTATCCTCCGAAAAAACTTTTCAAGAGGCTACTCCTCACATTGATTAATTTTCCAATTTAAAAGCGCCTTGCTGAGACAGAAACTGCCCTTGGACTTGTTTCACTAATACTGCATTTTTTCCAAATGTCTTAGAAAAATCTATTGATTACTCTTCAGATTTGTAGTCTAATCCTGGCTTTTACAAAAGGGTTCCCTATGAAAGATCTTCTCTCTTGTCTAAAGATTGCGAGCGTAGCTCTTGGGCTGTGCATTTTCCCTGCATACGCCTCAGAACTGAGCGAAGAAATTCCCCCTGCTCAAACACATCGCGTATTTCAATTTGAGAACGAACACGTCAGAGTCTGGAAAACAGTCATCATGCCACGCCAACCCCTGAAAATGCACCGCCACGACTGCGCCAGAGTCGTCGTCGGACTAAAGGGTGGCACGCTTACAAAAATTGAAGAGACCGGAGAAACATCTCCCTTGAGTTTCGACACAGGAGTCGCCTACTGGCTAACAGAAGACCCACCAAACACTCTTCACGGGGATATCAACGAATCCGATGAACCGATCGAAGTGATGGTCATCGAGATCAAATCCCTGGATGTGAGCCCATAAGCAAGAGCTTTCAAAATCACTGTTAAAATTTTCAATTGCACGGACGCGATCTTGATAAAAACTTCTATGATTGCTTCAGAAATTGAACATTCATAAAATGCTATTTCCACAAGGAGTAATTCTATGAATCCGCAATTTTCTGATGCTCTCACCCAAGCTCTTCAAGATGCCATCCAATACGCTACAGAGAACAAACATTTAGAGATTACGGAAAACCACCTCTTGCGCGCGCTTCTGCTCGATCACCAAGGCTATTTTGTTGCCATCTGCAAAGCAGTAGGTTTTGACACCAGCCTGCTTTTAAAACAGGTAGAAGAGGCAATAGCAACATGTCCTACTTATACGGGAAGCCCCCAAGAACCCCGGGTATCAAGAGAGCTCCATCAAAAAATCCAAGAAGCGGAAAAGATCGCCAAGAAGATGGGCGACACCTATATCAGCAGCGATCATTTCTTTTTAAGTTTTTGGGAAAAGCCGATCGAACCCTTTTCCACATGGAAAAAAGCCTCTAAAAAATCGACAAAAGATGCTGAAGCAGAAATCCAAAAAATCAAAGGCTCAAGACATATGGACACCCCCGGCGCTGAGAACCAATTCCAAGCTCTACAAAAATACTGCAAAAACCTCACGGAGCTAGCGAGACAGGGGAAACTCGATCCTGTGATCGGAAGAGACGAAGAGATCCGCAGAACAATGCAGGTCCTCTCCCGAAGGACAAAAAACAACCCGATGCTCATCGGGGAGCCGGGCGTTGGAAAAACGGCGATCGCAGAAGGTCTTGCTTACCGAATTGTCCAAGAAGACGTTCCGGATTCTCTGAAGAAAAAAGAACTGATGGCCCTCGACATGGGCAGTTTAATCGCCGGAACCAAATACCGCGGCGAATTTGAAGACCGCCTCAAGGCGATATTGAACGAAGTAGAAAAAAGCGAAGGAAATATCATCCTTTTCATCGATGAAGTGCATACTCTCGTTGGCGCTGGCGCGACAGAGGGTTCCATGGACGCGGCCAATCTCCTAAAACCTGCTCTTGCAAGAGGCCTTTTGCATTGCATTGGCGCAACGACGCTCAATGAATACCAAAAATATATCGAAAAAGACGCTGCCCTAGAGCGCAGGTTCCAACCCGTTTTTATCTCAGAGCCTACCGCTGAAGACGCGATTGCCATTTTGCGCGGGCTTAGAGAGCGCTATGAAATTTTCCACGGCGTACGCATCACGGAAGATGCGCTTCACGCCGCCGTCAATCTCTCCATTCGCTATATTACCGATAGGCGCCTTCCGGACAAAGCGATCGACCTCATCGACGAAGCTGCTAGCATGATCCGCATGCAGATCGGCAGCTTGCCGCTTCCTGTCGAGAAAAAAGAACGCGAGCTCGCTTCTCTAACTGTCAAACAAGAAGCTTTAAAGCGAGATCAGCTAGACGAAGAAGCTGCAGAGGTCGAGAAGAAAATTGTGACACTCAAAGAAGAGCTCGCAGTCCTTCGGACGCGCTGGAACCACGAGAAAAAACTGATCCAGACTCTAAAAGAGAAGAAAGACGAAATAGAAAAACTCCGATTCCTGGAAGAAGAGGCTGAAAGAAAAGCCGACTACAATAAAGTGGCTGAGATCCGCTACAGCAAGATTCCTCTTGTCCACAAAGAAATGGAAACAGCTCAGGAGCAGCTAAATCAAATAAAAGAGCGCCTTTTGCAAGAAGAGGTCGATGAAAAGCTCATCGCAGAAATCGTCTCGAAATGGACGGGAATTCCTCTTAACAAGATGCTCGAAAAAGATATGGAAAAAATCCTCCATCTCGAAAAACACTTAGAAGAAAGGGTCGTCGGACAGCCCATTGCGATCAAAGCAGTCTCAGAAGCGATCCGAAGATCAAGAGCCGGGCTTAACGACCCCGCTCGCCCGATCGGCGCCTTTCTCTTCGTAGGACCTACCGGCGTTGGAAAAACAGAACTTGTCAAAGCTCTAGCCGACCAACTCTTCGACAAAGAAGACGCCATCATCCGTCTGGACATGTCTGAGTACATGGAAAAACACAGCGTCTCTCGCCTTGTCGGCTCCCCCCCGGGATATGTGGGCTACGAAGAAGGCGGCCAGCTGACAGAAGCTCTAAGACGCAGGCCCTACTCTGTGGTCCTTTTCGACGAAATAGAAAAGGCTCACCCCGACCTGTTCAATATCTTGCTCCAAATCTTTGACGAAGGGCACATCACCGACAGCAAAGGAAGGAAGGTCAATTGTAAAAATGCCCTCTTTATCATGACATCCAACTTGGGCTCTGATCTGCTTCTCAAAAAACACGCCACGACAAAAGAACAGCTGCTCGCCATTATCGATCCGATCATCAAAGCAGCATTCCGTCCCGAGTTCATCAACCGCCTGGATGAAATCCTCCCCTTCTTGCCACTCAAACAAGAAAGCATGGAAAGGATCGTTCAACTGCAGCTTAAGCACGTGGCTAACCGTCTTTTAGACCGCCATATCCATCTCCACTGGTCAGACGAAGTGGTCCAGCATCTCGCAGAAGAAGGCTACGATCCCGACTTCGGTGCGCGTCCTCTCAAGCGCCTGATCCAAAATGAGGTCGTCAATCTCTTCGCTAACGCTATCATCGCAGGGAAGATCCCAAGCAACAGCGAGCTCCATCTCACCGGGACCAAACAAAAAGGCGAGTTTACCTTAGGTTTTGAAGTGAAGCATTAAGAGGCCGTATGACTCCGATAGTTAACGAGAGCCAACTCCGTTCTGAAATTCAGTCTACTCTAAGTCGTATGCAACCATTGGATGACATAGAGGCGGAACATCTCCTATTAACCCAAAAGTGGATTGAGTCAGGAGCTGGAATTTTCCGCCTCGCAAAACCCGCAACTCCTGAGATGCATTTGGTCTCTTATTTTGTCCTGGTAGATCAGGCGCAAAATAAACTCCTCCTGACAGACCACAAAAAATCTGGACTTTAGCTGCCTCCAGGGGGTCATGTTGAGCCAAAGGAACACCCCAAAGAAACAGTCAAAAGAGAAATTCTCGAAGAGCTCGGAATTCAAGCGGATTTCTTATCCCCTGATCCCCTTTTCTTGACCGTGACTAAAACTGTTGGCCAAACGGCAGGGCACACAGATGTCTCTCTCTGGTATGTTCTAAAGGGAAATGCTTCTCATTCTTTAATATACGATGAGGAGGAGCTCCATCAAATCAACTGGTTTTCTCCCTCAGAGGTTCCTTTCTCTCGAACCGACCCTCATATGGATAGACTCATCCAGAAACTAACCATGTTTAGAATCTTACGTAAAGCCTGAGCCGATGTTGAGATAAGTTAACGTCTTGGAGCTACTGCTAGAAGTTTTTTATTTTATCTAGAGCAAAATCATAGGCCCTTACGAGAAGAGAACGCTCTTCAGGAAGTTTGGAAAAATAGATTTTTTTATTCCCAAAATCGATGAAAATCAGATGGTCTTCGATGAATTCCATGCCAAGGATCGCATCAAAATCCATAGGAGATTTCATCTTCGTAAAAGTCACAGGTCCAAATTCATTCCCGTTAATCTGAAGCGTTTTGGAATCCCATGTATCTTTCGAATCGAAGACAAGCAAGTCTTCATTTTTAGGATTGAATGTGAGTGGCTGTTCAGGATCATTTATCCTGATAATTCTATGGTCTTGGGTTTCAGAATCCAAGTCTTTATTTAAATAATTCCAACTGGATCCGGTATCCAATATGCATCGCAAACGACCAGCATCAGTGGTCACTTCAAAATCGATAGTATCTCGATCTAGAAGAAGAGTTGCTTCTACGAATGAGTCAATAGGAAAACCTTGTTCTTTTAATGTAGCCAAACTATCACACATAGCAATTACGGAGTGCTCACAATCTAACAGCAGGTTAAGGGGCTTAAAAACATACCAACCGACTCTACCCTGATCAGGTTCGGAAATTTCCTTTTTCCCTGATTTGAGAATACCATCTTCTAAAAATTCTAGACTTTCTTCTTTAATTCTCATTGGAAATACCTTCGTATTACCTAAGTATACGTGAGGTATTTCGTAAATATCAGAATGATATATTTTGCCTCTAAGACCAGTAAATATGGAATGACTAACGAATGACTTATTGCTTAGCTTGTGAAAAATAGTGGAGGGAAGAGCAATCCCCCCTCCCCAACCTAAATCAATTTCAGGTGAAATAATTTGATTTTCAATTTCAACTTCAATTTTAGGAGAGTAAGTATGAGTAAAACCGGAGATTTTTAGAGGAAGAAAATGATTTTTCTCACTGTAATAACCCTTGTTTTCTAAAATATTTTTATATTTAGGTTTTCTGAGTAAACAAAAACCAGCTAATGCGCAAACACATGTAGCCATTATAAAAGTTCTTAAAAATCGACTATTTTTCTTTCTCATGCCCTGCTTCAACTGTCGCCGAGGTTCTTCCGCTTTCATTTCTTCTGACTTCTGCTTCGGCAAAGTTGCCTCGGTTGTCTTCATACCCTGCATAGAAGGAAGCATTCCACTCCGCTCCACCAGGCCCAATATCCATCCCAACCTTACCACCGTAGTAACCTCCACCCCTATCATCGTTGTCTTTGTCGCCTCCCCCACCCCCTCTTCTAACAGGTATAATTTCAAAGGTTTCCCCAGCGAGAAGATCTGTTCTTTCTGCTAACTGAGAAAGAGAAAACTGCTGTTTGGCCTGCTTGATAGCTGTAAAAGTTCCAGGCACTTCCCCTAAAAGAACTGACATGGTTGTATTTTGATTTGGATTTCCAACTTCAATTGATAAGTCATTTGAGCCAACACGTGCGCGATAATTTTCGTCATGGATTACGAATTCTAAAAGATCTTCAGACAAAACCTTGTCTTTTTCAATTCGTGTGATTCCTGCTTGAGAAAGAGGATATTTACTAGCGATAAAGAAGCCCTTTTCCTGACTTGGAACATGGATAAAGTGAGAATAGTTGTTTTGTAGCAATTCATATAAATGTGAAGCAGTGGTTGTAGAAGTATTTTTTAAGTGCACGACATCAGCATCACCGTATAAGACGTACTCCGCTATAGCATTGATCTGCATTGTAGATGGAAGATCCAGATTGAGAAGGGTAATATCACCGGAAGAAAGGCTTTTTTCTCTGGAGGCATTTCGTAAATGAACCGGTTGATTTATCATGTTATGCTTTCGGCATTTCGCAAGATAACGTTGAAAAACAGGAGCAATTTCATTCGAGATGAGGTTGATTTCGTCTTGTTGTCCAGGATTAGCAAAAACTGTGCTAAGTGCGAGCATGCATGAAACAGTAAAATACGCTTTCATAGAACCCTCCTAAAGAGAAAAAATTTCTTTTACGCTAGCAATTTTCCAAAAAAACGCAAAGCAAAATTTTTTCTCAGACGAATCTCATTCTAGTCTCAGATGCGGAGTTAAGCTGTCGAGGGAAGCTTTAATGCCTGCTCTCTGTGGCTTCTAAACAGGATGTACAAGTTGCTGCTTACAATCACAGTAGCACCGATGACTGTGAACATGTCAGGCATTTTATCCCACCAAAAGAAATCGAGCATGACGACCCAGAAGAAGGTTGAGTAGTCCATTGGGGCAAGAGTTGATCCTTGAGCATAGCGCAGCGATTGGGCGATCGCATACTGACCCGTCGCTGTGATCACACCGACGATAGCAAAAAAGCCCCAGTCATGCAAAGTTAGCGGCTGCCATTTGCTGATCAGAAAAGGGAATGTTACCAAAATCATCGCTATGTTCGGATAGATCGCTATGGCTAAAGTATGCTCTGTGGAAGCGAGCCTGCGCATAAGGATTTTATTCAAACTGCCTAAAAATGCACCTAAAAGGACGACAATCGCGGCCATCTCAATAACGCCGCTGCCAGGTCTCATTGCGATAAGCACTCCGATCATTCCTATGCCGACCGCAATCCATTTTTCCCTTGAGACTTTTTCTTTTAGAATCAAAGCGCTTAAAACGATCATGAAAAGAGAAGAGGTATAACTGAGGCTATAAATTGTGGTCAGAGAGGCCACGGAGAAAGCGTACATGAAGGAATAGGTATAGGCAATATTCACACCTAAGCGAGCTAAGTGGCGAGTGGGGTGCTTTGTTGCAAAGATCTGTCTTATCCCCCCTTGCATGAATACGGCGATCAAGAGTGGAACTAAACGAGTCACCGCTCGAAGAAAACTTGTTTGTGGAACGGAATACGTTCCCATGAGTTGTTTGATGAAAGCGTCTGAGAGAGCGTAAAGAGCGAGCCCTCCGAGCATCAATAATACTCCAAGGACGGCTTTGTTATGGAGCTTCCGAGACTCTTGCGCGCTTAAGGTCATAAAAACTCCAAAAAGGTCAAGCGTACCGAAACACCCTAAAAGAAGAAATTCAAATATTTATTTTCTTTCGGAGTGCTGTGTAATGACATCGAGAAAGGACTGGCCGTACCTTTCCCACTTGACGGGACCCACTCCATTGATCTTTAACATCTCTTCGCGGTCCCTAGGGTAAACTCTCGCCATCTCGATGAGCGAGCGATCTCCAAAAATAACGAACGCCGGCACTCGCAGCTGCTGCGCATATTTTTGGCGTAACTTGGTAAGTTCGGTAAATAAGGGGAGGTCGCACTGAAGATCGCTGCCTTTTTTGGGTTTAGCGGCTTTTTGGACCCTTTTGCGCATCATCACTACTTGTGATCCGCTCGTCACACTGGGTGAAGTTGCCGTCCACCTCAACACGGGGTACTCCCCTTCTGAGCGCTCCAAAAAGCCCTTTTCGATCAAGGTGTTAATGTAATAGCGAAGATCATCCTCGGAATACTGCGCCATCAAATTATAGGTGGAGAGCCTATCGTGTCCTCGATCAAAGATCATCTTCGTTTTAGCGCCTCTTAAAACTTCGATCACATGTTTGATGCCAAACTGGTGCTTAAGGCGATAAACACATGAGAGGATCTGCTGCGCTACAACCGTCTCATCGAGCTCAGAGCCATCTAAACAGCGATCGCAATTATTGCAGTTGCTGCTCGGATATGTTTCACCAAAATAGCGAAGCAGCGCGTGGCGCCTGCACTGTGAGGATCTGCAAAGAGATAGCATCTGCTCGGTCTTTGCCTGCGTTGTCTTCCTAACTGCCTCATCGGTGATCTGATTGAGAAAAAACTTGTAGAGCATGAGTTCCTGGGCCGAGTACAGCATCATACACTCTGCAGGAAGACCATCCCTGCCGGCCCTTCCCACTTCCTGATAGTATTGCTCAATAGAGCGCGGCATATCCATATGGACGACAAAACGGATGTCCGGCTTATGGATTCCCATGCCAAACGCTACCGTTGCCACCATAAGATCGCATTCCCCATGGATAAATTCATGCTGGGCTGTTGTCCGTTCCAGATCTGTGAGCCCTGCGTGGTATTTGCCCGGTTTAAAACCCTCCTTGATCAAGTTCGCATGAGTTTCATCCACAATTTTCCGTGTTGCAGCGTAGATAATGCCCGATTTTCCCTTATGCTTGATCAGGAAATCGCGCAGCTGATCCATAGGGGTCGCCTTCGCTTGAATATGGAAAGTTAAATTGGGCCGATCAAAGCTTGCCCGGATCACATGAGGCCCTTTCATACCGAGTTGTGCGATGATATCTTTTTCTACGTCTTTAGTGGCAGTTGCGGTTAGTGCCACAATCGAAGAGCCGGGAAAGGTCTCTTTTAAGGAAGATAACTGCCTGTACTCTTGCCTAAAAGAGTGCCCCCATTGAGAAATGCAATGGGCCTCATCAATTGCAAATAGGGAAACCGGCAGCTTTTGCAGATGCTGGACGAAATTTTTATCGGACAGTCTCTCCGGAGCGATGTACAGTAATTTATAATTGCCGAGGTTATTTAATAAATCCCGGATTTCTTCAGAGTGCAGGCTACTGTTGAGAAAAGCCGCAGGCAGGCCGTTCTTGTACAAACTGACAACCTGGTCCTGCATCAGAGAAATCAAAGGGGAGATGACAACGGCAATTCCCGGCAACAGCATCGCCGGCAGCTGGTAACAGATCGATTTCCCAGCCCCTGTTGGCAAAATAGCCACGACATCTTTGCGGTCCAAAACAGCCGTCACGATCTCTTTCTGAGAGTCCCGAAAATCGTTGTATCCAAAAAGCGCTTTGAGATGATCTTCTAACGAGTTCTGCATAGTACCGCTGATTCAAGTGTTGGATAGGAAATTTTCCCATTCCAAGACCTGGATGTCAACGTTTTTTTCTGAGAAATATGACGCTTTCCAAGAGATCTAATTTTTCACGATAACAAGGATTACTTAAGATTGGTTCACGATTGAAGTGGGAGAGGAATAGATACTGGGATGGAATACATCCCAGCATGGTCTGGCATTATTAATATGAGTGTCTACATCCCTTTGGAAGGAGGAAATACTGATTTAGTGATCCATCGCTGGAAGATGGTGTTTCACTATAGGATAGTGATTTGCTGTCATCGAAACTATCAGGCGAGTTAATATTTTCCTTATTGCTTGCTATAGACATCTCCTTCGTTTCTTTTCGCTCCAGCGCCACAATTGGATGGAGTTTATTATGTCCTGCATCTGGCTTGTGGTTACACTGCGTTAGAGGACATTCCATATGGAAAAGCGTTTCATCGCTATGAGAGTACGTATGGGATAATGATTTGCTGGCAAAATAATCTAGAGAACAAAGATCTTTCTCGTTGCGTTCTGCAACCAAGTTCACAGGAACTTTTTTCTCCTGAGTTGAATTTATCTCAGAAATGTTTGACAAATAAAGTTCAGTAGATTTATGCAGCGAAACTTCATAGTCACTAATAAAGCTGTTTCCCCAGCCATTTTTTGCCTGGATTTCTCTTGTTAATAACGTGAATGGATCATTTTCAATTTTATTAAGTATTTTCTCATTATACTCCCTCGTCTTTAACAGTCTATCGTAGGATGATTCATTAGTGTTGTTTGCTATTGTGGGTTTTTCCCTAGGAGAAAACCTCTCTTGATGAGCGTTGATCTCGATATCAAAGATTGGCTCTTCGCGTTCAAGTCGCGGACGTAGCCCATAGAGTTGGTGTTGTTCTTGTTGTGGGAAACCTTGTCGTGGGACAAGATGACTACTAATTGGATGTGCCATAATATACCTTCCTTTTTTGGTTTGCTTATTACTTCATGAAGCCGTTATATAATAATATTATTAATTTATGATTAAGACGGTAAAGAACACGCGAGCATGCTTACGTAACTCACTCATTCTTAAGCACTAAGTTGATAAATTAGATTCTTAACCCGCTAAACAGAGTGAAAAAACTCCGTTTAGGGGCATTGACTAAAACAAGAACTGTAAAATAATAATTTAAACAAGACAGGAATCCATTTACGAGATCTCTAATTCCTTCCCTAATAGCTGCAAATAAACGCTTAAAACTCCTCAAATTTTCCTGGATTGCTCGTGTTTAGTTTCATTACTTTTTTTGCCAATCATGCAATTGCTCCAGCATTTTTTGAGTGTGGCTGCCATTCCAATAGACTTTTTTGCATCCGGTGCAATAGCTAAAATCATCAGAGGTTTCGCGGATGTCTAGTGGAACTTGGGTCAAGGTGTCTTCTAAAGAGGGTTTTACAAGGAGCTCATTGCATGCCAAACACCTGGAAAAGGGAGCATAGAGCCAATTGATCTTGAGCTCTTTGTTGAGCAAAGAGATACAAACCTCTGTCGAGTTGCCATTGAGGTAGACGAGAGAATGCTCAGGCGCATGCATACTCAAAAATTCCCGATCACGAGTAAGCAAGCAGCGGTGCTCAGCGATTGCCCGCTTTAAGATTTCCCCATCGACAATAGACTTTTCGACGATCTCCGTATCGTAGCCGGCTATCCGAAGCCATCTGCCCACTTCCGCAAGCATCTCATCGCACAAAAATTTCATAGTCATTTTTTAGACTTCAAACCGTATAGTTTCTTCACGCAATCAATTTCATCCTGGCGGACCGTATGGTCTGTGCCTCTGTAGACCTTCAAAGTAACCTCAGCCCCAAATTTTTCCAATATCCTTTTGGACTCTTCCGTTCTCTCAAGAGGAATGTGAGGATCGTGATCGCTCACGCCGATAAACACCTTCGTCTTCTCAAAATCGCCATGGTATTTCTTTTCATCAATGCTTTTGCCAATGAGCCCCCCGCTAAATGCCGCAACGCCGCCATATTTTGCAGCAAATCTTGCTGTGACCTCCAAAGCAAGACATGCCCCTTGTGAAAACCCCATGATATAAATGCGCTCTCTCGGGATATGTTTAGAAGTCTCATCAATCAGCCTTTTGACAACCTCTACCGCAGAAGACAGCCAAGGCTCATTTAAACTCTCCTCCACCAAAAAACTATGGGGATACCAAGTTTGATTTGCAGCCTGAGGAGCTGCGATATAAAAACTCTCATCGCAAAACACATTCCCAAGACTCAAAATATTTTCAGCTGTGCTTCCCCTGCCATGAAGCAAGATCATTGCCTTAGAGGCCTTCTCTAATTGCCGCCCCTCTCGTTTTATGACAAATTTATGCATCAGTCTGAAAACCTCTTAAGATCGAAGTGAATAGGCGGCAGCTGCGCCTCTAAAATTTTTCGGTTCTTCTCTTCCCAAGGGGGCAGTTTGAGAGATTCACCAAGGTGTCCTAAGGGCTCATCGACTGTAAAGCCAGGTCTCACCGTCGCAATTTCAAACAAAACCCCGCCCGGCTCTCTAAAATAAATCGAATGGAAATACTGTCTATCGATCACAGGCGTCACATTTAAGCCCAATTTCAGCAGTTTCTCCCTCACCTCTTCCTGCGAAGCTTGACTCTCCGTTCTAAAGGCCACGTGATGCACAGTTCCAGCTCCCGCCTGTCCTGCAACTTGTTCCGGTGAGCAAAGCACATCTACAAAATCTCCAGGCAAAGAGCTTGCAGAATACCGAAAACGATTCCCCTTTTCATGAATAAGAACATGGTCCATTTGAGATGTCAGCACATTTGCTGTTTTTTGATAACCATCGACACACATGGTCATCCCATAAAAACCTTTAATCCCCCATTCAAGCGGAATGTTTCCATAAGAAAAAGAAGGTCTCTCGTCCCTTTTGTTAAACACGAGCTCAAGTCCCAGTCCATCGCCATCTTCAAAATAGATAAAAACCTCATCTTCAAAACGCAGCTCTGGTGCAGAATGTTTCACCTGGAATTTAGCAAGCCGTTTGATCCAATAGTCCAGGGCCCCAATAGAGACAGAAAACGACGTTACCGTCAGCTGTCCTTTCCCCTTTTTACCTTTGGGAATCCCCGTGTAGGGAAAAAAAGTAAGGACCGTCCCCGGAACTCCCCTTTCGTTTCCATAATAGAGATGATAGACATCCGGCGCATCGAAGTTGACCGTCTTCTTGATCAGTCTTAAGCCCAAAACTCCCGCATAAAAATCTTGAGTTTTCTGCGCATCCGATGCCAAAGCTGTGATGTGATGAAGTCCAGAAACTAGTTTTTGCATGATTACCTGTATCCGCCGGCAATAAGTAAGCACTCTCCCGTAAGCCACGCTGCATCATCCGATGCGAGGAAAACTGCCGCTCGCGCAATATCTTGCGGCTGTCCGATCCTGCCAAGAGGAGTAGCAGCTACAGTTTCCTTGAGAAAATCACCCTCGGCAAAACCTCCTGTATGCGTGCCCTCTGTTTCCACTAGACCTGGATTGATCGAATTCACGCGGATTTTTCGAGGTCCCAGCTCTGCAGCAAGTGATCTTGTAATTGCATCGACAGCACCCTTTGTAGCGCTATAAACCGACATTCCGGGACTTGGTGCCGTGCTTACCACCGAGCCAATGTTGATAATGCTCCCGCCGTTTGTTCCAAAATATTTCAAGGCCTCTTGAGAAGCAAAGAGCAGACCAAGCACATTCAGATCGAACATTTTGTGAAAATGTTCCGCAGATATCTCTTCTAGAGAACCCAGACTATAAATTCCGGCATTATTGACGAGGATATCGACCTTGCCAAAAGCTTTTTGCGTTTCAGAAAAAAGTCGCTGAATATCTTTTTGTTTAGAAACATCCGCCTGCACAGCGATTGCATTTCCCCCGTTTTGCTTAATCTCTTTCGCAACGCTCTCAGCGCCCTCTTTACTCGATGAATAGTTCACCACAACACTTGCACCTTCAGCAGCAAAATGCAGAGCAATCGACGCTCCAATTCCCTTCGAAGCTCCCGTAACAATTGCGACCTTGCCCACAAGTTTTTTTGACATAACCTGTACCTTTTGAGTTAAAAATTCAAACTATGCTACAAAAGGTTTTTATGAAAAAGAGGAAATCCCGTGAGCTATATCACCGTCGATAAAGAAGTAGAGATCTATTACAAAGATTGGGGAAAGGGACAACCTATTGTGTTTAGCCACGGATGGCCTCTTAGCGCTGACGCCTGGGATGATCAGATGCTCTTTCTAGCATCAAATGGATATCGCTGCATTGCACATGACCGGCGCAGCCACGGCAGGTCCAGCCAATCCTGGAATGGAAACGACATGGACACCTACGCAAATGACTTAGCAAAGCTAGTCGATGCACTCAATCTCAAAGAGGCCATCCACATCGGCCATTCGACCGGCGGCGGCGAAGTAGCTAGATACATCGGACGCCATGGAACAAAAAAAATCGCAAAAGCAGTTTTGATCGGCGCTGTGCCGCCGCTCATGCTCAAAACTGCCAAAAATCCCGGCGGTTTAGGGATCGAGGCATTTGACCAAATTAGGTCCGGTGTCCTCCAAGACAAATCCCAGTTCTTTAAAGATCTAAGCGGACCCTTCTACGGAGCGAACAGACCGGGCTCCAAAGTATCGCAGGGCTTGCGCGATAGCTTTTGGCTTCAAGGCATGGCAGCAGGATTCAAAGGTGTTTTCGATTGCATCAAAGCCTTCTCTGAAACAGATTTTACCGGAGACCTGAAGAAATTCAATATCCCCACGCTCATTCTCCACGGCAGCGATGACCAGATCGTGCCCATCGGAGCATCTGCGATGCTTTCTTCCAAACTCATCCCGGGTGCACAGCTCAAAATCATCGAAGGAGCCCCTCACGGCATGTGTTCGACACACAAAGACCAGATCAACAAAGAGTTGCTCGCCTTCGTCAAAGCATAATCAAAAGACTGGCCTATCGATCTCCATCATGACCTCGTTCCGGCGCAAAAAAGGCAGCGTCCAAGGCGGATTGTAAAAGGCCAGGACAGCTCCACCAATCGAATGAAGTTTTTGAGCAGAAATATAACTTTCAAGCTCCTCTGTATGGAGCTTAATGCTGACATCGTTAGCAAGACTAGAAAATCGGATGACCGCAAAACATCTGGCCGGCCGGCTAATGATAGTCACATCAGCAGAATTAGGTTTAGGAAGTGTATCTAGAGAATATTCAGCCGGCATCACAAAGCTAATTTTCCACTTTTGCGCGCCCTGTTCCTGCATGACAGGAGCTGTCATAGACACTTTCTCACTTAACTCGTTTGTGACAGGCGCTGTCATTTCCATTTTTTTCCTAGAGGAGTTATTTCCAAAAATATAATCCGCAAGGATTTTAAATCCTTGTCTGATCGCCTCTTTTCTTTCCCCAGCGACCTGCACCTCTGCCAAGATCATTCGTGGATATTCCCGTACTTCAATATCCCCTTTAGACATCAAGACTTCATACTTTGGCTGCTCGACTTGACTCATAATAGAACCTGAAAATGCCGCTAAAATGATTACAACCACCAAAACAATGATCACTATTTTCATTGAAAAATCCTCAGAGCGATGCGTCCCTTCCAGATCACAAAATCGGCATTATTAAGGTCTAATTTTAATTAGTCCATCTTTCGTTTAAAAATTCCACATTTTGAAAATCGCCCCATCACCCGCCTCTTGCGAGAGAAAGTCGATTCTGATTAACTCTATAGAACAAAGAACATCTAAGAACGCGCCATAATTGGGTAAAAAATGACACAAAAAAGAGTGGAAGGAAAAGTAGCGCTAGTCACCGGAGCCTCTCAAGGCATAGGGAAAGCAACCGCGAAAATGTTGGCAGAAGAAGGCGCCCATGTCATCCTTTCCGACATCAATGATTCCGAAGGAAATGCAGTTGCAAAAGAGATTGGAAAAGGCTGCATCTATCTCCACCTGGATGTCCAGCAAGAAAGCGATTGGCAAAATGCAATGCAAGTCATCGCAAAACAATTCGGCAAGCTCAACATCCTCGTCAACAATGCCGGGATAACAGGATTCCAGGAAGGTTTTGGCCCTCAAGATCCCGAACATGCATCGCTCTCCAGCTGGCATAAAGTCCACGCAGTCAATTCCGATGGTACGTTTTTAGGCTGCAAACACGGGATCTCTCTCATGAAAAAATCTGAAAAAGGATCCATTATCAATGTCTCTTCAAGGTCCGGTCTCGTTGGAATTCCGGGAGCTGCAGCCTACGCCTCCAGCAAAGCAGCCATGAGAAACCACACAAAAACAGTCGCACTCTATTGCTGCGGCCAAGGCTATCAGATCCGCTGCAACTCCGTTCACCCAGCTGCCATCTTGACACCCATGTGGGACTCCATGCTTGGAACCGGCCCAGGTAGAGAAGCCGCAATGGCAGCCATTGTAAAAGATATTCCCATGCATAAAATGGGATCTCCCGAAGACGTTGCAAACGCAATCCTCTTTCTAGCCTCCGATGAATCGGGGTACATGACAGGCATTGAACTGACCATCGATGGAGGGATTCTAGCAGGAGCCGGCGCTCCCCCTAAAAAACAGGAGGATTGAGGGCGTGAACGGTAATTTAGAACTGATCGACGATAACCAGTGCTTTGCCTGCGGCATGGAAAATCCCCATGGACTGCGCATAGAATGGGCTATTGAAGGACTGACGACCACGGCCGCATTTATCCCTGATCAAAAACATCAAGGATGGAGAGACATTGTGCACGGAGGAATTTTGGCTACTCTTCTCGATGAGGCCATGACGCGTCTCGCCTGCATCGTCTGCGGGGGAGCTGTCACCGCAGAAATGACCGTGCGCTTCGTAGCGCCCGCCAAAATCGGCGAACGATTGACGATCCGTGGAGAAATCACAAAAGAGGCCCGCAAATTGGTTGAAATGAAAGCCTCTATCCTATCCCCCACTGGAGCGTTAATCGCCCACTCCACCGGAAAAGCCATCAAAATATAGCGGCTAAAGGCCCGGATCAGAAAAAGGGATCCCCTTTTTCAAGCAGTATTGCTCGATCTTCCGCAGAGTCTCCTTTTTGGAATTGGATAAATAGTCATAGAGGCCCAAAAGACGATACACCTCCATCGCCTTATCACTCATGTCCCTTTTCAATAACTCCTTTACCAAAAATACCATTAAATCCTCTCTCGAATCGCGGAAGCCATTTTCATTCTTTGTACAATCAAACGAGATGTTCTCCATCCGATCGATAATAGCTCCCGCTGTTTCATTAGAGACCCTGTGGATCACATGTGTATGACTTGCGATGTTATTGCATAAAATCAGCATCATACGTGCAGCATTAACCTTTTGGTCGTTCTCCTGGATCAAATCCAAAGCCAAATCATACTTCCCATATCTCATCAAATCATAGATGGCGTCATTCATCACTTGGTGGAGATCCCCTACTTTCTTTGCAGCACGAATAGCCGCACCATACTCTTGGTTTATCTTGCAGAGCCTAATCAAATTCTTTCCTAATTTCTCACTTGGTTTTTCCATTTCCACAAAAATATCAAATGCAGCCAGGAGATGACCCTCTGCCAGAAGGTCACCAATAAGCTCCTCTTGGAGCTGATGCTTCCTAGAGTCGCTTAATCGCGATTTTGAAATAGCCAGCACATTTTTACCTACGATCTGCTCTAATAGATCGATGCAGTTATATAATTTAGAAAAGTGATGATCCTGAAATAACCTTGAAATCCATACTACAGAATGAACTTCTTCAGAGCACTTCTTGGCAAACAAGTACCACTTGTCCTTGAAAATTTTATCAGAGATCTCCTTATCGCCTCTTAGTAGCCCTGCCTCTAATTCCGCAATCAGGCCTTCATACTCCAAGTAATCGGGTGCATACCTATAGCAATATTCTTTTACGAGCTCCAAAAGACGCACACAACCAATTTGAGGATGAAGAATCAGCTGCCAATCTTTACATACAGCGCCCGCCACCTTCCTATCTTCACTCTTGAGAAAGGAGTAAATCTTAGAGAGAACAAAGTTTTGAATTTCGTTCTTATTTTTCAGCTCATTTTGCTCTGTGATAGTAAGTCCAGGCTGAAAAATATTAGTCTGAATTGCATGCATGATGTCACCCTGTGAAAAAGTTAGCAAATTTAGAAACGCGTTGCTTTGTTTTCAGATGCAACGCCCTAAATTAGCTAAGTAGAATGGATCAAAATGAGGATTTTTATCTATAAAATCCTGAAGTGGGCCAGTTCCGTCAAACATTGCTGGCTTTCTCTAAAAAAACATATCCATTCGCCCCCCTTTATCCAGAAAATAGGACTCCTTGGATTTGCAACGCAAACCCAAGTTGTTTTAAAATTTGGGTGTAGATTTCTTGCACGCAAAAGAAAGTGGGATCCTATGCATTTGTAACAAATCTATTACTTAAGAAAATAAAACCACTATTCGGAGTTTCCGGGCCTATAACAGGGAGATAGCTTGAATACTCGTATGGGCTACAAAATAGGTGCAAGTTCTGATAGGGTGAGCGTTTGCAAGAGAGCAGTCTATTGCACCCGCTAAACCCTCCAATACAAGTTCGTCTGCATGTTTGAGGCCCTTAGCTGTCAGAAATTTCTCCTTTAGATCGTCTAAGATGACAGCTTCCACCCCTTGCCCTGAGATCCGCAACTTATTATCGCAGCCGTCTCTTTTGGCTTTGCAGCAGCCGTAACAACCACCGTCTTTAGCGCTCACTTGCACCATTTCTCCACCACAGTACCTGCATTTGATGAAAGCAGCTAGCGCGCGTGTGCGATTTGGGAAAATAGGGATCCTTTCGACTTTCATATTCACTCCTCATGTTACAGAGTTGCAAAGCTCTCCACCACCATGAACTATCTCAGAACCCTCAATTAAAAACAACACTCATAGTGGGTGGGCATGTTGACACAATAATCCTACCCTCATGTATATCGAGGCATATGTCACACAATAGAAAAAAAACGAAAGTTAGGGTTGCGTTTGGTCAGAAGGTACGCGCTCGTCGTCATGTTTTAGACATGACTATTGAGGAGCTCGCAGAAGCTGCTGACCTGCATCACAATTACATCGGTTCTGTTGAAAGAGGCGAAAGAAACATCGCCTTAGAAAACATCATAGCCCTTGCCAAAGCATTAAAATGTTCACCCAAGGAACTGATCCCTGAATGAGTGCACGTCGCGCTTGTCATAACTCAGCGATATCGATGATTCGATAAAAATAACGGCTGCTGAGTAGAGCATCGGAGATAGGGCCTAAATGAAGTAGGACGGGTGAAATTCCAAAGCCTTTGGGAAGTGAAAGAGAATCTATTTTTGTTTTCATGGCATCGATCACCTCAGGACCTAATTCCCGACGACGCATCTTGACCTCGCACACAAAAAGAGTGTTGGAATGCATTTGGATCAGATAGTCGATTTGGCATCCTTTTTTGCGGCCTGAGGCTTTTTGAACATACGGATTATCGATAACGATATCCTGAGCGTGAATTCCGAGCGCTTTGTAAAGAAGCGATCTGTTTTTTAGGAGGAGGTTTTCAAGTTGAAAACCAAGCATGGTTTCCCATCCGGGCAAACTGGAAAGGGGGACTTCTAAAAATGATCCCTGTTCAATTTTTGTGAGGTTGGGCTCGATATAGTGGATGTAAAAACGAAGGTAATTGTCAGAAAGGCGATAGAGCGTTAATTTTCCCGTCTTGCCTGTAGTTAGGGACCAATCGGGGTGCTTGCTGACGAATCCACAGATTTCGAGAGCCTTAAGATGATGGCTAAACGTACCGCTTAGTGAATAAGACATTGCTTTTTGCAGGGCGGCCCGTGTCTTCATGCCTTGGCTGAGCAACGTGATGATCTTCTTATAGACCTCTCCTCTTGTGCTGAAGAGATCGTTGAAGATCCGGTCGAATTCATGGACCAAAAGGCCGTTTTTTTCAAAGCAGAGGCGTTTAATATTTTCATCTGCGCTTTGATGGGTCTGAATCTGCTCCAGATACCAGGGCACCCCGCCTATCACACAAAGGATTTTGAAAAAGTCGAGGTCTGAGCCTTTGAAACCTTGGAGGTTTAATAGTTCCCTGCATTGAGGGATCGATAGTTCGGTCAGTTCCAAATAGAGGGAAACCCGGCCAAAAAAGGCTGTGCTGTTAATAATATTTTTATCGATCCAAGTCGAAATAGAACCGCACAAAATAAGAACAACAGAGGGATGGTTCTGCAGGACAAGGTCCCACCAAACTTTCAATTTAGAGACAAATGTCGCATCTTTTACCCCCATCCACGAAATCTCATCAAAGAGGATGACTGTGGGTTTTTTTGTAAGATGTCTTGAGAGATGCGCGAAGCCATCGCTCCAGTCCGTAAAAGTAAAGGGAGGCAGATCAAATAAGGTCGCGAGTTCATGCGCAAAAGCGTCTCGCTGATCTTGCGCTGTTACCCCTTTCACGGGGGCCAGCCCACTAAAGGGCAAGAAGACCTTATTTTTTCCAAATTCTTCGGCAAGACGGCTTTTCCCGATTCGGCGGCGTCCTTTCATGACTACAAGGCAGGCCCTGCCCGATTTGGATAGGTCTTCTAGTCTGCGTAACTCGTTATCTCTTCCGACGAATGGCTTCATATATGTTATGATAAATGAGCATAAGACTTAAGTCAATTCATTATGCTCAAAACTGACATTTTGTTAGTTTTGAGCATAATGAAATTTTAAGTCACTGACCTTAAGTCAGATAAAAAACAAGGAATGTTTTTAAAATGTCAGTTTTGTTTCGATGCGCTTTGGATCAGGAGTAAATTCACAGGTTTTAAGATTTCGTTTGAGCGCTTTCATTCCTTAGTGTACAAGAAAATTAACCGCTTGAAAGCCAGAGGTTCCCCGTGAATGTGAAAAGGATCGTAGGATTTTGTCTCTTTGTAATTGGAGTCTACATTATATTCGTTGCCGTCGATGCCATCCACCAAATAGCTGCAGCAAAAGGGCTTTCTCAAAGCATCTCTGATTTCTTCCAGCATAACCCTACTTGGAACCCAATCATCAAGTTTTTTGGCGGGCAGGCGCAGGAAAAAATTAACCGCGCAGACACGCAAGCAATTATGGCACTAGTGGCCGGGATCATCCTGACAACGCTTGGAGCTGTCATGGCGATCATTTATAGAAAACCCAAAAATTAAACCAAATTTGAGGAACTTATGATAGAAATCCACCCTATGGTATATCCGATCGTTTCACTGATTGCAGGGATCATGATCCTGGTATTCCCACCCATTTTAAATTATATCGTCGCCATTTATTTGATCTTGATTGGTATCATTGGGATTGTTGGGCACTAATTTTAAGAGTGCCTCTCGAGATCTATACCCAAGAAACCTCAAAAATTGGCCTCCAGGCGGGTTCAAAGCGCCGCAAATCGATTCCCGCGAAGAGGGTCGTATTTAGTCAATACTAGCCCTCTTCGCGGGAATCGATTTGCGGCAGCTTTCAATCCCGCCTGGAGGCCAATTTTTGAGGTTTCTTGGGTATATGCTGTTATTTCCAGGAACTGAAGCTTGAGATAAATGAAAATCTTACTCACCGGTGCTAACGGTTACATTGGAACCCGCCTTCTTCCCCTTTTAGCAGAAGAGGGGCATGAAGTTTATGCTCTGGTAAGAAGCCAATTTCGACTGGACATCCCTGAGAAGGTGCGATCGCAAATTCATGTGATCGAGGCGGACCTTCTTATTCCCTCTACTCTGTCGAAAATCCCAAACGACATCGATGCTGCTTACTATCTGGTCCACTCGATGAGCTATTCGCAGAAATTTTCTGAACTAGAAGCTGAGTCCGCTAAAAATTTCGCAGAGAGGATCGGAAAAACAGAGGCAAAACAGATCATCTATTTGAGCGGTCTTTCTAATGAGGCCCACCTCTCTCGCCATCTCACCTCAAGAAAAAAAGTCGGAGAAATCCTTAAGGCAGGAAAAGTTCCGGTGACCATTTTAATGGCAGGGATCATCATTGGGGCAGGAAGCGCTTCCTTTGAAATTATTAGGGATTTGGTGGAGAAGCTCCCCATCATGGTCGCCCCCAAATGGCTGAAACAAATGACCCAACCGATCGCGGTTCGCGATGTCCTGAACTATTTAACGCTTGTCTTAAGCAACCCGTCTTGTATTGGAGAGTCCTTTGAGATTGGGGGGCCGGATGTCATGAGCTACAAGGACCTTTTATTAAACTTTGCCAAAGTGCGCGGTTTGAAGCGAAAAATCTTCACCGTTCCCGTTCTTACTCCTCGCCTCTCTTCCTATTGGCTATACTTTGTGACCAGAACAAGCTTTTCCTTGGCGCGCTTTCTCGTTGAGAGCTTAATCAACAATGCGGTCTGCAAAGAAAATCGGATCCATGAACTGTTTCCAATCAAATTGCTAACCTACACGGAAGCTCTCCGACTTGCGTTTACACGCATCGAAGAAGATTGGGTGCCATCGAGCTGGAAAGACACCTTGAGCGGCTCTTCGCTAAATCCCGATCTTTCCATTTACGTTCATATTCCCAGGTTTGGGGTCCTGACGGATGAGCGCATTGTCCCCTTTTCTTGCCAGGCAGACGAAGTGCAAAAACGGATCTGGTCGATCGGCGGAGATGCGGGCTGGCCAGCGATGAATTGGGCGTGGAGGCTCAGAGGCTTTATCGATAAACTCGTAGGTGGAATTGGTCTTAGGAGAGGAAGGACCCAAAAGACAAGGCTAAAAGCCGGAGATGCGCTCGATTTCTGGCGCGTTTTACTTGCGGATGAAAAAAATCGAAGACTCCTACTTTACGCCGAAATGAAACTGCCTGGAGAAGCATGGCTTGAATTTAAGATCATCCCGAGCGAAAATGGGGGAACCCTGCACCAAACAGCGACATTTCGGCCAAGCGGCCTCTTGGGCAGGTTTTATTGGTATTCCCTTTACCTGTTTCATGTTGTGATCTTCAGACAGATGGCAAAGCGCCTTGCAGGAGGATGAGAAGTGGAGAAAAAATTTCAAAAATCCCTTTTTTTGTTCCGAAGAGATTTCCGTCTTGAGGACAATACGGGGCTGATCGCTGCTCTGCAATCTTCAGAAGTTGTCATTCCCGCATTTATTTTTACTCCGGAACAAATTGAGAAAAACCCTTACCGAAGCGATCACTGTTTGAAATTCATGATCGAGTCTCTCATCGATCTCGATGGCCAGCTCAAAAAAAAGGGGAGCAAGCTCTACCTTTTTAAGGGTAAACCTGAAAAGGTGATTACCAAGCTTCCCATCGACGCACTTTTTGTAAATCGCGACTACACTCCCTTCAGCCAGCAAAGGGATAAAAAAATAGAGAAAGCCTGCAAAACTAAAGGGATTCCCTTTCACTCTTTCGAAGATGCGCTTCTTCATCCCCCGGAAGACACCCTGAAAAAAGATGGAAAACCTTACACGATCTTCACCCCCTATTTTCGCAATGCATCAAAACTAAAAGTCTCAGCTCCTGTCCACAACTCAAAAACGAATTATTTCCGAGGTAAGATACCCTCTGCACGGGACAAATCGATCCTGACCAAAATCTGTCCTAAGCAAACCAATGGGCTCGTCGGCGGCAGAACTGAGGCCCTGAAAATCCTAAAAAAAATAGGTTCTTTTAAAAAGTATGAAGCCCTGAGAGATTTTCCTGCGGAAGACTTTTCGACGCACCTCTCCCCTTACCTAAAATTTACCGTATGCTCTCCAAGAGAGGTCTATGCAGCAATCTCTCACAATTTAAGCGCGCACAGCCCACTGATCCGCTCTCTTTACTGGAGAGACTTCTTCACAGCGATTGCGTTTTTCTTTCCCCATGTGTTCAAAGGCTCTTTCCATCCTAAATTTAACAAGATCAAGTGGTCAAACGACAAAAAAGCCTTTAAGCGCTGGTGCGATGGCACTACGGGGTTTCCGATTGTGGATGCGGGAATGAGAGAGATGAAAGAAACAGGTTTTATGCATAACCGGGTTCGGATGATTGCAGCTTCTTTTCTTGTAAAGGATTTGCATATCGATTGGAGATGGGGAGAAAAATACTTTGCTCAAACGCTGATCGACTATGATCCTTCTGTGAACAACGGGAACTGGCAATGGGTGGCAAGCACTGGCTGCGATGCCCAGCCTTACTTCCGCATTTTCAACCCCTGGAACCAGCAAAAAAAGTTCGACCCCGATTGCACCTACATCAAAAAATGGGTCCCTGAACTTCGCGATCTCCCTCTCAAGACCATCCATGCTTGGGAAGATGACAGTCACCACGCAGAGTGCCCCAAATATCCCCCTCCTGCCGTATGTCATGAAAAGGCCGCAAAAGAAATCCTGCGCGCCTATAAATCCCTATAAGATGCTCCATAAAACTTGTTTTTTGTCGTTCAGAAACACCACGCAGCACACCTGCATTAACGATTTAGAGCTTGTTCCTAAAATTTAAATGAGCATAGACTGTACCCTTTACCGAGGTCTAAAATGAAGATTTTTTCTTTAGCTACTTTGGCACTTTTAAGTATGAGCATCTCCGCATTTTCATCTTCTAGCTCCCAAGTATTTGGGAAGTATAAGAACAGATGCTTGGTTGAAACGGGTTCCAATCGTGGAGATGGAATCCAAAAAGCCTTGGATGCAGGATTTCAGCAAGTGTATTCCATTGAACTTTCAGAAAAATATTATCACATTTGCCAAAATCGTTTTTCAGATAATCCAAACGTCTTTCTATGGCTAGGTGATTCTGCAAAACAACTGAGCAAGCTTTTAGAGCAGATTGATGAACCCGTGACCTTTTGGTTGGATGGGCATTGTAGTTTCGGGGATACGGCAAAGGGGGACACCATGAGCCCTATACTCCAGGAACTGGAAGCGATTAAAAATCATCCTATAAAAAACCATACCATACTCATTGACGATGTAAGGATGTTTGGAACACGTGATTTTGATGGTGTGACACTAGATCAAATTACAGATAAATTAAGAGAAATTAACCCCAATTATTCAATCTTCTTTGAAAAAGGCTACCAAGCAAATGATATTCTTGTCGCCTGTATACCTTCATCATCCTAAGGGGATGTTACATCCCTTCCCTTCTGATGACCCGAAAGGGATTTTGAAAAAGGATAAAGGATAATCCCAACTAGTACATGACGGTAAAAACTTTAACCGTCATGTACAATTACTCAGTCAAACTGAAAAATATGTCACTTTAACGAGCAAGTGCCTTTTAATTGCAGAGGTCATTGTTGACGTAAATCCACTTGGCTTTATTCTTCGAGTAACACTCTCTGATGTAAGAAAGATCTGCTCCATATTCACTCACAGCCCATCGCGTAGTCTTGCATAGCTTGAAATCAATTAAAAACATACCCGCGTCAATAGGGCCTACTTCAATTGCATCGCCTTTTGTTCCATTTGTCTGATTAAAAGTATAAATCTTGCCACTGTCTACGACATTAAGCAGCTTGTATAGATCTTTGTGGATTGACTTATCTTCGTCTAAAAAATAGAGAAAGGTGTCTTCATTTTGAATTCGATCAAGTGCAAAATTGCGTTCAGGGTTTCCTCCCGCTCCTTCACCTGTATAGATATATTCATTAATTTTCGGATTTTCGATAAATAGCTTGGGGTTTCCAGGCACCTTACTCCCATCGTAAACGATTATCCACTCATTGACATAATCGAAATCTATAGAATCTTTGATCTTCATCAGATTGGAAGGAGACGTGCATGGGGTGATCATTGTCATTTTCTTTTTTTTCTCGAAAATGGGATTGCCTCCTGCCTTCACGAGCACAAATAGCTTATCGTTGTCCCATCCAATGGAACATCTGTTTTTGTGATCTAATGAAACAAAGTAATAGTCTTGAAAATGATCCAAAACAGGTTTTAGTCTATTGATATAGTCTTGCTCATTATACCTTTTAAATATGTCTTCAATGATGAGTACTCCACCCGGTTTCAAATAGGAATGTACATTTTCAATGATTCTCAATTGATCTTCAAATTCATGAGTGGAGTCATCGATAATGAGATCATATTTTACGCCGGTTGCATGAAACGCCCTCTTAATATTCGCCGGATCGTGTACGTCTATCTCAGCTAAGCTAATCCGGTCGCTATTGAATGACTGTTTGAAATGATTGATGTAATCAATATTATATTCAAATCCGTAAATGGTTGCATTTGTGAAGTAGTCTCTCCACATCAACAAGGATGCTCCGTAAAGTGTTCCTACTTCGGCTATAATAAGATCCTTGTCTCGGTTATCTTTAAATAGAGCATCGTAAAACAACGTGTAGGGGTGGGAATGTCGGCTATACGAGACATTTCTTCGCTGCGATGATTTATCCGTATCATAGAGCGCGCCTATCCAACATAATTCACTGCTCGCAGCTTTATAATCAATTTGAAAAGATATTGGCTTATCAACCTGAATTTGTATCTTTTCGGAAGCATTCATCTGCGAATAGAAAGTTAAAAGTAAAACGAAAAAAACCGGGAGAGATTTTTTTAATCGGGGGGAAAAAGAATAAGACATCGTGAGGGCCTTTTGTGGATAGATTCATATACTGCGCCCGGTCAAGTTGTGTGAATTTTGGCTGGCTGCGACTTTGCCAAATCGATCCTTCTCGTCAGCCTACCCTACCCGGGTATGGTCTTCCTCGTACGGATCGATTTGGCTGCGTCTCGCAGAGCCAAAATTCACACAACTTGACCGGGCGCAGTATAGTTGACTTAGTGAATGCACAGAAATTGTTTACGCCAATAAAGATTTTATGTCCAAAGTTTTAGGCAGGGACTGCAAGCGCGCGAAAAACATATTTCGGTACTTTGCACTAGGGAGCGTTCTATTAATTTTGATATTTGGTATTAGTGCACATCAAAGGCAAGTTGCTCGACCAATCTTTGGTAGTTTTTCATCCCCTGTTTGATGATGCCGACCATCTCTTCTGTCGTATGGTATCCGGTAAAACAACGGGAAGGATCGTCTACGATTGCCGGAGAAAATCCATTTTCAATAAGAAGTTTGGGAAGCAAGGCAAATAAAATCGTCCTTCCATTGCCATCTGGAAATACGTGGAACATATGAAGTGCGCGACATAGGTTGACGATCGCTGCTAATTTATCATCATCTGATGGTGAAGATTCAATTTTTGTGTAATAATTTTCGAATAGGTCGTTGATTTTTTTATGCACAAGGGGTAATTCTTCTTTCTTTTGAAACCGACTCCGGATTTCCCATTTTCCCCCAAAATCACCGGGCAATATTACACACAAATATTCAAAATTCTGATACTTTGGATATTCAGTTTCGTAGTGCTCATTGACAACAAATAAGGTCTTTTCCCTTTTCAGTTCCGCTATTACCTCATTAGATATTTCTTGCCACCTAACACTATACATCGACCCACATCCATAACCTTTCTTGAAAGGTTTATTCATTTCAAAATCTTGAAAAACCCCATCCACGCAACTGTCATGCAGCTGGCAGAGTTTATCCGCATCAAATTTTTCTCCCAGAGAATTTCTGACCATGTTTTGCAATGCATTATTCATCCCATCGAGATAACCCGGTTCATATAATTGGTCCCAGTCTACTTCGGGGTAAGGTTCACTGCGTTTCCACTTGTTTTTATCTATAAACAGAAATTTCCGATTCTCTACCCCTAGCCCCCCAAAAGCCTTATCAAATGTAGCCTGGCTTCTAGAAATGGGATCCGGACTCGTAGTATCCAGATAATACGAACTTGATGTTCCGAATGAATTAATATAAATCATTGTTTGCCACTTGTTTTTAATAATTAATAAAACTCTTATAATACATTATAATATAAATTAAAGTTTTTATCGACATGTTTTTTTAATGCCGAAGTCCTAACCCTTCTGCCCCCGGACAAAATTTCCATGACTTTTCATAACACACTGATCTACAGTTATTTAGAATCATTAGGGTTTTCCGAAACTCATTAATTTCCTTCCTTAGCGGAAGGACGGTCCGATCTCATTCGGTTCAACCCCAACCGAAATGGGCTCCAGGACAACCTTCCATGGACCTTTCTGGGGATGGCCTTTTCGGCGTCCTCTATAACCCCAAGCTTGTAAGACCAGCAAAAGGCTATTGCCACGACAAAGAGCTATTTTTTGTAGATGCATAAATTCAGGTGCATATAGACTGCATTTCTTACTCTAATTTTAACCGTGTCTGTACAGTACCTAGTTGATAAAGTTTTTGCCGTTTCGGCTGCAACACAAGCCCCGGGGTTCGACTCTCGCAAACAGGTCCTATGTTGTTAATATGGACCTGTTTGCGAGAGCCGAATCGCGGGAGCTTGTCTTGCAGCCGAAACGGCAAAAACTTTATCAACTAGGTACTAGGGGTGTTTATGCGTAAATGGCTGTTCGTTCGCATTTTGGTCTATACTTTCTGTGTGAATTGTTCTCTGTTTGCCGAACACACATTTAATATAGCAGCGTTTGAAAGCGCTCAAACGTCCAATGCCCCTGATTGCTATCACCGCTTATTTTAATCCCGGACGTTTAGAGTACCTCGCCAGCGTATTAACCTCTTTATCCACTTTGCCAGAGGCTCACATCATTATTGTGACGAATACTTTTAAAGAAGAAGAGCTTCTTGCACTACAAGCGGTTTGCAATAGTTCACTTCTCAACAAAAAATCAGAGATCACAACTTCTATTCGGAGCTACGATATAGGCACGAATGGCTTTTATTTAACATGGTGTCATAAGCAAATCATTTCTGATGAGTTTATTGGGAAGGGATATACCCATTTCATCTATCTCGAAGACGACATGACCTTCGATTTCACAAACTTACATTACTTTATCGAGTATAGGGAACGATTTCGGGATAGAGGTTTAATCCCATCCTTTTTAAGGGTCGAGTATCATAGTGGCTTAGAGAAATTTGTTAATACGGACAATACCAGCCGGATTAATATCCATGATCAACCTCATATTGATACCGATCATTTCTGGTTCGTCAATGCCCCAAATCCCTATACTGCGTGTTTTGTCCTCGATCAAGATCTCGCAGCCGAATACGTTCAAACACGTTCCTTTGATCGAGAGCAAAGCGGATCCGTTTGTCAGTGGGACGTGCGAGAAAGAGCTGCTATGGGATTATGTTTTGAAAATATACCTGTGACGTTTAACAGCCGTTACGTCGTGGCTGTGTCTAAAGAGACCTCCACCCCTCCAAGATACGTCTGGGTTCGCCATCTTCCCAATAATTATGCCGACATGCCGGCTTCTTCTTTTGGTAAAATTCCCATGAATGAATTGTTTACCTTCAAAGATAAAGAATAAGTGATGGGGAAAATTCATTTTCCCCCTATAATTGGGGATCTTCCATTTTCATAGTGAAAAGCTCAAATGATCGTTTATTCGAATAAAATCATTCAATTTGTAAGCGAGATCAAACGCGCCGTTAAGGACATCTTATCCACCGAGGTCCGCTTAAAAGTTGCCAGGGATCGCTTTTACGACCGCAAAGAAAGAAATTCCTACCCCATCAAAATAGTTGTTTACAACACCAAAGCCATGCTGGGATATTTTGATCCCGATTTCTATGAGCTAGGATTTCACGAATGCCTCATGCATGCAAGTAAAGAGCAGCTCCTCTCTGTCATCCGCCATGAAATCGCCCACTACCTCACTTTCATGAACCATGGAGGAGCCATCCAACCTCATGGACCTGAGTTCAGAGACACCTGCAGCCTCTTTGGCTGGGGCGAGGATGTTTATCGAGCGACCCTATGTCTAGAGGGCGGACAAGACGCCTCCTTGTCCCAGGAAAGCAGCATTTTTAGAAAAGTTCAAAAGCTTCTCGCCTTATCTGCCAGTTCCAATCCGCACGAAGCAGAAGTTGCCATGATCAAATCCCAGCAGCTCCTTTTAAAACACAACATCGACTCCAAATACATCGATGCTGATGACGAGGAGAAAATGTGTTTGAAGCGGATCTTCAAACAGAAAAAGCAAAACGCCAAGATGAACGCGATTGCAAGGATTTTGGAAACTTTCTTCGTGAACACCGTCTATTGCAGAGGGGGAGATTTTATCTATCTGGAAATTTTAGGAACTGCAGTCAACGTTGAGATTGCAGAATATGTGGCAGGAGTTCTCGATGGAGAATTTGACAATCTATGGAACATAGCCAAACAAACAGCCCATTTAAAAGGAACGATCGCCAAAAACTCTTTCTTCACAGGCCTTGCCAGGGGATATTGCACTAAGATCCAGGCCCTCAAAAGAGAATATCCCAGCGAAGTCACAACTGCGCTGATCGTCATCGAAAAAAAATTGAGCGATGCCCTAAAGATCGCCTATCCCCATTTGCGCAGAGGCACCTCATCGGCAAGCCATTGCCGCAAATCATCTGCGCTTGGCGAGAAAATGGGAAGACAGCTCAACATCAACCCCGCCGTCAAAAGCTCCTCGAATCCCTTCAAGGCCCTCCTCCCCTTCTTTAAAAAATGAAAACTGTTATCTTAAAAGTATTAATTCTCGGCGGCACCAATTTCCTAGGCCCCCATCTGGTACAAGAGTTACAAGAGCACGGCTATGAGGTCACATTATTCAACAGAGGCACTCAGAACGGCGTTAATTTTCCAAATACGGAATCACTCCAGGGTGACAGAGATGGCGATCTAGATGCCCTTAAAAACCGTTTCTGGGACGCCATCATCGACACCTCAGGGTATCTGCCCCGAGTTGTAGAAGCCTCGTCGAAAATACTTAAGAACTCCACAAACCACTACACCTTCATTTCAACAATTGGCGTTTATGCGAATTACGCATCGTTAGACATCGATGAAAATTGCCCCCTGGCCAAATTGGAAGATGCATCCACCGAAGAAATCAATGAAAAGACTTACGGGGCACTAAAAGCCTCCTGTGAAAAAGTGATCGAGCGCTACTTCCCGCAGCATTTAATTGTACGGCCTGGATTAATTGTAGGTCCTGGAGACCCTACAAATAGATTTTCTTACTGGCCGCTCCGTGTCCTGGAGGGAGGCGAGGTCTTAGCACCTGGAAACCCAGAGCAAAACGTCCAATTTATCGATGTACATGATTTGACAAAATGGATGGTCTCCCTGATCGAAAAACAGAAAACAGGTGTCTTTAATGCGACAGGCCCGGCTTCCCCTCTCACTTTCGAGCAGCTCCTAAAAGCATGCCCAACCAAAGAGCGATCGATCACCTGGGCAGCTGAGGATTTTCTCATCGAACATAACGTTCAAGACTGGACAGAGCTGCCCTTATGGCTTTCCTACAGGCGCAATTGGATAGGGTTTTTTCGCATTAACTCTAGCAAAGCCATCCAAGAAGGTCTCACCTTCACTCCTCTCTCTAAAACTATTTCAACCGTCATCGATTGGGAAACTCAAAACCCAAAAGAGCGCCCTCTCTGGCTTACCAGAAAAAAAGAGCAAGAGCTGTTGAAATTATGGAAGGGCTAGTACTCAGTCAACAAAGTTTTTGGCATTTGGGGTAACGTGAAAGCTCCCGCGGTTGAGTTCCCGCAAGTGGGTCCTATGTTCTCAAATATGGACCCACTTGCGGGAACTCAACCCCGGGGCTTGTGTTGTAGCCCAAATGCCAAAAACTTTGTTGACTGAGTACTAGCTAACCGAGTACCAGGTGGCCCTTCCTTTACCAAGCCGAACGATTTTCTTTGTCTCTACCAAACTCGCCAAATGCTTTTTGAGGGTATTTCGATTTGCACCAATGAGCGCTTCAATCTCTTTAATGCTCAATCTCCCATGTTTATGGATAAGTATTAGAATTTCACTGGAAAGTACAGGCAGCTGAAGAGAAAGCATTTTTTCCCGAGATATCTTTTGCTCCAAGTGAATTTTTTGTTTCTGCAAGGACCTTAAAAAAAAGGTGAGCCATGGCTCAAAATCAGGAGCTCCCGAATTTAAACTGGTTTGCGTTCTCCTTAGGGCCAGATAGTAGCTTTCTTTATTGCGCTCTATCACGCTTTCGAGAGAACCATAAGGAACGTATAGATATCCTGATTTTAACAATAACAACGTGGTTAAAACCCGCGACAATCTTCCATTACCATCCTGAAAAGGGTGGATAGCGAGAAATGCAACGACAAAGATCCCAATAATCAGCAATGGGTGAAGACTCTTGATTTCAAGTTGCTCCGTTGTCCAAAAAATAAGATCTTGCATGCGAAAAGGAGTTTCTAGAGGAGATGTTGTTTGGAAGACAACCCCAAGACTTTTCCCCTGTTCATCAAAAGCCTCTACGTTATTTTGTAATTTCTTATATTCACCACGATGCCGCTCATCCTTTTCAGAAAACTTTAATAACCAGCTATGGAGTTGTTTGATGACATTCTCAGCAAACGCAATGGATTCAAATCTGCCAAAAATTTCTTCGCAGACATAGGCGTATCCGGCGACTTCCTGCTCGTCTCTGGAAACGAAAGAATGCGCATCCAAATTGCTAAGTAACTTTTCCACCTCCTGATCAGAAAGTTTTGCTCCCTCAATCCTCGTCGATGAGCCGATACTTTCAATTGTTGCAACTTTTCGCAAAAGCTGTAGTCTTTCCGGACTTAAAAGACCAAACAACTGCCAAGATCCTTTGAACTCATCGATCTCCGCGATAAGAGAGAGAATCTCTGGCGTGATCACAATTTTAGAGATGTCCCACATCTTAGATACCCGTATTTATATCCTATTATACCCAATTATACCCATAAATACCCAAAAAAACAACATCAAACACGCAGGTAACTTAAAATCAATGACTTATACCAAAATATCAAAATGAATCAGCTGCCGAACACGTGACAATTGCTATACAAATTCAAGTTCGGCGAGTCGCAAGCTTTCCAGCGTGCCGATATCCCGATGGTAGCACGTGTTGCGAAAGATCTGCATCCTGGCTAAATAATGCGGCAGAACCTCGGTGCTAAAGTCGAGGATCTCTTTGTTCTGCAATGCTATAAATTCAATGACGCTAGGTTCGACAATATAGACGGCAGCGTTGGCCTCATCGCCAGGAGGCTCAGGAACTTTTTCATGGAATCCGATGACGATATTGTCTTTATCACATTCCACAATGCCGCAGCTCTGCGGGGCATCCGTCTTGAATGTCATCATCGTTATCTCTACGCCATTCCTTCGCATCTCATGCGCTTTCAAAAATGCCTGAATGTCAAACCGCGTCAAGTTGTCTGCATGAGCTAGTAAAAACGGTCCACCCTCGAGCCACTTTCTATTTTTCAGTACTGTTCCCGCTGTGCCAAGCAATACTTCTTCATGGACCAATCTTACCCTTCCTTTGCATCGATGAGATTGTACGAAATCCTGTACGCGTTCCGGTAAATAGTGGGTATTGATTAAAATGTGATCGATGCCGGCTAGCAACAACATGTCCAGCCAATAGCCTAAAAGGGGTTTCCCATGGATGGGAACAAGACATTTCGGCACTTTATTCGTGATCGGTCTGAGCCGAGTGCCTAAACCAGCAGCTAGCAAAAGGGCTTTCAATGGGCAAGCTCCATTTGGAGTTCCGTTTGGCTCAAAGGCAAGTTCCCCACCCTGCCCACCTGACAGGCTGCGGCGATCGAACCTAAATATGCGCTTTCCCAAATCGTGGCGCCGGCAACCAAAGACATCGAAGCACAGATCAGCAAGCAGTCGCCGGCGCCCGCGAGGTCTTTTGGTTCGAGATTAAATGCAGGCAATTCATCAGTATGGTCATTCGTTGTCCCGTTCTTTGGAGAGTAAATGAGCAGTCCTTCAGACCCCAAGGTAACGAAGACATGTTTTGCATTTGTCTTCCGCTTCAGCGTATCGGCAACTGCTATGAGTCCCAAATGGGGATTGCGAACCGCCAGCCTCGCTTCGCGCTCGGTAGGAGTGATCAGCAACATGTTTTTAAACCGCCCGATATCACCGACCTGCGATGAGGATTGGCTGTCTGCCACCATAGGAATCCCCCGCTTAAAGCAAAATGCGACGATCTTATCGACCAGCGACTGAGGAAGACAGCCGTAACTAAAATCAGAAAAGACAAGTAAATGGGCATTTTCGAGGGCTTTGACTATTTCAGTCATCATTTGCGTTTGCTGCTCATAGCTCATATGATGCTGGCGAAGCTCGGAAACCCTAAGAAGAGTTTTCCCTTGCGTGCGAAAACGCTGCTTCAAGGTCGTCGGCCGGCTCTCATCCACGATCAAACAGGATTTTACGCCATACTCCTTCAACTTACCCTGTGCATAATTAGCCGTGGCATCATTGCCGACAACGCTAAAAAAATCCACCTGTGCGCCAAGGCTTTTGGCATGCGCCGCGACGATGCCCGCTCCCCCTAGAAAAAGATCCCGTTTGATTGGAGTGACAACAATAGTGGGATCTTCCTGCGACATCCCTAATGGATCGCAATAAACATACTCATCGATGATCAAATCCCCTAAAACAACCACCCTTAGATCGGGGAATTGGCTGACAATGCGCGATAATTTTTGAACATCCGTGGAATGGCGCTTCAAATAAGCGTCCGGCTTATCGATGAAATGTGAAGGAGATTTTTGCAATTCTTTCTTCAAATGATTCAAGTAAGAAAACCAAATCTCGCCAGAGGCAAAAATCAATTGCCCTCCATAACTTTCCACTGCTGCCTGTTCGACGTTCGGCTGCAATTCATGCTCTTTTCCCTTAACGACGATGTCTGGTTTTAAACAGGCTATAAATTCTTGCACAGGCACTGTCATCACACAGGCAAAATCGACCAGGCCTATCGCTTTGACACTTTCAAGACGCAGCTCCTCAGGAATGAATGTATCCGGATGACCATCTGGCGTGATCCCTACGATCAAAGAATCTGCGCATTCGGCCGCAAAATTGAGCAAGCGGATATGGCCTGGATGGACCACATTAAAATTTCCTGAAATGAAAGCGACCTTCTTGCCTTTTTCTATCTTTCCTCGAATTTCCTTGATCAGAGACGAATCTTTCTTTTTCAAACAAACACCTCAGGATTTCATGGCGATCAGGCATCGACCCTTTGTTGTTCCATCGCGCATCGATTGAATGGCCTGGTTGATCTCTTCTAGTGGATAAGTTTCGGTGATGAACTCCTTCAACTTAATCCGCCCTGCTTGCAGCAAAGCATAATAACGGGGGATGTCGATATGCGGAAGCGCCTCCCCGCCGTGAGAACCTGTGATCTCCTTGCCAAAATGCAAAGGGAGCGAGTGAATGGAAATATCATTGCCTTTAGCAGGAACGCCGACCAGGACGACACGCCCTTGAGGCTTTGTCACATGATATCCCAGCCTGATGATCTCCGGATTTCCTGTATTGTCGATAAAGCAATCGACCCCTTGGGGACCTGCAATCTTTTCGATCGATTGGCCTGCATCCTGGTCCCTCGTGTTGATCAGATGGGTGGCGCCTGCGGTTTGTGCGAGATGAAGTCTCGCATCAAAACGATCGACGGCGATGATCGGATAAGCAGAAACAAGGCTGGCCGCTTGAATGATGTTAAGACCCACCCCGCCCGCACCAAAGACGACGATCGATTCCCCGATTTTTAATTTGGCATTGTTCACGATGACGCCAAAGCCCGTGGTGACAGCGCAGCCGAACAATGCGGCCACTTCAAGATCAGCCTCTTTGGGGATCGGCGTCAAACGGTTTTCCGAGACAATGGCGTACTCATTAAATGTGGTGATACATCCGGCATTCAAATTTTTTCCTCGCCACTCATAGACAGGAGGCTTAGCCTCGATCCCAAGCCCTTTGCGCCAATGCATGACGACGGTATCGCCGGGTTTGACATGAATAACCCCGGGTCCTATCGCGATAACCTCGCCAGAAGCTTCGTGGCCAAGCAAATGGGGAAGATACTTATCTTCTCCCTTGACACCATCGATTTCGCCAAGCTGCGATCCGCAAATGCCACTGAAATGCACTTTGACGAGCACCTGTCCCACATGCAAACACTCGGGCATGCCGATCTCGCAAACGACAAGCGGGGAGCGTTGGCTAACTAGGATCGCTGCTTTAGTTGTACGAGGTATTTCCATGTGGCTCATTCAAAATAGATTAAAGAGTGATCACCCGAATAGCCCGTATGCTTGAACCACCAGTCCCACTCTTCTGGCGTACAAAAGGCCTCACATGTGACCTGCCAATAGAGGAGATTGGCTTTTTCGCTTTCATTGCGGTAAGACTCAACGCAAATGTACTTGTTTTTCTTTCCAACCCGTTCAATTTCTCGCAGGGCATTCTCCAGCTCATAGTTGTGCAGAGTATGCAAGCAATTGATAGAGATCACGAGATCGAAAAAATGGTCGGGATAAGGCAATGAAGTGGCATTGCCCACTTGGAGCCTGTCCCTGATCTCTTCTTTTGCATTCGCGATCGCGTAATTGGAAATGTCGATCCCCCATAATTCAAGTCCGGGCATGACTTTAGTGAAATCGTAAAGCAAAAACCCTTTACCGCACCCTACGTCGAGAATTTTATCTCCCGGTTTAAGGCCATAATGATCAGCCAGAGCCTTCGCGACTTTTTCCCAGCGTCCTTCCATGTACCTATAACCGCCGTAGCAGATGCGCCGGTCCCCATCCCAATAGTCGAAATCCCACTTCTTTGCCAATTCCGCAGCCTTCGCCTTGGGATAATCGGGATCATTGACACGGGCTAGATAGTCGCGCTTTGTACTCTTATGCACAATGGACATAAAGTCTTTATAGACCATATTTTTCCTCTAGACTATTCAATCAAATTACTGTTTGTGAACGTAGTCATAATTTTGAGAACTCAGAACATCGAAATGCTCTCGAACCCACTGAATAGACTCATCAAGCCCCTGATCCAGAGAAATAAGGTCGCGCCATCCGAGTTCGCTTCGGAGCTTGCCGCTGTCGAGATGATAGGAGCTATCCTTGCCCAGCCTCTCCCCTATCACTTCAACGTGATCTTCAAACCGCACACCCAGCTTGTGACAAATCCGCAGGACAAGGTCGCGAATGGAGATCACTTCAGGAGTAGAAATGTGATAGGTATCCCCATTGTTTCCGTTTAGCATAATTTTCCACGTGGCATCGGAGACATCTTTCATATGAATGAAGTTTCGGGTAGAAGCTCCCCCGCCGTGCAATTGGATCTTGCGCCCGAGCAGGATAAATAAAATGGTCCGGGGGATGATCCTGTAAAGCTGCTGGCCGGGGCCATACACGTTGGCAGCGCGCGTGGTGACGACGGGGAAGCTATAGGCGGCATAAAAAGAGCGCAAACTCATGTCTGCTGCAGCGCGAGAAACCGCATACGGTGTGCTGGGATTGAAAGGGAAGTCTTCTTTGACATTTCCGGGACAGCTTCCATACACCTCAGGAGTGGAGACATGGACATAGCGCTTTAAAAAGTCGCATCTTTTAAGCGCATTATGGAGTGCGATGGTCGATACCGTGTTCGTCATGAACCAATCCTGCGGACTATCCCAGCTTTGCGCTACCATGCTCTGCGCTGCAAAATTGACGATGTATTCCGGTCTTTCCTTCTCGATCCAATCGAGGATCTCAGTCAAATTTCTGTTTAGATCGAGCTGTAGAAAACGAAAACGATCGTTTGCGCGCCACTTATATGGCAAAAAGGCCTGGACAGGTTCGCTGGAACGGCTCATCCCAGTCACATCGGCTTTTTTTGAAAGGGCGAAATCGACAAAACTTGCGCCAGAAAATGAATTGCTACCGATAACTAGCAGTTTCTGCATGGATGGCCTCATCGTTCGTTTCTAATTCAGGCGGATTGTTATAGAGCCATTGCATCAGCATATGGCCGACAATCATTTGCAGATCTTCTGAAAGCTGCATATCATCGACAGCAAAATGGATCGGAACATCCGCCAAGGCCTTGCATGCTCCGCCCGAAAATCCCAGCACAGCATACGATTTGATTTTCATTTTTTTTGCCTCTCGGAGAACTGCCTGAATGTTTCCAGAATTCCCGCTTCCGGAAAATGCGATCAGTAAATCCCCCGATCTTCCAGAGACAGCCAATTGCTTAGCGAAGATTTGCTCATAGCTAATATCATTGGCAAGGCATGTAATGACGGCCGGGTTAGCAGAAAGCGCTTGCACCCGCATCCCAAGATGGGAATGACCGCCGATCCCATACAGATAGTCGTTTGCCAGATGGATAGCATTGGCTGCGCTTCCGCCATTACCGCAAAGGAAAACCTGGCTCCCTCTTTCCCAACATGACTGCAAATCAAAAGCGAGTTGTTCCACTTTTTCCCAATCGCTGCTAGCTAGGACCTCCTGCAAACGCTGTGAATAGTGCTGAAAAGAGTACTGCGGTTTTTCGTGATCGTTCATGCCGTAGCTCCCTCTAATAGTGCTTGACTCATCCATTTCAGATTGTAAAAGCGATCTTCGTCTTGACAAATCCCCGCTTGGAATTTGGTAATGATCTCCTGAATGGCATCATCCACTTTTTTCTTTGGTTTGAAGCCCGTCTTAAGCAGCTTGTCTGAATTGACATGGTAGCACCTGGGATCATTGGATGGAGTCACAACAATTTGGGCGGGAACATACCTTGTGACCAATTTCGCGATATCGAGAATGGAGATATTTTCAAATCCTGCGTTGTAGACTCCCGTGAACTGAGGATGATCGAGCAAATGCAAGTACACATCCGTGATATCATCGATATGAATATTGGGCCTGACCTGATCTCCGCCAAATACCGTGATCTTGCCCTTTGAAAGAGCCTGCATCGTCAGCATATTCACCGCGACATCTAGCCGCATCCTTGGAGAATAGCCGCATACTGTCGCCGGACGAACGATTTGAACGACCATATCGTCCTGATAGCTTAAAACAACGCGCTCTGCGACCATTTTGGTCTTGTTGTATTCAGAGATAGGCTCGAGCTCCAGCGTTTCAATCACATCTTCTTCTTCTTTCACTCCATAGACGCTTCCCGAAGAAGCGTAAATGAATCGCTCGACTCCTAATCGCTTTGCTCTGTCAGCTAGTTGCATCGTCGCAAGGGCGCTCACTTCCCAAGTGAGCTTAGGATCCAAATCCCCGCATGGGTCATTGGCGATCGATGCTAAATGGATGATGCAATCCACACCATCTATTGGAATGCCCTTTACATCGCGCACATCTCCTTTAATCACTTCGAGCTTGGGATGTTCCTGGAGAAAATTTCCAAACCATTGGATGTCAAAAACAATGACCTCATGACCTTGCCTTAGCAACTTGGGCACTAAGATATGGCCTTTGTATCCGCAACCTCCAGTAACGAGTATTTTCATTCATCCTCCTTTCTCAAAGTTTGCAAACATATTCATTTTTTTTTTGCTTTAGAGCAAGCATAAAACTTCTTCCGTTTGCCTGCAGATATATTTCGCTATAGACAAGCAAGAGGTCGCAGCTGGAGAAGGAGCATTAAGGACATGAAGGGTATTGTGCTTCTTCACGATCGCAAAATCATCCAGCATGGTCCCGTCTTTTTTCACCACTTGTGCGCGGACACCAGAGCCCCCTTCGATGAAATCTTCCTCTGTGAGCTCAGGGATAAGGCGCTGAGCCTCCCTGACAAACGCTTTTTTGCTCCACGAACGAAGCATTTCCTTGCATCCGACATCCCAATAGCGCCCTGCCATTTTCCAAAAGCCCGGATAGCAGAGATAGCGCAGGCAATCCTGAAGATCGAACTGGGATTTTCGGTATCCTTCGCGGGAAAGAGCGAGAACAGCATTTGGCCCCGCCACGACTTTCCCATCCGCCATGCGGCTTAAATGGACTCCCAAAAAAGGAAATTTTGGATCGGGAACGGGATAAATCAATCCATTCACGAGATCTCTTCTCTTTTCGACAAGTTCCCAATATTCCCCACGAAATGGAATAATCTGAAAGGGAATTTCCTCTTTGTTCAAAATGAGTGAAGCTATCCTGTCAGAATGCAGGCCTGCGCAATTGATCAGATAAGAAGTTAGGTATGTTGAGGTCGATGTCTCTAGGATCACTTGATTTTTTTCAGCAGTGATTGCCTCTGCTTTTTCCCCGAAAAAAATCTCCCCTCCGTTTTTCTTGAAGTGCATGAGTAGTTTTTCGACGACGTCTTGGAAACGAATCGAATAGCATTCAGGAACCCATAGAGCCTGGATGCCTCTAGCGTGTGGCTCGATCTCTTTCAGTTGCTCTTTTCCAAGCAGTTTCAGTCCCTTTACCCCATTGCTCCGCCCTCTTGCCTCCAGTTCATACAAATAAGGAAGCTCTTTATCTTGCGCAGCAATGATCACTTTCCCCAATTGCTTCAGAGGAATCCCATTTTCCCGGCAAAACTCCAAAAGCTCAGCCCTTCCCTCTATGCAATTTTGAGCCTTTAAAGACCCGGGTTTGTAATAAACCCCGGAATGAACCACCCCGCTATTGCGGGTGGATTGGTGAATCCCACATTTTTCCTCTTTTTCCAAAATTGTGATTTTGAGATGGGGATAAGTCTGTTGCAATCGATAAGCTGTTGCCAAGCCGATAATTCCAGCACCGACGATTAAAACATCTGAAGAAAGATTGGCTTTCATCTAATTGACACCCGGAGACTGAAAAATCATAAAATTGGAGCCCATATAGAATATCTATTGTTCCATGCAATTTTATTTTGCTCAAGCCTTCTATTGGGATCCTATTCGCACCTCTTCGATTTTTGGGTATACCTGACGAAAGCCAAATTATTGGTTTTCTTTCAGTCCATTTTTCTCGGACCGATTAATTTTCCGTTGTGGTTTTTACAATTTTTTTTTAAAGTACCCCTTTAAAAGGAAGCAAATGACAAGCATTTCCACATCACGCACATGGCACGATCGTCCCCACTGGGCTGTTTGTTTAATGCTGACGAGCATTCTCATCCATGTGTCGGGAAATATCTTTGAGAAAATATTGCTGGGGATTTACCCCCTTTTTCAGATGGCTTTCATTCGGGCGCTTTTCCGTCTTATTCCTCTTTTTATCCTGCTCCTTAGAACCAAAGAGATCAAAGCCGTTTTATCCATGCAGCAGCCGATGGCTCACTTGTGGAGAGTTTTAGCCTATATTTCTTTTACCTACTGCTTGCTATTTGCGTTGTCTAAATCATCACTAACAACAACGATCACCCTTCAGTATGTCACTCCCTATTTTGTCCTTTTGTTAAGCGCATGGATTTTAAAGGAAAAGATCAGCAAGCAGAAGTGGATTGCTGTAGGCGTTGCAACAATTGGAATACTGATTGCACTCAGGCCCACTGTTAATTTCGAAATGATTTCCCTTTTGATCATCGTAGCTTCCCTATTTGGCAGTTTGAATAAGGTCTTAATACGGCAGCTTACAGCAACAGAGTCCAGCATTAGCATCACTATTTACGGGAATTTAGCGATGGTTCTATTTTCCATACCCATTGTTGTGATGGACTGGCAGCCATTGGTCTGGAAGGATTTGTTCTATTTCTCTATCGCCGGAATTTTTACCGCAACTGCGCAATATACGTCGGTGCAGGCTTTGCGATTTGCTCAGGCTTCCACACTCGCTCCTCTTGATGGAACTTCTCTCATTTGGTGCGCGCTTTTTGATTATTGTTTTTGGCAAAAATTGCCTCATATTTGTTTGCTGATAGGGGTCGGTATCATTATCGCAAGCAATGTATATTTATTAGGTTCAAAGCAACACAAGTTGAGAAATGGATAAAAAATTTAAACCGATTCTATGGTTAGTTGGAGGCTCCGGAAAGCTGGGGCAAGCGATTGCCAAAGCATTGCAGGGTGAGTACGCCATTGTCAACATAAGCAGAAACAAATGCGATTTTGATGCCACCCATTACTCTGTAAATCTTGCCGATCTCTCTGCCGTAGAAGAACTTCTTTCCATATTGAAAGAAGTTCCGCGCGCCATTGTCTTTTGCCAAAGATATCGGCCTATTGCAGATTTTGTGAGCGCCGAAGCTTTTAATACCGAAATTTTCTCCACTCAAAAGATCATCGAAAATTTGATGACTATTGGAGAGCGTCTTTCAATCGTGATTGTATCCTCTGTCAATGGGCTGCTCATCAATACCAAGCTCCCCCTCTGGTACCATTTGCTCAAAACTTCCCAAATCCAATTGGTGAAGTATTATTCGCTGTGTCCCGTCAATATCAATTGTATTGCCGCTGGGACCTTTCTAAAGGATGATGTGAAAAATTACCCGATCCCCCACCAGGAATTTCTCAATGCTCTACAGGAAACGCATCCATTTAGAAAGATCTGCACGGTCCAAGACATCGCACAGATCGTCGAATTCTTAATTTCTGAGCGCGCGCAGTGCATCAATGGTCAGACGATCACTCCAGACGGTGGTCTTATCAACAAATTACAAGAGGAGCTCGTGCAATCCCATGTTCTGCAAAAAAGATAGGTGTAGACTTTGCCACTCATCCGCTACGCAACTCATTTTAAAAATGCCGCATTTACCCCCGGTTGATAATTTTCGCAAATTAGATGACAAAGAGCTCACCCTACCACAATTTCCGATGGATTTGTACCTATGCCATGAATGTAAACATGTGCAATTGCTCGATGTTGTATCTCCTGAGATTTTGTATGGGAATTACATCTATACTTCTTCTAGCTCTCCCGATTTGGATAGACATTTTACCCTTTATGCAGATCGCGTTGTGGATCGCCTTCAACTGAAGCCACCGGCACGCATTTTGGATGTGGGCAGCAATGACGGTCTGTTTCTATCTAAGTTCAAAAATAAAGGGTTTGAGGTATTGGGTGTAGATCCTTCCAGTTATGTGGCATCTCTTGCTGAAAAAATGGGAATCCCCACGGAAGTAGGGTTTTTTGATCACACCCTGGTAGAGAAAATGCAAAAAATGGATCTTGTCACCGCCAATAACGTATTTTCCCATGCCGATGATTTGGAAGGGTTTGCTACAGCGGTGCATTCAGTATTAAGTGATGCTGGAGTATTTGTCTTTGAGGTTTCCTATTTAAAAGATACGATCGATAATTTTGTTGTAGATTATATCTATCACGAACATTTGTGTTACCATAGTGTGTTCCCGTTAAAACGGTTTCTAGAGAGCTGCCAATTGAAATTAATTCATGTGGAAAGGGTTCCTACAAAAGGGGGCAGCATCCGGTGTTATGCTGTTAAATCGACAAATCCTCTGGAACCCTCCCCTATCGTCGATAAGATGATTGCAGAAGAAATGCTATCGGGACTCTACAATCTTGACACCTATCGTGATCTAGAACAAAGAATCACCCATTTACGAGAATCACTGCGAAAACTGATTAAAGGTCACCAAATTGCCGCTTATGGGGCCTCGGCAACCTCTACCGTTCTCAATGCACTATTAGGAATTTCTGAATCGATCTCTTTCATTGTTGATGACAATGAAAGAAGGCAAGGGCGCTTCAGCCCGGGCCATTTGATTCCGGTGCTTTCCTCTCAAGCATTACTTGATTACCTCCCTTCAATAACGATCATTTCTGCCTGGCGTTTTGCCGAGGATATCATCAATAAAAATCAACGCTATCAACAAGCGGGAGGCCGTTTTGTGATCCCGTTTCCAACCCTAAGAGAGGCCCATGCAAGAAACTGTTGAAAAACAATACATTCCCTGCCTTGAAATCGATCAAAAATATGGGCGTACTGAGTTTGGAATCATGAGCAATTTTGTGTGGCAAACAGATCCAAAACGCCTGCTATTTGTGTTGTCACGCTATAAGTTTGTCGCTAAAATGCTCTCTGGCTGCCGCAATGCTCTTGAAATAGGGTGTGCAGATGCTTTCGGAACACGCATCATAAGACAAGCAGTTCCCGAAGTGCTGGCCACCGATATCGATCCCATTTTTATAGAAGATAATTTGATCCGTGAAAAGAAAAGCGCATGGCCAATCTCCTTTAGAGTGCACGACATTCTCTCTGCTCCCTTGCCCGCCTTTGAGGGGGTATTTTCTTGTGATGTCTTCGAACACATTCCAATCGAGCTGGAAGCGCGGTTTATCGAAAATGTACGCGATTCGATGACAGACAATGGAATTGCCATTATCGGATGCCCATCTCTTGAATCACAAACATATGCCTCACCAGGATCAAAACTTGGGCACGTCAACTGCAAAAGTGGGGAAGAACTTCAATCTCTTTGGAAAAAGTATTTCCACAACGTTTTACTTTTTTCAATGAATGATGAAGTCGTGCATACTGGGTTCTCAAGAATGGCCCACTATCTTTTTATCGTTTGCACAGAAAAGAGGTCACATGAATTGTGTTCGTCAATGTACTGACAGGTTTCCCCGATTCTCCCAATTGGAAATCGATGAATGCGTGAGAGAAATTGAGCAATCTCCCACTTTGCGCGCCAGGGTTTGTATGCATCCCAACACCGAAGATCGGATGCAGGAGATGTTTATCGCCTTTAGCGGAAAAACCTATGTGCGACCCAGCTTCCATACCAAAGATGAATCGTTCCACATGCTTGAAGGACGTGGTAAGTATCTCTTCTTTGACGAGAGCGGCAATGTCACAAGGGATGTACGTTTGGGAACTTACAACAGTGAACTCCCTTTTTATTGTCGGATTCCAACACATCAAGTGCACTCGCTAGTTTTGCATTCTAAGCATGCAATGGCCCATGAGGTTATAGCTGGACCTTTTGAGAGATCCAATACTCTCTTTCCGGAATGGGCAATCGATTATCAACATGAGGAAGAGAGGGCGCAATTTAGAAAACGGTTTATCGACATGCCTGTCTCTGCAATTCCCAATTGTCAATATGAGCGAATCACAGAGGAAATGTGTCGTGCAAAACCGGGAATTGTGACGCTGAGAAAAGCAGATCTTAATTATTTAAAATCAGAAGTTTATAGCGTGCCAAGAAAGCGGATTCGCTTGTGCATCCATCCTGGCGATGACGCTGCGTTGCATGAGATGTTCGTCGTCTACACAGGTTTAACGTATGTGCGTCCCAATCTGCACAGGGGAAAGGATGAATCTTTACATATTTTAGAAGGCGATGCGGATTTTATATTTTTTGATGAGGATGGAAATGTGCTCGATGTGGTCCCTTTAGGAACACAACACTCGGGAAAAAATTTCTTCGTGAGAGTGCCGCAAGGGGTGTTTCACACGATAATCATGCGGAGCGACTATCTTGTGATCCACGAAGCCACTCCCGGACCCTTTAGGAAAGAAGAGACTTTATGGGCACCTTGGGCTCCGTTAGACTCTAACCCGGAAGAGGCCTCCCAATATCTACAAAGACTAGAGAGCCAAATTTGCGAATTTAGAGGCAAATGTCTCTAGAATCTATAGCTAAGGAAATCCGCTATTTAGTTGTCGAGATGTCGAAAGAAGGTCAAGCACCCCATCTGGGCTCCTCTCTTTCCTGTGTGGATTTGATTGTGGCGGCTTACTACTGCTTTTTGCGCATCGATCCAAAAATGCCGGGTGATCGTTTGCGCGATCGTTTTATTTTGAGTAAGGGGCATGCGATCACAACTCTTTATGCCACCCTTGCAAAAAAACAGTTTTTCCCCATGGAATTCCTCAAAACCTTCAATCAAGATGGGGGGATGCTACCGGAACATCCCACTCCCCACTGTGTTCCGGGTGTTGAGGTAGCAACAGGGTCACTCGGTCACGGGCTTTCCATCGGTGTGGGACAAGCCTTAGCAGGACGCATTTTAAATGAGGCCTATCGCGTCATGGTCTTATTAAGCGATGGTGAGTGCAATGAGGGATCTGTCTGGGAGGCAGCGCTATTTGCTCCCGCAAAGAAGCTCAATAACCTCATCGTGATGATTGATTACAACAAATGGCAAGCAACGGGAAGAAGCGATGAAATCATGCAATTGAACCCATTGAAAGAAAAGTGGGCCTCATTTGGATGGCAAACGCATGAAATTGATGGTCATAATTTTGAAGAGATCTTAGGCGCTTTTTCAAAAATTTCAGACAAACCTACGGCAATCATTGCCCACACAGTAAAAGGAAAGGGAATCTCTTTCATGGAAGATGATAATAATTGGCATTATCGAATCCCAAATGATGAAGAATTGATAAAAGCTAAAAGTGAGATATACTCATGATGACTCAAAATTTGGCCGCCAGGCATCAGATAAGCCCTAGGGTTCGACTCTCGCTAACAGGTCCTATGTTGTTAATATGGACACGTTTGCGAGAGTCGAACCCCGGGAGCTTTGAAGCGACTTGGCGGCCAAATTTCGAGTCATCTTGAGTATAGGATAGGTTCAGTGTGAGAAATGCTTTTGCAACGGAAATGGTTCAACTTGCGGCACTAGATCCGCGCATAGTCCTGCTCTCTGGCGACATTGGCAATCGGCTGTTCGATCCATTTAAAATGCAATTTCCCTCTCGATTTTTGAATTGTGGAGTAGCTGAGGCCAATATGACCAGCATGGCGGCCGGCATGGCGATGTGTGGATTGCGCCCGGTGACATACACCATTGCCTCTTTCAATACGACCCGCTGTCTGGAACAGATTAGAGTGGACATTTGTTACCACAATGTGCCTGTTATCATTGTAGGGACGGGCAGTGGGCTTTCCTATGCTTCTCTTGGGAGCACACACCACTCGTGTGAAGATATTTCATTCATGAAAAGCATCCCCAACTTGACAGTTCTTTGCCCAGCAGATGCCATGGAACTGAAAATTCTTTTGCGCCTAGCTCTTCAGCAAAATGGTCCTGTTTACATGCGCATCGGGAAAACAAAAGAGCCTGTTGTTTATTCTGAGATTCCTGAGTTAACAATAGGGAAAGGACACATCTTAAGCCCTGGAAAAGACCTTTGTATCATCAGCACAGGAAACATGCTTCCCATTGCAATGGATGTGGCCAAAATTCTGAAAAGATCTCAGGTAGAAGCGGAAGTTGTTAGTATGCACACAGTAAAACCCTTAGATACAGATTTGTTAGCTGCCCTCTCAAGCAAGTTTCCCTACCTCATTTCGATCGAGGAACACAGCTTAATTGGGGGATTGGGTTCCTCGATTGCTGAATGGATGGTGGATCACGGGGTAGTGTTTCCAAGATTGATCCGTTTTGGAACACAAGATCAGTTTCCCCATTCGATTGGATCTCAACACTACATGCGTGAATATTTCGGATTATCACCTGAGAAAATAGTGGAAAAGATAAATGAAAACATTAGCTGCTATTCTCATTGAAACCGACCGTGTCGTGATCGATGAGCTTCAAATACCCCCTTTAAGGCCTGGCCAAGTCCTAGTGGAGGTTAAATATAAATGAAAATAGGAATCGATTTTGATAATACGATTGTGTGTTATGACAGTATTTTTCACAAAGCCGCTACCAAACAAAAGTTGATCCCAGACTCAGTATCCCCGTTGAAAAATGCGATCCGAAATTTTCTTCGCTCCATAGGCAAGGAAGAGGAATGGACGAAACTTCAAGGCTATGTGTATGGACCAGGGCTAGAGCTTGCACTTCCTTACCCTTCTGTAGATGCGTTCTTCACTCTCTGCAAAGAAAAACAGATCCCGACATCCATCATCAGTCATAAAACGCGATTTCCCTTTTTAGGTCCCCGGTATGACCTACACGCATCTGCTAAAAGCTGGTTAGCAAAGCAACATTTTAGCGGGATCTCGTCTGCTTTTTTTGAAGAAACTCTTCAAGACAAACTCCAAAGGATTCGAACGCAACAGTGTGATCTATTTATCGATGATCTACCCGAACTGCTCAAAGAGGAGTCATTCCCATCCCATGTACAAAAAGTTCTCTTCGACCCCTACGGGCACCACCTTGAAAAAGGAGACTATCTCCATGCTAAATCCTGGGATGACATTATCCAAATACTATGAATGAACAAATTCTGCATTTTTTCAACCTCTCGAATCCTCTGCGGATACTGCCGTTAACAGGGGGTGGGAATAATAGAGTCTTCAAAGTCGAATTTGAATCGCAGAGTCCGGTGATCATCAAACAATACTTTAGTCATCCCCAGGATCCAAGACCTCGCCTTCTCTCCGAATTTTCTTTCCTACGGCATGCCAAAGAATCTGGAATTCGCAATATTCCAGAGCCAATCGCCTTTTCGAACGAACTGAACGCCGCAGTTTATTCATTCATTCCAGGACGAGCCATTCAACCATCCGATATTTCAGATAATCTCATTCATGCCATGATCGATTTCTTTCTAACGCTTAACAAAAAAAGAGAGATAAACCTACCTTTTGCATCGGAGGCATGTTTAAGCATCAGCGATTATCTGGCAATTGTTGACTTAAGATTAGAGAGGTTGCAATGCTGTTCTATGGAAGCACCGCTTGCCTCTTTTCTGAACGACTGTCTACTGCCAAAATGGATCCGGTATAAAACTGCATTATCTCAGGTTCAATTCAACAAGATCCAAGATTTCTGCATTTCCCCCTCTGATTTTGGGTTCCATAACGCGCTCATTAACAGCTCAAATGAAATCACCTTTATTGACTTTGAATACGCAGGGATAGATGACCCGTGCAAAACAGTGTGCGATCTTTTTTGCCAACCCAAAATTCCACTGCCGGAACATTACTTTCCACTGTTTGCAAAAGCATTCTCCTCTGTTACATCCGATCCTGAGTCCTGCCTACGAAGGATTCATTTTCTTTACCCTTCCATACAAATGAAATGGTGTTGTATTCTTCTCAATGTCTTCACCAAAATTGGCAAAGAGAGGCGTACATTCTCCTATTCAGATGAAATTGCCCATTCCCAACTGATGAAGGCAAAACAGCTTTTCTCCAAAATACAGGATCCAGCATGGCCTACATAGACTTTATCTCTCCCCTTCATAAACAAACGAAAAGAAACTATCTCGACCGTTTCAATGAATACCCTAAAGCTGAATCAGGTACACAGATTATCAAGGTGATCACTCATTTATCTTTTTTGAATTAATAAAGGACATATACAACTATGAAATCGATCATCACAAGGGTGCAGTTTTTTTTAATCGGGATTTGCGGAGTGATGTTTTCAGATTCAGTTCAGGCAAATACGCCGCCCATCGACCTCATTAATGTCGTCTGGGGCCGTGAATATACGAATCTGTTTTTAGATTGGGCGCTTCCCTTGCAACTGTGTCCTCGCAATTTGGGGTGTCTGAGTGCATGCTCTATTCGTTATCGAATTTTTACCACAAAAGGAGACTGGGAATATATGCAGGCCCATCCCAGTATGATTAAACTCCACGAAACGGCCAAGGTAGATTTCGTTGAGATCTCTTACCCAAATCCAGGAGTTCACCGCCATCATAAAATGAAACAGTGTCACGATCAGGCGATTGCTGATGCTGGACAAATCGGCGCAGCCCTTATTTTTCTTGCCCCGGATCTTCTTCTTTCGAATCAATGCTTTGAAACAATTTTGAAGAAAGTGGAGCTAGGCTATAGAACGATACTTTTCAATACCTTAGATCTTCGAGAAAATGCCCTTGATTCAATGGGAAAAATTCTGCGTGACGAAACCATTCAAAAAAATGGAATATCTCCTAGAGATCTGATAGGCCTTGGGATGCAATATTGCCATCCTTCACACCTAGAAATATTCGTTAACGGACAAACCAACTGCTTTCCTTGCGGATTGTTCTGGAAACTCGATGATCTAAACAATATGATCATCCATGTATGGGGTGCACACCCAATCTATATTTGGCCAGAGAATTATTCGCCCTATGGGGGCCAAGTCGACCATAGTCTTGTAATGCATGCATGCCCCAATCAAGACACATGGGTCATGATTCAGGATTCAGATGAAATGGCTGGGTGGAACCTTGCTAGTGTTAAAGGACCCGAATACAGATACACTAGGAGCGCCCCTTTCAATCCTGCATCAATAGCAACTTGGGCCAAACAAAACGTAATCGATGCTCAAAACCTTTATATTTTTGCAAGACCGCTTTATCTGCATTCTACCGGTCACAAGGAAGAATGGGAAAAAATTGAAAAAGAAGAAAGTGAATTTATTCTAAAAGTTCTTGAACCTATACCGCCACTGACGTTGCCCCATTCTTTATACCAGTCCTGGGTAGAGGTTCCAGTTGATATTACTCCTCACATTTGGATCGAAGATTGGCCAAAATAATCCCAAAAATCGACGAAAAATTTTATTAGGATAGGTTCAAGGTTCCCTATTCCTTGTGGATACAGTGGAGTGGGTGTTTGATGATCTCTTCATAGTCGTTTTCAATTCAGTCAAGGGGTTGCCCGTACCTTTGTTGTATGGAATCGAACAGCTCCATCCCAGTTGCGTTCGAGCCTTGGATGAGTCGATGATGCAGGCCTGATCCTGCCCTAACCTCTTTCCCATGCTTTTCGTCGAAGGTTCAAACGATTGCCCCATCTTGTGACAAATGAGATAAACAAGATCTTTCATTGCGATCCCTTGATCTGACGAAAATGGTAAATCTCCCCAATACAACCTTTTCCATAATCAAAAGCTCTCCCATGGAAACATCGCGAACATGTAGTTCAATGATTTTGCCCTGCTTAATGTATATCATTGAACGGGGAACGATTTTGAATAGTTGACAATCTGGAGGATCTGTGAGACCATCCTAGGTCATGAGATTCTTCATTTTGTTGCTGATTTTCAGTTTTCGGCTTGCATGGTCTTACACTGATCCAGAACTCGACCGTCTTTGGAACTCACTCTCAGACGTGACCAACCCAACCTTAGAAGACTACCGCATGATTGAATCGTATCTTCGAAATGCGGATCGCCCTTATTTAGACCGTTTACGCACCACCTGGGAATCCTACCATCCCTCAGGTCGTGGGAGTTTAAATGACCGATTGGAACAAAGGCGTAATTTCAAATTGGTTGGCCCAAACGGGGAAGCACCTGTTTTTGAAATCCATAAAATGAATGTCACAGAAAAAACAAAAGATCGCTGTATTCTAATCTACGCGTCTTACAACGGCTCCTATCCCAGAAAATTGCGCAACATTGTCGAAGAATTAAGAGAACGAGAATTTAGCGGAACAGTGATGATCCGCATTGGCGGCTTCCCCAATCTATCGAAGGGCGGCCTTCAGTTCTGTCCCTTTTTTGGCGTATGGAAAAATGAATTCATCAAAGAAGCTCTTAGAATGGGTTTTACAAAAATCCTTCATCTTGACACTTCGATCCATCCCCTAACGAACTTAGATTCCGTATTTGAATCTATTGAAAACACAGGCTACTATCTCCTATACTCAAACGAAGGTAGATGTCCCTATCTTGGACACCACCAACATTTAACCTATTTAAAAAGAGATGTAAACACGATCCCCTGGTTGCCCGGCTTCATCATCGGGCTTAATTTTACCCATCCGAAAATCGCAGCACTATTTTATGAGTGGGATTATGCGACCAAAGATATTGACCATTTCAATTATTTTGGCAGCGAAGAGGTGATCATGACAATTCTCGCCTGGCAAGAGGGACTCTCCCCGACCGCCTATTTTGACCACCGCGTTCTCTACAGCACCACTGAAATCCCCCCAAATACAGCCCCAGCCCACTATGAGTTCTACTTCGACGCTTCAAGATAGAGAATATTCACCTACCTTCTATACCCAAGTTGTCTCTAAATTTGGTCGCCGGGCGGGAAACCCGTATTTTACCCGCATATACCCAAAAATCGCATCATTTCTCCGGTGCATGCTTAATGAAGTTTTTGCCGATTAGTCTCCCCATTCGATGCAGTCTAGGAAACGGAACTTAATCCCCTGCGAGTCCTTGAGGGACATTTAGTTGCGCAATCCAATCCTTTAGCTTTGAAAAAAATCACCTGAATAAAAGATTGACTTTTGTCTTGCCGCGGACGTAAAAATAGACTTTTTAAACTTTCAAAGTTGAGGTGCAAGATGAGATGCAAAATGGCATTTGCTTTAGTCATGGTTTTCATTACAGCAATTGGTGATCTGCTCGCTGCCAAGGTGGGCCTGCTTATAGTAGCCACAGGGAAATACGATCGATTTGTCGATCCATTGATTGAGTCGGCAAGAAAACATTTCTGTACGGATCAGGAAGTGACCTATTTTGTGTTCACTGATGGGACGATTTCAGAAGGTGATGATGTTGTTCGTGTTTTTCAATCAAGAATGGGATGGCCCTATGATACAATGATGCGCAACGACGTCTATAATCAACATAAAGAGCTCTTCTCATCGCAGGACTACCTTTATGCCGTCGATGCTGATATGCTCTTTGTTGACACTGTTGGGACCGAGATTTTCGGAGACCGGGTTGCAACATTGCATGTTGGCTATATCGGAACACGAGGCACGTACGAAACCGACCCCGACTCACTGGCCTGCGTCTACCCCGATGAGGGAGAATACTATTTTGCAGGAGGAATTTTTGGAGGATCAAGAGAAGAGTTTTTTAAAATCATCGCTGAGACCACGAGCCGGATTTATGACGACCTAAGTCATGGAATCATTGCAATCTGGCATGACGAAAGCCACTGGAACAGGTATTGCATTGATCATAAGCCAACAGTGATTTTGTCTCCGTCTTATTGCTTTCCCGAAGGCAGACATTATAATTACCCCCAAAAATTGCTTTGCTTGGATAAAAATCATGCTGAGATGAGAAACTGACTATGGCCATCAAAAGAATGCTATTGGTGTTGAGCTTCATGTTCGTGAATTTCCTCTCCTCTGAAGAGAGAGAGATGGTCGTTATCATCCCCTCTTATAATAATGAGGCATGGTACTACAAGAATCTGATCTCAGTCATAGACCAAGAGTACGATCATTTCAGCATCCTCTATATCAATGATTGCTCTACCGATCGGACAGGAGAAAAAGTTGAAGAGTTTGCGAAATCATTAATGCCCGGTTCCTTTCGCGTTATTTCCTTCGACGGCAGTTTTTCAACAGACGTTAATGAGATCGCTGCAAAATTTAGGGAAGAGGTCAATCGCGAAACCGTTTTCTTCACGCTCGTAAACAACACCTCCCGATGCGGAGCACTTGAGAACCTCTATCGAGCCATTTATAGTTGCCCAGATCATGAGATTGTCGTCACTTTAGATGGGGATGACTGGTTATTGGATAATCTAGTCCTAAAAAGAGTAGACAATGCTTATGCCTCAGGAGAGGTGTGGATGACCCACGGGAGACTCATCGAATACCCTCATGGCGCAGTCGACTGGTGTGAGCCTGTTCCCCCTGATCTGGTTGCATTGGGTAAGGTCAGGCAATTTAAATGCCCCTCCCACCTACGCACGTTTTATGCTTGGATTTTTAAGAAAATTGCTCTTGAAGATTTGCTGTACGATGGGAAATTTTATCCAATGACCTGGGACATGGCGATCATGTATCCCATCTTGGAGATGGCAGGGGATAGACACGCATTTCTGTCTGAAATAAATTATGTGTACAACATGATAAATCCAATTAATGACGGGAAAGTAAATCAGGGCCTTCAACAAGACTTGGATAGACATATTCGGAAAATGAAGCCTTACCAAAAGTTAGAGAAATGCCCACTATGAGAAAGCTATTATTCCTATTTTACTGCCTTTTTGGCAGTTTTCTTTTCTCAGACGAGATAGAAGAGAAGGAAATGGTCATTATCATCCCCTCTTATAATAACACACAGTGGTATGACAAAAATCTCAGCTCAGCCATGGACCAAAAATACAGTAAGTACCGGATTATCTATATCAATGATTGCTCCACCGATGGCACAGGAGAAAAAGTTGAAGAATTTGCGAAATCAAAAAGGCCTGATTCCTTTCGCGTTATTTTCTTCGATGATAGTTTTTCCACAGATATCGAGGAGGTCGTTGTAAAATTCAAGGAAGAGGTCAACCGAGAAGATGTTTTTTTTACTCTCGTAAACAACACATCCAGGTGTGGAGCTCTCGCAAATCTCTATCGAGCAACGTCTAGCTGCCCGGACCATAAAATTGTCCTCACACTCGATGGTGATGACTGGCTTTTGGACGAGGGTGTCTTAAGAAGAGTAAACGAAGTTTACACGTCTGGCGAGATATGGATGACCCATGGCAATCTGATGGAATATCCCCAATGGGCAGCGACATGGTGCGAGGCCGTTCCTCCCGAGTTGATTACTTCGGGTAAAGTCAGACAATTTAAATGCCCCTCTCACCTACGTACGTATTACGCCTGGATCTTTAAGAAGATCGCCCTCGAAGATTTGCTCTATGAAGGGAAATTTTTTGCCGCGACTTGCGACATGGCGATTATGTACCCCATTCTGGAAATGGCAGCTGAAAGGCACGCCTTTATCTCCGAACCTAATTATGTCTACAATATGATCAATCCAATCGGTGATGGTAAAGTGAATAATGACCTTCAAAATGAGATGGATCGCTACATTCGAAGTAAAAAGCCCTACCAAAGGCTGGAAAAAGCGGGATGAGTACTTTGCTTAATTCATGTTTAAGACTGTCCATGTGGGGAGAGGAGGATGCCAGAAAGGGATGTAATACACCGTTCCTTCCGACAAAATACCTGCAACATAGCTCAACGAACTAACAGTTGTCACCAACACATCAGCTAGCACCATTGAGGAAAACGTCTCTTCTACCGATTCGTTAATATGAAGAACCGTGTCGCTGGAGCCAAATCGTTCCTCAAAAGAACCGACATCCCCTTGAGAATAGATATGAAAAAGGGGATTCTGTGATGCATATGAGCACCGTAAAAATTTGATAATCTTTGCATAGACTTCATCAGGGATATCGGGGCCCTGAGTGCGATTGTCATGTGAGTTCGGTCTTCTAACGTGGATTGCAATGCTTAAATGATCATCATCAAAGTAATCACTTTTGTTCTTGTTTTGCCTGAATACTTTTTTGATCTTTTTTAAGGAGTTGCTGCTAACACACAGGGGTAAATTATTTTCGAAGAATTCGTAATAAGTGCGATGAGACGGTGGTTGAATGTCCAAATTCTCGTTAATTTCAAAATTGCCAATAAAGTTGATGAGCTGCTCTTTTCGCTCAAGAAAATGCGGATCATCGTCATAATTGTGCTCCATGCTTCTGAATGGAGTGTACAAAAATTCCTTGCCATTCAATTCGGCATAAATGACAGAATAGATGAGCCCCTGAAACTGAGCGCCGAAACCATCAGATCTGGATGGATTTGTGATGATTTCACCTTTAGATGATAGTTCGTCCGAAAAGCCCGCTTGTCGTATAACAACTGCATGTAAAACCAGGGCAGTAAATAAAAAGTTGAGTGTTTTCCCCATAATAGGTTTCCTTTTTCTAACAGGGTATTAGAGGGACTCTACACTTGAATGCCCTTCATATTTAGCCTTAATGAGGTAGTGCCATCCTAAAGATTGCTCCATCCATCGAAAGAGAGAATGCGGCATGATATTCCATGGAAATTTTTTCACGTATTTATACTGCCTATACTCGGGAATTTTATAGGGAAAGATATGGTCTTTGTGGCAGTCAAACACAGTAAAGGAAGATAACAGGTCTAAGATATCCTTTTTTGTATAGGTAAAAGCGATAGGGCAGTCCGCTTGCGCTTCGGGTTGAGCAAGCCCTAAAAGAATCATAAAGTTCTTTGTGCTCAACTTCGAATACAGCATGATGCGCAATTCCCCTCCGGGTTTGATCACTTTTTCAATCTCTCTGATTACAGCAGGTGGATTAGGTGTATGGTGGATCACCCCAAAGGAGTAGACGAGGTCGAATTTTCTATCGGGGAAATAGCTTGAGAGCTCCTCACCGCTCCCTAGAACGAAATTGGCTTCCAATCCGTAAGCCTCAAACCGTTTCTTCGTAATCTCCAGGCTTTTTTCTGAAAGTTCGAGCACGGTCAACTTAGCCCCAGCTCTTGCAAAATTGATCGAGTCGGTTCCAATCCCACAGCCTAGTTCAAGCACCTCTTTGTCTTTCCATTTTGCAAATTCTGCAAAGGAGGGAATGTGAGGCTCTACAAAGTATTTGCGTTTCTCCACTTCATCAAAATATTCTTTGGAGCAAAATTCAGCATTACTATGGCGAATATTGCAGGGACGGTTGTCCCAGTATTGCTTTACCACATCAATGGAATGGCCTGTTGAGGTTGGACCGCTCTTTTGTAAGCAGCAATAAGTTAAAGAGGCCGTAATCAAGCAACCGAAAAGCAGAAGAGCTTTGATTTTCTTTTTGGAGGATAATCTTAGAACCATTTCTTAGCCTTTTTGAAATATTTTCACTTCATGTTTCTGGACATAATCTAAAAATCTAGGGTTGAAATAAGTAGGATCACTTGTTTCATGTGAATAAAAGCGTTCGAATCCGATTTTCTTCATATAATCATCAATCTCACCTTCTGAGTTGGTTGTATTTTCATAGTGGTAGTCTTCAGCTTCAATGGTGATGTAGATGACTCTTTCTTCAAGGTATCGCCCTCCACCTTTAACTATGTCCAAATCAGACCCTTGCGCGTCTATTTTTATATAATCCACGACAGGGTGGGTATCAAAAGGAAACAATTCAAAAAAATCAGATAAACGGAAAACGGGTACTTCTACGACTTCAGCAATCTCGAGATATTTTGGGGGATACAGACTGGAACAACCGCAGTCTACCTTAGTCTTATAAAAGCTCTGCATAGACCCCGATTGTAGCCCTAAAGCGCATGGAATCAGGAAAAAGCTCTTTCCCACATATTTCAGATCCAGAGGGTCCCCGTGGGATATATTCCGTTTAGAAGCGCCTTCCAGGATGCTATTAACCGAGCTAAGATCAGGCTCGAATCCAAAAACAAGCAAATCCTTTTCATGAGACAGCCAATATTGAGAAATAGGTGCGTTATAGGATAAACCGATATCCAATTTGATGTGTTTGATATTTTGAGGGATATCCATTTTTCCGTCTTCTCTAAGAGGAACATTCGATGCTATAAGGTCTTGCATTACATTACCTTGCAATGACCCGAAAGAAAGAATGAGAAGAAAAACGCACTTATTCATATTGTAAACCCAAATTCAATTGCTTTTTTTCCTAATTCCCATCCCAAGGGGGTGGATCATACCACGTCATATCTGATGGATAGGGTTCATAATAATTTGGGGAGACCATGATCCAATCGGGCATATAGAAATCGTTGGGCTGCCCCTGTGGGTAGGCGAAAAGATCAGGGTGCTGCCAGTATTCAGGAACGATCGTAATTTTACCGGGATTTTTATTCAGATAAGAAGCCCACCAGGAAAATGTCGAATTTGGGATAATGTGATGTTTCATCATCGACATGAGAAAGAAGTCATGCACCTCGTCATTCCCATCAATAAAGACAAAATTCTTACCCAGTTTTGGAAAGTGCACTTTGCACCAATTGATCCTATCGGAAAAAACGACAAAAAGGGTGTCTTCGGGAAAATACTCCATCGCTTTCTTGTAGTATTCCATTCCCACAAAATAGTGGATCAATTCAAGGTGTTTGGCGAGGTTGGCTGTCCGCACGTGGACCGATACTGTATTCGGGTGAGAAAGAAGATCGCTGTACTTTTCATTCAAATAGCTCAGAACGGACTCAGAGGGGGCAAACAATTCTAAAAGCCTGTCCCTATAGTGATGAAAGCGATTCCATATCTGGAAATATCCGAGTATTCTCTGGTCCCTTGCAAAGGGGATTTCCTTTGTACTGCACCAGAGGGGATCGTGATAAAATGATGTAAATGGGCGGGGACTTTCAGAGGCGTTTATGCGAAAGAATACGGACTTTCGGTGCTCGTTCAATTTGTATTGTTCTCGATGTAGATCCGGAAAAACGGGGATCGCGCCATGGTCCCAAGCGTGAGCAAGGGTAGTTGCAATTTCATAGAACTGGTTTCCCAGTCCTCCAACGATCTCGCAAGTGACATAGGGAGGATCGACATCCTCGCTCAGGGTGGACCTTTCATCTGCGGCTACATTCGCTAGTGCCAAAATCAGACAGGCGCCCCATTTAATCACGGATCTAGCACTTTGTAGAGAAACTCGCGCCATTGTCCCCTCTTATTTTTTCAAACCAACACTTTTATCAAAGAGTTCATATGTGGAGAAGAAAAATTTTATCTAGCAAGCTTGGAAATAAGGCATTCCCTCAATCAAAGAGGTTCTCGATGGGCTCATAGCATTGTTTACCTAGAATCACACAGGCACAGTGAAGCTGAAATTCACGGCGGAGTAAAAAGTCATTCAGGGGGGAATCTTCGTTGTACACGTAAAGCACATGCGGGATAAATCGACTATGCCAACCTGACATTTCCAGCATGGGGAGCATCATAGCTAAATCCCAAGCGACCGGATAAAATTGCCCCCCATAAAGTAAGTCTTCGACTTTAATTTTTTGAAATAACCCTGCATAATAAGAGCGCAGATGACTAGTTACCCAAGGATATTGTCTATATCCGTTGGCTTGAATTACTTCATCTGGCAACGCTTCACAGTGACCCTCATATCCTTCTGGATAGGAGACATACTGCCCGTAGGTCATCCATACGTCGGGATCTGAATAGACCTCGTTTAATGTTTGGAGAACTTCTTCATGAGCTAGCCAGTCATCCCCATCCAAATTAACGATGATATCAGAGGGTTCACACATCCAAGCCGCCATGTAATAGTTTGCGAGACCTCCCTGATTTTGTTTGTTCTGAAGAAGTGTAAATCGCTCCTCCAATTGATTTTCTCTGATGTACTCCCAGACTAAGTCGCCTGTCCCGTCTGTGGAGCAGTCATCAATGTAAATGACGCGGAAATTGCGATAATTTTGCAAGGCCACGGAATCGAGGTTAATTTTGTACAAATCTTTGTTGTTATAGGAAGGAATGACAACGACAATCGGCCTTTCTGGCAAAACCTCAGCTAGTGCGATCGAGTGATTAAGGCTGAGAATGGCACACAAGAAATAGGCAATTTTGTAGACCATGAATGAAGACTTCCTGAAGTAGGATAAAATGCAAAAAACTTTATCAACTAGGTACCAGTAACCTTGCAATGATCCAAAAGAAAGGAGAGAAAGAAGTACCCGCCTATCCATATTGCAAACCCAAATTCAATTGCTTTTTTTCCTAATTCCCATCCCAAGGAGGGGCGTCATAGAATGTCATGTCATCGGGGTAGGGTTCATAGTAATTTGGGGAGACCATGATCCAATCGGGCATATAGAAATCGTTGGGCTGCCCTTTTGGGTAGGCGAAGAGATCTGGGTGCTGCCAGTACCTGGGAACGATCGTGATTTTATCCGGATTTTTATTCAGGTAGGATGCCCACCAGGAAAATGTCGAGTTTGGGATAATGTGGTGTTTCATCATCGACATGAGAAAGAAGTCGTGCACCTCGTCATTTCCATCTATAAAAACAAAGTTCTTACCCAGTTTTGAAAAGTGCACTTTGCACCAATTGATCCTATCGGAAAAGACGACAAAAAGGGTGTCTTCGGGAAAATACTCCATCGCTTTCTTGTAGTATTCCATTCCCACAAAATAGTGGATCAATTCAAGGTGTTTGGCGAGGTTGGCTGTCCGCACGTGGACCGATACTGTATTGGGATGAGAAAGAAGCTCGCTGTATTTTTTATTCAAATAGCTCAGAACGGACTCAGAGGGCGCAAACAATTCTAGAAGTTTGTCCCTGTAGTGATGAAAGCGATTCCATATCTGGAAATATCCAATGATTCTCTGGTCTTTTACATAAGGAATTTCAGTTGTGCTGCACCAATTCATATCGAAATATGCGGTTGAGTAGGGGCGCGGAGTATCAGAGGCATCTATTCGAAAAAATACGGACTGGCGGTGCTCATTTAATTTGTATTGGTGTCTATATAGATCCGGAAAAACAGGGATTGCGCCATGGTCCCAAGCGTGAGCAAGTGTGGTTGCTATCTCAAAGAACTGGTTTCCGAGTCCTCCAAGCAACTCGCAAGTGATGTAGGATCGATCGACATCCTGGTTTGGGGGCGGCGCTTCTTCAGCGGCTGCATTTGCGATTCCCAAAATCAAACTGGCGCTCAATGAAATCATACATGTCGCACGTTTTAGAGAATTTCTTAACATCGTTCCCCTCACTTTTTTTTGAACCTACTCTTTTATCAAAGAGTTCATATACGGAAAAGAAGGATTTCACCTAAAAAAAATAAAAAAACGATGCCCTGCCGCACTTATGCCCAAGCGGCATCAGCTCATTCGAAAAGGGCCTCGAGCGGCTCATAGCATCGCTGACCTAGGATCGCGCAGGCACAGTTAAATTGTAATTCCCGACGGAGAGCAAAGTCATTCAAGGGAGACCCTTGATTGTAAACATAAAGCACATCCGGGACGAATCGACTATGCCAACCTGACATCTCCAGCATGGGGAGCATCATTGCTAAATCACATGCGACAGGATAGAATTGACCTTCATAATGTAAGTCATCGACCTTAATTTTTTGGAATAGTCCCGCATAAAAGGAACGCAGATGACTGGTTACCCAAGGATATTGTCTAAATCCGCTGCGTTGGATAACTTCATGTGGCAATGCATAGCAATGCCCCTTAGTTCCTTCTGGATAGGTCATATATTGCCCATAGGTCATCCACACGTTTGGATCTGAGTAGACCTCATTTAATGTTTGGAATACCTCTTCATGAGCTAGCCAGTCATCCCCATCTAAATTAACGATAATATCAGAGGGTTCACACATCCAAATAGCCATGTAATGATTTGCGAGAGCTCCCCTATTTTTTTCGTTTTGAAGGAATGTAAATTGTTCCTCCAAGTGATTTTCTCTGATGTACTCCTGCACTAAGTCGCCTGTCCCGTCTGTAGAGCAATCATCAATATAAATGACATGAAAGTTGCAATAATTCTGCATGGTTACGGAATCCAGATTACGTCTATACCATTCCTTATTGTTATAGGAGGGAATGACGACGACAATCGGCCTTTCTAAAAGAACCTCAGCTAGTGCACTCGAATGCATAAAGCTGAAAATGGCACACAAAAAATAGGCAATTTTGCAGACCATGAAAGAGGACCTTTTGAAGTAGGAAAAAATGCAAATTAGATGCGTGTCCAGTCAACAACACCCAGTTGAAAACTCAGGGAGTGCATACTAGAACTAAATTGAGTTATCTTCAAGTTCAAACAGGGTAAAGCGGGCGGCCTCAAAAGACAGTCCTATTTCGATGAAAGAGAACCAGGCGATTGGAATATCTTGAAAAAAAGTACAGAAAGAGAGCACAAACATCTAGACTGTATAAAAAACAAAAGGATGCTGTGATGCTTCTTCGCAAAACTTTTATGATTTTAGTGGGATTGACATTGGTTGCGACATGCGCTTTCTCCCAAGACAGCGACTTGATTACTGTTTTAAAAAAAGGCGTTACCCACAAATTTGCAAAATTTGATGATGAGACAGATTATTTTACATCTCAAGTCTTTCAAAACTGGGATAATGAACGATTTGAAGTATTGGACCAGGTCAAGGATTTAAACGGTGTTGCCATCGACATTGGGGCGTGGATTGGAACAACTTCCATCTGGCTTTCGAAAAATTTTCAACATGTCATTTCAGTCGAATGCGATAGAATATCCCTCACTTGCCTCGAAAAAAATTTACAAGCGTCCGAGTGTACAAATGTCGATATTTGCAATCGTCCTTTAGCGGCAACCTCTAAACGTGTTATTTTTGGGCCTAGGGGAAACAAGCTTAACGAATCGATCTCGTGCATTAAAAATCAAACAACAAATGTGCAAGATTACCTTGTACGTCCAATTACACTGAAACAACTCCTCTGCGACTATGTTTATGCAAATTACAAGGTCGATTCCAAAACAGTTTCCTTTATTAAGTGTGATATTGAAGGCGGAGAGGAAGACATCATCGAAGACATCCTATATTTTTGCTACCACAATAACTGCGCAGCCTACGTATCCTTCCATCTTGATTGGTGGGAATCCCACAAGATAAGAGATTTCGACTACCTGTTTAAGCACTTTGAAACGAATTGCCCGACCAGTGATCTATGCGGATATCTCGAGCGCAATCCCTTTGCTTCGATTCTGTTCAAACCGATGAAAACCGAAGGCCTGATTAAAAAGAACGTTCCGGCTGTAATCATCGGATACAACCTGGTCTCCTATATTCGAAACATGGTCAATCAACTAAAAAAATACACATCAGACATTATCGTCATAGACAACAACAGCACCTTCCCCCCACTCCTGGATTATTATCACGATGAGTTCAACTATACGCTCATCAAGATGAATGACAATTATGGCTATCGAATATATGAACACGAAGCCATACAAAAATTACTCGGCGACATTTACATTTTGACTGACCCTGATTTGCAGTTTAACGACAACTTGCCGGATAACTTTATTTCCGATTTCATTGACATTTCGAATTACTTTGAATCAGGCCGTGTGGGCTTTGCCCTTTCCATTGATTCCGATGATATGAGAACGGATGTGTATCATGAAGGCTACACAATTATTGATTGGGAAATTAAATTTTGGCAGGAAAGATTAAATTACCCTCCATGCCAACATATGGAATTATATTCTGCTCCCGTGGACACGACCTTCTGTTTGATCAATAAAAAGTTTTGCAACGAACGTCCCATTCGGGTAGCTGGAGACTATACTTGCCTTCATCTGCCCTGGTATAAAAATCATCGAGCCTTTCTCCAGCCTGGAGAATATGAAAGCTATCTACATAACAACTGGTCAACGAATTGGTTTGCGGAGGAATAGCAGAGACCTCGGATGTTCTAAAAAATCCTCTACTCCATTAAATGGTTTTTTGTAGAATGCTGAATCTCGAGTGAATTTTCAAACCAGGAGTAAACGCAAATGACTAAGCTATTTCGATTCGTCGTGTTTTTCTTTTTAGGGGCCACAGCTCCCTTGCTATCTGAGAATATTACTGTCTTTGGAGTGGGGCGATTAGGTCTGTGCTACGCATTAAATTTGGCAAATGCTGGGCATCATGTCCTTGGCGTCGACGTCAGTCCCGGGTACATAGATCTTCTGAACACAAAGACATTGTCTGTGGGAGAGCCCGGCATCAATGAGATGCTTCGAGAGAGTCAAAATTTCCAGGCGACGACCTCTCTTGAAGAGGGGCTCGATTTTGCGGATATTTATCTGATTGTCGTTTCTACGACAATAGGTACGGAAGGGTATAATTTTGAGGCGCTGAATGACCTTCTAAGAGAGATCAATGCTCAAAAGTTGGCAAACAAGCACCTTGTGATCCATTGCACCTTGTTCCCGGGATACATCCGCAATACCGCTAAGGCTTTGCTCTCTGATTGCACCAACATCACTCTGAGCTATAATCCTCCTTTTATTGCGCAGGGAGAGATCAATAAAGGGCTTGTCACTCCCGATATGATCCTTATCGGTGAAGGATCGAAAGAAGCTGGAGATTTGATTGAAAGCCTTCACCGTAGTTTCTGCAAGAATGAACCGCATATTGCGCGGATGTCGGTAGAAAGTGCAGAAATTGCCAAATTGGCTCTCAATTGCTTCGTGACCAGTAAGATTGCTTTTGCCAACCTTGTTGGTGACATCGCCAATGAAACTCCGGGAGCTGACAAATATGATATCTTAAGGGCTGTTGGCTGCGATAGCCGGGTCGGATCAAAGTATCTTATGCCCGGATACGGATTTGGCGGTCCTTGTTTCGTACGGGACAACCGCGCTCTTGCGGATTATGCAGATCTCATCAACATCGAACCGTTGACGTTTCGAGCTACAGATGAGGTCAATGACCAGCATGCGCGTTATTTGGCACTGCAGCTCATCGAGCAAGATCTTGATGAATACGTCTTTGAAGATGTCTCTTACAAGCCCAACTGTCCCGTGAAGATTATTTATGCATCTCCAAAGCTAGCTGTGGCAAAAGAAGTCGCAGGGCATGGAAAGCGGGTAACCATCGTCGATGAACAGGGCGTTATCGATGAGGTTCGGGCTATTTACGGAGAGCTTTTTAACTACCGGAGAATGTAAGGAGAAATCAATTCCCATCTGACGGTGTTCGTCAGATGGGACCTTTTGAAAAGTTCTAGTTACTTGAATCGCTCTCTTCTACACGCTTAAGAACTGTAAAGCCGTGATTGTTGAAGAGACGCTTGTACAAGGTCCACTCAGGATGTCTCTGTAAAAAATCGTAGACCGCAGGCCAGAGACCCCGTTTTGTTCGGTCGTAAGAGGGATCATATTCGGAGTAATCTCCGTGATACTGGTCATCATCTACCAGTCCCCAGGGAGCGCTCGTGTCATGCATCGCGATGTATTTGCGGACCTTAGGAGAAAATTTTTCCAGCTCATAGGTCAGGTGGCAATAGGTGTGCAGAGAATCAATAAAAAGCAAATCCACAGGATGAAGGTCCATCGTCATGTCATTGCCCATCCAGAATTGAAATGAGATCCCTTGTGACTCAGCGAGCTCTTTCGCCCTTTGCAGGCTGTACCAAGGTGGAAGGGACAAATCTATTCCTATGTAAGAACAAGATGGACTTTCGCTCTCTGCCAATCCTTGCAAAATCCCCCATGTCGATACCATTGACCTAATGCCGATTTCAACGGCGCTTGAGCATTCGCTGGCAAGCTGTCTTAGCTGGGGCAAATGTTCGTTGATATCTGAGGGTTCCAAAGAGTGGGCTATGTAGATTCTTTCCAGTTCTTGTTTTTCCAGCTGGTCTACCGCGGCAAGGCTTAGATGGCAACTTAGAGTGGAAACTGTCAGGAGCAATAAGGTTCGAATCGGTTTCATCATGTTATCCTCATGAAGCTATAGGGTGAGTTAATGTGTGGAGAAATAGAGTCAAAATCCATCGAAAATTGCATTGAGTGATCTAGTACTTTATAAGGGTCGAATCGTTTAAACCAATAACCGGACCATATTGACATCTCTTAGGCCGTTATTTTTGTAAAAAAATAGCTGCACCTCTGATGATTGTCAAAAGGAATTTCTCAAAAAGATTATATCCTAATTTTGAGAATGCTCCCTAGTCTTCTTGATATTTTCCCTTAATCTCTTGAATGACGGACGGGTCGGATAAAGTGGTCTGATCGCCTACAACGCGCCCTTCGGCAATGTCTCGGAGGAGCCGCCTCATAATTTTCCCGCTTCTAGTTTTTGGGAGGTCGCAAATAAAAATGATCCTCTCAGGTCGTGCGAGCGCGCCGATTTTCCTGACGACATGTTCCTTCAGATCATTTTCTAAATTCTGATGCTGTTCTATGCCTTCTTTGAGGGAAACGAAGGCAACAATTGCCTGTCCTTTCACCGGATGAGAAATGGCTATGACCGCAGCCTCTGCCACACTTTGACAATCCACAAGAGCGCTTTCAATTTCCATAGTGCCTAGGCGGTGCCCTGAGACGTTGATGACATCATCTACTCTACCATTTAGCCAAAAGTAGCCATCATCATCTTGTTTAGCTCCATCCCCTGTGAAATAATGGCCCCTTGTCCCTTTTTTCCAATAAGTGTCTTCGTAGCGAACAGGGTCTTTGTGAATTCCTCGCAACATGGATGGCCATGGAGATGTGATCATGAGGTATCCGGAAGCCTGGGCGTTGCCATGGTCGTCTACAATAGCGATGTCAATGCCCGGCATCGCTTTCGTAGCGCTTCCCGGTTTCAAAGGGGTCAGACCGGGAATGGGCGCTATCATGATACTTCCCGTTTCTGTTTGCCACCAAGTGTCGACAATGGGGCATTCTCCTTGTCCAATGTGCTGATGATACCACATCCATGCTTCAGGGTTTATGGGTTCGCCAACAGATCCTAAGAGGCGCAGTGAGGAAAGATTGCAACGCTGTGGCCACTCTTCTCCCCATTTCATAAATGTGCGGATGGCTGTAGGCGCTGTATAGAGAATCGTTACGCCATATTTTTCGATCAGTTTCCAAAACCTATCGCGCTCGGGAAAATCAGGGGCTCCTTCATAAAGCAGCTGGGTCATTCCGTTTGCAAGAGGGCCGTAGACGACATAACTATGCCCTGTGATCCATCCGATGTCCGCAGTGCACCAATAGACATCTGACGGCTTAATATCAAACACCCACCTTGTGGTCATCGTAGTTCCCACCATGTAGCCGCCTGTCGTATGGACAATGCCTTTGGGTTTTCCCGTAGTGCCGGAAGTGTAAAGAATAAAGAGCTCATCTTCAGCATCCATGACCTCAGGAGGACACTGAGGAGCGGCATTTAGCATCAGTTCATGATACCAATGATCTCTTTGACTTTGCATGGGAATAGGATGGCCAGAGTGCTTCAGTACAATCACATTGCAAGCGGAGCTAATGCTCTCAAGCGCTAAATCAGCGGTCTCTTTTAAAGGGACAATTTTACCCTTGCGGAATCCCCCATCGGCAGTAATGAGCAGTTTAGCCTCTGCGTCTAAGATTCTGTCCCTTAGGGAATCAGAGGAAAATCCTGCAAAAATCACGGTATGAACGGCGCCAATACGAGCGCAACTGAGCATCGCGATAACAGCTTCTGGCACCATTGGAAGGTAGATCGCGACTTTATCGCCTTTTTTGATGCCAAAACTCTTAAGTACGTTGCTAAATTTATTGACCTCTCTATAGAGATCTTCATAAGTAATCTCTCTTTCCTCCCCTCTTTCTCCTTCCCAAATAAGCGCAATCTTTTCGCGTACGGAAGTTTTCATGTGGCGGTCCAGGCAGTTATAGCAAGCGTTGAGCTTCCCTTCTACATACCACTTCGCATAGGGAGGATTCCACTCAAGAACTCTGTCCCAATGGCAAAACCAATCCAGGCATTCCGCTTGCTTTGCCCAGAAGGCCTCCCTGTCCTGTGCTGCCGATTCGAATAGGGCATATGATTTGATATTCGCATTTTCATTAAACGTTTCTGAAGATACAAAGAGTGAAGTTTCGGCATTAATCATTGCAAATCCTGGTATGGAAAAACAGAGGGCAAGGAAGTTAAAAACAACGCATAATTTTTGGTATAGAATAAGCTAGAATGGATAACTTTGTCCATACCCAGGGATGTGCTCTCCAGTGTTTTCTCAGAAAAAATTCAAAATCGTTCTCAGAATCTTCGCTCTAGTGCTATACTGAACCCTATGAAAATTCTCATTCAGCGAGTATCTCAGGCAAGCGTTGCGGTTGATGACAAGGTTGTGGGTTCAATTGGAGATGGCGTCCTGGTTTTTGTTGGCGTCACGCACGGGGACACTGCGGCCGAGGCCGCTTGGCTTGCAACAAAGCTCATTCACCTGCGCATCTTTGGAGATGCTGAGGGCAAAATCAATCAATCCTTAATCGATCGCAAAGGATCTGCTCTGATTATTTCCCAGTTTACACTCTATGCAGATTGCAAGGATGGCAGGAGACCCTCATTCACACAGGCAGCTCCCCCTGAGATGGCAAAACACCTCTACGAGTTATTTATTGAGGAAGTGCGCAAAGGCGGCATCAAAGTTGAGACGGGAATTTTTGGTGCCGACATGAAGGTGTCTTTACTCAATGATGGACCTGTCACTTTGATTCTTGAGAGATAAGAGAGTGTCTACAAAGTAAGGGTCCGTCGATTTTGGAGATTATTTTGGCCGATTTTCGGGGGCCATATACGAAGTTGATATTACCCCCGGAAAAAGAATCGAAAAGCGGCTCAAAAGAACCCCAAAATCGACTGGACCTTATTTTGTAGACACCCTCTAAGAACTTCTTCAAGGAGTCGTGCATTTGAATGAAAATTCTACATTGAGAGCGTGACTTTCTTTTTTATCCTCGGATTTTTTCTCTTCCTTTGGAACGCCCTTTCTTCTCTTTATTTCTTCCCATTCAGCATGGCATTGGGATGGAAAGTCGGTGTTTCCCACATCGATAACAACATCGGCATTGCCCATCTTGCCTTCATAGACAGAAGCTTGCTTTTTTTTTGACGCGCTTTGAGCTTGTTTAGGCTCGTCCTCATCTTCAAAAGCATCGGAATCATCATAAAAAAATGGATAGGAATAAGTAACCCCCTCTTGGAGGTCTTCAGCGTAACCTAACTGCATCACTAGTAGTAACGGGATAATTTTTTTCATCATCAATGCTTTCCTTCTGGGAAGGATAGATATGACTAAATCTATCCTTCCCAGAAGGAAAGTCTACCATATTTCTATTTTTTGTCTCTAGCGGCCAAGGACAGCTTGACCCAATAGCAACCCATCAACACGAGATCAATTCCCACAAAAAGTCCGATCACCCAGACCGCTGAGGCCGGCCACTCTGCAAGGATTAAAAACCCTAGGAAAACAGCAACCAATCCATTAAACACGACCCAGCCCCATTTATCGAAACGGTAATTCAAGGCAGAGATAGTGCGAAACAATCCTCCAACAATTAGAAGAGCTGCGATCAATAAGCTGATTCCAGATGCACTCTGGATAGGCTTGAAGATACAAAAAGCACCCGCAATGATGTAAAACAATCCCAAAAGCAAAGAGAGGGAAAATCCCGCCCACTTGAATGTATAAAACCCATTGAGGACCTGGAAAACGCCAGCGACTGTGAGTAAAAAACCCAAAAAAACGACAGTAAATTCCGTTGCCCAATTGGCATGGCCTATCGCCAGCGCCCCTAGAGCGATTAGTAAAATTCCAATGAAAAGAAACCAGCCCCAATACTTATGTATGTTCGGGATCTCTTTAAAATAAGCGACCACTTCTATTTTTTTGATAGCCATAACATCTCCGTATGCTAACTCCGTTTTCTGCATAGTATAATATCGAAATATATTATTAAATATTTTAAATTCGAAAAGATTGTGAAGCATGGCTTTGAGATAAGAAACCCGCTTATTTGATCAGAAGAATTGACATTTAAATTTAATTATGTACATTTCGAAAAAGGAAATACAACAGATCCACTTCGCTCGTGTACATAGTTTGCGCATGGGTCTAACTCGGAAGCATTGATGGAAGAAATAGAAGCGCTAGCATCATCCAAGGACATCCCCTCTAGAAACCAGCACGGAGAAAATCCTTCCATCGTTGAGATGGTGCGCCTTTGGGGAGGATCAACGACTGATGCTGTTTTAGATCCATCCATGACGAATTTCCAGCATCCGGGTATCAAGGGATTTATCGCCTATCGATTAGTCATGAAATGCGCAATCGTTTTTGGCGATCCTATTTGCTCAGCTCAGGACATCGAGCCGTTGGCAAAAGCATTTCATCGTTTTATGGACGAAAAGGACTATAGGCCTATTTACATTGCCGCCTCTCAAGAATACGCACATTGGGCGATTGAAAATGTTTGTGGGAGCATCATTGAATTTGGAGAAGAGCTCGTCTTCAACAACCCTTATGATCCAAGAAAAAATACAGGTCCCTACGGCAGCTTGGTACGCAGAAAAACCAAACAGGCGATTCGCACTGGGGTCTCTGTCCACGAATATACTACCCAAGATCCCACTTTAGAAGATGCGATTAATGAAGTAAAATCCCTCTGGCTAAAGGGGCGCAAAGGCCCTCAAGTGCATATTTCCAATGTTTATCTCTTTACTAATCGCCATGGCAAGCGCTGGTTCTACGCAAAGCATGAAGAGCGCATCATCGGGGTCATCGTATTAAACCAGCTCATTTCTCAAAATGGCTGGCATATTAATCATTTAATGGTCATTCCCGAGGCTCCTAATGGAGTTCCGGAATTGCTTATGACAACAGTGCTGGAGGTCCTGGAAAAAGAAAAGAGCTCCTACGCCTCTGTTGGATTCATTGCAAACCAAAAGCTTGGAGAGATCAGAGGACTGCATAAAGCCTTTGTGCCAATCGCACGCTCGATCTTCAATATTGCCAGCAATGTCACGCAACTAAACGGATTAAATACATTTTGGGGAAAATTCCATCCCCAAAGCAAACCTTCCTATTTAATGTTCAGCCGAAAAAAAATCGGTATTGGAGAGCTTATAGGCCTTAAAAAAGCATTGAACGGATCTACAGATGAATAATGTCACCGACAGATTTATTAACAAAACAGAGCTCCCTCTCGTCCTTGAGCCTATTGATAAAAATATAGAACACGCGGAATTTCTAAAACTTTTACAGGATAACAACGCGTTCATCAGGGAAAACCTTCTGAAATACGGAGGGATCCTACTCCGAAATTTTCCTGTAGCAGATGCTCATGCTTTTGTTTCCGTGATCAAAACCCTGCAACTTGGTAAATTTTGCAATTACGTCGGCGGCGACAGCCCGAGAGTCAAAGTCGTAGGTGGCGTCTACACTTCAACGGAAGCCCCTCCCTCGTTCAAGCTTCCATTGCACAATGAGCTCTCCTACGTCAGAGACTATCCCGATCACATCTATTTCTATTGCGAAACTCCTCCTGCTGCTAATGGAGAAACGATCATCGGCGATGCCAGAAAAATCTATCAGGATATCGATCCCGATGTAAAAAAACGGTTTATCAAAAAGGGTCTAACCTATGTTTCCTGTTATCCTTACAAAAGCCGTTTCATGAACTTTGTCAATAAAAGCCACAAATCCTGGATCAATGTCTTTGAAACAGAAGACAAACAGGAAGTCGAAAAAAAGTGTCTCGAACACGATATCTCTTTTGAATGGAACCGGAAGGACTGGATAAAAATCAAACAGGTCTGTCCTTCTGTGATCTCCCACCCTGAAACGCAGGAAATGGTATGGTTCAATCAAGCCCATCATTTCGATTTCAACCCGAAATTTTTAGGCTGGTGGCGCTATTTGGGCACCAAACTCCTCTATAGCCGAAAAAATACACTCCTGCACGAGGTGTTCTTTGCGGACGGAACAAAAGTGCCGCGCGAGGACCTTTATCACATCATGGACGTCATGGATAAAAATACCATCTATTTTCCATGGCAAAAAGGAGATGTGCTGATTTTGGACAACATCCTGACGATGCATGGCAGAGCAACATTCACCGGTAAAAGACGCATTTTGACCGCCATGACGAGCGCATAATAAAAAAAGTTTTCATTCTTTAGGCTTATACCGAACGAGGAAAACTTTGTTAACTATCTCCCTATTCTAGTAAGATATAGGCCTTCAAACCAAGGACAAATCATGGCAAAAGGTGCAATCCAGGCAAAAAAGAAAAGAGCTAGATCAGACTCTAAAAAAGCGCATGCTCTAAAGCAGCTCAAAGAAGCCAAGTTTAAAATTCCTTATGGCTCGAAAGATCGCGGCTGGTCAAAAAAGAAAGTAAATGAATCTTGAAAAATTACAAAAAGCAGCTGCTACCCTACAAATTGGGCAGCCGGGACATCATATTTTCCTGTGCTGCGATCCAACTATTCCAAAATGCTGCGACAGCGCCTCCGGGCTCATTTCCTGGGAATATCTTAAAAATCGAGTCAATGAGATCAATCTCGAAAAAAAAGTATACTTGTGGCGCACGAAGGCCGATTGCCTCAGAATCTGCTCGAATGGCCCCATCGCTGTTGTTTATCCCGAAGGCATTTGGTATCATTCCTGCACCCCGGTTGTCTTGGAAAGAATTTTGCAAGAACATCTGATCGGAGGCAGAATCGTCAAAGAGTATCAAATACTATGAAAGAGCAGTACAAGCAGGACTTCATTCGCGCAGGAGCCATCGCCGGAGAGACTAGAGCATTCGGCAAATCCTTGATCGTACCCGGAGCCTCCTACAACGCAGTGATCTCCCAGATCTGTCAAAAGATCAAAGAGCTCGGCGCGATCCCCGCCTTCCCTCCTCAAATTGCACTGAACGATGTCGCAGCTCACTTTCTTCCGGAACCCGGGAGCGATGTTATTTTTTCAAACCAGGTCGTGAAGCTCGATGTAGGGATATGCTTCAATGGGGCCATTGGCGATTGTGCGACCACCATCGATTTGTCCGGTAAACACCAAAACCTTGTCAATGCTGCAGAAGCTGCGCTTCTAAATGCGGAAAAGAGCATCAAAGTCGGACTCCCCATCCGCGAAATCGGCAAAATCATCGAATCGACCATTACCTCCTTTGGGCTACAGCCCGTTAGAAACCTCAGCGGCCATGGCCTGGGATATTATAAAATCCACACAGCCCCATCGATCCCTAACTACGATGACCGCTCAAAAGGGATTATCAAACCCGGCATGACGTTTGCAATCGAGCCGTTTGCTACAAATGGAAAAGGCTTAATTTTCGAAGCGACAAATCCAACGATTTTTTCCTTTATAAAAGCGCGTCCTGTCCCATCCGGCCCAGCCCGTCTACTTTTGCCAAAGATCGAGGCTTTTAAAGGACTCCCCTTCTCCTCTCACAACCTTGTTTCAAATGAATTATCCCTCATCGAGACAAAACTTGCCCTAAATGAACTGATGGCATTAGGAGTCATCGCCGGCTATCCCCCGCTTGTCGAAGAAGCGCACGGCATGGTAGCCCAAGCAGAGAACTCAGTCCTCGTCGACAAAAACGGCAAAGTCTTTATCACAACGCGCATATACTGCTGACGTTTCAAGCGCCCATGCAGTTTTGGTTTTAACACGACCATTTTTCGATCCATCAAACAGGGCATTATTCGATTAATTAAGCCCAGTTTGATGGATCGAAAAGGGGGCTGTTAAAACCAAAACTCCATGTGCGATTGAAGCGGAGGAAGTATATAAATATTTACAATCCCTTCTGTTTCTTGTAGAAGAAACTTATGGACAAAGAAGGAATTGCTAGAATCTTTGAAGAGATCGCCACTCTTCTCGAGCTGAAAGGAGAAAATCCTTTCCGCATTCGCGCCTACCGCAATGCGGCGCACGCGATTTTAAATCTTGACGAAGACCTTAAAGTCGTTGTCAAACAAGGCAGGCTCACGGACCTGGAAGGGATTGGCGAAGATCTAGCGGAGAAGATTACCCTTCTCGTGACAAAAGGCAGCCTCCCCTTTTACAACAAACTCAAAAGATCTATCCCCGCAGGCGTCATCGAAATGATGCAAGTTCATGGTCTAGGGGGAAAAAAGATCAAGGCGATCTACGAAAAATTAAAAATCAAATCCATCGCAGCACTAAAAAAAGCATGCCAAAAAGGGCAGCTCTCGAAACTTCCCGGATTTGGGACCAAAACAGAAAAAAATATCCTCGCTTCACTCGAACACACGGAAACCTACCAGAAACGCCACTACTGGTGGGATGCGATGGAAATGGCGAGTCCGATCCTTGGCGCCCTTCGCAAGCTTAAAGGAGTAAAAAAAGCAGAGATTGCAGGAAGTTTGCGCCGCAAACTCGAAACTGTTGGAGATCTCGACTTTTTGGTGGGCGCTCCAAATCCTGCCCCCATCATGAAATGGTTCACTTCTCAGCCCTTTGTCGCAAGAGTTCTCGGCAAAGGAGATACTAAGGCCAGCGTCAAACTAGAGTCCGGAATCCAGGCTGATTTACGCATCGTACCCGAAAAACAGTACGGCTATGCCTTGGCCTATTTCACCGGCTCTAAGCAGCACAACATCAAAATGCGTGAAAGAGCTCAAAAGCGGGGATGGAAATTGAGCGAATACGGACTCGAAAAGAGCCCCTTGTCCTCCAAAAAAAACGTGACCGAAAAAGAGATCTTTAAAGCGCTAGGACTCGCCTACATTGAGCCTGAGCTGCGCGAAAATTGCGGAGAATTCGAAGCTGCGGAAAAAAACAAACTTCCTAAACTCGTCACCGAAAAAGATATCCGCGGAACATTTCACAACCACACCACAGCATCGGATGGAAGGAGCACCCTCAAGGAAATGGTCCTCGCTGCAGAGAAACTGGGTTGGGAATACATCGGAATTTCCGATCACTCCAAATCCAGCTTCCAAGCTAATGGCCTCTCTGAAGAGCGCCTGATGAAAGAGGTAGCGGAAATGCGCCGCATGAATGCCTCGAAAAAATTTCGCACCCATATCTTTGCAGGCGTCGAGTGCGACATCCTTCCGAACGGAACTCTTGACTTTCCGAGCCGCGTGCTTGAAAAACTCGACTTTGTCGTCATCTCCGTCCACAACGCTCTTAGCCAAGATGAAAAAACAATGACAAAGAGGATCATCCGCGCGATCGAGAATCCTTACACGACAATGGTAGGTCATGTGACTGGCCGCATCCTTCTTAAGCGCGAGCCTTACAAAGTCAACATCGCTAAAGTGATCGACGCTTGCATCGCAAACAACAAGATCATGGAACTCAACGCCAATCCCAAACGGCTCGATATGGACTGGCGACTTTGGCATGCCGCCTCAAACAAAGGTCTCCTTTGCTGCATCAATCCCGATGCCCACCACACAGACCATCTGCAATTTTATCGCTGCGGAGTCAACATCGCCAGGAAAGGCTGGCTCGAGAAATCGGATATTCTCAATACGCGTCCCCTCAAAGAAGTGCAAAAGTTCCTTGCAAAATTGCGATAGCATGCTTGTGATATTTTCCTTCATTCAGTACACTTTCACGCTTTTAACGAACTCATCCTAATCACCTCAGTGATTCGACTATGCACAAATGGATACTGACACTACTTTTGCAATGCTGCATATTGAATAGCTATACTGAAGAAATGCTTCCGTCCGAAGAAACACTTTCGGTTGACGAACTTCCTCTCTTCTATTGGAACGAGAAATGGCAAGGAAGGACATTTGTCAATTTTGGCGATTACATCTCTCTAAAATTGGTAGAGAGAATTGTAGGAAGGCCTGTCCGTGCTTATGTCAAAGGGCAGAAAAACATCGAAAAGAAATTGCTCGCCACTGGATCGATCCTTTCTTTTGCTCTCGATCACGACATCGTTTGGGGCTCCGGAATCAATGGGAAGCTCTTGAAACCAAAAGATTACAAGTTCAAAACTCTTGATGTCCGCTCTGTCCGAGGGCCTCTAACAAGAGATTTCTTAATGCAGCACTTTCAAATCGACTGCCCTGAAATCTATGGGGATCCAGCACTTCTGGTCCCATGGTTTTTCCCTGAGTTCACAAGAAAAGAAAAACCCAGCTGCGACTACATCATCATCCCCCATTATTCCGAAGAACATCTATTTCCAAAGGATGAGTGGGACAATGTCGTTTATTCCACGGATCCATGGGATGAAGTGATCGAAAAAATCGTAGACAGCAGATTTGTCATCTCCTCTTCACTTCACGGCGTCATCATTGCCGAAGCTTATGGCATCCCGGCCAGACTGTTGCGCACAACTAATAATGAACCGATCTTCAAATACCAGGATTACTATTCCGGCACAGGCCGTCCGCAGTTCAGCTATGCTTCAACGGTTAATGAAGCACTGGAAATGGGAGGAGAGCCCCCTATTCAATGCGATCTAGAAAAAATTTACGAAGCATTTCCATTTGAACATTGGCCAAATGCTCTATTCCAAATTCCTAAACTGCAACAGAATTGATAAACATGAAACTACACCACTATCTACCAATGCTAATCGGGACGATAACCTCCCATGCAGTCACTGCGGAATTCGTTCAAAATCCATTTGACTACCCCTTTGTCGAAGTTGAAAATTCGATCGAGGACCCGAGTCCAAAAGATGAAAAATCGACATCAAACCTTATTAACCTGGGCGAACTGTCGCAGGATTTTATCCTTGAGACAAAAAAAATCGAAATTCCCGGTCACCCTTTTGCTTTCAATCCTTCAATTATCAGGTGGAAAGGCTCTCTTCTGATGAGCTTCAGAACTTATACAGCTACTAGATCGACGAATCCCTTTGCCTTGGTATGGCTAGATGAAGAATTCAACCCCATCAGCACGCCTCAGATCTTCGAATTGCCTTTTAACAATCCTATCCTTGCCTCCAAACAACAAGATCCGCGCCTCATTGCTGCCGGAGACCGCCTTTTCGTCGTTTATAACAATATCCTGGAAGACGTCACGCACCGGGAAATACGCAGAATGTACGTTGTCGAAATGCGCGACGCTGACGGAACCTTCACCGCAACAGAGCCCGAATGCTTGCGGAATTTTGAAGCCAAAAGTGAAATGCGATACGAGAAGAACTGGGTGCCCTTCGCATATCAAGGCGAGCTGCTTCTTACCTATAGCATTATCCCTCACAAAATTTTCCGCCCAATTGCCGGCACAAATGCATGCGAGACCCTATTTACCACGGACAACTCGTTCAAATGGGACTGGGGAGTGCCAAGGGGAGGCTCGCAAGCCATCCTCGATGGCGACCATTATCTTTCCTTCTTTCATACTTGGGTAGACGTCCCTACGGTCGAATCCAACGGTAAAAAAATCACCCATTACGTGATGGGAGCCTATACCTTCGACTCCAAACCACCCTTTGCATTGATCTCTGCAAGCCCTGAGCCCATCGTCGCAAAAGACTTCTACGAACCCCCCTATTACAGAACTTGGAAACCACTCAGATGTATTTTTCCCTCAGGCCTCCTCATCGACGAAAATTACGTATGGGTCGCCTATGGAAGACAAGACCATGAAATGTGGATCGCAAAAATAGATAAAAAGGGGCTCCTTAGAAGCCTGGTACCCGTCTCCTCAAATTAGAGGAGATTTAATGAATTTTCTTTTTGCAATCATTGGACTTCTCTCTTTACTTGTTCCAAGTTTTGCCGCAGACTACTCAGACCTCGAAGCTTTGTCTCAAGACTTTGTTCTTGAGACAAAAAAAATCGAGGTCCCCGGCCACCCTTTTGCATGCAACCCATCTATTATCAGGTGGCACAGTCGGCTCCTAATGAGCTTCCGAATCGTCCCTGATCGCACAAAAAAATATGACATAGAGATCGGCCTAGTCTTCCTGGATGAGAATTTTGAACCCAGCAACAATCCTCAAATCGTAAGTCTTAGAGATGAGTATGCAAAAGCGCCCAGCAGGGCTGAAGATGCCAGGTTGATCTCAATCGATGATCGCCTCTTCATGATCTACGACGACAATGTCGAACCGAAGATCAGCAAAGGGGGATTTCGGATGTACGTCTCGGAGCTCATCTACGATGGAGAGCACTTCATCGCTGAAAACGTAGAATGTCTCAATTGCTTTGAAGGAGAATCCCGAGAGGTTAGAGAAAAAAGCTGGGTGCCTTTTGTTTACGAAGGAAGCCTTCTGCTCGCCTATAGCTTATCCCCCCACAAGATCTTCTATCCCAGACTTGATGGAACGGGAATATGCGATACCGTCGCTCTTTCGCAAAATCAGATTCAATGGGAATGGGGGGCCCTGCGCGGCGGAACCCCAGGGCTCATCGATGACGATCAGTATCTCGCCTTCTTTCACTCCTCCAAAGAAATAGCGACAGTCCATTCGGATGGCGTAAAAATACCCCATTATTTTATCGGCGCTTATACATTTTCAAAAGAGCCTCCCTTTGCCATCACATCCATCAGTCCGGAACCCATCATCGGAAAGAACTTTTATAACGGAATTGCCTACAAGCCCTATTATAAACCAATCCGCTGCGTTTTTCCTTGCGGCTACATCGCAAATGATGAGTTCATTTGGGTCGCCTACGGCAGAGACGACCATGAATGCTGGCTCGTCAAACTGGACAAAAAAGGCCTTCTTCAAAGCCTGGTCCCAGTCCAGTGATATACTGCTGACGCTGTTTTTTTCTGAGATAAGGCTTCAATAAAGTCTTTAGCATTTGGGCTACAACACAAGCCCCGGGGTTGAGTTCCCACAAGTGGGTCCATATTTGAGAACATAGGACCCACTTGCGGGAATCTCAACCGCGGGAGCTTTCACGTTAGCCCAAATGCTAAAAACTTTGTTGACTGAGTACTAGACAACAATACGTCCGTCTTCAAGGCGGACGATCCGATCTGCGAATTTCATGATTCGCTGATCATGGGTAACGACAATCAACGTCTTGCCATTTTTGCCGATAATCGCGCGCAAAATTTCCATCACCGTCATCCCTGTTTCATGGTCCAAGTTGCTTGTAGGCTCGTCGCAGACGATAAGGTCGGGATTGTGAGAGATCGCCCTCGCAATGGCAACTCTTTGCTGCTGACCTCCAGAGAGTTGGATTGGGAAAGCATCCGCTTTCTCAGGGATGCCAACATCTGCGAGGAGCTCCCGAGCCCTTGCTAACGCCTTTTTTCTCTCCTCCCCACATAAAATCAGTGGAATGGAGACATTTTCAGCACAGGTGAGCATCGGGATCAAATTAAACTGCTGAAACACAAAACCAATATGTTTTCCTCGGTAACGCGTCTTCAAGGCGTCTGGCATATGGTTTAGGTCCAAGTCAGTGATCATGCACTCCCCATCTGTTTGTGTCAGGATGCCCGCCATAATCGAGATCAAGGTCGTCTTTCCAGAACCGGACGGCCCCATCATCATGAGGAGCTCCCCTTTTTTTACTTCAAGGTTCACGCCGCGAAGCGCATCGACCCGAGTGGAGCCCTCTCCGAAGACTTTTGTCAGATTTTTACATACGGCCGCGTATTCCATGAATTAACTCTTAAATACAATTGCAGGGTCCAGGCGCGTCACTTTGATGATGCTAAAGAGCGCCGAAATAAAACAGATCATGAGCAAAGAAAGACAACTTATCACATAGAGCCACCAGGGAAGACTGAAAGAGAGCTCAGTTCCCTTAAGCGCCCAACCAAAAAGCGCTGCTGCTCCAATACCAATCCCCCACCCGATCAGGCTAACCACGAGCGATTGGAAGACCACCATTTTCATAAGCATGGAATTTTGGGCGCCCATTGCCTTGAATGTGCCCAAATAGGCGAGATTGTCCAGGGTAAAATTAAAAAAGGTCTGTCCTGCAATGGCGACTCCAATAATGAACCCGAGAAAAATGGCCACTCCGAAATTAACGACAATCCCTGTGTATTTTGCGTAGTAGAGCATAGTCAGCTTTTGAAAACCCCACGCCGTGTAAGCGGCATAACCTGTGGTCTGTGTAATCTTCTGGGCAAGTTTCTCAACATCGACGTCAGGTTTTGCTTTGACAAGCACAAAGGTGAGCACGTCTCTTACAAGGGGAGCAATCGTTGTTGCGTTATTGTACGTCGTATAGATGACCGGTTGGGACTGGAATGTGCGCGAGGTGTCGCAAATGCCTGCGACGTAGGCCCTGCGGTCGTTAAGCTCCATCACCTGGCCAACTTGCAGAGGAATATCGGGATCCTCCGGCGATTTCCCGGGAGATGCGAGTTTTGTCTCAGCGCCCACCTTGTTGACAATCACGGCATCAGGAAAGCGGAGATCACCAATGTTGCCCTGGACCATGGCAGGAGGCCCTCCGATCAGCGTCGCGTCATCGATCCCTAAAAAAATACACGTCTGGAACTTCCCACTGCGAAGCCTCGCCTGAATAAGGCCTTTGTAAAGAGGCACTGCCCAATCGATCCCTTCAACGCCGCGAACGCGGTAGAGCACCGTTTCCTTCATCCCTTTTAGATCGTCGATGTATTGCACCGTCGGGTCCATGACCCAAATGTCTGCCTGCGAGGTATCGGTAATGAAGCTAAAGGTCCGTTTCATGATGCCGACAAAGATCGCTCCCTGTTGAGAGATGATAAATGAGGCAAATCCAAGGGCCACTACGAGGCCGATGTATTTGATTTTGTCTCCGATCAACATTTTTAAGGCGTAGAGGTACATTCCCAACTCCCTCCCAGCGCTTTATAAACTGCGATAAGATCTATAGTGAGCGCCTGATCGCTTTGAATCAAGCCACTCTCAGAAATAAGAAGAGTAGATAATGCTTGCAGAACTTGGGATTCTGCCACAAGGCCCGCTTGAAATTGATCTTCTGTGAGCTCCAAAGCTTTGCGATTTGCCTCCACTTGGTCCATCAAATTGAGATTTCTCTTCTCTTCTTCAAAATAAGCAACAAGCGCACCTTCCACATCCTGCAATGAAGAGATCACCGTCTGCTCATAAGAGAGAAGCGCCTGTCTTTGAAGAGAGTTGCTCACTGCGATCTGTCCGCGCGTCCTTCCAAAGTCAATGAGGTTCCAATTGATGCTAGGACCGATGCTCCAATAGCGGCTTGGAGGCTTAAACCAATTATTCGGTCTATTGCCCTCATAGCCAAAACCATTTCCGGTAAGAGAAATGTGAGGGAACAAATTCGCGACATTGACACCGATCTGCTCTGTGGCAGCTGCAAGCTGTCTCTCGGCGGCCCTCACATCGGGCCTTCTGCGTAAAAGGTCGGACGGCAAACCCGCAGGAACCCTTCCGGAGCCAATGGGGATAGGCTGAACTTCATCAAATGTGGCAGATAGAGCCTCCGGCTCTTTTCCAAGAAGAATGGCAAGAGCGTAGATCGTTTGTTTGAGCGAGCTCTCCAAAACAGGAAGAGCTGCTTTTTCATTCTCCACTGAAGCAATGAGGTTTTCGACATCGATCTGATTGTCCAGACCGGCGTCGAAGAGCACTAGAGCAAGCTCCAGCTGTCCTTCGATGGATTGTATTTTTTCTTTCTCGAGTAAAATCTGCTGTTGCAAAGAGCGGATCTGAACATAGTTCTTTGCCACCTCGCTAATAGTTGTGATCAGCACATTTTGCGCGTTGAACTTGCTGCCTTCCCATTGATCATAGGCGGCTCTTTTTCCTCGCCTGAATTTTCCCCAGAAGTCCAGCTCCCAAATCGCATCAAAGCCCACTTGAAAAAAGTTTTGGACAGGAGGCCCGAATGAAGAATTTCCACCCGTTGTAGAATTCCCATCTGTTGTTGAGACTCCCGTGGTGTTGCCGCTTGCAAAGGCCTCTGCATTCGCAGCTGAGGCGAAAATATTTTGGCTGAATCTGGAGCGAACCGCCGTTGCGTTGAGATCGATTTCCGGCCAAAGATAGGATCTTTGAATCCTATATTGCGCTCTAGCTTCGAAAATCTGTTCAATGGCGATGAGCAAATTGTAATTGCTGGCAGCGGCTTCTTCGATCAGAGAATCTAGCAGAGGGTCATCAAACTGCTTCCACCACTGGCAAAGCTCTTCATCGCTGCACCCTTCCTCTTCCCTATTTTCGATGAATTTGGCAGGCATCGAGATTTGAGGCTCTTTGTAATCAGGGCCAACCATGCATCCAGACAAAAGAAGCAGCAAAAAGAGTTGCTTCTTCATGGATTGACTCCTTCTGGCTCAGGAGGCGCTTCAATGTAAACATCGAGCAGTTGACCTGCATAAACAGGAAGATCCCCCTTTTCAAATCGGTAAAGCACCTGGAGGACACGAGTATCCAGTCTTTCTATCGATTCCCCCGTAAAAGAAGTTTTGGGAATGACATAGGGCTCTACCCTTACAAACTCCATTGGAAAAGAGATCTTCGCATTTCCCCTGACAAACGCTGTTGCTTTTGCCCCTTTGCGAAAACGCCAGCAATCCTCTTCATCGATATCGATCCTCATCTGTAAAGGAGCTACTGTTCCCATAAGGATCAATGAAGTTTGCAAATTCACATAGGGTTGGGTGACATGATACCCATCTTGAATGTAAATTTCGCCAATGTGGGCATTGACCTGTAAAATCTCTCCGTCAACAGGGGCTCGCACGAGCGAGCGTTCGATGTCCGTCTCAATTTGGCCAAGCTGCCCTTTTGCGACGTTTACCTGTTCTTCTGCTTCCCTCATCGCATAGTAAGCCTGTTCGTAGGCCTGCTCGCTTACTGCATGTTTATCGGAGAGCCTTTCATAGAAGGAAAACTGGGTCTTCAAGTTTTCAAAATTGACGATCGCCGCATTCAGTTGCGAAGTGGCGGTCGCCTTCTGCGCCTCTAAGGCCCTGGTGTCCAGCTGTAGAAGAGGATCCCCTGCTTCCACGCGATCCCCTTCCACAACAAAAATCTGCGTGATAAGCTCTAAAAAGGGGGTGCCGATGGAAATATTTTCCGTCGATGCTTCAATGAGCCCCGCCCCGTAGATCGCATGCTTATAGGGAGAGATCGGAGCCGGATAGGGAATAGGAGCAGCAGGCTGCTTATGCTGGCTCCAATAAACAGCAAAAAGCGCAACAATTGCTCCTAGAAAAGCTAAAATGGGCAAAAGGAATTTACGCAGCATGAGACCAACTGATTACCTACTCTACTCTGAGGTATAAGTTGGGGCTCAATTGATTATCAAGTAATTTATATAAATTAAGCGCTATTTTTTTGAATTAAAAACCTGTCGCGGTTCCCTTAAATTCATTAAGCAAAGATGGCAAGTTCCTTGCTAGCAGCGGCATTCATTTTTCCGATATCTTCAGTGAGGAAGGCATAGACATAGGGATTTTCATTTGCCCAGTTTACTAAAGCAGATTTCAGCCAACATTGAATAGTGGTGTTAGGATCGTTCAGAAAGCTATCCAAAGGATCTTCTTCTACAAAAGAATCGATTATAAAGAGCTCATTATCATCATTAACTCGGAAGTTGTTAGGACTTAGGTCTAACAATAAATTCTCCTTAGCTGCCCGGGTCAAGATGTCCCTTGCTTGTTTGAGTAAAAAAACCAAATCCGTATCCAAAGAGGCAATAGGCATATTACCTGCCCATTTGTTTGGATCGATGGCATTACAGATATAGACTACAATCTCATAGCCATCTTCAAGAGAGGAATTTAAAATCTGTGCAACGGGAAAGCCCAGATTTTGCAATCCGATTTGGCTCTCACAGCTCTTTTTCCAAAAATCCTGCGCCACTTCGGGAGTACTGCGGTTTAAACAATATTCATGTAGAGCTTTTATCCTCACCTTGCAATTGTCATATCCCACAATGAGTTGAGGTTGCTCGTCCGAGATAGCATAAAGCTGCTTATAATCGCCTCTCGCATCAGAATTTGCGACCAGCTTATAGGTGTGTCCACTACGCTCCAGCTTGCCCCTTGCAATTTGCCCGCAAGTGTTCATAAGCGGGGTCAAAACATTCTGTTTGCGTTTCTTCATGGGCGTTTGAGCCATTGCTCTGCGCGAAGACCCCTTTGGAGAGAATTCTATAGGGGGCTCATCCTTTTCATCATCGCGTCTCTTTTTTACAGGATTAGGGGGCATTTCATAGGAATTTGCAGAATTAAAAATGTCACTATAAATTATCTGGTTGTTTTTCGACTCCCCATTTCCAGCTTTAGAAAAGCTGCGTTTAGCAACGCATTCCACCTTTTCCTCTATTTTTTGAGAAGGGGGATCAAGGAACAAAATACGTTTTGAACTTTGCATAGAAACAGGAGGAATAGACATAAAAAACCAAATTAATTAATTTTCAACAATTATCACTAAATTGTGATTTTAATTCAAGAACATATACCTAAAGCGTTTCAAAGTTTTTTATATCGTCACTTATTCTAGAATGATCCCTAGATAACTGAGCAACGTCAGCGCTGTTTCTTTGGAAAAACGAGCTTTCTGCAGCTTATTATTCATTGGATTGATCGAAAAATTAAAGGCGCTAACAAAATTAGACTTGGTGAGGTCCGCATGATGAAACAGGGTTCCGTTCAAATCGCAATCGCTAAAGTCTGATTCTGAGAGGTTGACGTGAGAAAAATGGGTCTCCCTAATCTTGCTGCCGGAAAACGAGGTCTTTTTCAGGTTGAGATCTGAAAAATTGCACATATCGATCAGGCATTCTTTGAACGAAATGGAGAGAAACGTTGGATCGCATTTTGTAAAGTCCCCGCCTGTGATCTTGCACTCCTCAAAACGATTCCCCTGCAACCGGCATCCTTCCCATTTGACCATGCTCAGATTGCATTTGATCCATTTGCAGTCGATGCATTTAGACCCTATGAGCTGAGCCAGGGTGAAATCGCATCCTTCGAAGACGCAGTTGCGGAAGACTTTATGCTTCAAATCCGCTTCCTGGTAATTTTCCTTTACCCTGTGCTCATTTTCCCATTCGGCATGATCCTGTAACATAGCTGTCCCCATTCATCCTCTATTATTTCTAAAAACAGCTTTCTTGGGTATAGAAACGGGCGCCTTTTTGAATTCAGGCGCCACGAAATATTTTGGCCAAATAGGCAGACCGGTATTATTTCACCGAAACAGTTAATTCGCTTGTAAGGCCGTTAGAATAAAATACTGTAAGGCTATAGACATCCAAACCTTTGCAGCGTCCATGGTCCCTATAGACAAAAGGTCCTTTCGCAGGAATAGTTGCGATTAACTTGCCGTTTCTATTCAATTGATAGTAAGCCACGGTGGGATCTAAAGACGGCGTCCAAGTAATGGTTTTGACGCTTTCTGTTTGCGTTGCGAATTTATTCTTGCAACTCTTCCCCTTCAATCCTGTAGGCACACCAGGAGATGCTGCACCCCAAATGCTCGTGAACCCTTCACCGACAACGGTCTGGAAAACAACAAATCTTGCGCCGTTATTTGAAAAGGAACTCTCCACTGCTTGAGAAACTCCTTCATCAGCACCAAAATTAGCCATGTAAATCAGCTCATCATTAGTCCAAACACCACCAGCTGGTAATTGCGCACTGAATAATGAATAATTGTGAGTCAAATCAGGTCCTGTTGTCCAAGCCACAAATGCATCGCCACTTGGATTCATCGCAACCGCAATATTTGCAAAAGGTTGACTTACGGGATTAATATTACTGTCGTTAACAGACAGCAAGTTGGATCCAAATTGTGTTGGAGGTCCCCACGATGTTCCATTAAACACGCTTGAGAGGCCGTTAAAAGAACTATCTGGCCATGCAGCAATAGCTGTTCCATTTGGCGACATTGCAAGAGTTGAGTTTTGATTATTTCCTGGACTTGTCGAGACATTTACCACAGGTTGCCACGCCAACCCATCAAAATAACTTGAGACAACATTCAGCGTCGAGGCATCTTCCCAGAGTGCGAGCGCTTTTCCCTGAGCATCAATGCCAACTGTGAGATTATAAACAGGAAACGCAGCAGGAGTGGCTCCTAATACCTGGGCGGTCCCCCAGCTTCCGTTAACGAAATTATTGGCCGTAACAACACCCGAAGAAAAATCGAACCATCCTGCTACAACGCTTCCATTTGCGCTGTAGGCAACACTCGTAACTGCTGCAGAAACAGGAGTGACACCGCTTATATTTACAGGCGTGCTCCAGACACCTCCTGAAAAGAAAGAGGCTTGGATGGAATTATCTATATTAGTATTCCAGATTGCAACTCCATCCCCATTATCATTGATTGCTATTGACGGAGCGAAAGCCCCCATTCCCAAAATAAGCGGAGTATTCCAACTCCCCCCGCTAAATTGTGCAACCTTAACAGGTAACGTAAAACCTGCAAAATCCCTCCATATAGCCAGCGCGCTCCCTGAAGCATTCATAGCAACACCAACATCAAAAATATCGTCGGGATCAGTATCGAGCAACTGGGGAGTTTGCCACACACCTCCTGTATAATAGGAAGCAAATAGATTCGTTACAGAGGTAAATACATCGCTATCAGTATATAAGTAAATTGCGTTGCCGTTTGCATCAGAAGCAACACCCATGTAGCCCCCCTCATTCTGATTGAACAAATGTGGAGGTGTCCAAACGGCAAACACAGATGAAGAAACTCCCAAGAAGGAGAATACTATTGACCATAGCAGGGCAAATGTCTTTTTTTTTGTTTTGAGAAGCATAAATGACCTCAACGAAATTTTTCTGAATAGAATCGCTAAAAACTAAAAAAAAAATATCAGCCCACAACGCATATTGTCAAGAAAGAACTTTAACACGGGCCATTATGAGCTAGTACTGCAACCTTCTTCTTGGTACCCCCGAATGACAAGACTGTCCGCAAACGGATCCTCTTTATTCCCAAAAAACAACTTTCTCGTGTATAGACCAGTTAATGGCAACAAGAAAAAAACAAGCGATCTGGTTTATCGTTCTCATGGGGATTGTCAGCTTATTTGCTGACATCACCTACGAGGGCGCGCGCAGTATCACGGGACCTTTTTTAGCGATTTTAGGTGCTAGCGGAGCTGCTGTCGGCTTTGTCGTTGGACTCGGAGAATTTACCGGTTATGGAATTCGCGTTTTTTCCGGATATGCGGCAGACAAAACTCAGACCTATTGGCTCTTCACCTTCATCGGCTATGCGATCAATCTTCTGGCTGTCCCCATGCTTGCCTTAGCCCAAAATTGGCAAATGGCGGCGGTCCTGATCGTGTTGGAAAGATTTGGCAAAGGTTTGAGAACACCTGCGAGAGATGCAATGCTCTCCTTTGCAACAAAACAGGTGGGGCGCGGATTTGGATTTGGACTCCATGAAGCGCTCGATCAAATCGGCGCGCTGCTGGGACCGCTTTTAGTCGCAGCAGTCCTTTTTTATCAAAAGAGCTATGCTGTTGCGTTTGCCTGTCTTGGCGTCCCTGCTGCTGTTGCAATCAGCATGTTAATCACAGCCAGAATTTCATTTCCCAAACCTCGTGAAATGGAACCTATTTCGGAAGATTTTCAGACAAAAGGGTTTCCAAAAAAGTTCTGGATCTATGTCCTCGGAGCCTCTCTTATTGGCGCGGGATTTATCGACTTTGCTCTGATGGCCTACCATTTCCAAAAAAGTGCAGCGATCTCCCCGGTTTGGATCCCCCTGGTTTATGCCATGGCGATGTCAATCGATGGAATTTCGGCCCTCTGGATGGGAAAAATATTTGATATCAAAGGGATCTCCATACTTACAACGGTGACGATTGCTGCGTCCTTTTTCGCCCCCCTTGTTCTCTTAGGAGATTTTTGGATGATCCTAGCGGGCATGCTTCTTTGGGGAATCGGCATGGGATCCCAGGAATCGATCATGCGCTCCTACGTTGCCGTCATCATCCCTCGCAATAAGAGGGCCTCCGCCTATGGAATCCTCTATTTGGGCTTCGGAGCGTTCTGGTTCTTAGGCAGTAGCGCCATCGGACTTCTCTATGATACCTGGATCCTAGGCGCTGTTGCTTTCTCGATGATCTTCCAAATTGCAGGCGCCTGCCTGTTCCTTATTGTAAAACGTAAATCTTGACCGAATCGGACACTTCAATGTGTTGAAGCATGCATGATTTTCGCCAAAGTTTTGATTGTTGGATTGCGATGCTTCAATGCGGAATACATCGTCGATTTAGGTAGTTTCGTCTTCTGTCTGAGACGCGTTTTGTTCAAAGCATCTAGATAAATGCTGATCATTTCCATCGCCCCTTCGGGATCGTTATTTTGCAGACACTCTAAAATCGCGAGTGCTGTCTGTTGCACATCCACAAGTTCCTTTAAGGGATGAACACGAGAAAGCCCTTTCATTTTATCTGGACTAGCCTTCCGCGATCTTTCTAAAGATCTTTGCAGCTTTTTTGATGTCTTTATCTTGCCCATTCTTATTACCTCCCAGTAAAAGGATAACATTAATTTTTTTTATAAATCCGTAGTAAACGCGTCTTCCATCATTGAATTTCAACTCCCATACTTCATCTTCAAGATATTTATGATGACCGAAATGACTTTCCTCTTCGATTTTCAACAACCTGCATAAAATTTGCCGTTGAGACTTAAGAGTTTGCGTTTTTAACCATTGCTTATATTCTTCCGTTTCATAGAGAGCAAACCGTTTCATAAGTCGCAGCCTCTTCAACCTTTTATGTACGACATATCGTACCATATTGCAAGTTTTTTAAAAAGAATAATTTCCATAGATGAGTGATCATGGACTCTTAAGGCAAAAGTCTATAGACTAGTCGCGGTTGGATAAATAATTTTACGTCGAAAATCGTGTTCCTATGAGCAATGAATTAGCTGAAGTAAAAAACAGGGATTGTCTTAAGACAAAACTGGCTCTGCTTTGGATGAATCTCTCCAGCGAGCCGTTGATTGCAATTTACAGTATGATTCCTTTCATCTTGCGCAAAGAAATTGGCGCAACGACCTATCAAATTGTGCTTTTCACAACGCTAAGCCCTGTTCTTTCCGTACTATCGTTCTATTGGGGGGCCTGGCTTACCCACCGCCGAAATAAAGTGCTGCCCAACCTCATTTGCGCTTGGATTTTAGCTAGAGTGCCTTTTCTTTTCTTTCCCTACATAGAAAGCTTCACTGCAATGTTTATCTGCTGCTCCGTCTATCAATTATTTAGCAGAGCTGCCACTCCGGCCCTCATGGAAATTCTAAAGAGGAACATTGCGAAAAATACCCGGGAGTACGCTTTTTCTCTCTATTACGGCCTCAGTGTCGTTGAAGGGATCGTCATAGGACTTGGCCTCACCCAAATCCTGGAATTTTCAAATAATAACTGGAGGGCCATCTTTCTCATCTGCGCATTAATTAGCCTTTCTAGTGTGATCCTGCAACTGAGGATCAAAGTTTCTGAAGAAAAAGAAGCTCTATTGCCTCCTCCGAAAAAAAGATTTGTTATTCAAGCTGTTAAAGAAAGCTTCCAATTGATGCGGACCCGAAGGGACTTTGCCATTTTTCAATGGGGGTTCATGATCGGCGGATTTGCACTCATGATCACCTCTCCTGTCCGCTCTATTTTTATCGCAGACTCCCTTCCCGTCTCTATCGCTGATGTGGCGCTTGCCAGATGGGTATTTGTTGGGCTTGGGATTGCAGGCTCTTCTCTGATCTGGAAAAAGGCGCTAGAATTATTTGGGATCCATAGACTGATCGTTTGGATCTTGCTCGGCTTTGGTCTTTTTCCTTTAATCCTGCTCCTCTCTTCCACTCACCTCGCCTGGTTTTATTTCGCTCATTTAGTTTATGGGATCACGCAGGGAGGCAGCCATTTAATCTGGCACCTTTCCGGAACCATTTTTGCAGGGGATCAGAACAGCACTCCTTTCACAACACTCAATGTTCTCATGATAGGAATCAGAGGCGCAATTGGCCCTGTCTTAGGGGGCTTTCTGTGCAATTATTTAGGACCGATGCCTGTGATCATTTTTGGATCGTGTATCGCACTTTTCGGAGCCTGGGCAATGAACAAATTGAGCCTCCCCCTCCATTTACTAAAAGTTAAGGACGCTTAAATGGAAAAGAAAAAAAGAGTCGTGATTATCGGCGGGGGCGCTGCCGGGATTTTTGCTGCCGCTACCCTCTCCGAAAAATCGGACAATTTCGAAATTATCGTCTTAGAAAAAACGCGTCAGCTCCTTGCTAAAGTGCGTATTTCCGGCGGAGGCAGGTGCAACGTTACCCACAGCCAATTTGATCCAAAAAAACTCACCGCAAATTATCCTCGCGGAAACAAAGAGCTCCTCGGCCCGTTCCACAGCTTTCAACCTCTAGATACAATCGCCTGGTTCAAGGAACATGATGTGGAACTCAAGACAGAAGAGGACGGCAGGATGTTTCCCACGAGTGATCACTCTGCAACAATTATCAACTGTCTGCTCGATGCTGCGAAAAAAGGCGGTGTCATTATCCGCTCTGAGCACGGCATTCGCTCTATTGAAAAAACAGATACCGGCTTTAGGCTGCATCCCGATAAACAAGAACCCATCGAATGTGAATACCTTGTCTTGGCAACTGGCAGCAGCCCAGGCGGCCATGAGCTCGCAACATCGCTTGGCCACACCATCGTAGCTCCCGTCCCCTCCCTATTTACCTTTAATGTCCCCACATCTCCCATGCTCGATTTAGCAGGGATTGCAGTCACCGATGCGGAAATTTCACTGCCAAACATTAATTATAAGCAACGGGGAAACCTCCTCATCACCCATTGGGGATTCAGCGGACCTGCAGCGCTTAAGCTCTCTGCTTGGGCAGCGCGCGATCTCCATGCATGCAATTACAAAACTGAGCTCGTGATCAACTGGGTTCCCTCCCTTTCGAAAGAAGAGGTAAGTAGCACCTTAAGCGCCTCTAAAAAACAAAAACCTCTAAAATCTCTCGATATGGAAAACCCGTTCCATCTCCCCTTAAACCTTTGGAAACGCCTGCTCACACTTTCAGAGATTAAGCTAAGCTCTCCCATAGGACATCTCTCTGACAAAAATCTAAAAAAACTAGCGATGTGGGTCAGCTCTTCTTCCTTTTCCGTAGAAGGGAAAACAACCTACAAGTCGGAGTTTGTCACATCCGGAGGCATCCAGCTCAAAGAGATCGATTTCAAAACGGCTCAGAGCCGCCTTGTACCCCGCCTTTTCTTCGCCGGAGAAATTCTGGATATCGATGGAGTTACCGGAGGATTCAATTTTCAAAATGCCTGGACAACTGCATCTCTTGCAGCAAGCTGCATTGCCGGTGAGCCTTAAACGCTCTTTCAAAAAAACACTCGCCTGAAGTTTTCGCATCTAGTATTCTTTAGCGATATACCCTTCAAAAATAGAAGGGTATATTGAAAAAATTCAAAACGGAGAGACCATGCGAAACGTAATCTACAAAGCTTTATGCGTCCTTTTTGTGTGTTTTAGAATCGCTCATGCTCATGAAAATGGTCCTTGTGACTCTTGTGAAAAGCTATATCTTCAGCCAGATCAGATTGCAATTAATGAAGAGGGAATTTTTATTCAGCTCGGAGGAGAATGGATGATCACAAACGCCATTCATCGCGATGGTACTGGATTATACGTTTCTACAGCACATGATGAGGGGACTTTTAGTTGGGAATGTCGCGTTTGCCATCGTAAAAACGGTCCTCTTGATAGCAAGTGTCCTGGATGTGGCACTCCACCTTGGCCTAGAGCACGTTCTTGAAAAAGATCTGCCTGATTTTATTATTCATTGCACTCTTAATCGCCCCTTTCCTGGTTCAATTCCGAAAGGGGCACGAATCTTCCATAGCTAAAAAATTGAAAACCCTATCCTTGGATGAACGAAAAAGTTTAGACCTTTTTTTTCGTATCTCTTTCGCTTTTGACGGATTAGGATACACGTTGTTTGGCGATAAGCCGATGACAGCTGTTTGCTACTATGATCCTAAAGGAAAGTCCCGGAGTATTTATGGCTTTCTCGACTCCACTTTTTACTCTCTTTCTCCTGGTTATCTTAGGATGTACCATGGTTGGAAAACTTTGCAAAAATATAAACACCTTTTCCCACTCAAAGATTATGGTCTAATCCAATGCAAAAACTTCATCGACAATGATTTCGCAATTGCCCTGTTTATCAATAAAAAAGCCATTTTAGAGACGGTCGAGTGTCACCTTGAGGATTTCAGAAAAGTATTGGGACATGAGATTACACCAGAAATCCTGTTAGGAAGAATCCTAACAAGCGACGATGTCTTTGGAGATGTCCTCAAAAATCATCAAGGATTGATTGGAACCTTGCTGGGATTTGGCAGGGATAATGCTTGGCTCTTTCAACGTAGGGAAGAGATCGATCCGTGTATTTTAAAAATGCGTTTTTCTTTGAAAAAATTGGGAATGCAAACATCAAACCATGAAATCAATAGGTTAAATGAAAAGCTTCAAGGATTCGATCCCCGCGAGGTTCTAGATTTCAATCCTCTCTTTTTAAGACTTCCGGGCTTTGTTGCTGATCTGGATACGGAAAAAACGAAACAGCTAAAAATCAAGTATGAGAGGCAATATCGAAGGATTGTTTCCCACTACCGGAAAGCCGATTTCCTTGAAGCTACACTTGAGCAAATGACGAGCGGCAGCTATTAAACGTAACGGAAAACCAACGTAAGTAAAGCCACTATGCCGAATGCCGCAATGGTAATTCCGGCAATTCGGTTGATCCAGAGCATCACCCGTTCACTCACTCGCTTCCTAAACAGAGTAACCCCTTCGCTCAAAAGCAGCCACCAAGCGGCGGATCCCAAAAAAACACCCATCACAAGAAAAAACGCATCCAGGTAGTCTCCCTCAACACTCGAAAGCCCCAATCCCGCAAACACTGCCAAAAATGCAAGGATTGTCATAGGATTTGAAAGCGTGAGGAAAAAAGTAGAAATGAAGTCATTAAAATACGTTGTATGGGAAATCCCTTTCACTTTTTCCGTGGGTTTTGCAGAGAACGTCTTCCATCCCAAGTAGAGGAGAAATCCTCCTCCTACTAAACGAAACCAAAACTGCCCTGCTAGAAGGAAATTCGAAACAAGGGTGAGGCTAAATGCAGCTATAACCGAATAAATGGAGTCGGCGACAGCAGCTCCGAGGCCTGAAAAAAAACCGGAAAATCTGCCGTATTGTATTGTTCTGCGAATGCAGAGGATGCCGATTGGCCCAACAGGCGCTGCAATCGAAAAACCAAGAATAAGGCCCTTTACAAAGAAGCCGATCTCCATTTTATCCGTACCCATTTTTAATCATGACTTAAGCCGGATTATCCCATAAGTTCCTTTTTTTCTTAAGTATACAAACTTTCAATCCTGTCATTTTTCTTTGGGCCCAAAATCTTCCAGCTAAGCTGCAGATGTGTAGAGCCGAGCTGAACTTGACCAAAATAGGCATCTGAGCCGCATAGGTGGGAATCAATCGATGCGAGAAGGGATTCTTTTTTGGGTTTCAGATGAAAGAGAAAAACCGGCTTGCTGGCTCCATGGCGGAGGTGCTCTAACGCAATCGTTCCGCTTGGCAAATCAAGCGTCCATCTCAAAGTATTGCTGAACTGGATCTCTTTACCTGTCTTCGTTTGCCACGCTCCACTTTCATGAAAATAAATCACCGAGGACCCCTCTTCAATCACCTTAACATCCGCCTTGCCATGCATGCCGACAGGGTCCGAGTTAAGATAGGCATGCGTTTGCAGAGCCCCTGCAGATTTTAGCCTGGCCCAACACTCTAGCAAAATGTCCTGGGATTGCCTGAAACTAAGGAGTGGTGATTGGGAAAAGGTGTTTTCTGGGAGATAAAAACTGCGCCTTTCCTGCAAAGGCAGCATCTCATAGGCCTTGCGCAGGAGGTTTTCGAGCTCCTTTTTCAAAGGATAGACGGGATTGAACCGATAGTATCTGGTCTTCCCTTCATAAACGCTTTGGATCACACCTGCTTTTTCTAGTTTGGAGAGCCCCTTTTGAATGGGGGTCAGTGAAGTATTTAACAAGCGATGCATCTGAGTGCCGTAGCACTTTTCATTGATCAGCATGAAAAAGAGGATTCTCTCGACATTCTTACTTCCCAAAAGCTGTGCCAGCATAAAATTTCAACCTCATATTTAGGTGACGTCAACTTCATTCGAAATGAGCCGCCTATTCTACAATAGTCTAAATATTCAACCAAATCATAAATTACATAACCTAAATATAAGTTTGAAATCGACCCTTCCTCCCCTTGCAACAAACAAAGGTATCATGATTAAATCACCGGCGATTTCAAAATGAAATCTAAATCAAAGGAGTAACATGAAAGTTAACGTTAATTTTCCATCGGTAATGAAGATGCAGTTAAGAGCTGAAATTGAATTTGATGACAATGCCAAATTGATGGAGATCAAGGAAAAGATCTTAGAAAAATTTTGGCAGATCATGTCTCCTCTGAGCTCAATTGGCCCTCATGGCAGCGCTGATCTCGTCATATTGAGAGATGAATACGATTTGGAAATCACAAGTGAAGAGCAGCTGCAAGAGCGCATTAAGGAATCTTCCCAATTTTCAGCCGTATTTCAAGAGCATCCATTCGCAATTATAAACAAAGTATAGGCACATGTATGTCAATCAATGCTCTACCCACAGACACTTTTATTGGTATCGCTTCCTTTACTTTTCCAGGGAGCGAAGTGACGCAGAAAGAAATGTCTCTTTTGTCTTTGGTTTGCTCACTCTGGCGCAATCAATTCGTCCATGAAATTTGCTCCAGACAGCTTGGCAAAAAGACAGCTCTCACACTTCGGGAAGTTGAAATTTATCAAAAGAGGTTAAGCGCAACCCCAAACGACTGGGAATGCGTTTTCAAACACTGCAAGCAATTAAATAATATCGACTTTTCGTCTCCAGCCGTTTGGTTCAATTCCCCTCCCATGGAAAATGGGAAGCTAAGAAAAATGAGCTCGCTCGAAGAGTGCGCTATCGAATTGATCTTTAACTCGATTAAGATCAACTGCTTGAATATCCAGTTTATGAACTTGGCTGGAAATCCAAAGATTGATGCCTTTAAATACATAGAGCACAGCTTTCCAAAGCTGATTATACTTAACGCAATGAAGGGTGGGCCCTTGCACAATTATCCCCTTAATTGCGCCAAAATTCAGGGTATTTTGAACCATTGCAAGCAGCTCACTGAGATAGAGATTACGGGGCATCTCACTGGGAAGGAGATAATCTTTCTTAAAAATGAGTGGCCCAATGTCAACATTATCGATAGGGTATTCGATTTTGAATCTGAGTTTTGCTAAAAAGAGTTTCAATAAAGACAAGTCCAATCCTTTTTAGGGATGGACTTGTCTCCAATAGGGGCCAGATATGGAAAAGAAGATAGCCCTTCCAGGCCACAATGTTTATGGGGTAGAGCTCAATGATCACACCGGCTGCTTACACTACAATAGCACCCTTGATATCATCGCGATCCGGTTCAAGTGTTGCAACCGGTACTACGCATGTCATCTCTGCCATTTGGCTATAGCTGGTCATCCAGTAGAGCTTTGGGCATGCGAGGATTTTCACACAAAGGCCATTTTATGCGGCCGTTGCAGAAGCGAATTGACGATCCACCAATATTTAAGCTGCGGCAATGCATGCCCAAATTGTAAATCCCCGTTTAATCCCGGTTGCAAGCTGCATAGAGAAATGTATTTTCAGGATGACTTTTCGGAAAAATAGTTTTTTTCTCCGTGGTTTACCTCCCTCTGTGGTAAAATGTCGCGTTCAAACAACCCCCCAAATATTAATAATGAGTTGATATCATGATCCTACCCAGTCGTTACAAATTAGAAGAAGTTTATTATTCATTGAACGAATTAAAACAGCAAGGAAGTGATCTCAATTCTGAGTTTAGTATAAACAACCAGAAAATCAATGATCAATACTTCTCAAACCAAATCAATATTGACGCCTACGTAATAGCAAAGGAACGCATCTTAAAACAATTCCTATGTGCTCATCAACAAATCCAAGAGGAAATGAAAGAGGTCGGGAACCTAGAGCTCGATGTAGAATATAAGCAAAAAGAAGACTCTTTAGAGATCTCTGAGTCAGATCCCACTCAGGGAACGCATTCACAACAAGAACCCTTGCCTTTGGTCACTTACATCACGGTTAAATATAATGCAGGGTATGGCAATTTCTTATCCATTTGCGGAACAGGCCCCAATATGAGCTGGGACCCGGAAAAGGCACTGCTTTTGCGCTGCATAGGAAAAGACCTTTGGGTTTATGAGACGAGCTCTCCCTTCGATCCATTCCAATTCAAAGTGCTGCTCAACAACAAAACATGGGAAAAGGGACCAGATCACACTGCTGATAAGAACTCCCCTATCGAATTCTCTCCCCGTTTTCCTGTCCAGGAAACTCCATCAAAAATTTGATATTGACCCTAGTTGGCGATCAATGTATAAAATAGGTCAAAAAATGCCCGCAAACATCTTTAACAACGAGCGAGGAGATTTAAATGACATTTAACAACATCGGCAGAACGGATTCTTTCGCCAGAAGCAATTCAACTCAAGCGATTTTTCGTAATTTGAATGCAAAATTGGAAGAAGAAAAAGAAGAAGAACTATTAAAACTCGACGAGAACTATAAAAACACCTGCTCGCTCTTATTAAAGAAATACCCACTAGTCGACTTAAACTCTGACGTATTTAAAGAAGTAACATTCTACAACAAAGAGTTCGAGGTTATTAAATCTAAATACGACAATGATTGTGAAAAGTTAAATGGAAAATATACGGAAAAAGAAAAAAATTTTCGAAAGGAACTGATTAGTTCAAGCAGAGAAGAACTTACGCGAAAGAGAGCAGAGCAGGCTCAAATATTGTACACGAAAAACCCATCTTCATTATCTTCTACAGCAAGTGAGCCTGCTTTAGGGAACCTGCCTGTATCTTCTAGGGCATCTATATCCACTCCAATGAACCCATCTGCATTATCTTCTACGACAAGTGAGCCTATTTTGGGGAACCTGCCTGAATCTTCTACGACATCTATATCCACTGCAATGAACCCATCAGCAGCCTCTTCCATGGATGTCGTCACCACTCCTTCCATCTCTACTTACATTACAGTGAAATTTGATACTAAGTTCAAAAACTTTCTCTCGATCTGCGGAAACGGCCCTAATATGAGCTGGGAGATAGAAAAAGCAATCCCTTTACGTTGTATTGGAAAGGACACATGGATTTACGAAACAAATACCCCCTTTGAAAAATTTGAATATAAGCTCCTATTCAACAACAAGACCTGGGAAAAGGGACCAAATCACTTCGTTCATCGGGACAACCCGGTTGAAATCGCACCCATTTTTCCTCTCTAATTTCCTAATGTTCACACCTAAAGGCGGTCCTTTAAAACCGCCTTTATGTATTACTTCAGATTTGCTAGCTCTTTCTTTTTGTCCTCGATCTCTTTATTGAGTGCCACAACTTCTGCTCTTTTTTGTTTCGCTTCTTGAATCAGGTCAGAGATTTTTTTCTGCACACTCGCCAGATTCGTCTGCTGATCCTGTTTTACTCTCTCTAGATCCTCTTCCAATTTCTTTTCGGCATCCAATAATTTTTGCGGCATGGCGTCGAGCTCTTCGCGAGCTTTATCGAGTTTTTCTGTCTGTTCTGTCATCGATTTTTGCACAGCTTCTAATTTCAAAACTTCCTGGTCGTAGGATTTTTGCGTTGCCGACAAGCTATCTTCGGTCTTTTGCAAATTCTGCTGCAGTGTTTGCAGATCGGTTGTCTTAGAGGCAATTTGAGTTTCAACGGTTGTCAGATCTTTGGAGCGAAGTTTGAGCTCATCTTCAATATTTTGCAGATTTTTTGAAGAGTTGTTCAGGTTAGTAATTTGAAGGTCCAAATTTTTATTCTGGTTAGAGAGCGAGGTGAACAAGGCTTTGAACACCGCTTGCTCTTTTTGGATTTGCTCGGAGAGCTGCCGGACCTCCTCATCAAAGGTCATATCAAAGCCCTTGACCGTGCTAGCCAGGTTCTTGCTTTGCTCTTCAATATCCTTAATGTCGACATTAAGACCATTGATGTTCGTAGCGAGTTTTACATTTTGGTCGGCAAACTCGGCCACCTGGGATTTGAGAAGCGGGATCGCCTGTTGCAGCTGCGTGACCCTTGCCTGAAGGTTTTGATTTTGGAGTTGGAAATTTGCCAGGTTGGCCTGCATCGCTGCGTTGTTTTGGGCCAAGGCGGCATTGGCAGTTTCTAGCTCGTGCGTGCGGGCTTGCACCCCCGCGATATTTTGAGCGAGCTGCGTATTGATCCCTTGAATTTGTGTATAACTTCTTCTAAGGTTGGCGGTCTCATCCGACATTTTCTTCTGTTCTACCTTCAGTTGTTCATTTTCCTGCTTGATCAGGGCGACTGTCTGCTGGATATGAACGGCGTCCTGGTAGTTGTGGACGTAGTAAGAGCTGAAAGCCAAAAGGATCCCTAGGGCGACAAAGCCAACCCCTGCTGCTGTCATGCTCATGGCAAAAGATCCCACGGCTCCAATCGCAGCAGCTGCAACTCCTGCGATCATGAGGCCATCCTTCCAACCCACGGAAAAATTTTTAACGAAGTCAGACGTTGGCATTTTGAATGAAGGCATCCATGAGGTTGGGCCTGTTTCGACGTTCCTAATACCGGTCATTGCTGCAATACTCATAAACTTCCCCTATCCCTAGTTATATTTTTGAGATTTCATTTTTTTGTCTTTGGGTATCGTTACTAAGAACATTTAGCGAATTCATATTGGTTGCTATCTTTGATCCCAAAGTATCGAGGTCGCTCGCAATTTTGCTTAAGGACTGGGTGACTCCATCCAAGTGGGAAGTGTCGCTTGAAATCTTGGAATCCACAGAATTCATTTTTTGCAACGTCTCAGCAAGGGCCATTTTCGCGTTTGTCAACGCTTCGCTAATTTTTGCAAATTCTGCCTTGCGGCTGTCCAGGGCATTTTCCACAACTGTCAGCTGTTTTTGAAGCTGGGCAAGCTGCTCTACTTTTTGACCGATCGCATCATTATCCTGGGAAATCTGTTTTCCAGTATTCTGGAGCCTATCGACAGTCGTCTGAAGCGCTTGAATTTGACTCGCCAGCTGCAAAAGAATTTGATTGCTGGTCTTCTGTGTGAGTTCTACCTGTTCGGAAAGATTGTGTATGTCAACGCCCAGCGTACTGTCGATATCGCGAACAGCTATGACCATCGATTTCTCCTCTTTGTTAAATTCTCCTACGACCTTGTCCAAATTCGAAACGTTGGATTTGAGCTCGATATTTTGATAGTTGAATTTGACTAATTGATCTTTGAGGGCATTCATGATTTCCTGGAGCCGCAGCACTTGTTGCTGCAGAATATGGTTTTGCTCGACCATATTAGAGTTTTGCAAGTTGAGCGATTTATTTGTTTCAAGCAAATGATCAACTTGCAGCGATAGCGCTGCTCTTTCTTGTGCAAAATCACTTTGCGCCTTTTGCAAATCCAGTTTGTCCTTTGTGAGCTGCTCGTTTTGAGCCTGTAAACTTTTTACAATGATCTCCGTTTTTTCCACGGTCCTCTCGAAGTCCTTGAGCTCCGTCCCAAGTTCCTCGTCTGCCCTATGCAAATCTGCTGCATGAGCATCTCTGCGCCATAGAAAATGCACGCCTAATTCTACGACCTCAATCGATGCAGAGACTGCTGCAATTCCATATCCCGTGTAGGCAACCCCCACAGAACTGCCTACCACTGCGACCACAAGGCCTGCGATGCCGACTCCCGCAGTGGCTACTTCCACAGGGATCATGATGAAATCCCGCCAGCTCAATTTGCATCCGCAACAGCATCGGGTGGTGCACGGTGGATTATAGACCGGCTTTTGTCCGGTCTGCGAAAGGGTCGTCGTGGGGTCTTTAGGCATGAGTATATTTAGGTGATCATCGGTTGTTGTTGCTTCAGGAAGAACGCGTATCATAATTGACCGCCTTTTTTGAATTTTTGGGGGCTTATCACATTTATTTGAAGGCAGTTTAAGCCATTGTTTTACGCGAGTCAAATTTAAATTTAATTTTTCCGTAAATTAAAAAATTCATTGATTTCCCCTCTCCCCTTCAAGATGTGGAATATTTTTTTGAATCATAATCCCTTATCAGGTAAGCATAGGATATATGGATAAAACGGCAGAAAAGCAGCGTCTGGATTCTTACCGCACGCAAAAAACCAAGTGGAAAAAATGGGGCCCCTACTTAAGTGAGAGGGCATGGGGAACTGTGCGCGAGGATTATAGCGAAGATTCCGACACATGGGGTTACTTTTCTCACGAGATGGCCCAATCAAGAGCCTACAGGTGGAATGAAGATGGCATCGGAGGGATTTCTGACCGCAACCAAAGGGTTTGTCTTGCACTCTCTTTGTGGAATGGAAAAGATCCCTTCCTCAAAGAAAGGATGTTTGGGCTTAGCGGTCCTGAAGGCAACCATGGAGAAGATGTCAAAGAGTGCTATTTCTATCTCGACAACACGCCGACGCATAGCTACATGAAAATGCTCTATAAATATCCGCAGAATGAGTTTCCCTATCAACGTTTAAAAGAGGAAAACAAAAAACGGAGCCGTAGGGAAAAAGAATTCGAGCTGCTAGACACTGGGATCTTCGATGAAGGGCGGTATTTTGATGTTTTTATTGAATTTGCAAAAGCTGGCGAAGAAGACATTCTCGTCCGCTATACCATTCACAACCGTGGACCAGAGGTTGCTGAAATCACAGCTCTTCCAACGATCTGGTTTCGAAATACCTGGAGTTGGGGCTATGGAGACAAGGGATCAACAGGGGATGAAAAAGGGAAGCCTTCTCTAAAAAAAGCAAGCTCGCGGATCGAGCTGAATCATCCTGTTGAGGGAACTTATTATTTATACTGCGCAGACAATCCTGAGTTTCTCTTTACAGAGAACGAAACCAACAAGCAAAAACTCTACAACACTCCAAGCGATTCTCCCTATACTAAAGACGCATTCCATCGCTACGTCGTAAACAAAGAAAAAAAAGCTATCAATCCTCAAGAAGTGGGAACCAAGGCGGCTGCTTTCTATCACAAAAAAATAGAAAGCAATGAAAAGGTCTCCTTCCATTTAAGGCTCTCAAATAAAAAGATCGATCAACCTTTCGTAAATTTTGATGCCCTATTTGAAATGCGGCAAAAAGAGGCAGATAGTTTTTATGCTTCAATCCAGCCTGAATGCCTAAGTGATGAATTGAGGCAAATCCAGCGCAATGCCTTTGCCGGGCTGCTATGGAACAAGCAGTTTTATTATCTCGACATGGAGCAATGGCGCAAAGGGGACCCCATTGCAAAATCCTCTAGAAAGTTTGAGAGGAACCGCGATTGGGCCCATCTCACCGGTTTAGACATCTTTTTAATGCCGGATAAATGGGAATACCCTTACTTCTGTTCCTGGGATACCTCATTTCACTGCATCCCGATATCGCTCATCGATCCCGATTTTGCCAAACGTCAAATAGAGCTGCTAACGCGTGAATGGTATTTGCATCCAAACGGTCAGCTGCCCGCATATGAATGGAACTTCTCGGACGTCAATCCTCCGGTACTGGCCTGGAGTGCATGGCGGACTTATAAGATCGATGGTAAAATCTCAGGAACCCTAGACCGCAATTTCCTCAAAGGAGTGTTTAACAAACTTCTGTTAAATTTTACCTGGTGGGTCAATCAAAAAGACGTCGAGGGCAATAACGTGTTCCAAGGGGGATTTTTAGGACTCGACAACATCAGCGTCTTCGATCGAAGCAAAAAGCTCCCCACGGGAGGACATATCGATCAATCCGATGGAACGTCCTGGATGGCCTTTTATTGCATCGTCATGATGCGCATCGGGCTTCATCTTTCAGAAAAAGAACCTGTCTACCAGGATATTTCGACCAAATTTTTCGAACATTTCTTGCGGATCGCAGGCGCGATGACAAACTGCGGAGGTAAAGGGTTTTCTCTTTGGCATCAAGAAGATGGATTTTTCTATGACGCCCTGCATCTTCCCTGTGGAAAGATCATTCCGCTCAAAGTACGCTCACTAGTTGGTCTACTTCCCTTGCTTGCTGTTGAAACGATCGAGCCAGAAACAATGGAAAAGCTCCAAACCTTTTCGCGAAGGGTCGATTGGTTTGTCAGCAAACGCCCCTACGTCTTTGCCAATTTGACATGTATCTATCGCCCAGGCCTTGAAAACAGGCGGCTACTTGCCATATTGACTCAAGAAAGGCTCGTCAGTCTTTTGAAGTACATGCTCGATGAAAACGAGTTTCTCTCGGAATACGGGATCAGATCCCTGTCAAAATACCATGAAAAAAATCCCTATTCTTTCGAAACAGAGGGTCAGACCTACACGGTTGGTTATTTGCCTGCAGAATCCGATAGCGGCCTTTTTGGAGGCAACTCCAATTGGAGAGGGCCCATCTGGCTCCCAATCAACTTTCTCATCATTGAGTCCCTGCAGAAATTCCACCATTACTACGGGGATTCTCTAAAAGTGGAATTCCCCACTGGATCGAATCACTTCCTCAACTTGTGGGATGTGAGCATAGAATTATCGAAAAGGCTGATCAAACTCTTTGAAAAAGATGAGGCAGGAAAACGTCCCTTCCAAGGGAACACGGATAAAAATCATTGGAAGGACCTTTTTCTATTTCATGAATATTTTCATGGCGAAAATGGAACAGGCTTGGGAGCGAGCCACCAAACTGGATGGACGGCCCTCATCGCAAAGCTCATCCAGCAATGTCATAAGTAATGGAGCAAAATAATGCAAAAACTTCCCGATGTCGTTAAACCAAATGTCGAATGCCTTAGAATTCTGCAAGGGCAAAAAGCCCTTGTCACAGGCGCTAATTCCGGAATAGGCATGGCAATCGCCATCGCGCTGGGAAAAGCCGGAGCGGATGTCGTTGTGAATTATGTCTCACATCAGGACCAGGCATTAAAAGTCTGCGAGGAAATCAAAAAGTCAGGAGTCAAAGCAATCGCCATCGAAGCCGACGTCTCAAAAGAGGACCAAGTGATTGCGATGTACAAGCAGATGTACAAAGAGTTCGGCACTATCGACATCCTCGTGAGCAATGCCGGAGTGCAGCGCGACGCACCCCTTGAGGAAATGACATTGGAACAGTGGAACACCGTCATCGGCATCAACCTCACAGGACAATTTTTATGTGCAAGAGAGGCTGTCAAAGAATTTAAACGCAGAGGAGTCAAGAAAGGAGTCTCTTGTGCTGCTGGAAAGATCATCTGCATGAGTTCTGTGCACCAAGTCATCCCATGGGCCGGCCACGTCAATTACGCCTCTTCCAAAGGAGGCATCCATATGATGATGCAATCGATCGCCCAAGAGGTAGCTCCCCACCGCATCCGCGTCAACGCCATTGCTCCCGGAGCGATCCAAACCCCGATCAACACCTCCGCATGGTCGACCCCCGAAGCTTATCAAGCGCTCATGAAACTAGTTCCCTACAACAGGATAGGGGAACCAGTAGACATCGCCAACTGCGCGGTCTGGCTGGCATCTGATCATGCCGATTACATCACAGGAACAACCATTTTCATTGACGGAGGAATGACACTCTTCCCCGGTTTTGCAACAGGAGGTTAATCATGTCTTTCGACGTCATCATTATTGGCACAGGCGCGGGTGGAGGAACGCTAGCTCATCGCCTTGCTCCATCGGGCAAGAAAATCCTTCTGATCGAGAGAGGGTCCTACTTGCCAAGAGAGAAAGAAAACTGGCAATCCAAAGATGTGTTCCTTACCTCGAGGTACTCGGTCAAAGAAAAATGGGTCGATAAAAAAGGCAAAGAATTTACTCCGGGCACTCACTACTACGTAGGCGGCAATACCAAACTCTATGGGGCTGCGCTGCTCAGAATGCGCGAAAAAGATTTTGGCGAAGTGAAACATCACGGAGGGATCTCCCCTGCGTGGCCGATCACCTATAAAGACCTCGAGCCTTATTATTTAGAAGCTGAAAAACTTTATCACGTCCATGGAAGTAGAGGCATCGATTCCACCGAACCTCCCTCTAAAGATCCCTTTCCCTATCCAGCCGTGGCACATGAGCCGCGCATCCAAAGGCTCTATGACTCTTTGGAAAAACAAGGGTATCACCCCTTTCCTTTGCCGCTAGGCATCATCCTCGATGAAAAAAACCGTGAAAAAAGTCCCTGCATCAAATGCAATACCTGCGATGGATTCCCCTGCCTTGTCGATGCAAAAGCAGATTCCCATATCGTCTGCATCAACGAAGCGCTCAAATACCCCAATGTCTCGATGATCACAGATGCCTACGTTGACAGACTAGAAACAGATGCCTCGGGTAAAGAGGTCAGCCAAGTTATCGTCAAACGCAACGGCCATCCGGAAATCTATAAAGGAAGTATTGTCGTTGTCGCCTGCGGTGCGATAAACTCCGCCGCGCTTCTTCTCAGATCTGCAAACCAAAAATACCCGAATGGCCTCGCAAACAGCTCAGACTGTGTTGGCAGGCACTACATGTGCCACAACAACTCCGCCATCATCGCGCTCACAACGGAGTCCAATCCCACGCAGTTTCAAAAAACGATGGCGATTAACGATTATTACTTCAAAGCTCCCGACTTTGATTATCCTCTTGGGCACATCCAGATGCTCGGAAAAGCGGACGCCAATATGTTCCGAGCGGACTCTCCGCTCCCCGCACCCGGATTCGTTCTTAACACCATGGCCCATCACTCTGTCGATTTTTGGCTCACAACAGAAGATCTCCCCGATCCAAACAACCGCGTAAGGATCACCAAAGAGGGACATATCCAACTCGCCTACACGGAAAACAACACAGAAGGGCACAAGCGCCTAAAGAAAAAGCTCAAGGCAATGCTGAACCACTGCGGCGTGCGCCACGGCATCTTCCACAACAACGCCTACCTCGGAAAAAAAATCCCTATCGCAGGCGTTGCCCATCAGAACGGAACTGTCCGCTTCGGTAAAGACCCCAAAACATCCGTGCTCGACATCCACTGCAAAACCCATGACCTGGACAACCTCTACGTCGTCGACGGAGGGTTTTTCGTCTCCAGCTCGTCTGTGAACCCGACGCTTACGATTATTGCCAATGCGCTTCGCGTAGGTGACCATTTGCTTGAGAGGTTGGGTTGACCTAACCTCTAAACATAATATAAATAAATTTAAATATACACTCGCCTGCTCCTTAAAGAGCTAAATTAGATATGTTTATTGTCAAAATATCATTTAAGTTTTCTTGTTTGCAAATAATTAATGAGTCATATAAAATATATAACATTATTAAAAAATAAAAGAGGATAATTAACATGATACCTACAAGGCCATTTCCACAAGGCGGTATATTAACATTGGAAGATTTAACAGCTTCCTATATTGTAACCAATGATATTCAGAACTCAGCTCATCTGAATGTAGATCCCTACGCCCGCAGTGCTGTGAATAAAATTTTAAAAGGAAAGTGGGATCTTTTAAAATGTGGGGATTCACTAATCTTACGAAATCACCTCTTGAGACCCTTGATGGAGATTGTTGAACAGAATGTCTTTGAGGAGATAGAAGATTCCGTCCTGATCGATCACATCCTTAAAGAAGAAGAGTACGCCTGTTGGATCTTTAATGACATCATAGAAAAAGGAGATAGACATCTCTTAAAAACAACAATAAAAAAACTCATGCCTGTGATTGCAACCCAAGACAGGGAACTCCTCCTCGAAGAAAGGGTCAATCAGCTCTTCCAGCAATTAGCAGAAACTCTTCAAGTAGAAGAACTCTTTGGAGATGTCATTCCTGCTGATTTTTCATCCTACGAATATGCATGCTTAGATCAAAACACTGGTGGGACTGAGACAAGCAGAGGGATTATCCTTGATCTCTTCGAGGTCCTGTATAAAGCAAACCTCGATCCAACATGCAACATCTTCTGACTCTAAACCAGGTAATCCAAGCCAATCTATAGACCTTAAGAAACTAAAAGTTGGACCAAGTTTGGTCCAACTTTTAGTTTCGTTGTCCTACTTGAGCAGCATAAAAACCTCAAGTCCCATGACAAACAGGCCAAATGCAAACAAGAGCATCAATACTCCTTTTCCAGCTGAGGACTCTCCATCGTTTCTGGAAAGACTCCTGTACTTCCACGCCAAAACAATTGGTAAAAGCCCATTGAGAAAGGCTTCGCCAAATCCCCCGGCAATACCCAGCGCCGTTTCAAAAAGCGTTGGATCCAGCATTGCGCAAATGCCTGGAGGCAAAAACGTGAGAAGCACCGGAAACAGTCGTTTATTTCCCTTTAGCTTCATCCCGTCGTTTAAAAAGTCGACAACGGAAAAGGCAACGCCTAAAAACGATGTTGCAAGAGCAAAGAAACCAAATATCTGACCGATCCTAAACAGAGAACTTTTTCCTGTGAGAGCCTGCAACGCAAAGGTCACAGGCTTGCCGGATGCCAATGTCTCATTGATCACCTCTTGAGATAAGGACCCGAGGATCAGCCATTGCCAAATGAGATAGACAATGAGCGCTAAACCCGTACCAAAAAAGATCGAAAGCCTCAAACTTTTACGATCCTGCTTCATGTAGGTGCAGAGCGAAGGGACAACATTATGGTAGCCAAATGCTGAAAATAGCACAGGTAATGCAAAACAGAGTTTGGACCAATTTCCTTGGGACAGTTTTGCTATCGCCACCTCAGATGATCCTTTTGAAATGAGCAGCGCAAACGCCGCAAACATCGCAACCGACAGGATCAAATTGACGCGATTGATTGCTCTAACGCCAAATCCGATGATTCCTCCAAATAAGACTCCGAAGAGAACAATACTGGAAATTGGATCCAGTTGAATGCCAAAGAACGATTGAAGCAAAGATCCCATTAGGGGCGCTCCTCCCGAGATATAAGCAACAAGCAGGCAGTAATAGAGGAAGAGAAACATCCCGGCGGCTGCAATCTTGCCGCGGAGCCCCAAATAACTTCCTGCCATCGTAAATATGTTAGCGCCTGCCGGCAAAGACAGTGCCACTTCCACATATAAAAGTCCTGTCAGGACCATGAAGGCCCAAACGCTAAGGGTGGCGATAAATGCGGGAACAAATCCAGCTAGTGCGGTGACAAGAGGAATACCCAACATTCCAGCGCCAATTGTTGTCCCGGCAATCAGGGCAGTTCCACTTATCACTTTTCTTAAAGAAATATTTCCATCTTGTAAAATGTCTATAGACATGAATAAACCATCGTTAAATTTTTTTGTTAAAAGGAATAAAAGTGAGAGTACAAATAATTTGAAACAGCCCTTTAGAGGCTATGATGGCTAGACAGATGAGAAAAATGTAAGTTTATTTTAGAACTGTACAACATTCATGTTACCTTGAACTATTTGTGAGTCTAACTCATCATCTGAAAAGAAGTCAATGGGAGTTATCAAAAGATTACGCTTGAGAAAAAAAGCATAACAAAACTAGAATTATGAAAAGCAGGTGTTATAACTTATGCTGCCCCAGTTTGGTGAAACTAACGAAAACCCACCTCTGTCCACCCCCTCCAAATTGCTGGAAAACCGCCGGCAGTTCGGCAGACTCCCCTCCTCTCTTGCACCAAAGACCGTCATCTTCTGTTACCAAAGCCACTTTTTTAAAAGCGTTCTCGAAAAAATGCCCCATAAACAATGCGATGGCTGCTTTTCAAAACTTCATTTTCTAACGAATTATCCGGGAGTTGCCATCGCTGACTTCGGCGCAGGGGCCCCCATAGCAGCTGCCAAAATGGAAGAGCTGATCGCCTGGGGCGTCCTACAATTCATCTCTATTGGCACTGCAGGCAGCCTCCAAACAAAAGCTAAGGTTGGAGATGTCGTCATTTGTGAAAAAGCCATTCGCGATGAAAGCACATCCCAAAACTATCTGCCGGCTGCAAAATACATCCACGCTCCAAGACGCATGACAAATAAGCTCCAAATGCAACTCAAAAAAGCGGATATCCCTTTCCACATTGGGAGCACATGGACAACTGATAGTCTCTATAAGCAAACAGCCGAAGAGATCGTTCTTTACCAAAAAGAGAACGTTCTTACCGTCGAAATGGAAGCTGCTGCTTTATTTGCAGTCGCCCACTTCTTTCAAGTGGATCTCGGCGCACTCTTTACCATCAGCGATTCCCATTTCGATCTCATCTGGCAACCCCATCATGAAGATGAACGCATCCAAAAAGGACTGCAGGCTTTATTACAAACCGCCCTAGCAGCTTGCAAAGATGATTAAAAGCTCGAAAGAAGGGCTGATCCTATCCGTCAAAGTGATCCCAAATAGCTCCAAAAATGCCATCGTGGGCATAGAAAATAACGCACTAAAGGTAAGGCTTAATGCAACTCCCGAAAAAGGGGAAGCGAACGAAGAGCTCATCGCTTATCTTGCCAAGACCTGGAAACTTTCCAAATCTTCTATTTCCATCCATTCCGGAAAAACTTCCCGCCACAAAAAAATCCTAATCCGCGGTCTGGAATTGGAGCAGTTAACTCAGATACTATACCAAAAATGATAGGCCCTCCGCAGACAAGCTGCGGAGAACCATGAGAACTATTGAGGGGCCGGAACTGGCAATATTTTAACATCGTCAGGAACTGGCAATGTTTCAGCATCATCTTGATTGAAAGCTGTAGCTGGCTTTGCAGTTATTTCTTCTTCACCTTGAGCTGTAGCATTTGCGAAAACGGCAGAAACTACGCAAGTTGCGCAAGTTACAAATAAAGTAAATGTACGTTTCATTGAAAACTCCTTTAAAAATTGTGTGTTTCCATGAGCATTTTATAGAAAAGCTGCATTTTTTGTTAATGGAAAATCTCAAATCCTAAGACTTTGTTAATAAAAGTTTTATATACCCAAATAAAAAAGCCCCATAGCAAGTAGCTACAGGGCAGTTTGTCTGCATTTAAGACTTGTTAGACTCAAGGAGCTCCTTTACCGTTTTGTAACAAATGGAAAATCCTCCGACAGTCAAAGCCTTCACAGGTCCGCCTCTCATCAATTGGGACAAGTTTTCCACATTTCTCCCCTTTTGCCAGAGGGTGAGCGCAGTATCTGCAGGGTGTCCGACGAGACTCCCTATGGCTCCTGCAGCAAATGTTGAACCGTATTCTACAGCTTTATTTTTTCCACAACGGTCTTCCATGAATTCGCTCATCGGTTTGCTTACCCTGAGTGAAAAAAGAAAGCTCGTTTCCCTAGTTACAATGGCAATGGTTTGCTTCTGAGACAACGACCTGAGCGACTCTTTTACAGTTCTCCCCATCGTTTGACCGTTAAAAACAGCGAGCGCAGGTGCGGAGATGCCTCCAACAATCATGGAAGTCACCAGCATAAGAGCGAAGTGATCTTCTTTGCCGCTTATACCCTTCATGATAGCTTTAAAACCCTTCTCAATAAGATTCTGGGAAATCATTTGAGTGCCGACGATGACGCTTATCGTAGGAGCTGCCCTACAACCATCCATCAATGCTTTTTGGGTTTGGATAGAAGCAATTTTGCACCCTTTTCCAAGAGCTTCCTTAATGCTTGTAGGAGTTGCCTCGCCCGACCACTTCAATGCCTCTTTAGCATTCGTTGAAGCAATTTGGGAATTCCTCTTCAGCATTTCCTTAACACTTTTCCAGGAAACAAAATCTCTTTTTTGCTGCTCAGTATCAACTGGCCTGAGCTGCTGTTTGGTTTTGATTTCAAAACCTCTGTAAACAGGAATGACGGAGATCCCTGCTGCGATAGGTGGAGTTAAATAAGGTACCAAGGAAGACCCTATTCCTTGAGATGACTGGGCATCTGGTCCAGTCTTTGATGTGATTGACATAAAAATTCCCTTTCCTTTTTTAATAAAAATTCTAATTCGATCTCTTTAGAGACCTTTAAAAAACAAACAGATGTAAGATGAATTAAATTATTTTGCGCCTTGGGGCGCAAGAATAAATGAAGAAAGGAGAAATTGAAGGGAAAATGAAGACAAAGAGGAACCTATCCCGGCGAGATGGACATCGCGAGAACCCAACGACTTATCCTGAGTGTAGAAGGTTTGTTTTGCGTTCATTGCCCTACATGATACAGAGACTGATGCCTAATTTCAACTAAAACAAAATTTACAATATCTCAAGGTGGCGAATAATCGAAAATTACGCCATATTGAAAAAAATAATGAGAGGAGATATGCGCCTAGAACTCATCCATCCCATGCTCGTTCATTTTCCAATAGCGCTGTTATCTACAGGGGTTGTCTTGCGTAGTGTCTCTACTTGGACAGCAAAAAAACGAATCCTTTCCTTTTTATTACCCGCTTCATGGACAGTACTATCCTTAGGAGTAATCGCGGCATGGTCAACGGTAATCGCCGGCGAAATCGCTGAAGATATCGTAAGACCTACACTTGAGAATATGAGCGTATTAAATGAACATTCCGAGCATGCTTATATCACTGCCTTTGGATTTACAATCGGCCTCTTATTTGATGGTTTGAGGACGTTTTTTTTGACGAAGGGATATAGGGGCTTTGCCGTTTTAGTGTGGTTGATTTATCTCTTTAGCTTAGGGAATCTCATAGTCACAGGATATTATGGGGGAACCCTTGTCTATGAAGAAGGCGCAGCTGTATTAAAAAGAAATCGCTAGTATGAATATACCTCGAAACTTGATGTGTGCTCTTTTTCTTATCCCTGGCTTAGTCTATGCGGATAAAGTAAGACCTCCTACACTTGGAAATTTCGCTCTTCCTACCTCTCAGCAACCTGGACCGCTTGTTAGTTTTGGGGAGAATATCATTGACAAAGGCCAAGCGCAATTATTTGTATTCGCCGATGTGTTCATTGGGAAAAACAGCTGCTTAACGGATGTCGTCCCAGGTATTTTGTACGGAATCACAAATGATCTTTCTTTCTTCTTTAATGTCCCCTTTTCTCCGGGGAACAAAGATAGAGACAAGCATTCTTCAGGGATAGAGGATATTTTTGCGCAATTCGAATATGCATTTTATAACGGAATCAACTCTAATTCTGTAAATCAGGCCACCATCGTCGCAAACATTGCATTCCCGACAGGTTCGAGCTCAAAAGATCCGCCAACAGGATTTGGTTCTAGCAGCTTCTTTCTCGGGGCCACTTTCAATCATACAGCAATCGATTGGTTTATCTTTACTTCGCCCGGGGCTATATTTACGACATCTAGACATGGAACAAAATTTGGAGATCATTTTTTGTATCAATTTGGGTTCGGTAGAAATATCCCGAGTCCAGCAGGGTGGATTTTTGCCTGGGTGCTTGAATTTGACGGCCAATACTCCTGGAAAGACAAAATCAAAGGCTGCACTGACCCCGATTCCGGGGGGAATACCATTTACATGACTCCCTCTATTTGGATTTCCTCAAGGAGAATCATTTTGCAATTTGGCGCAGGATATCCGATTGTCCAACATTTGTTCGGAGATCAACCGAAAAAGTTTGTATCTTTTGATTTTGATTTTGGAGTTACATTTTAACAATTTTTCCGCCTTTGGCTGCGATTCCCGCTAACGCCAATTGTTCATCATGCGGGTGAAGATTGATCGGACGGCAAGCCTCTGCGATGACATGTACGGAAAAGCCAAGATCGATTGCATCTAAAGTGGAATAAAGGACGCAGTACTCGGTCGCTACACCTACAAAGTAAACATCTGTCACACCGCGGCTTTTCAATTCCTCTGCAAGTCCCGTTGCTCTTTGTCGCAAATTGTCGAAAAAGGCGCTATAGCTATCGACATCTTTGTCAGTTCCCTTATAAAAAAAAGCGGCGATTTTTTCTTTGTGCAGCCCATCGACAAGTTCCGCACCAAAGGTGCCCTGCACGCAGTGTACAGGCCATAAGACTTGGGATCCGCCGTCGACCTCGATCACATCCCCCGGTTTTTTTCCGGGGTGATTTGAGGCAAAACTGACATGATCAAGAGGATGTGAGTCCAGAGATGCAACAACATAGTCAAACTTGGGGATGAGGGCGTTGATAATAGGGATGAGAGTGTCAGCACCGGGAACGCCAAGAGCGCCTCCCGGCATAAAATCATTTTGCATATCGACGATGATGAGCGCCTTCATCTAGATCCCTTCAATTCCCGGATCAGTTTGAGTTTTTTTTCATAAAGCGATTTTTCCAGGCCGACGAAGTAAGGCTGCGGATAGAGGAATCGGCGCATGGAGGGATGAAATCGGGAAAGTTCCAAAAGGGCCTTCTCTTGAATTTGTTTGAGGCTTGGAGATTTATAGATCCGTTTGCCGCCTCTTACGATGGGGACTAGAAGATCTTTATACTCCATTCCTTGAGAATGGACCTGCCATCTCGTAGGATCGAGTGGATCGATGGAGTGGGGCTTGGCGGGAAGTTCCGAGTGGATGTCATAAATCATATCGGCAACATTGCCTCTATCATCATAAAATCGCCTGACTTGATGGATCCCCGGGTTGGTCACTTTGGCAAGCTGCTCAGAAATTTTGACTTTGTATTGCCATTTTCCCATCTCGTCTTTGAGTGCAGAGATCTTGTAGACGCCATCAAGCGCCGGCTGATCTTTTCCTGTGACAAGGTTTGTGCCGACACCCCAGAGATTCACCTTGGCATCTTGATGTTTTAGATCATTGATGATGTGCTCATCGAGTTCATTGCTTGCCATGATTTTGGCATTTGGAAAGCCATCTGCGTCTAGCAACTTGCGTATTTCAATACTCAAATGGGCCAAATCTCCCGAATCCAACCTAACCCCGATCATTTCAGTTCCCTTGGCACGCATTTTTTTTCCCACGCGGATCGCTTTTTTGACACCTTCGATCGTATCGTAAGTATCCACGAGAAAAATGCAGTTGCCCGGCATCGCTTTAGCAAATGCCTCAAAGGATTCTTCCTCTTCATCAAAGGCCATGATCCAACTATGAGCATGCGTTCCTCTCACAGGAATGCCATAGATCTTCCCTGCCAAAACGTTCGATGTCCCTTCGCAGCCGCCGATAAAAGCAGCTCGGCTGGCAGCTAAGGCCCCATCGATCCCTTGCGCTCTTCGCAATCCGAATTCAACGACGGGATCTGGTCTTGCCGCCCAACAGATGCGCGCAGATTTCGTTGCGATCAGCGTCTGAAAATTAATGATGTTGAGGAGCGGACTCTCAAGGAGCTGGGCATGCAGCATCGGGCCCTGAACGCGCAAGATAGGCTCATAAGGAAATGCCGGCGTCCCTTCTGGCATTGCGTCGATATCGCACTTTAGAGAAAAATTGGCGAGGTATTCTAAAAAAAGCGGTTCGAAATAATTCTTCCCATCAGGACCTTTGAGTTGCTCCAAATAGGCGAGGTCACTTGCCGAATAATGAAAATTGTCGAGGAATTCAAGCGCAGTCTCAAGGCCTGAGACAACAGCAAAACCCCCATCAAACGGCTTGCGGCGAAAAAATAGATGGAAGACCGACTCCCTTTCTGCTATTCCCAGTTTCCAATAACCATAGGCCATGGTCAGTTCATAGAGATCTGTGAGCAAGGAGAGAGATTCGCGGTAGATAGATTTAAGGGGATCAGTTGACGTCATTCGCCTCGGGATGTTCCTTCAGGATTTCTGCTTTTCTAGCGTTGAGCGCATCGATGCGCTTTTGAAGCATTTGCGCGGCCTGTTTTTTATTTTCTGCTCTTTCAAAAGCCCGCTTGGCTTCTTGTTTCTGATTCTGCATAAACTGCCAGCGCATCCCTTGATCTTCAGCGCGCCTTGCATCCGCCAAATAGCGATTCCTGAGGTCCTCTGCACTTTTGAGCTCTGCATCGATCTGCTTCAGCTCGACTCTCCAATCCTGGGCTGCTTCCTCAAGAGCTTGAGGACTTGTGATCCAGAATAAAGCAGTAGTCCCTAATAAGCAAGTGCAGAGAATGGTGAAACGATTGTAAAAAGTCATTGTAAACCTGCCCGATTTATTCTAGAAAAAGAGAAAGCCCATAAAATTTAGCTTTGCTACCTCTTATTTAAGTAATAAAAAGTTGACAGCAAGAAAGCAAGAACATTAGGCAAAAGATGTCCCATTCAAACTGCAGTCACCGAAGACACGTGCACAAAAAAGCCCTCAATGCCGCCCTCGTTATTGCGTTCATTTTTATGATCGTCGAGGTCATCGGCGGTATCTTCGCGAACAGCTTGGCGCTGATCAGCGATGCTCTGCATATGTTCACCGATGTAGGAGCTCTTGTTTTAAGCCTTATCGTTCTTAAAATTGCCCATCTCCCAAGTACTCCGAAAATGAGCTATGGGTACCATCGCGCTGAAATATTGGGAGCCTTGGCAAGCGCGCTTTCTCTTTGGGCTCTTTGCGGCGTATTGATCTATGAAGCCATCCTCCGATTAATTTCCCCTCCTGAGGTCAAAGGGCCCATCGTTTTGATCATTGCCACAATTGGTCTTGCTGCCAACCTCATGATGATGCGCTCTTTGCATTCCCATAAAGAAGACAACCTCAATATACGCGCCGCTTACCTCCACATCATCGGCGATCTGCTCGGAAGCGTTGGCGTCATTATTGCCGGCGCTATCATTTGGCTGACAGGCTGGAATCCCATCGACCCCATCATCTCCATCCTCTTCTCTTTAGCTATCGTTTACGGCTCAGGAAAAATCATCAAACAAACCGTTGCCGTCCTCATGGAATCAACACCTACCGGCATTAACCCAAAAGAGATTGAAAACGACCTCAAATCGATTGCAGGCGTAAAAGAAGTCCATGATCTGCACATCTGGTCCGTCTCAGCAAAAAAAGTAGCCCTTAGCGCCCACCTCATCGCCGACGTCCCCCACACGGCATTAAATGAAGCCCACCGGCTCATCGAAGAAAAATATAAAATTTCTCATATGACCATCCAGGTCGAGGACCCTGCCCACTTCAATCCAAAATATTGTTACGACTGTGACAATGGTCGCACAAAGTCCTAGTTTTTCATCTGTTTTTTTTGTATACTGCGCCCGGTCAAGTTGTGTGAATTTTGGCTGTGTCTCGCAGAGCCAAAATTCACACAACTTGACCGGGCGCAGTATATTATAAAACGAGAATGAGAAAAATAATTTTATCCGTTTTCACATCTATGTTTCTCCTATGCACTTCTGACCTGGCAGCCATTTGCCTGCAGGAGAGATTCACACATGCGGAGGCGGGCGATTTCATCGTTTCAGCGCAAGAGGGCAATTACTCACTGCTTTTCATCCGCTCCCTCACCCTCGATACCCTATTATTAGAAGAGATCTCTGTCCCCTCTGCCACGATCAACATAAAAAATTTCAACTGGAAGAAATGGACCTCGGAAAAAGCTCCCGGGCACACTTCCTGGACACTCTACGAAATTGAAAGATCTTCAGGAAAACTCATCGAGTGCTTTTCCCACAGCAAGAACGGTTGGCTGTATCTCGATGAATCGGAACAATTTTTAACAAGACTGCTCACCCTCCCCTTAAATCCGGTACCTGCCGCGGAACGTAAAAAAATTGGCCCAGCTCCTGCTTCCGGGGAGAGCGACACGAGGATTCTCTGGAATCCCCCTCTTGTCATAGACGGAAAACAAGTTCCAAAACCGCTTTTCCAAGTTTTAAAAGCCAAATGGCCAGAGGACGGCTCGAGGCTATCTCTATGCACAGTGGAGCTCTATTTTTCAAAAAATGAGCCGACATTCCCGTTTCCCTATTGGCTAGAGGTCCAAAGTCCCCACTACACTTTTAAAATGCGCACCATCGACTCAGGCCACGGCCTCGTATCTCCCATCGCAGGCGCCATGCCACACCGCTCGCCGCAGATCCTCGGATCCGCTCACAAAGGCCAAGAATCCTGGAAACTCTCGATTCAAACCCCTCCCTACTTTCAAAAGATAAACCTCTTTATCATCGACATTTTTAGCGGGGCAAAAACGACGATTCCCATCCCTTTCAATTCTAAAAAAGGACCCAAAGCTGAGGAAATGATCCTCGAAATTGCGACAACAGATCTCATGCGCTATCTAAAACCCGGCCATAAATACCGGTGGGTCCTCATTCCCGAAGAGAGCTCAGACATCTACGTCGAATCGGAGCCCTTTTCAGCCTAAGCTCCCCTTCTTTCCATAGATACCGAAATTGTTTCAAAAATTGGGTTCCAGGCTGCGGGAGCTTGTCTTGCAGCCTGGAACCCAATTTTTGAAACAATTTCGGTATAAATATGACTTGCTCGCATTTGTAAAAATCTGTAAATTGAACAACCACTCATTTTAATCATTGGCCCTTCGTAATGAAAATTTACTCCCTCAAAAAATGCAAACATATCCTCCGCCATATCTATCATCGTTTCCTGAAGAAGAAAAAAGATCTTTCGCAAGAAGCGAGATCTGCGATAGAGGAGGCTCTTTTAGCTTTGCAAAAAGAGGTCATGGAAAAGAACCGGGAAAAGGCCAGCGAACTCACTCACAAACTTGAATCCCTGTCGATTGTCCATTTAAAAAAAACCGGCTGGGAACAATTCAAAGAACTCTTCTTATCATTAGCATTTGCACTTGTCGTTGCAATACTCGTCCGTCAAATGTGGTTTGAATTCTATGAAATCCCCACGGGATCGATGCGCCCGACATTTAAAGAACAAGACAGACTCGCAGTTACCAAGACATCCTTTGGCGTCAATGTTCCTCTGAAACCAAGCGAGTTCTACTTCAACCCCGACCTCGTGCAAAGAAATGGAATCGTGATCTTTACCGGGGAAAACATGGACATCCGGGATGTAGACACGATGTATTTCTATCTTTTCCCCGGCAAAAAACAATACATCAAAAGACTGATCGGGAAGCCCGGAGATATCCTTTATTTCTACGGTGGAAAAATTTATGGAGTCGATAGAGAAGGCAACGATATTTCCGCAAACCTTGAGCCGAATATACTTAATAAAATCGAGCACATCCCATTCATTGATTTTGACCGCAAATTACTTTTACCTCCAAATCCGATCAATGGTACCTACTCCCCCGTTTTCATCTACCAGATGAACGAGCCTGTTGTAAAACTCTATGTCACCTCTGCACATCAAGTTCACGGTGAAATGGTGAACCCGCCTCAAATCCACGCTCAAGGAGAGCCGCCCGTTACTAGCTACGGAGATTTATGGGGATTTAAAAACTACGGCATGGTCCGCCTCCTCACTCGCGATCAGGTAAAAAACTTAACCGATCAAAATCTAGCGGAGATGGAAGAAGGTCTCCTTTATCTCGAAGTTCGGCATCATCCCAGCATTGCAAATGTCAAAATGATCCGGGACGAATATGGCAGACTTCGCCCATCCATAGGACTTAGCTCCTCGATCATTCCTCTACAAGAAGAACATCTCAAAGAAATCATGCGCCACATGTACACCGCAAGATTTGAAGTGAAAAATGGCAAGGCTTACCGTTACGGAATGGACTCTAATGCCGCCTCTTCTAATATTTTCTTGCCAAGTCTTCCAGGCGTTGCCGATGGCTGCTATGAATTTTACAATGGAGTTGCCCAAGAGATCAAATGGCAAGGAATATCTATGGAACTCCCTAAAACAAATCCCATTTATCATTTCAGTCCGGAAAACGTGCAGCTGTTCTTCAATTTGGGAATAGAATGGGATACCAGGTTCTCACCCCAGATTAAAAATCAAAGGCTCATGCCTGCGCGCTACACCTATTTCCGAGATGGCGATCTCTACTTGCTCGGAGCTCCGATTGTCACAAAAACAGACGACACGATGACAAACTTCTTATATCGAGAACACCTTAGAGAGGAAGCGTCCAACCCACAATCCCCTTATCTCCCGTTTGAAGATTTGGGTCCCCCTATCACAAACGGCTCCCTCGACACCGACTTGATTCGCCAAAACGGGCTCCAAATCCCCGATAAGATGTACATGGTGCTCGGTGATAATCATGCGATGAGTGCCGATAGTAGAGACTTTGGTTTCGTGCCCCAAGAAAACCTCAGAGGCGCCCCTGATCTAATTTTTTGGCCACCCGGAAACCGTTGGGGCTTTCCTCTGCAACCGGGATATCCCTTTCTAAATGGACCGCGCGCTATCGTCTGGTTGCTCGCCGCAATCTGTATCTTTGGCGGAACGCTGTATTACAGACGAAAAAACAAGTTGCCGCTCAAGTTTTGAAGGCTTACGTCCTTCCATTTTGGTGGGCAAGTTTTTAAGAGGTCATCAATAGGGCAAAATACTACGATTTCTGTTTCTTCGTTCATGATCGCCTCTTTAAAGTTTTTTTTACTCAGTCGCCCGGCTGAGGGGATCTTTTTTACCTGACTCGCTGTAATTTAGCCTTCAAAAATATTCTTAATTGCAAGTTGCGTTATACACACTAATCCATCTGAGGCATAGCGCGAAACCCCTAAGCCTCACTGGCCTTCTACTAAATCATTAATTACTAGCAGCTTAGTGTATTCCCGCTTGTAATTAAAGTTATTGATTATTGAAAAATAAACGATTATTTGTGACAATATATACATCAACATAAAAATCAGGTAATAAAATGAATCAAATCCAATTGAATAACCAATCTACTATTATGAGTACTGAAGAAATTCAGAGCTTAAACGAAAAATGGCAAGAAACCATCGCGCCAAATATCTATTTTGCATGGAGCGGTCCTCTCAACAGATCAGAACAGGCTAGGATGGCAAAAGAAAGCTACAAGCTTGGAGAAATTATTGCCAAGATTAAAACCCTTCAGTCTGAAGGCAAAACGATTTGCCTCTTTTTAGGAAGAACTCCCCTTGAACACCTCCCTTCAGATCGCAATGAAGCAAAAGGCAACGATGTTTGGATATCTGCTGATATTTCCTTAAATCCTTTTCTAGACACCTTGTATCCCCCTCAATTGATCGATTCCTCAGACCTTACCCAAAGGCTTTATCTTTGGTTGAATTTTAATGAGCAGGAAGATCTTATATTGATCCAAGGTCTATTTGATAAAATTGTTATCGATCAGTCAACAGTCAAAGAGTTCAGGAAGCATGACTTTGCCAAACGATTTTCTATTTTGCTCCACACTCCTGAAAGTGAATTGATTTTTGAAGATCCTTCATGGTATATCTGTTCACTAAATGAAAAAGCCTTCTTTTCAAAAGATAATTATGTGGTTAACTTCAGCCAACCAGTTATATCTTTCCTCAACAGCACAAAGGAAGGCAAAAATATGCAGCAACGGATGGAGGAATTTTCTACAGGTATTACAAAAGTGCATTTAGAAACAATTTTCCACATCGTCGAAGAACACAAAGACGAAAAATATCCCTACATAACTGGATATAACAACAAGGAAGGCAAGGACCACTACTTTGTTGTTCGTCATCCTATAATCCAATAATTATTTTAAAGAAAGCTACCTGCCCCCGATCTCCAAAAACTCACCCGAGCGCCCTATGGGATTACCCTACCGCTCGCCCTTATCGATCAGGAAGCGGATTTTCTGGAAAATAGGCTCTTTGAGCTTTCGGTAGCGCTCACCCTCGTTGTTTGCCTCAAGAGCTGCTAGTCTCTTTAATTCCGCGTATTCCTGGAGCTCTTCGGGGTGATTTCTTAAGTAATCTCTGAACTGGATGAGATCTTTCCATTCGCCACTTTCGGGGTATGTCAAATGGAGGTGGTACCTTCTGGTCTCTTCCTCGGGATCGGGCAAGAAGATGATGTAATAATAGCGATCTGAATTGCTAAAGTTAGGTCTAAATTCATAACCGAGTTCTTGAAGCTCTTTCGATGTCGCCTCCATGTCCTCTTTTTTGACAGAGATAGCTATATCGATGATCCCTTTTCCTCCCAAACCCGGGACAGCAGTACTGCCCACATGTTCAATCGAAATGACCTTCTTCAACTGAGGCGCGATCCTTCCCTTTTCTTTGTTAAAGAGTTCAGGAAAAATCGCGCTGTAGGGCTTGAATACATACTTTTTCATGTCACAGCTAAAGATAACGCAGCGGTTGCCAGTTCTCCATTGAGGTCCCATTCGGTTCCTCCAGCGCAATCAAAGTGAACATGAGTGGCAAGCACCTCGTGCATGATGTAATCGCGGTGCAATTCGAACGCACGCTTCACACGCTCTGTCGTCTTCAGCTGGATCACAATGCGGTCAGTCACTAAAAATCCTGACTCTCTACGCGTCGTATTGACCTTATTGACAATCTCTCTTGCTAGTCCCTCTAGCAAGAGATCTTCGGTAAGAGCTGTCTCTAAGGCGATCGTGATCTCGCCGGAAGTAGCCGCAACAAGACCTTCCTTGACCTTGCGCTCGACGCCGACATCATCCGATGTGAGAAGGATTTTTTCATTTTCGACAGTGATTTCAGCGGTTCCCCCTTTCAAGAGAGTGAGCAGATCTGATTGCGGCAGAGCACCGATTGCAGTAGCTGCTGCATTCATCAATTTGCCCACTTTTTTGCCGAGCACTCGGAAGTTGGGTTTAGCGACAATTTGAACAAAAGCCGCCTCATTGGAATTAAACTCAAGCTCTTTGACATTGAGCTCATCTGCAATGAGATGCTGCTTTGCCTTGAGGGAATTGAGCACATCTGTATTCGTTGAGATCAAGTAGGCTTTTGAAAGAGGCTGACGCACTTTCAGCTTGTGCTCTTTTCGCAAACCATGGCCAAGAGATACCACCTCTTGCGCAAAACCCATCTCTTTTTCAAGAGCAACATCCCGCAGTTTTTCATTGTAGACCGGGAAGTCGCAAAGATGAACGGATGCGGGCAAATCTTTAGATTTAAGCTGCAAATAGATCGCATCGCCGATAAAAGGAACGAAAGGCGCTGCGATTTTTGTAAGCGCTAAAAGAACAGTATAGAGCGTCTCAAACGCTTCAGCCCGATCTTGGCTCGCTTCTTCTGACCAAAAGCGGGAACGGCTCCTGCGGATATACCAGTTGGTGAGCTGATCGATAAATCCAACAAACGGCTCCACAGCATGATTAAGTTTATAACCATCCAAATTCTCTGTGACATCTTGAATCAGTTTTTGCAGTCTGGATAAGATCCAGCGATCAATTTCCTCTTTGGGTTTTTCAAAACTCTCCCCTTCCGGCTGCCAGTTGTAAATTTTGGTATAAGTGGAAAGAAAGACAAACGCGTTCCAAAATGGGATCAATACCTGCCGCAAAACGAGCTCCACGCCTCTTTCTGAAAAGCGCAAATCTTCCGCAGCAACAGCTGGACTATTGAGAAGATATAAACGGACAGCGTCAGCACCATATCGGTTAAAGACAACTGCAGGCTCAGGATAATTTTTTAGCCGTTTGGACATCTTCTGGCCATCTTCTGCCAAAATGATTCCGTTGACGATCGCATTTTTAAATGCAGGTTTGTTAAATAGAGCGGCTGCAAGGACAGTCAGAGTATAAAACCATCCGCGCGTTTGGTCGAGTCCTTCCGCGATAAAATCAGCGGGAAAGCACTGATCGACCACCTCTTTATTTTCAAAGGGATAATGCTCTTGCGCATACGGCATCGATCCCGATTCAAACCAACAGTCAAATACTTCAGAGATCCTGCGGAAAATTCTTCCATTATGCGAGATTTCAAGCTGATCGATAAAGTGTCGGTGCAGATCCGTGATCTTCACGCCCGTTTTCTCTTCGAGCTCTTTAATGCTTGAGATGACAAGGATCTCACCATCTTCACTGCGCCAAATAGGGATGGGAGTTCCCCAATAACGGTTGCGTGAAATCGCCCAGTCTCTCGCATTGTCCAGCCATTTCCCAAAACGCCCATGCTTGATGTGCTCAGGAACCCAATTGATCTGCTCGTTACAGGCGAGCATGTTCTCTTTGATTTTTTCGACAGAGACAAACCACGTGCTCACTGCTTTGTAGATCAGCGGTGTGTCTGAGCGCCAGCAAAACGGATAGCGGTGGCGGATTTGCCCGTGATGGAAGACTTTATTTTGTTGTTTGAGCTGCCGGATGATCTCTTTATCGGCATCTTTCACAAAAAGCCCTGCAAAATCAGGCACATCGCTTGTGAATTTTCCATTGTGATCGACGGGATTGACAAGTTCGATCCCCTCTCTTGCGCATGCAAAAAAATCGACCTCACCAAAAGCTGGGGCTGAATGCACAAGCCCTGTCCCTTCATCCGCACCGATCGATTCTTCCATGATCACGTGAAATGCTTTTTGCTGAGCCCTATCTGCAAAATAAGGGAAAAGGGGCTGATAGCGTTTGCCTTCCAAAGAAGATCCTAAAAATTTGGAGACGATTTCATATTCTTCAGGATTTTTGAAATAGTGGGGAACTCTAGCTGCTGCCAAGATGAAACGATGCCCGGAGCTGAGTTCTTTGAGTTCGACATACTCCATCTCTTTTTTTGCCATCACAGCGAGATTCGATGGAAGCGTCCAGGGAGTCGTCGTCCAAATCAGCAAAGCAGTCCCCGGCTCGTCGACAAGCTCCATGCGCACTGTCAGCGAAGGATCATCAACTTCTTTGTAATTGAGATTCGCTTCAAAATTGGATAGAGGTGTGCCAAGGCGCGCAGAAAAAGGCATCACCTTAAAGCCCTCGTAAACAAGTCCCTTTTTGTAAAGCTGATCAAACACCCACCAGACGGACTCCATGAAAGAGATGTCCATCGTGTGGAAAGTATTCTCAAATGAGACCCAGCGCCCCATCCGGTTCACTGTGTCTTTCCATTCTTCTGTGTAGCGCAACACAATTTTTCGGCATTCTTCATTGAATGCGCCGATTCCAAAGGCCTCAATGGCGCCAGCACCCGAAAGCTCTTTAGCTTTTTCAATCTCATTTTCAACCGGAAGACCGTGGCAGTCCCAACCAAAGCGCCTTGGAACATAATGGCCCTGCATCGTCTTGAAGCGGAGTATCACATCTTTATTCGTCCCAGCCAAAAGATGCCCGTAATGGGGAAGACCTGTCGCAAAAGGAGGTCCATCGTAAAAAGAAAAAATGGGCTTACCTTTTCTTGTTTCAAGAGACTTTTCAAAAATTTTATCCCGCAGCCAAAAGGCAAGGATACGCTCTTCTCTCTCGGGGATGGATTCTGTTTTATTCGGCTCAAACATAGATGGATACTGCTAAAAAAATTAAAAAAAATACCTTACTCCCAAGTTGTCTCAAAATTTGGTCGCCAGGCTGCTTTCAATCCCGTCTGACGGCCAAATTTTGAGACAACTTGGGCATAGAGAACCCGGTCAAATTCCAAGTTTTCTAAGGCATTGTAGCGGATAATACCGTTAAAAGCAAAAGTCCAGACTAACTTGTCGTTGGAACTGGGCCTGCAATGACTGAACTGGCAGCGACAGTATTTGCAGCAGCTGAGGTCCAACCGGTTATAATCCGTTTGAAGGCATCTAGAACCACACTAGGCGTCGCATTAGAACTTGCCATAACAGAAGGCAAACGCTCAGAGACACCATCAATGACCTCTCGCAGTGCAGTAGACGTTTGAAGCCGCCCATTTAAATTAGCATCGAGATAATTAAGGAGCGGAGCAAATTCGCGGTTAAAGAGTCCCTGATCGCCTTGCAACCCTTGCAAGGTGGCATTCCTGAGAGCTAGGCTATGCCTCTGATAGGCCGCTCCCAGCTTACTAATCACATCCCCTTGCACCCAACTTACCAAACCGACAGCAGCGGCAAGCAATACAGCGCCATTAGCAGCGACTCCAAATTCAGGGACGATGGTTCCAACTGAGGCTACTCCAAATGCAGCAGCAGCCAGCGCAGTATGCGTCCACTGTTTGCGCATTTGATCAGCTACAATCTTCACCTGCCCGAGGGTAACAAGCGCTGCCGCAGTAAAAACAACGCTAAAAAAGACATTATAAACAAGACTTGCAAGCGCCATAAAGCCCGCTTCACAATAACGTATGCGGCAGGAAAGTCCGTTGTCAAATTCTTGAGCTACCGGATTATCGCCAAATTTCACATAAGGGATACTTTTAAAAGAGACCAAGCTCACGTTGACAAGAGGTCCAGAATCAAGACAGTCAACCGCAGTTTTCAGCGGACTGCGCAGATCGACCTCTGCTAATACGTTTGCGAGCACTGGGATTACCGGATCCAAATTAAATAGCGCGTTCGAGTTGTTCAATATCGGGATCATACGCAGTCTCCTGGGTAAAGAAATGTTGAATCATTAAGGAATCTTAAAGATCCGTACAAATAAATCCACTCTTTTTTTGACCAAACTCATTAAAACCTGATTACCAATAACATACCTCCGAGGAACATCAGGGCAAAAACAGCAGTTTTTTGCCAATATTGGGAGACTCAAGTCCATCTAACCTAAAAACAGAACGAATTTCTCACTCTAAATCCCTCATAATAAACAACTTAAATATTGAATTTTATTTTACACTTTATTTCTATGCCCTATATCGTGGAATATGGTTCCCGTGATATAATCCCTACTGGGGGTGTACTGGTTTCGACCTGGAAACAAAGTACCAGTGGCATGCGGAGGACGTCGGTTGGCCTCCTTAATCATCCGACAAACAAAATAAATGCAGAAACTGAAGAGTTCTTGCTGGCCGCTTAAAACCTAACAGTTTTAGGTAGTCCGATGGCCTAATGCCCTACCAGGAGCGTTAGAACCATTGTCATTAACCCTGGTAAGGACTGTCCTACTGCAGCTTCTCAGGAGGGCAGTCCGAGATAAATAGAAGCGAATCGGATCACTGTGTGGCGCCTTCCTCAGACCCGATTGCTATTTGAAGGCGATAAGCATGTAGTCATTAGTATGGAGTTTGCTAGGGACGAGAGTTCGATTCTCTCCACCTCCAATAAATAGCCGGGTAAAACCCGGCTTTTTTATTAGAGGTGAGCAAGACAACAATTTGTCTTGCATGAGAGAATCGAGTTGAGCTCGTTGTTCTGCATTGCAAAACCGAGCGAGACCGCAGGCCCGGTAGACAAGGGGCATCGCCCCTAGCGCGAGGGCTTCTCTCCTCCTCCAAATTCAGTTTAAACCAAATCAAATAACGCTAAGAAAATCAAGGGCTCAAAAGGAAACCGATAAGTCCTTTTTCTTTTCATTTAGACCACTTTTGCCCAGTCTAGTGCGTAAAATTTGCGTAAAGGACGACACTTGTTTTAATCAAAGAAACGGGATAAGGTCATTAGCAACTCGCTGAACTGTCTGATTGATCACCAATGGGATATGGTCGCTCTTCAGTAGACCTTATTCATCAACTTATTTTTTGTGCACAAAGTGACATGTCGTAATTTTAAAATAACACAGGTAATTGTTCTGATGTTATTGCCCCTCATTCCCATAGCGGCTGAAGAGGAGATCTCTCCACGGGCTTTTTCTCATCTCAGGACTGCAGTCGATGAGTATTTCGGAGCCAATTTAGAACAAGACATTCGAATAAAGCGTATTATAGGTGGCTTTGCTGCCACGAGTTTGAAATTAGATATTGCGGACAAAAGTTATGTTTTGCGAGTACTCGATGAACAACTACCAATTTTTCGCATTCAAGCGGAGCTTAATGTTCTAAAATTGGCAGCAGCAAATGGCATCGCTCCTACTATTCATTGGATCAGTGAAGATGGATATGCGATTCTCATGGACTACATCTCAGGAGGAACGCTCAATATTGAGCAGGGGAAAAAACCGGATGTCATCGCTAAAATCGCAAAATTACTACGTCGCGTGCATAGCTTCCCTAAAAACTCCTTTAGCAATCCTACATTAGTAGAACAAATAGAATTTTACTATCAACAATGCAGCGAAAAGTTGAATTGCAAATATGAATGGGAAAAAATAGTTTTCATCATTCGTCAAGGAGCTTCTCAGCTGCGAGATCTCGGATCTCCTTCTGTCACCATACATGGGGATTTACACCTGCGCAATATTTTGATCTCTGAAGACAATTTGTATTTCATCGATTGGAGCGAAGGAACTTACACAGAACCATTTCATGATTTGGCGTATTTTTCTATTTTTGCTGACTATGGATTTCACGAAGAGCGACTTCTTCTACAAAGCTATTTAGGTCGCGATCCCACATCCATTGAACAAAAGCGATTTTTAATCGCTAAAAAAATGAATTTTGCACGCTTAGGGTTATTTGCTACGTTGGAAAGCTCAACTATCAAAGACGTTTGTTCTGTTTTTGAGTCACTCAGAGAATGGTCACATTATGCAGAGTCTTTTGCCAACAACAATGAGTCTTTCTCCTCTGAATGGTTCTCAAACTTTGGAAGAGCTGCATTAAGAGAAGCTCTTGCCATTGACGTTGCAACAGATTTTTGAAAGTTTTGCAGTGCCTTAGAAGCTGTCCACAAACTTACTGCGGATTACAAAACTGGTCATCAAACTATGAAGGTGGTCACCGTATTCCTAAGAGAATATTTTATGCAGTAATAAAAAAGAATCAAACTTCGACCAACTAAAAGTTCTGAATACGTCTCTCCACCTCCAAAAAGACAAAGGCAGGGATTTTTTCCATGCCTTTTTTTTTGTGCGGCAATTATTCAGAATTTCCGAATAGTTCAAAATTGACAAAGTCAGGTCACTGATGCTCCATTTGCCTCGTCTTCTCTCTAAGAGTTTCAAGCAAAGCAACATCTTCAGCATCTGCAATCCGTCTTTCTTCTTGTCTGCGAACCTGGTCAAATTCAGCATACCGATTCAGAGCAAGCCTTTCGGCCACTTGAGCAGAAACCTTCCCTGCGTGATTGAGGAGATCCTTTTCGTTAAACATGAGGAATGCATCCAATTTCTGCTCCCAATCGGCCATAGTCATCGTCTTGCGCCGCTTGGCTTGATTTTCCGCATAGTCGAGGTACATGACGACAATTTGGTTCAATTCCTCGATTTCAGGCTGTTCGAGATAATTTTTGGCTATGATCACATCTTCTTGCCGCACACGACTCCCCTTCCAGCTCTTAAGACCCATATTTGGCCGTTTAGGATCAGCGCGTTCAACAATTAATTCTGCGGCTGTATGCCGCGTCGTTGCCCAAAGCATCTTATTTTGGACCTTCTTGAAAAAGAGCTGGGCCTGGTCGCTCTTCGAATTGTAATCGATTGCTGTTGAGTAAATATCGCGAACCTTCTGGTAAAAGCGTTTTTCCGAAGCTCGAATCTCACGAATTCGTTCAAGCCATTCATCGAAATAGTCCCAAGGCTTTGGTTCTTTTAGCCGCGCATCGTCCATAACGAAGCCCTTAATGAGATATTCTTGCAAGTGAGTTGTAGCCCATTTGCGAAACTGAGTGCCTCGGGGGGAACGAACACGATAGCCAATCGCAAGAATCATGTTGAGATTGTATAGCTTAACTTCTCTCTGAACACTTCTTGTTCCCTCAGTTTGAACTAGTAAGCAATCCTTACTAGTTGCCTCGATATCGACCTCGTCCTCTTCATAAACCGCTTGAATATGAAGAGTTATGTTTTGTGGCGTCGTTTGAAAAAGGTCTGCTATTCCCATTCGGGACAACCAAACAGTCCCTCCTTCAGCGTGTAATTTTATTGTCGCACTTCCATCTTCTGCGGTATAGAGTATGATTTCTCCATTTTCCATATGATCGGGCCTTCAGTAGAAAATATTCTATGAGGATGTTATGAGGACTTTTGAATTTTTCCCAGTCAAATGTTCAGAAAGATAATATAAGTTCAATTTAAGTTGGAAAATGGGGAACATAGGGATTATACCCCACTTGAAAGTTCTGCAATAGCGCCTGTCCACCTCCAATTCGGCCAGGTCACAAATCCTGGACTTTCTATATATATATATATTTTAAACACCTCGACTTCTTCGATCAAAACCATTATCCTTTTCCTTTGTATAGTGGAGGATCGTTTATGGCTCATATCGAATATTCCAAAAATGGAAACAGCCTTCTTCAAAGGTTGCTTGGACATAATCAAGAAGTCCTAAACAAGTGGGATTCCTTATTGGATACATTTTATCAATTTTCGAGCTTCGCCCCCGATCTCCAGGAAGAAGTTAGAAGAGCGATTGCTTATCAGATCGGTTGTGCCCAGTGCATGTCGTTTGGGTGTCCTTCGCCAAATATTCAAGACCCTAAGACAAAGGCAGCTGTTGATTTTGCAAGAAAAATGGCCCAGACAAATCTGGCTATTTCTAAAGAAGATATAGAAAAGTTAAAAAGCCATTTTAGTGACAAGGAAATTGCAGAATTATGCGCATTCATTTCCTTTGGGACGGGCTATGCAAGATTTGGAGCTGCATTATCTGTAGATGTAAAAACTTGACATCCCTTGGTACTAGTAGGGGCTGCTCTGAAAAAGTACACAGAAAAAAGTCATTTTCTAACAACAAAGTTCTTCAATAGCTTCTCTCCACCCCAATGAATGCCTGGGTCTAGAATTTCACTGCTTTTCTTAAATTGATTCTTTATAAAAAAAAATTTTAATTAATTGAACGGATAGTAATAAATCATTAAAGTTTTCTTAATATATTTAATGTCGTATAATTAAATCCAAATTAAATTTGGTGGATTATGGATTCTAATGTTTCACGAAAAACTTCTGTTCTAATTCTTTTGAGCTTCATCCTTCTCAGTGCTTGGTTCTTTACACCAAAAACAGTTACACGAGCTGCAGTTGATGTGGGTTCTGGAAGTATTAAACTCACGATTGCAAAAGTAAATCCTCAAAGTAACAAAATCCATCACATCCTCTATTCTGAAGAACATGCGGTCCCCTTCAAGCGCGACATCCAAGTCGGAGGCAAATCACTCTTAAGCGAAAAAATTCAAAAGGTGGCATTCGAAAAACTTAGCGACCTGCAGAAAGAACTTGAGACCCACCGTCCTACAGAGCGGAAAGGAATTGCAACCGCCGCTTCTAGACAAGCGAATAACGCTCCGGAGATGTTCAAGAAAATCAACGAGGAACTAGGGATCGATATTTCCATTATCTCTCAGAACGAAGAAGGTCGCCTTGGATTTGGGACAGCAGCAGCTGTCAGCGGTACCCAGCATGAAAAATTAATTGCCGTTGATTCCGGCTCAGGAAGCTTCCAAGTGACTACGCTTATTGATGGAGAACTTGAGGTGATTGAAGGAGATCTTGGCTATATTCCTAGTTTAGAAATACTAATGGCTATTCGCGGGAAAAAGCTCGATCTGCAAACTCCTCCTGCTACTGTCACTTTAAAAGAAGCTGAAATTCTCGTGGAAAGAATGCGTGCAAAGATGCCGCCTGTTACGGATGCTTTCTCGCAAAAGATTAAAGACCCAAGCAACAAAATTGTTGGAATTGGCAACGAAAACTTCATCTTTGCCATGGGTGCTGCAGGCGTTGGCAAGAGCACATTTACAAAAGAAGAGCTTTGGGAAGCCATTTCTCTTCACGCAGGCAAGCCAGCGGAAGAACTCAAAGGGTTCGCAAAACCCGATACGGCTGTTTTAGGAATGGTCCTGCTCTACACCATCATGGACTCTATTGGCCTCGATCAAATTACTTCCTGCTACTCTAATGGAAGCTGCGAAGGACTCCTGGTCGATGTGGCGTATTGGTCCTCTCCTTCGTCCGTCAGCTAGTTTCATTATCGCTTCATTTTAAAGCGCAAAGGCCGGGATACTTCCCGGCCTTTTCTTTTTGTGTCATTCCAACAATTTTTTTTCCGTTCCTTCTCCTTTGATCCAGTCTACTTTCTCGATTGAAATAATTGACGTATCACTGTTCCCCAATGAGGATCACTCGTTTGATCCTCGGTGTAATTCCCATGCGTGTACTCATCAATAACGGTTCTCCAAAAAGCAATGGCCTCCTTAGCAGTAGTGATCTGGCGTACTTGCCAAGAACCGGGGAACAAATCAAAGATCGCAAAAGCAAATTGCCTCCCTAAACCTTTTCTACGATAACAGGGAAGGAGGTAAAATTCTGCAATGTCCGAGCGCCCATCGCATATCCCTTTAATGACAAACCCGACAGGTTTTTCTTTTATGAAAAAATAGAAGCCCGCATTGGGCTCTCTCCAATCCGCTTCTATAGCAAACCGCCCTTCAGCATCTGGCTCTTTTTTCGTCAGAGCTGAAAACTCAGCTTCATAGTCTTGCTCGAAAACTTCAAAAATATGACAATTTTTAGTGCTTATTGGAATAAGGTTCATAGCATTTGATATATGAAAGTATCAAACGCTATTCAAGGAAAATCTGAAGAAGAGCTTTGGGAAGCTATTTCTCTTCACGCAGGCAAGCCAGCGGAAGAACTCAAAGGGCTCCTGGTCGATGTGGCGTATTGGTCTCCATCGTCTGCACCTATCAGCTAATTTCATTAATTCTCCTCTTCAAAACTTAAAGGCCGAAATAACCTCCCTGTCTTTTTTTGTGGGGAGTTTCTCTTTTGCATCTTTTCAATTTTTCTTGCATGCAAAAAAATACTAACGACGTGATAAGATACACATATCATCCCGCGTGGCTTTAACACCACGCGAAAGCCACGGGCCATAAACCCGTGGTTTGTTTTTTAGCAGACGGGAAATCCCCTATCTTTTCATTTGAAGATCATTCTAACAATTTTTCCAACAAAGCTTTGCCTTCTAACCATTCGCCCAGCCCCGAATCCTCACCAATATGCCCTCTTTTTCCGATATTGATGAATTCACAACCGAAATGATCGGCAAAATAACGGCCTTTCTCTATCGAGAGGTAAGGATCGTCTGCGCTTGCAACAAGAATGGAAGGAAAGGGTAGCTTGTCTAAGGGCATAGAATCAAACCCTTTTATCGACAAGGCTAAATAGGCTTCAGAATCAGGATCAGGAGGCGCTACCAAAAGCGCTCCTTTAATTTTATGGATCGATTTTTTGCTTTCTTTGCTGTGTATCCAATGCAGAATCGTTGAACAGCCTAAACTATGCCCTACTAGAATGATCGGTTGCGTGGCCAATCGAATGGCTGAGTCTAGAATCTGCACCCACTCGTGACTGTCGACATTGATCCAATCCTTTTGAATCACCTTAACAGCATTTGGAAAATGCTCAAGCCAAACCCCTTGCCAGTGATTTGGGCTTGAGTCGCCATAGCCTGGAATAATGAGAATCGTACATTTTTCTTGTTTCATAGACTGTCTCTATACCCTGGAAACAAAAATCGCATTTCCATAGATAAATCGATGTAACCGCTAATTTTGTGATTTATCTCAATTGAAATATAGTGGTTCCAGTTCAAAGATTTCGCGGTTTGGTTCTCGCAAACAGGTCCATATTAGCAACATAGGACCTGTTTGAGGGAATCAACTCCCCAGGGCTTTAAAGCGGTCTGGAGGCCAACTTTTGAGTCATTTTGGGTATCATTGACGTATCACTGTGATATATAAAAGTATCGAGCGCTATTCAAGGAAAATCTGATTCAAAGGCCGGGATGTACTCCGTGCCTCTTTTATTCCGCCTTATCCAAAAAAGGGATCCCCCAGATGCCAAGGACTTTATGAAGATCCAGGTTTTCTGGATTCCCTTCAATGTTATTAGCCAATGTGCAAAGGCCGGCGATAAACTTTTGCTGTGCTTCAGAAAAGGAATCGGAGCTCCCTTCACGTATGCTGCAAACAATACTTTCAAATGACCGATAGTGATGCAGAAGAGCTCCTGGATCATCCTCGAATTGGAACTCGCCGCGCTCCCCCATCTCGCAAACCTTCTCGGGAGATTTGATCGAAGGCACAAACTTCACTAATCGATTGGAAGCATGGATATTCACACTTCCCTCTTCCGATTCAATCTCACTTAGACAAATGATATTGATCGCGGAAATTACGATATTTGTCTTACTCTTAATGGGTGCTAAAAGAACCAGGCTCCACTCTTCACATTTAAGGTGAATGGGCCCAAGTGATTCCAAAGGTGAATGCAGAATGGCAAAAATGGATCCATTGATCTCCACTAATTGCATCCTGTGATCTTCGCTGCTTTTAGGAAAAGCCATTTGCAATTTGACATTAAGTCTGATATCTTTATTTGAACCTTCCATTGCATCCCCTTTTAAATTTTTGTGAAGCGAGATTTTACAATAAATAACCGCTTTAAAACAAGCGGAGGGAAAGGTACCGATTCCGATTCAATCGTCAGCATTATATTCTCAAGAAGATTCAGAACTTTACATGGATCTTACAAAAAGCATTAAGAACAGCTATTGCTTTTTCAAAATTTTCCTTTTTGATCATCAGGTAGTCGGTATCAAAAGTAGAAATGGCAAAAATACTAATTTTGGCTTCGGCCAAAGGGGAGGCCAAAGAAGAAAGAATGCCTGTCAACCCAAAATCTAAAGGACCTTCTACTTTCAAGCATCTCCATCCCTTTTCAACTTTAACATCTTGAGGAACTTGATCCTCAAGGCAAACGACCGATAGCTCATCATCCGTTTTGGTAATCGAATAGAACCCCTCACCTGCTAATGCCCAGCCGGGAATGTCGGAAGAAGGAGCCAGGCGAGCTACAGCAAGTGTAATAGGCATCACAGAAAGAGTTAACATTTATTAATCTCCAGGAATGTGTAGGGGCTTAAATCATAGGCCAAAATTCCCATTTTTATAAATGGGAAATTCTACACGTATTTACCTTCGTATTTTTTCTCAAAATAGACGGAGGCGATTCCCCCTGCGATGATCAAAACCATTCCAATGAGAGACCAGAGATCGGGCACTTTGTGCCAAAAGATCCTGTCTAAGATAGCGGAAAAGAGAACCACTGTATATGCCAGCGGCGAGAGCGTGCTGGCCTTCCCCTTTTTAAAGCCCTTGTTGATAAAAATCTGTACTAGATAGAACAGACCGGCGGCAGCCAAAAGAAAGAACAGAACAGGTCTTGTAAAAGCGAGAGGAAAATCCTTAATCGCGCAAGGTAGGGACACAATCGTGCCAAAGAGGAAATAAAAGAAAAGAATTCTGGAACTTGGTTCCGTATGGGTTAAACGACGGATTCCAACCAGGGATATCCCCATAAAAACTCCGGAGAAGAGCGCGTAGAGCGAAGCACCATTAAAAATTCCGGCCGTTGGCTTAAGAATAAAAATAAGCCCTATAAATCCGACAATCACCGATCCCCAAAGGTAAGGAGGCACTTTTTTCTTAAACCAGACCCAGATGACAAAGGGAATCCAAAGGGGGGCGCTGTTGCAAAGGAGAACCGCATTAGCCAGTGGGATATACCCTACTGCCAAAACAAAGAGAAAATAGCTCGTAAAACCACTCACGTCGCGTACTAAGTGAAGGGAAGGATGCTTTGTTTTAATTCCCTGCTTCCAAGCTTTGGGCAAGTTTAAAAGAAAGCAAATGGCGTTTTGAAAGAACAGAATTGTAAATGTCGAAACAGTTTCAGAGGCCACCTTCGCACATGCACTGAAAAGGGCTAAGAAAAAATAGCAAAGGATCACATAGATAGCGCCATGAACTAGATTTGTCTTATGAGCAGGGTCTGATGCCATGTTTTGATCCTATTTTACCGGAAAGGGAAATGTTATAAGCGGAGATACTCAATTTTCCCCAGACTAAAAAAATAAATGTAAAAAGGCCAGGTCAAATGATCCGGCCTTTTTTATCCCCTTAGATGAAAGCTAACGGACCATTATTGGATTGTAATTGTGCAAGGAACTCCATTGACTTTTACCACGGCTGGCATAAGGTCATTTATTGATGAAGTGACGATCATTCCCACGATTACCGTATTCCCTTTGTTTGGTAGCAAAGTCTCCCAATCGCTAGGTACGGTCGCTTTTATGACACCGTTTTTAACAGAATCGATTGTCAAGTTCCAAGCATCTCCCACAGCTATGTAGCTTGGATTAGTCAGTGTCACATACCAAGGTGTTTTCACTGTTTGTGTCCCACTATTTGTGAAATGCAGGGTGATCACGTTTTGATACTGCCCGGGACCACTTTGCCACGGAGTACCCATTTCAACCGCAACAAGAACAGGACTTGGCTTGGCTGAACTTGGGGTATAGGTCACATTGACATTCGTTGTTTGGTCATTTGCCACAGTGACATTTTGCACAGCAGCATGATACGTGGTGCTTCCTTGAACGATCTGCGGCGCTGTGACTGAATAACCCCCTGTAGGCACTGACTGGCAGACAGGCGTATTAAAGCCCGTCACTGCAAAAGAATAGGTGCCGGCAATAATAGGTTTCAGAGATTGGCTCTGTAGTCCGCTCGCAGGCAGCACGCTCACACAGAGTTTTCCAAACTGGGTCGGCTTCGTATTAGAATACCATGGGTTGAGTCCGATGCCGGTAAGATATTCGATTTTTTGCCACTGGATTGTAAGCCAATTATCACCCACTAGCCCACCTGTGTCGCCGCTATTGGCATTCCAACACCAGTAGAACCAGTTCGGAATCACTTGATGCTTGCCATCAGCTGCAGCACCTGTATTGTTCAGATAAGCTGCAATGTCCGGCATCGATTGTAGATCTCTTGGATCTATAAACTTCGAACCAAATTCACCGATAGCAACGGGAAATGTTTTGCAGGGGCTGGATCCTGAGCAAAACCCTTGCTGCGTCAAATAACCAAAAGATTCGCTTAACCTATTCCAAAGACCAGCTCCTGCATAATTTGAAGAAGCTCCTGTCACAGAAGGTGGATAAACATGGGGTGATATGACCACCTGATTCAGATATGGCTTACTTAAGAGCGTTTTGAAAAAACGGGTCGGATCGCTCAGGCCATCTTGTCTAATGAGAGTAGGATCCGTGCAAAATCCATCTCCCCAATTACAGCCGATCCCCCCTTGTCCTGTCCCCTCAACAAAAAACAGCAATTCATTGTTGATGGGATACAAAGCATCCATTGCAGAAAGATACAGATCCGTAAGTGCAGGGAGATTGCCGCTTGCTTCCCATAGGACTCCAAAATTGTCTGGTTCGTTGAGAAGATCAACCATCAGCATGCTCTTTGAAACGGGATCCTGAGAAATGGCTGTGACAAGTTTGACCCAGTCCTCGACCCATTTCTGCGGATTTTGTATGGCAATTTGATCTTCTCTAAGATGGTTGTCGATCAAAACGTAAAAGCCGTTCTTCGCAAAAAAATTGACGACCCATAGGAAGCGATTAAGGGTCGTGTCATTTGGAAAATAATTATCGCACATTCCAGGCGTGCGCGTTGGAGGCGCCAGCATCGGAGGAATCTCCTTGCCAGGAGGTACCGGAACGGAGGGATCCGTCACGCTAGCTTGGATCTGGGCCTGGGTTGGAAGGACGCAAGAATTGGAGTAGTTCCTAGGGGCTTTTTCAAATAAATCCGTAAAACTAAACGGTAGACGGATGGCATTAAATCCAAGAAGCTGCATCCGATAGACGATCGTCGCAAAATCGAAAGCGAGCGGATCTGGCGTTTGCCAGAGACCATCGACCATCGTATCCCCATTATTAAATCCAAACCAATTGACACCTTTGAGTTGGACGGGATTGCCATGGCCATCCAAAATCTGATCGGCCTTGGTAGTCATTGCATGTGCATTCATGGACAGTGCAAGAATGATACTCGTGATTAATGTCTTGATTGAAAAATTCTTCATTTTCCCTCCGTTTGGATTGAAGATCAGGAAATTCCAGATCCATGTTAGGATGGGCAGAAAAATTAGACAATAAAAAATTTCACTTGAATAGACGCGGATGCCACAACTCAATTGAGATAAAGAGAATCCTTTTTAAAAACCTGTTCTTTGAATCTTCCAGCTATAGCATGGCTGAGTGACCCTCTCTTTTATGCGCCAGCCCTTTGATGTGCGCACAAGTTTATCGTCGTACCACAGCCCCCAAATAGCAATCTCAAGAATATCTCCCTGGATTGGGAGCTCTAGCGGATTGTGACATAAACAGCGCACTTCTGCCAGGTCCCCGTGAATCTGAATTTTGAAATTGGAAATCATATGTTGCCGCGGCAGATCGCCTAAATTTTCAGCCAGAAACTTTTTAATCGTTTTTACGTTTGCATTAGGCCCGCCGGCTTTCGAGTAGTCGATTCTGGCATCGTCTGTAAAAATATGATCAAAAGCATCAATGTCTTTGTTGTCAATTGCCGAACAATAATCCGTTAATAGATCCATAATTTCAAAACGGTCTGAAATTTCTTGTATCGTCATTGCCATATTAAACCCTTGAGTTCAGAGGGAATTTATACTCAATCTCTCAGTTATTTTCCATCATTCGATGAAGCTGCTGTCAGATCTTCGCTAACCGCTTGTATTTGGGATTGAAGATGGAGTTGGTTCATTATAAAATCGTAAATAGGAAGATATGTGAAATATCCGCTGTGCCCATCGACAAATTCCGTGTAATTGAGCAAATGAATGTTTTGACCAAGTCTATCGGGATGCTCTGCTCCTTCATAACCAAGAGCTTTATCATCTTCGGCAATAGGATAGAACAACTTTAATACATCATCTCGCTTAGAGTAAAAAACAAATAAATTTTCACAATTTTGAGTCGAAGGATAATACTTTTGTTTCTTCTCAAGGCTTTCATCATCTACTGCCGCAGCCAGAGAATAATAATTCCTCACAAGTTTTCTCTCAGGAGCATAATCAAGAGCCTCTAGCATCAGAAAGTTGCCCATACTGTGCGCCATGACATCAAGTCTTGCAGCAGGAGCAGAGAAAAATTCAAGGTGGGACCGCATTCTTTTTACAAGCTCTTCAACATGATGTTTAGCTTTAAAATACTCTAGTGGCTCATCGCCGCCGGGCCAAAGATAGCCAACCACATAATCATAGGGTTTAGATCCCGCAAACTCAGAAAGATGGTGATGGATGAGGCGGTAGTTGGTCAAAACCTGCTTTGGATCCGTATTGAAACCATGGACAAGCAATAAAATATTTTTGTCCTCCATATCCTGCGCTGTAAGAGTCACTTTTTGCTCGGTAGATTCATCCATGATCTTTGTATGATGCGATATCTTTTCAGGATCCCAAAAACCAGCACGATCAGACATGAGTAAGAACTGTGTGGCGAGTAATAAATAAGAGAGCATAATTTTTCCTATAAGTTTTTCTAATTCACTTCGTTTTGGTGAATTCCTGCCACGAACGGATAGGAAGTTCAGACTGGCTGGGAACAATGGCGATCATCAAAAGCAATAGCCCAAGCTGATGAAGGCCCATATAGATTGCAAAAAAAACTGCAATGGACGCAACGCAGCAAATGCGAATGCGCTGACTCCATTTTGACGGGTTATAACGCCAGGGCCCCGGGACTGCGTCTAAATGAAATGGATTCTTCATAAGTGTCACACATAACAAATGCATTTTTTTTTAAACATGCTTTCTTCTCCAGTATAAAAAAATATCTCCTGAAGCTACCCACCCCGAAATCGCAGACTTGTTTTTAATCAGGTTTTTTTTATAAAGTTCGTTCATGAAAAAATTACTTCCAATACTCATTGCTTCGACAGGTTCTCTCTTTTCGTCAGAGCCTCCCTCTCTTAGGAACAGTTATCATCCCGCAGTGATTGACGGGGTGAATGTTTGGATAGAGGCGGATGTCCTCTATTGGAAACCCTGGGAGCGGGCCCTTGTTGCAACCAACAAAAAATCCGACGTTTTTACTACAGATGATTTTACAAAAACCTCAGCTATCCATCCAAATTTCGATTGGAGTCTAGGCTACCGCGTGAGCGGAGGGCACAACTTCGCTTCCAATCTCTGGGATGTAGTAGGAAGCTGGACGCACTTTAGTTCTCATGTTTCACAACATAGATCCACTCATGACAGTGCTTTTCTTGGAATGTTTCCCATCTGGTCGCTTTCAGACGATGTGATCGCAGGCGACTATGTCTTTGAATCTGATCTCAAGTGGAAATTTTCCATCAGCCTGCTCGATTTGCAATTTGGCAGGGATCTCCAAGTTCTCAAATGGCTTGACCTCGAACCCTTTTTTGGACTCCGCTCAGCTTGGATCAGGCAAAGCGGCACCGTGGTCTACGAAGGCGGAATGTTTTTAATCGGGATCTTACAGCCAGGTGTTTCATTAAATGGCACCGATCAAATCAAAATGAGAAATAATTATTGGGGAATGGGACCTCGCGCAGGAATTGCTCCAAGGATCATCCTTGGCAACGGCTTTAGCTTAGAAGCAAATGCAGCCCTTTCGGGACTTTATGGAGTTTTCAGCGTCCGCCAAAAAGAAACCTATCTAGATACGACCCGTTTTTATCGCCATAAACATCTCGACCGGTTTCGCTGGATTTGCGATCTTTCTGCAGGACTGCAGTGGAAAGTTCCTTTCCATCATCAGCGGTATGCGCTCACTTTAAAAACAGATTGGGAATATCACATCTTTTTCGATCAGTTCGAACTTAAAAGAGATCGTTTTGGCCTTGTTTCCAAAAATCGCGACCTGTACACGCAAGGTGTCACCTTTTCGGGCCGTTTTGACTTTTAAATCTAACAGGTGTCTATGAAAAAACTCTTCCTCTCCCTGGCAATGCTTTACATGGGAGCAGCCTATACGCTGCCAGGACAAGTGATCATCGTTCGCCATGGAGAAAAAAATACCCTTACCGGAGAACTGACCGCTGCCGGCATTGAACGCGTAGAAGCGCTCTCTTCCTATTTAACTGAGTCCAATAGCGGCCCGGGTTTTGTAGGCAATGCCGGTCTTACCAATGTGGTACTCTTTAACTACGGCCTCCCTGCTGCCCTTTTTGCTGCACGGCCGGTGCAACGCTCGGATGATTTTACCGTGCGCTGCATTCAAACGCTTGTTCCCACTGCTCTTAAACTTAGCCTCCCGATCCATTCTCCTTATGGCCCCGGCCAGGAAGAAAAGTTAGTAGAGCTCATTTTTAATGAACCGCGCTTCGATGGAAAAAATATCGTCATCTGCTGGCACCACACATTCATCGCTGCACTGATTAGAGCATTTGGCTACATCCCTCCTGCCGGCATCCTCCCCTCCTATCCGAATCGCTTCGATCTCGTCTGGCCCCTAACCTTTCCTGCGCCCTCTCCGCCTGTTGTCATCAATCCCATTTTGCAAGAGCTTCTCTTTGACGATCCAACAACCTTTCCTTAAGAAAATTTTTCTCGTCCATCTTTGAAACTGCCCCGTAAAGCCTATCCCTAATGACAAAAGCACACCATGCAAAATACATCTCTTACAACTGCTCTCTTAACCATTGGTCTCACCATGAATAGTTTCCAATCGACACCACTTGTTGCCCAAAACCTATCGCATGAGCAAAGGTCCTCTTCCTTTCAAGATGCCAAACAGGCGCTCATCGATAAAATACAAAACCGCGGCAACCTTCCTTACGTCTCTGTTGATGAACAGTTGGAGCTGCTCGAGCAGCTTGCTGAGTTCGATGTGGGACAATTTCTCATTGAAAGAGGTGGAGTAAACGGTTATTGGACCCACTATATTATCACTCACCCAACCATCGGCAGGATCACTAATCTCGATAGACATAAAAAACCTTTCCATCCTCTTGAAGCATTTCTTCTGAACTCATCTCCCACTTGCCTTGCAACCCAAGAGCGATTCTCTTTTTTCAAAGCCCAAATCCAACAATCTATCTATGAAGGATGTTCGCTTGCATCTGTCCCCTCCGGTTTAATGGGTGATTTGCTCGACCTTGACTACTCCTCTCTGCAAACTTTCACTCTTTACGGTATTGATCTCGATCCAGAAACCCTTTCCCAGGCTAGAAGCTATGCTGAAGAGAAAGGCCTCCTCGATCATTGCCAATTTTATGAAAAAGATGCTTGGGCACTTGGTATGACAGAAAAATTCGATGTTCTTGCAAGCAATGGCCTTGCTATTTACGAGCCCGACGATAATAAAGTGGTCGATCTTTACCGCCAATTCTATAGCGCCCTAAAGCCCGGCGGCATTCTCGTTACAAGCTTTTTGACACCTCCTCCAGCTCCTGGATTTCAAACTGAATGGATGCTTGAGCATGTCAATCCACAAGATGCACTGCTGCAAAAAATCATTTATGTGGATGTCTTAGGTGTTAAATGGCAAGCGTTCCGAACAGAAGAAACGGTGAAAGCTCAATTAAAAGAAGCTGGATTTCATGAGACCCTGATCCTTTACGATAAAGCCCACATTTTTCCAACCGTTGTTACTAAAAAATAATCGAGCATCTTCTAATCTCAAATTCGGCGATCGGACACGTCCGGTCGCCGCTTTCTATCCTTCAAAACTTTTCCCATCGCGATATCCCCTGGATCAACTTCGGGAATAGCAGGATCGACAAAGGACATTTCCAAGTATCCATTAACACGGTAATAGGGAGCAACATCGTGTCTTGAATGAAGAAACAGGTTTTTATAGCCCTGATGATAGAGCCATCGCTCGCACAGACTTAACACATGGCTTCCCCATCCGAGGTTTCGGTAATTTTCATCAATAACGATAATCCGAAGGATGGCATTTTTTTCAGGTAAAAGTTGCAAGTGCACATAGCCGATGATATCAGCATTTTTGTAGAAGACGAAATGGATGTGATCCTTATGGGTGAAGGTCCAAGTATAAGGGTCTTCCTTTCCTTTAAAAAAGTACTTTTGCCTTAACGCATTCACTTGAGTCCATTCTCTGTCCGTCAGCGCTTGCACAAGGCGCCACCCATCATAGCCATCTTTTGCATCAACGCTCGCCACAAAGGCATCTTTACCGAAGCTGTATTTAAATCTATCCTCTGGGAATTTCGCAGCTAATTCCAACTTTAGCTTTTCATAATTTCTAGCATCCTCTTCATGTGAGCACATCCAGTCGCGAAATGCCAAATATCTGGCAATTTCCGGATCCCCTTCCTCATAAACGTGGACATTATGGGTCCAAATATCTCCACCTTTTTGGAAAAATCTGCGGAAAGCCATCCCGTATTCTCCTCTTGCCTGATATCCCAGGCGCTCCATCGCAACATTAGCTCGATCGACCTCTCGAATATCTTTCACAACAGGAAGGATATCGATGATGGGTTTTGCACTCATTCCAGGAATAGATGTGGACCCGATATGATGAATGGCGATGCAGTTGCTTCCCAAAGCCTCTTTGATCCTCTTCGCTTCAGCCGTAAATAATGCCGGCCAATTGGGATCATACGGAACCACTTCGATTGTATTCTTAGTCATTTTTGAGCACCTCATCGATGATGCGCCAGCATGCCCCGGCTTCAGCTGCAATTGTGTTTGTCAGTCCTGCTGCGACAATTAACGCCTTCCATAAAGCCCAACCTCGACCTCTTGCCCATGTTCTTGCATCAAGAGGGAGCATTTTTTGGAAGATCTTGCGACTATCTCCTTGGAAAAAAGTCCAAGCGATCGCGAGATCGCAAGCCGGGTCGCCAACTGTAAGTTGACCAAAATCGATGACGGCGCTGAGTTTCCCATTCTGCACAAGTAAGTTGCCGGGAGCAATATCGCCGTGGACCCAAACGGGTTTTCCTTCCCAAGTGGTGCCAAGCGCATCTTCCCAAACTTTGGTTACATCTTCCACGTCAATCTTATCCTTCAAAATGGCAATCGCCCGCCTTACTTCAGCATCATAAGTTTTAAGAGGTCCCCCGCGATAGAAACTATGCAAACCTGGCATGGGTCCTCCGGTTGAATCGATGGACTCTAGAGCCTTGAGGAATTGAGCGAGATCGCTGGCAAAATCGCTTAGATTTTCAATGTGCGAAGATACTGCAGTCTCTCCTTCTATCCAGCAATAGATCGACCACTTCCAAGGATAGCCCTCACCAGGTTTTCCGATTGCAAGCGGCACAGGAATGGGTAGCGGCAGCAAGGAAGATAGCTTTGGGAGCCAGTGTTGTTCTTTTTCTACCTGCGCAGCATATTCTGCAGAGCTTGGCATACGGATAAGCATCTCATCCCCTAAATGAAAGGTTCTATTGTCCCATCCACTTAGCGCCACACTTTGAATAGGCAGATCTTTCCACTTGGGAAACTGAGAGGCCACCAAGCCATGGGCGAGCGCAGCATCTATGATTAACTGGTTATCCATCTAAACGCCTGTTTTTGAGATGAATCAGAATATTAGCACATGTTGGCTAGTCTAGAGAAGACGGACTTTAGATTGTCTCTTGAGATGTAACCACTCTTGAACCTATCCTAATAAAATTTCGTCGAAATTCGGCTCAAAAGAAGCCAAAAATCGACCGAAACTTTTTATTAAGATAGGTTCTTGGACTCGATGGACAAAGCGAGGGAAATCGATTTCACGTCGCGCTAAAAGAAGTCTGGGAAATTTCCCGGATTTTTTTAAACCTACGAAGAACCTTTACTATCTCGATTTTTGCCCACTATTTTTTTTCTTAAAACATAAGGGTCTAAATCGATCTCCTCTCCCCAAGCTAATGTATCACTTTTGGGATCCACGCGCACTTGATTAAAGAATTCAATAGATTCCCACGCCTCAAACACACCTTTACCCACTAGGCGGTTCAAGTCAACATCCCCCTCAAGCCCATCATCAAAGCGGATCCAGATGTGATAATTCGGCAGTGGCTTGCAAGCCACTATCTTTGCTCTTTTATTTTCCATACTTCCCAGTTATACCTCTCAATCTAGATTTTGTCTTTTCAATCAGCTTAAGATAATCTAAAATTCCTATCAAAACAGGCCATTTCATGATTAAAAAAATGATACTTTTCTTACTTACCAGCTTGCCTCTTTTTGCCGGCCGGGAGCAGATAGCAAAATCTCATGATGCCGATATCTGGTACGAAACCTTTGGAGAAAAAGAAAATCCGGCGGTTTTGCTGATCATGGGCGGCTGTTGTCAGGGCGTTCTCTGGCACAAGGCGTTTTGCGAAAGACTTGCAAATGAAGGATTTTACGTGATCCGTTACGATCATCGGGACACAGGTTTGTCCACTTGCTTTGATTTCGAAAAAAATCCTTACGATCTTCTAGACCTGGCAAGCGATGCTATAAATGTCCTTGACGCTGCTAGAGTAGAAAAAGCCCATTTATTTGGTGTTTCTATGGGAGGACTGATCGCTGAACTTCTCGCTGGAAATTTCACCGAAAGAGTCCATACAACCTTGCTTATCGGCGGCACCTCTGACATTCGCCCCATGAATCTCGCTTACGAGGGTCTTCTTCCAGAAGAAAATACTCTCTTGTCTCCCCCGCTTCCTCAATATCTGTCCTGGATGAAAGAGTATATGAAGCTATCTCCTCAGACAAATGAAGAGAAATTAGCGCAAAGGCTCGAGGGATGGAACAAATTAAACGGTCAGAAAATCCCTTTGAACGAAGAGACAAATCTAGAAATTCATAGAGAATTCCTCACCAGGCTCCGTTACCCTGAAGCGATTATCAATCATATCCTCATGTTAAGAAGCGAACAATCAGAAGAATTAGTACGGACGGCGCCTTATAGGATTAAAGTCCCGACTGTTATCCTTCACGGTTCTGAAGATCCCATCTTTCCCCCTGACCATGGAGAGGCTTTGAGCCGTGCGATCGAGCATTCCGAGTATTACTTTGTAGAGGGCATGGGACACATTCCGAACGATAATTTCTACGATTTCTATATCGATATTCTCAAGAAACAAGCCTTCAGCACAGCAAGCTCCAAGTAAACAATTCTTTAATTTGAAAACCTATTCCATGGCGGGAAAGGGGCTAATCTGCTATGCTTTTTCGCATGAAAAACAAATCTACTGTTCGTGAGCAAAAGTATTATGGCGTCCATGCCTGCCTGGCGATTTTGAAGCATAGGCCGCTGGATATCATTCGCGTATATCTTCGCGAATCAAATATTCAAATTTTTACTCCCCTTCTTCGACTCTGCGCTCAGCTAAAAAAAGCCTACCATATTGTTCCCGATGAGGACTTGAACCGCATCACTGAATCTGTCCACCACGAAGGGATCTGCATTCTTTCAAAAGAACTGCTTCCGATCAGTTTTGCTGACTGTCTTCCCCAATTGAAAAAACCAAAAATCTGCTTACTTTATTTGGATGGTGTGCAAAACCCTCACAATATCGGATCGATTATCAGAAGCTGCGCTCACTTCGGGATTAAGTACATCCTTGGAGATCGCCTTCCCATCTTGAGTCCATCCGCCTGCCGCATTGCAAAAGGAGGCGCGGAACTTGTCAAACTGGTCCAAGTCAGCAAACCCCTGCTCGCTATTGCAGAGCTCAAGAAAGAGGGATTTGCCATAGTTGGAACTTCCAGCCATAAAGGCGGGACATCTCTGTATCGCTATCGCTATCCTCCTCGCACACTCCTTGCTTTTGGCGCAGAATCCGATGGAATGAGCCAAGCATTGCTCAAAGAGGCTACTCATAAGATTCAAATTCCGGGCACGGGCCTTGTCGAGAGTCTCAACGTCTCCGTGGCAACGAGCCTATGTCTTGGAGAATACACCCGTCAGCATCCGCTATGAAAAAAACCGGTTATTTAGCCCCAGAGAGTTTAGAGAAGGCACTACTTAGCGAACTAAAAGATGTAGAAAGCCAAATTGGCAGGCTCATCATCGCAAAAGGTGAAGAACAAGAGGTCAATTGGGCTCAAAATATTTGGCGCGATCTTGAGATCATCTCTTTTGATTCCATCGGCCAGGCTGCAAAAAAATTGCGCTCCCTGCATGGCCTATGGGCTCTTTATCCCCATGAGAACATTCGAAGAGCTAAACTCATCCAGGAAAAACTCCCCTTCTTCTCTCCAAAACCTCTGCCCTTCCCGGCTACCTTGCCCAAATCCCCCCTTGGATCATGGACATTATTAGATGCAAACACATTGATTGCCTCAAGCAACTGCTCAAGTTTACTTCCCCATGGAGAGTACCATTTTCAGGAAACAAAGGAGCCTCCTTCTAGAGCTTATCTCAAACTTTGGGAAGCCCTCACTCGTTTAGGTTGCATGCCAAAGCCCGAAGATCTTTGTTTGGAGCTCGGTGCAAGCCCTGGCAGCTGGACATGGGTGCTCTCAGAAATTGGCGCAAACGTCATTGCAGTCGACAAGGCTCCACTTTCAAAAGATTTTCCAAATGTTCAATTTCTGAAAAAAGACGCGTTTCAACTTCTCCCCAGCGACTTTCCTAATGTCAGTTGGGTTTTCAGCGATCTCATCTGCTATCCTGAAAAGCTTCTTACCTGGATAAAGCTATGGCTGGATATGGGCAGCAATGCGAATTTTATCTGCACATTGAAATTCCAAGGAGAAGAACATTATCCTGCCATCCAAGAATTTAAAAAGATCCCCCACATCAAAATCATGCATCTTTTCCACAATAAGCATGAGCTGACTATGGCTTTGATTCGTTCTTGATTTTTCCTTTTAATTAAAAGACAAGATATCTATATCTTTGAGAAATGCTCTCATCTTCAAAAAGGTGATGAGTATCCGCAATTTCAACTTTTATGGAAAAAACATGAAAAAGATGAGTATTTTGCTCAGCGCTTTCGTTATATCTTTTAGCTCCAATGCACACTGTGATTGTGACGATTCTTGCACTCAGCTTGTAGGCATGGACAGCCATCATGATCATGACGACGATCACCATCATGACCATGATCGCCATCATGATGATGAGGATGATCACCATCATAAAAAACATCATGATGACGATGATGATCACCATAAAAAGCACCATGATGAGGACCATCACGAACACCACGAGCATCACGACAGCGATCATCATGATGGCGGTCATAAGCATTAGGCAGTATTCCTAACGCGCTCACTAGACGTAATGCCAACTGAGCGCTATACCCATTTGGGTATAGGTTAGGAGCAAAAATCTTCACAATTGCAATGTTTGATTGGAATATAAGACGGAAAGTTTTTGTCCTCAGTCAGTATTTCTGCTAATTTCTCTAGCAATTCTGGAACTGTCCTCATGATGTCATTCTGATACATATCTAAGATCTTGTAGGACTCCGCATAGAAGCCGATAACAGGGTTTTCTTTAGCTTCTTTTGGCTTGCAATGCATTTGTACTAGAACCCCTTTATTTATCAGCGATTGAAGCTTCTGAATTGCTGCATTTAGCTTTTCTTCAGTTTCAAACTCTAAATAGGCCATGGGCGCAACGGTAACATAAATTACCTTCAGCCCAGAACATGCTTTTACAGACATCTATTTCCCTAATAAATTGTGAATGGAGGGCAGATTTTGCTGCCCCTTAGCAATATCTGCAACGAAAAATCGAGAAAATAGGACTCAAGAATAAGACAATGCCAACTCTCCGAGCCACTTTAAAATCAGAAAAGCTATAGGACGCTCTCTTGATAAATCCAGCGAGCAATGGAGTCGAGGGTAATTGCAGCAGCTGCTGGATGGCTTGAAGGATCGACCCCCTCCCCTACGAGATCAAAAGTGTACGACCTAGGCAGGGATGCCTTGACGACTGCAAACTGGTAGCCGCAAAACGGCTGATCGGACACAAACAAAAGTTTGCAAGGCTCTTGAGAAATTTTGAGCCAAGCGACGATGGTATCCTCTGTGTTGGGCCGTTTCAGCTTTTCTCCATCGACTTTCATGGGAACTTCGACAAAAACGACGCGCAGTTGCCTCATTTCTTCTGGCAAATCAGCTTCAGCCCAAATAAGGCGAGCTGATTCCGATTCCGTATTGCAACGGTCGGTAAGACCATCGATGCGTCGATCTAAAGGTCTTTCACCGGTAAGCCATACAACCTCATCAAAACGCACTCCCTGGATCCAAAGCTCTTTAAGATAGTTCAGGCGCATTTGCATGTTTCTTGTCGTAGCTCCAAGAATTAAAGCCTTATCATACATATCGCTAGAGGGTGTCCATGCATCGTACATCCCCTGCTCCTTTGCCCAATTGAGCACAAAAAGACGCTGCTCTTGGCTGATCTCATTGAGCTCCCATCTTTCTCGAGTGGGCCCTCGCAGCCAACGCTTCTGCGTTTCTTCAATGATATCCTTATCCGAAGAAATACCCAGCTCAGAGGCTAGCTGAGAGAGAGCCTTATCCTCTACCTTTCGATCGCGGATGGGATCAGCGCAAAGAAGATTACAGAGACATAAAGTAAGTAAGACCCATCGTTTTATCATCATTTCAATCCTGCAAGTTCTCGCGTTAAAAGAGCAATGACCGACCAGTCGTGCTTTTCCCGGCCCTTGTTCATACTAGCTAACATTTTTTCATGAAGATCGGAGAGAAAAGGCATTGGAACTTGCGCCCCGTCTGCACAATCTTGGAGAAGGCGCATATCTTTCAGTCCAAGGTCCAAAGCAAAACCGCCATCCGCAAAATTACGATTGCATATCATGGGGGTATAACTGTGAAAAACGGGAGCATCAAAAAGAGAACTCCCCCAAATCTCGGCTGCTCTCTCCGTAGAAATCTTTCCCTTCTCCAGCATAACTGCCGCTTCTGAAAAAGCTTCTATAAGGCTGAGGATCATGAAGTTGTTGCACAGTTTAAAGAGCGACGCCTGAGATGGACGCTCCCCTAAATCATAAATTTTACCGCTCATCGCTTCCAAAATGGGAGTTGCTGTTTTCTTAGCCATTGGATCACCCGCTAAAAAAATCCACAACGAGCCATCTTTGGCTTTCTCCGGCCGTCCTGAAACCGGAGCTGCCAGAAAAGCAATCCCTTTCTTTGCATGCTCTTTTTCCAAAGAAGCTGTCAAATCAGGAGAGACCGTACTCATAGAGATATGAATCGCAGGCTTTTTGGAGGAGAGCATCATTGCCTCTGCAACCTCAATCAGGGCTGCATCATTTGCCACCATGGTGACCACAATATCGCACGAGCCAGCTAACTCAGCTGGAGACCCAGCCCATTTGCATCCCTGATCAAGTAGAGATGCCGCTTTCTCTTTTGTCCGATTGTAAACCGATAGAGGAAAGCCCGCTTTTAAAATATTTTGCGCCATAGGAAGACCCATATTCCCAAGACCAACAAATCCCACTCGGGTTTCCATAATTTCCTCTATATTGGTGCGTTATTTTCCCATTCAAGATCAGGGAAATGCAATTTTTGTTCCACGAAAAAAATCTAAAAAAAATTTGAGTGCTTAAGGGGAATGTAATTTTCTGGCAATGCAATGGAAGGTGCGCGCTGGATTTTGATTCATCGTTTTAAAATCAAATTGTTCGAACCATTCAATATCAAATGCAGAGAGCAGATTCATAATCGCTTTTGTCGTATGGTGGCGGACTGTTAAGTTTTCACTCGTGGTATAAATGCCGTGGTCTCCAAATTCTTCAAACCCTCGTGCATATTTTTCCTGGTACATGGGATGCTCACAATAAAGAAAGTCGGTGATGTACAAGATCCCTTTCTTTTTTAAGACTCTAAGGATTTCCGCTATCAAATCCCTCTGCTGCTGAATATCGATCATACAGCAAAGAACCGTTGACATTACGACAGCGTCCATCGATTCATCTGCGCAGGGAATCTTGCCTGATCTTTCCAGCAACCTCAAATCCAGATCGGGATTTTCCCTATTCCCCCTTGCGATCATATTCGGCGCAAAGTCGAAGCCGAGAAGATTCTCATAGCCTTCCGATTTTAAGATCCTCATCATCCTGCCATAGCCGCACCCATACTCCACAATCTGAGAAGTGGGCAGTAAAAACTTGGAGAGTTTGTCTAGATAAACGGGATCTTCAAAGTACTTTTTTGAGCCAACCTCATTCCAATATTTTTGCGCCAACATGACAATTCCTCAGCTTCTTATTGAGAATGTAATCTTAGAAGGGATTTTGAATTTTTCCAAGAAACAAAAAAAGCTATTCTTCGGAGAGTGGATAAGTCAGCTTTCCCTTTTTGACTCTCAAAAAAGAAGTCCGTTTGTGTCGTTTTGCCGTCTTTTTGCTTTGAATCTCGAAGACTTTCCATTTTTTAATGGTTAAGGCATCTGCAACTAAGCTTCGATGGCAGCGCCAAGGATTGCCTTCAGCGCACATAAGGACAGAACGTTTTTTCTGTGCGCTCTTTTCCAGTTTTTCAAGCGCCTTTTGAAAATCTGGAGTTTGCATATAATCGGCATAACCGCGAAAAGAAGCATTGATCCATCCTGTATTGATGGAATCTTTGGCAGTATGGCGAAGGCCTCCCAGCTCTTTCATATGTCGGTCTTTTATCCCACTTTTTTTCGAGCGACTTTTTTAGCTTTTCCTGATTGAATTGCGGACAATGTCTGGACTTTGGAATGGTTCTGATATCGATTAACAGTTTGATAGCATGAGCATTTAACAAAGAGATGAAGTCCTCGATCGATCGGATCGATAGCCGATTGTGTAAATTTGCTTTGGCTTAGATTTGAGCGCTGCGGTCATAGTATTCCTGCATCTTCTGCATAACCACCATATCCCACAACCCGATTAAACTTTTTATCAGGACAGGTTCACATCTTTATATCGTGTTCAAATGGTTCATTATCCACATCGAGAAGAAGATAATAATGAAAATAACTGAAATGGTGGAAGCATAGACAACTAAGTTCCAGTGAGTTCCTTTTTCATTTAAGATATTTAGAAAAAATATTGACTGAACAGAGCACTGAAGGACAGCAAGAATTAAAACAACAATGACATTCATCTTGAGACCAAGATGAAAAAAATCAGGACGGAAAAAAATTAAAAAAGCCGTTAAAGTTATTATCAGTGATGCTACAAATCCGATGACGCGTGTTGCCAGTGATTTCGAGTGCATATACATCCTTTTATAAAATGTGTCCCATTCCGTAGACAACAGTAAAAATGAAAACCCAAACAACGTCCAGAAAATGCCAAAAATAAGCCAGGCGAAAAATCCTGGAAATATTAGGGGCTGAAAGTTCGCGAAAACTAATGCGAAACATGGTGACGATCATCCACAATAATCCTATCGAAATATGCAGCCCATGTGTACCCACCAGTGTAAAAGAAGCAGGGGAGAGAAACAGATGCAACCTGAACGAGGTGTCAACAATAACAATTACCTTTTTTTTTATGTGATTTGCTATTCGGCACCACGCTCGTGTCGGGCGGACCCATTTCCACCGCTTCGTAATCGACGCCCAGCGCTTCCGCAGCAATTTGGCACAGGATGGTATTCGTCCCTTGTCCGAACTCGGTGCTTGAGACCAAAACGCGTGCGATGCCTTCCGCCGTAACATCCATCGCCGCCAGCGAATTCAGATAGCGTTCGCCTGAACCCGTGAATCCAGAACCGTGCAGGAACGTCGCGAACCCGACTCCCTTCTTCTTCATTCCTGCTGAGGCGTTCTCGCGTTCGAAGCGCGAACGCTTCGCATAATAGTCGGACTCGGCAAAGGCGCGCTCCATCAAGCGCTCGAGGTCGAGCGATTCGCGAATCACCTGGCCTGTCGTAGTCGCCATGCCGGGCTTCAGAAAATTCCTGCGCCGCAGTTCTTCTGGCGCCATGCCCAACGCTTCCGCGATGTGATCCATATGGCGTTCCATCGCGAACAGACACTGCGGCGCGCCAAACCCGCGAAATGCGCCATGCGGCGGGCAGTTCGTCGCTACTGCTTTGGAGCGAATCCGAATGTTCGGCCAGAGATAGGGACCGCCAGCGTGAATCGTCGCCCGCGACAGCACTGTGGATGACAGCGTGGAGTAGGCGCCGCCATCAAGCGTAATTTCAATTTCAGCCCCCAGCAGTCGTCCGTCGCGCGTTACCGCAGTCCGATGCCGCGTGCGTGACGGATGGCGCTTGGTGGTCGCCGCCATATCTTCTGCGCGATCGTAGGCAATCTTCACCGGCCGTCCGGACTTCATGGCCAGCAGCGCAGCGTGCGCGCCGATCATCGAAGGGTAATCTTCCTTGCCGCCGAACGCGCCGCCGGTTTCGACCTGCACAATGCGAACCTTGTCTTCCGGAAGCCCGGTCATCTTCACCAGCGACTTGTGCACGTAAAACGGGCACTGCAGCGAACCCCAGACGGTCAGACCCTCATCAGCCGAATAAGCCGCGATCGCTCCGTTGTTCTCAATATAGAGGTGTTCCTGCGCGCCGGTCGTGTATTCGCCTTCGACGATCAGGTCCGCAGCGGCCCATGCCGCATCGAGGTTACCCTTTTCCAGCAGAAACGTCTTGAAGATGTTGTCTTCTCCCACACAACGGTTTCGCCGCGCTCACTTTCTTCGATGGAGAAGACCGCGGGCAATTCCTCATACCGCACGCGCACTGCGGCGACGGCCCTGGCAGCATGTGCCGGTCAGGATGGGCGAGCAGGACAATAGGCTCTTCCGGATGGTTGAACCTGTTGCTGGCGAGGCATGGCCAGTCGTGGTTGATGAGCGCGATTTCGTTGTCCTGGGAATATCCTTCGCCGTGACGATAACGAATTCATCCCAGGGAATGCCTGACTCAAATTCGATGCCAGGATGCGTCCGCGAGCGACGCTGCTGCGGACGGTGGCGCCGTGAAGCATGCCAGGAAAGCTGAGATCGTCGATATACTGGGCGCGGCCCACACTTTCCCCAGCCCTTCTTTGCGCAACTGCCGCTTTGCCGACAATTCTCTCCTGCAAATGCGCTCCCTACAGGCCAATTTCGCGGGCCAGGAAATTTCCTTATGTTACTACGGACGCCAGGCCAACCCCAATGGGTAACGTCGTGATGGGGCTTATGGCTTTACAAACGCGGTTCCCTCTGCGAGTCTGGTGTGCGCTGGTTTGGAGTGGATCATGCGAAATCAAACGATTCATTGGTCTGCCTCTCTTCTGTGCTGCGCGCTGTGCGCGCTGCCTGCCCTGTCTCAGTCCGGTTCCCGATCCTCCCGCGATCGAGCAGCAAATTGATGGGATGATCGCAAAGCTCACCCTGCAGCAAAAAGCTCGAACTTATCGGCGGCCAGGACAACATGTTCATCCGTGCTGAGCCTGCTGCCGGATTCCCACAGCTCAAAATGAGCGACGGGCCGGAAGGCGTGCGCACCTGGGGTCCTGACACCGCCTATGCGGGCGGCATTGCCCTGGCGGCGGCCTGGGATCCGAATCTCGCCGACCAGATGGGCGAGTCGATTGGCAAAGACGCACGCGCGCGCGGCGTTCATTTCCTGCTCGGACCCGGCATCAATATCTATCGTGCACCCATGAACGGCCGCAATTTTGAATATTTTGGCGAGGATCCGTATCTCTCCGGCCAGACCGCCGCTGCCTACATTCGCGGCGTGCAGGAGGAGGGCGTCATCGCCACCGTCAAGCACTTCGCCGCCAATAACGAGGAGTACGATCGGCATAACGTCAGCTTCCGACATGGACGAGCGCACGCTGCGCGAAATCTACCTTCCGGCGTTTGAAGCCGCGGTGAAGCAGGGCCATGTGGGCGCTGTAATGAACTCCTACAACCTGCTGAACGGCACGCACGCAACCCAGAATAAGCACCTGAACCTTGACATCCTCAAGGGCGACTGGAAGTTTGACGGCATCCTGATGTCGGACTGGGTCGCGACCTATTCCGCGGTGGGCGCGGCCAACGGCGGCCTCGATCTGGAGATGCCTTTCGGGCAGTATATGAACCCGCAAAGCCTGCTGCCCGCAATCAAGAGCGGACAGGTTTCGGAAGCTACCATCGACGATAAGGTTCGCCGGATCTTCCGCGACTCCATTCGCTTCGGCTTCCTCGACCGCGATCAACTGGACTGGAGCGTTCCCCTTTACAGCCAGGAAGGCCGGGCCGTTGCCCTCAAAGAGGCGCTCGAGAGCATCACCCTCCTCAAGAACGAGGGAAATCTGCTGCCACTGGATCCGAATCAAGTTCATACCATCGCTGTCATCGGACCAGATGCGTGGCCCGCACAACCTGGCGGCGGCGGCAGCTCGCATGTCGACGCCTTTGCACCGGTCAGCTTCCTGACCGGTCTCTCAAACGCCCTGGCCGGCAAAGCGAAGGTCCTGTTCGTTGCGGGCCTGCCGACGACGCAGGAAATCTTCGAGCAAACCGAGTTCTACGACCCTTCGGGGAAGAAGCCTGATAACCCGTGGACCGGAACGCAGGTGAAGGTGGAAACCTATAACAACCCCACCTTCAGCGGCACTCCGGCGGTGACTACAGCACGGCGCATTGCCTCTTTCCGCTCGGAGGAATGGACGCCGCCATCGCCGGTACGCCGGTCCATCCGGTACACCACGCAATACATGCCAAAGACGACCGGGGATTACCTGTTTCTGGCCGGAGCGGGTGGCTCGGATGCCTGGAAATTAATCGTGGACGGCAAAACGGTGATCGATCAGCCGCAGCGCGAGGGCCAGGCTCCGCGTTATGTCGAACTGCCGCTAACTGCGGGAAAGGCTGCCTCGATCGAACTCGATTATTGGCCCGACGCTGCCTATCCGCGCATCGGCCTCGGAATTCGCGCCGACGATGAGCTTGTTTCCCCTGAGGCGAAGAAGATTGCCTCGATGGCCGATGCGGCAGTGGTTGCCGTCGGATTCAATCCGTCCGAAGAGAGCGAGGGCTTCGATCGCAGCTTCGAATTGCCGTTTGGGCAGGATCAGTTGATTCAGGCCGTCTCCCAGGCCAATCCGCACACTATCGTTACCATCACGGCAGGCGGCGACGTCGACGCGCATCGCTGGATCGACAGCGTGCCGGCGACTGCTGCATAACTGGTATCCGGGCCAGGAAGGCGGCCGGGCCATGGCGCAGATCCTGCTCGGCCGGCAATCGCCGGAAGGCCATTTACCCATCAGCTTTGAGCGTTCCTGGGCGGAGAACCCGGTTCACGACAACTACTATGCTCCTCCTGTGCCGAAGGGGCAGACGCCGCACATCGAATATAAAGAAGGCGTCTTTCTCGGCTACCGCTATTACACGACCTACAACAAGAAGCCGCTCTTTCCCTTTGGATTCGGCCTGTCGTATACGACCTTCTCCTTCTCTAACCTGAACGTTTCTCCGGCCACTTCGGACGCTGGCGATTATATTGTTTCCTTTGACGTGACCAACTCCGGCCAGCGCGAAGGCGCTGCAGTGGCGCAGGTTTATGTCGGGGAACCGTCAGCGAAGGTGAAGCGTCCAACGAAAGAACTGAAGGGATTCGAGAAGTTCGCCTCGCTCCCAACGAAACGAAGCATGTCACCGTGCAACTCGATCGCCGCGCGCTGTCTTATTGGAGCGACCAGAGGAACGGCTGGCAGGTGGACCCCGGACAGTTCGTTGTGTTCGTCGGCGACTCGTCGGAAAGCACGCCGCTCACGCAAAACTTCCAGGTCCAGTAAAAAATGGGCTGCCTGCCCCTTCCTCGTGGGCGGGCAGCCCAAAGCTCTTCTCCTGAAAACTCCGGATCAGAGGTCGTTAAAGAGGCTCTGCTTGCCGAGCGTCGCAATCACCTGACTCAATGCCGCCTGCTGCGTCTCTGCGGTGCTTAGCTGCGTCGCGATCTGGCCAACATCCGCCTGCAATAGATTCGTCTGCACTGAGGTCAGCTGCGTCTGTTCGTCCTGCGTGTAATTTTCGGCAGAGGTGAGCCGCGTGATCGAATTGTCGATCACCACTCGCTGTTGAGAGACAAAGCTGAGCGCTGTGCCCAGAGCTTCCGTATCCGAGACAGCCGTCGGCGAGGCGGTGCCCGTGGAATAATCGGCGACCAACTGGTTCAAGGTTCCCAGCACGTTGTTACCCGCTGCCGAGAAAATCTGACTTCCCGGAACGTTCAACTGAATACTCTGGCCGTTCGGCGTCGTCAGGTACTCCACATCGTCGTCTCCCTGGTACGTCGCCACGGCTGGGGATGTGGAAGTGTCCAGACTATAAGGAGCCGTCGTTCCCTGGCTGCCGGAGAACACGTAGGTCCCAAGATAAGTCGTGTTCGCCATGGAGAGAACTTCGTCGCGAATCCCGGCCAACTGGCTGGAAATCGACTTCACATCGTTCGCATTCATCGGTGCCGTTATTCGCTTCAATGGCCAGCGAAACCGCCTGACGTAGCTGGCTCACCACCGTGCCCAGCGCAGAATCGCTGACCTGCAGCATGCTCTGGGTCGACGAAGCCGTCTGCAAAAAGAATCGTCGCTGTTGATTTGCGCGCTCAGCAGCACGTTTTGGCCAACCGCCACCGGATTATCGCTCAACGCATTGACCTGGCTGCCGCTCGCCAGTTCTTCTGTCAGGTTCTCTTCCGTCGACGAGGTCGCGTCGAGCGAGCCTACCAGATTGGTCATGTAATTCGGATTCACCCGCATCGCCGTTTCCTTATGAGAAGCTGTCTCTACACCCATGTTCAGCGCCGATACCATCACTTGGTCGAGCGCCGTAAACAGCTTCGATGCAGCCTCGTACGACTGCTCCAGTGTCTCCAGCTCAGCCGCTTCATCATTCAGGTTCACGCCCGAGAGCGATACCAATCTGATTCTGCAGTTGCGTCAAAGAAGCTTGCTGAGCGGTGTTTTCGCTCGATACTTCGGTGACCAGGCTTCCCAGAGTGGTCACAAAATCTGAAAGAAAATTGCGTCGGCGTGGTACCCTGGACCACCGCCTCATCGGCAATCTTCGCCATAGCCGTGGCATTCATGTTGTCAGAGGTCCTTGCCCGATCGCCGCGGCCGCAATCAGCGCCGGATCAGTGATGATCACTGATATTCCAGCTGCCGACCCTGGTCGGATCAGCAGCCGTCACGTCCCCAGGAAGACTGAAAATCGCGGCGCCCGCATTTCCATTCAGATCGGAACCCGCCTCGTTCTGCGTGTTCAATTGCGACGCCACGGTGTAGGCAAGCTGTCCAGTGCGCTCTCTGCGGTTGGAATATCCTGGTCCCGCGCTGTCAGGATGCCCCAGTTCTCCGCCGCCCGCGGTCAAGTCCGGGGTGAGGTCATGGCCCAGAGAATCGTCGAAATCGAGTTACGCCGTCGCTCTCGCCGCTGGTCATCTGAAACGCCTGCCAGCAATCGCCGCCGCGTCAGTTACGTATTGCTGGCCTCCAGGACACCTTGTTGAAGCACTTTGAACTGGCGAAAGCGCTGGAAGAAATCGGATATCACCACGAAGCAGAGTACCACTGTCGCAGGGTCCTGGACAGATGCTGCCACACGGAGGCTGAAGTCTTTCTTGGCATCATGCTAGTCAATCTTGGCCGGGTTGAAGAATCGATGACCTTAATGCTTCGTGCCCTCACCAGCTTTATCATTCAATTTGACACCAATTCTCTTAATGAAAACGTCTTGCTTTTCGAACCGATCGAATTGCTTTACACTATCTTGATTTATCTCAGAGAGCAAGATGACCGAGTCTTGTCAGTCTGCTGGTGTCAATTGGCGATAACACTCGGAGCAGCAAGTTCTAATGAGAATATGGTCCAAACCCATCCTCAACTTTTCATCCATGGCTTTACTCTCGCACACGAAGCCTCACTACTTGGACTCGTCGAAGCAGCAGAATGGATGCATCATTATCTACTTCAACACTGTGAGGGTACTTGGATGCTGTTGGTCATGCCTTGGAAAAAGCAAGAGCCCGCCAGAGATATGGTGCTATTCTGCAGATGAAAAACCAATGGCGATCAAGTGCCCACCAGCTTATTTTGGCCTGCAAATCAGCCAGGCATTAGGCGACAGTTGCCCACCGGCTCTATGACGAGTTAGAGAGCGACTATAAAAAACTGCTTCCACACCTGAGGGGAAACTTGGAAGAAAGCTTCGGAGATCCCTAGACCACATTCGACCTGAAATGGGAATGACTCGTCTTGACGTGTATTTCCGGTCCGATTTTCCCATAAACTTCGTCAGGCCTGAGCTTTCCGCCCTGTCACGACTTGATCGATTTGCAGCGACTCCCAGAGTCGTCAACCCAGTGATGCCGGCATATCCCGTCTCTCAGCCTAATCAGTTTCATCCTCCTCCCAGCGTGGTTGGAACGGCAAATCAGGGCAAAGAATCCACTGTCATTGTCTCTTCGGCGAGCACAGCGGCCGCGGAAGCGATGGAATCGGCTTAACTTTTTCTGACAGCGAGTTCTCGTGTACCTATAATTACAAAAAGGAGGCACACTATGAGGAGCTGAAGAGGAATGGCATTCGGTGCTAATACTTCTCCGGGCACAGGTTGGAGATAATGGTTGTTTCTTTTGTAGTGGAATCTTTCGGAGGCTGGAAAAGTGTCGGAATTCTTATTGAAAAATTCTTGTTGCATTTGCTGCTCCATAATTCCTAGTTTCTTCCGTAATCAAGGCATCTGTTGGATCTTCTCTTAGTCTCCTCTTGCTATTAGTGAAAATATATTCAACTACTCCGTAACTGGCATGAAACTACCCATAACTATAAGTCTCGTCGATCTATATTTTAGTATAATTAACTGTTTTGTAAATAGAACACAGACTGGGTTTTAAGGAAAAAGCGAAATTTGGAAAGGGTTGATCATTAAGGGGTTAAGCGAGGCTTCCTCTGTAAGAATCTGCTTGACGAATTAAAAGAGGCGGTGCAATAGCTCAATTTTAGGACGTTAAAACCAAAAGCTGTGCTGAGACAAACGAAAAGAGGAAGGAATTTGATGTGTCAAACTTCGGGAGGTCAAATGTATAGACTAGGGATGGATGGGAAGCATTGGTAAACAGGGCTCCGAGCAGGATATTCTAAGGGGAAACATGTATGAGAATCCACTCCTCTCGAACTCCGCAGCACATGCTGAAATACCCACGAATAGGAGAAAAGAATAATTCTCGTAATTGGACAAAAAACAATCAACTTCGAGACGAACTTGATATCGTGTCATCTTTCCCCTACAAATTTCGGCAGATTTCTTCCACCCCGCTATTCCTTGTTTTCTCCACCAAAATATGACTCGATTCAGGCCTTTTATAGGTTACTCATCCTTCTTTCGATGCTCTTTCGAACAATGAGATATATAGCTATTATATATCCGTCACATCGAACTATTCACTTCTACATTGACCAGTCGAATTATCCTCCATCCCTGGCCCAGGGACGCAAGAATGCTCTACAATCTACATAATAATTAGGGGACGTGCGAAAGTAGGTGTGAGGCCTGCGTTGAGTAGTTGATATTGGACTCACAAACGATATTTGGAAGGGAAATACTAGAGCTACAGAGATATACAAGAGCATAGGACAACGGATCGGGAGGCCTGAGATTCGATGGCTCGTCGCGTCCTAGGAGGTGAAAAGCGCAATCCTGCTGTTCCGGACCATCTGGCACTATGCCGCTGCTATTTGCACATCTTTCACTACTACTTCTCTATATCAACCCTAATAGTACCCGCCCTCTGCCCTTTAACCTTCTGTTTTTATAGAACTATCTTTCAATGCAAGCTTAGTCCGCAGTACTAGACTGGCTAGATATCCGCAAGCGTGCTCAGATAAATTTATGATAGTAAAAAAGGTACTTCTAATATTCCCATATAGTCATGAATTGATTTTCCGATTCTCAATTTTGAGCTTTGTCTGCTGGCTCGCTAATAACCTCAATAATAAAGTAGGCTCGTTAACTCCCGGCTCCAATATTATTTAACATAGCTGAATAGTGCCTTGTACAAGCGATAGTACTTGGATGTTCAGAGCCCAACGAGGATTTAAAGCCAGTACAAGCTCTTTGATAGAGTATCGATGATTCTTCATACTCCTTCTTACCTTGAAGTAGATAAGCAAGACAATAAACACTCAGGAGCGTATGCGGTGCATCTTGCCAAGTACCTCTCCATAAGCTTAAGCGTCTGGCGGTTTAAACTTTCCGCTTCAGTATAGTTGCCTTGCCTCTCAAGTACTCCAGCGAGGTTACTCATAGTCGCGACGTATCCGGGTGTGTTACCGAGTTCCTCCGAGAGCTTAAGCGTCTGGCGGTTTATAGTCTCCGCTTCAGTATAGTTGCCTTGTCTCTCAAGTACAAGAGCGAGGTTACTCATAGTCGCGAGCGTATCCGGGTGTGTCTTGCCAAGTACCTTTTCCGAGAGCTTAAGCGTCTGGCGGTTTATAGTCTCCGCTTCAGTATACTTGCTCTGGCTCTTAAGTACAAGAGCGAGATTACTCATGGTCGAGAGCGTGTCCGGGTGTGTCTTGCCAAGTACCTCCTCCTTAAGCTCAAGCGTCTGACGATTCATAGTCTCTGCTTCAGTATACTTGCCCTGGCTCTTAAGTACAAGAGCGAGATTACTCATAGTCGTGAGCGTGTCCGGGTGTGTCTTGCCAAGTACCTCCTCCTTAAGCTCAAGCGTCTGACGATTCATAGTCTCTGCTTCAGTGTACTTGCCCTGGCTCTCAAGTACAAGAGCGAGATTACTCATCGTCGAGAGCATATCCGGGTGTGTCTTGCCAAGTACCTTTTCCGAGAGCTTAAGCGTCTGGCGGTTTATAGTCTCCGCTTCAGTATACTTGCCCTGGCTCTCAAGTACAAGAGCGAGATTACTCATCGTCAAGAGTGTCCGGGTCTGTCTGCCAAGTACCTCCTCCTTAAGCTCAAGCGTCTGACGATTCATAGTCTCTGCTTCAGTGTACTTGCCCTGGCTCTCAAGTACAAGAGCGAGGTTATTCATAGTCGAGAGCGTGTCCGGGTGTGTCTTGCCGAGTTTACTCTCCTTTGTTTGCAGTATATCTTTGCATTATAGATAAGCTGCCTCAAACCTTCCTTGGCTCTCATCGTATCTCGCTATATTCTCGAGCAATTTAGCTCGTTGAAGGAGCAGTGCTGTATGAATAAAGTGAAATTTGGTGACACACTTTGCATGGAGAAAGAGGCTCTCGCACTCGTCCCATGTCCTGTAATGTCCACTCGGAAACTTTCCAACCATTAGCTCTAAAGCTTTCTCTTGCCATTCAGTCTGCCGATTCTGCAAAGTCAACCATCGCTGCGTCGATAACTGAACAAGCCGATGAACCTCAAAACTAGTCCCCCCTTTTTCAGTCTTGATTAACGAGTATGCTTGCAACGTCCCTATTGCTTTGTCAAATTCAATATTCCGTTCATCGCCTTGCTTGAGAAGGCTTTTTGGAATTGCTTGTCGATCTAGCAGAACCATAATTGATAACAAATCGGCAGCTCGCGGCCTCTGTTGAGCGATTTGATCAAACGAGAGTTTCCATGTCCTTATGACAGAATTTTCACTTTCCGGGTATCTTCGAGGATCAGGTAAATCCTCTTCTAGGTAATCCTGCAAGTCAAGGTCGCTCTCTTTTAACCTGTCGAAATACGCCTTGACCGTGATGCTGTCCTGAATGAATGCAGCAGCTTGGGTAATAGCTAGTGGGATGAATCCTAATAGCTCGACAAGGTCCTGGATTCCTTCAATATTTCACGCTTTCCCACCTTAGGTATTTTAAAGCGTAAAAGTTGCTCCGCATCCAGTGGCGCCGATTGTTCCACCCGGTTCGTCAATACGAGCGATTGATCAATCGGACCTAAGCGAGGAGCCCGATTCGCTAATAAAAAAGCCCAATTTTAAAATAATTTATAACTTTCTGATAAAGGATAAAGGCCAAAATTTAATTAAATAAAAAGGATTAATACTTTATAAGAATTAGAATAAATTTTTCTTAGATTAAATTCTATTAAAGATTAAAAGATATATATAATTTTATATTTTTAAATTAAAATTACAATAAAAAGATTTTATAACTATAATAAAAGGTTAGGGCTAATATTATTTAATTAATATAATTAACTAAATTATTTCTAATAAATTATATTAATAGGATTTTAATAATTTATGGGGTTTAAAGTATTTTAGTATTTTAAAAATTTGCTCGTATTCGACTTTTAGTATACTAAACCGGAGTTCGCTTAAGCAGGCGATTAAGCGATCGGGGGCCCGCGATTGGGCAATGGGGACCCCGATTGACCGATCGCTCGTATTGACGAACGGGGGGTAACAAATGGAGGAACTGTCACTACTTCTTCACGATTTATTAGTCGGTGACCGACCCTTGTATCTCGAGTCGTGATAATCATAGAGCCTTTAACAGTTCGAGGCAAGAAATGGCTAATAAGTGGAGAGCTTGGTTTAGTTGCTGATGGATCCGATTCGTCGAGGTCGAGATCATCCGCATTATCCAAGACCGGAGCCACGACCCATTCTCAGGCTTGCTTAACCACTCTCGGACGAGGATAAGAGAATCGTTCTGGGGGTTTTGAGTCCAGGTACAGACAACTCTTTTGCAATGTCTCTGTAAGTTTGCTCAAATTTATCAAAAGTACTCGCGTGTATCCAGAAGACATGGCTGTCCGGGTAGCGACATCTCCATGTATAGCAGTACTCGATCGCAATTTGAGACTTCCTGTCCAGTGTTAGCGGTGTCAGCTTTTGCGTAGGGGCGAAACTTACCCGATGCCTCCAATTCCGCAAAGAGCTATACGATGCTCTTTCTCAGTCGGGTTTGTGAGCTCTTGCATAATATCCTCTCGGCCAACGAACTTCGGATCGCGAACAAAGGGCACTGTGAACTTTGGATGATTCTAACGCCTGCTTTTCGAAAGCTTATCGAACTCATGACTTTGATCACTTTTGCTGACCTCTTCTCGAAGCCGCCGAAACGCATTCTCTCGCCCTTCGCCATAAATAAGGGGCAAAAATATACCGAAAATTCCTAACAGCGAATAGGTTATATCTTCTTCATATTTGGTTTCTCTTTTTGCTACCCATGACACGCATTCGTCAAAGCTGAAATGTGTTAGATCATATTGTTGGAGAGCTTCAACTGGAATCTTTGTTCTCTCGTGGATTAGACGCTCGAAGGAAACCTTGTCGCCAAGTCGCTTATAATCAGCGGAGAAGAATTCGACCGATAAAGGAGCAAGAAGCTCTTGAAGCGTCCAGCCCCGAGTAAACCATTTGGCCGTTCGAAAAGCTGTTTCGAAGTCGAATTTCGAGTCACTCTTGAAATTATCATCCGGTATTGAGATATCCGAGAGATAAACATAACACTTTGCCGCATTCTTATACCATCGAAACATGGAATTGATAGACCTTTGAAGCTCAACCGCGTCGGATTTTTTGATGCAGCAAGTATCTACCCAGAAATATTGGAGCCCATCGCGGGCAGCCTGCTCTCCACAGAACCGAATCTTTCGATGCCCAGTCTTAAACTTCCCAGAACCTTCTATCATGTCGTTATAAGTAACCTCTTCATCATCACCTCCCCAAGTATGGGAGAGTATTGCATAGGCAGGGGGATCGACAAGGTAGCAATATTTTACATCTACTGGTTCCGGTTTACGTATTGCTACCTTGTCGGATCTCCCTGCCTATGCAATATTCTCCCATACTTGGGGAGGTGATGATGAAGAGGTTACCTATAGCGACATGATAGATGGTTCTGGGAAGTTTAAGAGCTGGACATCGAAAGATTCGGTTCTGTGGAGAGCAGGCTGCCCGCGATCGGCTCCAATATTTCTGGGTGAGATATTTGCTGCATCAAAAAATCCGACGCGGTTGAGCTTCAAAGATCTATCAATTTCATGTTTCGATGGTATAAGAATGCGGCAAAGTGTTATGTTTATCTCTCGGATATCTCAATACCGGATGATGATTTCAAGAGTGACTCGAAATTCGACTTCGAAACAGCTTTTCGAACGGCCAAATGGTTTACTCGGGGCTGGACGCTTCAGGAGCTTCTTGCTCCTTTATCGGTCGAATTCTTCTCCGCTGATTATAAGCGGCTTGGCGACAAGGTTTCCTTAGAGCGTCTCATCCACGAGAGAACAAGGATTCCAGTCAACGCTCTCCAACAATATGATCCAACACATTTCATCTTTGATGAATGCGTGTCATGGGTAGCAGGACGAGAAACCAAATATGAAGAAGATTTGGCCTATTCGCTATTAGGAATTTTCGGTATCTTTTTGCCCCTTATTTATGGCGAAGGGCGAGAGAATGCGTTTCGGCGGCTTCGAGAGGAGGTTAGCAAAAGTGCTCAAAGTCATGAGTTCGATAAGCTTTCGAAAGCAGGCGTTAAGAATCATCCAAAGTTCACAGTGCCCTTTGTTCGCGATCCGAAGTTCGTTGGCCGAGAGGATATTATGCAAGAGCTCACAAACCGACTTGAGAAAGAGCATCGTATAGCTCTTTGCGGAATTGGAGGCATCGGGTAAGTTTTACCCCTACGAAAAGCTGACACCGCTAACACTGGACAGGAAGTCTCAAATTGCGATCGAGTACTGCTATACATGGAGATGTCGCTACCCGGACAGCCATGTCTTCTGGATACACGCGAGTACTTTTGATAAATTTGAGCAAACTTACAGAGACATTGCAAAAGAGTTGTCTGTACCTGGGACTGAAAACCCCCAGAACAATTCTCTTATCCTCGTCCGAGAGTGGTTAAGCAAGCCTGAGAATGGGTCGTGGCTCCTTGTCCTGGATAATGCGGATGATCTCGACCTCTTCTACGAATCGGATCCATCAGCAACTAAACGAAGCTCTCCACTTATTAGCTATTTCTTGCCTCGAACTGTTAAAGGCTCTATGATTATCACGACTCGAGATACAAGGGTCGGTCACCGACTAATAAATCGTCAAGAAGTAGTGATAGTTCCCATTTGTTACCCCCCGTTCGTCAATACGAGCGATTGATCAATCGGGGTCCCCATTGCCCAATCGCGGGCCCCGATTGCTTAATCGCCTGCTTAAGCGAACTCCGGTTTATAAATACGAAGTCGAATACGAGCAAATTTTTAAAATACTAAAATACTTTAAACCCCATAAATTATTAAAATCCTATTAATATAATTTATTAGAAATAATTTAGTTAATTATATTAATTAAGTAATATTAGCCCTAACCTTTTATTATAGTTATAAAACCTTTTTATTATAATTTTAATTTAAAAAATATAAAATTATATATATCTTTTAATTTTTAATAGAATTTAATCTAAGAAAGATTTATTTGAGTCTCTTATAAGTATTAATCCTTTTTATTTAATTAAATTTTGGCCTTTATCCTTTATCAGAAAGTTATAAATTATTTTAAAATTGGGCTCTTTTATTAGCGAATCGGGCTCCTCGCTTAGGTCCGATTAATTAATCGCTCGTATTAACGAACCGGGTGACCATTGGCGCCACTGGATGCCGAGCAACTTTTACGCTTTAGGATACCTAGGTGGGAAAGCGTGAATATTGAAGGAATCCAAGACCTTGTCGAGCTATTAGGATTCATCCCACTAGCTATTACCCAAGCTGCTGCATTCATTCAGGAAAATAGCATCACGGTCAAGGCGTATTTCGACAGGTTAAAAGAGAGCGACCTTGACTTGCAGGATTACCTAGAAGAGGATTTACCTGATCCTCGAAGATATCCGGAAAGTGAAAATTCTGTCATAAGGACATGGAAACTCTCGTTTGATCAAATCGCTCAACAGGGGCCGCGAGCTGCCGATTTGTTATCAATTATGGTTCTGCTAGATCGACAAGCAATTCCAAAAAGCCTTCTCAAGCAAGGCGATGAACGGAATATTGAATTTGACAAAGCAATAGGGACGTTGCAAGCATACTCGTTAATCAAGACTGAAAAAGGGGGGACTAGTTTTGAGGTTCATCGGCTTATTCAACTATCGACGCAGCGATGGTTGACTTTGCAGAATCGGCAGACTGAATGGCAAGAGAAAGCTTTAGAGCTAATGGTTGGAAAGTTCCCAAGTGGACATTACGGGACATGGGACGAGTGCGAGAGCCTCTTTCTCCATGCAAAGTGTGTCACCAAATTTCACTACATTCACACAGCACTGCTCCTTCAACGAGCTACATTGCTTGAGAATATAGCGAGATACGATGAGAGCCAAGGAAGGTTTGAGGCAGCTTATCTACAATACAAAGATATACTGCAGACAAGGGAGAGTAAACTCGGCAAGACGCACCCGGATACGCTCGCGACTATGGATAACCTTGCTGGAGTACTTCAGAGACAAGGCGAGTACGCTGAAGCGGAGACTATAAATCGTCAGACGCTTGAGCTCTAAGGAGGAGGTACTTGGCAAGACACACCCGGAGACGCTCTTCGACTATGAGTAATCTCGCTCTTGTACTTGAGAAGCCAGGGCAAGTATACTGAAGCGGAGACTATAAACCGCCAGACGCTTGAGCTCTCGGAAGAGGTACTTGGCAAGACACACCCGGATACGCTCTACGACTATGAGTAATCTCGCTCTTGTACTTGAGAAGCCAGGGCAAGTATACTGAAGCGGAGACTATAAATCGTCAGACGCTTGAGCTTATGGAGGAGGTGCTTGGCAAGACGCACCCGTCAACGCTCACGACTATGAGCAACCTCGCTCTTGTACTTAAGAGCCAGGGCAAGTACGCTGAAGCAGAGACTATAAATCGTCAGACGCTTGAGCTTAAGGAGGAGGTGCTTGGCAAGACGCACCCGGAGACGCTTACGACTATGAGTAATCTCGCTCTTGTACTTAAGAGTCAGGGCAAGTATACTGAAGCGGAGACTATGAACCGCCAGACGCTTAAGCTCAGGGAAGAGGTACTTGGCAAGACGCACCCGGATACGCTTGCGACTATGAGTAACCTCGCTTTTGTACTTGAGAGACAGGGCAAATATGCTGAAGCGGAGACTATAAACCGCCAGACGCTTAAGCTTAAGGAAGAGGTGCTTGGCAAGACGCACCCGGAGTACGCTCACGACTATGAGCAACCTCGCTGGAGTACTTGAGAAACAGGGCAAGGTATACTGAAGCGGAGACTATAAATCGCCAGACGCTTAAGCTTATGGAAGAGGTACTTGGCAAGACGCACCCGGCAACGCTCCTGAGTGTTTATTGTCTTGCTTATCTACTTCAAAGTAAGAAGGAGTATGAAGAAGCATCGATACTCTATGAAAGAGCTTGTACTGGCTTTAAATTCTCGTTGGGCTCCGAACATCCAAGAACTATCGCTTGTACAAGGAACTATTCAGCTATGTTAGATAATATTAGGGACGGGAATTAACGAGCCTACTCTATTACTGAGGTTATTAGCGAGCCAGCAGACAAAGCTCAAAATTGAAAATCGGAAAATCAATTCATGACTATATGGGAATACAAGAAGTACTCCTTTTTACTATCATAATTTAGCGGGAGCACGCTTGCGGATATCTAGCTAGTCTAGTACTGCGGACTAAGCTTGCAATGAAAGATAGTTCTACTAAAAACAGAAGGTTAAAGGGCAGAGGGCGAATACTATTAGGGTTGATGTATAGAAGTAGTAGTGAAAGAGGTGGAAATAGCAGTGCGGCATAGTACCAGATGGTCCTGAACAGCAGGATTGCGCTTTTCACCTCCTAGGACGCGACGAGCCATCAAATCTCAGGCCTCCCTATCTGTTGTCCTATGCTCTTGTATATCTCTGTAGCTCTAGTATTTCCCTTCCAAATATCGTTTGTGAGTCCAATAGCAACTACTCAACGCAGGCCCTCACACCTACCTTCGCACGTCCCCTAATTATTATGTAGATTGTAGAGCATTCTTGCGTCCCTGGGCCAGGGATGGAGGATAATTCGACTGGTTAATGTAGAAGTGAACAGTTCGATGTAACGGATATATAATAGCTGTATATCTCATTGTTCAAAAGAGCATCGAAAGTAGGATGAGTAACCTATAAAAGACCTCAATCGAGTCATATTTTGATGTGGAATAACGGGGAATGGAGGCGTGGAAGAAATTTGCCGAAAATTATAGGGGGAAAGATGGCACGATATCAAGTTCGTCTCAAAGTTGTTTGTTGTTTGTCCGATTACGAGAGTGGTTCTTTTCTCCTATTCGTGGGTATTTCAGCATGCGCTGCCGAGTTTGAGAGTAGTGGATTTTCATGCATCGTTTCCCTTTAGAATATCGTGCTCGGAGCCCTGTTTACCAATCCTTTCTATCCATCCCTAGTCTATGCATTTGACCTCCCGAAGTTTGACGCATCAAACTCCTTTCTCTTTTCGTTGTCTCAACGCAGATTTTGGTTTTATCGTCCTACAATTAGATGTTGCGCCTCCTCTTTCCAAAAGGACGGCTCTGGCCCCTTTAATTCGTTGAGCAGATTCTTACAGGGGAAGCCTCGCTTAACACCCTAATCCTAATGCACGTTGAAATTTTGCCCTTTCCTTAAAACCCAGACTGTTCTATTTGCGAAAAAGTTAATTATGATAAAATAGAGATCGACGAGACTTATAGTATTAGGTAGTTCATACCAGTTACGGAGTCGTTCAATATATTTACACTAATAGCAAGAGGAGACTAACAGAGAAGCGCCAACAGATGTTTTGATTAAGGAAGAAACGAGGAATTATTCGGAGCAGCAAATGCAACAAGAATTTTTCAATAAGAATTCCGACACTTTTCCTAGCCTCCGAAGGATTCCACTACAAAGAAACAACCATCATCTCCAACCTGTGCCCGGAGAAGTATTAGCACCGAATGCCATTCCTCTTCAGCTCCTCATAGTGTGCCTCCTTTTTGTAATTATAGGTACACGAGAACTCGCTGTCAGAAAAAGTTAAGCCGATTCCATTGCTTCCGCGGCCGCTCGTGCTCGCCGAAGAGGCGATGACAGTGGATTTTTTACCCTCACTTGCCGTTCTAACCACGCTGGGAGGAGGATGAAACTGATTAGGCTGAGAGACGGGATATGCTGGCATTACTGGGTTGACGACTCCGGGAGTCGCTGCAAATCGATCAAGTTGTGACAGGGCGGAAAGCTCAGGCCTGACGAAGTTTATGGGCAAATCGGACCTGAAATAGTCGTCAAGACGAGTCGTTCCCATTTCAGGTCGAATGTGGTCCAGGGATCTCCGAAGTCTTTCTTCCAAGTTTCCGCTCAGATGTGGAAGCAGCTTGTTAAAGTCGCTCTCTAACTCGTCATAGAGCCTGCCGGCAACTATCGCTGAATTCCTGGCTGATTCGCAGGCCAAAATAAGTTGGTGGGCACTTGATTGCCATTGGTTTTTCATCCGCAGAATAGCAGCATATCTCTGGTGGGCTCTTGCTTTTTCCAAGGCATGACCAACAACATCCAAGTACACCTCACAGTGTTGAAGTAGATAATGATGCATCCATTCTGCTGCTTCAACGAGTCCAAGTAGTGAGGCTTCGTGTGCGAGAGTAAAGCCATGGATGAAAAGTTGAGGATGGGTTTGGACCATATTCTCATTAGAACTTGCTGCTCCGAGTGTTATCGCCAATTGACACCAGCAGACTGACAAGTACTCGGTCATCTTGCTCTCTGAGATAAATCAAGATAGCGTAAAGCACTTCGATCGCTTCGAAAAGCAAGACGTTTTCATTAAGAGAATTGGTGCCAAATTGGATGATAAAGCTGGTGAGGGCACGGAGCATTAAGGTCATCGATTCTTCAACCCGGCCAAGATTGACTAGCATGATGCCAAGAAAGACTTCAGCCTCCGTGTGGCAGCATCTGTCCAGGACCCTGCGACAGTGGTACTCTGCTTCGTGGTGATATCCGATTTCTTCCAGCGCTTTCGCCAATTCAAAGTGCTTCAACAAGGTTGGCAGGCCAAATTCTCCGTGTTTGCGGTGTTGTTCCAAAAGTGCCGCCTCGCGAGAAAATAGTTGCTCCAAAGTGGCCTCGCTTCTGAAATTGGTGTCTCCGTTGATTTCCAACGCCGGGCGAAGTCCTCCCGAGTATATCTGCACATCCAACTGGCCGCCTTCAAAACAATGGTCTTGTGAAGGAGTTTCGTTCCATGCCCCTTCGAATTCTGAGAGTTCTTCCACTATGGCTTTGTGGTGATGAGTTATGCCATCTTCATGGTCACCCAGTTCGTGTGAGAAATGGAGAAGGGAGCGCGGTCGATGTTTATCTGATAGCCATTCGTCGGCATACCCAAGAATTGACACTTCTGAGGTGCATAAATTGGCAGGGATATCGTTTTCTGTCTCAGAAACACATGGAAACAATAACCAGGCGTCCTCTTCCCCCTCGACCTCGGGACATTCCGGAGAAGTTCTTGTCACTGTAAATCGCTTTGAATCAAATGCGACGAGCTCCTCACAGGTCTCCTATCATCGTTAGGTGTGCTAAATAGACAGTGGGTGGACTGAATACCCCAGAAGTTCGATCTCTCTTGCGTTTAAGACCCGGTGTATAACCGGCGATCTCTGACGGTGTTGCTTGAATTGATCATTAGAAGCGTGATACAACAGTACAATCGAGGACTCACAAGTAACCGACAGCCCTTGTCCGGTTGATCTGCTTTTGGTGATTGCCCGAGATGTCTCTCGAGCTACTTGTTCGCGGGTGTTGGAGAAGCCTGTATTCTTGCCATCCTGTGTTTGGGAGCTCGCATGATCCAGAGAGGAGCTTGGAGCTTTGGTCGCCAATGAAGGGTAAGCAGTGCCTTGATCAGATGTTTCCTAAATGTTAACTTAGAGAGCAATTTGAATAAAATAAAGGGCGATTGAATACCTCCAAAGAAAAACCATCGTCGGGAATTGGTGTCTCGAAACGAACGTGGGGAGGTATTGCTTTATTTATCAGAAGAGAACTACAAGCCGCGTGAATATCAAACCGGTATGCGAACCTCTTGAAGCTGCTCTTTTTTGTGTCCCTTTGCTCTTGAAGTTCTTAATTCTCTGCCGTTTAACTTCAATGTTTTTGAAGAAGACGTTGGTAGCTTTCCCTTCTCCATCTCGTTGGTCGACTACACGGACAATGTATTGCATCGTTTCAGCCGATATATTCTTCCCGAATCCCCATTCGGAAATCTTGGTTTGCCAAGATGTGCGGCTGGACCTTGTCAGCTTCCTCTATGAGGTGTCTCACTCTAGATCTGAGTATACCTGGTTTGGAAGCCATGCAGTCTTTGAATCTCAGCTTGGGCTTTGTGTAGTGGTTTCCCTTCATGGATATAAAAACCATCGAAGTCGTCTTTGCTCTTTTCCCAATCCGATGCACTCGGTTGGCGCTTCTCTCGGTGCAGGTGGTTCCCGCCACTAGCCATGACAGAAATGCAATAACAAACTTCTGAGATGAGAACTAAGGGATATAATTATAAGAACTATACAGTCCGTTGTATAGTGCGTTAAAGTAGGTATGAAGTGAAGGAATGATCCCAAAAGCGTCGAACACAAAGGAGGGTTTGATAAGTAAGCTCACAGGCCAATCGCACTGAAGCTCAGCTCTTCAAGCCTCCCAAACGCCAACGCAAACCTGGCCCACAAATCCACCAAAGCTCGCAGACAGGGTACATGACAAGGGGACCAGACTTGACCACTCACACCAAAGCCCAGCAGCCGAAAGGGAGCCGAAACAAAAGCATTGGCCGTCAACCTTGCACTTTTCCGGAAAATCAATGCACTTATCCTTGGAGAAAATAGACGTGCTGTCGTGCAACCGAGCACTGGCGTGGAAATGTTGACGGGATGAACGGGGCGTGGTATTTGCAGGCATTCTCTGTTACTTGTCATACTGTGATCGTCGGTGGGCGGCAGCGACTTCAGCCGCTTTTGAATTCAACTGCATGCCAGGGCGCGAGCGCCAGAGAGGGTACGTGGGGGTAAGACACAATTTGTCAAAGACGGAAACTCGGGTGAATCGATGATGGAGACAGACCAGAGAAGTCCACGCTACGGGTGATTATTGCCATTCGGCCTATCACATCAGAAGAGCAATATTTCGTTCCACGATATCGCCAAATTTTCTGCGCGGAAAGTTTCCGAACCTGGTATCCGTTCCGCTGCTGCCAGGAACAATATTAAAAATGTCTCACATTGCGAGCTCATTTTACCTGGTTAAATATCTATACAAATTCAAGAGAAAAATTATATGATTACTTTAAAGGGGGTAATTTAGATATTCTACAGAGGAATTGAGTTTTATTATTTTTTCGTAGCAAATTATTTCAGACTAAACCGAGGAGAAAATTCGGTTACGAAAGTCCCTGGCGGCAGCGGAACGGACAATGCCGAGTTTTAGGAACTTCGCGTCCTGGTACACCAGTGGGAGGACCCCCTTCGTTGACATAATTGGCTATTTTGAAGCCATTCACGCTAATAGATCGATCAAAAATACAATATCAGTTTACTATATCAGCCCCTTAAGTGACCGTCAAGGCCGACTATGGACAGAGATAAGATTGGGTGAAAATTTGAGGGAGATCGAGAGCCGCGGTGATGATTGGCGCAGCAAGCCGGTGGTTGAGGGGCACGAAATATCAACAAAAGAGACGTGAGACAAAAAAAAACAGAACATACAACAGCAGGTATTCGCTGGTGGTCACCCACCCAACTACTAATCTGCCGATCTGAGGCTTGTGTATGGCAGAGCGGACGGGATGCCCATTTCTCCTCAGTCTGTGGTCGTATGTGACCGGAAAAGTTTTAGATGAGTACTTAAAGTAGCAAGATTTAGGATTTATGAATGAGTGCGGAGACTCGAGCACGTGGATTTGCGAAACTAGCACCATAATCTTGGCGGAGGGAGTTACTGAGAGCCAGGGGATAAGTTTCTCGAATCAGAATCTTAGAACCTAAATCCGACAAATAAAGACGCGGGTATTAGAGGCCTTGGTTCTAAAAGCCCAGATGTTCTTATTCTCGAATTAAAAGAATGTTCTGCGGGTTACTTTCTATAATCCTATTCAATTATTCTGATTATATGAAATATTACATAATTTAAGATATAACTAGAGTTAGGTTACTACGAGGACTGAGTTTGGTTAGTTATAATGGCAAGTTCTTGTTTTTGATTCCTTACTAGCTCGTACGTTTTTCAGGCTAAAGAGAGGAGAGTTGCACGCGCCTCAGGCTGCAATATATACAAAAGTAGTCCCACCGACAGTGCTTCGTAGGTGGGATAATATCCAAGAAAGGAGGACCCCGGCCACTCTATCTCTTGTATACTACGCCTGGCCAGGTGGCCACCTAACTAGGGAATCGAACCCATTCTGGCCGCTCTCCTCCTTCGAGAGGCTCTTCCCTTGCCCATACCCAGGGATACTATATTGAATATAGAGTACTCTCTTAAGTTATTCTCGAATATGCCATCTATAACGAATTTCCATCTATACTCTATATTACTATCCGTAATAACCCTGAGCCTTACATACCTCAGTTACTACTTATAAATATAGAGATTTGTCCGGATATATCCCTCTGATTTAAAGAATTAGAACTGCCTCCCTTTCGAGAGGTACTTGCCGGCTTAAGGATATAAGCTATGGTATAATTTGGTACCTTCTAAAAGGCCCTGTATTACAAGAAGATCTCCGTAAAGGGGTATATTATATAGATATATAAGGCAGCAAGGTATATCTAGAAGATACTAATCTGTTCTGAGAGATATACCGACCACTACTGCTCGGTATCGCTAAGGCTAGCAGGCCATCTCAGCTAAAAAGAGAGGACTCTGGTAAGAGATCAAGGTATCATCGAGGGAGCGCCCGGTGCGCGAGCGGGAGGGTATCGAAGAAGGATCTCGAGATCAAGTCGTATCGCAATCGATTCGAGACGATGCAGTCGAATTGTACCGTTCAAGGAGCATCGTTTTTTCGTGACTCAATCTTAGCCCTATAGCTTATCCTCAGAAAGCAATAGGTTTCCAGTCTGCACCGCGAGGAGGTGTTGAGCCGTTGCAGACCGAGTTTGGTTAGTTACAAACTATTATAAAATAAGCTTTACGTGTAGTACTATATCTCGGATATTCTCGTTTACATAGTCGAGCCAAATATACTTCTATTAGAATACCGATATTATTAAGCTTTTCCTACTCCTCTAAATTAATTATGTTAAGTCTACGTTTAATATCGAAGCGAAAGTAGGTTTTCTCCTCCAAGAAATCCCTGTCCCCTCTTTCTCTCGTAAAATACTGTGCCCAGCTCATAATTAGCCTTAATGGATATGTCAATAAGGTCTTGATGACGTTATGCACCTTGATCTATTCCATTTCAAGACTTGTAATATCCCTCCAGCTAGTTCTAATGCTCCCATAAATTTGAATGTCGCATCTGGAAATATGATTTTGCAAACATGCTACTGGCGCGCGTACGGG
>CAVWWT010000002.1:0-886486 GCA_963758735.1 uncultured Verrucomicrobiae bacterium
GCGATCGAACTCGAGAACGCCACCCTCAACAACTTGCCCGGCTTCCTGGCCGAGAAGCCCGACCTGACCCTGACGATCAACCGGTCGGACCTCGAACAGACCATGATGGGCGCGAAAACGCTCGAGGCTCAGATCAAGGACGGCACGGCCAAGGTCGAGGGCGACGTCTCGATCCTGGCGAGACTCGCCGCAACGATGGTCGACTTCGACCCGCGCTTTGAGATCCTGCCCGGGACAAAGGCCCGCGAAGGGGAACTCACGCACGCAAAAGCCTACGAGGCGGTGCCGGGCAAAAGCATCGCCGAATGACCGTGAGCCGCGAGTCGAGGGGGGTGTGAGCCTCAGGCCCTGCCCACCTGAGCGAGGCGTGCCTCAGAACGTGATGTTGATGCGGCGGGCCGCTCGGAACGATCGGAAGGATCTTGAGCAGGGGCAACGACGGAAGACCGTCCGAGAGGCGTCTTTTTCAGGGATTCCAAGGTGAAAAGCGGAACCGGATGGGCCGCCGTCAGCCAACAAAAGCGGCGGCTCGCCGTGCCGCACCGGCGCGGCGCGAAAATTCGGGCGAGGGAACCTGCACATCAAGACCTGTGATATTCCAGAGTGTTCACTTTTTCTGGCCGATGACTCGGTTGTTGACCGCCTCCGGTTGTCACTGTAGACTGGATCTGTCACGGGAACCGGGCCGCTTTGCATGCCTGAACGGCAGAAGGAGAGGATGACGGCCATGAGTCATGACGCGCAGGACCTTTCTCGCCGGGACCTGATCCGCATCGGGGCGACGGGTGTGGCCGCGGCAAGCATCGCCGGCCTGCCGGTGCTGGCGGATGAGAAGGCCGCCGCCGACAAACTGCCCAAGCGGCGATACGGCCGCACCGGGCTTGAGATCGGCTGGCTCGTGGGCGCGTCCGACTGGACGAAGGAGCTGATCCCCAGGGCGGTGAACGCCGGAGTCAATTACTGGCACAAGGCCCAGGCGTGGAGCGCCGAGTTCGCTTCCGCCGGCCCTCAAGAGTCTGCCGAGGGAGTCGTATTATCTCGAGTGCGTCGTGGACCGCGTGAACGGGGACCATACGCGCGGCCGCATCGATGAGGAGCAGCACTACCAGTTCGTCAAGAGACGCCTGAAGGAGGCGGGCGTCGGATACTACGACGTCTTCAAATTCCATTTCGGCTATCACTCCGTGGAAGAGGCGAAGCAGAACCCGGGCATGGTCCGGGCGTTCGAGCGGCTCAAGAAGGAGGGGCTGGTCAAACACCTGGCCATTTCCCAGCACCACTACAACTCGATCGGTGGGGACATGGCCTGGGAGATCCTGGCCTACCTGGCGGACAATCGGCCCTACGAGGCGACCCAGTTCTTCTACACCTACGGCGACCGCAAGGAGGTCGCAGGAATGGATCGACGTGGCGAAGAAGAAGGACATCGGGACCATCGCCATGAAGACGATGGGCGGCGTGGGACGTGCGGCGAACGATGCGAAGTTCCAGAAGCTTCTGGCGGACCCGAAATACCAGGGCAGCACCCCCGCCGCGGCGATGGTCAAGTGGTTGAAGTCGAACCCGAACCTCACCGCGGCGGTGATCGCGACCAAGAATTTCGACCAGTTCCGGGAGAACGTGGGCGCGGCCGCCAGCCTGGCCATGGGCCCGCAGGACCACGCGGTGCTCGGCCTGCTGTCCGGCTACAACAAGGGACTGACCTGCCTGTTGTGTGCCGAGTGCGTCGCCAGTTGCCCCGAACACATCGCGATCTCGGACATCTTCCGGTACGAGCGGTACGCCCGGGATTATCACGAGCTCGACCGGGCGCGGAGCGAATACGCCGCCTTGACGCGGAACGGCACGTCCTGCGTCGGCTGCGGCGACTGCCTGCCGACCTGCCCCCAGGAGATCGACATCGCCGCCAAATTGAAGGATGTGCACGGGCTGCTGGGATGATGGATCGTCGTCGCGACCGGCCCTGATCCCCTCGCGACGCGTGGACAATCCGGGCGGGTGGCCGGGATTCGGGTGCCACGCGGTTCCGCTTTGAGGAACCCGTGCCCTCCTATCCCGCCGCCCGCTTATGGGTCCGGAAGTCCGAATCGCGTTGCAACCAACCCGGTCTACTCGCCGAACCCTCGCCACCCGCCCGTCAACGGGTTGTTGACCACGGACCGACGACCGGGAACTCCCTCCCATCTGACCCGATCGGTCATCACCTCACGATTCATGCTTGCCTCGATGTGTGAGGCTTTATGAGCCCGATGGATGAATGGCGTCTAGAAATTCTTGAAAGAAAGAGGCGCGGATTCGAACCTGATCAACTGTGCTCGAGCTTATAACGAACCCGATTATCATGAGCCCGTCGTCATTCTCATCCGCCGACGGGTCGTGCTTGCCGTTTTCTCGCGCGAATCATCCGTAACGAATCAGGGTCCGACTGCATCAATCGAATCATGACTTCTCGCGCCCGATCGCGAGTTCGGCTCAGGAAGTCGCGCTCATCGGATCGCGTCATTCCAACGAGGCCGTCCCGTTTCTCCGATCGTCAAATAGAAGAGATAGAGCTGACGGCGGGTCGACGTCGTCGGAGCCGCACTGGACTCGGCGGCTGATCCTCGCATTCGATCCACATCACTCAAGTCTGCTTGAAGACACGATCATTGCGGTGTGTCACGGGATCAATCATGCAAGATGATCCTGCACGTCGTGGGTTTGCCTGGTCGTTCTGCCTGGATTTGACACCGAGAGGGGGCATCGATGATCATCGCCTTGACGGAGAGAATCCACCCGGTCCACGACCAGCTCGCCGCTCGCGTAGGTCGAGCCGTTTCCGGGCCGTGCTCCAGGTGCTGGAGATGCGCGAGCTGCTCTCCGCCACGCCGCTGCTCTGGAGCCCGGGGGTGAGCCTGCCCGCGGCTCGGGGCGGGCCCGCGGCGCGGTCTCGGGCGGGTCCATCATCGTCGCGGGGGGCCAGACGACCGGCTCGGCCACGGCCGTCAACAGCCTCGCCGCGACCTCGTCGAGCTGGGCAACCTTGGCCAACATCAACATCGGCCGGGTCGGCCCGGGGTTCGTGGCCATGCCCAGCGGATCGCTGCTGATCTACGGCGGCGGGGGCGGCTCCGGCGGGTCGACGTCGCTCAATGATGCCTTCCTGTACAACACGTCGGGCCGCAACAGCAACGATACTAGCTCGATGCTTACGTCGCGGAGGCAGTTCGCCTCGGCGTCCGGACGGCAGTCGCTGGCGTACGCCATCGGCGGCGTGAGCGCCAGGGGGCCAACCTCGCCACGGTCGAGCGGTACAACTCTTCGACGAACAAGTGGTCGACCGTCGCGTCGATGCCGGCGCCTCGCGCTCGGGGGACGCGGCGGCCTTCGACGGCAGCGGATGCGATCTACGTCGTCGGCGGCTCCGCCACCGTCGGGCGGCACGACCGGGACGAACACCCTGTACAAGTACACCGTCTCGACCAACACCTGGACGACGCTCGCAACCTGCCGCTGAACGTCCTCGACGCGGCCGCCGTGTTCGCTCCCGACGGCAAGCTCGAAGTGCATCGGCGGCGTCTCCAACGGCAAGACGGTCGCCTCGGTCGAGACCTACGACCCGACGACCAACACCTGGACCACGAACAACGCCCTGCCTGCGCGCGGTCAGCTCGGCCGCGGCGGTCGTCGACTCGCTCGGTCGGGTCGAGGTCATCGGCGGGTTCAACGCCTCGGGCCAACCGCGGTGTCGACGGTCGAGGTCTCGCAGGTCGTCACGCAGGCCACGTCGAGCCCGGCGTTCACCTCGACGCCCGCCACGGCCTCGCTCACGGTGGGCGGACGGCGAGCACGTTCACCTACGCGGCGGCGGCCTCGGGCAACCCGCTGCCGAATTACTCGCTCGTGAGCGGCCCTTCGGGCATCACGATCGACCCGGTCAGCGGCGCCCTTGCGTGGGCCTCTCCGTCGTCGCTCGTCGGTTCGGTGCCGGTGACGATCAAGGCGTCGAACGTGCTGGGGAGCGCCACGCAGTCGTTCACGCTCAACGTCGTGGACCAGCGACCCCGCCGACCCGCCCGGGGCACCCGTGCTCACGGGCGACGGCGCGAACGTCCGTCTCACTCTCCTGGACGCCCTCGACCGATAACGTGGGCGTGGCGGGTTACTCGGTCTACTGGATCTACACCATCGGCCACAGCGGTCGCGGCGGCGGGTACACGACCCACACCATCTTGATGGGATCGACCAGCGGGTCGACCACCTCGGTCACGATCGGCGGCCTGTCCAGAACAAGAGCTACAGCCTCTACGTGCGGGCGAACGGACGCCGCCGGGAACCTGAGCGGCCTGGCTCGGCCCCACGTACGTGATCCCCGGCGCCGAGCCTTATGAGCCTGGGTGTCACCACCGTCTCGCTCGACGTCTTCGCCCACGGCGCCTCTGTACACGCTCAACGACGTGGCCAACCATGCGTGGACACTTCAGGTCGCGCGCTACCTCGTACCCGCCGCTCACCTATTCGATCGTCAACCCGCCGGCGGGGATGACCATCAACGCGACGACCGGCGCGGTGTCGTGGACCCCGCCCGCGAGCTCCCTCGGCACGACCAACGTCACGTTCCAGGCCACGAACCAGTTCGGCTCCGCCCAGACCACGGTGGCCCTCTACGTCTCGGCCGACGTCCCCGTTCCAGGGTTCGTCTTCACCAACACGACCAGTCCGACCTTGAACGTCGTCGGCTTCCCGATCGGACTCCAGATCACCGACGCGAGCAATACGCCCTTCGACTTACACGGTGGTCTCGGCGCCCCGCAAACGTCTCCATCGACCCGAACACCGGGGTGGTGAACTGGATCCCGACCCCGGCCCAGGCCGGGGGCTCGGCCTTGACGTTCCAGCTCACCAACAGCTGCGGGGACCGCCCAGATCACCGTCAACCCGGTGATCTACATCTCCGACGCGCCCAGAAGCCTCCGATCACCGGCACCAACGGCTGGTCGCCGACGGTGACCTGGACGCCGCCGATGTACAACGACAACCTGGTCGCGTGCTACCGGATCATGATCTCCGGGGGCGGTGGCCTCAACGAGAACTACACCATCAGCGGGCCCGTGACTTCCACGATCCTCTGGCTGAGCGACAACCCCGGCTCCTACAGTTGAACATCCAGGCGCTCGGACGCCAACGGTAACCAGGGCCTCTGGACCTCGTTCGAGTTCAATTACAACCCGGTCTTGCCCTACCCGATCGACACGATCAACTCGAACGGCGGCGCGGCGATCGGCATCGTCGGTCAGCCGGTGTCGATCCAGCTCTACGACCTCAACCCCAGACGGCCCACCACCTATGCGCTGGCCTCCGGACCGGCCGGGATGACCGTCGACCCGACGACCGGCCTGGTCGACCTGGACCCCGACCCAGGACCAGGTCGGCACGCAGAGCATGGACTTCCTCCTGACCAACGGCGCGGGCACGGCCGACCTGCCGCTCACGTTGATCGTCTCCGACTTCGCCACCGCCCCCGGGGGCGTCACCGTCGATGCGACCCAGGCCTCGCCGCTGGTGACCTGGACCGCCCCGACGACCGTCGCGGGCGACCCCGTCGCGAGCTATACGATCACCGCCACGTCGCAGGGCGGCACGCCGTACACCTTCACCGCTCGGCGCCTCGGCGACGTCGCTGACCCTGACCGGGCTGCCCTGGGGACCTACTCCTGACGGTCCAGGCGTTCGACGCCACCGGCAGCCCAGGCGCGGTCAGCGCGCCGGTCTCGTTCACCTTCCCGACCACCGTGGCCTGCCGAATCCGAGCTACTATTTCACGACCAACGGCGGTTCCGCCTTCGGGTTCGTCAACCAGGCGGTCTCGGCCCAGGTCTTCGACATCAACAACACCCCGGGCGACACCTTGCTCGCTCGTCTCCGGGCCGGCCGGGATGACGATCGACCCGGGCTCGGGCGTGCTGAGCTGGACCCCGACGGCCGCCGGCAACGTCGCGCCCGTCGTCGCCGTGACCAACAGCGCGGGAACGCCGCAGGTGACCATCCCGATCGCCGTCACCACGTTCGCCGGCCCCCCGCACTGGCGTCAACGTGCTGCCGACCGGCCAGGCCCTGCCGACGGTGACCTGGTCGCCCCCGATCACGGCCAGTGGCGACTCGGTCGACCACTACCTGATCACGCTGACCGACCAGAACAACAACGTCACGACCGTACACGGCGGCGAGCACGGCCACCTCGCTCGGGCTGGCGAACCTGTCCGCCGGGAGCTACTCGGTCACGGTCCAGGCGGTCGACCCCAACGGCGTGCTCGGCCTGCCGGCCAGCCCGGTGACGTTCAGCTACGACCCGAACGCGCCGAACCCGACGTACACGATCACCTCGAACGGCGGCGCCGCCTACGCGGTGGTCGGCCAGACGCTGACGGCGCAGATCACCGACCTCAACGGCGGGAACCAGGGCGACAGCTTCGCGATCGCCTCGGGCCCGGCGGACATGACCATCGACCCGAACGGCCTGTTGACATGGACGCCGACGGCCGCCGATATCGGGTTCGCCTACCCGCATGGTGGCGGTGACCAACAGCTTCGGCACGAGCTACGTCAGCCTGGCGCTTCTGGCCGCGTTCGCCTCGCCGGCGACGAACGTCAGCGTGTCGGGGAGCCTGAGCAGCGGACCGATCAACGTCTCCTGGACGGCGCCGGCGACCGCGTACGAGCCGATCGCCGGCTACAACGTGGAGCTGGACTGGACCGACTCCGGCGGCGTGTCCTGGTCGACCTTCGGCAGCACTGCGGCGGGCGTCACCTCGTTCTCGATGGCGGCCTTCCCGGGCGTCGTCACCTACACCGTGACCGATTTCGCGACGGATGCCGCGGCAACCTGGGTGCCCCATCCGCAAGCGACGACTTACACCCTGATCTGACCCTCAATGGAGGCAGGAGGCCTCCTATTAAGGAAAGCATGACCAAGGAGACGATGACCGATGACCGATCGAATCAAAATCCCGGATTCCTCGGTCATCGGTCATCAGCTTTCCGGTAACCAAGTCGCTTCGCGCGCTCAACGCCTGTCAACCTCGCGTTGATAGCGCATTCAAATCAAACGCGTCACCCCCCAGGGGGGCGAACCGCTCGAGGTCCTCGCTCTTGGCGACGACCGTCACCCCGCCTTCGGAGACGGTCAGGCCGCGCCAGGTCGGCCTCGCGGTTCCGCCCGACGTCGAAGCCGGGGGGAATCTTCACGTCCTTGTCGATGATCGCCTTGCGAATCCGGGCGTGCCGGCCGACCTCGACGCCGTCGAAGAGGATCGAATCTTCGACCAGGGCGTAGCTGTCGATCCGCACGCCCGGCGAGAGGATACTCCGCGGAACCTCGGCCCGCACGGCGTCGTCCGTCAGCAGCAGTTCGAGGCCGGCGTCGGCAGCGCGCGCATTCTCCCGGCGCGGTGTTGATCCGCGGAGCGAGCCGGAAGGCCAGGGAGGTTGCGTCCAGGCCGCTCGGATCGGTTCGTGACACCCGCATCAGCGCACGCATGCCGGCCCGCTAGGTAGCCCCGACCATCTGCACCAGACCCTCGCGAACGATGCGCCGGTTCTCCCCCCGCAGCGGCATCAGGTCGGCGACGGTCGCCAGCGCGACCAGCTCCAGATCGTCGGCCGCGGTCGCCGCGCCGAGCGCCTCGGCGAGCTTGTGTGCCACGGCGGTGCCGCATAGCTGACTGGTCGGATAGCGGCAGAGGGCCGGATGTACGATCGGGCAGTCCGGCAGTTCGCCATCGGCACGGGGGGAGTGGTGGTCGGTAATCACCACATCGAGGCCGGCGGCATGCGCCGCTCGCACCTGCTCGACGGCGGTGAGCACCGCAATCGACCGTGACCAGCAGGCCGGCGCCGGATTGGGACAGGCGCGCGACGGTCCCCGGAGACAGACGTAGCCGTCCTCGCTGCGGCTCGGCAGGTACCAACCGACGTCGGCACCGAGGGCGCGGAGCGCGCGGACCAGAATAAGCATGAGCTGACTATGGCTTTGATTCGTTCTTGATTTTTCCTTTTAATTAAAAGACAAGATATCTATATCTTTGAGAAATGCTCTCATCTTCAAAAAGGTGATGAGTATCCGCAATTTCAACTTTTATGGAAAAAACATGAAAAAGATGAGTATTTTGCTCAGCGCTTTCGTTATATCTTTTAGCTCCAATGCACACTGTGATTGTGACGATTCTTGCACTCAGCTTGTAGGCATGGACAGCCATCATGATCATGACGACGATCACCATCATGACCATGATCGCCATCATGATGATGAGGATGATCACCATCATAAAAAACATCATGATGACGATGATGATCACCATAAAAAGCACCATGATGAGGACCATCACGAACACCACGAGCATCACGACAGCGATCATCATGATGGCGGTCATAAGCATTAGGCAGTATTCCTAACGCGCTCACTAGACGTAATGCCAACTGAGCGCTATACCCATTTGGGTATAGGTTAGGAGCAAAAATCTTCACAATTGCAATGTTTGATTGGAATATAAGACGGAAAGTTTTTGTCCTCAGTCAGTATTTCTGCTAATTTCTCTAGCAATTCTGGAACTGTCCTCATGATGTCATTCTGATACATATCTAAGATCTTGTAGGACTCCGCATAGAAGCCGATAACAGGGTTTTCTTTAGCTTCTTTTGGCTTGCAATGCATTTGTACTAGAACCCCTTTATTTATCAGCGATTGAAGCTTCTGAATTGCTGCATTTAGCTTTTCTTCAGTTTCAAACTCTAAATAGGCCATGGGCGCAACGGTAACATAAATTACCTTCAGCCCAGAACATGCTTTTACAGACATCTATTTCCCTAATAAATTGTGAATGGAGGGCAGATTTTGCTGCCCCTTAGCAATATCTGCAACGAAAAATCGAGAAAATAGGACTCAAGAATAAGACAATGCCAACTCTCCGAGCCACTTTAAAATCAGAAAAGCTATAGGACGCTCTCTTGATAAATCCAGCGAGCAATGGAGTCGAGGGTAATTGCAGCAGCTGCTGGATGGCTTGAAGGATCGACCCCCTCCCCTACGAGATCAAAAGTGTACGACCTAGGCAGGGATGCCTTGACGACTGCAAACTGGTAGCCGCAAAACGGCTGATCGGACACAAACAAAAGTTTGCAAGGCTCTTGAGAAATTTTGAGCCAAGCGACGATGGTATCCTCTGTGTTGGGCCGTTTCAGCTTTTCTCCATCGACTTTCATGGGAACTTCGACAAAAACGACGCGCAGTTGCCTCATTTCTTCTGGCAAATCAGCTTCAGCCCAAATAAGGCGAGCTGATTCCGATTCCGTATTGCAACGGTCGGTAAGACCATCGATGCGTCGATCTAAAGGTCTTTCACCGGTAAGCCATACAACCTCATCAAAACGCACTCCCTGGATCCAAAGCTCTTTAAGATAGTTCAGGCGCATTTGCATGTTTCTTGTCGTAGCTCCAAGAATTAAAGCCTTATCATACATATCGCTAGAGGGTGTCCATGCATCGTACATCCCCTGCTCCTTTGCCCAATTGAGCACAAAAAGACGCTGCTCTTGGCTGATCTCATTGAGCTCCCATCTTTCTCGAGTGGGCCCTCGCAGCCAACGCTTCTGCGTTTCTTCAATGATATCCTTATCCGAAGAAATACCCAGCTCAGAGGCTAGCTGAGAGAGAGCCTTATCCTCTACCTTTCGATCGCGGATGGGATCAGCGCAAAGAAGATTACAGAGACATAAAGTAAGTAAGACCCATCGTTTTATCATCATTTCAATCCTGCAAGTTCTCGCGTTAAAAGAGCAATGACCGACCAGTCGTGCTTTTCCCGGCCCTTGTTCATACTAGCTAACATTTTTTCATGAAGATCGGAGAGAAAAGGCATTGGAACTTGCGCCCCGTCTGCACAATCTTGGAGAAGGCGCATATCTTTCAGTCCAAGGTCCAAAGCAAAACCGCCATCCGCAAAATTACGATTGCATATCATGGGGGTATAACTGTGAAAAACGGGAGCATCAAAAAGAGAACTCCCCCAAATCTCGGCTGCTCTCTCCGTAGAAATCTTTCCCTTCTCCAGCATAACTGCCGCTTCTGAAAAAGCTTCTATAAGGCTGAGGATCATGAAGTTGTTGCACAGTTTAAAGAGCGACGCCTGAGATGGACGCTCCCCTAAATCATAAATTTTACCGCTCATCGCTTCCAAAATGGGAGTTGCTGTTTTCTTAGCCATTGGATCACCCGCTAAAAAAATCCACAACGAGCCATCTTTGGCTTTCTCCGGCCGTCCTGAAACCGGAGCTGCCAGAAAAGCAATCCCTTTCTTTGCATGCTCTTTTTCCAAAGAAGCTGTCAAATCAGGAGAGACCGTACTCATAGAGATATGAATCGCAGGCTTTTTGGAGGAGAGCATCATTGCCTCTGCAACCTCAATCAGGGCTGCATCATTTGCCACCATGGTGACCACAATATCGCACGAGCCAGCTAACTCAGCTGGAGACCCAGCCCATTTGCATCCCTGATCAAGTAGAGATGCCGCTTTCTCTTTTGTCCGATTGTAAACCGATAGAGGAAAGCCCGCTTTTAAAATATTTTGCGCCATAGGAAGACCCATATTCCCAAGACCAACAAATCCCACTCGGGTTTCCATAATTTCCTCTATATTGGTGCGTTATTTTCCCATTCAAGATCAGGGAAATGCAATTTTTGTTCCACGAAAAAAATCTAAAAAAAATTTGAGTGCTTAAGGGGAATGTAATTTTCTGGCAATGCAATGGAAGGTGCGCGCTGGATTTTGATTCATCGTTTTAAAATCAAATTGTTCGAACCATTCAATATCAAATGCAGAGAGCAGATTCATAATCGCTTTTGTCGTATGGTGGCGGACTGTTAAGTTTTCACTCGTGGTATAAATGCCGTGGTCTCCAAATTCTTCAAACCCTCGTGCATATTTTTCCTGGTACATGGGATGCTCACAATAAAGAAAGTCGGTGATGTACAAGATCCCTTTCTTTTTTAAGACTCTAAGGATTTCCGCTATCAAATCCCTCTGCTGCTGAATATCGATCATACAGCAAAGAACCGTTGACATTACGACAGCGTCCATCGATTCATCTGCGCAGGGAATCTTGCCTGATCTTTCCAGCAACCTCAAATCCAGATCGGGATTTTCCCTATTCCCCCTTGCGATCATATTCGGCGCAAAGTCGAAGCCGAGAAGATTCTCATAGCCTTCCGATTTTAAGATCCTCATCATCCTGCCATAGCCGCACCCATACTCCACAATCTGAGAAGTGGGCAGTAAAAACTTGGAGAGTTTGTCTAGATAAACGGGATCTTCAAAGTACTTTTTTGAGCCAACCTCATTCCAATATTTTTGCGCCAACATGACAATTCCTCAGCTTCTTATTGAGAATGTAATCTTAGAAGGGATTTTGAATTTTTCCAAGAAACAAAAAAAGCTATTCTTCGGAGAGTGGATAAGTCAGCTTTCCCTTTTTGACTCTCAAAAAAGAAGTCCGTTTGTGTCGTTTTGCCGTCTTTTTGCTTTGAATCTCGAAGACTTTCCATTTTTTAATGGTTAAGGCATCTGCAACTAAGCTTCGATGGCAGCGCCAAGGATTGCCTTCAGCGCACATAAGGACAGAACGTTTTTTCTGTGCGCTCTTTTCCAGTTTTTCAAGCGCCTTTTGAAAATCTGGAGTTTGCATATAATCGGCATAACCGCGAAAAGAAGCATTGATCCATCCTGTATTGATGGAATCTTTGGCAGTATGGCGAAGGCCTCCCAGCTCTTTCATATGTCGGTATTTTATCCCACTTTTTTCGAGCGACTTCTTTAGCTTTTCCTGATTGAATTGCGGACAATGTCTGGACTTTGGAATGGTTCTGATATCGATTAACAGTTTGATAGCATGAGCATTTAACAAAGAGATGAAGTCCTCGATCGATCGGATCGAATAGCCGATTGTGTAAATTTGCTTTGGCTTAGATTTGAGCGCTGCGGTCATAGTATTCCTGATCTTCTCGATAGCCACCATATCCCACAACCCGATTAAACTTTTTATCAGGACAGGTTCACATCTTCATATTGTAATTCAAATGGTTCATTATCCACATCGAGAAGAAGATAATAATGAAAATAACTGAAATGGTGGAAGCATAGACAACTAAGTTCCAGCGAGTTCCTTTTTCATTTAAGATATTTAGAAAAAATATTGACTGAACAGAGCACTGAAGGACAGCAAGAATTAAAACAACAATGACATTCATCTTGAGACCAAGATGAAAAAAATCAGGACGGAAAAAAATCAAAAAAGCCGTTAAAGTTATTATCAGTGATGCTACAAATCCGATGACGCGTGTTGCCAGTGATTTCGAGTGCATACGACATCCTTTTATAAAATGTGTCCCATTCCGTAGACAACAGTAAAAATGAAAACCCAAACAACGTCCAGAAAATGCCAAAAATAAGCCAGGCGAAAAATCCTGGAAATATTAGGGGCTGAAAGTTCGCGAAAACTAATGCGAAACATGGTGACGATCATCCACAATAATCCTATCGAAATATGCAGCCCATGTGTACCCACCAGTGTAAAAAAAGCAGAGAGGAATGCACTTCTTCGCCAACTAGCGCCTTCATGGACAAATTTAGAAAATTCTGAGAGTTCGATAGTTAAAAAAGATACTCCCAGTGCAAAAGTGAAGAGGAACCAGAAAACTGCTAAATGCTTTTGTCTTCGTTGAATTGCAAGAGTTCCCAAAGAACACGTAAAACTGCTAGTGAGCAATAAGAGTGTTTCCGTAAATGCGGAAGGCAAACTAAAAAGCACGCTCCCTGAAGGTCCTCCAAACGTATTGTTGCGAAGAACAATAAAGGTGGCAAAAAGCACACCAAAAATCACAAGATCGGTCATCAAATAAACCCAAAAACCGAAAATTTTTGTGTCGCTCTCGTGCATTGATTATCCCTTCACTTTCGATGTTTCAATCTTCTCAATTTCTTTTGCAGTTAGCACATATTCAATATCGTCATCAAGTGAACGCAAGATGACGCAAGCGATAACGCAGACAAGAGCAAAAATAGCAAGCCAGAGAATATGCCAGACAACGGCGAATGCAAAGAAAAAGGCGAAAACAGAAATATAAATTCCCATGCCTGTATTTTTAGGCATTTCAATGTCCTTATAGAGAGTTTGCGCTTTGCGGCCGTTTTTTTTCATTTCCCAAAACTCTTCACGACTTGTTACTGTCGGAATCAATGCAAAATTATAAAATGGCGGCGGCGATGAGGTAGCCCATTCAAGCGTCCTTCCATTCCAAGGATCCCCGGTAGTGTCTAAATTTTCTTTTCGCTCTCTAATACTGACGATGATTTGATAGATTTGCGTGATGACGCCGCACATAATGATCACAAATCCAAGCGCTGCGGTAATATATAACGGCTGCCAGCCAGTCGATGCATCGTAGTGGTCTAGCCTTCTAGGAGCTCCCATCAATCCTAAAAGATATAAAGGGACAAAAGAGACAAAAAATCCAATCAGCCAGAACCAAAAAGCGCGTTTTCCCAGACGTTCATTGAGTTTAAATCCCGTACATTTAGGGAACCAATACGTAACGCCCGCAAAAATCCCAAAAAGAGCAACGCCGATAATCATGGTATGGAAATGGGCAACCAAAAATAAACTGTTATGGACTTGAAAATCTGCAGGAGGAGCGGCCATTAATATTCCGGCCATACCCCCTAGCATAAATGTGCATAAAAAACCGATAAACCAATACATTGGAGAAGCAAAGGTCAATCTTCCCTTATACATGGTTAATATCCAGTTGAATACCTGAACTCCCGATGGGATTGCGATGAGCATGGTCACAATGCCAAAGAAAGAGTTCACATTTGCGCCGGCGCCCATTGTAAAAAAGTGGTGCAGCCACACTAAGAAAGAGAGGATAGTGATGGAAATTGCCGCGATTACCATAGATACATAACCGAAAATTTTCTTTTGCGAAAAGGTGGCCACGATTTCTGAAAACATTCCAAATGCCGGCAATACCAAAATATACACCTCGGGATGGCCCCACATCCAAATGAGATTAAAATACATCATTTGATCTCCGCCATACCCTTCACTGAAGAAATGCATACCCAAAATACGATCGAACCAAAGAAGCATCGTCGTTGCCGTAAGCACGGGGAACGCGGAGATAACAAGAATCATTGCACACAAGGATGTCCAGACGAAAAGAGGCATTTTCATCAGAGTCATTCCCGGGGCCCGTTTTTTTATGATCGTAACGAAAAAGTTAATTCCAGCTAACAGACTGCCAAGCCCCGATAGCTGCAAGCTCCAAATCAAATAATCCACCCCTGCGCTTGGGTTAAATTCAAGCTCCGATAATGGGGCAACTGCAAGCCAGCCTGTATTTGCAAATTCTCCGCCGACCACAAAAAACAAATTAATCATCACTCCCCCTGCGACAGTAAGCCAGAACCCGAGTGAGTTCAAGAAGGGAAAGGCTAGATCGCGAGCTCCAATTTGAAGGGGTACAATCCAATTCATAAATCCAAAGAAAAATCCCATCGTCACGAAAAAGACCATGATGTCGCCATGAGATGTGAAAATCTGTTGAAAATGATTCGAGGTAAGATACCCTTGCGAATCTGCAGCTATTGACTGCTGAGCCCATACCATTGCCGCATCCAACATTCCGCGAAAGAACATGAGACTCGCAAAAATCATGTACATCGTCCCTATCTTTTTGGGATCAGTGGATGTGAGCCATTCATTCCATAGCCATTTCCAGAGCTTGCGTTTTGTCAGAAATATCACAAGAATGATGCACATGAGCGCAATAAAAACTGTCCCGCCAATTGTGTACCAATGGTGGGGAACTGCGTCAAAAGTCAGTTTTCCAGAAATGAAGCTTTTCATGATTTTTTGTATTTCATAACTATTTTATTAAATAAATCTTCTTCGAAAGATGAATAGAGGGCAACCGGATGATTCTCGGAAGGGATGACCAGCTCGCTATAGATAGGACCTGTCAGTTGCCCTGAAGATTGTTTTACATGCACAACCCAATCCTCAAAATCGGCTTGCGATGTTGATTTTGCAACAAATGTCATCCCGGCATACCCCTTCCCATTGATCTCTGCTGCTTTGCCCTTGTAAACACCTATTCCGTCAGCCATAATGTGAAGTTGTGTGACCATCCCTGTCATCGAATAAATTTGTCCGCTCAGTTGCGGTAGCCAGAACGAGTTCATCGGGGAGCCATCCGCTGAGAGTTCGAAGTGGATCGGCGTACGCTCTGGAAATTGAACAAAATTCACGGATGCAATCCCTTGTTCCGGATAAATGAACAGCCATTTCCAATCAAGAGCTACTACCTGTATCGTAAGCGGCTTCACTTCACTCTGAATGGGCTTGTAAGGATCGAGCTCATGGGTAGCCTTCCAGGTTATCAACGCCATAACGACAACAACGACAGAGGGAATAATCCATAAAATCAGTTCTCTAAAAGCTCCACGGGATTGTTCCGGTTCGTATTTTGCCTCTGAATTTTTAGCGCGATGTTTCCATACGGTTACAAATAACAGGATAAAAGTTGGAACAATTACGATGAGCATGAGCAGAATGTTCGTCGTAATGAGATTTAATTGGCTACGCGCGATAATTCCCTTGGGATGAGTAACCAAAGCATTTTCGCCTCCCAAAACGAAGAAAATGCCAAGCGCCATGCCAAATAGTGCAAGTATGGCTATGATGAATTTGATTTGCTTCATATTTGTACGCTAAACGGGATTACAACGCTCAAAGCGGTCACTGCAATAAGAGAAAAGATAAACATTTTACGCGCCCAATGTTTATCGCTCTTTGATTTAAAGCCTTTGATCGACAATACAAGCCAGAAAAATCCGAGAATGGATGCTGTCACCGTATAGGCGATCCCTGTGTATCCAAATAGACTTAGAGTGAGAGAAGAAATGGAAAAGCCAATGACGTAAAGAAGCATCTGTATTTTTGTAGTTAGCATCCCTCTTTTTATCGGCAAAACCGGGATCGATGCTGCCGCATAGTCCTCAATTCGATAGATGGCAATCGCAAAAAAGTGAGGCATCTGCCAAAGAGCTATGATTACGAATAATAGCATTGCTCCCATATCGAGGTGGTTGCTGACGGCACAATACCCGACAACTGGCGGCACAGCGCCGGCGATACTGCCGATTAAAGTGCCATGGACCGTGCGGTACTTCAAAAAGCTATAAATGAACACATAAACTGTAAAACCTAAAATGGCGACCACTGTAGTGATGGTATTGACAAATTGCATCAGAACAAACACTCCGAGCAATACTAGAGCCGATGCAAAGACAATTGCACTTTGTGTTGATATAGCGCCCCTCGGGATCGCCCGATGTTTAGTCCTTGACATTTTCTGATCTGCATCGCGGTCAATAAAATTATTAAAAGCACAGCCCGAAGCTATGATTAAAGACAGACCGAGAAGCATCGCTAATAATAAACTAAAGTCGATAGTTCCTTTTGATGCGAGCGTAAATCCGGCGACAGCTGTAATTGCATTTCCCATAATGATGCCGGGCTTGATCAGCGAGCGATAAGCTTGGGCCTTACTGATAAAAACGACTGATTCAACGGCTTTCATTAATTATCCCGGTTGCATCTTCGGCATCAGATCGTAATTGATGTTATTCATAATCCATAAACTGCCGCCAATAACAATGATAAGGACGAGTACCGTAAAGAGGAAAGTGATCGTACTCCAATGTGGTTTAGACTCCAGCCCCAAATGGAAATAGAAGAAGAACTGAATGAGGGCCTGTAGTAAGGTAAAACCTACAATAGTGTAACTCAAAAGACCGTCTCTTAGTTCATGGTGGGTGACAATGCGGTAAATCGCGAATGTCAGCAAAAATGACATTAAATACCCCACAAATTGGGGCTTATAGCTCCTATTCCATCCATGATGCACATCAATCATGATTAAATTACTCCCATCAGGTACACAAAAGAAAAGATAAAGATCCAAATGATGTTTAAAAATTGCCAAAACATCCTAAGGCATGTCAAACGTCTAACGCTCACATGGGAAATGCCCTCGCGCCACACGGGAATTAACAGAACAGGAATCCAGAGCAGGCCAAAGAGCACATGCAGCCCATGTGTTCCAACCACCGTGAAATAGGCAGACAGAAATGCGCTTTTATTCCAACCATGGCCGGCACCTACCAAATTAGAGAATTCAGAAAACTCCATCCACATAAAGACAACGCCGAGTAAAAAAGTAAGTCCAAACAATGAAATGGTTGCCTTTTTGTTTCCACGGTGAGCTGCTGCCCCTGCAAGCCCGGCTGTCAAGCTGCTAGTTAGAAGCACAAGTGTTTGAATATGTGTGAATGAAAGTCGAAAGAGCTCTCTTCCAGACGGTCCTCCAAAAGTAGAATGGCTCAAGACGGCATAAGCTGCAAAAAGAGCTCCAAACAAGATCAAATCTGACATCAGGTATAACCAAAAACCAAAGACTGTCCTGGCATACGGATTATGATGGGAATCTGGAAAATGCTCATGGGGCAGGGTCTCAGGATTTTTCATGCGTTTAGCTTCCCTGTTTCAATTTTCTCTACAACATCGGCTTTTACAAAATAATCGGGATGTTTTTGATAAAGATGGATGATCGAACATGCGATTATTCCCAAAGCGCTAAGAGCTGCCAACCAGAACATATACCAGACTAAACCAAATCCACAGAGAAAGCTGAATATGCCGATGTAAAAACCCATGGGTGTGTTTTTTGGCATGTGGATATCTTCATATTTGCGAGGCTTCGATTCTACAGCCTTCAAGTGTTTGCTCACCCAAAAGGGATCTCGTTGATGTACTTCAGGGATAAACGCGAAATTGTAAAATGGAGGAGGCGATGTCGTTGACCATTCCAAGGTCCTGCCGTTCCAAGGGTCGCCGGTTGTATCTCTATTCTCATTGCGCTGTTTGATGCTTACGATGAGCTGCAAAACTTGAAATCCAACACCGACAGCCACAAGAACAGCTCCGATGGCGGCAACAATAAACAACGGCTGCCACTCGGGAACATTATAATAGTTTAAGCGCCTTGTAGCTCCCATGAAACCGAGTAAATATAACGGCGTAAAAGCCATCAAAAAACCAATCATCCAGAACCAAAAAGCATATTTTCCTAATTTCTCATTCAGTTTAAAACCTGCAAACTTGGGAAACCAGTAAGAATAGCCTGCAAAGAACCCAAATACGACGCCGCCAATGATGACAAAATGGAAATGCGCTATCAAAAACAAACTATTGTGCACTTGAAAATCAACAGCAGGAATAGACATCAGCACCCCCGCCATCCCCCCGATTGTGAATGTCGTAATAAAGCCCAAGAACCAGTACATAGGCGTAGTAAACTTGATACGGCCTCTGAACATCGTAAATATCCAGTTGAAGACCTTAACTCCGGTAGGGACTGCAATAATCATCGTCATGATGCCAAAGAAAGCGTTGACGTTAGCCCCAGCTCCCATCGTAAAGAAGTGATGCAGCCAAACAATAAAAGAGAGGAAAGCGATCGCGATGATGGCCCATACCATGGAAGCATATCCGAACAATTTTTTATGCGAGAAAACAGGTACGACCTCTGAAAAGATCCCAAAGGCCGGCAAAACAAGAATATAAACCTCCGGGTGTCCCCACGCCCAAAACAGGTTAATATACATCATGGGGTTGCCACCAAACTCTGCCGTAAAGATATGGGTATCAAGAAGTCTATCGGTCGTGAGCATTGCTCCCGTTGCCGTCAGAATAGGAAATGCAAAAACCACAAGGACCATTGTCGCAAGTGTTGCCCAAACAAAAATGGGCATTTTCATCAAGGTCATTCCCGGACAGCGCATCTTTAATATGGTCACCATAAAATTAATTCCAGAGAGCAAACTTCCTACCCCCGAAATCTGCACGCTCCAAAGCCAATAATCTACACCCACACCCGGGTTATATTTTAAACCGGCAAGAGGCGGATAAGAAGTCCACCCCGTTCCTGAATACTCACCAATCACAAGTGAGACAAGAATAAACATTCCCCCGGACGCAAACAGCCAAAAGCTTAGATTATTTAAAAAGGGAAAGGCAACATCGCGCGCACCAATTTGCAAAGGCATAACCAGATTAATGATGCCGAACATCACACCCATGCCGACAAAGAAAATCATGGTAACGCCATGCGCAGTGAACAGTTGCTGATAATGATCGGCGCCTAAATAACCCATCGAATCACCAACCGCAATTGCCTGCTGTGCCCGCATCATGAGAGCATCGATCAGTCCCTTGACGAGCATCAATGCGGAAAAAATGATGTACATCACCCCGATTCTTTTATGATCGACCGAGCAGACCCACTCATTCCAAAGGTATCCCCAAAGTTTGTAGCGTTGGATCAAAATGATGCAGAAAATAGCGCCAAATACCATCGAGACGCCAGCGCCGTATTCGATTAAATCGTGCTTAAAAGCATCCAGGGTTAGTCTTCCGAACATTGCATATCCTTTAAGGTTGAGGAGCCATATATTTCATCAGAACACGGTCGAATAAATCCGGCTGCATCAGTTGGTATTGTTCTACCGGATGATATTCTGTAGGTTTCACCAGCTCATTGTATGCGTCCATCGTCAAGTGTTTTGAAGATTGCTGCACCTGGCCTACCCACTGATTAAACTCTTGAGCAGAGCTCGATTTGGCAATGAATCGCATCCCGGCAAAACCCCTTCCGCTGATATTTGCCGACACACCCATAAAGCTGCCGGGCTCAGCTGCAATCAGATGCAATTTTGATCGCATCGCAGGCATCGCGTAAATTTGCCCACCCAATTGAGGAATCCAAAAAGAATTCATCGGAGCATCCGAGGTGATTTCGAAATTCACAGGAGTTTTTTCGGGAAATTGAACGAAATTTACCGTAGCAATCCCATATTCTGGATAAATAAACAACCACTTCCAATCAAGCGCAATCACTTGTATTGAAATCGGTTTTATATCTGAGTCGATGGGCTTAAATGGACTCAGATCGTGGCTTGATTTCCAAGTTGTTATCGCGAGAATTACGACGATGATAACGGGAACTCCCCACCAGGAGTACTCAGCGATATAATTGTGCTCCCAATCCGGAGCATGTGTTGATTTGGTATTGCTTTCTCTATATTTCCAAGCAAAGACCAAAGTCAAAACAAGAACGGGAATCACGACAATCAACATTAACAAAGATGCCGTGATGAGCAGCTCGCTCTCTCTTTCCCCGATCATGCCCTTGGGCTCGAGCACAGGGATAGCGTTGTTTGAAATATATAAAGCAGTTAAAGCTCCTGCACCTAGCAAGAGCAATACCACAATCGCAATTTTGAAAATTTTCTTCATAAATTTAGGTCTAAATGATTTGAAAGAAAAAGTAAACTTGAAAATTTAAGTAGAAAACTGCAAAACAAAAAATTAATACATCAAAGCCGTAGGCAGGGATATCTATGATCAAAAAATGCATTTTTCTTCTCTTAACATGTTTCTGCGGAAATCTATCCGCTGACCAGGACATCGCCGGATTTTGGTGCACAATTGACAAAAAAACAAAAAAAACAAGTTCTGTCATCGCTGTTTATCCTTATGAGGGAAAATATTACGGAAGGATCATCGCTACTTGCAACAAGGAAGGGATCGTCGAAGAAACGATGTATAACCCTGAAAGCAGAGCGCCCGGAATCCAAGGAGACCCCTATTACTGTGGACTAGATATTGTTTGGGGTGCTAAACCCGACAGTGAACACGAAAAATATAAAGGGCATATTGTTGATCCAAGAGAAGGGAAGACATACAATGCTAAACTATGGAGAGACGGCAAAAATTTGATTCTTCGAGGAGAACTCTTCATCTTTGGGAAAAATATCACCTGGCCCCCCTTTAATGAAGAAAACTTCACTGCAGATTTTAAGAAACCCGACATCTCTACTTTTGTCCCAAACATCCCGCATACCAAATGATGAAAGCAATGGTCCTTAAGGGCCAAAAATCAGCGCTTGTTTTGGAAAAAGTTCCAAAACCTGTTCCAAAAGATAACGAGCTCCTCGTCAAAGTCCATGCCTGCGGCATTTGCCGCACCGATCTGCACGTGAGAGACGCTGAACTTCCCCATCCCAAACTCCCCCTGATTCTTGGCCACGAAATTGTCGGCACTATCGAAGAGTTGGGAAAAGATGTGCGAGCTTTTAAAAAGGGAGATCGCGTCGGCATCCCCTGGCTATGGAGCGCTTGCGGCTCCTGTGAATTTTGTAACCAGATGCAAGAAAACCTCTGTGAAAAAGCCGTCTACACAGGATATCTCAAGGACGGAGGTTTTGCAGAATACACCGTTTGCAGGTCCGATTTTGCCATCCCCTTAAATTCAAATCTCTCCGATGAACACATCGCCCCCCTTCTCTGCGCAGGACTCATCGGATATCGAGCTTATCGCAAAGCAAATCCCCAAAAAAAATTGGGCATCTATGGATTTGGAGCTGCAGCTCATATTCTGACACAGCTCGCCACCTTCGAGGGCAAGGAAGTCTATGCGTTCACAAGAGATAACGATAAAAAAACCCAAGCATTTGCAAAGGATTTAGGAGCCACCTGGGCTGGAGATTCAAGCGTACTTCCCCCAACCCTTCTCGATGCCGTCATCATCTTTGCACCCGTGGGAAATTTGGTCCCACAGGCGCTCAAAGTTTTGAAAAAAGGAGGCAGGTGCATTTGCGGAGGGATCCACATGAGCGACATCCCCTCTTTTCCCTATGATGATCTCTGGGGTGAAAAAAGAATTGAGTCCGTTGCCAATTTAACAAGGCAAGACGCGAAAGATTTTTTCGCAGCCATCTCCCGCTTCCCCATCAAAACCCAGGTCACTGTCTATTCCCTCGAAAAAGCGAACGATGCTCTCGATGATTTAAAATCAGGCAAGTTCCAAGGAGCTGCTGTTTTAAAATTGTGAAAAAAAGTATTGACAAGTCTAAATTCTCAACAATCTTCTTACATAACATATTTTTTTTAAAAGCCTCAAAGCTTCTTAGTCCTAGTATTTCAATATTAACAACATGAACCGATCAGCCCCTTAAGGCTTTGACGCAGTATAACATTGATAATTGAAGTTGTAGATGTGAAATGCTATACTTTATCTTATCAAACAGAGGAAAAACACTTTATGAATGTAACTATAAGTTCATTTTCATTCCAAGAAGGTCATAAGTTAGTTTTATGGGATGAATCGTCCTCTAATGAGGAATCTTCATCCTCCGAAGAATCGTCATTAGAGGAACCAAGTATCTATAGGAATCCCTCTCAGTGGGTTCACATGTGCATAAATCATGACAATTACAGAAGATATATTTTTATTAACCCTCCTAGTTCCGCACCCCGCTTAGTGGCTAAACTAGAAACGGGGCCACTGAGATTATGTAAACTTGAATTAACCCTGCCGCACGCAGAAGAAATCGCCTATAAAATTTGCAAAATGTTCCATTGGAACACAATCCCAAAAACAAAGGTTTTGCATCAGTATTCGCTCTCTTATGAAAATCGAGTGGAAAAACGTCAGAAATATGCAGAGTTGATGAAGGGTTTTTATAGCCAAAAATACCCACTTACCTTCACATTTCAAGCATTTGTAGAAGGGAAAAATATCCGCGGGAAAACTCTAGATCCAAGCCTCTCTTTCTACCAAAAAGCCTATCTCTTAGGTATGGTCCTGGGCAAATTCGATGCGCACGGCGACAACATCCTTTTCAATGAAGCAACGGGTGAATTTTTTGAAATTGACAATGAATATATAGGAAAAACAAGCTACCCAAAAAACGGCATTTTAAACCTTTATAAAGAATTAAAAAAAGAAGAAATCTCTCTTGAAATTTTGGACGATCTCCTCAATACCTCTGTTATGCAGTTCACTAAAATCCAAAACAAATACAATGTCAGAGATATAAATTTAATTGCTCTCTGGGCAAATGAGCCCATCCAAGCCCTTTTCGGGTATAACGATCGCGACCGAAGTAACTGTTGGTCGAGGATCATGGAAAATTTCATTTTTTTGAAAATGGGAGTCCTCACTTTAAGGGAATGTAAAGAGCCAGTGACGATTGAAAATTTGGAAACTAATATATCCAGTTTCCGAAGACGTGCCCATGGCTCCACTTTCCATTGCAACCAAGAAGATTACCTGCTCATCATTGAGGCGCTCATAAAAGCTGGCTTCATTGACAAGGTGGAGGATTTTTCAATGGCTCACCCCGATATGGCTATGAAAATAAATAACTTCAGACTAGCGCTCTTGGATAAATATAACCCCTCTATTCTGTGACTAGTACCTAGTTGATAAAGTTTTTACCGTTTCGGCTGCAACACAAGCCCCGGGGTTCGACCCTCGCAAACAGGTCCTATGTTTGTTAATATGGACCTGTTTGCGAGAGCCGAACCGCGGGAGCTTGTCTTACAGCCGAAACGGCAAAAACTTTATCAACTAGGTACTAGTACAACTTTCCCGCAATGCTGACTTGATTCCATGAGCTGGTGTGCATTCGTTGCTTTAGAAAAAGGAAAGACGGCCGTCACAACAGATTTTAAGAGTTTTTTTTCAAAAAGAGGCCAAACATTGTGAATGAGATCTTTGGCAATGAGAGCTTTTGATTCAGCCGGTTGCGCCCTTAAAGTGGAGCCCACAATCGTAAGCCGCTTTGATAAGAGCTGATTTAAGTCGAGAGTCACAGAAGATCCCTGCATTCTAGACACTTGAACAAGACGTCCCTCCTCTTTTAAAAGTTGAAGGTTCTTGCCGAAATAATCCCCTCCAATAATGTCCAGGACGACATCCACGCCTTTGGCCCTGAGATGAGAAAAAAAATCCTGCTCTTTGTAGTTGATGATTTCATCTGCGCCTAAATCTTTACAAAAAGAGGCTTTCAAGGAGCTTCCGACCGTCGTTATCACATGCGCTCCAAAAGCTTTCGCAAGCAAGATCGCACAGGAGCCAATTCCGCTCGATCCTCCATGGACCAAGATCGACTCCCCACTTTTAAGCCGCGTCCTCATGAATAAATTTCCCCAGACAGTAAAATAAACCTCCGGCAATGAGGCCGCTTCCACAAAGTCTAATCCAGTTGGTAGCGGAAGGCACTGCCCTTCAGGAACTGCGCAATACTCAGCATAACCTCCTCCATTTGTCAGCGCGCAAATGCTATCTCCCACTTTCCATCTTGTGACATCGGTGCCGACCTTGCAGATGGTTCCTGAAATTTCAAGACCGAGAATGGGGCTAGCTCCTGCAGGTGGCGGGTAATTACCTGCTCTTTGCATAAGATCGGGACGATTAATCCCTGCTGCTTTCACTTGAACTAAAACTTCGCTGGCCTTTGGTTCCGGAATAGGCATTTCATTCATAAATAAAACATCTGAAGGTCCTGGATTTTTAACATCTATAAAACGCATGTATGCCTCTCTAGTTGTTTTTTTATAATTTTAAAATATATTCGCGGTTTATGCCACTTTTGGATCGCACTTAAGACAGAAACGTAAATGCCACGCTTCACAATTTCGCTTTTTTGATTTAGCTCCTCAACTAGTCTCCACTATATAGATCAGGATACACATTTCGTCCATGTCTGCTTTCCAAGTGTTGTTCCCTAGGCAAAAGCTCGCAACTTCCTTTCTCAACAATCTCTTTCATTTGCTTTAACTCCCCGTCTGGAATTTTGTTATGAGTGGATACAATATGAAATAGGGCTTTAAGTTCATGAAGGTTGCGGCTCAAACAAAAATAATCATCTTCACAAACAACTTGATGAGAGAGCAAATAGCGATTAAAATGAGATTTCTTTTCAAAAATCATTGAGATGCGCACCACACCATCCCGATATCCTAGAAGGTGAAATTCTTTTATCCCAGAGTTTTCTGTAGTGCTGATAAAATACATTTGCCTACACAAATCTGATCCTGTCGCTTCAAAAATGTAATCCCAACCCTTGCCTTTAAGTTCAAAAACAGCAGAAACACCCGGGTAAAAGAATTGGGATCCCTGGGAGCTGAAATAACGCATATAAATGTCTTGTGGACTGCCAAAAGCCACGACCTTTTCATTACAATCAATACAAAATTTTTCCTTCTCCAATTTGCAAAAGGAATTACTCCATTCACCGATAGGATAGTATCTTAAGTAGTGGCGAGCCATTTCATATGACAGACTGTGACAGCAGGGAAATACAAAACCGCGGCATGCATTTTGGGCCCCTAAAAATTGCGATGTAGAAGAATAATTGGTCTTTAGCTCAATCATCGATTCCTCGAAGTTAAAACGGAGTAAATATATAGTTATTTTTAAAATATTTGGCAATATAAGAGTTATAGAGGAATAATCTCTTCCAATGTTAAACTCTTTTGCACATAAAGTTCTAAATCACCAGTAGACATCTATGTTTAAAGGAATCGCATTTGCCCTTGCAGCCTGCTTTATTTGGGGGCTGATCTTTGTCGTCCCCGGATTCATGAGTGATTTTAGCCCTATTGAAGTGACCTTGGGGCGCTTTTTGGTCTATGGGCTAGTGTCCGCTCTCTTTTATTGTAAATCCAAACTTCAAGGATCGTACAAGTATCCGCGCTTGATATGGATAAGGGCTCTTTGTTTTTCTCTCGTCATGACAATCGGCTTCTACACATTGCTCGTTCTTGCCATACGGCATTCTACTCCAGCAATTGCCGCATTAATTCTGGGAATCAGCCCTATTACCATCGCATTTTACGGCAACTGGGAGCAAAAAGAGACATCCTTTAAAAGCCTAACCATCCCGTCTTCCCTGATTTTACTCGGCCTTGTGATCATAAATGTTCCGCAAATAAAATCTAGCGCCGCCATCTCTTCCTACATTTTGGGATTAACTTGCGGCTTTTTGGCTTTAACTGCCTGGAGTTGGTTTGTGGTGGCTAATGCCAGATTTTTGAAGCAAAACCCAAAGGTGCGCTCCATTGATTGGTCAACAATTATCGGTATGGCAACGCTCGTTTGGGTGCTCATTTTAGTACTAATCATGCATGTATTTTTTAAGAGTCAGCTCAATGTAGAAAAATATCTTACGCCAAGCTCTGCGCTAACAAAATTCTTGATAGGAAGCGCCATTTTAGGGCTTTTTTGTTCTTGGATAGGAAATTTTTTATGGAACAAGGCAAGCCTATATTTACCCGTGCCCTTGGCTGGTCAGTTGACCATTTTTGAGACGATATTCGGCATCATATTCGTCTATGTGCTTCAAGGACATCTCCCGCCAGTTATAGAGAGCATTGGGATCGCTATTTTGCTTTTCGCCATTGTCTATGGCATACGGCAATTTGCTAAGAAAAGAGCTTGTAGCAGCTCTCTTACACCCCATTAGGCGGCAAAATTATCCTTCTTTAGGACCGTACATTTTACTTACGTCTCTCGCACACATTCTCAGGAGATGTAACTGTCTTCCTGTGAAACATTTTCCAACAAGCCCTTGCAAATTGTAAACAAGCGATCCGAAATCTGATTGCTTTTGAAAATCTTGCTCAGCTGCAATGTTCCCTGCATTACCCGCGACGATTAATTCAGCTTGGACCAACACAGTCACTCTTTTCCAAAGCGCTGTTACAATCAAATCCAAATTTGTTTGCTCCGGGCTGAGTTGAACATTTGTTTTTTCTTTTAACCATGCAGTAAATCTTATTAACGTATTTTCATCCGCGGGAAGGAACCCAACACTTTCTTGCGCATTACAAAAACTTTCAATGCGCTTTTGCATGAAATAAAGGTACATCGCCTCTTCTTCATTAACTGAGAAATTGAAGTCTATCCGATCTTCCTGGACCTTAAAAAAAGGCAGGGGCTGCTCTCCAACCGTTAATTTGGTTCCGCTTGCTGGATACATAATGGCCTTGGGTTAGACTATGAGACTATCCCACTATTTCAAAAATCAAAGTTTTCAAATAGTGGGCTAGTCTCATAAAGGTAATATCAAGGCGAATAGCTTAATGATCCAAAGCTTATCGTCAACTAAAACTATAACTTTCTAAAGTTGATGTGTCCTAAGGGGACATCGACGCTCTCAAGCTTGAGAGTGACTCGGTCTCCTACATCGAGATTATCGAAGCCATGGACAACCTTTCCTTCAACAGGGGGATCGAAGGCTCTTGCCCAAGTGCCGTGAGGACCTACTCCTGTGACGATCCCCTCGAAAGTCTCTCCGATGCGCGATTGGAGCAACATCGCTGCTGCCGATTTGTTCAAATGCCTCTCCACCTTTGTGGCAACATCTTCTTGATCGGTACAATGCTTAGCTAGCATTTGAAGCTCATCCAAAGAGTAGGGATTTTTTCTTTTCTGAATAAGAGCCTTATATTGACGTTGCGTGATCAGATCGGGATACCTGCGATTCGGAGCTGTCGAATGAATGTATTCGCTAAGAGCTAGTCCAAAGTGTCCGGTTGGCGCATCTTCCCCGGTTTCGACAATATACTCACCCCTTCCCAAAAGTTTGATGATCGTCAAAGAGAGATCTGGAAAGGAAATAGAATCGATTTTTTTGCGTTTGATCAAAAACTTTTCCAGTGCCTTTGAATTAGGCTCTGCCGGCAAATGCCCACCGAGTTTAGCTGCCACTTCTACAATGCGCTCCCAACGCTTTGGCGTGCGTACAACCCGGCGAAGGCTGGGAATATTTGCTGCGCGAAGATGCGATGCCATCACAAAATTTGCAGCGATCATGAATTGTTCAATCAGCTGCATCGCTAAGTTGTGCACGGGGGGCATAAGAATCACTTTTTCTTGAATCATTTTCGCTTCGGCCTCCGGAGATTCGAGAGTGAGCGCTCCATATAAGTGACGCCACTGCTTCATCTTCTGGGCTGCTGCATGCTGACATCGAAGCGTCTTTTCTAAACCGGGCACTTTCTTGATTTTTTCTGGCATGTCCGCTTTTCCAGAAAACCAGGCTCCAAGAGAGGGATAAGCGAGTTTCGCGTGATTGCGCACTAAGGCCTCGGTGATGGAACCTCCTTCGATCTCACCATCTGATCTCATGGTCGCTTTGACAACAATAGCAACGCGATCTTCCTTTTCGTTCAGCGACGTTAAATTCGTGGAGAGCTTGTCAGGCAACATCGGAAATTTGATTGCAGGAGTATAAACAGACGTTGTATTGATCATCGCATGCTGATCGATAGGAGAGCCTTTAGGAACAAGCGCATCGACATCAGCTACGGCAACCCAAAGCGTTGCCTTTCCATCTTTTGAACATTCCGCATAGGTCAATTGATCTAGGTCGAGAGAATCGTCATTATCAATAGAACAAAAAGGAAGCCGGCGAAGATCCTCTGAGCCATGGGGAGGGTCCGCCGGCTTTTTTATTCCGTGAAGTTGGATGTAGACGCCATCTGAGAATTTTGGCATCAGGCCTTTATCTGACATGACGTGAATCGCCAAATTCTCTAGATCTTTTTTCATCAAGCCCAGGCTTTAAAATTATAAAATCTCGGCAGCTAAAGCAGCAAGCTCCGAACGCTCCGTACGATCTAGGAATATATGTCCGTAGATCGGATACTGCCTAAATTTTCCAACGGTGAATGTCAACGCGTTAGAATCCTTGTCGAGATAAGGATTGTCGATCTGCGTCGCATCTCCTGTCAGAACAACTTTTGTCCCTTTACCCGCTCTTGAAATGATCGTCTTAACCTCATGCGGCGTTAAGTTCTGGGCCTCATCGATGATCATGTACATTTTAGGAAGGGACCTTCCGCGGATGTAAGTCACAGCCTCCATCTCGATCTTCTTACTTTCCATGATCCATTTTTGAGTTTCCTGGCCATTAGTTGCTCCGCTTGTCGATTGGCACAAGAATTCGAGGTTATCATAGATCGGCTGCATCCAATGAAAGAGCTTCTCCTCCTTTGTTCCGGGAAGAAAACCGATATCCTTGCCGAGTGGAATAATAGGACGGCTAACGAGGATGCGCGAGTAAACACCTTCATCAAACACTTTTCTAAGGCCTGCAGCTAAGGCCAATAATGTCTTTCCCGTTCCAGCAGGGCCAAGCATCGTGACGAGATTAATGTCATCGCGGAGCAAAAGATCAAGCGCACATTTTTGTTCCACATTAAGAGGTTGAATCCCCCAAATGTCTTTTGAGAGCTTGATAAGCGGCTCTAATCGCTTCGTCATGGGATTATATTTACAAACAGCGGATGATTTTTCTGGAGAGCTCAATACACAGTATTCATTCGGAAATAAATCGGGGATTTCTGTCTGGATAAAACCATCTTTTAAGAAAAGATCGATGTCGCGTTTGGGAACATCTAATTTGCGATAGCCCCGATAAATATTATCATAAGAGAATTTGAGATTTTCATAATCTTCTGCATCAAGCCCAAGCGCCTCCGCCTTTACCCGAACGACAAAATCTTTAGTTACAATCACAACTTGAAGGCCCGATTCCCGTAACTTATAAGCGACAAAGAGAATTCGATTCGCGCTGCGCTCGGGAGAAAGAGGAAAGCTCGTCTTTTCTCCGGGCTTTGTATCAACAAGAACACGGACAACAATCCCATCGTCAATCTTGACCCCGCTATGCAGATCCCCGCTTTTTCTCGCCTTGAGAGCATCGATAAATCGGATGACGTGTCTCGCATTTTTTCCAAGTTCATCAGAGAAGCGTTTCATGCTATCGAGCTCTTCAAGAACACTGAGCGGAATAATGACGTCATTATCGCGAAATTTTCCTATTGCATCAGGATCATGAAGAAGAACATTGGTGTCGAGAATGAAAGTCTTTCGTGCCATTTATAGATATCCTCTTTAGTAATATGCGGTGCGTTATAGAACTGCCGTCCGGTCAGGGTCGAGACCCAGGCCTTCGAACAGCCCCAATTTCGCGAGCATATACTCAGACCCTTCCTCACTCAAGATTTTTTTTACTCGATTAACAATCAACGACTTAGGTTCATTTTCAGCACTTGTGACACAAAAGTGCTAAATCCAGTTGACATTAGAAAAGAGAGTGAGTTATAATAATGATTAATGAATAATACCTCATACTTAAGGAGAACTAGGTTATGAAAATCACCACTCAGATTCTCAGCATCCCCCCTTATATATCCACTTCATGGAAAAACATCGCCTCGCTGCATGTTGAGCACCAGCCCTATTCCTGCACTCTAGTTGCGACATTGCTCAGCGGCGCGCGCATTGAAATACCGGGGTTAGAACCCTCTATGTTGGAGGGCATTTTCACAACCCACGCCCAGTACCTCGAACAGGAAGCCAGGACTTCCCAAGCGGTAATTGCTCCTAGATCACAGCTCAACCTCCCACCGGGAACTGGACAGCTCATCTCCTTTGACCTTCCACTTAAGAATGGACTTGCCGCCATGGGAAGTTTTGGAACTTTGCTAGAGCACAATCCTGAGCAGGCAGATAGCCCCGATCTCCCACCCGAAGTTCTTGAGAAGATCACTTTTCTTTCCAAAACGATGGGAGTGGACGATCCAAGCGCTGCCCCAAAACCTGAACCTCACTGCAATTGCCCTAGATGCCAGATCGCAAAAGCAATGCAGGCTGGGATTGGAGATGAAGAGTCAAACAAAGAAGAACTAGAAGAAATTGTCTCCGATGAAGAACTGAAATTCAAAACCTGGGACATTGCGCAAGTGAACGAAAAGCTCTACTGCGTAACAAATCCGCTTGATAAGGATGAACACTATAACGTTTTTCTAGGCGATCCGGTCGGCTGCACCTGCGGCAAAAAGCAATGCGACCATATTCAAGCAGTCCTCTACTCAACACCATAAATCTCGTTCCATTTCAAATGCACCCACCCAGGTGCATTTGGAATCGGTGCAGCATCAAATTAAAAAAATAACCTCACACACTATGCCGTGAAAAAATCATGGTGTAAAAAATAGACACCTCCTAGAATGACATTTTATACAAGTGTCATGGTTTTTACACAGTGATCAGGAGGAATCAAACTCATGTCTAAGTTTTTAACGTACCTTTGCGCCTCTCTTTGCGCCTATTCTGCAAGTCCGCTCAGTGCAGATGCTCCAATGGATGCGATGTCAGAATTTCCAGTAATGGAATCGATTCAGATGCCCATTGAAGAATCCATGCCCAGCTTCAGCGCTCCCTTCATTGCAGAACCTGTGGCAGTTGCACCCAAAAAAGTTGCGGAAAAAAAACCTGAGGTCAGCGTCAATCCCTTCACTGGAAAAATTAAAGGCAGAAAAGTGCGCATGCGCCTCCGCCCAGACCTAGACAGCCGCATCATCAAAGAACTGACAAAGAACGAACTCATTACAGTTGTCGGCGAAAAAGAAGATTTCTGGGCTGTGGAAGCTCCTGCTGGAACCAAAGCCTATGTTTTCCGCAGCTTCATACTGGATAATGTCGTCGAAGGAAACAGGGTCAACGTCCGCCTCGAGCCAAGTTTAGATGCCCCAATCCTGACTCATTTAAATTCCGGGGACAAGATCGAAAATCCTTCGATTTCACCTGTAAATCCAAAATGGTTTGAAATCACGCCTCCTGCGACTGCCCGTTTTTACATTGCTAAAGAATTTGTCGAATACGCGGGCGGACCTGAGGTAAAAGAGCAACTGGACAGACGTAAATCTACTGCAGAGCAACTGCTAGATTCCACAAATCTGATCAGCAAAACAGAGCTCCGCAAAGACTTTGAGGCGATTGATTTCGATCGCATTGTTAAAGGATACACAACTGTCATCAACGACTTTAGCGAATTTGATGAGCTTGCAGAGCATGCAAAAGAAGCTTTGGCCACATTTCAGGAAGAGTATTTAAGCAAACGGATCTCCCATCTTGAATCCCAGCAAGCAGAGCAATACGCTGCAAGCGCCAAAGAATCTGTTAATCTAGAGAAGTTTGAAAACATCTCGATGATCACAGACAAGATGAAAACATGGACGCCGATCGAAGAGGCCCTTTATCTTAGCTGGGCAAACATCAATGACAACAAAACGCTGCGCGACTACTACGAAGAGCAAAAGCTCTCCGCAGTTGAAATCAGTGGAATTGTCGAACCCTATACCGCTTTGACCAAGTCCAAACCCGGCGACTTCATCCTCCGCGATAAAGACATCCCCGTTGGCTATGTCTATAGCACTACAGTCAATTTGCAAAACCTAGTCGGCAAAAATGTAAAACTTATTGCGGCTCCCCGCCCCAATAATAATTTTGCCTTCCCCGCCTATTACGTTCTTTCTGTAGAATAATTCTAAAAGCTGCGAAGATCTCTTTCTTCGCAGCTTATTTCTTTTTACTAAATTAAAAATTATGGAACTTCGAGACTGGGCTACCCGCATTTTAAGTGCGGACACCCTGGATGAAAAACTTTTCGCTCCGGATGAGCTTACAGATAATGACCCAGGCGCTCCCCTCCTGTTCTCTGAGCCGATCAGACCTATCGGTATGCAGTTTCAACGCCACAACAGCCGTCAAAAACTCCCCGCATTCCATGAACATAAACACCAGGATAAAAGGGCCGCTTGTTTGCATCGATTTGCCGGCCACGAACTGCTGGCAGTTGAGATCATGGCACATGCGCTCCTCGCTTTCCCTACTGCTCCCAAACGGTTCCGCAAAGGAGTCGCGAACACCCTTCGCGAAGAACAGGGGCACGTCAAGCTATATGTTGAAAGAATGAAAATGATGGGACTGAATTTTGGCGACCTTCCTCTTTATCGAAATTTTTGGTCGTATGTCCACCATCTCACTTGCCCTATTCGTTACCTCAGTGTCATGAGCCTCACCTTTGAAATGGCCAACCTCGATTTTGCTCCCCTTTATGGAAGGTCATTTGCAAAAGCTGGCGACGAAGCTTCTGCTGCCCTCATGCAACAAATCCTCGAAGATGAGATCAGCCACGTCTCTTTCGGACTCAACTGGCTGAAAAAACTCAAAAAAGAAAATGAAAATGAATGGGATGTCTGGGAACAAAATCTTCCTCCTTTAATGACACCTGCGCGCGCTAAAGGCTTTATTCTGCACGAGAATCCCAGGCGCCGAGCCGGAGTTCCCGAAGAATGGATCCAAAAACTCAAAAATGCATAGGAGATAATTGTGAATCATATAGGTTCTTTTTCAGGCAATCAAAATTCTCAAATGATACGGGGATCTTTTTCTATCGAAAAAGCCGTTTATGTTGATAATGATCAGCTGCTCTCCTTCGAAAAAACGATCCAACTCATGAATGGAGACAACCTCAAAGTCTCTCCTTTAGAGTTGACTTATCGCGTTCAAATCATCGAAGAATTACCGAATGGAAAGCACCTTGTTAAATATAAACTGCTGCCAACAAGTCTGTTTTCTCAAGCTTTAGTAAATGATAAAATTTGCTACACAAAAGGCACCAAAAATTATGAGCTGCAGTGGACTCCGTTTTCATATGTAGAAAATGCACCCGTTAACAACTTCTCGATAAACTCTAACGCAAAATGCGCGATTCCTAACAGCTACAAAGTGATGAAAAGAAATCATACGTTCTATGCCCTTTCCCCTGAAGCCAAGCGAATCCATCTCAATCAAAACGGCACAACACCTTTGGATTTTGATGACCTCAAGCTCCTTCATTGTGATAAAACTAGGAGAATAAAAACACTTTTCAGGAACGAGGATGAAACCGGTCTTACCTTAGCTCTCGATGCGTGCGGGGAACCGTATATCGAAATTCTTCTTGATCAGAACCAAATTTATGCAACGCTACTTACCCCAGACAACCATCTAAAGGGGACTGCAATACCCATTTCTTTTTTCCACACCGTTATAGACAGTGAAGAAAACCTCATCAATGAGAGCAGAATCGCAGCCTGGATAGAAGAGGATCGCGGTGTATTGTGGATTAAAATTCCTTTCAGTGCCGAACCCGATCCGAAGAGGGGATTTTTGCCACAAATATAGGAATTCATAAAACGTCTTATGTTGGACTGGATTTGTCCTACAATTTTGAAAAAAACTTCAGCTCATGAATAGAGATTTTCTTACCCTCTAAACATTATCGCCGCTTTCCTCTATCTGTGTAGAGGAAAGTAGCTCTCGCGTGATCTTCTCGACGGGCTCCACCTCTGCGATGTCCACCTGGGCAGGGATAATCCCCAAATCTTTGAATTTACGGGCTGTGACGAGCACCCGCGACTCAAGAGAGCCTACTCCCTTATTATAGGATTCCACAGCTGCGGCCAAGCCCCTCCCCATCTTGGCGAAGTGGGAATTCATGTCCCCCAGCCTTTTATAGAGGTCCTGGCCGAGCTCGTGGAGGGTCTCCACCTGACGGCTCAAATTCTCCTGCCTCCAGCCGTAGGCTACAGCGCGAAGCAGGGCAATTAATGTCGTTGGTGTCGCTAAAATGACATTCTGGTCGGCGCCAAATTCAATGAGTGATGGATCGTACTCGAGCGCAGCGCTAAAAAAGGTTTCCGCTGGCAGAAATAAGACGACAAACTCGGGCGTCGGCTGAAAATGGTCCCAATAAGCTTTTTTCCCAAGGGAAAGAGCGTGGGCTCTAACTTGTCTCGCGTGGTCTTTAAATCGTTGAATGCGGACATTCTCATCATCGGTATGGATCGCCTCTAAGTAAGCTTCGAGAGGCACCTTTGAGTCGACGATGACCTGGCGTCCTCCGGGAAGGCGTACGATGAGATCGGGGCGCAGGCGCCCTTCTTCATGAACCTCCTGCTGCTGCTCAAAAAAATCGCACTGGTTCAACATTCCGGCAAGCTCTACAACTCTTCGCAACTGGATCTCTCCCCATCTTCCACGGGCAAGCGGAGATCTCAGGGCCTTGACGAGGTTGGACGTTTCCTGCTTGAGCTGTTTTTCATTTTCGATTAGGGAGCGCACTTGTTCTTTGAGCGTGTCCTGATCCCCTTTGCGCTCTTTTTCTATCTGGCGCATTCCCGTGTCGATTTTAATCAGACTTTCTTTGACGGGGTTGAGGAGTTCTGCGATCGCCACTTGGCGCTTTTCCAAATCCCCTTTTGCTTTTTCCTGAAAATTCTCAAGGGAGGTTTTGGCGAGATCTAAAAAGGCGCGGTTATTTTTTTCGAGGGCTTCGGAAGAGAGAGAGCGAAAGACATTTTTGAGCTGCTCTTCTGCGTCTTTAAGAATTTGGAGCTTTTCTTCAGCAATGAGATGAGCCGTGCGAAAAGAGGCGCATTCTTCTTCTTTTTGTTTTAGCGCAAGTTCCAAAAGAGGGATTTTCCGGTTTAACTCTTCCGCATAAGAATATTTAAGCTCTGCCTGTTTGCAAAGCCCCCTCTCCCTCATCCATAGCCAGAGCGATACCAAAGAAAGAGCTAGCACACCCCACATCCACATGAATAACCTCAGTCTTCCTGTTCAGGTTCAAAATCTTCCAAGGTCTTCGATTTTTTCCCGGCGATCACGCGAATCAGCGAAAGCACCCAGGCGAGTAGAATATATCCCCAGGTAATCACTGCCAGCATGATGGGCAAAAAGTAAAGCACCCCGTAAATCACAAAGATCGCCAGAACTACCGTTAGAAAGACTAGCTGAAAGGAGGGAACGCGAAAATGCAGCGCCTTAGAGCTGGGGAATTTCCATCTGCTGACCATGAAATAACCCAGGATGATCATGATCGAAGAGAGTACGATCGCCTTGACCTCTTGCGTCATCGGAAAGTACTTGTCCATAAAAGGAGAGAAGAACAAGAGATTGGCAGAAACAGCAGCCAGTGCTGATGCTGGGATGGGAAGACCTGTGAAGTGCTTCTTTTGGTCGGCCATCGCCTCTTCGTTCCCTTGGGCCTGAACCTTTTTGACGTTAAAGCGCACGAGCCGCAAAACGCCGCAAAGAGAATAGAGCATGCATCCGACCATTGCATAAAAGGAGAGACCGGTACCGGGCTCAAGCGATAGCGCCTTTAATAGTAGGACAGACGGCGCTACGCCAAACGAGACGGCGTCCGCCAAAGAGTCAAAAACAACGCCAAATTCACTCTCTCCGCCGATGGCCCTTGCAACCGCACCATCGAGTAAATCTGCAAATGCGGCGACGAGCAGCAAAATGACGGAAATATTTAAAACGTGGAAAAGTCCCGATCCGGGCTCGACCATGTTGACTTTGAAAATGACAAACAGACCGCAAGATAGCGCAAATGCGGTAATAATATTGGGAATGAGATAAACTTGTCGCATAACACCTCAAAAGACTGGGATAAAATGGGGATTTTTTCTGAAAAATACTGCCCAATCCTCTAATTTTATAATACCACAGTAGCGAGGTAGAGTTCAAGGTGCACTTATACCGAAATTGTTTCAAAAATTGGGTCCCAGGCTGCGTCAAAGCCCCGGGGTTGAGATTCCCGCAAGTGGGTCCTATGTTCTCAAATATGGACCCACTTGCGGGAACTCAACCGCGGGAGCTTTCACGCAGCCTGGGACCCAATTTTTGAAACAATTTCGGTATATACCCAAGTTGTCTCAAAATTTGGTATAGGCCCTGCCGCCTTTTAGCAAAAAACAACCAGAAAAAATCAAACAGAGTTCAAATTTACTGCCAATCTCTTAACACTTCCTTAAAACGATTGTGTTCTAATTGCTTCATATTTTGTACTTTGAAATTTATGAAAAATTATTTTAAAAATTCTTTCCTTTTTTTGTAGACAGATAGCAAATCGCTACCATATATAGTGTGTATAGAAACAAAAGACCACAAGATGTAGTATTCTACCACAAACTGCATCTCTCGCTGCAAACGCGCCTCCTACCTTTGCATCTGGCATGGGAAATGGGTTCTTTATGTTTGCGGGAAAGAGACGAGAATAATTAAAATACAGGAGACTAAATAGCTATGACACGTAAGCCTTCTTCTTCCACTGACAAATCCTCCACAATCCAGCAACTGTCTGCAGCAGAGATCTCCTCCGCTCTGAAAAAAGAGCAAAACATCATGGACAAAATGCAGCGCTTCACTGTTGTTAAACGCAACGGGAGCATCGTACCCTTTCGCGAGGAAAGAATTTCCCATGCGGTCGAAGCTGCATTCCGCGATACAAAACAAGTACCAAAAGAAATCGCTCTGGATTCAGAGCTCGCTAAAACGATCGAAGAGATCACCTACCTTGTCATTAGCGATCTCTACATTCTAGCCTCTAAAGGTGCTTCTCTCACTGTCGAAGGGATCCAGGACGTCGTCGAGGTTTGTCTGATGAAAGCAGGTCATCACGACATTGCAAGAGATTACATTATCTACCGAGACCAGCACAAAGCTCTGAGGATCGACTCGCCCCTTAATCTAAAGATCATCCGATCAGATGGAAGCAGCGTCCGTTTCAATCCGATGAAGATCGCCTCCTCAATTGAAGACGCTTTCCGCAGATCAGAAATGATGGATGGCCCTGCGACAGAACAGATGGTCGAAGCTGTCAATATGCTGACGCAAAAAGTTGTCGCAAGAGCGGTTTCTCTTTCTAAAGCGGGACATGCTCTCAATATTCCTCTGATCGATGATGAGATCGAGCAACAACTCATGAAAGAAGGGTTCTTCGCTGCAGCTAAAAACTTCATCCTCCATAGAGCAGCTCTTGGCGAACAAGGAAGCGCAGCATTTGCCCACACTCTCCCCGCTGAAGAGAAAACCGTGCGCCAGTTCTCAGTTACAGGCTCCAATAATCAAACTCATGTCATCAACGAATCCCAACTCTTCAGCCGCCTAAAATTTGCCTGCAGAGGACTCGAAGATCTCACGTCTGCGGAAATTCTACTGGAAAGCTCGATCTCCAATTTCTACGAAGGGATTAAAGAAGCCGAGGTCGATCAAGCCAACATCATGGCAGCAAGAGCTAGAATTGAGATCGAACCCGCTTATTCTATAGTGGCCTCCCGCCTGCTCCTCGATGTCCTCTATCGAGAAACGATGGGAATCTCTGCATCGGATCCTTCTCTGGAATCCGCTCACCGCGAATATTTTAAAAAATACCTCAAGCACGCGATCGCTGTAGACAGAGTCAGCCCTGAGCTGCTCAAGTTCGACATCGACAAACTCGCAAGAGCCATGCAGATTCAGAGAGATGACTCAATTCACCTACCTCGGTCTGCAAACTCTCTACGACCGCTATTTCCTCCATCACGAGCAGCGCCGCTTGGAAACACCTCAGATCTTCTGGATGCGCGTCGCGATGGGCCTTGCTCTGAGTGAAAATGAGCAGAGCAACGAACGCGCCATCGAATTTTACGACATCCTCTCCAAATTCCACTTCTCTTCAGCAACACCGACGCTGTTCAACTCAGGAACAAACCATTCCCAGCTCAGCTCCTGCTATCTTTCAACAGTATGGACGACCTCGGCCATATCTTCAAAGTGGTCGCCGACGATGCCCAGCTCTCCAAATGGGCAGGCGGCATTGGAAACGACTGGACCAATGTCCGCGCAACCGGCGCTACGATTAAAGGGACCAATGGCAAAAGCCAAGGCGTGATCCCCTTCCTAAAAGTCGCCAATGACACAGCGGTAGCTGTCAACCAAGGGGGCAAACGTAAAGGGGCGATGTGCGCCTATCTCGAAACCTGGCATCTCGACATCGAAGACTTCCTCGAGCTCCGCAAAAATACAGGCGATGAGCGCAGACGCACACATGATATGAATACGGCCAACTGGATCCCCGACTATTCATGAAGCGGGTAAATGCAGGCGGCAATTGGACACTATTCAGCCCGAACGATGTTCCTGATCTCCACGATCTTTACGGCAAGGCCTTTGAGAAGCGCTACACGGAATACGAGAGAATGACGGAGACCGGCGAGATCAAACTCTTTAAACGCGTCGAAGCGCTTCAGCTATGGCGCAAAATGCTCAGCATGCTCTTTGAAACAGGCCATCCTTGGATCACCTTCAAAGATCCTTCCAATATCCGATCCCCTCAAGATCATGAAGGCGTCGTCCACAGCTCCAACTTATGCACAGAGATCCTGCTCAACACTTCGAAAGAAGAGACGGCTGTCTGCAACTTGGGCTCGATCAATTTAACAGAGCACATGACAGAAAAAGGGATCGATGAGAAAAAGCTGGCCAGCACAATCCGCACTGCAGTCCGCATGCTCGACAACGTCATCGACATCAACTTCTATCCTATCCCTGAAGCGCGCGCTGCCAACTGCCGCCACCGCCCCATCGGAATGGGAATCATGGGCTTCCAAGATGCTCTCTATATCATGAACATCAGCTATGCCAGCCATGAAGCCGTTAAATTTGCCGACAACTGCATGGAGATGATCTCCTACTATGCAATCCTGGCATCAAGTGAGCTTGCCAAAGAGCGCGGCACCTATGAATCTTATAAAGGCTCCAAATGGGACAGAGGACTTCTTCCCATCGATACGATCGCTCTTCTCGAAGAAGAAAGAGGCGGCGATCTCGAAATGGACCGCAGCATGTCCAAGGATTGGACCCCGGTTCGGGAATCGATCAAGAAATACGGCATGCGCAACAGCAACACGATGGCGATTGCCCCAACAGCCACAATTTCCAATATCATCGGCACCACCCAATCGATCGAACCGATGTACAAACACCTGTTCGTCAAATCAAACCTCTCCGGAGAATTTACAATTCCTAACACCTACCTGGTCGACCGCTTGAAAAAACTCGGACTTTGGGACCAACAGATGCTGGACGACCTCAAGTATTTCGACGGTTCGATCTCTGAAATTGAGCGCATTCCACAAGAGATCAAACAGGTCTTCCTGACCTCCTTTGAGATCGACCCCGAGTGGATGATCGAATGCGCAAGCAGACGTCAAAAATGGATCGACATGGGCAATCTCCTCAATCTCTACATGGCAGAGCCAAGCGGTAAAAAACTGCACCAGATGTATATATTTGCCTGGAAGAAAGGTCTTAAGACGACCTATTATCTCCGCTGCCTCAGTGCGACGACGATTGAAAAATCGACAACAGATACCAACAAGCGCGGCTTGCAGCCTCGCTGGATGAAAAACAAGTCGGCATCGAGCAATATTCAGGTCGATCGCGAAGAAACTACGGCTCCGCCAACGCCCATAAAAGAGAGGCCGATCGCATGCAACCTGGAAGAGGGTTGTGAGAGCTGCCAATAAAACACATAAAAAAGAGAGGAACCCATGTCAAATTTGAAAGAACAGGAAAACGCCGGCTCTGATAAACGCGTAAACGTCGGAGAAAAAAGACTCATCAACTGCAACCAGGTCGATGTCAACCAGCTGATGCCCCTTAAATATAAATGGGCATGGGAACATTACCTCAACGGCTGCGCCAACCATTGGATGCCGACGGAAGTGCCGATGGCAAAAGACATCGAACTGTGGAAATCTGGTACCTTAAGCGTTGATGAAAGACGCGTCATCATGCGCAACTTAGGCTTTTTCAGCACAGCAGAGAGCCTCGTTGGAAACAACATCGTGCTTGCGATCTTCAAACATGTCACTAATCCTGAAGTGCGCCAGTACCTGCTCCGCCAAGCTTTCGAAGAAGCGATCCATACCCACACCTTTCTCTACATTGTAGAATCGCTCAACTTGGACCAGGGAGAGGTGTTCAACATGTACAATGAGATCAACACGATCAACGAGAAAGACCAGTTCGAGATGAAGCTCACTTCAGAGATTCTCGATCCAAACTTCCGCACCGATACTCCCGAGGGCGCTCAAAAATTCCTGGAAAACCTGATCGGCTACTACCTGATCATGGAAGGAATCTTCTTCTACAGCGGTTTTGTGATGATCCTCTCCTTCCATCGCCAAAACAAAATGACGGGGATCGGCGAGCAGTTCCAATACATCCTCCGCGATGAGACGATCCACCTCAACTTCGGGATCGACCTGATCAACGGGATCAAAGAAGAAAACCCCGAGCTGTGGTCTCCTGAGTTCCAGGCCCACATCGTCGAAAAGATCAAACACGCTGTTGAGCTCGAGATCAAATACGCAGAAGACTGCTTGCCGCGCGGCATCCTAGGACTTACAGCTCCTATGTTCCGCGAATACGTTCAACATATCGCAGACAGAAGGCTCGAGCGCATCGGCCTCAAAGCGATCTACCGCTCCAAAAACCCATTCCCATGGATGAGCGAGACAATCGACCTTGGAAAAGAGAAGAACTTCTTCGAAACAAGAGTCACCGAATATCAATCGTCCGCAGCTCTCACCTGGTAACAGATAAGATACCCCCTTCGCAAGGAGGGGGTATCCTTTTCAAAAAAAATCCTCGAAACCTCAGTATAACAAAATGGACACGAAGGCTCCCTCTTCCGTGGAAGAAGATCACTGCCTTATGGACTTGAGAAAATAGAAAAACTGCTCTTTGTTCTGGCTATAGCCTTTTGCTGGTCTTACAAGCTTGAGGTTATAAAAGACGCCGAAAAGGCTAATCCCGCGAAGACCTATGGAAGGTTGCTCAGGAGCCCATTTCGGTTGGGGTTGGACTGGATAAGATCGGCCCTCCTTCCCCTACAAAAGAAAATTGATAAGTTTCGGAAAATCGTTAAGTCTCTAAATAATTGCAGATTAGTGTGTTAGGAAATGTCATGAAAATTGTTCCATACAGAGATAAAACGTTTAGTTTATAGACTAAAATCAAAATTTTTGATACGATTGATATTAAGATTTTAAAAAACTAAATAAAAAGGAACAAAAATGACTCAAAAAATAAATAATTTTAATTTTAAAAGCATAGAATCATTTATACCTTTTTTGTCACCATCTTATATAAATAAGGAAGACCTTATATCAATTGCACAGACAAGCAAAATATGCCTTAAAAATGCTACAGAACATTTTGGTGATGCAAAATTAAAGACCGACAAAGAAATACTAGCTGCCAATCTTTTGACGATTACAGTAAATACAAAAAATAGCAGTTCCGTTGAAATCCAACATCCTTGTGAATGGATAAAAACTGCTGCATTAATGAAGGCGCACAGCTTTTCATTTCAAATCAATGAAAAAGAAATTGTAATCTCGGACTATTTTATCAAATTAGATAATAAATTGTCATCATTGGCAAACAATATCGATAACATTCGTTTGATATTGAGATCAAAAGATGGAAAACTTAAAAGAGTACATTTCCCTGAGATCGTCTATTCACGATTGCTTCACCTTTTTCAAAACGGATCTCCTGAATTAGGATTTATGTGTCAAGATTTCATGAATTATCTATTTGATATTAAGGAGATAAGGGATTGGTCCAAATGGCAATTGATAACTCAAGATAAGGATCTAAATTTATCTGTAGGAGATGCTGTTGCGCTTTTCTCAATTAGATCATCGGAGTCTTTTAATCAAATGAACGCTGATCATTTCGCAATCTGCATGGGACAATCCATGTTTATTTCTGTCATAGGCAATGGTCTTCCAATCGTGTTTTCGAATTTCAATGACATGATGGAAGATTATAAATGCCAAATAATGATGATTCAAAAACCATCAAAACAAGAAGGAAGCTATTTTAACAATATCTTTAATGATAACAACTATTGTATTGAGAAAATCTTTTACAATAATTCAAATTCTCCAAAAAAGATATTGACGCTTCTAATTAAAAGAAATCATGATATCGAAAAAGAAGGCCTTTATCTAAGATCTCTCTCTGTTTTTAGCAATAATTCAATTACAAAAAAAGATAAAGTAGATGTTATCAAATTTGATGATGATCTATTCTGTCTAGCAAATAGGAATGATTCCCTTCTTGTCGTTCTAGAAGGAGAGCGAGTTTTAAAACAAGTCAAGTTTTCAGATGTAATTCTTTCCAAATTTCTTGCGATTTTTCAAAATAAGGTCTCTAAAGATATTTTCAGCCACAAAGATTTTATTAATTATATGTTGGGTCAGAATAATTGGAAATTTATTCCCTTTACACACGACGATGAAGAGAGCCAGAATATAGTTATCGGAGATAGGATTGCGTTCTTCCCAATGGCTGATCAATCTAAATGGAATGAAAATAACCTCACAGGCTCGGCAGTCTATGTTGGATGGAGATTATACTTAGGTCTGGTTCACAATTTCACATCGATCGCTGCAGCAACTCCATTTTCTTTACAAAAATTGTTCGGAAATGAACAGAACAACCATTCCATCGCAGTCGTGCGATCAAATGATGTATCTGAAATGTCCGAATACTGTGCTATCCAGTAGGCATTGGGTCCTTCGTCGCGGTGTTAGTTGCTCTTTCACTGCACTAATAGAGATTTTGTCCAGTACAGGACTACACAATTTAAAAAATGTAATTAAAATAGAAAATTAAGTAAAATAGATTGATAGTAAAACTTTTAAAATTATTTAAGAAATAGAAAAATAATTTGGTGTAAAATGTCATTTAAAATTAACTCACAAACAAACTCCACATCCAATCTCCAAACGCACACTCTGAACAGTGAGGTTGCGAGGGATGCATCCTCTACGATTCATGATCCTGACGTTGGACCATTTCTCGAAATTTCTAAAACGTACCCTCAGTTAGAGCAAGAGTATGGATGCACTCAAATCATCACCGGACTACCTTTAATTAATATCATCCAGGATCAGATCCCCGTCGCTCTAAGCCTCTGCACCATGAAAAATCCTCAATTCCCTACCCAAGTAATGGGAGAAAAATCGGAATACTTCGAATTGTTAAATAGATTTTTCACTTTACTCTCCCTGTTTAAAAATGGGGGTAACGAAACAAATATCCTCAGCTTTTTATACAATTGCATATTCGTAATAGACAAAATCTCTACTGAACAAAATAACCCACATTTATACAAATATTCAGAAATTATTCTAAAGTTTGCAAAATTACTCAAAACAGGCCGTCACGATTTGCTTTCCAAAAACGCTCGTCATTTTAACATCGGGGATCAAAATTTCTCAAATTCAGAAAAGTATAGAATTGCCGTAAAAAGCTACCAACTAATGAATCGAGTCATTGATTCTCATTTTATTATTTCAGGACATACAAGCCTGCGGTATTGGAATAAAATCGAGCCAATAGTTAGCAATAGCAGACATCAAGATATGTTAAAAATATCAAAACTAAACAAAGAATCATTTCAAAACAGAAATACACTTTCTTTTAAAAATAAGTGCACCATTACGAATCTATTCAAAAACCTCTGGCTTCAATTTTATGTTGAAAACGATCAATTTCTATCTGCACTTAAAAATATGGTCTATGACGACTTACAACAGAACTATTTAAAAGTAATTCAATCTCGAGAGGTCGATAAAATTTGCCAGGTAAAAGTAAATTCCAGCAGTGGAACGCAAGTATTACAGGACCTCTATGATGACTCCTTTGACCAACAATATGTGCAAAAAAATTGCGAAGTCTATAAACAATTTCTACCTCGGGTCCTCGAATTGACCCAATGGTTATTGGCCTCGCACGAAAATCTATTAAAACGCGCGATAATATTTAAAGAATTTCACTTTTTCATAAAATTTGGAGATTTGAGCGGTCTAGAAAAAAAACTATCGAATCTAAAGAATTTCACAACCAAAAACCTGGAAGATATTCTATTTTCAGAAATCGAGATTTTTATAGATCAAAAGAGCAAAGACATTAACTTAATAAAAAACGTTTCTAATTCCTTAACTGAAGATAATCTAAGATCAATTTACGGTTATTTTGCTGACACAGAAAATTATCACAAAAAAAGCAAAATTTTAGTGCAATCCCTATTTGAGGGTCCTTTAGAATTCGCTCAAAAATGCCAGAACGATCTCTTTATTTTTCCTCCCCTCACTGTTTCTAACAGCAAATTCAAGCCAAGCCTTCAGCCTGCTCAGAAAAACAGAGAGAACACAACTGCCTCGACGACTACGATAACATCAATTCCAAAAACCACCTCAACACAGGAAGCTACCCCTCAATCATTTGTAGATGAAAAAGCTGTCACCATCCATCCAATGCTGCAACATTTGCAAATAACGCGCGACGGAGCAGCTCTCAGCCTAAAAGAACTGAGAAAGGGGTGCAAAAAAGACATGGGGATTGAAAAAACTCTGATCAATGCCCAGAACCAGCTAGACGATCTGTTATGCACGTTGCTCCGCTTCGTTGAAGTATCGAGCAAGCCTCTTACAAGGCCCCAGGTGCATGCGTTCATCATCGATTGCGTCACTCACGCGACTTTGATGTCAGAGCAAATGCTCGCAGCTTTGTGTCTTTCATGCAGTGAAAAAAAACCCGAAGTTTCTCATGACCTGTACTACATTCTATTAAACTGTAAATTTAAAGCGGGCCCTCTTCCTACTCATTTACGCCAGTGGGTACAAAATGCCAATAAGGGAGAAATCCTTGTGAGAGACTTGAACGAATGTGCAATAGGAATCTCTCCCTTACAGAATTTGCTTGCAAAGACAAAACTATTCATTGAGGGCAATAATGCATTTTCTGCCCAAGAACTATTATCCGACACAATTGAGTACTGCAAAAATGCAGGCGGGTTGGTCCACGCAATGCAAATTCAAATCAATGCTGCAAAATCTAAACCCCTCGATCATCAAAAAGAATTCGCCGATGATTTTAACACTCCGTTTTCTTTGCTGTGCAAAGATCTTTCAGAAAAGATTGCAAACGGAGTTAAGATCGATCAGTCCCCAGTTATCCCCCAAAATCCCCACCTTGCTTCCATCCGAATAGCGATCCATTCACTTTATGATCAAATCGGCACTTCCGGCTTAAATAATGTGCTTAATAATTTGCTGCTTCATTTGGAAACCGAGATGTCCTCTCACTCCACCCTTCATCCCATCTATGCGCACGCACACTCTGCGCATGTTTTATTACTGGGCCAAATGATTGCTGAAGAGGTGCTGCTCGATCGGATCGATCACTGCATGCTCTCCTATACTGGAGCTGATCACGATCTCTTTGCCATGGCGGAGACCCTTCGAATGACAGATAAGGATTTTACTCAACCTGAGCTGGATTTCCTAAAAAAAGCAAAGGCGGTCCGCCAGCTCGTCCGTTATCCTGAAAATTTTGACTCGCTGAGCAACAAAAACAATATCCCCATACTTAAAGCGACCCTCTCTGCATCGCTGGAAATAGCCCAGGGTCAAAAATGCACTGAGGTTTGTGGATCACAAGAAGGATACCAATTAATTTCCAACAAAAATACATCCCAGAAGCTCCAAAAAGTATTGAATTACATCGCAAAAGAGATTGAGGTTCTTAGCAGTGTGCTTGCGAAAATCATCAATAAAAAATGAGTTTTATGCATTCGTTATTTGGAAGTGAGCATCCAGACGTCGCGCACGAGAGAGCCTTTAGGATGACCGCGCAGCCTTCCTGCTTCTAAGATCTCAAAAATCAAGTTTTCTTTATCGCCTACCGGGCCATCTGTGTATTTGCCTTCGATGAGTTGCTCTTCCTCATTCAACGAGAGTAATTCCACCGTAATCGTTCGCTTCGGCCCTATTCGGATATCAAAGGTAATGACCCCCGTTTTTTCCTCAATTTTAATTGGGATTGCATTGGGGACTAAACTGCCAAAATGAAAGAACCACTCTTTTGAAGTATCTAGTGCAGGTATTGCCATCTTATTCCTCTCCCAAAGGTTTTTCTCGCACAAGCGGGATTGTTTTTGTCCGACAGGAAATCCCTCCTCCTTTTTCCAAACATTCCTGAGAGGATTTCAAATCTAAGAAATAGACTTGATCAATTTCTCGATCGGAATATCTTCTTAATGTTTGCTCAAAGATCTTAGCATAATCCCCGACACAACCTAGCATGACAACAATATTATCACCGTTTGGAGTTTCCGCAGTAACCATGTTAAAAAAGTTCATCGCCGGCTCTCTGCTGTTGTAATGAAAGCGCCCCGGCACGCGAACGACATTAAACCCAAGTTCTCTGAGATCTCTTTCTGTGGCATCTTCAACATTTTTTCTCACGCCGGATTCCAAGACTTCTTGCTCGTGAAAAAGTCTGTAGTCTATCTCTAAATCAGGATCTTGTTCGATCTGTTCTGCAAGTCGCTTCTGTTGTTCTTCGGCAAATAAATTTTGAGCTGCCTCTGCATCATTAAGGAGGATGGTGTTTCCGACAATTGCCATACTCATATCGAGATGAAAATCACCAGGATGCTCAATAAAATGGATGTTGTCCATGTGCATCCCGTAATCAATAGCAAATGCCATCACAACCTCATGATGTGCCACATGACGCCCCAAATCATTCTCCATTAATAACTTAGATACAAAATATGAGTCTTTCCCAATCAGCGCGTAAGGTTTGTCCCCTTTCTTTCCAATCAGTGTATTTCCCCCTTCGTTGTAAGTTAAATTCATAACGGGAACGATATTCAATGAAGAGGCTAGGGCGATGGCTTTTGTCGAGAGATTATTAATGAAAGGGGCTCCAAGGTACTGAACTGGGGCCTGATCGCCAAGACTATCCATGACGTCTTTCCATTCAGGGGACCTAACAATGCGATTTTTCTTAAGATGTTCGTCTAGTTCTATTTTAACTTTGGGTTGCTTCATTGCAGGTATCCGTATTTCTCCATTTCTGGAAAAATCAACAAAGTCTTGAGGAAAGGCTCCCAAAGCATCGATATTGTGGGATGCGAGGATCGGTTCACAATCTAACATAAGATCTGTGCTCTCATTTTCAGTGATCTCAACAGATGTGAGGTAACCGATCCTAATGTCGGAAATGACTTTTATTCCATTTTCCTGACCGATCTGCTGCATCTCTGAACCAAAGTTGGAAAATGGCTTACTGCCGCGAAACGCGCCAACATACCATGCTGATGTGGGCTCGAAGGCTTTGCTGGCTACTGTGGCATTTGGACGATCTAGAGACTCCAGATATACCTTTTCTAGATTTTCCAGGCGGCATAATCTCTGCATCCTGAGCTGGTCAATGCTATTTTGCTTTAAGCTGGCTGCATCTGGCTTCAATATAGTAGCGCCGGTCGTGTGTTTTTCTTTTTGCAAAGCGGCATTAATGGAATCTTCCAATGTAAAGAGAGGCTGTTCGAGCACATCTAGTATCCTTTCCAGATTCTCTACTCCCTCGCGGGCTCGCGCACCAGGTCTCAGCTGCTCTTGCAATCCGCTCAGTTGCTGCTCACCTAAGCGGCGCAGCAACTGGATTTCATCCTGTAGGGATAAGATAATACGTGGATTTGCATGCCTTCTTCCGATAATATATTTTCTGACTGAGTTCTGATCGATCGAGGGGTCTGGGGATCTGATGAACGATTGGATCCAAAGCTGATGCTCCCTGGTAACCCGAGACTTCTCCTCATCAAAGAGTTTTTTCGTGAAATCGGCTCGTTTCTGATTTAGAAATGTGATCAGATTATCCGTAGGCGTGCCCCAAATCGCGGAGTACACTTTTTTTGTCAACCAGGCCACTCTAGATGTATTGCTTGTGAGATCGAGATCCGCAAAAAGATGGATTACCTCGTAAATTCGATTGCATTCTTCAAAACTAAGGTCCTTGTTTTCTAACTCAGCGTATAGCTCTTCAATCGCTTTAACAGCCATTCCCTTGACCTCTTCGCGGTTGGGAAGTTGGCGTCGGTGCAATTGGTTTGAGTACTTTTCTAACGATTCTAATTTATGGGATGGGATCGCCATGAGCGTACACTTCATTAATTAATTTAACAGTTACGTTTAAATTAATTAATTGTCAATTGGCGGTTGCTTGAGAAAAAAACAAACTGTAGTTAAAAATAAAACTGGTGCTAACCTTTGCAGGAAATCCCAAACAGCCTTTTACTTAAAGGAGGCCCATATGAAACTGATCAAATCTTTATGTCTCTTCCTGTTTTTAACCGTTTGTGTTACCTCGCATGCAGAACAGGTAGATTACCTTCTCGAAGATGAGTTCGACTACGAAGAGTACGAAAGCTCTCCCTGCGACACCCAAATTGTCGATTTAACCAAAAAATTCTACATCACCGAAGATCAAATCAAACTCAGCGGCAATAAAATTTATATCGATGTGGAAGGGATCATCTATGAGACGCCTGCTGTTTTCACAGATGAAAATGGCTACTACATTGAACAAGTGGCAAAAAGCGGCAAGTGCGCATGGTACGAATGGGAATGTGAAAGATGCGGATATTGCAACTTGAGAGGTGTGGATTATGAATGCAGGGTACCTACCTGCCAATATCCTATCTCGCCTAAAAAAAATAAAAAATGATGCGCACTGCTCTCATTTTTATTCTCACCCTTTTTATGCCGACTGCACATTTAGCTGCATCGGCGCAAAAAGGGTTTGCGCGCGAAAAAATACAAACCATCCCCTCTGAAGACCTTGAAGTTCTGGACGATTTTTTTCGCGACCTTCTTTTTTTCCATCCTTTTGGATATACGTTATTTGGCGATAAACCAATAAGTTTCGAATGCTACGATTTCGAAAATCTAAAAAAACCGGATGTTTTTGCTACTTCATGCAGGGGATATAAAACATGGGAAAAATATGCCCACTTGTTTCCCAATGACCATTATATTTTCCTCTTTTATGAAGATACCATTGATGAAATCTATGAATTGACAGTGATCAATAAAAAAGCCTTCCTCGAAATTGTAAACAAACACATGGAAAAGTTTGCGAAGGTTTTTGGACCAGAAATTACCCCAGAAAACCTGTTAAAGCTTATTATTCAAAAAGGGAGCATTTGGAATACACCACTGAAAGAATGGGATGATCTGGTCGGCATCATGCTTGGCTTTGGAAAAAATAATGCCGAAATTGTTCAAAAGGGTGCTGAAATCGAAAACAGAAAACCAAGTCTTAAAAAAAGAAGAACCGATCCCTCACCCGGATACAATTCAACCGTTGAGGAACTTAAAGCTATACACAGCCGTTTAAAATCTTTCTCCAATGAGGGAAGAATTACTTTGAATTATATGCGCCTCCCCAGTTTTGCAGCTGAACCCGGACACCCTGAAACTATCCAGCTCAAAAAAAAATATACCGATCAACGCAAGCGCATTACAAAGCACTTTTATAGGAAAAACGTCCTTGAGCTCACTTTTGAACAATTGTGCAATCCAACAACCCAAGACTTTTAAACTGCTAGCAGCTATACTTCTTATAGAACACTTTTAATCTCAATCTTACACAGCGGAAGAACATGCTGATTGATCCCCATTTTTTAAAAGCTGCCGGTGAGCGCTACTCTGATTTCGTCGTGACAAAATTTCTGCCCATTGCAGAGCTAAACTGCGTTCTTCGTGAACTGCAGCATTTGCCAAGTGGAGCCTCTGTCATTCATATTGCAAACGACGATCCGGAAAACCTTTTCTGCCTCTCTTTTAAAACGCATCCCTCCAGCTCAAACGGCGTCGCCCATATCCTCGAGCACACCGTCCTTTGCGGATCGCGCAAATTCCCCGTCAAAGATCCTTTCTTCTCGATGAGCCGCCGCAGCTTAAATACATTCATGAATGCTCTTACAGGGTCCGATTTTACCTGCTATCCGGCAGCTTCTCAAAATGAGAAAGATTTTTACAACCTCATGGACGTCTATATCGACGCGGTCTTCCACCCGGAGCTAAAAAGAATGAGCTTTCTCCAGGAAGGGCACCGTTTTGAGTTCTTGGACCCCAAAGATCCCTCCACTCCGCTCGAAATCAAAGGGATTGTCTATAACGAAATGAAAGGAGGCCTCGGATCTGCCGATACGCGTCTTTGGCATGCTTTAATGGCGGAACTTGTCCCCGATCTCACCTATGCCTACAATTCTGGAGGGGATCCCAAAGTCATTCCCGATTTGACCTATGCGGAACTCATTGCGTTCCATGAAACTTACTATCATCCCAGCCGTTGCCTCTTCTTTTTCTACGGCAATCTCCCACTAAAAAAACATCTCGACTTTATCGCTGAAAGGGCCCTCAAAAACGTTCCTGCCGCCGCCCAGATCCCTCCTCTCAAAAGACAAAAGCGATTTACGGCCCCTGTCAAAAAAGAAATGCGCTATCCCGTCAGTGAAAACGACGAGCTTTCTAACCGCACTATCGTTTCTTTTGGTTATCTGACAGCGCCGCTTGTGGAACAAGAAGAAGTTCTCGCTTTGAGCGTTCTCGATTGCGTCTTGATGGAAACTGACGCCTCCCTTTTAAAAGCTGCTCTCCTAAAATCTGGACTCTGCATCCATGCCGAAGCCTTTATGGACCTCGACATGAGTGAAGTTCCCTATGCGATCGTCTTTAAGGGCTGCGATCCGAACAATGTCGAAGAGATCGAAAAGACCTTAAAGAGGGCTCTTGCCGACATCGTTGAAAAAGGGATACCGGCAGAGCAAATCGACGCTGCCATCCATCAGCTTGAGTTCTCGCGCCTGGAAATTGCCGGCGACCACGCTCCCTTTGGGCTGACCTTGTTCATGCGCTCCGCTCTTGCCAAACAACACGGCTGCAATCCGGAAAATGCCCTCATGGTGCATTCCCTTTTCGAGGGACTGCTCTCAAAAGTCAAAGACCCCGGCTATCTCACAGGACTTGTAAAAAAATACCTGCTGGACAATCCCCACTGCGTTCACTTAGTGATGCATCCCGATCCGGCCTTGTCCTCTCAAGAAACAGAAGAAGAAAAGCAAAGACTTAAAACAATTAAGGCAGAGCTTTCCGAAAAGCAGATCGCAGAAATCCTCAAACAAACTCAGGAACTCTCCATTTACCAAAAACAGACAGAGCAACAATCTTTAGACTGCCTGCCAAAGGTTACCTTGGACGATGTCGATCCCCTTGTGCGGGACTTCCCCTTAAAACACTTCAAAAAGGGCAACCTCAATATCTACCACCACGATTGTTTCACCAATCACATTCTCTACGCTGATTTGGTATTTGATCTGCCTGAGGTCTCGGATGCAGACCTTCCCTACGTCCATCTCCTAACGACCCTCTTGCCTGAAATAGGCAGCGGAGACCGCACCTATGCTCAAAATCTAGAGTACACGCAAGCGCATACAGGTGGAATTGGCGCTTCTTGCTCGCTTCATATGCAGACGATAGACCCTAAAACGGGAAGGCCTTCTCTTAATTTGCGAGGCAAAGCGCTGGGGCGCAAAATGGGCCACTTGTTCTCGCTCATGAAAGACACCCTTGAAAGACCGCGCTTTAATGAAAAGAAACGGATCGAGGAACTGGTCAAGCAGCTAAGAGACTCTCAGCTCAATGGGCTCAGCAGACAGGCGATGCGCTATGCGATCCAACTGGCACTGAGCGGTTTTTCCACTGCTTCCCACGTGAGCGAGTCCTGGTATGGGCTACGCTATTTCAAGACGATCGAAGAGATTTGCAAAGACCTCTCCAAAAACATCCCCAAACTCATCGACAAGCTCCTTTCTCTCAAAGAACAGCTCTTTACTTTCCATAATCCCGAACTTATTCTCAGCTGTTCTAAAGAAATGCTCGAAGATTTGCAAAAAGAAGAATTCTACAGTCTTGGAAAAATCCAAACCTCCTCTTCCTTCACTCCTTGGAAGATCGACTATCCCATCCAGCCTGTGATGTCACAAGCGCGGATCATCCCCTCCCAAGTGGCCTTTAATGTGGAAGCGTTTAAGGCAGTCACTTACTTGCATCCCCATTCTCCGGCGCTGACAGTAGCTGCAATTCTTTTAGACAACAAAATCTTGCATCGAAAAATCAGGGAACAGGGGGGCGCCTACGGATGCGGAGCTACCTACAGCTCATCGCTCGGACATTTTAACTTCCATTCCTACCGAGATCCCCATATCCAATCTTCATTGCATACATTCCACAACGCCATCGAGGAAATTGCATCCGGCCATTTTACCGATCAGGACTTGGAAGAGGCAAAACTGGGCATCATCCAGCAATTCGATGTCCCTATTTCTCCCGGCAGCAGAGCTCTTACAGCTTATACCTGGCTGAGAAACGGCAAGACAAAACAGATGCGCCAAGAATTCCGCGATCGCCTTCTTCGTCTCACAACCCATGATCTCAAACACGCTGTAGAGATGGAACTTCTCCCTAAAAAAGAAGAAGGGGTCATCGTCTCTTTTGCGGGGAAAGAATTGCTGGAAAAAGAAAACGCTCAGCTCATTTCTGAAAACAAAGCGCTTCCCGTTTTTCCGATTTAGTATTAGGCTAGTCGAAAAAAACGAGCTCTGGAAGTTTCGAATTGAGAGTAACAAGCCGCAAGGGCGTTAAAAATCTCTGGGGATTGATTGACATTTTTCATGTATTTCACCCCATAATTTGGGTCGTAGAAGAACCCCTCTTGCTGCTCTTTGACATAAATCATCGAGTGGCCATGCTCTTCCAGCCTTTCATTGTTGATCGGCTTGATTGTCCTGAGCAGATAAAGACCATCTGGCAACCCTGCCACTGCTGCATTAACCGCTTGCTCTGAGCCCATTTGATTCACTGCTATTTCGGAAGAAGAATGGTCTACTTTGAATCCATGCAAATTGGCGAGGGCCTGTACCTTATTTTTTGCAATATCGGTCCCAGCAAGAACGCCTCTTACTTCAATCGTGTTAAATGCCGCCTGACGGATGCGCGACTGTTCCGAGCTAGACTCAAATTGCCTCCCCAAACCTCGAATGCCGTTTAAGAATGCATCCGGCAAATGCGGAGATGTTTTGACATGAACTTTTCTCATTTTAAAAAATGCATCTGCAAAATCAAACGCCATTGCAGTGCAGGCTCCCCCCTCAACTCTCCCTATCGCCTTATTTCGATTGAAATAAATTCCTGCTGGGCAAATGCGGTCGATCTGTTCAACAACGCGCAAAACCCTATCTTGAGGAGCTGGACCTTGGCACCCGTTCTGGCTGCCCCTAAAGAGCCATTCATTCCTTTGGCTTAAATCCAGGGGATCTCTCAAAATTTGGGAAACAATCCACTCCACGATCATAGCAAGCTGGCCAAGAACTGGGATAAATTCAACCAGGGCGATCAGTCTGTGTCCCCACATGCGCTCTGGCCGCTGATTAGCTTCGCTTAAATGCCTCAAACCATACTCAGAAACGACAAGAGACTGTAGAAGCTCTATACAAGACAGTTGATAATTCGGAAGTAAATATGAATCCATTACATGCCATTAACTTAATTTAAGTTAATATATGTAAATCAATGATAAAAATCAATTAAACATATTTTTGAATGGAATGAAAAGGCCCTCTTGGAGGGCCTTTAAGCGACTATAGTGATTTGTTTTTTATCACAATATTCAGCAGTGAAGCTTGGCCTTTACTTATTAAAGTTTCATCTGTAATTAGTCTAGCAAGTAATGAAATTTCTTCTTTACTCATTAATTTCACATTATTCGAAATTCTTCTAAATAATAAATTCTCTTTGTCATCAAATGCATTGGTATTTTTAATCCAATCCAACACTATCCTTTCATCTCTGCTTATAACTGTGTTTTTGTTTGTAATAATTGACATGATATTAAACCTTTTTTATTTGATTTTACTTCAATTGATATTAACGAGAATCTCTACTTTAATTATATCACTAATTCACATGTTAGTAAACTGAATTACTTTTTAGGCGTAATACAATAAAATACCGTTAACGTCTTTTTTAATTTTAAACCCATCCAATGCGCAGACCATGAATCTATCCGCGAAGTCTAGGCTGTGGATTTTTTTGCTTTGTTTTTGCGCCCATCCAGAAAATGTGAATTTGGGTGGGCGGAGTTTTGACGCAACCTCAGGCTATTTCTTGAATCGCGCTGGGCGTAGAGTGTGATCTATGAACATAGGGATTTGCAATTTAGACAGCATCTCGGTTATAAGTATGTTGTCGCAATTAATAAGGAGTAAAACATGTCACGTGCAATTTCCCTTTCTCTTGTCGCCACTACTTGCGCTGCATTGCTATCCACACCTCAAGCGTTTGCTGCAAATGAAAACGCTAAAGAAAACTGCGTCTGCTCGCCGGAACAGACATCGAAGGCTTTTACCGCTGTTGCAAAAAAAGCAACGCCTGCGGTTGTCTTTATCAAAATACAGAGCAACTCTCCTGATCAAGACGAAAACGGCTATCCTTTCGGCTATCAGAACCCTTACGATTTCAATAACGAAGACTTCTTTAACCGCTTCTTTGGCTCCCCTTTCCGCGGAGGTCAGCCGCAAAAACCTCAACCCCAGTTTAGCCAGGGGTCGGGATTTCTAGTCACTTCAGATGGCTACATCATGACCAATGCGCACGTTGTCAAAGGGGCGGATAAAATCACAGCTGTTCTCAATGACGGCAGAGAAATCGATGCAACACTTGTTGGCTCCGATCCGCAGACCGACATTGCTATTGTTAAAATCGAAGGAAAAGACTTTCCCTTTCTCAATCTGGGAGATTCTGAAGAACTCGACATCGGCGAGTGGGTCATTGCAATTGGAAGCCCTTTTCAGCTCGAAGCTTCCGTAACAGTTGGCGTCGTCAGCGCTAAAGGAAGACAGAACCTCAAGATCACCGACTTTGAAGACTTTATCCAAACAGATGCTGCGATCAATCCCGGTAATTCGGGCGGTCCCCTGCTCTGCTTGAAGGGAGATGTGATCGGGATCAATACCGCAATTGTCTCGCGCAGCGGCGGCTACATGGGAATTGGTTTTGCAATTCCAAGCAATATGGCCAAAAACATCATGGCCCAAATCATCGACAAAGGCTCTGTCACTAGAGGATTTTTGGGCGTGAGTCTGCAGCCCGTCGACAAAGACATCGCAGATGCCTTCAACCTTCCCAAACCCGAAGGCGCCCTTATCTCCGAGGTCGTCAAAGATTCCCCCGCTGACAAAGCAGGTTTGAAACAGGGCGACATCATCATCGAGTACAACAAAACGCCGGTCAGGTCACTCCAAGGATTTAGAAACGAAATCTCGCTAATGAGCCCGGGCTCGACCGTCGCGCTGAAGGTCAATCGCAAGGGAGAAATTGTTTCTATCCCTGTAACCCTTGGCACATCTAACATAAACACAACAGCTAGCGGAAGTATCATCCAGAAGTTGGGAATGGAGATCGATACGCTGACTCCTGACCTCGCCAAACAGCTTGGATTTACCCAGAGAGAAGAAGGCGTCGTCATTAGCAAGATCAAGCCCGGCTCGGCTGCTGCAATGGCAGGACTTAGACCCGGATACCTTATCCAGGCAGTGAACCACAAAAAAGTGAACTCTGTCGACGAATTCAATGAAGCGCTTAGCCAGCCCGAGAACAAGCGGATCCTCCTTCTTGTTCGCCAAGGCAATGCGACCAAGTTCTACTCCATTAAAGTCGAATAATGACATCTAAAGATAAAGCAGAGGCAAAGATCTATTTGCCTCTGCCTCTCTACTTGCAAACCGTTCAGGCGGGATTTCCCTCCCCTGCGGAAGACTATCTCGATAAAGCAATCGATCTCAATGAGCTTTTGATCACCCATCCCGCTGCGACATTTTTTGTCCGCGTTTCCGGTGACTCGATGCAAGGGGCCGGCATCTCCTCCGGAGACACCCTCGTTGTCGATCGCTCCCTGGAACCCACTGATGGCAAAATCGTCGTCGCGATCTTCAATGGCGAGTTCACCGTCAAACGCCTCAAGATGCAAGAAGGGCGCATCTCTCTTGTTCCCGAAAATCCCGCTTACCCTATACTGCAAATCAAGGAAGGCAGCGACTTCCAGGTCTGGGGAGTAGTCACCTATGTCATCCACAAAGCTACCTAAATATTTTCTCATCGATTGCAACCAGTTCTATGTCTCATGCGAGCAGGTCTTCAATCCAAATCTGAATAAAAAACCCGTTGTCGTTCTCTCGAACAACGACGGCTGCGTCGTAGCAAGATCGAAAGAAGCCAAAGCCCTGCAAATCCCCATGGGCGCTCCCGCCTATCAGTACGCTGAAATCTTCAAAGCGCAAAAAGTCCACGTCCTCTCTTCCAACTACACACTCTACGGAGACATGTCGCAGCGCGTGATGCAAGTTCTCTCTCATTTCTCCCCCGATATGGAAGAGTACTCCATCGATGAAGCCTTTTTACGCATAGAGAGCTCCGACCCAACCGCCACTGCCCAGGAGATTAAAGATACCGTCTACAAATGGACGGGGATACCTGTTTCGATCGGCATTGGGACCACAAAAACGCTTTCCAAAGTAGCGAACGACATCGCTAAAAAAAGGGATGGCATCTTTGCATTTTCAGAAGTTGAGCATGCAAGTTCTACCTTAGAAAATTTAAACGTTGGAGAAATTTGGGGAATCGGCAGAAATCTCAGTTTGGCGCTGACAAATGCAGGCATTCACAATGCAAAAGCCTTTCGAGATGCTCCAGACCATTGGATCAAAAAACGGTTTTCTGTCACCCTGCTGCGCACAGCGTATGAACTTAGAGGAATCCCCTGTCTCGATTGGAATGAAACGCCCACACCTCGAAAATCGATCACCTGCTCAAGGTCCTTTGGAGGCCACGTCACAAAACTCACAGAGATCGAAGAAGCTCTCTCCTCTTACACCGCAAATGCCGCCGAAAAACTTCGCAACGAAGAGCTTCTCCCCTCCTTTTTAACAGTTTTTCTGGCGACCTCTTCCTTCCGCGAGCAATCCTACAGCAATAGCTGGACCCTCACTCTGGATGAACCGACAGCATTCACTCCCAAGCTCATTACAGAGGCCAAAGAAGCCCTTCGCAAAATCTTCCGCCCAGGCTACATCTACAAAAAAGTCGGCATCATCATGGGAGGATTCTCCCCTCAAAACAGCTATCAGCCAGACCTCTTTGCTTCCAATGAAAAACAAACAGGCAAGCAGAAAAAAGCGATGCAGGTGGTCGATAGTCTCAATCAGAAATTTAGGAGTGGCAGTGTGCGCTTTGCAGCAGAAGGCCTTCGGCAGCCCTGGAAAATGCAGCGGGGGAACGTCTCTCCCCGCTACACGACATCTTGGGATGAACTCTTAAAAATCAAAATCTAGAAATCAAGTCTTGCACGAAGTGTCAGACCATAGAAAGCAAGGTCCCCATTTTGACGCACGTAAATGGGACAGGCAGTGCTTGTGAACTGCTCTGTTTGATTTTGGCTCCACCAGTACTGAGTTTCAAAGCCGAGGCTCAGTCCAAAATGGCACTTATCTTCGTGAAAGTTACGGTCCCAGGCAGCGCCGGCTGCCATTTGAAGCATTGGACTTACAAGATTGAAATTGTTCTCAAAGTGAACCGTTTCAACATCATCGATTTGATGCTGAGTTTGTTTATTTTCAAAATGCCCGGCGAGAACAGAAGCTGCGATATCTCCAAAAAAGCTAAAGCCCATACCTAGCTGCCAGTTCATCTCCGTGCCGATAAGAGGTCCCGCTCCCTTAAAGTCGTTTTTAAAGCGCGTGCGGAAACTCTCTCCTTCAGGAACAAATCCCCCTTCATAACGAAACTTGGCATGCTGATCGATCCATGCGCCTTTGAAGCCAAAAAAGGGAGAGAACACAAGTGTTTTCGTCAAATAGTAGGACTTGCCAAATTCCACATCGAGGTTTTGGAAATCGATTTTCCAGCGGCCATGCGCATCGGTCACGTTGCAAGGGCCAAATTCCCCGCCTCTAAAAAGAAATAGCGGGTATGCAGAATGGTGAACGCTCTTAGAGCCTTTAGGGCGAAAATTAGTGTAATTGGTGTCAATGGTCCATCCATCAAAATCTGGGAGATGCGTGCCAATGCCCACTCTAAATCCCGATTGGAAATCAAAATGGATCTCTCTCGATGTCGCAAACTCCATCCCTTCCTGACGCGTTCTCCAATAGAGCCACTCCCCCGTCAGAAAAACATGGCCGCGCGGCGCAGCAAATCCAGTCATCGGATATTCCTGCCCTTCTGTCATCTCCTGCGACCCGGTCCCATTTGACCCTTGAGCGGACCTGTTATTATCTGCGATCGTTGAAGAAGCAAAAGTTGCAAAATCAGACGCATGCATACCATCCGAACTTATATAAAAAGGGCGATCAGATGGGATCTCATTAACTTCTTTTTCCTTAGGGGCCGCAGCTACTTTTTTATCGCCCTTAGGCTGCGTCTTGCTGAAAAACCACTCGTTCTTGATCTTCCTGGATTTTTTTGGAACGGCAGGTTCCTCTGGGCGTTTAGCGCCGGCAAAATGGGCCTTAATTTTTTTGGGAGCAGATTCATCCGTTTTCTGGCCAGAAGCGCTAGTGTCTGAGTTTTTTTGCGGAAAAGCAATGTGGTCATTTTTTCGAGAAGGCTCATCGCTACTTGCGATCTCATCTTCAAACTCTAAAGGCTCATCAGCAAATAGTGGAAAGCTAAATACAAGAGAGAATGCAGTCAAAGAACGGAAAAATTTAGACGTCATGGGAAAATCTCCTTAAAAAAATTCCAAAAGAACCAAACGCAGCTCTGCAGCTTGCATCAAGTACCCAAGTAAGAATTTTATATCTGGAGATGGCTTAAATGAAAAGATTTATAAGTGAACGATCAAAGAATGCGCAAGGCTCCATTTGAGATCAAATGGAGCCATACATTTTTACATTACACAGTTGCAGTCTGCTGCACAGGTTTTGTAGGTTTTTTCTGTTGTTTTGGAGGCGTAGGAACTTCCAGTCTTTGCTCGACATAGATTTTAGCCGCGCGAAGAACTTCAGGCGTCACATTGGAATTTAAGCTGATGCACTGATAATTCGCATCTTCAATGCGGATCGTTGCTTTTTAAAATGCATTCGCAGCAAAACTTCAATGTGCTTGATCTGCATGGATATGAGGGAAGGATTTAGAAAAATCGCGACCAGTCAAAATAACTGGTCGCATTTAATTGAATTACACGTCTTTAATATTTTTCTTTAATATCTTTAGTATAATCAGCTAAGAGTTTTCTTGCCGAAACAGGATCATACACCTTTTTCGCATTTTTTAAGACTTTATAACTCGGGTTCATAATATTAAACACAGATTTCGCTAACTCAGGATCAATGATTCGTGGATTTGTGATCTTAACATCTTTTAATCCCGTATTCATTTCAATACTATTTTCAATTTCATACATACGATAAAAAACATTCGATATAAAAAACAATCTATTAAGCGACGAGAACCGTTCAAAAGCTACTGAGATCTCACGTTTATCAAGTTCGGGATAGATTCTATTTTCAATGATTTCATCTTTTCGAGTTTTAACATATTCATCGAAATTTTGATTCGGAAATTGGCTGTTGTATCTAAACACCTCTTTCTTCATAAAGTTGGCTAGTTTCAAGGCATTTTTCTGTCTGTCTAAATCCTTCAAGGTAGATTTTATTGCGCTGATCCTTGAGTCTTTGAACCACCCGTTAAACTTCCCTTCTAATATACATTGCCCATATATCTGTTTGGCTTTCAAATCTAGGTTTGTGATAGGCCCATTGCCAAGCGTAATACCACTCTTTTCATTCACTAAAGCAGCCAAATCATCCCCTTTAAACCACGACTTTAAAAATCCGATCTTCATAATTACCTCCTATTAATTACTTATTATCTACTAATTCAATTGTAACACAATCAGGTTTTTAATATAAAGGTTAATAAATATTATTTTAATAAATTGAAGAAAGCTAAGAGAAACTTTTCGCAAAAGGTTTAAAACCAGGGAGATATGCTAATAAGAGGCCTTTTTAGGCCTCAGGAGCTTGGGATTTGAGGAGCTCCTGGAAGGAGCTGTCCTGGCGGATGGGGTCAAAAACGTGGTTGGAGAGGACCTCTTTAGCATTGACGAGGCCCTCATTGATCGCTGTTTGGAGCCAACCGACGGTAGGCGCTACCTGGTTAAGCTGTGCATGGGCAAAGGCATTGCGAAGGGCTATGTCGACGGTGGGTAGAGTTTGGAAGCATGTGCCGGCAAGCTCTACGACGAGGGGAAAATCTTTTTGCTCAAAGGCGACTTTATGTAGAAGACAGAGACCATCTCCGCCGAGCTCGCTTTGGATGGAGCGAAGCAGATCGTAGGAATCTTTGATGTCGCCTTTTTCATATTTTAAAAAAGCTAAATACTGCGTTGAAAGCTCAAAGATCATCCCCTTTTTGGCTTTGTTGCGGATGTCTTGACATTGCAGGTACGCTTCTTCTTTTTTACCGATTTGCATCAGCTCTTCCACTTTCTCGAGTTGATCGCGCAACTTTTCATCGCGATCAGTTTCTGAGAGGTGGCGCGTTTGACGAAATGTCTCAAAACTCTGATACGCAAGCAGGAAGAAAAGCGCTCCGATGAAAAGATTCTGGGTGAGGAAAAAGAAAACGCTGATCGCAACGGAAAATACGATACTTGTCACAATCGCATACTTAAATCCTTTGAGACCGAAGATCCATTCCAAAACGATGCGAAGAAGCTGTCCTCCATCGAGAGGAACGACGGGAAGTAAATTGACAACTGTCCAGAAAATATTGACAAGGCGAGTCCATTCCAGGATAACAGCCGGCATCCCTTGAGAAAGAGCGGGTACGTGGAGAAGAAGGGTCGCCAGGATCGCAAGCATAAAACCAAAGATCGGACCATTGAGGACGATAAAAAACTGTTTCCAGAAAGAGAGATTTTGACCGTTATGGTAAGTGAGGCCGCCAAGCGCTACAAGCTCAATGCGCGGTTTTTGACCAAACAGCGATGCGGTGAGCGCGTGTCCGAATTCATGGAAAAGCACCGATACAAAAATAATCCCCACCCAGATCAAAGTCCCAATAAAACTCTGGCTGTTGAAATAGCCGATCAAAGCGGCAAATATCCAAAAAGTGGGATGGATCGTAACGGGAATCTTTCCATTGAATCGCAATATCATGATTTTTTTCCTTTCATCGCTTTTAACATGGTATCTCCCATGAGGGCAGGAGACTCTGAAACTAAAACGCCGACAGCTTGAAGCGCATCTATCTTACTTTTTGCATCCCCTTTTCCACCAGAAATGATCGCTCCTGCATGCCCCATCCGTTTTCCGGCGGGCGCTGTCACTCCGGCGATAAAACCAGCTACTGGTTTTGAGCAGTGGTGCCTAATCCAGTGAGCAGCCTGTTCTTCTGCGTCGCCGCCGATCTCTCCGATCATCAAAATCCCTTCAGTCTCTGGATCTTCTTGGAAGAGTTTGAGAACGTCGATAAAGTTAGTACCGTTAAGAGGATCTCCTCCAATGCCAACGCAGGTCGACTGTCCAAGTCCTAAGATCGTCGTTTGCCATACCGCTTCATAAGTGAGAGTTCCCGAACGGGAAACGATTCCAATTTTTCCGCGCTTGTGAATGTAGCCCGGCATGATGCCGATCTTGCATTCGTCAGGAGTGATGACTCCGGGGCAATTTGGCCCGATAAGCCGGGAGTGTTTGCTTGCGCGCATGATGCGGGAAACTTCTAACATATCGCGCACGGGAATTCCTTCCGTGATGCAAATGATCAGCGGAATTTTGGCATCTTCTGCTTCAATGATCGCGTCTGCTGCGTAAGGAGCCGGCACAAAAATGACCGTCGCATCGCAATGAGTATGTTTTTTTGCTTCGAGGACCGTATCAAAGACCGGCAATCCTAAAATCTCTTGGCCCCCTTTGCCAGGCGTCACGCCTCCGACGAATTTGGTTCCGTATAACAAACCTTGCTCAGTGTGGAACTGACCTGCTTGGCCAGTAATCCCTTGTGTGATCACTTTGGTTTTCTTATTGATTAAAATCGCCACTTATTTATTTTCCCCCTTTGAGCACTGCGCATACTTTTTCAGCAGCTTCTGCAAGCGCATCTGCTGTAATGATCGCTAGCTTGGATTTTTCAAGTAACTTTTTCCCCTCTTCCACATTTGTGCCTTCCATTCGCACAACAAGTGGAACTTTGATCCCCATTTCTTTGACAGCTGCGATGATTCCTTCTGCAAGGGTTGCGCAGTTCATGATCCCGCCAAAAATATTGACGAGGATCGCCTTAACCTTCGGATCGCTCAAAATGATCTTAAACCCCGCCGCAACTTTTTCTTTAGAGGCGCCTCCTCCAACATCGAGGAAATTCGATGGTTTGCCGCCGTTGTACTTAATGATGTCCATCGTCGCCATTGCAAGGCCTGCTCCATTGACCATACAGCCGATATTTCCCTCGAGAGCGATATACGCTAAATCCTGCTCTTTAGCGAGGACTTCATTTTCCGATTGCTGCGTAGGATCGTAAAATCCAGCGATCTCCTTCTGACGAAAAAGTGCGTTATCATCGATCGAGAGTTTGGCATCTAGCGCCCAGAGTTTTCCATCTTTGGATTCAATCAGCGGGTTGATCTCTAAAAGTGTTGCGTCCGTATCCATAAAGGCCTTCGCAACGCCTCTTGCAATTATCTGACCCGTTTTGGCCATCTCCCCTGTCCATCCCATAAATTTGCAAAGGTGCACTAAACGGTATCCTCTCACAGAACCATCGAGCTCAATCGGAAGTTTGAGGATTTTCTCCGGATGTTTTTCCGCAACCTCTTCAATCTCCATCCCACCTTCCGGTGAAGCGATCAGAATGGGTTCTGCCTTATCTCTGTCAATGACAGCGCCGAGATAGTATTCTTTTTTGATGTCGAGCGGTTTTGAAATGAGGACTTTATGCGCGATCACCCCTTCCGGGCCCGTTTGATTATTCACCATTTTCATTCCGAGAAGTTGTTCACCGACCTTGATGATCTCTTCCGGCGTTTTAGCAAATTTGACACCGCCCGCTTTTCCCCTTCCCCCGGCATGCACCTGAATTTTGATGACAGCTTCTTTTAGCTTCAAATGTTTGATGATACGATCTATATCGTGATTTTTGCTCGCCACCTCGAATTCCGGAATCGGGATGTGATACCGTTTTAAAATTTCTTTGGCCTGATATTCGTGCGTGTTCATGGATACCCCGAGGCGTTGCTCATTTGAAGGTTACTTCAATTTCCTTATCTGCTAGAATGGCTTTTCCATCAATTAATATCTTCAAAAACCGTATGCTTAATTTTCTCAAAAGTGGTTACGAAAAGATCAAGGGAGCTCTTAGCAAAACGCGCTCCATACTCTCATCACGCATCAAAGCCCTATTTGGCAAGCCGTGGAACGATGAGACCTTTGATCAGCTCGAGCAGATCCTATTTGAAGCAGATTTAGGCACAAAATGCTCCACTTCTTTTGTCGAACACCTCAAATCCTCTCTTCGCACAAAACCCACAAACGACATCAAGGAAATCCTCAAGATCTTCCACGATGAGACTCTCTCCATTTTAAGTAAGACAAACAATGTTGAACCTAAAGTTCCAACAGCTGGCGATCCTTACGTCATCCTCATCGTCGGCGTCAATGGAAGCGGCAAGACGACATCGATTGCAAAACTCGGGAGCAGATTCCAAAAAGAAGGCAAAAAAGTGCTCCTCGCTGCCGGCGACACATTTCGCGCTGCCGCGATCGAGCAGCTCTCTACCTGGGCTGACAGGCTCAAAATCGACATCGTCAAATCGACACATGGCGCAGATCCTTCCGCTGTTGCCTTTGACGCACTGACAGCAGCTAAATCGCGCGGCTCCGACGTTGTCCTCATTGACACTGCAGGAAGACTCCAAAATAAAACCGACCTCATGAAGGAACTCGAAAAAATTCGCCGAACCTTAAGCAAAGTCATCCCCGGCGCTCCCCACGAGACCCTCCTTGTCCTTGACGCGACAACCGGTCAAAATGCTATCGACCAGGCCCAGGTCTTCCATGAGGCCACCCCCCTAAACGGCATCGTCCTGGCTAAGCTAGACGGCTCAGCCAAAGGGGGCATCGTCCTCTCCATTTACCAGCAGCTCGGGATCCCCGTCCGCTGGATAGGCACCGGGGAGGGCGCTGGCGATATCGAGCCCTTCGACCCCTCCGCCTATGCAGATTCTCTCTTTTCCACTGATAATTAAGAACTTACGTCTTTAGTTTAATAAATCTCAAATTAACTAATTTAATTTGCGTCAATTCATTGATGTATTATTAAGATTATGTTAAAATTAAGTTATAAAAATAATAAAGGCTTAATTATGGCTACAAATACAGAATATCATCTATTCACAGGGGCGATCAAGCATTCAGGGACTAAAAAACCTGAAACCGAAAGCTCAAATTTAGATAGTACTGTAAATGCTGTTGTAAAACCTATTATCGAATCCAAATTAGAGAGCAAAAATTCGCTTGATTTAACCACAAAATCAGTTACTGACATTTCCACATCCAGATGGACTGAAAAAAGCAAACTATGCGCTAGAGCCTTGGGAGCACTTTTCCTGATCCTTTGCTTTGCTGCAATCTTTTGCATATTTCACTTCGCTGCTCCCCTATCATTATTTGTTCTTGTTCTCTTTTTGATGCCATCCCCTCTCGCTGTCGAACTAGATATTTGGAACAAAGAAGCACATCCTGACAACAGCCAAACGCCAAATGCAATGCCTCGTTCCGAAGAGGTCCATCCTCCAAAAGATTTTTCCGAAATAGATACTTCAGAAAGTGGTGACAAGAGCAATGTCGAGAGTTCCTCTGAGGAAATACTTGGGAAAAAAGATAAAAGCGAATTTCGGGAGTTTTTTGACACAAGGAAAGTCACTCATTCTGAAAATTCTCCTACCGAGGAAGGACCTAACGTAATTCCAGTCTGCTCTCAGGCCCAACCAATATGGAGCCAAAAACTTTTCTGGGATGATGTTGATTTCGTTGTATCTAAGCGTCAACATTCACCTAACTGGACAAAGCAAGAAAACTGGAGAGAACGGGCTTATTATGACAGGATCGAAAGACCGTATATAGACAGTCTCATTTCAGATTCAATAAAATGAGTCTGATTTAAAAAATAATCGCAATCCATATCTAGCAAAGCTTGTCGGCATTAATTCCTGTTGGAATTCATGCCGAATTCCCTAGCAAATGAGTTATAGAACCTTGTTCTATAACTCATTTTTGCGTACAAACATGAGTTATAGAAAACTAACGCCACCTGAAAATATCGCAGCTATTTGATTTCAAAACAGCAAGCACCGGCATATTTTAAAGCAGGCTCTCCCCACTCAAAGGGAAAGACCACCTCTTCATTTTTACGAGTTAGGATCAGTTTTGCCTCTCCTCCAGCGGAATCTGTGGGCAATACTATTTGAGTAAATAAATCACCGAGCTGCGTTACTTCCACGTCTAGATCGAACTGTTTCCCATCTGCGTGCAGGGCTAGGCTAACTGCTTCTTTGGGTTTGAATCCGTGCCCAGAAAGCAAAAACTTCTCACCTTGTTCGCCATAGAGCTCCAAGTTGAGCTTGATCCCTTTTTTCGAGCGGATTTCAAGGGGGAAGGGAACGAGTTCTGCGGCATACATTTTTCCCTCTTCAAGGGATTTCATGAGGAAAGTGAGGCGCTCTCCCCGTTTAGCAGGACATACTGCATAGATATCGCTTTTGGGCCCTTCAGGGGGAATAAGAATGAGATGCCCTCTCTTATTCGCTAGGTATTTGAATGTCTCCGTCTCTGTTCCATCAAAACTTTTAACGATCAATTGAAATGTTTGCTTAGGAGGAAAATTTTCAGCGCGGAGGCGGTACCTGTGAAACTCCATTCCCTCCCAGGTCATTTTGCCAATTTTTCTTTCACAGCTTAGCTGCGGCTCTTTGGCAATGAGAGGATGCGTCAGCAAGAGCGTTAGAAATAACCACCATTTCATCACTATGAACCTTTTTTCGTACCATATCAGGAGAGACAAAAAAGTGGTTAAAAATCTCTGTTGTCATACATTTTTTATTTTGACATAGTGATCGAAAACTAGATGAATGTGAAAAGGTACAATAGATGCAAAGCAGTCAGTGTTTATCGCTATTTTCTCCGCACTCACTCGGGGAAAAACATAATCGCGCTCTACTGATCCAATTTTTGTCCTCAGAAATCATCGCATCTTATCATGCTGCAAGCTCTGGAAATTGGGAGGCGCTCATTTCCCCTCCGCCCCGCTTTTTTCCCTATGATTGGGGAGCAAAGATCGGACATCTCAACAAAATTGAGGAGCTTGCCCCGCTACTCAAAAAGAGTTTTCCGGATAGCTTAAGAAGCGTGAATAAGTTTACAAAAACTCTTTCCAAAACTTTTGAAGCTCTTTCCAAAAAAAAGGGGATCTCCAGCCAAGATCTCGAGCAGCTCATTCAAAAGATTTATCTTTGCATAGAGCCTTTCATCGAAGCTTGCAAAGAGAATGAGAACTTGCTCTATTTTCTGCTTAAGAACCGTGAGACCATTGAATCTTTGGGAGGAAAAGGGTATCTCCACAGTTTTATTCTTAAAATCCACCCTTGCGGACTGGAAACTCTGGGAGAAAAAATGTGCGACCAGTATCATCAGCGCGGATTCTTTTCCCAAATCCCCGAATTTAAACTTTTGCTTACAGAACTCCATGCCTGATCCGCTGCATAAGCTCATTTCTGACACTCTGCTTTATTTGAAAGACCCGCTTCTTCCAAAACAGACGTTATTTGCAAGCGCTGATGAGAGTGTTTTTTTTAAGAAGAGCGCTTCCCCTATTCCAAAAGTAGTGATCGAAAAGACAGAACCTCCTATGCCGAAGACCATGCCGGCAGCTCCTATGGCAAAAAGCGTTGAAACTCTTAAGCCAAATCCCCCAGCGCCTGCTCAGCCAACACCACAAAAAAGGAGTCCTCCTCCGCCTGTGCAACAAGATGCTGTCATCGAACAACCCAAAAAAGCGCAGGAAGTTCCATCAACCTTAAATGAACTCTCCCCTATAAAAAAGACACTGCTCCGGGTCGCCCCTCATATCAAACTTACAGATGAAGTTCCAGATGATGCGGTCGCTAAAAGGGTAGCTACTGCATGGAAAGAAAAAGTGGAAGGAGCAGAAGTAATCCTCCTCGCATGCACAACAGATACAGAAACGCTCGAGTTCTTAAAAACTCTTGGCAAAGCTGTGGACCAAAATTTGGGGAAAGCGAAAATTCTCCCCGCAGAAAGATTGGAAAAAGAAAATCGCTGGGACCTCTTTTTGCAAAAAAATGAGTTCCGCCTGATCATCGCATCCGATGGCATGCAAAAACTTCCAGAGCTAATGCGCTTTTACAAAGCGATCCCCGCACAATCTCAATTTTTTCTAGATAAAACGCCGCTTGTCGCGCTTTCTCCTGCATCCACTTACAAATCAATCGAGCATAAAGCCGCCCTTTGGAAAACCCTATGTCAGTATTTAACCTAAAAACGGAAGTTCGAGATGGCAAAGTGATACAAGATTTTGAATCAGAATCGGTTCCGACAGAGGGCTCACATTCCCAAATGGTGAAGGGGCCCCCTGTCGGAACCGATTCTGGTTCAAAAGATTGTGTCAATTTGCCGTCTCCAACTGCCGTTTTTAGGTTTAAGATCGCAGAAGTAATTCTCGATGACGCTCTTGATAAACCTCTCGATTACCAGATTCCAGACAACCTCATCGGAAAGGTCTTGTCAGGCTCGCGTGTAAAAATTCCCGTTAGGAATTCTAGCCGCCAGGGTACGGTAATTGGACTCAAAGAGACGAGCCCCTTTGCCAAATTGCAACAAATTGCAGAAGTGCTTTCTGATACGACCCATATCACAGAAGAGCAATTTCGACTGGCTGCGTGGATCTCCAATTATTACTGCACCCCGCTTAGGAAAGTTCTCAAAACCCTTCTTCCTCCCAGCGTTCGGGGAAAAGCTAAAGTAAAAGAACAACTGCTCATCAAATCTAACCTCTCCCAAAATGCTTTGACCTCCATTTGCACCGAGCTGAGAGCTTCCCATCCAACGCAAGCAACGATCCTCGATGCTGTGCTCCAATCTCCGAAAGGGGTGCTCCTATCAAAACTTCTCGAAATCACAAAAGTGTCGCGCAGCGGGGTTGAGACTTTGATCAAAAAGAAAATCCTGCTTTGTCAAAAGGTGCAAATCGACAGATCGATTTTGACAGATGAGGAGTATTTCCCAACCAAGCCTAAGATTTTAAATGAAGAGCAGCTTGAAACCCTTACAAAAATCAAATCAAGCCTCGATGAAAACCGCTTCGAGGTGAGGCTCATTCATGGAGTGACGGGCAGTGGAAAAACAGAAGTGTACCTTCAAGCAATGGAGCATGCTCTCGCGCTTAAAAAGGGAGTGTTATTCCTCGTTCCCGAGATCGCGCTCACAACACAAATGATCGAAAGGTTGAAAAGCAGGTTCCATGAAAAGATCGCTATCCTCCATCACCGCTTGTCCCATGGTGAGCGACACGACGCATGGCATCAGATCCGAAGTGGAAAAGTGATGATTGCAATCGGAGCCAGATCTGCAGTTTTCAGTCCCATTCAGAATTTAGGTCTTGTCATCGTCGATGAAGAGCATGAATCCTCTTACAAACAAACCGACGAAGAGCCTACCTATCACGGAAGAGATGTCGCAGTGATGCGGGGGAAATTTGCAAATGCAACTGTAGTCCTCGGAAGCGCGACGCCAAGCATCGAAAGTTACTACAACGCAAAAAAAGGGAAATATCAGCTCAGCGTTTTAAAAAATCGGGCGGATCACGCTTCTATGCCCCATGTGACAATCGTCGATATGAAGGAAGAAGTTCTGAAAAATAAGGGGTTCACCCTTTTTTCTCAGCCTCTTCTCGATGCCATTGCAAAACGTGTAGAGATCGGCGAGCAGGTGATGCTGTTTTTAAACCGCAGAGGCTACCACACAGCGCAAATGTGCGGCAGCTGCACGCACGTCATCCAGTGTCCCCACTGCGATGTCAATTTGACCTTCCACTTAAGTGACAACGTCTTGGCATGTCACTTGTGCGATTACCGCCTCTCCCCTCCTCCACGGGAATGTCCCTCTTGCAAAAAAGAAGATTCTCTCAAGTTCAAAGGAGTGGGAACGGAGATGGTGGAAAGAGCCCTGCACGCTGTCTTCCCTGAAATCAGAACCTTAAGGCTCGATGCTGATACGACGCGCCACAAGGGAAGTCATGAAATGCTTTTCAAAGGGTTTAGGGCCGGAAAGGCAGATGTCATGATCGGCACGCAAATGATTGCTAAAGGCCTTCACTTTCCTCAAGTAACACTCGTCGGAGTTCTCAACGCGGACGGCAGTTTGCAAATCCCCGACTTTAGAGCCAGTGAAACGGTATTTCAATTGCTTACCCAGGTCGCAGGAAGATCGGGAAGGAGCACACTCAGCGGCGAGGTCATTATCCAGACCAGGATGCCGGACCACACGGTGATCGAACTTGCCAAAGAGCAAAACTACGAAGATTTTTTTGAACAGGAGATCGCTGTCCGCGAGCTTTTCCACTACCCTCCATTTACCCATCTTGTCAAACTGACCTTCCGCGGCAAAGACCTTAAAACTGTTCAAGAAGGGGCCATGGCCCTTCGCAGCAGGTTAATCCGAGAGCTCCCTCAGAACTTCGAAATCCTCCCTGTCGTTCCGTGCGGCCATGCAAAAATCAAGGGGGAATTCCGGTTTCAGTTCATCATCAAGGCGGAGAAAATGGGGCAGCTGCTTGCCCTCCTCAAACAAGAAGAGAAACGAACAGAGGGGCCAAGACTTTCCATAGATGTCGACCCCCTTTCAACGTTTTTTTAACCCCTTGCGCAATTGGATCAAAAACCATAAAATTGAAACTCAATCACTCAAACTTGTAAAAATATCATGACAGATCCGGAATACCATCAGTACGAAGAGTTCATCAACCGCTCCCATAAACTCTCTGAGATAAAAGCGATGGGGATCGATCCCTATCCGGCCGTTTTCAAGCCAAGCGCTACCCCCCACGACCTGAATGTCAAATGGGAAGGGAAGGAAATTGGCCATAGCGAAGATGCAGGTGAAGGTAAAACGGAATCCGTTCTCGTCGCAGGCAGGCTCGTCCTTTTCCGCGGGATGGGGAAAAATGCTTTTGGCCACATCCAAGATGAGACGGGCAGAATCCAGGTGATGTTCAACCGCGAACTGACCCAGGTTGAAGGGTTTGAGCCGAATGCTGAGATGACAGCTCTTAAATTCATCGAAAAAAAGATCGACCTAGGAGACATTATCGGTGTCGAGGGAAACCTCTTCCGCACCCAAAAAGGGGAACTGACCGTATTTGCAAAACGGGTCACCCTCCTTTGCAAAACCCTTCTCCCTTTGCCTGAAAAACACAGCGGTCTTGCCGACAAAGGCGTGCGCTATCGCAAACGCTGGCTCGATCTCATCTCAAGCCCAGAGGTCGTTCCGGTATTTCAGATGCGCTCTCGCATCCTCCGCTTTATTCGCGATTATTTTGAGCGCTTGGGATTCATGGAAGTCGAGACCCCCGTTTTGCAAAACGTCTATGGCGGCGCTCAAGCTAAACCCTTCATCACAAAACTTAATGCCTTAGAACAGGAAATGTTCCTTAGGATCTCTCTTGAAATCCCACTCAAAAAACTCATTGTCGGAGGATTGCTCAAAGTGTTTGAAATGGGCAAGGTGTTTCGCAATGAGGGACTTGATCGCACGCATAATCCCGAGTTCACTGAACTTGAAGCGTATGCCGCCTATTGGGACTACAACGACATGATGGTCCTCACGGAGAACCTGTTCGAACAAATCGCCGTCCTTCTTTATGGAACAACCCAGCTTACGTTTAAATCAGAAGTAGATGATTCGGAGAGAACGATCGATTTGAAAGCTCCCTGGAAGCGCCTTTCTATGAAAGAGAGCATCAAAGTGTATGGCAAGCATGACGTCGACAATTTGAGCGATGATCAAATGCGCAAAATTCTCCTTGATAGGGGAACTAACGATCCTAAAGAAATCAATAGCTCAAACCGAGGTCTTCTGATCGCTCTTTTCTTTGAAGAGTTCGTCGAAGAGCATTTGATCCAGCCGCATCACATTATCGACCATCCGATCGAAACTACGCCGCTTTGCAAACTGCATAGAGATCCTAAAGAGCGCAAAGACCGCCTGGTGGAGCGTTTTGAAACGTTCATTTTGGGATCAGAGTTCTGCAACTCCTATACGGAGCTCAACGATCCAATTTTACAAAGAGAGCTGCTCGTCGAACAGGCAGGCAAGCGCGATGCCGGCGATGAAGAGGCTTCCCCCCTTGATGAAGAGTTCATCGAATCGATTTGTCAGGGAATGCCGCCAACAGGCGGCCTTGGCATCGGCATCGACCGTTTGGTGATGCTCTTTACGAAGGCCCATTCGATCAGGGACGTTCTCTACTTCCCGATCATGCGCCCCGGAGAATAAGTCATAAACGATCATTTTCGTGACGTTACGAAAATGATCGTTTGACGGCTTCACTTTTAAACAAAGCGAAAATAATCCCAAAGGTTAACAGTCTTCAAGAAGTGCCTGAACCAAACGAAGTCCGTTATCTGTTAGATAGACGGCGTCCCCATCTGTTTTTTTGACAAAATTGGCTTTGGCAAGAGTGCGCGCGATCACGCATGTGCCTTTATCATTCTGGCCGATCGCTCTTCCGATCTCAAAACAATCGATTGCTTCGCGGGGCTCGCCGCGTTTTGTCGCCAGCTCGTGGAGCTTGAGCAGAAAAAGCTCGTCTTTTGTCACTGCCTTCTTGGTCATGAATTCCTCTTTTTTAAACGCGCTCCGTGAGGGGTATCTTCGATGAGATAACCTCTGGAAAGGATGAGATCCCTGCATTCATCTGCCATTTTCCAGTTTTTTTCAGCTCGGGCAGTTTCCCTTTTTTTAAGTGCATCTTCAAGCTCGGGAGGAACTTTTTCCTCTTCGGGCTGCAGGGGCAGGACCCCTAATACTTGGTCTATTTTGTGAAGGAAATCAAGGACGTCTTCCGCCTCGGAAATCCCGATTTTTTCCTGGTCGCACAGGCTGTTCACTTCCCTTACCATGTCAAAGACGCTGGCAAGCGCTGTCGAAATATTGAGATCGTCAGATAGGCCGATAAGAAATTGATCCATCGCCTTTTCCAAAAGAGGCAGAATGAAGCCGTGATTTTTTTTCACTTTAAGATCGTGCAGGATTGTCTCGACCATGCTAGATTTTGCGCTTAACGCTTTTTGCAAAATCGGTTTCATGAATGAGGGATCGAGAATGTCGCTCTCTTTTTCATCGCGAATTTCATGAATGATATTGGATAAAATCTGTTTTGCCTCGGGCACCCCTTGAAGCGCTTTTTCTAAAATAGGTGTGAGCTGGATACGCTCTTTTTCTGCTTTAATATCTGTCAGGATCCTGTCTAAGATCTGGCCTTTTTCCGGAGTTTGGGTGAGGCAGCGCTCTAGCAATGGTCTGACCTCTGCTGCATCAAAGATATCGCGCCCCTTTCCTGTTTGAACATCGATCAAGATACGCTTGCTAATTTGGTTTTTCTGCGGGTTATCCGGAAGGGCTTTTTCTAAAATGAGATCTAAAGCTTTGCCCATCTTTTCACGGCGAATGCTATGCAGACGTCTAACGAAGTCTGATAGGCGCTCAAGTGTTGCGGCTGCGCCATCAAGTCCAGAAAGTGTGAAATTGAGCTGCGTGCGGTAATGGGACTGCAAGAGCATGTAGCGAACCTGAGGGCCCGTATAGCCTTTATTTAACAAATCGCGCAAAGTGTAGAAGTTGCCAAGACTTTTTGACATCTTCTTGTGGTCGACAAGCAGGTGCTCTGCGTGGAGCCAATGTTTCACAAAATGTTTGCAGGAATAAGCTTCCGACTGGGCGATTTCATTTTCATGATGCGGAAAAATATTATCGACCCCGCCGACATGGATATCGATCGTCTCACCTAGAATTTTCATCGCCATTGCAGAACATTCAATGTGCCAGCCGGGGCGTCCTTTCCCGAAGGGGCTCTCCCAGAAGATATCGCCATCGCGAATTGGGTCGTAAGCTTTCCAGAGTACAAAGTCGCAAGCATTCTCTTTGTCGTATTCATCAAGCGCCACCCGATTGGATGCGCCAGCTTTTAGATCATCCAAATGCAAATGGGACAGCCTCCCATAAGAGGGGAACTTGGAGATAGCGAAGTAAATGCTCTCATCCTGGCCGCGGTACGCAACTCCGGTATCTAGCAACTTTTGAATGATGGTGACCATCTCAGGAATAAAATCGGTAGCTTGAGGGTAGTATTCTACTTTTTCGATGCCAAGAGTGCTCAAGTCTTCAAAAAACGCATCCTTATAGACCCTTGTAAATGCATCTAAAGATATTTTTTTCTCAAGGGCCCCTTTGATCGTTTTGTCGTCGATATCGGTGAGGTTCATCGCCTGTTTGATAGAGAAGCCAAAAAATTTGATCGCGCGCCTGAGCAAATCCTCGAAGACGTAAGTGCGGAAGTTACCTATATGCGCGTAATTGTAGACAGTTGGACCGCAGGTATACATGCGCACGCATCTTCCATCGAGGGGAACAAGCTCTTCTTTTTGTCTGCTTTCTGTATTGTAAAGTTTTAATCGGTACTTTTTCATGATTTTTAAGTTTTTTGAGTTTCTTCGTCCAGGAGACGATAATTGGTTTTACCAGTACCGGTCAAGGGAATCTGATCGAGAGTCCGCACTTCAGCAATCTTTACAATCCGTCCATAGCCGCATTCCTTGAGGGCTGCATTCACATCCTCCTTAGAAACTGGGAATGTGGTGTAGAGAACAATCACCGGCCTGTCGGCTTCTTTCTCATGCCCGCTAACGGCAAGACTTGGGCCCTCGTCACCTCCTGTTACCCAATTCTTCTCTTTGGCCAAACGGTTCAATTCTTCCTCGAGCCCTCCAAGACTTACCATCTCACCGCCGATCTTGATAAAACGCTTCAATCTGCCCGAGAGGATCAGGTGGCCTCCATCGTCGATCAAGCCCCTGTCTCCGGAGAGATACCACCTCTTCCCATCGACATAGACAAAAGGCTCCCTGGGAGACCCCAAGTAGCCGTTGAAAACGCCAGGTCCAGCGATGCAAATCTCACCCTCAAGACCTGCAGCAACAGGTCTCTGAGCTGAGCCGTCTAAGATCATCAGCTCAACACCCGGAATGGGCTTTCCAACGCCCTTATGCGGCTCATCCGGCCGATCTATCGTCACAATGGGACTGCACTCCGTGATTCCGTAACCTTCAAGCATCCGCGCGTTCTTTAAGTGTTCTTGGACATAATCAAAGAGCTCCTGAGGGGTCTTCTCTGCCCCAGCAACAACTAAGCGAAGAGATTGAAGCTGTTTTGGGTCTGCGACTCTAAAAACTGCCTTGATGAAGCTCGGTGCAGAGCAAAAAAGGGTGGGCTTCCATTCTTGGATATCTCTAGCAATGCCGTGGCTGTCTGTTGGATCAGGGGCGTAGCATGTCCTGATCCCTGCAAGGATCGGCAACAGGCCTGTGACAGAAAATCCAAAGGAGTGGAAGGGAGGCAACACGCCATACATGATGTCACTGCCAAGGAGCTGCCCTGCCTCTAGAGCTGAGCGCTGATTGGCCAGTAGATTGGAATGGGATAAGGGAACTCCCTTTGGAAGTGACTCCGTTCCGCTCGTAAAGAGAACGACAGCCGGGTCGGAGGGTTTGATTTGGTCGAGTTTTAATTTCTTAAGAAGAGAACCCGTTCGCTTAAAGCTTAAGCAGATAGCGCGGAGTTTATCCCTAAGCGTCACTTTTTTACGGATCTCTTCCATAAAATGGAGCATTTCTTCGACTTTTCCAAGGTCTCCATTTTCTAGTCGATCTAGAAACTTCTCGGAACTAATCACAGCCTTCACACCCGTCAAATCTATGGAATGGTTGAGTGACATCACTCCTGCCGTCCAATTCAACATGACAGGCACTTTACCAGCGCTCAGGACGCTTAATATGATCAGATAGGACCCGACGGTTGAGGGAAGCATGATGCCGACTTTATCTCCCGGGAGCTGCCTAAATTTATCAGAGAGGATAAGCGTCCCCAGCTTTAGCTTGTTATAGCTAAGCCCACCTGAAATGGCATCTAGAACAGCCAAGGAGGGGCCGTAAAGATCCACTCTCTGAAAAAACACCTCTTGCAGCGTTTTGCCGTCTGGGATTTGCGGGGGCATACGATTTTCGCTTGGCCAGGAAAATGTTTTTTTCTCAGAAGAATCCGCCCCATTTTCGCGCTCCTTGACATAGCCGGAGGCAAACTGAAGAACATCTTCAACCGTTTGGAGATCACCGGGCATAAGCTGTTTCACGCCATAGCGCTCATCCAAAAAGACATAAAGATCGACAAGGTCCAAAGAATCCAGTCCCAAATCGTGAGAAAGGGACATCTTGCGCTCAATCTGACCGGCCTGCTTGCCGCAGAGCTCGCCTAACCTGGCGAAAACCTCAGATTGGATTTTGGTTGAGACGGGGCGCTCTTCAGTTCTCTGAGTGCCTCCAATCGAAACATGCACATCCGGCATCTGCTCTTTCCAAAAGGCATACGACACCAGTTTTAGAGGCTCTGGGCCGGAGCGGTTGTACCAGTTCTGCAAATACTTATTAAACTCGAGCCGCGCGCCATTATAAGGGAAATCAGAAGACGGAAGTTCGAATTCAACTAAGACCTCGCGTCTCGGAGCAAAGAAAATGCCATTTTTAAGGAGGATCTTAATGCAATCCCAGAGGACTTTTCCAAAATTTGGAGAAACTCCAGTCAGCGCTTTTGAGAACTTACTTCCCCAAAGCCCGGTTGTGCGCACAAGCACGATATTAGCCTCAGGGGCTTTTTGCACTAACTGATGGACGAAAGAAGCTCCCCCGATTGCTTCTATCCCGCTGATTTTAAGTCTGCCTGAGGGATAAATCAGAAAGCTTTCCTTATTATTCAGCCTAGAAACGACGTTCTCAAACTGCTTTTGAATCTTCTTCGCCCGCCATTTGCCTGCCGTGGCATCCATCTCCGGGAGCGGCATAGCGCCAACTAGGTCCATAAAAAACTTAAAGCCCTTCAAATAGTAGAAGCGTTCAACGACAAGGGGTCTTGGACGAAATTGATTCCAGAGAATGGACTCTAAGATGACAGGATCGATTTCAGCGGGATGGTTGGGAAGAAAAAGGATGCCCCCAGAACGTTTGAATTTGTCAGGAGTTAAATTTTCAAGCCCCTTCACAACAACGCGATAACGCAAGGAAACGAGAAAACGCACGAAAGCGCTCATTGGATAGCGCACTAGGGCGCTCAAACTTTCCTTCATCATATAATCGACCTTCTTAACCTGGCAACGGCTGCTATTTGGAGTCTTAAGTTCAAACTCCTGATTTTAAAATAAATTGGGAATCTTCGCCAGCAAGAACATCCAATTAAACTCATAAACATCTTATATTTAAAAACTATCACATTAAAACAGCTTAGCGTATTTGACATAATAATAAAAACTATGCAATAATAAACTTATATTTAACAAAAAGCACATTATGAAAATAAAACATCCCTCATCAGAGAAAGACCCCCCTGATAAACAGCCTACTGGGGAAAAATCCTTTTCCGTAGCTCTAGAACAGGTGGCCCAGCTTTTGCGAACAGAGGTTAAGCTGAAGGATCGGAAAACTAAGGTCCTTTCAAGCTCTTCCCTCTCAACCTCCCTTCAAAACCTGGTAGGACAAGTCGCTAAGTTGATTCGGACGGAAATTCACGATGCAGAATCGTCTAAAAAAAGATCTTGGACCTCTACCTCAAAGGCTGGCAGCAAGAAAAAAAGGAAATAAAAAATTTATTTCATTAAATCCAGAACTTTTTATAATCACGAAAACAAGACATTTTTTGTCTCTGCACTAGGAAGCGCCTATGGGTTTCTCGAGTGTAGAAATCACCTTCGAAATAATTAGAGGAAATTATGGTTAGACCAGTTAGGGGTGAAACACCGAAACCAGTGGCCCAGGTTCAGAAGTCAAAGCAAGCAAAGAAAGAGCCTGCAATTATGGAAATCCGAGAAAAAGTGAATAAATTCGTAATGAGCAAAAAAAGCTCTCTTTGTTCCGGAAGAGCTCCTTCAATTTCAGATCATGCGCCAGACAAAAGCTCAAAAAGAGTTACCCAAGCGATCAAAGGGTCCGTTCTGTCTAAAGCGAAAAAAAGTTCGAGATAGCTTCAATAAAAAAACCAGCAAGCTTGGAAGACAAGTTTTTGCTGGTTTTTTCGGTATATAACTCTAGTTAAAGAAACGCAAGCCTTTCAAAGATCTAGTTACAATGACAAGTTTTAGCATGTCACCGATAAGAAACGGCAGCATCCCCATAACAAAAGCATTTTGCCAGCCCACAAAACGGGAGAGCCATGGGAGTCCAAAGAGATAAATGACCAAGTTGCCAAGCCCCATTGCGGCAAAAACTCTATAAGGAGTGCGATTGCTGAGGCGCTCCATAATAAATCCTACGGCATATGCAGCAACAACCCAGCCTAGAAGATACCCGCCGCGGGGTCCTGCAAGATTCATGATCCCAGATGCTCCCCCTCCGAAGACAGGAAATCCAATCGCACCTTGAGCAATGAATGTCAGCACAGCTAAAGAACCCTTTTTAGATCCTAATAGACAAGCGAGAAGCAAAACCACATGAGACTGTGTTGAAATGGGAACAGGCGTGAACGGTAATGGGATGGACAAGTGAGCAAAAAGAGCGATAATGACGCTCGCCCCTAAAACCACCGCGGCGTCTTTAAGCCAAGAACGGTCGCCCACGGTCTGATCGATAACATAAGAGTAATTCGTTGCCAAAAGAGCCTCCTCTAAGAAAGCGGATTAGAATATCGAATGTCTAGACTACCAAAGTCGGGTATTTTTGTTGAAAACAATTAAATTTGGAGCCATTCCCTGCACAGGATTTAGTGAGACCGAAAATGATTCGAGAATCAGCCCAGGGCCAATTCTTGAATCATTTTCGGTATAACATTTTTTTTACCCTATCGTCTCTGTCAAAGTTCACTTTGTTACTTGACATTCTCTAAAAATCTGCTCCCAATCCGTGCATGGGGAAGCATAGCCAGGCTCCGCATGGGTCGAATATCCGGGGATTGAAGAAATCAAAACGGCGCCTTCTTCTCCTAACTTGGTGAACTTTTCATGATCTGCAGTTATTTTCCTGCCGAGGGAATAGCAGCGATGCAAATCGATATGCTTCTTTAGAGTTTTGAAGAGCATTGCATAAGTGTTGGTCGTAGAAGGAGTTGTTCTCCAATGACAAGAAGCAGTGTGAAAAATTTTCGACTTTAGGTCCGTGTAATCGGGGAAAAAGTATTTATCTTTGTGATCGTAGAGTGTCGCATAATCAACTCCCGGCAGAGTGAATGCCTCGCGGAGGATTTGAGGCCAGTGAGGAAGATGCAGGTAATCATCTTCTAGAAAATAGATGATCGTGTCCGAGGAATATTTTTGGTTGTACACGTACTCTAGCATAAAAAGAAAAGAACTCGCTTCCGACCCCGCTTTAAACTCGATGACAGGATAGCGGTCCTGAGAGCGGATGAAATGCTCTCCTTCCACCTTCTGAAAAGTATCGAGAAAAAAAGTGACGTTGACCTTTTTTTCACCCTCAAGTGTCGTCAAAAGATTGGATAAACAACTCTCTTTGCTAAATGATTCAAATCTCGCTTTGTGAGCGCTGACGGATGAGTAATTGCAGTGTCTGACGAAAACTTCGATAGGAGAGGTACTATGTTTGGAATTTCCTTTCCAGGAAACAAATTTTTCGACCAATGTTTTAAACCTGGAAACGACAGTTGGAGACGGCAAATTGACGCCACCTTTTGATCCAGAATCGCTTCCGACAGCGGGCCCCTTCACCTTTTGGGAATGTGAGCCCTCTGTCGGAATCAATTCTGAATCAAAATCTTGCATCACTTTGCCATCTCCAATTGCCATTTCCAGGTTGAACATTTTCGAACCTAGTCAATAATGGACAATCACTTATACCAACAATCGATTACTCATTCAATCATCATTTTTAGATATTCAGACTGCGCGCAATCTCCTTGAGAATATGGCGGGCTTCTCCAAAAGAGAGTTGGCTCATGGCCTCTGAGATTGTCATCCACTTGGCGTCGCGGATCTCTTCTTCTTGAAGACTCAAAGTGCCTTCAACTAAAGCTGGAAAATAATGAACGATTTTAAGAACGAGCTGCTTTTTGCGGTGAAATTGATATTGCTCCTTGAGCGGCTCCGTCCGCAAAAGTTCACTTACGACGAGCCCTGTTTCTTCCTTTAGTTCCCTAGTTGCAGACTCGAGGGGAGTCTCGCCAGGGTTGGCTTTTCCTTTTGGAAAACCCCAATGACTGCCTTGGCTATGTAGAATCAAAAGGACTTTCCATAGTCCCTGATCATTTACAAGTGGGACTATGCCAAATGATTCTACAGTAATCATAATTCCTAGGGACGATAAGGTCCAATAACAAGTGTCGAATTGTGCCCGCCGAAACCGAAAGAATTGCTAAGGGCGCCTGTCACTTTATACGGTTTTGCAACGTTTGGCACAACATCAATTCCATCAATTTCCTCTTCAGGAGTGTCGTGATTGATCGTAGGATGCAGCATACCTGTTTGAATTGCCATCACTGTCGCAATCGCTTCGATACCGCCAGCAGCGCCGAGACAGTGTCCTGTCATCGATTTTGTCGAGTTCATTTTGATGTCTTTGACCTGAGAACCAAAAACGCTGCGGATTGCGCGCACTTCGCACAAATCCCCGGCCAAGGTCGATGTCGCATGAGCATTGATGTAATTGATCTGATCTTTTTCAATCCCCGCTTGCTTGAGCGAGTTTTCGATACAGATGCTAACTCCAAGGCCATCTGCACGCGGATCGGTCATATGATGCGCGTCACAGGAAATTCCGCCGCCGAGATATTCGGCGAGAATAGGAGCTCCGCGCTCTAAAGCGTGCTCAAGGCTTTCCAAAACGAGGACGCCCGCGCCCTCTCCCATGACAAAACCATCGCGCTGTTTATCCCAGGGACGCGAGGCTTTTTGCGGATCATCATTGCGCTCTGAAAGAGCTTTACAAGCGACAAAACCCGCAACACCAATTGGGTTAATAGGCGATTCACTGCCGCCGCAAATCATCACATCGGCATCGCCTTTCATGATGTGCTCAGCTGCAGAATAGATACAATAGTTAGCTGTAGCGCAAGCTGTAGAAATGGAGTAATTAGGTCCCATGAACCCGAGCTCGATCCCCAGAAGTGCTCCGCCCATATTGGTAATGATGTAAGGGACGAAGAAAGGAGTGATGCGTTTAAAGCCTTTTGTGAGGAGAGCTTCTGTGCCCTCATAGAAGACATTCATGCCCCCCATACCGGACCCGATCAAAACCCCGGCGCGCGCCTTATCGAGCTTTTCAAAAGCTTCGCCTGTCAGATTCGCATGCTCCAGCGCTTTTTTTCCGGCCACAATGGAGTAACTGATAAAAGGATCGACACGTCTAGCTTGTTTTTTATCAAGGTAATTACCGACGTCGAAATTGCTGACGATTCCGGCAAAACGAGTGGGAAAATCCTGACAGGGAAATGCTTCAATAGGAACTATTCCACTCTTACCTGCTAGGAGCTGGTTATAAAACTCATTCACATCTGTTCCAAAACAGGAGACAACCCCCATTCCTGTGATAACCACTCTTTTTTTCTTCATAAAACTCCCTTGATTTAGAGCACCCGAGTATACACGAATTCTATTAATTTCGCAACTGAGGGAAAGGACTACTTAGTAAAATTTTGACTGAGCGAGTGAAGTGAATACCCAAATTTCAATTAACGAGTTTGCTCGACATTGTTTTTGGAATTCACATCGATCTTGAGGTCGACGATTTGCCCCTCTTTCCAAAGCTGCTCTAGTTGATATCTTTCGCGAAGCTCTGGGGTAAAGAGGTGGACCATGATGTGCAGGTAGTCTAAAACAATCCAGTCGCCTTCTCTAAGTCCTTGAGAATAAGCGGGCCTATGACCGAGTAGCTGAAGCCGCTCTTTGACCTCGTCAGCAATAGCGCTCACATGCTTATCGACGTTTCCTTCAGCGATGATAACGTAATCTGTCAGGCTGGAAATGTCCCGGACGTCGAGGGCTAAAATATTAAACCCTTTTTTATCAAAAATTGCCTGAGCAATCACATTTAAATAATGAATCGAATCAAAGTTTTCCATACCCTTCCAGAAAAATGCGTAATTTTTGTCAGGAGTATAGGTTATTCCGCGCAATATAGTCCAGAACTGAAGCCGGGACAAGATGTCCGCAATATTTTTTTTGGGACAGCCGCTCTCTAATGAAGGTGCTGCTAATTTCTAAGACCGGCATTTTTACGCCCCCTTTTTGATCTCTTGAGGTTCTACGCATCCCGATCAAAGGAGGAGCTAGTTTCGATAGTTCTTCCGCCTCTTTCCATAAATGGAAAGAACCTGCTTGATCATCGGCTATCAAAAGATGCAGCTCTAAAGAAGGATCCTCTGATAATTTCCGCACAGTATCAATAGAGTAAGAGGGTCCTTCGGCATCCAATTCCCAGTCGATTAAACGAAATTCTAGAATGCCGCTTATCGCCAATTTTAACATATTGAGACGGTGCTCTGATGACGCAACAGGAGGGGCTTCTGTTTTAAAAGGAGAGATCCGCGCTGGAACAAATAAGACCTCATTGAGATCGCAGGCCTCTTTTAAGGAGATCGCCAGATTAATATGCCCAAAATGGACGGGATCAAAACTTCCGCCTAAAATTCCCACTTTCTTTTTTTTCATAAAATAGACCAATCGTGTTGCAAAGAGAAACTGCGGAGCTTTCGATCAGGATTAACAGCCACCGGAGTCCCAGCAGTAAGCAATAATGGCAAATCCAAAAAACTATCAGAATAAGCAGTGATCTTATCCTTGCTAATCGAGAACTTATCTGCAATCTCTTTTACGCAAAAGGCTTTTTCATCCCCTTGCATAACGCTTGCAATATGGGATAAATTCTTCTCCTTGTCTATGGCATACTCGGTTGCGCGCCACTCGTTAACGCCGAGCATCTGTGCAATTTTTTCCACCAAAAAGCTAGGAGAATTGGAAAGGATGAGAGTGTAATGTCCAAGGTGCTGCGCTAGCTTTAACTTTGCTAAGACGGGAGGGTAAAATTTTGAATGAAGGTATTCCTGCAAAAAAGGCCCGACTTTGTCTTCTAGCTTTTCAAGGGATCTGCCCTTTAAAAGACGCTTGAAGATCTTGGCGTGAAGGTCGTTAAGGCTCATCCCGAAAAAGACATGCTTGACATAATAAAAAAGGGAATAAAAAAGTGAGGAAAAAGGAAGCACTTTTTTGGCTACGAGATAGCGGCAAAAAACAAAGCTGCAATTGTCTGAGACAATTGTCTTGTCTAAATCGAAGACTGTCAACTGGGACCAACCCATGGTCCTCTCCCCTACGTTAAGGAACCCGCAAACAATCTGCGGGTTCCTTCTTTTTTACGAACCTTCGATCTGATCGATCTTATCTTCAATGTCGCTAATGAGAATGTTGATTTTCTCAAGAGCTGCTTTTTCCGTCTCGATCATTTCACGATAGAGCATCGCTTTTTCAAAATCAAACCCGGAACCTCCTAGGGATTTGCGATACTGCTCGAGCTGGCTCTTAATCTCGCCTCTGCGCTGGCGGCGTTCGTCGAGCGCTGCTTTGAGCTGATCGAGAGCTTTCAAATCGTCATCAGAGAGCATTAGGAGCGCTTTTTCTCTTTTCTCATCGATGGCGTCTTTAAGCTGTTTGAACAGTCTATCGACGATTTGCTTCTCCGCTTTAGCTAGAGTAAACTCATCGAACTGTTTTTGAATTGCATCGCGTTTTTCCATCAATGCTTCAAGTTCAGTGCTGTCTGCTTGAGTAAGAAGGGTATTTAACTCGGTTTTTAGCGCATTGATCGTATCGCGGCGCAGTGTCTCCACTTCTTTTTCTTTGCGAAGGCGCTCCTGTTCCTGCTCTCTTGCACGCTCAAATGGCGCGCGTTTTGCTTTTTGGATTTCGTCTTTTAACGCATGCACTTCGTCGCGTCCAAGCTCGAGAGTTCTCATGAAATCTAGAATTTCCGCAGACTGTTTATTGCACTCATCGACGGCTATGCCTGAAGCGCAGGCTTCTGCAAATGGTTTGATTTTTTCCATCACCAAATCAAAATTCTGCTGGAATATTTGTCTTTTTTGCTGAGTCTCTTTTTTGCGCTCTTTTTCCCGATTCTTGATCTTGTCCCAGCATCCGCTGAGCTTGAGCCTGGTTTCAGTAAAAGCATGGGTATTGAGGGTCAGAACTTTGGCAATCGACTGGAGCTGCTTGATCTCTTCGCGAAGAGCATAAAGCGGAACCCCTTGAAATTCCTCATCCTGGAAATGGGATGCGATAAACTTATCGACATCGGCAATAAACTCTTGCGAGATTTTTTTAATGAGTTCTTTGCGTTTTGGAAAAATTTTGTCGCCGCAAAGAGACAAGCGCTCAAGCAATTTATTCTTGATGCGGATACGCATCTCCGTTTTAACCGCCTCTTTTCGCATTCCATTCACACGAGCAGCTAATGTGTTGAGGAGCATCAGTTCGATTTGAATCGTATTGTAAGCCTGTTCTTTGTCCTTTAAAGAAATGCTGTCATAGACCTGCGGGGAAAATTGAACTTGAGAGAGTAAAAGCTCATAGTTTTCGAGGTCTTTTTCCAAGGCTTGAATGGCGAGCTCGATCTGTTCGATAGCAAACGCAGACTGTTCATCGAGGATCTCTTTTAGCCGTTTGGCCTCTGTAGAAAGCTCTATATAGGAGCCCCAAAGCTGCGATCTGACTTTTGGGGAAATGTTTTCTTTGAAAAGAGGAAGGCACATTCTTCTTCCTTCCCAAAAATCTTTAAAGCGAGGTGTTCCGCTGTTTGAGAGGGCAGCGCGCATGAATTCAATGCTTAAGTGAATTTTCCCTTCAGCAGTTGTTTCTGCCTGGAATTGGGAAATAAAATCAGAAAAAAGCGCAGAGATCCCTTTTTTATCATCACTAGGATCCTTCTCTCTTTCGCCATCTGAATCTTCAGCTGGGGCAATAGAGGATATTTCCCCTTGCTTGCCGCCTAACTCTTCAGGTGCGGAGATATCTTGCCCATCTCCATCTGGAGTCCCTGGTTCTTCTGCACTTATTTCCATATTCAATTCGTCATGAATGACATTTTCTGATTCGCCGTTGATCTCGTTATTTTCGCTCATTTTATGCTCCGAGGCGTTGAAATTTTGCGTTTTGATTGCGTGAAAGCCCTCGCAACAAGGTCGGTATTCTCATGAAATATTGGCCCTGTTGGGATCGATTAACCCCTGAGTATACCACTGACTTCTGGAAGAAACTTCGAAAAAATTGTTCTAAAGCCAATACACTTTAGAAACTGTAAACCGAGAGATAGTAAAGCAATCTTGTATTTTAGTGAAGTTTTTTTTCGCGATAGAACTTTAGAAACTAAGCTCGTAGTCTTGAATGATCATTTCGACAGCATTTTCCATAGAAATCTCTTCAATATTGAGCCATCGAAAAAGGGGTTCTTTGCGAAACCATGTGAACTGACGTTTTGCGTATCGCCTTGAGGCTTGTTTGAATAGTTGCATAAAGCGGTCCCAGTCCTCTTGGCTTTGCGGAGAATTCAAATAGTCCAGGCACTGCCTATAACCAATTGCTTGTGAGGCGGTTGAGTTCTTGCTGAGACCCTCTTTCTCTAGCCGTTTGACCTCTTCAATAAACCCGGCTGCGATCATGCTATCGCAGCGCATTTCGATGCGTGGGTAAAGAGATTCTTTAGGCATGTAAAGAAACCAGCATCGAAAATCATAAAAATCTGCATTTTCCGATGAAACTGGAGGGAGATCGGATACTTTTTGACGGGTAATCGTCATGATCTCCATAGCCCTTACGATCTTATGACGGTCTTTCTGAGTAATTGATTTGGCGTAATCCGGATCCAAACCTTTAAGTTTTTCATACATGATCTCCGGACCTTTGGAGTCTATCTCGTCTTCAAGCATTTTCCGCATGGCGGGATCGGAAGGAGGACCGCTAGGCGGGCCATAGATCAAAGAGTGGATGTAGAAGCCGGTACCTCCAACAACGATAGGGACTGCTCCCTTATCCATAATCTCTTTGATAGCGTGCCAAGACTCCTGGTAGTACTCGACAACATTAAATGTCTCATCAAGATCTCTACTGTCGATCAAATGATGGGGGATTTTCTCTCTCTCTTTGAGACTGACCTTTGCTGTGCCGATGTCCATACCTCGGTACACCTGCATCGAATCCGCAGAGATGATCTCCCCTCCGATCGCACGGGCTACAAGGAGAGCTAATTCGCTTTTACCGACAGCTGTTGGACCTGCGATAATGATCACTTTCTTCTTTTTAGAACGAGGGGGAAGTTTCTCTTTTTGGGGAAGGGTGAAGTCGCTTAGAGAAAACCGCAGCTCCTTGCCCTCAAATGTAAGTCCTGATCCCACGCCTTTACCCTCTAATTACGCCATCGCTTTTATTGCTTCAGATTCACTCTGATAAATGAGCAGAAACTGGTTTAGTCCGGCATTAATGATCACTTGCATCAAAGAGCTGTTTACATCGCTTATTCCGAGATAACCCTTTGCTTCCTTGAATTTTTTTGTCTCTTTGAAAAGGAGCTGAAGGGCCTCCTTCGTGATCAGGTCCACATAGGAAAAATTCAAAAGAAGCTTAAGGTGCATTTTCTCAAAACAATGCTCGATCTCTTGTTCTAACGATGCAAAAGTTTGAGCATCGACCTGACCGGTCAATCGCAGAATGCGCTTATCCCCATCTTGTTCAATGGCAATGCTCAAACCTGTCATTTGATCTCCTCAATTTGATTCCCAGACAAATTACAATATTCCAATACCTTAACCTTGTAATTACCCCGTTTTCAAAAAAATAACATGATGCTTTATTTAAAACATCATAATATTTAAGGGAGTCGGAAAAACCGCAAATTAATGAATCAGTTCCAATCTTACGCGCCGGCCGAAACGAGCTCCTACTGTCATCGCAATCGTTCTCAAAGACTTGATCGTTCTGCCTTGTTTACCGACTACTTTAGCGATATCTTCAGCGGAAACCTTTACCTCAACGACAGTCCCCTGTTGGCCGTCAAAAATTTGGACCTCGACAGCTTCCGGTTGGTCGACGAGATTTTTAATCAGATAAGCAATAAAATCTTTCATAGTTTTCAAATTGTGGTTGTAGTGAAGAAGAGAGATCAGCAAAACCTATCCAGTTTCCTGTTTGGTTTGAAAATTTAGCACTTGGGAAGTATTTGAGTCTATACCTGACTTTATCTTTAAAGATTAATATTTACAGATTTATTTTTATTTTATAAATAGAAAGTAATGGCGCGGAATAGAGGGAAGGAGCTAGTACCTAGTTGATAAAGTTTTTGGCATTTGGGCTAACGTGATAGCCCCGGGGTTGACGTCGTCCAAATGCCAAAAACTTTATCAACTAGGTACTGGTAATTCCCTGAAATAAACTCAAAAACTTAAGGTGGGTAGTCGTGAAAAACAAAAAAAGAAAAATTATTGGAACCCTAATCATAATCGTAGGCATCATCGCCTTCTTCATGGGGATGCACTACAGAGGCAAACTTGCTGAAGCTAGAGAAAATGTTAAAAGCGGTTCCTCGTTTATGCCTGACAATTCTGTCAAAAAAGGGGTTACCGGAGCAATAGAGAGCAAAATTGCCGCTTATGACACCCCTGTCTTTTTGATGATCGTCGGCGGAATTGTCCTCGTCATCGTTGGAGTCGGCACCCTTGTTTGCTGCCGCAAAAAATAGAAAATGCCACTGGCTCCCTAATACATATTCATTATTAGGGAGCCTATACCGTTCCACCTCAATCGTACCCAAGAAATTTTTAGTGCCGCGAAGAACCTGTTCGATGCCTGCGTTTTGCTATGAAAGAATACAAGGAATCGATGCCAAACGGGACATAGGCAAGTGTGCCCGGAATTTTTTTCCAGCCTCCAAGCAACCACAAAATCCTCATCACAGCCCGTCCCTTGATCCAAATTCGAGCCGTTTTTTGCTTGGATTTTCGCAGTTTAGGGGCATCTGAGGAAGCGTAATTTTCAACGAGAATCAAAGTATTGGCATTCTTTAGGGACTTCCATCTTTCCCTAAGAACATGCTTGCCATCAGGCCCTGCAAGCGGAGTGAAGCGAAATATCTTTTTCTTGTCCCAGGCAAGAACTCGATTTACCGACCTCCAGCAAAGTGGACACGAATCATCAAAGAAAATCAGATGTTTGGCTTTTTTAGATTTCATTCTGGAACAATGACCTCTGGCGTCTTCTTTTTGATCTCAACAAATTGCCGGCCGAGCTCGAGGGCTTCATCATCTGTCAACGTTCCGCTATGCAATTTACCCCGAATCTGCTCGCTCTCTTGCATCCACTGTCGAATGAGGATTTTGCGAACGGTCTCTTTAAAGCCCTCCTCTGCTTTTGAAATGTTAATTTTGCGCTGCATAATTTCACTGAGTAGTTTTTGGTCCTCTTCGCTTTCCAAACAAGATCCAAGGGCTAGCAAATCACAAGATCGATTTTCATCCGATGCCCGGATAAATTCTTCATAAAGCTTGGCAGCTCCTGGGATGCATAGCTGCTCTTTTGCAATATTTGCCTTTGCGATGGCCTTGAGCTGTGGAAATTGATTCGCCGCAAAGACGAGCCAACGGATAAAATCCCCCTCAAGGATCCGATTCGGATCAATCTCCTGAATCTTGAGCGAAGCGCTTTTTTTAATAAACAGATCGGGAAGAGAAATTTGACCAACGCCAAGAGCAGCTTCGGGCACGAGCGAAATCTCAGCCAATCTCTTTAAGCTCTCATGGATCATGACCGGCATCTCCCATTGCTTGATCCTCTCCACAATCGCGCTGACAATCTCGCTTTTTTTAGACGGGGAAGAAAGGTTCATTCCCTTAGATAAATGGGAGAATAGAAAAGATAAATAATCCCTGCCCTTCTCGATCAATTGCGCAAAATATTCCGATCCATATTCGATGAGTACCGTATCGGGATCCATTCCCTCTGGAAGCTCCACAACAAGAACATCAACCCCCTTTTTTTGGAAGAGATTGCCGATTTTTGCAGAGGCCTCCTGACCTGCAGTATCCCCATCGAGGGCGAGATAGACCTTTTTTACACCGAGATGGAGCAATTCTCTCACATGATCTTCGCCAAATGCAGTCCCCTGTCCTGCTACAGCGTAATTAAATCCGGCATGGATCAGCTTCAAACAATCGATTTGACCTTCGACGATGATCGCTTTAGCCTCTTTTGCAATTCGATGACGAGAGTAGCTGAGTCCAAAGAGCACGCGCGATTTTTTAAAAAGCGGCGTCTCAGGCGTATTGATATATTTTCCACCGAAGGTCTCCTCTTTGAACTTGCGCCCTGAAAAGCCGATGACAGCGCCGAGTGCATCGCGAATAGGAAACATGATTCGATCCGAGAAAAAGTCGCGAACTCTTCCCGACTGAGAGATCAGCCCAGATTGTTCCTGGACCCTCTCATCCACATCGCATGCGCGAAGATATCGCGTGAGCAGATCTCCTTGTCTTGGAGCAAAGCCGACCTGGAACTGCTTGATGAAATCCAGGTCAAGCCCCCTTGCATAAAGATAATGCAGAGCAACTTGTCCTTCAACCGAATGCAAGAGCAAATAGTGGTAAAGATTTGACGCCAAATCAAGGGCCTGCTTCAAATGCGCTTTATTGGGACCTTTTTCACCTTTAGGCTCATCGCTCTTTTCTAAAGTGACCTGGAACCTCTCTGCGAGATATTCAACTGCTTCGGTAAATCCCATTTTGACGTGGGTCATTAAAAAAGCGATAGCATCTCCATGGGCACCGCATCCAAAACAGTGGTAATGGGTATCCCCTTTCTGGACCATAAAAGAGGGGCTTTTTTCCTCGTGAAATGGGCAAAGCGCTTTGTATGACGATCCCGATCTTTGTAAACTCAAATGAGCAGACAAAACCTCAGGGAGGTCAATGCGCTGGCGCAAAAGCTCTAAACTATCTTTTGTAAACATATGACCTTATTATGTCTGAGATCTCGGCAAATCGCAACCGCTCAAAATTTCCCTTTAAAATAATGAAGCAGAGCTTTAAAAAACTTATACGGCAAGAACTGGGGTTGAGGTAAATCATGAGTGACTTTGAAACGGAATTTTCAGAATCTTTTCTACTTTCAGAAGAGAGATCTGCCCACTTTTCCCAGACAGGCTCTCTCAACGAACCCGCTCTTAGCCAATTGCGGGACCAAATCAAAAAAGTGATGATCCCTCTCCTCATAAAAACGTTTCAGCTCAAACTCGAACTCAATCAATCGCTAAGTCTACCGTCCAGGCTGCAAAATCTTAAGAACAGGCGCTCTCCTGACGAGGTGATGGAACAGCTCAGAACACTCGATAGTGACTTAAAAATGTTGCTCCTTTGGTGCCAAAGCTGCCAAAGCCAAATTCAAAAAGCCCTTAGTGTTCCTGAAGAAGAGCAAAAAAATAAAGTCACTATTCCCTCTTCGTCTGCCAACCCCGCGGTTGCAAAATCTTTCAGCGAAGCAGTGACAGCGCAAAGCTCCTTTTTCCAACAGCAATCGGCTTCAGAAAAAGCAAAAAACCTCTCCGAAAATTCCCCTTTAAGTTCCCCCAGAAAGAACTGGTGGAAGAGACTGCTGACAGGCAAACATTAGATCTCTTGCACTAGCTCCCTATTTTTTGGTAGCATGAATGCTACTATGACAATAGAAACCGATCAAAAAATTTCTCCGATGATGGCCCAATGGCACGCTTGTAAAAAGAGCTCGCCGGAGGGAATCCTTCTTTTTCGCCTGGGCGATTTCTACGAAGCCTTTTATGAGGACGCGATCTTGCTCTCAAAAGAGCTCGACTTGACCCTGACCAAAAGGCATGACGTCCCGATGGCTGGACTCCCCTATCATGCGAGCGAAAACTATATCGACAAACTCGTATCCAAAGGATACCGCGTCGCGATTGCAGAACAGATGGAAGACCCGCGCGCAGTGAAGGGCCTCGTTAAGCGGGAAATTGTCCGAATTGTCACTCCTGGAACGATTGTCAACTCCACACTCCTCACCGATAAATCCAATAACTTTTTGGCCAGCATCGCACAAGTGGGCGAAATCCAGGGCTTATGCGTACTCGATCTGACGACAGCTGATTTCAGAGCTATGGAATTTGAAAATGTAAGAGAACTCGCAGATGAACTCTGCAGATTGAGTCCCAGGGAAATACTCGTTTCAGAAAAGTGGCAAAAAAAACATGCAGATCTAGCGAATGAGCTCAAAGACCAGCTTCGCGCCCAGATTAATTCCAAAGAAGACTGGCACTTCGACCACAACCACGCCTGCGATGTTCTCCTGCGTCACTTTCAGGTTCACAATCTCGATGGCTTTGGCCTTAAAGGGATGATACCTGCCATCAGTGCCGCAGGCGCCATGCTGCATTACGTCCGGGACGATCTCAACCTCCGAGCTCACCACATCACATCGATCCGAGCGGAACATTTAAGCCGCTACATGCAGCTCGATCGCTCCACCCAAAAGAATCTCGAGATTTTTGAGTCCCTGCACGATAGTAAAAAATCGCATTCTCTCCTCAAAGTACTCGATCTTACCGAAACACCCATGGGCGGCAGGCTGCTCAAAACCTGGCTGACCCATCCTCTAATGGATATCGGAGAGATCCACTCCAGACAAGACGCCATCGCAGATTTCATCAAACACCCGGACCACTCTAGAGAAATCCGCGTTCATCTCAGTGAAATTCGCGACCTCGAGCGGTTGATGATGCGGATCGAAACAGGTTATGCATCACCGCGCGATCTAGCAGGACTTTGCTATTCCTTGGAACATGTGGCTCCCCTTTCTAATCTTATCTCAACGCTTAGCTCTCAAGGGATAGAAAAACTCTCCGACGTCAGCTCTCTCGCCTCTAAGATCAAAAATGCCCTTTCGGACGCGCCTCCACTTCGTCCAAGCGATGGCGGCATCTTCCGCGAGGGATTTCATAAAGAGCTCGATGAGCTCCTCTCACTCAAAGAAGGCAGCCACTCCTTTGTCGCCAAATACCAGGTACAGCTCAGAGAAGAGACCCAAATCAAAACCCTCAAAGTCGGCTACACGAGGGCCTTTGGCTATTACATCGAAGTGAGCAAAGGGCAATCGAGCAGGATTCCAGACAGCTTCCAAAGACGGCAGACCCTCATCAACGCTGAGCGTTTCATCACACCCGAGCTCAAAGAGTTCGAACATCAAATGCTTCACGCTGAAGAAAAAGTTGCAACGCTTGAAATGGAACTCTTCAACGCTCTGCGCCTTGAAGTGGCAAGCCATGCAGCAGTTGTCCGGGAAATTGCACAAAAAATCGCAAAAATCGATACTCTCCTCTCTCTTGCCGATGTCGCAAAAAAATACAACTACGTCCGACCACTCGTAGATGAAAGCGATCTTTTTCACGTCGTGCAAGGCAGACACCCGGTAATCGAGTCGACCCTTTGCGGAGAAGACTATATCCCGAACGATGTCTTTCTAGACGCTGCAGATGAGCGCCTCTACCTGATCACAGGTCCGAACATGGCAGGAAAATCGACATTTATCCGCCAGGTTGCCTTGATAGCGATCATGGCTCAAGTAGGATCATTTGTGCCGGCAAAGGAAGCCCACATTGGCATCATCGATAAAGTTTTCAGCAGAATTGGAGCTAGCGACGACCTGTCGCGCGGACAATCGACCTTCATGGTCGAAATGACAGAGACCGCTAATATCCTCCATAACGCCACAAATAGATCCCTAGTCATCCTCGATGAGATTGGGCGGGGGACCAGCACCTATGACGGCGTCTCGATCGCATGGGCTGTCGCCGAATACCTTCTGACAGAGCCCGGAAAAAAAGCCAAAACTCTTTTTGCCACCCACTATTGGGAGCTCACGGAACTAGCTAACGTGATTAAAGGCGCCGTCAATTACAACGTCGCAGTCCACGAGTCTGATCGGGGGATCGTCTTCTTGAGAAAAATTGTCAAAGGAAGCACAGATAAAAGCTACGGTATCCATGTCGCAAAACTAGCAGGGCTGCCAACCCAAGCATTAACTCGCGCTAAAGCCATGCTCCAAAAACTGGAGAAAGGCTCAGGAAGACCCTCTGAAAAACCCGCCAAAGACAAACAGCTCTCCCTCTTTTCCTCTTCGAATGCTGATCCTAAAATGACACTCATAGCTTCGGAATTAAAACAGATTGATATCAATCATCTGACGCCAATCGAAGCCTTCAAAAAAATCACGGAATGGAAGGACAAATTATTGTAACAAAATTCGATGTCAGACTCTTAGAAAATTTTCCTGCGCAGCCGGGTGTCTATCTGATGAAAGACGCTTCCGGAAAAGTCATTTATGTCGGAAAGGCCAAACAATTAAAAAGTCGCATCAAACAGTATTTTGCAAAAAGCGGCGACACCCGTGCGATGATCCCCTTTCTCATCCTCCAGATCGCCCATATCGACACCCTTGTCGTTCCTTCAGAAAAAGAAGCTCTGCTCCTCGAAAATACTCTGATCAAAAAACATCAGCCCAAATTCAACGCCATCCTCAAAGACGACAAGACCTTCATCAGTTTAATGATCAACAATAAACACCCTTGGCCGATGATCCGCATCGTTCGCTGCAAGGGACCATCCAAAGAGGACGGCCTCTATTTTGGCCCCTACACAAGCGCTTATTCCGCAAGACAAACCTATGAGCTGCTCACACGCCTTTTTCCCTTAAGACAATGCTCCGATGAAGAGTTGAAAAGACGCACTCGCCCCTGCCTTCTCTATTCGATCAAGCGTTGCATCGCTCCTTGCGTTAATAAGTGCACTAAAGAAGAGTACGATACTCTAGTTGGCGGCGTCATCAAATTCCTAAAAGGTCAGGATAAAGAAATTCTAAACGATCTTCATTCTCAGATGAAAACAGCTTCAGAGAAAATGGAATACGAACAAGCAGCCGCTCTTTTGCAAATGATCCGCCAAATCGAGCACGTCACAACAGCGCGCACTGTCGTTCTAAAAACCAGCGGAAAAAATAGCGATGCCCTCGCCCTCTATAGACAGGGAGAAGAAGTGATGCTCGTCCAGCTGCTTTTTAGAGAAGGAAAACTCGTAGGCTCAGAGCACTATTCCTTTTCGAATATCTTAGAAGATGACGAAACCCTCTTAAGCTCGTTTATTTTGCAACACTACCCGGATGAAAAAGCCATCCCCGAAGAAATCCTCGTCCCAATTCCTCTAAAAGATGCCCTGCTGATCTCTGAAATCCTATCAGATGCCCACAAGAAAAAAATCACCGTTCTTCATCCTCAAAAAGGGGAAAAACGGGAGCTGACTCAAATCGCAGAAAAAAACGCCGAGGCCACATTTAAGCAGGAAAAAGACCATCAGGACCTCAAAGAAAAAATGCTCCTCGATCTGCAAGAGATCCTCAAGCTCAACCGCTACCCCAAACGGATCGAGTGTTTTGATACCTCCAACATCTCCGGCACAGACCCTACAGCTTCTATGGTCGCCTTCACAAATGGAGAAAAAGATACAAAACGCTACAGGCTCTTTAAAATCAAAACAGCGCTCAAAGGGGATGACTATGGAGCTATGCGCGAGGTATTAGTGCGCCATCTCACGCGCTCAAAAAAAGAGGACAATTTGCCTGATCTGATCATCGTCGATGGAGGAAAAGGACATCTTGGGGTTGCGCTCGAAGTATTTAAAGAGCTCGATATCGCCTCTGTCGACGTGATCGCGCTTGCCAAAGAAGCCGGCCGGCACGACAAAGGAATGACAGCGGAGAGGGTTTTCCTACCCGATTCTCACGATCCGATACAGCTCAACTCCAGGTCCAACATCCTCTTTCTTCTCCAAAAAATTAGAGATGAGGCCCACCGCAAAGCGATCGGATTCCACCGGAGCAGAAGGGAAAAGCGAACCTTCACAAGTGCGCTTGATCACGTCAAAGGAATTGGAGCGATCAAGCGCTCCAGGTTACTTTCACATTTCAAAAGCGTTGAAAAAATTAGACTCGCCACTGACGAAGAACTTAGCGAAGTTCAAGGAATCACCAAGAAAGATATCGCCCAGCTCCGCTCATTTCTTTAAAATTTTGTATTTGGTATTATTTGACGAGGACGGAAAGAGAAAATTCTTTGTAATAACCCAGACGTTTCTGCAAGATCTGGGCAAGTTCTACTTCTGCTTTTTCCAGGAAAGCCTCTTGATTTTCTTCTGAGAGAAGTGGTAGCTCGACAAACATTTCAAGTGCTTGATTAGAAACGGATACCTCTACTGAGAGATCGTGATCCGGAAAAGCGTTTTTCCAGTACTCATCCACATAACTGCGAATGACCACCGGGTCAACGAGCAAATCCCCTCCTTTCATCTTGACGCGGTAATAGATACCGCCGTGCATGACGCAAAAACCGATCAGAAGGAAAACGCCGCATCCCAGAATGAAGTAGCCTATGAGAGAAAAAGAAACTGTTGGATCAGAGAAAAAATGGGAAACTAAAAAGCGCAAATGGGGCGCATGCTGAAAGCCGATGAAAAATCCTCCCAGCAAAATAACAAGGACTACAAAAACAAACTGCACTGCTGAAAAAAGAAGATTACCGGCTTTCATCTAAATTAAAAAACCTCGTCATAGCGCTCTGAAGGGTTTGTTTTGACTGCTTTGACACGCTTTTCCAAGATCTCTTCAATGTCCGATTTTGCCTTTTGGGAAATCAGATTTTTAAAAATTACATGCACAGACCCTACATGCAGACTTGTCAAATGGCTGATGTCCTGCAGGATTTTATTCTGAATTTCTTCCGCTTTTTCAGGGATTGAAATTCCATAAGCGACATTGATCTCAATGCGGACATTGATGGAATGATTCTTCTGGTCCTGATCGACGTGAAGCCCTTTGACACCATCGAGACCGTCGCCTAGCAGGTTGTCAAAAAGATTGCCCTCCAAAGTCTCAACGCCCTCGATCTGGCTTAAAGACTGAAGAACGATGGATTGGAAGACTTTAGTCTCGATATCGCGGATAAAAACAGTCTCAGGAAGCTCAAGCTCCTTCGTGTCGATTTGCTTTAACGGATCGTGCATCATCTCCCTCCACCTTCAGAAATTTCGTAAACCTTCGATTATACACATGACACCTGTGATTTGTAAAGTTTTCAGCTGATTTGATGGTAATCAATTTTTGTTTATTGTGCTGCTGAAAATTCTGAGTGCATTTGAAGTGCAGGAACTCTATAATAATAAAAAATGGAAAAAAGACTATGCAGACATTCCTCAGTATCCTATTTAGCCTTCTCTTAGCGTGGGGCTGCAGCCGCTACGCGGCGCGCAAAGGACGCAACCCCGCAATGTGGTTTTGCGCAGGCGCTTTCTTTGGGATCTTCGCCTTGATTGCACTATTTATCATTCCCATTAAGAAACCGGGTAGAAAACAGGCCCGGATTCCTGCCCTAGCTCCCACAGCACCCCCGCTGACAACGCTCTCCCCTGAGCATGCAGAAAAAATGTGGTACTACCTCAATGAGCAAAAAGAAAGGTTCGGACCTATGAGCCTCAACGCTCTGAGCAAAGCTTGGCACGAAGGACTTGTTAAAGAGCAGACATTTGTGTGGAATGAAGCAATGGAAAACTGGCTGCATTTCAAGAGTGTCATGGACATTCCGGAAAAGACTGCAAAACAAAAGTAGCCATCTCAGCGTCAGCAGATACTGCTTCCACTGCAAAGTTAGCAGTATAGCCCAAAATTTAAATATTTAAAATTTTAAAGATAAGACTTCAGAAATACAAAAAAATACGGCGCCCTCTTCTTATCGAAGGGGCGCCTGAGAATGGATACGCTTAAGACGGGATGAGTCTACCAGCTTGACTTAACAACACCCGGGATCATACCGCTATTGGCCATCTCGCGGAAGCAAAGACGGGAAAGCTTGAATTTTTTCAAAACACCGCGGACACGTCCTGTGATTTGGCAGCGACTGCTAAGGCGTACAGGAGAAGAATTGCGAGGCATTTTGTTCAATGTCATCTTCGCAGCGTGACGTTCCTCTTCGCTCTTATTCATGTCGAGAATGATCTTTTTCAGACTTTGACGCTTGTCCCACTTCAGTTTAACAAGGCGCTCGCGTTTTTTTTGTTTTGCAATCCAGGTTTTAGTTGCCATATTCCTCTTATTTCACTACTTTTTACGAGCAGGACCTTTTTGTCTCTGCTTGCGGTTTGGGTCCGTTTTATTGATCACGTATACACGTCCTTTACGGCGGACAACCTTGTCCCCTTTAGAAGGATCGGCTTTGATCGAAGCTCTGACTTTCATGACTTACCTTAGGGAAGAAAATTAAAGTTAGCCAAATTTATACGCAATTGCCGGATTTCTTTGCAAGGACTCAGATCGAGAGCCCTATGATAATAAAAACTTTACAACCAAAGACTTTTTTATCCTTGAGGATTTTTTAGGCGATACGCTATATTGACGCCCACGAATTTTTCATAAGGAAACACCAATGAAACGCACTTACCAGCCTAGCAAAAAAAAGCGTCAGACCACTTGCGGTTTTCGCAAGAGAATGAAAACAAAAGACGGCCGTAAAATCGTCAATCGCCGCCGCAGATCGGGCCGCAGAAAACTAACTACAGCATAAATGACAACCGGCCACCTGCCTCTCCCCAATGATTTGACGTCGCAAGAAGCTCCTTCTGTGGCGACGTCAGACATGAAAGGCAGTACAGGAAAATTTCCAAAATCAGCGCGCCTCCTCACTAGCTCCCAATATAAGTTCCTAAGCAGAAACTCCATGCGCCATTTTGGAGCTTCGCTTCAAATTGATTATAGACAGGGCAGGTCCTCTTTGCCAAAGCTAGGGCTTACCGTTTCGAAGAAATTTGGCAAGGCGCATGACCGCAACCGCTTTAAACGCGTTGTCAGGGAAGCCTTTCGGCAACTGTATAAATCCCTACCCCCCGACCTGGAAATAAATATCTCTCCACGTAAAAGCGGCACTCTGTTAACAAGGCAAGCAGTCCTCTTTGAGCTTCAGACCCTGCTGAGCAAGATCGTTCGGCACTAATTTTTTTCTTAAGTTTGGCTCCATGGATTTCGATCAAAACAAAGCCTTTTCCCATCTCAACCCTGCGCAGCGCAAAGCTGTCCTCGCCGCTAAAGGGCGCGTCCTCATCTTAGCAGGAGCTGGCAGCGGTAAAACGAGCGTTTTAGCTTATCGCATCGCTCATATGCTCCAGAACTTAAATATCCCCCCGGAATCCATCCTCGGGCTCACCTTTACCAATAAGGCGGCGCAAGAGATGCGAGAGCGTGTCGCAAAAATTGTCTCTCGCAAAACGGCAAAAGCTGTCACCTTAAGCACCTTCCATAGCTTCTGCATGCGTTTGCTCCGCAAAGAGATCCATCATTTGGGCTATACGGCCAATTTTTCTCTCTACGATGAAAAAGACGTGCGCAGATTAGGTCAAAATCTAGCGCGGCACCTTCTTGAGCATGAAGGAGAGCTTCCATCCATGGAAAAAACATTCAGCAAGATCGCCTACGCCAAGTGCAGAGGCCTTTCCTTTGAAGAGGTTGCTGAGGGCAAGATCGATTGGCATGATCAGTTCAGCTCAGATCTCTACAGTAGGCTTAAAACCTGCATGCGCGCCTATAATGCAGTGGATTTCGACAGCCTTCTCTCTCTTACCGTACAGCTCTTAGAAGATCATCCCGACGTTTTGAAGCGCTACCAGGAACGCTACCAGTACATCATGATCGATGAGTATCAAGACACAAATCCCGTCCAGTATAAACTCGCGAAACTCATTTCAAGCAGCCATAACAACCTCTGTGTCGTTGGCGATGACGATCAATCCATTTACGGCTGGAGAGGCGCTGAAATCAAAAACATCCTCGAATTTGAATCAGAGCACGTCGTCAAACTTGAGCAAAATTACCGCTCCACACCGACTATTTTAGAAGCTGCTAACGGTGTGATCGCAAATAATTCCGAAAGACACATCAAGCAACTATGGAGCACAGCGGATAAAGGCGATCTGCTCACACTCTTCCATGCGCCCACAGAACTCGAAGAAGCCCAGTCGATTGTTCAAAGAATGATTCGTTTGCGCAAAGAAAAAAACATTCCCTGGAAAGAAATGGCGATCCTCTACCGCTCAAACATCCTTTCCCGTCCTTTTGAGCTCGCGCTTACACAAGCCGTATGGGAAAGAGACGGTTCCTGGATAAGAGGAATCCCTTTTGAGGTATTTGGCGGCACTGAGTTTTACGAGCGCGCTGAGATCAAAGATCTGATTGCCTATTTAAGAGTCGTTTCCAATCCGATGGACCAAGAAGCCCTTTTGCGCGTCATCAACACGCCGCGAAGAGGGATTTCCGATGCGACTTTGGATTTGCTCACTCAATATAACAGGCAGCGCGACATTCCTCTTTGGGGCCTCCTCGAAGAGATCGCCTCTCCCCTCTCCTCTGATTTAAAAAATGACCTCTCCGATAAAGCGCTATCCGGCATCCGCTCTTTTGTCGAGCTCATTAAAACAGCGCAAACCAAGTTCCAGCAGAGACCTCTCAGAGATACTTTTTCCTGGTTCATCGACGAGATCGATTATAAAAAAGCGATCATCGACGATGTCAAATCGGAAAAAATGCGCGATTTCAAGTGGGAAAACGTATCTCACTGCATCGATCAAATGGCAATTTACGAAGAAGAGATGACCTCTTTGGAATCAGAAGATGAAATCTCTCTTTCCCACTTTCTTTCGACAACAAGCCTCGATCAAGAACGGTTGCCGGAAAAGGATAAAACGCAAAAACAAGACAAAGTCAACCTGATGACATTCCACAGCGCTAAAGGGCTTGAATTCACCTCTTGCTATCTCGTAGGACTAGAGGACCACATTATCCCTCACGAGAAAAGCCTCATGGAAACAGGTTTGGAAGAAGAGCGCAGATTGATGTATGTCGCCATGACGCGTGCAAAAAAATACCTCACTCTGAGCATGGCTAGAAAGCGCAAAAAAATGGGACAGGAGATCACAACCACTCCTTCGCGCTTCCTGTTCGAAATCCCCAAGGAACTGGTCCGAATCACTTCCTGGCAGACAATAGATTCTTAAACCTCGACGCTCCATTTTTTTCAGCTCTCATGGAGCAAGAAAAAAGTGGAACATCACGCTAAACATTACCTTTGAATGTGTTAAAAAAGGAATCCAGCGACGGTTTGAGACCGCCGTGAGTGCGTATGTAGGCTTTTCCCACATTTCCCACCCAATGAAGGATCACTGCACTGAGATTGAGTCCTCGAGGCATTCTCCAGTTATAAACCTCCGGGAGTTCTTGGACGTCTAATTGATTTGTGTGAATCAAATGGGAAAGAAGTGTGTCGTCTCCACCAAAGAGATGATTTTCTGAACCTGCGCTCCTTGCCCAATTCTGCAATATCGAAGACCCATGTTTAAAAACAACGACACCGCCATCGTAATGCACACTGGATTCTGAAGATATCAAACGATCTCGGATAAGTGCCAGCTCGGATGAAGGATCAAATTGTTTAAAAAGCGGCTCGAGAGAGCCTAAAATTTCGCAGTCGAGATCGATCCAGATTCCGTTCTCATATGGAGAATCTAAAAATGCGAAGGGTTTTTTAAACCAGCTTTGGCGCGCATGCCAAACCCTCCATCCATAAACCTCTTCCCAACGTCTTGCGAGCTGATCATCGATTGCGCTTCTTGGTGTAACAAAGGATGAGCCTACCTCAATAGTGACCAGTTCCCCCCTTTCAGCACACCATTGTTTCATCTCATCTGTCATTCCAAAATCGTAAAAAGTGACTGGAAAATCGTTGTGCTCACTATAGCGCGACCACCACCAGGGAAGAAGCCATTCTTGTGATTTTTCAGCGCCGCAAAGAACGCCTCTTGGTTTTTTAGGAAGACGTTTCCAAGCAAACAATTCCGATGTCATCCCTCTCCATTTAAGAATGAAATCGTCTCAAGGATTTGAGACTTGACCCCCTCTGGAGCAGCATCGCAGGCTGCCTTTGCATATTGCAAAGCAAGCGGGATTTGTTTTTTAGAAAACAAAAATTCAGCGATCATCATTTCTGCTCTCCAGAAATTTTGATCTCCCTTACTCTTAAAGCGATTCACATATTCAAAAAGTGGTTGCAAAGCTTTTTCAAAGTGTTCATTTGCTCTCCGCCTTGATCTGAGCTTTTGAAATTCTAGGACTGCAACCTTGAAATGGACGCCGAGCTGATTTTTGGGATCTCGCTTCAAAAGATCTTTTTTCACATGAAGGACCTCAGGATCTTTTAATTTGCGTTTCTCAAGAAGCGCTGCAAATTTCTCAAGATGAAAAAACATTCCCTTCTCTTTTTTCATGCCCCTTTCTAAGAGCATTTTTGCAAAACAGGGTATCGAGAGTTGTTTTGCCTTGGAATAGAGATCTATCCACACCTCTTCTTGAAACACGTCTTCGTTTGTTGCAGTAGCAATGCAGATCTCTTCAAAGCTTTTGATCAAACCGGTAATTCTATCCGCGTACTCGGGTCCGCTTAGTGGGAGGTAACCCATTCGCGCAAACTCTCTACCCTTGGGATCCAACATCAAAATTTGTGGATATTCGACAACCCGGTATTTTTGCCGCAATGCTTCATCGCTTGTGATTTCCCAGAGAAGGGCATCTTCAACTACCGCATCTACGAATGACGCATTTTGCAATACATCTTGAATTAGCCTTTGCGACCAGGGCGACTGTTTTTCTCCTAAAAAAAAAGCCACTATAGGTAGGTTCTCATGACCTGCCATTGATAAGATTTCATTCTCTTCGTACGAATGAACTTTTTTATACCGAAACTGTTTCGGTATAACCGACTCTTCGGAATATACAAAAGTAAAAATAAAGATCAGAAAACAATTTAAAAAGACTCTAGCCGGCATAATTATTGATACAAAAACCAGAAAAAATTAAACTGCATAACTTTAGTCACACAAATTCGACTTATAGAAAAATGTTTATATTTCCCTCTACAATTATTTTAAGGCACAGGAAAGAAAACTTGAAAAAATGCAGCCTCCGGGGCTTAGAATCTCGCTCCGACTGCCGCTTTTTCACGTATCCCAAAGACGCGCTCCCTGATCTTTCAGGGTATTTTTTGCTCACACTCGACGCTCCTCCCTTAACTGAAGCTGACAAGGAGATGGGCATTTTTCTAATCGATGGAACATGGAGATATGCGGATGTCATGCAAAAGCAGCTTCCTAAACCCCACCGATTCCAAAGGCGCAGCATCCCCCTTGGATTCACGACAGCCTATCCGCGAAGGCAAGACGGCTGCTCAGATCCCTCTCAGGGGCTAGCGTCCGTTGAGGCCCTTTTTCTCACTTATAAGCTTCTAGGCAGAAATACAGACGGCCTGCTAGATCATTTCCATTGGAAAGAGGATTTTCTTAGAAAAAACGGCTCTTTTCTAAACGCAACCCCTTGATTCTAAGTAAGAAACACAATCATTGATTAAATATATTACTATATATTAAATTATATGTATTAATGATATAATAACAGGTATAATAATAATCAAAAAACACAAAGGAAGCCATGATAAATACAAATAATTCATCAATTTCAACGCTGAAAAATCAATTCGATCAGCTTTATTTCGAACACATCAATGAAAGCAACCCCCAAAAGGTTGAAGGTGCCATTGCAGAAATGCTCGATCTGCAAACCAAAATGGGATCTGCTACGAGTAGTAGATTTTCATCCCTCAGCGCGATTTTCAATTGGGTATCCTCAAATACTAACACATTCTCTGTGGATAAGATTAATGAAGACGTCGAGATAAAATTGGCGAAGATGTTTAGTCACTCTACAAATCTTTATTCCCAAAACAATAACCCTCATACCTTTCATATAGCGAATGATTATCAAGCGTGCATTTTGGGCAATGGGCCCATTGCACAGTCAGATAAAAAAAATGCAATTGACTATGCGACGGGCTTTAGCAACATGAGCAACAATTGCTGGGCTAACTCTCTTCTCTCTATGGTCATTTGCGTCCCAAGCTTCAAAGAAGCGTACGTTACAGTGGCTAATTACTATGCAAATTCAGGTGACAATGTCGCATCCGGTCACGGCAAGGCTTTGCAAAATGCCTTGGTATCTTACGAGTGGGCGCTCAGCAAAAAACAGCCTGTAGATCAAAACGTCTCACAAAATGTAAGACTCGCATTTGCTTATCTTTTTGGAGAGCTCATGTTTTCGACATCGTGCCACAATCCTGAAGATGCCGGTGAGGCGCTCCAGATGTTAATGGGAAGATATGAACAAATTCTTCGCGAGAAAAATAAAGAAAACCACGGATTTTCCAGCCTTTATTGTCCCTTAGAGACGAAGCGCTGTTACCAGCCGATGGGAGAACAAAGAGCGGCCGATCCTTACAAAGACTATTCCAAAATACAGCCTGATCATTCTGCATCTGCTTTTTGCAATGATTATCAGATCTTAATAGACTTGCAAGGGAAAGAGCATCTTTCATTTGAAGCTCTTCTCTCTGGGTACTTCATCAACTCCTCCGTTGAAGATTGCGAGAAGTCCACCTATTTAATAGACAACGGTTTTGTACAAGATTTCAAATTAGTTGAGGAGCGTAGACAATTTAAAGCTGTTCCCAATGAATTCTTTCTCACACTCAAACGATTCAAACAGGAAAATAATGGAACCCGCCATAAAATCTGCAGCGGTGTGAACATCAATAGAGTGATCGCACTCCCCGAAATAGCGACAGATCAGAACAAACCCATCACCTATGAACTTGATTCGTTTATTTTGCATTCCGGAGGATTTGGCGGGGGACATTATATCTGTTTCAAAAAAGTCGATGGTCGTTGGATCGAAGCCAATGACAGTCGTGTATCATTCAGAGAAAACTGGGAAATCGATCAAATCCTCCATAATTCTCACAATTCGAGTTATACAAGCTATCTCCACCACTACACAATCGTTCCGGAAGTTGCTCAAGCTGCAGCGATCGAGTCCGTGCAATTAGCTATGAGACCTGAGACGGTGATCACCGTAAAATGCCCGAATTTATCCAGCAATCAAACGCTTTCTATTCGAGGAAGCGGCGCAGGATTAAATTGGAATAGCTGTGTCGAGCTTGCCCAAATTGACTGGGAGACATTTGAGTTCAAAACGAATGTTCCTTTTAACGGGGAATTAGAATACAAACTCCTCATCGATGGCACAAAATGGGAGAAAGGAGCAAACCATAAAATCACAAATGGAAAACGCGCTGAATGCGTCTATTCTTTCGAAGGGCATTTATTGCCGCCTTTGAAAAAGACCGTGATTGAAGTAAGTTGCTATGCTCCTTCAGGAAAGGCACTGTCATTATCTGGAACAGGACCGCTCGGCAACTGGGACCAGTTGATCCCAATGCACCGCATCGGTCATAGCGACAGATGGTACGTAAGCTTTGAAGGAGAACTCCCCCCTTTTCAATATAAACTCAGGTTGAGCACTGGAGAATGGGAGCAAGGAAACGACAGATCTGCTACTTGCGGTAAAAAAGAGAAAATCCATTCTCCCCATTTCTAAAAAAAATCTGTGAATATTGGAGGGAATTGAAATCCCTCCAATTCTTCTAATGAAACACGCCCGTAAATAAACGCATCAGATCATTGTAGGTCAAATAGACGAACAGGGCGATGAGCAAAATGACAAAGGGGATAATCATTCTCTCCATTGTTTTCGACTTGATCGGCTTTCCTGTGACCGATTCCCATAGAGAAAAGCAGATGTGTCCGCCATCCAAAACGGGGATAGGCATCAAATTCAAAATCCCCAGGTTCATGCTGATCATACCAAGCCAAAAGAGAGCTTCTTTAAATCCCGAGCCCCAACTTTGCTGCATCACTTGAACAATGCCGACAGGGCCGCTCATGTATTTAGGGCTGACAACCCCTGTAAAAAGAGCGACGATCGTCTTCCATGTCTCATTCACAACATCGCCAAAAAGGACGAAGGGAGAAGGATTATAATTCACTGTCCGATCATACATGGCAATGCCAAGTTTCACCTTGTTTTGTTCCTGCTCCAATTGCTGCATCGCCTGAGCTCTTTGACCGGCATCTTTAATCTCGCCAATCGCTTTAAGTTGTGCCTTGGTGTGCGCTTCAATCTCTGCTCTTTTTTTATCAGAAATAGAGAGTTGGTTTAAAGGTTTAGGAGTGACTGGACTGAGTAGCTTGAGGTTGCCTAGTTCCTTTAGAGGGTTTTGAGTGCCGATGGATTGGATCATCTTATTCAAATCATCCCAGCGAATATCCGCTACAAAAGCCTTGTCTGCATTCTTCCAAGATACTGGGGCTAAGGGGCCCTCTTTCTTGACAATGATTTGAATCTGGCGGTTCTGAAGTAAGCTCATGATCTCATATGTCGAATGAACAGTGGATCCATCGACTGCAATGATGCGATCTCCAGGCATTAAAGGGATTTCCATCGGAGAGCGCGTAGATCCTGAGGGTTGCTGTTCTAACATTTCTTCATTGAGATAGAACAAGGGAGATTCTACTTGGCAATTGTTAGTAAGGTTATAAGGGACAAAAAAGAGATCGGCAAACTTTCCTTGAAGTTTTGCTTCATGCTGCCAATCTTCAATCTCTGCTTTCTGGCTTGAATCAAGACGAAGGTCCGACATTTTCAAACGAGGAACTCTGCATAAAAAAACGTTTCCCTCTCGCTGAACTGTAAGCAATGCCTTAGGTTGATTAATCGTCGAGACGAGCTGGTCTTTAGAAAACATCAGTTCTCCATCGGCCCACAAAATTCTATCTCCATTTTCAATGCCGCTCTCTAGCATTGGGGAATTGCTATCATGTGCAAGACTTTTTTTCTCATCATAAATCAGATAGGTGGCTGGACGCATAGGAAAAACCAGCGATTGAATACGCTCCGCAATAGGCTCTCCTTTTGCAAACTTGAACTGATACTGAAATGGAGAACTTGTTTGTGCTAAATAATCGACTTCCCTACCGCTAATTTGAGGGGGACCGTCTTCTAAAATCGCAGCGTAAAGGAAGTCCTGGAAACTGCGAAAGGGTTTATGGTTAATTTGATCAATCACATCGCCAGGTCTTACTCCAGTCGCATAAATGGGCGCAGAGGTATCGACGGCTCCTATAATATGAGTATATTTAGAAAAGGGTTGAGATCTTCCGCCGAGCATCCATAAAACACAAAAGGCGAAAAGGGCAAAGGCAATATTGACGATAGGTCCCATCAGTGCAACTTTGATCCTGGACGACGGCTTCTTGCCAAAAAATCCATCTGGAATCTGGGAAGGTTCAAGATTTCCTTTCTTCTCCATTCCCGCGATGCGGACAAATCCGCCAAAAGGGAGCCAGCAAAGTTGCCATTTTACGCCATCTTTTTCCCAGCTATAAAAAGGTTTGCCAAAGCCGATTGAAAACGCCTCGACCGTCATCCCCTCTCTTCTCGCCATCCAATAATGGCCATATTCGTGGATGAAAATGAGAAGCCCAAGACCAAAAGCGGCTAGAACGATGTAGAGAAGATTAAAGAACATATTTTTTATCCCTTTTTAAATATATACCGCAGGCGGTAACTCCAGATTTTGCCACTTCAACGAATAGTTATAAAGCTTTAAATTCGAAATCGCCATCTTCTAAAATGCGTCAGAAACACAATTGTGAGAAGGCTTGCAAAATAGATGCCGCCAAGCACCGTGGCAGCGAGACCTGAAGTGGACAAGGGTAAATGGTAAACGGAGAGCAAATGGCGGGCAAGACCTACGCTGAGCACCGCAGCGCCAACCCCAATTGCCATCGAAACAATGAGTAATTTTTTTAGACTGTGAGTAAACAGGCGGGCCGTAAGTACAGGTCCCACAAGAAAAGCTAGAACGAGAAGCACGCCAACTGCACGAAAAGCACCGATCACAGTGGCCGATGTAAGCACCATCAACAGGTAATTGAAGAAAGAACTAGACACCCCTTGCGCATTTGCAAACGACGCATCAAAGGTTGTCATTTTAAATTCCTTAAAAAAAAGGGCCATCACAGCAAAATCAAAAAGGGCGATGCCTAAAATGAGTTTCAGGTCATGAACATGCAAAGCGTCCACATTACCCATAATTGCTTCTACCCCTAAGTGCGTGTTGCGCGTAAACACAGTGACAAGGACAATTCCGATCGCAAAAAGCGTTGTAAAAACAAGGCCCGTGCTCGCATCTTCCTGCAGTTTCAGAAGATGGGTCAGCATTTGCGTGAGCAAGGTGGTGATCAATCCTGTAATCAGAGATGCAATCATGACCACTTTGATACTGATGGTATAAAATTGTGTTTCAGACTCTGGTGTAAACGGGATCAGGATAATATAAGCGATAACAATCCCCAGCAAGATAGTATGAGAGAGAGAGTTGGCCAGCATCGTCATTTTTTTTAATACGAGGAATGTGCCGACAAGCGCTGAAGAGACTGCGACAAGCGCCAAAACTAGGACCTGCACCTCATCCGATGCCAAGTCCGCAAAACCGATTCTACCTATAAGCAGCTCTCCCATCCTTTGAAGAAAAAGAAAGAGAAATCCGAAGAGGTTTTTACCAAAGTAAGGATTCAGCGCCAAAATCATAAAGTGTCCTCCTTAGAGGGAATTGGCTGAGCATGCGGGTCTCTCTTCGGATCTCCGAGCAGATCGGCAAGCTCTCTTTCCAATTCTGGCGTGATAATATGCTCCATCTCTTCAGCGCTCCGATGGACTTTTTCAGCTCCCTGTCCGAGAAAAACCAAATAAGCCTCCCATAGGCGGTGAAGACGAACAATTCGCGTCGCTCTCACTTGCCCATCTCTTGTCAATTGGATGGCATGAAAGCCTGCCGCTTCGATCCACCCCTGATTTTTAAGCCTCCAAAAGAGAAGCCGCATGCGTAAAAAGGGTAAGGGCTGCCACTTTTTGATCTCGGCGAAAGAGGCTGCTTCGTCTTTTCTGCGCCAAAGGTATTTGAGCAAGTTCTCCTCCATACACTGCCTGCGGAATCTAACGATGCGAAGCAAACGGCTGATCAGCCCGGCCCGCGGAGCAAAAAGAAGAGACACGAGACAAATACACGAGGCTACAATGAGGATCATAGGTCCCGTGGGAAGTGAAAAGTCCCAATTCCACCCTTGGCGCATCCCCCAAGCAGGAAGCTCGACAGAAAGATAGTTTCCTAAAAAGCCGCTAACTGCTCCTATTCCTCCGGCTGTTAAAAATACAGCCCAAAGGCGATTGCTAAATTGTCTTGCTGCAACAGCCGGCGCGATGAGCATCCCCGCCATCAGAACAACGCCCACACTGCGGATTCCAATTACAATGGCAACGACCAAAAGAAGGAATAGAAGGCTATCGACAGAAAGGACAGGAACTCCCACGGACTTTGAAAAGTCCCGATCGAAAATCGTCATCTGGATCTGGCGATAAAGAAAAATAAGCACAAAAGACAAAAGCACAGCAAGAGATGCGTAAAGAATGATATGGATATCGGTCATTGTCGCAGCTTGACCGTAAAGAAAAATTTGGACCGTTTTGTACCAAAGTGCGTGCGTCGTCTGGATACGGCTGGCAACTAGCACGCCCACGCCAAAAAATACTGAGAGAACAAAACACAGGGCGGCGTCATTTTTAACATGGAAACTCTTCTCCATTCTCTCGATGACCCAAAGACCTAAAATAGAAGAGAGGAACGCTCCTACAAGTATCGCTATTGCCACAGCATCAGAAGAAGTAGGAAAAAAAGACGCCGTGAACAGAACACTTAAAACGACACCGGGATAGGTCGCATGAGAGAGGGCCTCTCCGAGCAAAGAGCGCTTGCGCAAAAATACAATCACCCCGACAAGAGCTGAAGATAGGCACATCAGCATGCTCCCAATAGTGGGCGCCTGCAGTACCGGATCGGTAAAATGGTGCCAGGGAGAGGACAGCATCATTTAATTCCAAGCGTTTTGTTCTGTGTCAATTTCGCAGCTTCATCAAGAAGAGCGCTGCTTCTGCCATAGGTGCGCATGATTGTCTCTGTATGAAACACATCAGAAGTTGGCCCGCTTGCAATCAGACAAGTGTTCAACATAATGACCCAATCAAAATAACTGTCAACCGTCGAGAGGTCATGGTGCACGACAAGCAGTGTCTTTCCCTGGGTCTTTAACTTATCCATGAGGGCAATAATTGCTTTCTCCGTAGCCATATCCACTCCTGCAAAGGGCTCATCCATTAGATAGAGATCGGCATCTTGCAGAAGGGCCCTTGCGATAAAAAGGCGCTGCTGCTGGCCGCCCGATAGTTGGCTGATCTGGCGAGAGGCAAAGGGGAGCATCCCGACCATGTCGAGTGCATTCTCCACAGCTTTTTTATCGGATTCTTTTGGCCACTTGAAAAATCCTAGAGCGGAATATCTTCCCATGAGGACGACATCAAACGCCGTCACCGGAAAATCCCAATCGACAGAAGAGCGCTGCGGAACATAGGCGATCCGGTGTCTGACTTTTTTGTAGGGCTTGCCAAAAAATTCGATGCGGCCAGAAAGTGGACTTGCCACTCCAATGAGCGCCTTCAAAAAAGTACTTTTTCCGGCTCCATTAGGACCGATGATACCCACTAATTTTCCTTCAGGTATCTCGCAATAGACGTCCCATAGAACAGGCGTTTTATCGTAATTGACGCTCAGCTGTGCGACATTAAGGGCTATTTTTTTTTCCCGGTTTCCCATCTTACTGCCACCCTTTAATTAAAACATCTGCATCGTGACCGATCATTTTGAGATAGGTATCAGCATCTCCACCGTACGGCCCCATCGCATCGCCGTAAAGAACCTCTTCAGAAATTTTAACTTTCAATCCTTTGCGTGCGCAAGCGTTGATCACCTTTTTTAAGGAATCCCTGCTGACGTTGGACTCGGGAAAGACGATCTGGATATTGTATTTGATCAGGTGATCGATAATTGCCTGAATGTCTGCAGTACTAAGCTGTCCCTCGGGAGCTAGGCCCTCGGGTGCATCAAAACGTTTTTTCCACGTATTCGTTGACACTTCCTCGGGAGTTGCCAGATAGGCCCGTGTAAAATAATTGAAAGCATCATGGCTTGTGACAAGATAGCGTCTTTCCTGAGGAACATTTTGAAGTTCCCGATAGACATGTTGATGCTCTTGCAACATTTTCTCGTGCACGCTACTTCCATTTTTCAAATAATATTCCCGTCCCTCAGGATCCCTCTGAGACAAAGTATTTACAATGGGATCAATGATCTTGCCCCACATAGAAATATCCATCCAAATGTGAGGATCGACATCCCCTCCTTCTCGGATAATCAGGTCCGGATCTTTTTTTAAGACTGCATTGCCAAGAGCTATTGCGTTAGCATGAGTTTCAAGCTGATAGCGCAAACTTGCACCATGCTCGAGCCCGAGCCCATTATAAAAGATCACCTGGGCCAAAGAGAGCTTCTCATCGTCCCCTTTCACTAGTTCATAACTGTGAGGATCGATTTCTCCCATGATGAGCGCGATATGATCGACTCTGTCACCGCCAACTTGTCCCACAATACTATCGATCATGGCAGTTGTTGAGAGCACCTTGACCTTCCCATTCTGCTCCGCCCAAACTTCGATCTCAGATGGCGGGCGCGAAGAAGAACATCCCGCAAAAAGAAAGCTAATGAAGACCTGTAAAACAAAAAGATACTTTCTCATTAATGGACCATCCTATACTCACGGAGGAATTGGAAAGAGTAAATCCCTTTTGAACACCCCGTGGAAAAATAAATCTGCAGGGCGTATCTGCCGACGCTTACGACACGGTGAGCTTCTACATCCTCAGAAATAGCCGCCGGATCGATAAGCATTTGTCCTGTCTTTTCATCCCGGCACTTAGCGCAAGGACAGACTCGCTGCAAATCGCATAACCGGTAATCTGAGATTTTACCATCTGTCCATTCAATAGTAAACCTATGAGAATCTATTTGTCGAAAAGAACGAATATAGATCATTTCATCCTTGGCAAAATCAAGATGGAGCCTTCCATTGCAAATCAAAATTTTTCAGATGACCCGCATCGAGCTTGTTCAGTGACAGTATCTGCTTTCTTACTTTTTCTGCAATAGAGGCAAAACATGTTACCGCTTGATTTTCAGGCATTGCGGCAAAAATCGATTCCCCTTTGTCACAACAACGGCTGATCTCCGATTCAATAGGAACACTTCCCAGGAAGTAGATTCCATTAGCTCCCGCAAACTTCTCGCCTCCCCCTTGCCCAAACGGATAACGACGAGCTCCTTCCCCAGTCTCATAATAACTCATGTTTTCTATAAGACCGATGATCGGAACCTGCATGTGGTTGAACATTGCATTGGCTTTCGCAACGTCTAGTAAAGAAATTTCTTGAGGAGTTGTCACAAGGATTGCGCCGGAAAGAGACCCCTCTTGTATCAGCGTCAATTGAATATCCCCTGTCCCCGGAGGAAAATCAATGATCAAATAATCGAGCTCTCCCCATTCCACAAGATGAATAAATTGCTTGATAATTCCATTTGCAATGGGAGCTCTAACGGATGCCGGATCTTTGTCCGACTGAAAGTGGGACATCGAGATAAATTTAATGCCGGAGCTCAAGGCCGGATTGATCCGCTCTCCCCCATCAGCATGCTGAGAGGGCAAAATCTCCTCAGGAAGCATTTTTTTAAGAGACGGACCATACAGGTCTGCATCCATTAGCCCAACTTTTTCCCCTTTGGCGGATAAGTAAAGGGCTAGATTCAAAGAAATTGTAGACTTTCCTACCCCCCCTTTTCCCGCAGCGACCGCAATAATATGGCGAATCCTCGATAGATTTGGTATCGGCATCAAAGAATCACCCCCAAGAAAAAAAAGTTTGGCAACTTTGGAAGATTAGAGCAGATCGCTAAAATTATGCAAACTCGTATTTCTAGGTACATCTGAGTAAAAATTTTCACTTGACACTCAGGCTCTTCGAACCGAATTTTTTTTTACTTAAACAGGTTTAAGCATAAGAATTATTTGCGAAAAAAGACGGGGATTTCTAGAATCAAAAAAAACAAATTGGCAGATAATGAATCTACTGAGATTGCCGATTTACTATACAAAAGGGTAGTTTTTTTAATTAATTTCCCTCAGAGAGAGAAAAATAATCGGGAGTACTGAGAAAGAAGATTGCAAATAAAATCAGGATGAGTTAAATCAACTAACAACATTATTACTGATAGGGCTTTTTAAGTCCGAAATCGGAATAAATGCTGATGATGCCCCTCTAATAAGCGAGGAAAAGTTTTCATTAGCACACTAAAATACTTAAGTAAGGAACTAACATGAACACACAAGAGGAAATAATGGATTCAAAAACAAAAAACCTACGTGAAATTGAAGATGTAATTTCAAAAGCGATTAAAAAAGTAAATGGAAAAAAAGAGAACGATCTCTGCAAATTTCTTCCAATGGCATCTGGCGGTTATATGCACCATTTTACATTGCGTAAAATGAAAAATAGAAATCCTGCTGAACTTAGCTCTATCATCGAAAAATTCATTATTAACTCCGAGAAACCTTCATCTGTGGCGCCAAAGCAAAGAGCTGCTAGAGGATCGCGCAAGCGCAGAGACCAAGTCACCTTCACCCGTAACCAACTCGAAAGAATGCTCAATATCGCTCGCCTCGCAGGTGATAAAGAAATGGTTTCCATCCTGGCCCCAAAAAAATCTCTCGCAACCTGCAAAAGAGAACTTATTTCTTCAATCCGACATGGCAAAATCGAACCTGAACTATGGAATGCCTATGTTGAATCACTGAACGCTTTGCAGCAACTAGCTAATTCCCCTTTAAATGATATGATTGCAGCACTTACAGCTCATAAATAAGGAAATTGGAAAAAGGGATGATTTCTCTCGAGGCCTTCTTGATAAAACATATTTTCATCCCTTTTGCCACACCGACAATCATGGCTCCTACAAAATCCCTTGGGACAACCTAAGATTTTAGGTTTCTCCCAAGGGATTTTTTTTTGTAACCTCGCCGCCTTAAGCCATATCTTTGGGCTTGTTAACTTCTCCCCAAAATGGTATGCTTTCGGAGCATAACTATTTTTTTATCAACATATCTAGTTCAGTTCAACTCGAAGGATTAAAAAATGACAACAAAGTCAGACACTCCAAGCGCTTCAGTCTTTACGGGACTTCGCGGAATATTTTGGCCCATTCACGGCTTTGAACTAAAAAAGTTCTTGCCAATGGGCATCATGATGATGTGTATTTTATTCAACTATACCATCTTAAGAGACACTAAAGACACACTCATGGTCAATGCGCCAGGTGGCGGAGCAGAGTGTCTTTCGTTCTTGAAACTCTACGGCGTGACCCCTGCCGCGATCCTCTTTATGATCGTCTTTATTAAACTGGCTAACATCTTCACAAGAGAGAAACTCTTCTACGCCATTTTAACGCCATTCCTGGTCTTCTTCGGGCTCTTTGCCTTCCTTATCTATCCGAATAAAGAAGCTCTTCACATGAGCATGGATTCGATTCAAGCGGCGCAAGCGTCTCTTCCCAACCTTCATTGGCTTATCCCTGTCGTTGGCAACTGGAGCTTTAGTATCTTTTACATCCTTTCAGAACTCTGGGGAAGCGTCGTCCTCTCCATGTTATTCTGGCAGTTTGCGAATGAGATCACGAAAGTCACTGAAGCAAAACGTTTCTACGGCCTCTTTGGCATGATCGGCAACGTCGGTCTTCTGCTCTCCGGTCCAATCATTATCTTCACAGCCAAGTACGCAAAATCCCTGCCAAAAGGGATCGACTCCTTTAGCATTAACCTGAAGTTATTAATGAGCTGCGTCATCATCTCAGGTCTAATCGCGATTGCAACCTACTGGTGGATGAACAAAAATGTTCTTACAGACCCGAACCTCTACCAACCGGGCCAAGGGAAGAAAAAAGAAAAAGCTAAACTTTCCATTGTCGACAGCTTCAAATATATCTTAAAGAACCCGTACCTCGGCCTGATCGCCGTGCTCGTTCTCTCCTACGGTATTGCGATTAACCTCGTTGAAGGTGTATGGAAAGGTCAAATTAAAATTGCTTTCCCGGACATGAACGACTACAACATGTTCATGGGCCAATTCTCTACATGGACAGGATTTATTACGATCCTTCTCATGGTCGTTGGTAACAACATTTTGAGAAAACTCAGCTGGACAAAAGCGGCCATCCTAACGCCGATCATGGTCCTCGTCACTTCCTCAATCTTCTTCTTCTTCGTCTGGAACGGCACGAAGAGCACGCCTTTTGCTCCCCTTATGGGAACAACTGTCGTATTCGTCGCTGTGATCGTCGGCCAAATCCAAAACGTCTTGTCCAAAGGAACGAAATACTCCCTTTTCGACTCGACAAAACAAATGGCCTACATCCCTCTTGACCAAGAAGCGAAAGTCAAAGGGCAGGCTGCTGTGGAAGTCATTGGAGGAAGAGCCGGAAAATCTGGCGGGGCCTTCATCCAGTCTACATTGCTCGCCGTCATCGGCGGCAGCGTATCGCTGGCCAGCTTGACCTTCATCCTAGGGCCTCTCGTGATTGTGATCTGCGCAGTCTGGGCATTCTCTGTATTCGGCCTTGGACGCAAGTTCGCTGCCTTAACGGAAGGAAAAGAAGCTGCACCGAAAGCTGAAATTAAAACAGAAGCTGGCACACCAACTTCTGCTTAATTAGCTAAAGGCATCAGCCAAAAGGCCCCTTTCCCGTCTCCGGGAAAGGGGGCTTTTTCATTTCTAAAGGGATACGGAATGTGGGTTAGTTCCCACAAGTGCCCTCAGGAACTAAGTTGACCCCAGTTCCTGTGGTCGATACAATCCCGCCAACGTTTCCTTCGCACGAATCAACATTAATGCTACCAGTGCCTGTTGTGATAAAACTAAAAGCTGTAGCCCCCGCTGCTGAATTTACGACAGTATTGTTATCCAGAGTTAGACACAGCGTGTCCGTATTGGGTACTGTGAATTTAATACCTGTAAAGGCACTGCCCATACCTTGCACCGAATTATTTGTTACAGTAGCATTCAAATTCCAACCTTTTTGGTTAGAGGAAAAAAACTCAATGCCACTGTAGGTGCTGGATGCTTCTAAAGCTATTTGGTTATTGTTAATAATTAAACTACCAGAAATGGTACTAGGATCGTCGATAACCACAATAGCGCTGGCAGCTGGAATATTAGTCATTACGGTATTCCCAATAACGCTAATTCTTGAGGTCTTCTGCATTTGAGGCGAAATCCCTTGCTGATTGTACCCCGTGACTGTATTCCCTTGAATTATGAAATCGTAACTTCCCGCATTGGGCACTGAGGCAGCGCTTGATGGGGGTCCTAATATGATTCCAAAGGGAAGATCAGATATGATATTATTATTTATTACTCCATTCATAGTTCCACCAATAGAAGTTACAAGGATTCCTGTGAGGTTAGGAGAACTAGGCAGGAGCGGACCTGTGATCAGATTATTGTAAATATTAACGGTCCCAGATCCAGTAACCGCTATCCCAGCGTAAGTTGCCGTGCCAGGTGTAATAACATTGTTAGCGATCGTTGCGTCGATTACATTCAACAACGAACCAATCCCAATCGCATTCGCGACATTAGTAGAGACGTTAAATCCTGAAACGACGTTACCATTTCCAATTGTCACAACATTACTATTACTCATTGTATTCGTAATCGAAGGGAAATTTGCACTCATTTTGGGAATCATCATTTTTCCATGTGTCGTACGGAAATAATGCTTAATACCTGAACCAAAAAAGGACTGCCCATTTTGCAAGGTGATCCCTTTATCCATCCCCGTTGTTGTTCCATCGCCCGGGAAGACGTAAATCATGTCATTAGGCGCGGAAGCATTTTGCGCCTGGAGCAATGTTGGGAAGGGGCTCCCATAGGTGCCCGCAGAGTGGCTTGTATTATCGACAAACCATACTGTCCACGGTTTGCCGGTAGCAGGATTGATCGCCTTTTCCCTTCTATGAACTTTTTTAATAACAGGGATCTCAAATCGCGATGGTGCAAAAGAGGCTCTTGAGAGCAGAAGATCATTTCCTTGCGGACAGCCTTGACCTGTTCTCTTCAGTTTTTTACCAAAAGGCAGCGTTACAGCAACACTTCCTTGCACGATACTGCGGAAGAGATTGTCGTAGGAGTAGGCAACTTCAAGAGAAACGTACTCTTTATACCTTCCAAGAAGGCGCGTTCTTCCTCCCCAGGAATGGGCGTGAGGAGCGTGTAAATAGTAAGGACCTGCTGCTGCGTAGAGATCGTACTTGGTGCTTTGTGTGACATGAACACCCACTTCCGCATCCCCCCCTCTTAGCGCGCGCTGCTGTTTCAATTTTAGAATGATGCTGTGCCCTTCGAACTCATCAAATTTGTAATCGTATCTGTGAGTTTTGTCTTTTCCAAGCGGAAAATAACCGTTGATGCGGTATTCCATCCGTCTTCCCACAAGTTCCAAGCCAGGGCTTAGCTGATTGACAGTGAGACCATGACCCACTCTGCGCACATCGTAGTAAAGGTAAGATCCGAAAGTGTGATTGATCGAGGACATGAGCGTGCGCTCTCCAATTCCCACATTACCTGCTAATTTTCCATTGTTGAACACATGGCCTCTAAGGTCGAGAAACGGCATGAAGTGACTGCTCCAGCCGTCGTAAATTCCAAAGGCCTCTAATGTTGTGTACCCGTCGTGATAGCCGATGCCTTTACTTTCATTATGTCTAGCACTCACATGCATGCGGTGAAAGGGAGAGAGGCAGTCTTGGGATTGATTCGAGGAGGATTGAGAGTAGTTGGAGTTACCCTGCTGCTCCGCGTTTGAAATGACAGATTGGGAAAGCATGGATGCTTCATCCCTCAGTTGCCCACTTGGCCCCTCATAGGGGAAATCGCCTGCTATCCCTCGAGATAAGAAAGTGAGTGAAAATGACAGAAGATATAATGACTTCATAAATAAACGTCCTTGTTGAACAAGATGGAAAAGCACCCAATTAAAAAATTCTCTGTTAAGCCACTTCTAGCAAAATGAGAGTTTTATTGATATCCCTTAAAAAAAAAGCCCCCTTTCCCGTCTCCGGGAAAGGGGCCTTTTTCATTTCTAACGAGATGCAAAATGTGGATTAGTTGCCACAAGTACCCTGAGGAACTAAGTTGACCCCAGTTCCTGTGGTCGATACAATCCCGCCAACGTTTCCTTCGCACGAATCAACATTGATGCTACCAGTGCCTGTTGTGATAAAACTAAAAGCTGTAGCCCCCGCTGCTGAATTTACGACAGTATTGTTATCCAGAGTTAGACACAGCGTGTCCGTATTGGGTACTGTAAATTTAATACCTGTAAAGGCACTGCCCATACCTTGCACCGAATTATTTGTTACAGTAGCATTCAAATTCCAACCTTTTTGGTTAGAGGAAAAAAACTCAATGCCACTGTAGGTGCTGGATGCTTCTACAGCTATTTGGTTATTGTTAATAATTAAACTACCAGAAATGGTACTAGGATCGTCGATAACCACAATAGCGCTGGCAGCTGGAATATTAGTCATTACGGTATTCCCAATAACGCTAATTCTTGAGGTCTTCTGCATTTGAGACGAAATCCCTTGCTGATTGTACCCCGTGACTGTATTCCCTTGAATTATGAAATCGTAACTTCCCGCATTGGGCACTGAGGCAGCGCTTGATGGGGGTCCTAATATGATTCCAAAGGGAAGATCAGATATGATATTATTATTTATTACTCCATTCATAGTTCCACCAATAGAAGTTACAAGGATTCCTGTGAGGTTAGGAGAACTAGGCAGGAGCGGACCTGTGATCAGATTATTGTAAATATTAACGGTCCCAGATCCAGTAACCGCTATCCCAGCGTAAGTTGCCGTGCCAGGTGTAATAACATTGTTAGCGATCGTTGCGTCGATTACATTCAACAACGAACCAATCCCAATCGCATTCGCGACATTAGTAGAGACGTTAAATCCTGAAACGACGTTACCATTTCCAATTGTCACAACATTACTATTACTCATTGTATTCGTAATCGAAGGGAAATTTGCACTCATTTTGGGAATCATCATTTTTCCATGTGTCGTACGGAAATAATGCTTAATACCTGAACCAAAAAAGGACTGCCCATTTTGCAAGGTGATCCCTTTATCCATCCCCGTTGTTGTTCCATCGCCCGGGAAGACGTAAATCATGTCATTAGGCGCGGAAGCATTTTGCGCCTGGAGCAATGTTGGGAAGGGGCTCCCATAGGTGCCCGCAGAGTGGCTTGTATTATCGACAAACCATACTGTCCACGGTTTGCCGGTAGCAGGATTGATCGCCTTTTCCCTTCTATGAACTTTTTTAATAACAGGGATCTCAAATCGCGATGGTGCAAAAGAGGCTCTTGAGAGCAGAAGATCATTTCCTTGCGGACAGCCTTGACCTGTTCTCTTCAGTTTTTTACCAAAAGGCAGCGTTACAGCAACACTTCCTTGCACGATACTGCGGAAGAGATTGTCGTAGGAGTAGGCAACTTCAAGAGAAACGTACTCTTTATACCTTCCAAGAAGGCGCGTTCTTCCTCCCCAGGAATGGGCGTGAGGAGCGTGTAAATAGTAAGGACCTGCTGCTGCGTAGAGATCGTACTTGGTGCTTTGTGTGACATGAACACCCACTTCCGCATCCCCCCCTCTTAGCGCGCGCTGCTGTTTCAATTTTAGAATGATGCTGTGCCCTTCGAACTCATCAAATTTGTAATCGTATCTGTGAGTTTTGTCTTTTCCAAGCGGAAAATAACCGTTGATGCGGTATTCCATCCGTCTTCCCACAAGTTCCAAGCCAGGGCTTAGCTGATTGACAGTGAGACCATGACCCACTCTGCGCACATCGTAGTAAAGGTAAGATCCGAAAGTGTGATTGATCGAGGACATGAGCGTGCGCTCTCCAATTCCCACATTACCTGCTAATTTTCCATTGTTGAACACATGGCCTCTAAGGTCGAGAAACGGCATGAAGTGACTGCTCCAGCCGTCGTAAATTCCAAAGGCCTCTAATGTTGTGTACCCGTCGTGATAGCCGATGCCCTTACTTTCGTTATGCCTCGTACTCACATGCATGCGGTGAAAGGGAGAGAGGCAGTCTTGGGATTGATTCGAGGAGGATTGGGAGTAGCTAGAGTTACCCTGCTGCTCCGCGTCTGAGAGCCAATTTTGGGATCGCGAGGACCTGGGTTCGTAAGCCTGCTCCTCATCGAAGAGCTCATCTTCATCATCGTAATCTGCAACTTCATAACCCACTTGCTCAGAATGTTCCTCATAGGAAAAATCATTGGCTATTCCTTGAGATAAGAAAGTGAGTGAAAATGACAAAAGGTATAATGACTTCATAGATAAACGTCCTTGTTGGGTAAGCCGAAAAAGCGCCTAATTAAAGAATTCTCTGTTAAGCCACTTCTAGCAAAATGAGGATTTAATTGATATTCCTTAAAAAAAAAGACCCCTTTCCCGTCTCCGGGAAAGGGGGCTTTTTCATTTCTAAAGGGATACGGAATGTGGGTTAGTTCCCACAAGTGCCCTCAGGAACTACGTTGACATTCCCTGTGGCTGACACAGGACCGCCAACGTTCCCCTCACATGAATCAATGTTGATGACACCCGTGCCGGTGGTGGTAAATGCAAAACCACCGTTAACGGCATTATTTTCCAGCGTTAAGCACATTGTGTCCGTAGCGCCTGAAGTGAAATTGAAACTGCCAAGACCAGCGGATCCTACCGAGCTCACCGAATTATTAATAACGGATACGCTCACATTTGGGCTATTCGGGCTGCTAAATGGAACTGCTAATGCAACATAGTTACCCACAGGAGGGGTTGCAACTATCTGGTTATTGGCAATGTTCACAAGACCAGAGACTGTTGTAAGATAGTCCCTTACAAAAATGGCTGCAAGAGTTCCAGCCCCATTGGTCAGCGAATTCTCAATAATGCTGAACTTCGAGGTTCCCTCCATCACCGCAGAAATTCCCTTGGAACTTGGGCCAATTACAATTGTGTTCCCTTTAATTGAAACATCATAGCTGCCGGGATTGACCGAGGAAGGAAAAGCACCAACTTCAATTCCAATTGCTCCTGCAGAAATGAAATTATTATTTATGGACCCATGAATCTTTCCACCTATAGCCTGTACCAAAATTCCATTGCTAGCACCGGGAAGAGGTGAAACTATCTGATTGTTGCGAATATTGATAGTCCCAACTCCTTGCAATGCTATCCCAAAAAGAGTGCTTGGGGAAAGTGTGAGGAGATTACCTGTAATCGTCGCTCCGTTGATAGGAGTGTTAGGAGATGAAATCCCAGCTTGAGCAGCAATAATATTGATCCCAGAGACAGTGTTGCCATTTGCAAGTGTCACAGAGAAGCCAGAAGAATTAGTAATTAAAGGATAGGCGTCGCTAAATTTAGGAATCGTCATCGTTCCTTTAGTCGTGGAGAAGCGCTGTTTGATTCCCGATCCAAAAAAGGACTGCCCATCTTGTAGGGTGATCCCTTTATCCATCCCCGTTGTTGTTCCATCGCCCGGGAAGACGTAAATCATGTCATTAGGCGCGGAAGCATTTTGCGCCTGGAGCAATGTTGGGAACGGGCTCCCATAGGTGCCCGCAGAGTGGCTTGTATTATCGACAAACCATACTGTCCAAGGCTTGCCGGTAGCGGGATTGATCGCCTTTTCCGTTCTCTTGACTCTCTTGACAACAGGGATCTCAAATCGCGACGGCGCAAAGGATGCTCTTGAGAGCAGAAGATCATTTCCTTGCGGACAACCCTGACCTGTTCTCTTCAGTTTTTTACCAAAAGGCAGCGTCACAGCAACACTTCCCTGCACGATACTGCGGAAGAGATTGTCGTAGGAGTAGGCAACTTCAAGAGAAACGTACTCTTTATACCTTCCAAGAAGGCGCGTTCTTCCTCCCCAGGAATGGGCATGAGGAGCGTGTAAATAATAGGGACCTGCTGCCGCGTAGAGATCGTATTTGGTGCTTTGTGTGACATGCACGCCGACTTCCGCATCTCCTCCTCTTAGCGCGCGCTGCTGCTTCGACTTTAAGATGATGTTGTTTCCTTCGAACTCATCAAACTTGTAATTGTATTTATGAGTTTTGTCTTTTCCAAGCGGAAAATAACCATTGATGCGGTATTCCATCCGTCTTCCCACAAGCTCTAAGCCAGGGCTAAGCTGATTGACTGTCAGACCATGACCCACTCTGCGCACATCGTAATAGAGGTAGGATCCAAAAGTGTGATTAATAGATGACATGAGCGTGCGTTCACCAATTCCCACGTTACCTGCGAGTTTCCCATTGTTGAATACATGGCCTCTAAGGTCGAGAAACGGCATGAAATGGCTGCTCCAGCCGTCGTAAATTCCAAAGGCCTCTAATGTTGTGTACCCGTCGTGATAGCCGATGCCTTTACTTTCATTATGTCTAGCACTCACATGCATGCGGTGAAAGGGAGAGAGGCAGTCTTGGGATTGATTCGAGGAGGATTGGGAGTAGCTAGAGTTACCCTGCTGCTCCGCGTCTGAGAGCCAATTTTGGGATCGCGAGGACCTAGGTTCGTAAGCCTGCTCCTCATCGAAAAGCTCGTCTTCATCATCGTAATCTGCAACTTCATAACCCACTTGCTCAGAATGTTCCTCATAGGAAAAATCATTGGCTATTCCTTGAGATAAGAAAGTGAGTGAAAATGACAAAAGGTATAATGACTTCATAGATATACGTCCTTGTTGGATGCAATGAAAAAGCGCCTAAGAGCGGAATTAATTTAAAAATCCTCTGTTAAATCTCTTCTACCAAAAGGAGGATTTTATGGATATTCATTTAAAAAAAGATCCCTTTCCTGGCGACAGGAAAGGGAGCTTGATCATTTTCTAAAGAGATGGAGAATAGGAGTTATTCGCCACAGGTGCCCTCAGCTACAAAGTTGACATTCCCGAGTATTTCTACAAAAGCACCTACATTGTTTTCAAACGAGTCGATGTTGATGGTGCCATTGGGAGCAGCTGCAAAAGCATAGGAAGGGTTATTGCTTGATACAGAACCTGTAACGGTATTATTATCCACCGTTACACAGAATTTGTTGAATCCAAGCAATTGGAACCCTCCACTTGGAGAAATGTTACCTGTGCTATTCACTATATTATTTTGAAAGGTGATTGTATCTTGGAAAGGCGTCGCTGAAGTCGCCGATTGATCCACCGCTGAGATACCCGCGATTCCTGTAATTGTTTTACCCATGGTCACGGTGTTATTTGTAGCGATCATGTGCCCCTGTTGTCCGATGCGTCCAGCAGTAGCATTATAAAAGAGAATGCCACTGTTCGAGGTTGTAGCCGTGGTATCAACTATATTTCCATTAACCGCAACCATTGAATTGGTGCCTAGCACAGAGGCGACAATTCCAAGTGCGAATCCTTCTATCATGTTGTTTTCAATGGTTAAATCAAAACGCCCAGGATTGTGTTCATCTAGATTGTCGATGTCGATGCCGGCTAAGGTTCCAAACTGGGTGTTTTTCAAAAAGTTATTAGAGATTTTCCCGGTGATCAAACCACTGGGCGCTGCAAGCAGAATGATACCGGAAGATGATAACACGTCAGAGACTGCATTATTGCAAATGTTAACCTCTCCAGTCCCCTGGAATTGAATTACTCCCGCAATTTGATTATTAATCACTGTCAAGTTATTGAGATTTGTAGCGACAGAATTACCGACTATCCCGGTTGTCACATTAAATCCTGAAATCACGTTGCTATTTCCCGTGGTGACACCGCCTGCCATCATAGGCATCCCTTGGCTAAAGGTAGGGATCGTCATCTTTCCCTTTGTCGTACGGATATGCTGCTTAATGCCCGACCCAAAGAAAGACTGCCCATCTTGTAGGGTGATCCCTGCATCCATTCCCGTCGTGGTTCCATCACCCGGGAAAACGTAGATCATATCATTGGGAGAAGAAGCATTTTGCGCCTGCAACAGTGTGGGGAAAGGACTTCCATAAGTACCCGCAGAGTGGCTTGTATTATCGACAAACCACACTGTCCACGGCTTGCCGGTAGCGGGATTGATCGCCTTTTCCGTTCTCTTGACTCTCTTGACAACAGGGATCTCAAATCGCGACGGCGCAAAGGATGCTCTTGAGAGCAGAAGATCATTTCCTTGCGGACAACCTTGACCTGTTCTCTTCAGTTTTTTACCAAAAGGCAGCGTTACAGCAACACTTCCCTGCACGATACTGCGGAAGAGATTGTCGTAGGAGTAGGCGACTTCAAGAGAAACGTACTCTTTGTAACGTCCAACTAGACGCGTTCTTCCTCCCCAAGAATGCGCATGAGGAGCGTGTAAATAGTAAGGACCTGCTGCCGCGTAGAGGTCATACTTGGTGCTTTGTGTGACATGCACGCCGACTTCCGCATCTCCTCCTCTTAGCGCGCGCTGCTGCTTCGACTTTAAGATGATGTTGTGTCCTTCGAACTCATCAAACTTGTAATTGTATTTATGAGTTTTGTCTTTTCCTAAAGGGAAATAACCGTTGATGCGGTATTCCATCCGTCTTCCCACAAGTTCCAAACCAGGGCTTAATTGATTAACAGTAAGACCATGACCCACTCTGCGCACATCGTAATAAAGGTAAGATCCGAAAGTGTGATTGATGGAGGACATGAGCGTGCGCTCTCCAATTCCCACATTACCTGCCAATTTTCCATTGTTGAACACATGGCCTCTAAGGTCGAGAAACGGCATGAAGTGGCTGCTCCAGCCGTCGTAAATTCCAAAGGCCTCTAATGTTGTGTACCCGTCGTGATAGCCGATCCCTTTACTTTCATTATGTCTAGCGCTCACATGCATGCGGTGATAGGGAGAGAGGCAGTCTTGGGATTGATTCGAGGAGGATTGGGAGTAGGTGGAGTTACCCTGCTGCTCTGCGTCTGAGAGCCAATTTTGGGATCGGGAGGACCTAGGTTCGTAAGCCTGCTCCTCATCGAGCAGCACGTCTTCAGCATCGTAATCTGCAACTCCATTACCCAGTTGCTCAGAATGTTCCTCATAGGAAAAATCATTTGCTATCCCCTGAGTAAGGAAAGTGAGTGAAAAGGACAAAAGACATAATGATTTCATAAGTATAATTCCCGTTTGCAAGAGATCCCCTCCACTCCTTGAGCGAAAGACCCCAATTAATGATTTGTTCTTGATTCCTTTTTAGCAACCAAACGAATTTATTGATATTTTTTTTAAAAAAAAGGCCCTTTCCCGTCGCCGGGAAAGGGGTCTTTTTCATTTCTAAAGGGATATAGAACCTGAGTTAGTTTCCGCAAGTTCCTTTTGGGACAAAATTGACCGTCCCTGTAGATGTCATATTACTACCGGTGGTATCAATCGATTCGATGTTGATGACACCAGGAGCCGTAGCTGAAAAACTGTAGGCTGTAGCACCTGGAGTTATTGCGACGGTATTATCATCCAGATCTAAACAGATCGTAGTCGAATCGGTTGCCGTCAACCTAATACCTGCAAAGCCGGATCCCACATCTGATTGCACAAAATTATTTGAGATAACTGTGTGCATAAGTGGAGAGAGAGCCGAACTGTCCATAATAACATTAATGCCATAAGAGGAACCCCCTGAAGAAGGTGCAAATATCTGGTTATTTTTAATATTCAAACGTCCGGAAAGGGTAGTAGAATCATTTCTAATTGTAATACCATCTCCACCACCATCACACACGAACGTGTTTCCAATTAGGTTAATCATTGAACTGTTCGACATGGTGATGTCAGGACCACTATCGTTGAAATCAGTGAATGTGTTCCCTTCAATTGTAAGATTATAGCTTCCGGAACCGGAAAAAAGGGCGAGTCCTGCGATAAATCCAGAAATGGAATTGTTATTTACCACTCCATCCATTGATCCAGAAGAAGGAGTCAAGGAGATTCCGTCATTGGTTCCAACAATTCCAAAAATCTGATTATTGGAAATAGTCATCGTCCCAAACCCAGTAATGTCTATCGCGTAGCCACCGCCATTTGTTACCTGGTCCAAAATATTATTAATAATCGTTGCGCCGTTTGTTCCAACTCCAGCAATCGCACGATAGCCCGTGCCGGGGTTAACAATATTAAACCCTGAAACGATATTGTTATTTGCAAGGCTTACGACGGGACCAGCTCCACTTGTAATTGAGGGAATGCTACTACTGAACGCGGGAATTACCATGGTTCCTTTTGTAGTGGCAAGTCGTTGTTTGATGCCTGAACCAAAAAAGGCCTGCCCATTTTGTAATACAACCTGTTCATTGTACTGAGCATTGCCTGGAAAAACATAAATCATATCATTGGGCGAAGAGGCAGCAGATGCCGCTGCTATGGTTGTAAAAGGACTTTCAAATGTGCCGCTTGAGCTGCTCGTATTATCTACAAACCAGACTGTCCAAGGCTTGCCGGTAGCTGGATTGATCGCCTTTTTCTGTCCGTGTTTTTTTAGTTTTTTAACAACGGGAATTTCAAAACGCGACGGCGCAAAGGATGCTCTAGAGAGCAAAAGGTCGTTGGATTGCGGGCAGCCTTGACCTGAACGTTTCAGCTTGCGGCCAAAAGGGAGCGTCAGAGCAACATTTCCCTGCACCACACTGTGGAAGAGGTGATCGTAAGAGTAAGCCACTTCAAGAGAAACGTACTCTTTATACCGACCAAGAAGTCGTGTTCTCCCTCCCCAAGAAGAGTTATGAGGCGCCTGAAAGTAGTAAGGGCCTGCTGCTGCGTAGAGGTCGTATTTGGTGCTTTGGGTGACATGAACGCCCACTTCCGCATCTCCTCCTCTCATCGCATGATACTGTTTGAACTTCGACTTTAAGAGGATGCTGTTTCCTTCAAATGCATCAAACTTATACTTGTGATCATATTTACGGCCCTCGTCTTTTCCAACGGGAAAATAACCGTTGATGCGGTATTCCATTCTTTTTCCCACGAGTTCCAAGCCGGGGCTTAGCTGATTGACGGTAAGACCGTGGCCTACTCTGCGTACATCGTAATAAAGGTAAGATCCGAAAGTGTGATTGATGGAGGACATGAGCGTACGCTCTCCTATCCCTAGATTGCCTGCCAGTTTTCCATTGTTGAAAACGTGGCCTCTTAAATCAAGAAACGGCATGAAGTGACTGCTCCAGCCGTCATAGATCCCAAACGCCTCTATTGTCGTATATCCATCGTGATAGCCGATGCCCTTGCTTTCATTATGTCTTGCGCTGACATGCATGCGGTGGAAGGGGGAAAGACAATCTTGAAGCTGATCCGAAGAGGATTGCATGGAAGCGCCCTGCTGCTCAGCATCTGAGAGATAGCCGCCATCAAAACTGATTTCCTGATCGTAAGCATTCTCTTCACTTCTAAATTGCTCTCTAGACTCCTCATAGGAAAAATCGTTCGCTATCCCCTGAGTAAGGAAAGTGAGAGAAAAGGACAATAGGTATAATGGTTTCATAAGTGTAACTCTCTTCTTAAGATACGATTTGCGAATGCCCAAATCCAGACATTCAATAAAGTTTTCGTATTAATCTATATTTAGCAAAGAGAACAATTAAAGAATATTTTTTTTCGAAAAAGATGTTCTTACGGCAGCTGAGATTTGGCAAAATGTAGAATATAGCTATGCTTCATCGCTTCTTTCACTTGGTCCGCGGAGACTGCATAGACGGTAGAATCGGAACAGTACCACCAGGTATTTCCCGTCTTGATATAGGAAACATAATGGCCAACATGCGGACTTGAGCCCATGTGAACTAAAAAGGCGTCGCAATCATAGACAGGATGCTCGCCGGAGCGAACGTACTGGGCAGGGAGCCGAAACCTCTCCGGGATTTCGAGAGGATCATTAATTTTTCCAAGCACCCCTTGGTCCTGGTAGAACCGCTTGCATTGGATCAGCATGTCATCGGGGGCGCGTTGGAAAAACAACTGCCCTCGCTGTCCGATATCCGTGACGAAATTGAAAAAATTATTTAGCAAATGATCAAAAGGAGGCATCGGAGCTCCTCGATCTATTTGCAGTTGGACCATGGGTTCTAATCTAGCGGCAGCCGGCAGGCCGTTTAGCTGCTGATCAAAAGTATACAGGGAGTTTCTCCCCTGGAATAAATACTCAAATAGTTGAGCGGCATCTTCCTGCTCGTACCCTGCACTAATTTGCCCATTTGTCTCGCGGCTCAAAAATTGTCTAATCTGATGGGTGTCGATATTAGGAGCTACTTTCAAATGCCCCGTGCGGGCTGCATTATAGGCGCTGAGAAATGCGGCAAATTCGGGGATTTGACGCAAACGCGCCTGAAATGCAGGGATATTTGCTAAAATCTGACACCCGGAATTGATCCAGCAATTACTGCCGGTGTTGGATAGCCCAATCGGCTGGCCCGGGACAAAAGGGGCATCCAGATAAAGCATTTCAGTGATTTTTCCGCCATTTCCGGCGACCCAGGTCCCCAAAATCCCCATTGCGATAGAGGGAACGAGTCCAAGGAGCGCGGCGGGACCTGCAACAAAGGTGAATCCAATTGTGAAAATACAGGCGGCAATCGCGGCTGTCTGAAGAACTCTTCCCAAAATCAAAAAAGTATAAATTTTGCAGTCTGTCGAGCATAGCCCGCGGATTTTTTCACAAACGGAATGCATTTGATTCTGAATCCCATTCAGACAACTCCAGCCGGATGGTTGCGAGGTTGATGGCACGGCTTGTGTCATGTTTTTTGACGACCCCTTACTTTAATATTAAGAGCTCTTTTTGCCTTTTTTTCTTTTATTCGAGGCTTTTTAGCTGGGATTGCTTCCTTACTAAGCTCAGCCTCGATTTCTTGAACGGTTGGCAATCTGCCCTTAAGCTCTTTGGGTAACTTTTCGATGAATTTCGTTGTATAGCTGGATACCCCAATTGGACTTTTGAGATTGTTCAGTGCATATTCCACTGTTATCTTGTTCTTTTCCTTGCATAGGATGATGCCTATTGTGGGATTATCCTCTGGTTGCTTGAGTAGGCGATCTACAGCTGTCAGATAAAAATTGACTTGCCCAGCATCTGTTGGCTTAAAAGGCCCAGCCTTCAGTTCAATCACCACAAAACACTTAAGCTTGAAATGATAAAATAAAAGATCAATACACGAGTCTTCCCCTCCAACCCTCAGCTGATATTGCCTCGCTATGAAAGCAAAGCCTTGGCCAAGCTCTAACAAAAATTTTTGAAGGTGCTCAATTAGCCCCTGCTCTATTTCTTTCTCGAGAGCTTTACTCGACAGAGTGAGAAAGTCCAAACAGTAGGGATCCTTTAAAGATTCAACAGCTAGATCTGAATGAGGTTCTGGCAGCGTTAATGCAAAGTTATTCACGGCCTTTCCCTTGCGCTTATGCAATTCAGATTCGATCCACATGACTAGAACATTTCGAGACCAGCCGTTTTTAATTGTATGCTGAGCGTACCAAAGACGTTCTTCATAGGAGCTAAGACGTTGCATAAGAAGAATATTATGTCCCCAAGGTATTTGCGAAACAGCTGTTTCGCAAATGCCCTTTGGATAACTGACAGCAAATTGACGCATTAACTCCAAGTTTCTTTTTGAGAAACCCGCAACACCTGGAAAAGCACCTGCCAAGTCCTGTGCGAGCCGTTCCACTGTTTTAGACCCCCATCCCCCAAGACTAGTTTTCCTGGACAATTTCTTTCCAATATCCCAATACAAAGAAGTTAGTTCACGATTAACAGAAGCTGCGGCCTTCAACTGAGCTGTCTGTATTTGAGACTTTATCTCTATAAGGAACTCAGAGTAATCCAATGGAACAAGAGATGATAAGCCAACAGAAGCCGGTGTTTTCTTTGTCTTTTTGGCCATTCTTTTGTGCTCTTTTACATAGATGAAAAAGGATTCTCCCATTTCATTCCAAGAAAGTCAACGTCTTTCAAATTTTTTTATGAAGTTCAAAATGACAAACGAAAGGCGCTTTTAATATAGAAAAAATGAGATGCAATCCATGCGCAAATAATCTAAAAAACATGCCACGAGCCTGAACCCGTGGCTTTCACATGGAGATCATCCAGGCGGGAGGATCATCCCATCTTAACGAGTTATAGGATTTTTTGACACCCTGAAACCTTTTGGCCTTGCAGCCTCCTTGTAATCAACTCGGAAAGTTCCTATAATTAAATAAGAAAATCCAAAGGTACCCATCAAATGTTTAAATACGACAGGCGCTTCATTCGCAATTTTTCCATTATTGCCCACATTGACCATGGAAAATCGACGATTGCCGACCGGCTGCTCGAGCTCACCGAGACAATCGCCAAACGGGAAATGCAAGAGCAGGTGCTCGATGCGATGGACTTGGAAAGGGAGCGGGGCATTACCATCAAAGCCCACCCTGTCACGATGTATTACACTGCTGATGATGGCCAAACCTATCAAATTAATTTCATCGACACTCCCGGACATGTTGACTTCTCGTATGAGGTCTCTCGCTCGCTTTCTGCTTGTGAAGGAGCCCTGCTGGTCGTCGATGCAGTGCAAGGGGTGCAGGCCCAGAGTTTGGCAAACGTCCATCTCGCACTTGATCGCAACCTCGAGATCTGTGCCCGTCATCAATAAAATCGATCTTCCCTCCGCCGATGTCGAAGGCGTCAAGCAACAAATCGAAGATGTCATCGGTCTCGACACCTCAGATACCATTCTCTGCTCTGCAAAAACCGGAATTGGCATCAAAGAGATCTTCGAACAGATCCTTCATCACTGTTCCTCCGCCAAAAGATCCGGAAGACGACATCATCCGCGCCCTTGTCTTCGATTCCCACTACGACCCTTATCGAGGCGTCATGGTCTACGTCCGCATCATGAGCGGAGAGATCACCAAGAAGACAACGATTAAAATGATGGCCACCGGAAAGATCTTTGAAGTGCTTGAAGTCGGCATCTTTTCTCCGGAGAAAAACCGGTCGATAGCTTGCGCCCGGGAGAGGTCGGCTACATCCTCGCCAACATTAAAAACACCTCCGATGTCAAAGTCGGCGATACGATCACCTCTTCAAAAAAACCGGCGCTAGAACCTCTTCCCGGATTCCGCAACATCGCACCTGTCGTTTATGCGGGGATCTATCCTGTCGATTCTTCTGATTTTGAGATGCTACGAGATGCTCTTGTCAAGTTGCAGCTCAACGACTCTGCACTCCACGTTGAGCAAGAGAGCAGCATGGCGCTTGGATTTGGTTTCCGCTGCGGCTTTTTGGGGCTGCTCCACTTGGAGATTGTCTTCGAGCGCCTGCAAAGAGAATTCGACCTCGATATCATCACAACAGCTCCTAGCGTCGTTTATAAGATCACGTTTACCGATGGAAAATGCATTAACATCGACAATGTTGCGCATTATCCCGACCCCACAGTGATCGAGTACATCGAAGAGCCGTGGGTAAAATGCCACATCATGACCCCTTCCGATTATTTGGGAGCGATCATGAGCCTTGGGATGGAAAAGCGCGGAGAGCAAACCAAAACAGAAACAATGGACGCCAAACGCCTCTTGCTCACCTACAGATTCCCATTAAATGAGATCATCACCGACTTCAACGACAAGCTAAAATCGGTCACGCGCGGTTATGGCTCTTTTGACTATGAGTTTGAAAAATATGAGATCGGCGATATCGTCAAGCTCGAGATCCGGGTGAATGAAGAACCTGTCGACGCTTTCTCGTGCCTTGTCCACCGCACAAAAGCGGAAGGGCGCGGCAGAGCGATCTGCGAAAAGCTCGTCGAGGTCATCCCGATGCAGCAATTTAAAGTTCCCGTCCAAGCTGCAATCGGCGGCAAAGTCATCGCCCGTGAGACCATTCGCGCCATCACCAAGAACGTCACTGCAAAATGCTATGGCGGAGACATCACGCGAAAACGCAAACTTTGGGAGAAACAGAAAGAAGGTAAGAAGCGCATGAAAGAAATCGGGAAGGTCAATATTCCGCAATCTGCCTTCATGGAAGTTCTCAAAGCGAGTGAGTAACAACAGAGAGGGCATCCCCTCTCTGCGGTAGAATTTATGCGTTGTAGGAGCCGGATGTGACGTTGCCGCCGGTCCCCGTCCAATTCGTATGGAAAAACTTCCCTCTTGGCTGATCGATCCGCTCATAAGTATGCGCGCCGAAGAAATCGCGCTGCGCTTGAATCAAATTAGCGGAAAGCTGTCCTGATCTGTAGCCATCAAAAAATGCAAGGCTTGTGCTAAAGCAAGGCACAGGAACACCTAGCTCTGCAGCTTTAGAAACAACTCTGCGCCAAGCTTCGGTGGATCCTAAGATCTCTTTGCGGAAAAACTCATCGAATAAAAGATTTGCAAGGTCTGGTTTTCTCTCATAGGCCTTTTTGATATCGTTCAAGAAATGGGACCTGATGATGCATCCTTCGCGCCAGATGAGCGCGAGCGCTCCGTAGTTGAGCTTCCATTTCATTTCATGAGCAGCAGCGCGCATCAGCATAAATCCTTGCGCATAGCTGATGATCTTCGAGGCATAAAGCGCCTGGCGGATGTCTTCTATGAATGCCTTTTTGTCTCCGCTGAATTTGCTAGCGGGAGAAGGGAAGAGTTTTTCCGCCTGCAAGCGCTCATCTTTTAGGGCAGAGAGGCAACGTGCAAAGACAGATTCCGCAATCAAGGTGACGGGAATTCCAAGGTCGAGCGCGCTGATCCCTGTCCACTTACCTGTCCCTTTTTGCCCTGCGACATCGAGAATTTTGTCGAGCAGCGGTTTTCCGTCTGTGTCTTTAGTGCTAAAAATATGGGAAGTGATCTCGATGAGGAAACTATTTAAGACCCCTTTATTCCACTCGTCAAAAATGGTGTGCATCTCATCCGCATTGCAGCCGAGAACATTTTTTAGCAAAAAGTAAGCTTCGGAAATGAGCTGCATATCCCCGTATTCGATGCCGTTGTGGACCATTTTGACATAGTGGCCGGCGCCGCCATCGCCCACCCATTCGCAGCAGGGAAGGCCGTCTTCTTTGGCTTTTGCGGATATTCCCTGAAAAATCGGTTTGATGAAAGGCCATGCATCGGGATTGCCGCCGGGCATGATCGATGGTCCATGGCGCGCCCCTTCTTCTCCCCCCGAAACTCCAGCTCCGACGAATAAAATCCCCTTTTGTTTGAGGCTGTCGACTCTGCGCTGCGTGTCGGGATAATGGCTATTGCCGCCATCAATGACGATATCCCCTTTTTCCAGAAAGGGAAGACACTCTTCAATCAGATCGTCCACAGGAGATCCCGCTTTGACCATGAACATCACTTTGCGAGGTCGTTTCAAAGTCTGAAAAAATTCCTTTAAAGAGTGGGAGCCGATGACTTGGGTCCCTTTTGCAGGGCCTGCCAGGAATTCGTCGACCTTCGCAACGGTGCGGTTAAAGACAGTCACGACGAAGCCGTGGTCATTCATATTAAGTACGAGATTCTGGCCCATGACAGCCAGGCCGATCAGCCCGATGTCTGCTTTTGCATCCGTCATTCAATCCTCCGATAAATTATTATAATAATAAAGTTTGCTTTTAGAGCGTTTATCCATGTAAAATGCCCCAATCCATTGTTCTCGTAGCTCAGGTGGATAGAGCGGTCGCCTCCTAAGCGACAGGTCGCGCGTTCAACTCGCGCCGAGGACATTTTCACATTCTCATGTACTTATCGATCCCTTGCGCAATTCCAAGGGCCATCCTTTCGAGATATGTTTTATCCCTTAGCCTTCCCCGTTCATCTCGATTGGTGATGAACCCTCCTTCAACGAGGACAGCCGGCATGTCCGTTTCGCGGATCACATGGAAATTGCCTTGCTTGGTTCCCCTGGAAACAGCTTCCGTCTGGTCGATCATGCGATATAAAATGCAGCTGGCGAGGCGTTTGGAGGCCTTTGTGCGCCAAAGTTCTTTCGAATCGAAGTAGAAGATTTCAATGCCTTGGGCTTCAGCGCTTGGCGATGAATTAAAGTGCACACTGACAAAAAGTGCCCCTTTCGCTTTGTTAGCAATGGAAACGCGGCGAGGAAGAGGAATATAAACATCCCGGCTACGGGTCATTAGCACGCGGTAACCGAGCTCTTCAAGATTCTTTTTAACCATAAGCGCTGTCGCTAAGGCCAGCTTCTTTTCCATGAAGGTATTGACCTTTGCCCCTTCGTCAGTCCCCCCATGTCCGGGATCAATAATGATCAAAGGTTTTAAAGTGCTTGTGGACGCATCGGAGCTCGCCTCATAACTCCCCTGGACGCCGTGATACGAGGGCATCTTCGCAGCAGAGCACAGAGAGATAAATACTAAAGCACTAAAGCAAATTGTGCGCAGATAATAGCGCATGAGTTTTTCTACCGTAATGAACGCTTGACTCGATCTTAGAGACAATCGCTAAATTTCACAACCGATTTCTGCCCTACGGCGAAGTAGTTTCCCCAGCGCGTATTTTTTACATCTAAATGGAACTGGTCTAAAATGGTCTCGCGATCCTGGTCGAGGCAATCAAAAGGCATCTCCACAACGTCGAGATTAGCTGCGTAGTCAATAGATCCCAAATTTCCGTCAACTGTCCATTGAATCAAAGGAGTTGCTTTAGGATGATCTTGGGGATTAACCTGATCTTTCGGAGTTATTTTAAAAGGCTTTATATGAGAAACCTTAAAAGAACCATTATTAAAAGTGATATCAAAACCTGTAAGGGAATCACGGCTTAAAACTAATCGGTGGGAATTCGGCTCTGATTTACAAAGGTCGGGGCATAACACATCTCTTAAAAAGAAATTACCCGTTGCATAGGTGTCATAACACATCGCCTTCAACAAAGCCAAAGCTGGGATGGCGCTATATTTTTCATCAAGTTTGTACAATCTGGCATAAAGATTCATTAAATCCACTGAAACAGCATTCCAATCGCTTTCCCGAAATCCTTGGTTATTGTTCAAATAATTAGAAATAAATACGGAATGAGGAAGCATTTGCCTGGAAAAATTTTTAGTTGTTTTGTCTTTTTCTAAATTATGAAAAAACGAGGTTAGATTTATTAAAGTTTTATGCTGTGAAAATCCACTTCCAAAAGTTTTTGAAAGATTTTTAATTATTATTTCCGTGGGAAATTTAGAATGCAGGGGACTTTCTGCAAAGAGCTTGCGCTGATCTTTTGCGCTCAAAGAAGATGTAAGGCCCAGCTTTTCCTGGATTTTAGAAATGAGCAACTCAATCAGAAACTCCTCTTCTTCCCCTTCTTTTATCCCTATATTTTTATCTAAACTTAGAGATAATTGCTCTCCGTTGATCCGTATCGTGCAATCCTGCAAATTTTCAGGATTGAGAAAAGAGCGAAACGTCTGGACGAATTCTGTGTAGCTCAATGCAAAGACGGGAATCGGGGCGATATGCAAATTCTCCACATCGAATTTTTTGTGAAAAATAAATCTCGACTGCAACAAAGCCGCCTTCTTATTTCCCACCAACTCGGTCTCCAACTTAAAGCCTGGCTTACGCAAAAACTTCCGCGGTTCACGCTGAACATCCGGGACAAGCTCTCTTTTGCTCATTTGTTTACGAAGGGATTCACTCGGAGCCAAACTCGATGCAAACCGAGTTCTGTGCAAATTAATCTGCTGAAGCATCTCTTTTTTAATAGAGCTTCCTTGATACTTTATACATTCCTCAAGAATCTCCACGGCATCTTCTTTTCCAAAAATATGAAACAATAATTCACAATTAGCTGAAGATTCATGCTTTAGTTTCTTGTATTTCTCCCAAAAATTAATGGGGTTTGATTCTTCGGAAAAATTGCTCAAAAAATGATAATCTTTTACCCAAGAAAACAACTTCTCGGCTTTTTTTATTCGGGTTAACATACTGGAATAGCTTAGCAATTTGTCATAAGTTTCATTAATGACCAATTCAATCTTATCCTCAAGAAGACCCGGATGGAGAACCATGGCGCAAAGCTCTCGATTGACAACGCGCTTCCATTTAAAACAGGAAATGACCGGAATACCAATACAGTCCACAAATGTAGACAAGGGAATACGCACGTCGAGTGGAAATGTTCGATTTTCCAAGGGGCTAATGCGGATTTGATGCGTGCGATCGGAAAGACCAACCCCTTCATCACTGCTGTCCATTTTCCGTAAATCTTCGAGCATTGTGGATATACTTCCTCTTCGAGACGAAGAACATAAATTCTCACTTTCAATCCGAGGCGAGGAACGTCTGATCGGAGTGTCTGAGAGTGATCTATTCACCATTTTTCTCTGAGGCTCACCTCGAATCGCGGAATCAGCGTTCGCCAGTTGGCGGGGGTTATCAAGAGGAACTGTAAGAGTCATAATCTGCAAAGAACTGCGCAATGAGTTCGTTTCGTTCATTTTTTTAAACCCTTTCCAGTAAAGGAAAATTTTTTCTAATCTTTTAGAACAACGGTTTATTTGTGTCAACGAAGGAACTTACTTGAGGATAAATCACAAGCATTTTTTGCGACTTCCCTATCGTCGAATTGGATGGTCTGTTTAGAAAAAATTTGGTAGGTTTCGTGACCCTTGCCAGCGATCAAGACGATATCCTCAGGATTTGCGATCTGGATTGCATGACGAATCGCTTTTTCGCGATCGACCATGGCCAAAGCCTGCTCCGGCTTTGTAAAACCTGTGAGAACGCTTCGGATAATTGTTTCGGGATCTTCACTGCGAGGATTGTCCGAGGTGACGATTGCAAAATCAGAGTGAGCTTCGGCGACAGCTCCCATTTTTGGGCGTTTATGAGGATCGCGGTCCCCTGCGCAGCCAAAGATTGTGATGAGTCGTCCCTGCTTTTTCAACCCTTGTAATGTTTGCAGCACATTCAATAGTGCGTCTTCAGTGTGCGCATAATCGACAAAGATGTTTAATCCTTGTCTGTTAGGAACGCGCTCAAGCCTTCCCGGCACCCCGGCAAAGTCTTTTAAAATCTCCGCGATCTCTGGCAGAGAAGATCCATAGGTAAGCGCAACGCCGATAGAAGCCAGAATGTTATAGACATTGTATTTGCCAACGAGAAGGGAGGTGAAATGCTGCTGCTTATCTCGAAATGTCACATCAAATTCAATGCCAGCAGAGCTTAATCTCAAAGAAGATGCCCTAAGATCGCAAGGCTTCTCGATACCATAAGAAATGATGTTTGCTCTGCAATTAGCGATCATTTGCGCAGAATAAGAGGAATCGGCATTAACGACGGCAACACTCGATTGCTTCAGATCGGTGAAGAGCTTTGCTTTGGCGTTTGCATACTCTTGCATCGTCTTGTGATAGTCGAGATGGTCCGGGGTCAGATTTGTAAAGACGGCGACGTCAAAGGGGATGGACTGCACCCTCCCTTGTGTCAATGCGTGGGAGGAAACTTCCATCACAGAGGCGTGGCACCCCGCTCCAGCCATATCGTGGAACAGTTTGAAATTTTGCAAGACATCCGGCGTTGTTTGAACGGATGGAAAAACGTGCGGACCTACGATCCATTCGATCGTTCCGATCAATCCACACAGCTTTTCTTTTCGCGTCAAAAGATGACGGATGAGATAAGAGGTGGTCGTTTTGCCGTTGGTCCCAGTGATTCCAACGAGAAACAGGGGATCTCCGGGGTAAGCGTAAAATTCCTTTGCAATCGCAGCTTCAATAGAGGCAACGTCAGGATGGATAATCTGGGTAATGCCTGGATAAAAAGGGTCGTAGATATCGGTAAGGAGAGCGACAGCGCCGGCGGCGATGGCATCCGGGATAAAATCTGCCCCATTAAAGCTAAACCCTTTTTTGGCGATGAACAGATTTCCAGGCGCCACGAGTTTGGAATTTGAGGCAAGGCCGGTAATTTCAACATCTTTAGAGCCGTGGATAGCTTGCACAGGGATATTTTTGAGGAGCTTTCTTACTTTTATCCGTTCCATTGTTGATAGAGCTCTTTCAGTGCTTTAGTTTCTTTGATCCAATCGGCTTTACTTTCATCCCTTCTCGGGTCGCCTACAGGATAGCCATAAGGATCATCGGGTTCTACTCCCAAATATTGCAAGGTGCGAAGTCCTATTTCTCGAAAAGCAGGGGCGCAGCAATTGCCGCCATGCTGATTTCCTCCGATGCCGGGAGTGTACTTAAACTCAGGCTCGTCAACTGCGATCAAAAGAACAAATTTAGCGTCATTTGCCGGAGCAAACCCGATAAATGTCGAAATGTGGTCCTTTTTAGAATAAGTCCCACCTACGATCTTCTCTGAAGTTGCCGTTTTTCCGACCTCAGTGTAGCCGTAAATATCCCCCTTGCTGGCGGTCCCTCCGGGTTTAGTCACAGACTTCATCGCACGGATAACCGCTTCCACAATTTCCGGCTCGAGCAGCCTGCGGAAGCTTTTTATCCTTTCAGGAGAGGTATTGTCAAGCAAGACCTCTTGAGAGCCGTCTCTTTTTTCTCTGACCACTTTACGAACAAGCGTTGGGCGGACCTCATAGCCTCCGTTGGCGATGATGGCATAACTGCGGAGCATTTGAACGCTGCTTACTAGAAGATTATGGCCAAAAGAAAGGGACCAGGGCGTTGGCACTGACCACTCCATCTTTCCGCCGGCGTACAGTTTTCCGGGAGTAGGAAGCATCCCAGCGCTCTCAGATGGCAGTTCTATGCCAGTTTTTACACCCAATCCAAAAATATCTTGCAATGCGCTTCGATACCACTTATCGCCGAGTGCATCGATGATGCGCTGCGCCATTCTGGCCATGTAGATATTGGAAGACTTCCACATCGCCATATCCATGTTGAGATATTTGTGGGTACGGGTATCATGGATAGGCTTTGTCCTACCGGGAAACGAGCCATTTGCAGTGGGAATTTTTTCATTCGGAGAAAAGATCGGTTTCTTGCCTTGTTTTTTGAGCTCTGCATTCGCTTTGAGGGCAAGTGCGATGGTGAGCGGCTTCATCGTTGATCCCAGCTCATAAGGATCGCTGATCGCCTGAACTTTTGTATTTTCCTGAAGTTTTTTATCATTGAAGAATTTGCGGTATTCTCCGGGCTCAAAAAAAGGATACTGCGCAAGCGCCCAGATCTCCCCGCTTTTTGGGTCCATGAGGATCGCCCAACCACTTTTCGCATTTGAGCTTTTGACAGCTTTGCATATCTCTTCTTCGGCGATAGCTTGGAGATAATGGTTAATTGTCAAATAGACATCAGCACCGTCTTCGGGATGAGAGAGGATTTTTCCTGTTTCCAAGGGGTGCCTTGGAGAGCGAAGAATTTGCCTTCTGCCTTCCTTCCCCTGAAGGATTTTATCAAAGACAAGCTCTAATCCGCCGGTCGGAATCGCCTGCTTTGTTTGATCATCCTTATCTTCACGGACAGTATGCAAGACTTGTCCAAGGAGTTTTCCAAAGGGATAAGAGCGCTTGTAATCCTGGACAAAGAAAAGAGCGTTGCGCGCAATTTTTTTGGACCTGGCGTATTGGAACCACCACTTATTCAGAGGCTCGCATTGCTCTTTATCCAGCCACATTGCGAGTTTTCGCGACCTGCTCTTACGGCTTAACTGCTGCTGCAATTTTTGCGCCTCTTTTCCCTTAATATTGAGAAGGGAACAGACTTTTTTCGCCACTTCTTCTCTGCATTCAGGATGGATACTATTTGGATCTGCGTACAAATGGAATTTGGAGACATCCGTGACAAAAGCCTGCGGCTTCTCAGGATGGCCGAGTTTCAGCGAGGTGTTGGAGTAGAATAAACCCCGTTTGAAAGGTTCGATCACGACAAGCTGATGTTGCGCTTTAGCTTGCCTGCTCCATTTATCTCCTTCAATGATCTGAATCTTGAAGAACTGGATGAGAAGCGCACAAAAAAGCACAATAACAAAAAGGGATACAAAGACAAGGCGTTTACGTGATGCCAAGTTCGGAGAGCAGAATTTGCTCATTGGTATAATACTCCAGAACGCTTTGATTTGTGTGAAAATTACTTGGCGCCGATTGCGAACTTAAGTTTTGGTCTCGAAGGAGTCTTTTCGTCTGTGTCCTCAGAGGACACCTCTAAAGCGAGTCCCTGCTGCATCGTGATGACTTCTTTGAACATCGGCTGCTTCAAATGGCTGTATTCACTATGGCGGGCCAGTTCCATCAGATGTTCCGGACTCTCAAAAAGATCGATCTCATACTTCAGTCTGGTGTTCGCTTCTTTTAAGTCTTTGATTTCTTTGGCAATGACAGGAATTTCAAGGCGCCGGCGCGTCACTTCGTTCTGCTTGTCGACGTAGGAATAGAGAGACACCCCGAAAACACCGATACAGATCAAAATGCGAATGAGTGGTCCTTTTTCCGACATATTTATTCCAATTTTTCGGCAAAGCGCAGTTTAGCGCTGCGCGCACGGGGATTTTTCTTGATCTCAGCAAAAATCGGTGCAAGCGGCTTCTTTGTTAAAAGTCGCAAGATCGGAAGCGGAGCATTTTTATTCGCCTTTGTCGGTCCTGTTGAACATTCTTTAAAAATGTTCTTCACGATTCTGTCTTCAAGGCTATGAAAACTCATCACGCCAATTCTGCCCCCGGTTGAGAGGAAATGAATGGCTTTTGATACACCTTCAGCTATCGCATCGAGTTCTCCATTCACGCAAATTCTAAGCGCCTGGAAAATCAAAGTCGCCGGGTGCCATTTTCCTTTGAGCGGTGTCTTTAAAGCTGTCACGATCACCTCGGAGAGCTGGGTCGTCGTTATTATAGGTTTTTTACGGCGAGCGTCCACGATCGCCTTAGCTGCCCTCTTATATCTAGGCTCTTCACCCAGATCGCGGAACAGATTGGAAAGTTCCTGTTCTGGCCAATGGTTGATGATTTCTTTTGCAGTCAAATCAGAGTTCGGGTCCATTCTCATATCGAGAGGACCTTCCTTGGAAAAACTAAAACCTTTGTAATCGCGGTCTAGTTGCATAGATGACACTCCGAAGTCAAAAAAAAACCGTCTACAGATGAGATCTTCAATTCTTTTAAAAATTCATCGACCCGTCTGAAATCCCCTTGGACCAGTTCAAGCTTATGTGCCCATGGCGCTAAATTCTTAGCAGCAATTTCCAAAGCCTCAGGATCCTTGTCGCAACCGATGTACCGTTTAATCTCAGGATGCGCTTCCAAAATAGCCTTGGCGTGACCGCCGGCCCCAAGCGTTCCATCAAAAAAAACTTCGAGGTTTGCTCCCTCTAAAGACTCAAGTACCTCTTTAACCATAATTGGGATATGGGGAGCTGCGCTGCTAGATGAACTCATCTTCTAATCCCCTATCACATTCGAGAAGGGCAAAAGCCTCTTCCGTTAATTTTGTCAAATTCATCTCCGGATCTTTACCGCTTAACACGGCATCGAGCTGAGCGTCGTAGCGCTCTTTCGGCCAAATTTCGATCTTACCTAAAACACCCGCGATCATGATTTCTGTCTTGATGCCGACAGCTTTCTTGAGTGTCGGCGGAATATTGACGCGTCCAATTTTATCGCAAGTCGTCTGGTGCAGGGTCGAGAAAAACAGAGTGAAGAATTTTTGGTATTTCCCAAGATGCTGCTTCGCCTGGAACTTTTCGATGATCTTCTGGATGTCGCTCTGTCTATATATAGCAAGGCAGCCGCCAAGTCCCAGAGCGAGGCTGAACTCCAAAGCGCCCTCTTCCACCAGTCCAAAACGCATCTGCTGGGGCAGAACGAATCTCCCCTTTTCATCGAGCTTCGCGGATGTAGAACCACTGAAAAAGAACTTGCCCATAACCCTCAGGGAAACCTTTTTCCCACCTTTTCCCACAATTTAACACTGAAACCACAAATCAGCAACCACTTTTACAAAATTCTCCCACCAACCTCTCCACACCCTGACTTTAACACCTTCATATCCAACGCTATTAACTATGAAAAATAAAAGTGGGAAATTGTGGGAATAGACATTATGCCAATCCATCTGTTCAATTAAAAGTTGATTAATTAAGTCGCGGCATGGCAAAGGATCTAACAATGCAATGAGTTTTGAACCTGTATAAAATTCAGGAGTGAATATGCCTACAAGGACCATTGACAACTTAGGGCCTGATGCCTCGATACGTTACGCCAACGACCAAGCAAATCTCGATAAAAGCTTCAGCAAAGAAGCCATCGGGATCCCAACTCAAACTGAGATCGACGTCTCGGCGCCTTATTTTCCGGAGGAACTGGACGCTGCCCTCCATATTAAGCCAACTGGAATCACTTGGGCCTCTTTCTCCCCCCAAACCAATATTTCGAACAAAGAAAACGGCTCTTTACCTTTCAGCTCATCCCCTCGATGGGCTCTGACGACAGACAGGAGTCTCAGGCGCATAAGATCTTGGCAAAACTCACTTCTGAAGAGCTGAAAACAAAGGAAGATATCGGAAATAAAGGCCCTCGCGAGCTCTACGAGGAAACCATTCTTTTAGAGGAAGAGACCAAGGAAAAAAAGGTTTTAACAAATCTTTTTAATACTATCGCAACTTTCGATAAGTTGATCATTGAAATTAATGCACGAAGAAATCAATATCAGAAGGGGTAAGAGTCTGCCGTTGAACTGAGATTTCGTCGACAGACTCCAAAAAGGAATTTATGAGTCAAGTAGATTGGTTATCAATTTTAGGATGGAATAAAGACGAACTGGAAGATCTGCGCTTTGTCGGATATTCTTATATCAAACAGGGAAAGTATGACGTCGCGACCACTTTTTTTGAGGCCCTCGTCATCTTAGCTCCCGAGTCGGCATACGATCTCCAAACTCTCGGCGCCCTTTATTTACAGAAAGGAAACAACCTGATGGCCCTCAATTATATTGAAAAGGCTGTCAAGCTAGACCCCGTTCACCTCCCCACCCTGCTCAATAGGACAAAAGCCCTGTTTGCTTTGGGCTATAAACGCCAGGCTCTCTCTCAAGCGCGCGCTTTAGAAAAGTGCGCCCAAGAGCAGATTGCAGGGCAGGCCCAAGCCCTCATTATGGCCTACAGTTAAGAATGCGAGGAAAAAAGGGAAAATCCTTCCCTTTCCACTTATTTTTTCTTGGCAGCAATCTTCTGGAGAGATTTGAGCATTTTTGACTGCATGACAATGATCGTTACAAGTCCTGCAATAACAAGGACTCCAAAAACAAACATGAGCATGCACCCTCCTGATTTCCCCATGCGAATATCCTTACAGCTACCATCTTTCTCTGTCATCGCAATATAATTTGCGCTAGCTTCACTACTCATTTTTGCCTCCATTTTTGTACATTTTTCAGACATTAGCCATTTACGCAAATCTGTAACACAAAAAAAAATCGTAAGATCTTTTTTTCGTTGTTGATAACTCTCTCTTTTGATTGCAACAACTTAAGAAAATTTGAGGGGTTTCGAACACCTTTTCTTTGGTTTTCTCGCATTTGGATTTTTTTTCGCGTCCGCTCGTTTTGACACTCAATGGGTTAGAGACGACAATTGAAATTCCCGGCAAAAACTTGTTGCGAGCTTTGAGCCCTGGTGCTAATTTGACGACGTTAAAAGAGCCCACAAAAGATTGTGGAAAGTTTGTTCATAAACTGAGAGAGTATGCTAACGAAAACGCCCCAAGAGACTTGGTCTGAGTGCTTAGAGTTCTTAAGCCAGCGATGCTCCGCGACAGAATTTGCGAATTGGTTAGCCCCCATTCGCGTCGTCGAAGGAGAAGGCAATGACATTTGTCTCGAAGTGCCCAATATCTTCGTTAAAGAATACCTGCTCGACAACTATAAAAAAGATCTCTGCTCTTTTCTTCCTTTAAAACCTTCCGGAGAGCCGGCAGTCATCTTCGTGATTGCAGAAGTTAAAAAAAAAACAACTCCGGCAGCTTCGATCTCTTTACAAGAAGTTGTTGCCAGCTCTACCGCGCCAGAAACTAATCACGGCGCAGCTGAGGTCAGGCTCAACCCCAATTACACTTTTGACAACTTCATCGAAGGCCCAGCCAATCAGTTTGTCAAATCTGCTGCGATGGGCGTTGCGAGCCACCCATCCAAATCCTATAATCCCCTTTTCATTCACGGCGGCGTAGGACTTGGAAAAACCCATTTGTTGCATGCAATCGGACACCATATCCGCCAGCACAACAAAAAACTAAGGGTGCATTGCATCACAACAGAAGGGTTCATCAACGACCTCGTCGATAATCTGCGGAATAAGTCTGTGGATCGCATGAAACGCTATTACCGATCGCTTGATGTTCTCATGGTGGACGATATCCAATTCTTGCAAAACCGCCTGAACTTTGAAGAAGAATTCTGCAACACTTTTGAAAGCCTCATCAATCAAAGCAAACAAATCGTCATCACCTCCGATAAACCCCCCGGACAGCTCAGGCTCTCCGAACGGATGGTTGCGCGTATGGAGTGGGGACTTGTTGCTAATATCGGCATCCCCGATTTAGAGACAAGAGTTGCTATTTTGCAGCACAAAGCAGAGCAAAAGGGTTTTCGCATCCCGCACAAGGTCGCTTTTTTCATTGCAGAACACATCTTCAATAATGTCCGCCAGTTAGAGGGCGCCATCAACCGCCTCGGAGCCTACTGCAGATTAATGGGCCTCGACATCACAGAAGAAGCTGTGGAAAAAACACTTAGCGAACTCTTTCAGTATGCCCCGAATAAAAAGATCAGCGTCGAAAACATCCTCAAAAGTGTAGCGACCATTTTTGGCGTTAGGGTCAGCGATTTAAAAAGCGGCTCCCGAACAAAAGATGTCGCTTTCCCTAGACAAGTTGCCATGTATCTCGCCAAAGAGATGATCAACGATTCTCTCATGCGCCTAGGTTCTGCGTTTGGAGGAAAAACCCACTCAACCCTTCTGCACGCCTGGAAAAAGATCGCAGGCCAAGTAGAAAAAGATGAAATTCTGCGCCGCCAGATCGATATGGCCAGACGCAACATCGAAGCTTGAAAACCTCATTATTCTCCGCACACCATCCAATCAATATTTCATAAACCCCTGTAATTAAAAGAGTTACAACTTAATCCCCTATTTAATTGCACAGTCCTGCATAAATGGGGTTTTGCGGATTTCCCTCTAGTGATATAAGGAGGATATCTACCAAAGCAAGAGAGAAGCCCCATGTTCAAGAAGTTCAGCAAAAACTTATTCGACAAAGAGATCGAGCATCCCCCTCACACTTTCCCAGACCTCAGCGATCGCCCCCCCAATCCCTTTTCCACAGATCTTATGAACGCGATCGATCCCCATGCCTTGGGGTTCGAAGAAGAAGAGGAACTGCAGCAGGATGATGAGCCGGAGACAATTATCGCCGAAGGAGTTTCGATCAAAGGAACCATGTCGTTTCAGAAACTAGTCAGGATCGATGGAACCTTTGAAGGAGAGCTCCTTTCATCAGGGAAAGTCATTGTAGGACCTACAGGGTTGCTAAAGGCCAATATTAATCTCGACGAGGCCTTCATTTCAGGTAAGGTCATCGGCGATATCACCGTCAAGTCGCGCCTTGTCCTTCGAGGCAGAGCAGAAGTGCGCGGCGATATCAATGCGCCATTGCTAAGCGTTGATGAAGGTGTCTCGATCATAGGAATTATGAACATCGCAAAACCTGAAGAGCCTGCCCAAAGCGACATCTACGAGGAACATTATTCCAGCGATAATTAATTCGAAAGAGGGCTCCAATGGCATATTTTCTATTTCTTTTCACTCTGCTTCTTCCCATCTTCAGCCCTTCCATCCACGCTATAGAAAATGAAACCTCTTTCTTAACCTCTCCCCCGAAAAACCTCCCTGTCCTTGTTAAAACCAAATTGAGCTTTCTCCATCTTATCTCAATCGATGCACATGATGAAACATTCTCTGCAGATGTTTATTTATATTGCCAATGGAAAGACCTTCGTCTGAGCTACTCCGCTCCTGAAACAGCCTATCCCAAAACATATATCGGAGAAGCCTGCAGCGACAAGCTAAAGGAGATCTGGTGGCCGGACCTCGAATTCGTCAACAGCGGAGTCCCTGAGTATACCAATCGCACCCTTTTCATTTATCCCGACGGGACTATCAATCTCATTCAAGGGATCACTGCAAAATTCAGAAGTCAATTCGATTATAGAAAACTGCCATTCGACCAACAAGCATTGCAGATCGTCCTCACCTCATTTAGCTGGGATAATAGTGTTGTTGTTTTTGAGCTGGACAAACAAGGTGTGCAATTAGAAAAACACTTGAAAGCACCCTACGAAGAAATCAAAATCTTGGGAGCTAGCGCGCAGATCGGAGAATTCACCGAAGAACAAGATACGAGCTCCAAAATTTTTTCCACATTCACAACCACATTGAATATTCAACGCGCGCCCCTTTTTTATAGTTACCAGGTTTTTTTCCCCTTGCTTGTAGTGATAGGGCTGTGCTGCTCTGTATTTTTTATCCCGGCTCAAGTGATCGCTGATAGGGTGATGATCATCCTAACCTGCGTACTCGTCTTTATAGCCACCAAATTTCTTCTCAACCAGGACCTGCCTAAGATCGGCTATCTGACATTTATCGATAAGATTTTCTTTATTTCCTATACTTACGCTGGACTCGTGACGATCACGTGCTTTATCGAATATGGCTTTTGGAAAAGGAAAAATCCTCATGCTGAAAAATTCTCTAAAATTGCGAGTTATTTAGGGCCCATCCTGTACCTTCTCGCATGCGGAATTCTTCTCCTGTCCGAAATTCTTTAAAGTAACTAACTATAAACCCAAAGAGCGCTACATCTATGATTTTAACAATGACGGCCTCCCTTTTGCTCAGTTCCGCTCCAAACACTATAACCAAGCCAAAGGAATTGCCGTACGCACCACTTGATCTCATTTACCAATCGGCAGACGCAATAGAGCGTGCGCACGCAGCATTCGAAACCTCAGCTGATGCCGACCTCGATCGCTTTGTGGACCTATCTAAAAAGGGCAATTATACAGATGCTTACCGAATTTGGTCCGATCTAATTTTTCGCTACAATTCTTTCCGAATAGAGCTTTGGAAAACAATCCAACTCTCTACTAGCGACCAAGTCAAAGGATCCGTCTACGCCGTAGGAACTCTCTCGGAGAAAGTATTTCAGGAAAAAATCCTCGCTCACTCCGCCCTCTTTGACACCTTCTTGCAAAATGCAAACGCTTCTGATCAATTGACGCCTCAGCAGCGCGAATTTACAGAAAACATCCTCAAAGAATATGAGGAGATTAAACCTAATGAAGCCCCAAAAATTACTCCACTTTTACAAAAATTGGAGAAAGAGAAAACAGCATCTTTTGCGTTCGCCAAAGGAATGATGGCCCCTATTAATCCAGACGCACTCTCGGAGCTCAAGGTTTTTAATGCCAATATCCTCTGCTTTCCCGGCATGCTGGGCTATATGTTCGGAGGCGTTCGGCCTTGGAAAGAACGTATTGATAAGCTTGTCGAAATCATTCTGAATACTCAGGCCCAAATTGTCTGTTTGCAAGAAGTTTGGGATCCCAAGGCCATGCTGGCGCTTGCAGACCGTTTGAAAAATGACTACGCCTTTTTCATCTACGATGCCGGAGATTCTGCAGGGACAGTTCAAGTGAAGAAAATGTGCTATAGCAGCGGACTGTTTCTCGCAAGTAAGATCCCTCTCGATTCGATCGCATTTAACCGCTTTCCACGCAGCGTTCCGGAAGGATCGAAGAGAGGGGCAATTGTCGCTAAAGGTCGTGTTGGCAATGAGCCCTTTGCTTTTGTCACTACCCATTTGCAGCATAGCAGCGCCCCACCCATGCACCCTGTGCGGCAGGAACAACTCTTTTTATGTTACGCCTATTTGCAAGAGATGATTTCCGGAACGCTTTCAGACCGCGCTTGGGGATTTCTCGCAGGGGACCTGAATATCAACGCTTTTTCCCCGGAGTTTAATGAACGCGGCATCACCAGGCTCTTCTCTATTCCATATACCACTCACCTGACTAACGAAAAAGCTACGTGCACCGACTACTTCAATGATCTTGTAATTGCTCCCCCGGACCAAAGAGACAAAGTCCCCTATTCTTATGAAATGCTCGATTATTGCATTAGGCCAACCCTCTGCCCTCTCCTTAAGAACCCTATTCAAAAATTGATCCCCCTCTATAACCTCAAAGAGCCTCTTCAAGCGCTCTCCGACCACCAAGGCCTCTTGACGACGTGGACCACAACACCTACAACCGAGAGAAAAAAGAAATAGGAATCTTATACCAAATATCAAAATTAATCAGCATTTGGGGCAGTGCGAAAGCCCCAAATGCTGATTAATTTTGGTGTTTGGTATTATTCATACATCGCAAAGCTGAGACCTTCGATCTGCGCAGGAAAGAAGGGTTTTAACTCTTCTCCTGCGCTTCGAAAGCTAGCGTCATCTAGCACAGGGGCAATCAGAAGAACGCGTTTGTCGCAGAGAATTCCCCCTTTTTTTCCATCTGCTACGATACGGCTCTGAAACTCCCCCTGTATAAGAAAATGACTACGATCAAACTTGGATTTAAAAAGAGGAAATACAGGGACAGAAAGCAATCTGCCTAGTTCTTTTGCAAGAAATAAACGCTGATCAAAACCGATTTTTTGCCGTTGCCAAATGGATGTAGGCAGAGGAATTAGAAAATCGGGCATGACCAGCTTCTGCTCCAGCCACTGATATGCCATCAAGGATGCCGCAGCAGAAATGCATTCCTTTTGTCCTTTTTTCATCGCATGGACCAAGGTTTTCGAAGGACCCATCATCTCAACTGCTGCAAATTGTCTGCGGACAACCACCTGGCGGTGTATGCACCTCTCGCACCTTCTTTTATGCAACTGTCCAAAACATGTGCGGCATCTCCCTTCAGTTTCGACAAGAGAAATCTGCTCCAAACATACAGAGCAAAAAAGGGGCCCCCTACCCTTCAGAGCCACCCTACAATGCAAGCAAAGCGGTGGGTATAAAAGCCCAAGAATTCCATTTAGGAACCTATCCACCGCAAGGCTCTAGAAAAACCCTCATGTGTTGCATTGCACTTCCATAAGGATTTTTCCCAACGAATTGAAGATGAATCGTCGTATTGACGCCAAACCAACCAAGAGGAATGTGCAGCATTCCATGATAAGGATCTAAGGTCACATTCAGATTGGAAACATCCCCTTCGATGTAAATATTGCTGAGGCAATAGGAGAGCGGCTCTCCATACGAATTAAAATAGGGTTTGATATCAAACTCTAAAGTGTTAGGCCCGCAATCGGTGCTATTTGCAAAGATCATCTGATCCTCAATGGTCCCCACCGCTTCTGGAACGGGAGCTGTTCTTTGCAATGAGTGAGAGGGATTGCAGAACAATGAACTTTGAACTGCCAAAAAAAAGAGCCCTAATTTCTTCATAGACATCCTCATTGTTAAAATTGAAGCCCATATCGCGGGTTTTCCAAGGTTCCTCGTATTGTCAGAGTAAACGGCTCGGCGAGTTTTAAAACGACATCTTGTCGCATTTTAAGGTCGATATGCATTTTTCCATCGAGGTCAATATACGAGAGGTTTTTCTCTGGAAAAAGGTAGAATTCAGACCGATTCCCTTCGCTAAAAGAGTTATCTAAAGAAACGAGGTAAAATTTATCGCCGCGCAGCTCCACTTGGATCTCGCCTTGCACAGGCGTTAATATTCCCAAATCAAGTCCTAGCTTTTTGATCATCTCGAGCGGCGCATCGAAAATGGAGGATCCCTTTTTATATTGATTGACGAACATCAACTGTCCCGATCCTTCCAAACTCGATTTATCGCCAAGGCGGAAGCGGATGTCAGAGAGGGTGAAATTCTTGATTGTAAAAGGCTTTAGGGAGGAAGGTTCAGCTCCTACTTTTTGCATCAGGCTCGGCTGCAGATCCTTAACCAAAACTTGGGGAATAAAAAGGTTCCAATCCGTTTTTTTCTTCAGCTCAATGTCTTTTATACGGATAGATCCCGACGGATCCTCGATTTTTAAGTTAGAAAAAACGGCGCTATCACGGCTAGCCTCTAAGAGCGACTCCAAACGATGAAAACGGTATCCGAAAAATTCAAAATCTTTTCCCGTCAAAGTCCCGCTAGCTGAAAATCCCTTCTTTGCGTCTTGAAAGAGAACCAAGTCCCCTGCCCACTGATAACCACCGCCAAGCTTCAAATTTTGAATTCCCTCTCGGATAGTTCTAGGAAACAAGTAGGTAATCCTATCACTATCTACTTTGATATCTCCTTTTAACACGGAGGCCAAGGGCAGGGTGCTGGATGAGCTTTTGACAAGCGAGCAGTTAAGGCCATAGCAGCTGCCCTGAATGCTCTCGATTGCTATTTTTGAATCCGGCGCGCGGAAAAGAATTTTCAATCCCTCAGATTTTGGATGATCGTAAAGTTTGAGCATGCCTAAGGGCTCTTTAGACAGGTCCATCTGAAAAGAGGCCCAAAGTGGCAGCTCTTCGATTTGCGTTTTCGCTTTGATGCTGAAAAGATCTTTTTCATACCGCAATTGGACCTGTTCAAAGGGATATTTTTTTTCTTCATACCCATACATCCCAGGCTTTAAATTCCCCAGGAATACAGGCCCGGAAGGGCTCACCTGCAGATCCCCGCTAAGCTCTAGATCCCCCTCCCAAGCCAGCTCTTTAAACGAATAGGGAAGAATTTTTGCGTCAATGGCATAACCCCATAAAGCGGGTGTCACATGAAACTGCACTTGCTGGAAATTCAGACCCTTATTTGACTGCAATACTTTTGATGCCTGAAGTTCGGCTACATAGGCGCCGCTTAGCTTGTGTTTGAGTTGAAGGTCTATCCCGCTGCAGGTAAGCCCGCCTGTTTTATTGTAGGTGAATTTTATTGCCTGTCTATTGCTCGCTGTCACCTGCAAGGGCGATTGCAAATCAGCAAACACGTTGGCCTCGCCGACGATCATCAGAGGATTTTCCGCACTCGAAAAATCTCCTGTGAGCGCAAACGCCGTGATGAATGTTCCTTTGGGCGCATTTGGAACTTTCAAAACGGAAAAATCCCCTTTCACAGATTCCAGGATACAGGAGAAACGCTTCTTTTGGGTCTTTAACAAGCCGCTTCCCTTTAAAGCAAGCCCGTTCCATGTCCCCTCGAACCCGGGAGAGGAAAATCCATCTACATCGGAAACAATAGCTCCTTTCAAATCGAGCGCCCCCGCGTGCAGTTTTTCAATCTGCCATTTTTCCCCCACTTTTTGTCCGGCCACCCGGAAAGAAGCGATGGGTTCACCCTTAACTTTGAGATCATGGCTCTCTAACTGAAAAGAAAATCCTTGTCTCATATCCTCTGAAGAAACCCGAGTCGCTAAGGTCCCTTCCAGCTGCCACTCCTCTAAATTTTCAGGAGAAAAAGTAGAAGGGAGAAAACCGGTATTCCGCAAAAAAGCTGCTGCGAGCGGAAGATCCTGACACTTCAAGACCGGATTCATATCCAAAGAGATGGTATCTTGTGATAGAATGCATTTATTGATATTCAGCTCTGTCCCAACTAAATGCGTCGACATCTTTTCAAAGGCGATATCCCAAGCGGACTTAAGGGATTGCGTAGCTACTCCCCTTAACTCCGCAAATTCCTTCTTGCCATCACCAATAGCCAAAGCAAAGTCCACTGTGCGTTGATCAAAAAACGCCGCTATAAACCGCTTTAGCTCGATATTCAAAGGTGTTCCGTCCTCAAGCTCCCAAATCCCCTCTCCTCGAACTACACTCAATGATTTAGACTTGGAATCCATAGCAAGCAAACAGCTAGCATCTCTTACTCGTGTGGTTTTATTAATGGGAAAGTTCAAACCGTCGAATCTTCCCTTGAAGCTCCACTCAACACTATCGCCGCTTGGATTTAAAGAGCGGCTAAGCACAAATCCCTTATCATCGCTCGAGAAATTGCCGTGAATTAGCAACTCATCTGCTGGAAGAGGATGAAACTTGCGCATGATGGATAATAAGCTCTTAACGTCGCCAGCGATCTGCGATGTGGAAATATTTAGTTGCGCGTTTGCAAGATCAAGATCGAGATCGCCCGTGAGAGCTAGTCCCTCGCATTCTGCATAAAGAGATGGTGCTAGAAGATGCTTCTCTTCCCAGATCAAATTCCCTTCAATATTTTGAAGGGAAAGACCTAGGTCTTTATGTCGCAAATCCGCTTGCGCAAGAGGGATCTCGCCGCGCCATTTTTTGGAAGAGGCGTCGTAAGAAAACTGCATCGGTCTGTCACCTTTTGGCATGCAAAATTCACCTTGGGGATTTAGAAAGAAGAGCTCATCTCCTAAAATCTTCAAATCAATACCCTGGCTAGAAAAAACAGCATCGCAGGTGAAATTCCCAGATTCTGAAAATACCATGATTTCCTGCTGAGGAAAACTCCAACGCACTTTATCCAGAGTGCACTTTTCAACGGATAGGGATTGCCATCTGCCCTCTTTATAAAGCAGTGTCGCCTCTCCAGATACCACCCCTTCCACACACTCGCCTAAAGAACCTCTCATTCCGGAAATGAAATTCATGTGAGAGGGCGTGATGTTGTCTATCTTTGCATGAACGGCAAGATCTGCTCCTTCGAGACTGCAAAGAGAAATCACAGATTGCATTTCACTGCCATCTGAAGATGTTAGCGCTAAAGTTGTCTCAGACCACAATGTGGCGTCATCCTGAACTCCCCCCTTGCCAAAAAGGCTAAACTGCAGCTGAGAATTTTCCTGAAGTAATGCACCGCCGGCATCCAGCTGCATATCCATATCGGGAAAAGAAAGAAAGCCTTTGAAATCATCGCAGAGCAACTTAAATCCCATTTTTGGACTTGAGAGAATAATCTCTTTACCCAATCCTTGAACGTGCAGGGCCTCGATTTCCAAGGACTTGCTGAAAGAGATGAGACCTTCCATTTCAATCTCGCCGGAGGCGTTGTCCCACTCTCTTGGAGCGCCAATGAGCGCAGCTAAAGGAAGCAATCGACCTAAATCGCGCTCTTGCAATTTGAATCCCATCTCTAGTTTACCCTCTTTCATCGCCATTTCAGCAGAAAGCATAGGAGCTGCAAGCAGATCGGGATCGTAGGAAATGTTTAACCTGGATGTTGCAGGCTCTTCACTTGGGACCGCAGAAAAATAAAAACGGGATGCAGGGAGCTGAAGGACTCCATTTGTGATTGTCCAAACGGGCTGGAAAAATCGCGTTCGGTACAAAAATATAGGATTAGCAGATTCCTGGGACTCTAGATCTAAAATAACAACCTGCGGATGGACAACTGTCACTTTCGGCGCAAAACGCAAATCGAAAAAGTCGCCTGCGAATTTTAGCTCAATTCTATCGACCATCAATTCAGAACTCGAATCTTTAACGACAAGTCCCGAAAGGGCAATGACCCCATTTTCCCACTGCAGCGTGTCATACGTCCCACTTGGCAATGCATTCTTGAGAGCTATCTTACACCCGAGCAACAGCAAAGGTTGATGGAAAATGACGGCCCCGCAGCAAACAAAACCAAGGAGCAGCCACTTTTTTTTAAATCGTCTTACCTGTGTCATAGAAAAAGCGTCTTTGTATTTGAGATAGATCTTCTGTTATCTCAAATTTCACAAATCTCGCCAAAGAAATTCGCTGCTTATTTTACTTGATTAAGAGCAGCATGAGAATTGAAAAGAGCGGGAACAGCTTGTGTGCGCAAGAAAGCCTCACTGGATTGGATCAAAACCCCAAGCATTTCCATGACAATCGGAATCGACACCAACTTATGCAGCGTTTTCCACAATATTTTAGGAGAAGGGCCCTGCAATTTAAAGCCGTCCTGACACTCTGGGCATTGTTTAAGGGCTTCAATATCATCGATGATCTGCGCGCCCAATCCATCGCTTAAATTTTCAGCTGGATACCGCGATTTAAAAGAAAGTCCGTTACAAGCGCTGCCAAGTTCCCCCATTTCAAGGTTCAGCTTTTCTGACAGGGTTTTTAGTTCATGTTGAATACTCACATGGCCTTCTTTAAAAAACTCAATTGCGTGCAGTACATTTTCCATCCCTTCTTGTACTTGCTGAACGCAGAAAGAGGTCCAGGTAGCAAATTCGCGAGAACTTTTCGAGCCCTGGATTTTCTGCAGGCTCCCCTTAACCATCAAAAGAGCAGAGAGAGCTTGCTTCACATATAAGTAAACGGGGTAATGGTGAGGAAAGGCAGCTGATACAAGAAAATTGTCCAAGCTCTCTTCGACATTTTTTAAAATATCCAAAGGAATCGGATTAATAACCTGAAGAGGAATCTCTTTTGCCATGCAGATATCAATGTCCAGTACTTTCACATTCAAGAGCATTTTCTCCCCTTGCAGGCGCGTCTTTTCAATGAGCTCAACTACTTGATTTTGTAGATCAATCTCAGTAAAGGATTTGCCATCTGCCAGATGCATCAAATCATCTAAAAGAGGGGGTGTCCGGAGGACCTGTGTCGTCAAAGAGCTCTACCTCTCTTTTTCAATATAAAAATAACGCGTCCAGTGGTTAGCAAGGTAGAGCTGCTTCACGATATCTGGATAAGGAAGTGTTTCAAGCGCTAAGTGATACTCTTTTAAATTGTGCGTTTTGAAAGTGTTTCCCAAAGATTCCAGACGAAAACGGTAAATCTGTTCGAGAAATTTATGAGCGGAGCTCACTGTCGCATTTAAATGGATTAATGCATCTGTTTGCTTAATGGAAGAGCGTCGCATCGAAATCAAGGAATCTAGATGCCAAAGCGCCTGTCTAATCGGAATAGATCCGCTCAAGTGATAAAGATGGAAAAGTTTATAGCTGAGCTGCTCAAGAGGATCTAACGGAACTATCAGCGAAGGAACAAGAATCTCCTGAGGCTGAATTTTTTCTTGTTTTTCTTTTGCTGCCTTCTTCTTGATTTCAATCTGCGGCATCGCTTTTTGTGTGCGGGAGCCGCCTTTTATTTTCTTAGGGCTTTTTTCAGATTTAATGGAAGAGTCTCTAAGCAATTCCTGAGAAATCTTTGCGTCATATTGCAGTATAGAAATAGGGGGAAGAAGAGAAGGACAATTCCCTATTAGCTTCGGACGATTTTTGCCTATTTTATGTTTTTCGATAATGCTATTTGATTCTTTTAAAGCTTCTAATATCCTTGATAATCCGATACAGAAACCAGCGAGAAAGCAATCAGTCAATAGATGGCATTCCTGATAATCTTCCATCATAGGCAACATTAATGAATGGCTCTCTTTTGGAACGTGAGCTGTCTTTTTTTCCGTATTGCTTACAACAGTAAATATTATCCCTTTCTTTTGAGCATTCTTCAACCTCTCAATGTCAGCGGAAATGTCGCCAAAGTTCACATCCAAACTCTTGAGCATCTTTTCCAACCTGGCCAGGATTTTTTCAAGGGTATTGTTGTCAGTAAGATCTAAAAATTGAAGGGATTGGACGATCTCTTTGAAATCATTTAGCAACAAAGAAGATACAGTGCAGGTATTTAACAGATTCCGCCTTGTTAAGATGTGAAAAACTTCTTTAAGAGGATGGTCTTCTGGAAATTGCATCTTTTGCGCAACTCTGGAACAGATCCATTGATAATCTCGCGAGAGTTGACGCAAGATTAAATAGAAAGACGCTTCAAGGTTGCTTCGCGGCAATTCGGTATAGACGAAGCTCTTATTTTTGTGAGCGGAATAGCTTTTTGCCTTTGCTTCATATATGGCCGCCAAATACATATCCCCGATATCTGCAATGCTGATGATTTGTAGCCATAAAGAGATCGTCGCATTAAAATCCTCTGCTAGAACATCTGCATCCATCAATAATTCTTTTAACTCATCAAAAAAGTGGGCACCCCATTTCGTGTCTTGAGTAAACAATTTGTAGCGCTCGTTTGCAAAAGCCATTTGAAACTCTTGCCATTTTTGGTCGACTTTAAGATTTCTCTCTTCCCTTTGATTCTGATAAAGCTCTATCTGTTCGTTAACGTATGTAAGAAATAAAGCATTAATGCTCATCGGTAGATGTACAGATGACACGTGCCGTGTATCAATCAGCTGCCCAATTAATTTCACAGCTGTTGGGAGTCTGTAGTTCACAAAATTGCGAAATAACAGATTTACCTTTTGTTCTGTGTCTGCTCTTTCTAATATCCAATTACCGGGGTACATGCCCCAGGCACTAATGCGATAAGGAGAAACAACATCTGAAGTTTTAAAAGCCATAAATACCAATCATTTTATTAAATATAATTATACAATAAATTAAATAATAAATCAACTTAATACTATTAAATAACTAACAAAGGAAAAAGGTTAATAGAAATTATTTTAATATTGTGTTATGAAAGAAAAGGGAAGCTTGCAAAGACAAAAGAGCTTGACTATCAAGAGCTTAGAGACTGAAAATCACTTAACTCGATGCTCCACTTTTTTCTGCTCTCATAGAACGAGCGAGGCAAACGCAAATCGGTCTGGTAGGTGCAGGTCATAGCCGAAGGCGCTATTTCCTGTACCTACCGGACCGATTTACGAAAGCCGCAGCCGCTCTATGAGCCAGAAAAAAGTGGAACATCGAGACTTAAGGAAAGGATCATTGGACAAGGCCGAGGTAATCTTCTTTGGTTAGAAGCTTTTCAGTTTCTGCAGGATCTGTAAGTTTTATTTTGAAAAGCCAGCCATCGGCCTCAGCTGAGGAATTGATGTGATGGATGAAATCGCCGAGCTTTTGGTTAATCTCAATAATCTCTCCTGAGACAGGGGAATAAATGTCTGCAGCAGCTTTAGTCGACTCTAAAACAGCGACCTCTTCACCTGCTTTGACGCGTTTGCCAACAGAGGGAAGTTCTACATAGACAACTTCTCCTAATTCTTTTTGAGCGTGGCTGGTGATCCCGCAGGTCCCAATGCCGTCTTCCACTCTGATCCATTCATGCGAATCTGTGAATTTCATCGTGGTAACTCCTATTTTATAAATTTAAAGCTCGCCCAAAGACGAGGGTGCTGAGCTGCTGAAAAATGCTCCGAGCTTAAGGCAAAATGTTGCGGGCTGCCTTTATAGCGATGGATGCGATAGGTAAATCCTATCCTCTCAAAAGAAGAAGGATCGTAGCCATGAAGGCAGTGAGCGGGAATAAAGAGCTGCAACTCGTAGTCTTTCTTTCGAATTTCGGCTGTGATTTGGAGATCGGAAGAGTCGCAAAGAGGATGGGTATCTTCTGTGCGAAAATGTGTGATCTCCTGGGCAGATATTCCCTGAACGGGTTGCGGGAGAAATACGAACTGATGGCAAAATTTAGTCGCAAATCCCGCAGTCTTTAAATCTCTCGTGTCGAAAAAAAGCTCAATGGCATCGCCTTCGGTAAAGTGGGGGTAAGAAGCTTCTTCGAAGGGTTTGTTAACAGTAACAAACACATAAATCCCCGATTCATTCCAAGCGAGCGCCACATCTGCAAAGCGCTCTTCGGCTAGCCACTCCGTAGTATCCGGCAGCAAATAACTGCGGAACATCGATTTGGATGCCGGGGCCGTTTTGGTGTAGCGCAAATTGCCATCCAGAGAAAAGAACTCTAGTGGGACAAGGGGCGGCAATTCTTCGAGGACCTCTAAATTCATCGGCCATCCTCAGCGATGCAAGCAGAGGGATCGATTGCTTTTTTCTGCCCAACTCTCTGCAGAATTTGGAGCATCATGTCCCGCTTTGCATCAAACGATAGGATCTGATGGCCCTGCTGCACGCTCTCAATAGGCGCTTTATTGGAAACCCCTTTTTCCTGAACAAAATAGAATGCAAGAGCGCCGCGATCGCCGACTCTCACGTTGGACCACTGCTGAGGTTCCAAAGAAAACATCTCTTCTTTGGAAAAGGAAGCTGCACTGCAGCGCTCCATCGTTTTATCTTCTTTTTCCAGCAACCATTGGGTCGCAAGGCTTGGGACTACTGACTCAGTCTTGAGCCATTTTGGATCAAGAGGATTTTTTTTGAGTGCATTTTGCGCTTCTTTCATAAATGCAAGAAGGCGGGCGTTGCTGTAAAAGCTATACGGCAGCTCCCCCTCGTTTCCAGGCAAGAGTCCATAATGAGCGCGGTAATTGTCTTCAATGCTCTTTAGCAAGTCTGCGAAATAGATTTTTGCAATCTGATCTTTCACTTCTCTAAAGGGCTTAATTTGGCCATCGCTTTGCTGAAAAGATTTGGGATCCTTTTTTCTAGCATCGGGATAAAAGTCTTCCAATTTTTTGTCTAAAAGCCGATCGAGGGTTCCATCTTTGCAAGCCTCAGCAAAGGAGAGAACTTTTTTTGTGTCGCCGCGGCTTGTAACTAGAATCCGGTGGAATTGATCGCTGCCGCTGGAATAATAGCTCAAATGTTGTGCCGCAGCATTTGGAGCCTCCCCTTTTAATGAGGAATTTTCCAGCAAAGCTACTAACTCCGGGCTCTCTTTGATACCGGGAATTGGGAACACCCCTCCTCTTGCTCTCAAGCTGGCAGATGACGTTTGCACTCTTGCATTTTCAAGAGCAAACTTGATCTTCATCGGTTGCTCCTCGACCATTTTGATGCGGGCGAACTGATCGATTTTGATGCGCAAGCTCTCCTCCAAACCGTTTAAAGCAGCAAGGCGCAGCTCTCTTGTATTTGCCTTAGAAGAAGCGATTTCCGGGAAATTTTTCTTCAATTGTTCCCAATGGGAATCAGTTGCTTCCCATTCCCATGTCTCTTTGACGCTAATTGCTCTTGAGAGCTCCTCTTTGCTGACAAAGCTCCACTCAAGCTCAATTTGTCTTTCGACAAGCTCGGGAACCTTTTTTTCAATCTGCTCTAAAGATGCGATTGGAGTATTGAGGCGCAGATCGGTCCGAGCTTTAGAAGAATCTGAAGAGATCCCTTCAAGGTAAAGTTGGAATTTCAACATCGAACGAAAATCTGCAAACTGAAGGGAAGAGGGCAATTGATAGAGGTCTATGCGAGCATTTTCTTTTGCAAATCCATCAAACTGCTGATAAGCGAGAGGATCGATCAGCACGCTGCCGCTTCCATCTTCAAAGAGCCGGCGAAAAAGCATTACTTTTTTCCAGCTATTTAACAGCGTTTTTTCATCAAATCCAAGAGACCTCATCTTGACTTGGTAATAACGGTCCGCTTCTTCGGGAGACAATTGAGCGTCTCTTGCAATCTGCTGATAGCCCTGACAAATATTTTGGAAAAGATTTGCGCGCACCTCTTCGGTCTTGACCACATAGCCCCGCTCTTCAGCGATCTGGGCAGAGTTTAAAATAAACTGAGAGATGAGGGATACAAATCTGGGCCCAAACCAATCTTCCATCGATTTGAATCCAAAAAGAGATAAATCGGAATTGGCAAGGACCGGATCGGGAGCAACGCCCAATTGATTTTGCTGCATTGCCAAAATTTGCCTGAGGACATCGGGAGGTACCATCGCCTGATCGATATAGAGCTGGCTCATCAAAGCAAAAGTTTCCGTTGTTGTTTGAGAGCTCTTCAGCCTCAAATGACGGTAGCGCTCCAAAAGCCCCGGCGAATAACGCGCCCAGGCGCCCTCTGCGCTTACTTGGGATGAGCGTGGGTGCACATAAGGATGGAAGGATTGGATTTTTTTAACCCTCGGCTCAAGGTCCACTCTCAATTCTTCGAAATAGCGCTTGGCGAGCATAATGCCAAGACCGCTGGATAAAAAATCTCTTTCAACGACGCCGTCGTTTAAGAAGTTGGGCATTCCCCCCTTTTCCCAGGAGGTTCTATCGAAGGGAGAGCTTTCAATCAAACGGCTAAGCGCCTGCAATTCTTGCTGCATAAGCGGTTTGCCGCAAACCCCCTGCAAGGCCACTTTGTCCGGAGGAGCTTCTTTCTGTCCCATCGCTCCATAAGTTCCAAAGAAACAAAAAGAAACAACAATCGCAATGGTGATGACGAATAAAAAGTATCTTTGGTGCTTGCGTAAAAAATTGAGCATAGGTTTCCCCCGTATCGGTCTCGCAATGATACAGGGGAAAGGCTAATTTTCAAAATAGAAAATGACGGGTGGTCAGAACAACGCTCTACTCAAGGCGTCGATTAAATACACTAACAGGCAGAAAAAGGACAGTCCGATGAGCCCAAGGGAGCCTAACACGAACACTATGCCATTGAATTCTGTCCTCATCTGTTGATGATTGACGATCGATTTATCTGCTTCGTTCAACCTGCGGACGATTTCCTGACCGCTTCCTTCTTCTGAATTAATTTTTAAAAGGAGATCATCACTTATCGTTTTAGGAATAAAATCACATCTTGCCAGCTTTTGCGTAACAAATGTTCTCAATCGGTTTTTATATTCGTTGCAGAAAAAAGGATTTTCAAAAAAACAATTCACCTCCCTTTGTATCTCTTTCACATATTTATAAAATGTTTTACTAACCTGTGAAAGAAAACGCAACTCTTGAAGAGAACTAACCGAATACGAAACAACCCCAAACTTCGCGACGTCATTAGACAAAGACGCAAAATCGCCATCATTAATATTTATACCTTGATGATTAGTAATAGCAAGCATAAAAAACCTCTTTTTTAATTAAATTATTTTAAACAACAACTCTTTCTGTAGTAAGTCCAACCTGGTTGAGAAAAGACAGGACGCTCATGTCGCCCACTGTATGACCCGCCCCCACACACGAAAACGTCCTTCCCGTTTCCTTAAACAGGCTAACCATTTTTTTCGCGATATTCAAATTGCGCTCCGTCATATCCATCTTTTTATCCATGGATTGTTCCTTTTCAGCAAATTCTTCAAGGTTTCCCTCCACCCATGCTTCAAACATTGGATTGAGCTCTTCCGCAATGCTCAATGAAATTTGCTCAATAAAAAAGTTACAGGTCTCGGTCAGACCCTCTTCTTTTGTTGATGCCGCCGATGAGAGTATCTCTAAAAAAAGATCTTTTATCTGGTCTTTGGCAAGAGCTTGTTGCGTCGTTTCCTGTTTTGCATATTGCTCGATGGTTTCCAAGGATTCGACAGGCTTATCCTCTTTTTTGGCCTGATCAATCAGATGCAGGTCAATCCCGGAATATAGCCCTAACTCAGCAAATATTTTGGATTTCAATTTGGAAAGCCCACAGGAAATAAACCCTGCTTTTCCTTCGTCGCACTTCAAATCAAATCGCGAAGAATCCTCTGGAAATAACTTTTGAAGGGCGCTCAAAATATTTTCAACTTGGTCTGCGGAAAAGTCGTTTAGTTTTTCCCGCATCCACTTTTGCTCTCGATCAGCGGATCTCTCTTGAGACCCTTTTCCTGTCACATCAAGTTCTACAGCTAGACGCGCAGATTTTTGGAAGCATTTCCGAATGCGGCTGTTTAAATCGAGCAGATATTCAGGAGTCAAGTGAATGGACCCTAATAAATATCCCACAGTCACATTGTCTTTCTTGACTTTCCAAAAGCAACCTGTCGGCTCAAAAAGCCTTTTCTCCTTGATTAATGGAGCATTCGAATTCAAAACAGCTACAGTGCATTTTAATATTTTTATATTACTAGGGTCTTCTTGGAGGACGAGCAGTGTTTTTTTGCCTGAGGAAAGACAGTCATTAATTTTGCTTGCTAAAGTAAACAGATCATTCGTTTGCTTTTCAGCCGCAACATGTGCAAATTTTTTCTGAAAATCGATAAAAGTAGGATTTTTTTGAATCAAGCTGTGATCTGCTTTGTGCAGCGTGCCGGAGTTCCAGGCTTCTACCTCTTTTTCATTATCCAACTTGATATCTTCGACGAAGCTTGAGTCTGTCATCAATGAGCAGATTAAACCCTCGAGCAAACCCTTTGAGAATAACAGCTCTTTGTTCTGCTGGAGAAACCCCCTCTCGTCGATATACTCAACGATTTTTCCGGCCGATACAGCTTGTTTGTAGATGCACTCTTTTGGCCCTATCTGCGTTTGAAACACATCATTCATGACCCCAGTGGATTCAGAAGCATCAGATCCTTGCCTATCCACTTTGCAATTCTGCATCATCAGAACTAAAACCTTTCCCACAACAAGATTTGGAAGTTTCATCGAATCTTCGCAACCCATGTCCTCAATTTGAACCTTGCTAATTGGGTTATTTTTTAACCTTTCATTGAGTGCATCGTTGATCCGCATGAGATCTTCTTCTTTCGAATTGAGCTGCAACACTTCACGGAATTTAAGGACATTCGCTTCTAGGGACGATTTTTCTTCAATGGGGGTATCGAACACGACAACTTCAACTTCATTGAGTACTGATCTAAGGCGATAATTGTTAAACGGGTCTATACACGAAGAAGACCCCGATGGGATTAAATACAAATAAAGCGATTCCTCTTTTTCTTTAATTCCGAATGAATTTTTAATTGCGGAATCAATACCTGATTTCTCTCTTGAAAATTGATAGAGATACCCTGGGTTTTTATTTAAACTTAAGCTCATTACAAGCTCCTCCATCTTTTCGTAGGCGACATTTTGAAAATTTTGCAATCTAACTGCTTGCAGAAATATTAAATCTGGTTCTATTTTAGATTTAATTTAAACAACAAGTTTCAATTAATGTTTATTTTATTCGATTATAGCTAATACTTAGTTACATATTAACAATAATAAACATAACATTAATTTATGTAAACATTAAAATATAACAATAATCGCGTATTAATAACTTTAAAAAACATGCTTACCTAAGATCAAAATGTTGCAGCTCAAAACGCAGGGATTAAACTAATATATATTATATTGGCATGAGTGAAGATTTAGTTTGTAATAGTTAAAATTTAACAAATTTAGGTAGATATTATGTCATTTCTGGCAAATGAACCCGTTATACCGAAAATGATTCAAAAGTAATTGGTAATTAAATGGTTACGAAAATAGAAAAACGCTTTTCCATACGCAGTCAAAGAACTAACTCATTTATAAGTAAGGACTTGGATGCATGAAAAACGGTTAAGAATATTTCAAAAAACCGAATACTTAGGGGTTATACACAAGTTGTCTCAAAATTTGGCCGCCAGGCGGATCTAGAGAGCCGCAGATCGATTCCCAGCGAAGAAGGTCGTATTGGCGGCGCACACCCAAAAGATTTCACTGTTTGGACTGCAACACAAGCCCAGGGCAGGCTCTTGAATCATTTTCAGTACAACCTCGTAGCTGCACCGCATTGCCAATCCCTTGGCTGGATATCGCTTCACATAGGGCAATTTAACCGAACCTATTTATATTTTTGGAAACTTTGAAGTTTTCATTTCCGCAAGGTTGTTTGAAGTCACCAAGTTGGGCAATGTTTGTTGAAGAACAGCCAAATCTCGACCATTGAAACCTGAACACGAGTAATGATAAAAGTATTGAAGCCCCTTGCAATGTTCGCCTAACGCCAGCAAACTAGCATTTGTAATTTTAGAATAGGGAATGCTCAAGTGAGTCAGCGAGGAACATTTCTTTGCAAGAACCGTAATGGACATATCCGTTACATCTCCAGTACGAACCATAGTGCAACTCCCTGTCAGATCCAATTCTCGAAGATTGGGACAATAATCTGCGATAAAAATAATTTCCCAATTTCCAATTGCCGATTTTGATAGATCCAAAGAAATCAACTGTTTGCAAGGTAGAATCGGAGTTTTAAAATCAATTTCCTCTAAAGCGCTAAAGGGGAACCCTGCCAAATGAGAGAGTTCTGGGAATTTTTTTTCGCTTAAGGTACGCAATGTTCGAATTCCAACCACATAACAGCGAGTAAAATCTAACAACTTAAGTTTTGGGCAATATTTTTCTACAGATTCAATCGTAGACAAAATTACGTTTTCGTCATTAAATAAACTTTTTGGCAATTGTTTCCCAGAAATGTAGGCAAGGTTCGAACAGAACAATTTTTTTAGTTTTACAGAATGACTAAAAACGCAATTCAAATCTTCTTCACTAGAAATCCTCTTTTGATAAATCAAAACTTCTCGCATGGAGAGAGCTTCCTTTTGATTCAGTTGCAAAATGCAAGCTTGGGGAATGAGAGTATTATTCCAATGACTGCAAGTTGCAGATAGAGGAGACATTTCCTTATGTGCATCGAATTGAGAAAAAATCTCCGCGAGCTTGTCATCAGGAAGAAACAGTGTTTCTCGGAGGCCTTCTTGCCCTCCACTATTTGTAGAGATCGCTTCATTTTTGATTGAAAATAAATTTATTGACATTTTTAACACCTAATTAATGTTTTATTTTTATTATATATTAACAATGTTAAACGTATCATTAATTTACATCAATATTAAAATATAATTATTAAAAATTTATAATAATCGTGCATAAAAACACACTCACTTAATATCAATATGTAACAGCTCAAAACGTGGGAGTTAAATTAATAAATATTACATTGACAAGAATAAAGATTTAGTACATGATAATTAAAAATTAAACAGCCTGAGGTAACTATTATGTCGTTTCTAGCGCATGAATCCATTAAAACCGCCTTCGGGCGAGTAGTAAGCTCGTTTGTCGAGTGCGTTTATCCCACTTCTACTATTTATCTGGAAACTGGTCCCGTTGACCTTGAATTGAGAACAGAAGCAGCCCTCACTCAGCGTTTCAATCAATTGGGCCAGGAACAAAAAAATCAGGTTTATGGTAAGGTCTGGGAACTTGCGAAAATGCTGGATCCCAGGATTCATGGAGCGAATTGGGGAGAGGAACATGCTTTAGAGGATAGCGAGCGACTCGCCAAGGCTCTTCATAAATTGGGGTTGCTCACGATTAACAATTTGCATCCCCTGAAATGTCTGCCATTTGGAGTAGGAGAGGGAGGGCTTGGTTCTCAATACTTCTCACTCAGTGAAAAACTGGGAGAAGATCCGGCAAGCGGCCAGATCAGCTACATCAATGGCATGGGGATCCCCACTCTTGAGCATGCAGGAAGAGATGTCGCGGATTTCTCAGATAGATTTGCAAGCGGCAATAATATTCACAGTGTTTACCACTCAACACATCAAAATGCGCCAAGCGGTGATCTTATTGGTTTTTTTGCCGACATCATTAGAATGAAAGCTGTCGACGGCGGAAGCTATACAAAAACGTCCTATCTCGCTGCGCAACAGTGTGTCGATTTTTTGGACGCCAATCCTGAGGCAAAATATTTACAGATCGGAGTCTCTGAAGGGGGAGCTCATGTGAATGCAGCCTTGCGCCTCATCAGAGAATCCCGTCCCGATCTCCTTTCCCGCATTCGCGTTCTAAACTTCTGCCCGGCCTATTTCATCCTTCCCGATGGATATCCGGAAGGGTTTCAGGTGGTCAATCTAGTCAAGGTCGAAGATAGCGTTGTCAACCCTTGGGCCACAAACACACATGCGATTGGGCACTCCGACAACATCAAAATTGTCCCACACAATAATGATAACCCGCACAATCACCTATGCGATGACTTTGCTGCAGTGGGAAAACCCTTTGTCGATGAATTCATCCGCAGCGGCAACTTGTACTAAAATTGAAGACCGTATAATTTCCCGAAATTTACTTAGGGGAAATTATGAAACGGTCCGTATCTTATCTCTGTATATTTCTTAGCATAATGATTTCTACAGGTGGATTTTCCGAAGAAAATCCACCTTTTCTAAAAAACTCTATCAAAACAAAAGCGCTTAGCTGGACTCCGCGAATTTTCTTGATCGAAAACTTTCTCTCTCCTTCAGAATGTGATTATATGATCGCAAAGGCAAGACCAGAACTTGTGCGATCGACAACTGTCTCAGAAACTGCACTTGAAGAAGTGAGTGAAGGTCGAACGAGCAAGGGGATGTTTTTTCCATGCAAGTCCGGAGATCCTGTCCTAACCAGTATTGAAAACCGGATCGCTGAACTGACAATGCTCCCAGTGGAAAATGGGGAAGGCATCCAAGTTCTCTCTTATAGCTATGGCGAAGAGTACCGCCCGCATTGGGATTATTTCGACCCAACTATAGAAACTGGCTACCAGTGTTACATTCGAGGGGGGCAAAGGATCGCGACATTAATCATGTACCTTGAAAATACCGAAGAGGGGGGCGAGACCATTTTTCCTGAAGCAAGGATCAAGGTGAAACCCGTAAAAGGCAACGCTGTCCTATTCTATAACTGCACTCCGGATGGTGAAGAAGATCCTCTGTCTTTGCATGGCGGTGCGCCCGTATTAAAAGGGGAAAAATGGATCGCGACGAAGTGGATCCGAAAAGGGGTCTTTTGGTGAGTATAAGAGGATTAAGGGGCAAGAAAATATCCAAGTAAAATTTTTGCTTTAAATGCATTTCAGCGATAAAATACATGCGATGCATTTGGCAAACCAGAATTTTAGGAGGAAAAAATGCACAGTATAACCTCTGACTCAATTTTGCATGACGTCGCTTACCGGTTTCTCGGAACGCATTCCGAGAGCGCCTATAAAAGGCTAACAGAGGAAGGCTTCACAGATGAACAGAAAGAGAGAATTGCAACGTTTGTCAATGAAAGCGATCCGACGGGCATCATTGTCAATAAAGCACTCCAAATATTAGAAGAGAATATCGTTTGCTTCACAGAAATCCCAGACTCTGTGTTTGCTAATTCTTATCCTTGTACGATTGAATGGGATGGAAAATCCTATTCAAGTGCTGCCGCCTGTTTCCGAGATCAATCAAGGACACCTCCCATCAGCCCGCATCGCCCCTTTGGCCAACTTACTAGCTCCAGAAGCTGGAGCGAAAATATGGAAGCCAAGTTTACTAGCTCTAGGACTGACGAAAAGGTCAAGGATTTGAAGATTCGCGATAAGAAAAAAGAAGACACGGAAAAAAAACAATTCGGAAGTAGAAAAAGAAGAGGAAAAAGCGACAGCCCTAGTCTTAGAGAGAGACAAGGTGCAGCAATTCGACAGTTTCAACCCATCTCGCCTAACGGAGAGGGAACAAGCATGATCTCTAACAAATTCAAGATCGAGACTGCTAAAAATGAGATCATGTTGAAGGTGCTCCGTGCAAAATTTGATCAACACCTTGAGTTCAAAGAATTATTACTTAAAACAGGCCGTGCCTACCTCGTTTGCCAACACAACAGCGAGCGGTATTGGAGCGATGGTTTTGATGATACCGGTGAAAATCAGCTCGGGATTTGTCTCATGCTGCTACGTGGGGAATACGGAGGGGTAGGCATTGTGCCCAAGAGCGCTTGCTATAAAATAAAGATCCAAACTTTGAAGGAAAGATGTCAATCCATCGCTCCTTTGTCGAAACATATCATCTGGCATATCTTCTTGCGGTGCTGTTTGAATAAAGATCGTGTCAGTGTTGCAACATTGCCTTACTTAAGAAAGAGTTTATATCCGTACATGAAAGAAAGAATTAAGATCAAAACACTCTGTCCAAAACTGAGATTTATTTGTGTTGAACAACTCAAAGATCTTGAAATTGTACCTAGTGAATTTCGCTATGAAAATGGAATAGGTAAGTTGGGACTCTTGCAGGGTTACCTCCGTCTGATCGATAAAGTAGCAGATGACGCGGGACTCACATACATGATTATGCCCGAAGGTCTTACTCGCGCCAAACAATTTGAAATTGCAAAAAAATTTGGGATCCAAATTTTTAAGGATGAAAACATTCTAGAGGATGACCACGACAAGGATGCTATAAAAGAAACTTATTCATTGCTAATCACCAATGGTGTCTTTAAAAACACTGTCTCGAAGGAATACAAAGAAATCTATTCTGAAGTGATAACCCGGTATCGATGTGCCATGCCTACACCGCAAGAGCTTTTATTTCTCTGCATTTTGTCACAGGTTATTTTTAAGCGATGCTTTTACCCTTCTAATAATTTTGGAAGCACAGAAAAGGAAATTGGAGAAAGTGGTGCCTTAGTTATTGGAGACTTTGCTCAAAATGCCATATATATCACTCAATATAGCTCTCGGTGGGTAGAACTTCATAATGAAGAAAAGCTCGTTTTTTCACGTGAAGATACAGGCTCGGGAGGATGCCTTAGGAAATACGAAAAACTTGGGCCGAGCGCTGGGGCGGAGTCTCTATCGCAGCTCTTTCGGGACAGCTATATACCCCGAAACCAAAACAGCGGTCAGTAAGCTTTCGCGTAGATGACTCTCCGAGTGCTTTTTTTACCCGTGAATGGACATTGCCCTTCTTCATGGGGAGCATCTAATGGAATGCAGCGGATAGTAACGCCGAGATCTTTTTTGATCTGCTCTTCTGTAGCAGTATCCTCAACCCAATGACACGCCGCAAATCCACCGTGAATTTCAGGGTTCTCCGCATTTTTGGGAGTGAAAAAGGCGTAGAATTCCTCTTTCGTATCGATCTTTTTGATGTGGCTGTCGCGGAATTTTTTCGCGCGATCAAAGAGATTCTGCTGAATATCTTCCAATTGACCAATCACCGTGGAGAGAATTTCTTCTCTGGATTGAGGAGTGACATCGCGATGTCCGCGGTCTCTGCGCGCAACCGGAAAGCGATCACCTGCAATATCGCGCGGCCCAATCTCAATACGCATCGGCACACCCTTTTTAATCCAAGACCAGAGCTTATCCCCTCCCCTCATCTCTCTCTCATCGACAATAACGTTCAGGTTGCGTCCTTCATAGTGGAGATGGCGGAGCTGACCGGCTAAGGAATGGCAGTAAGAGAGCACTTCTGCCTTTGTTTCTTCCTTATGGATGACAGGCAGAATGACAATATGGGAAGAAGCTACGCGCGGCGGAAGGATGAGTCCGTCGTCGTCGCTATGCGTCATAACAAGCGAACCGATAAGACGTGTTGTCGCTCCCCAAGACGTCGTCCAGGCAAAACGCACTTCTCCATCGATGTCGCGAAATTTGATTTCGGAAGCTTTAGCAAAATTTTGACCGAGGAAATGTGAGGTGCCGCCTTGAAGGGCTTTACGGTCCTGCATCATCATTTCAATGGTGTATGTGCTTACCGCTCCAGGGAATCTTTCGGAAGGGGTCTTCTCTCCTTTAATGACAGGAACGGCTAAGTATTTTTCAGAAAAATGCGCATATGTCTCAAGCATCCGCATTGTCTCTTCCCTAGCCTCCTCCTCTGACTGGTGCGCAGTATGCCCTTCTTGCCAAAGAAATTCCGTCGTGCGCAAGAACATACGCGTGCGCATCTCCCATCTAACGACGTTGCACCATTGATTAATGAGAATGGGGAGGTCACGGTAGGACTCTACCCATTTGGAATACATGGCTCCGATGATTGTCTCAGATGTCGGCCGTACAATGAGGGGCTCTTCAAGCTCCCCTGCAGGAACAAGCTTTCCGTTTTTGTCTTTTTCAAGGCGATGGTGAGTGACGACGGCGCATTCTTTGGCAAAACCCTCGACGTGATCTGCTTCTTTTTCGAGAAAACTTAAAGGAATAAATAGGGGGAAATAGGCATTGGAGTGGCCAGACGCTTTGAACATCCCATCGAGAATGCGCTGCATGTTCTCCCAAATCGCATAACCCCACGGTTTGATGACCATGCATCCGCGCACAGGAGAGTGCTCTGAGAGATCGCTCTCTCGAATGACAGCCTGAAACCATTCCGGATAGTTTTCATTGCGTGTCGGTTGAATTGCTGTTTGCGGCTTATTGCTCATTATTATCTCCTTTTATCCTGAATCAATATACAGTTCACAGAGTTAAATGAGTAGCCAAAATCTGACGCAAACGCTGCTTGACAGCTATGATTTGCTCTAGAGAGGCATCCTTGCCAAGAAGCGGGCAGGTATGCATTTGCATGGCTTCCTGAACCCTCGTGCCCGGAAGGAGAATTTTCCCCAGGTAATCCAAAGGGGGCATGACAAGGGCTATCGTCCCCTGATGCAAAAATCCCTTTTTAGTTTTTCTCTGAGCTGCCCCCGCGATCTTTTTACCCTCCCACATCACATCGTATTTAGTAGGTTTTGCCATGCAAAAATGGGAACAATTGGAATCTAACGGAGAAAAGTCATCCGAAGTTAGAGACAGAGGAGGGTGATTGTCCAGAAATTCTTTGACAGAAGAGAGAACCGCCTGATTGACAAAAGCGTAGTTTTCTAAAGTATTCATCGAGAATTCGGGGCAAAAGGCGGGAACTAGAACCGAGAAGGCCATATCCCAAATGTGGAAGACAAGCCCGCCACCTGTCGGTCGGCGCGCTAGATTCAGAGAAAGTCTTTGAGCATTATCCAAATTTAATAACTTTGAAGGATCCGTGAAATAGCCGTGGGTCGCGCTATCCCCTTCCCATTCATAAAAATGGAGAATGGGTTTAACCCTTGTATCTGCATTTTCTAACAGTTCGCTATCGAAGCGCATATTTTCTTCAGCGCTTTGTCTGCCTGTATCAATGATTTCCCAATCCGACATTATTCTCCTGTTACCAAACGAAATCTCGGTATTTCCCGACCATCCATTGTCACTGTCTCAAGAAACATTTCCAAAGGGCGGATCCAAACAGCACGGTCTCCAAACTCAGCTGAGTCGTACAGAGATTGATATACGACACACATTCCCAATGTCTCCGTATGGCGCCCAACACCCAGGACCTTATATTTTTTACCTTTATAATGTTCAAAAACGGCCCCTACCGGAACTCTAGCGATCATTGGATGTTCTATCATGGGCACCCCCTGGAACCTGCCATCATACACTCCCCGGGAAAATTGCTAAACCGCTAAAAACACAAAACATAAATCTTTAATAATAAATGCTTTACGACTCAGTAAAAATATTCTTTAATATTTATCAAGAAATTTGCAAAAAAAGAGAAATCCCCATACAATAACCAAAGAGGCCAACCCAAGAGGAAATTGTATGTTTGACAAGTTCACCAATCGCGCGAAACAAGTTATCAAGCTTGCTAAAAAAGAAGCTCAGCGTCTCAATCACAACTACTTGGGGACAGAACACGTCCTTCTTGGCCTTCTCAAGCTCGGCCAGGGGATTGCGGTCAACGTCTTGCGCAACTTTAATCTCGACTACGATACGGTCCGCGCAGAAGTAGAGCGCCTCGTCGGATTCGGGCCGGAAATCCAAGTCTACGGAGATCCTGCCCTCACAGGAAAAGTAAAAAAAGTCTTTGAGTTTGCCAATGAAGAAGCGGCAAATCTCAATCATAACTACGTCGGAACTGAACACTTGCTCCTCGCTTTGCTTCGCCAGGCAGACGGCGTTGCTGCCCAGGTCCTAGAAAATCTCAATATCAATCTAAAAGAAATCCGCAAAGAGATTTTGAAAGAACTGGAGACGTTCAATCTACAATTGCCTCCAATGGGATCAACAGGCCCCGGCCCCTCCCATGGACCATCTTCCTCTAAATCTCCGGACAAAGGCGGCATTTCTGGTGAAAAAATGCCTGCTTTAAAAGCTTATGGACATGATCTGACAGAACTTAGTCGTGAAGGAAAGCTGGATCCTGTGATCGGACGCAAAGAAGAAGTGGAAAGACTTATCCTAATCCTTTGCCGCAGACGCAAAAACAACCCTGTACTCATCGGTGAAGCAGGAGTTGGAAAAACAGCAATAGTAGAAGGTCTAGCGCAGGCGATCGTAAAAGGAGAGGTCCCCGACCATCTCGCCAAGAAGCGATTAATCGCTCTTGATCTGACTTTAATGATCGCAGGCACTAAATATCGCGGTCAATTTGAAGAGCGGATCAAAGCCGTCATGGACGAGATCAAAAAGAATGGCAATATCCTTCTATTCATCGATGAGCTTCACACCATCGTTGGAGCCGGCGCAGCTGAAGGCGCCATCGACGCTTCAAATATTTTGAAACCCGCTCTTTCTCGTGGGGAAATTCAATGCATCGGAGCTACAACAATTGATGAATACCGAAAACACATTGAAAAAGATGCTGCCCTTGAGCGCAGGTTCCAAAAAATCCTCGTCGCGCCTCCTTCTGTAGAAGAGACGAATGCCATTTTGATGGGACTAAAATCAAAATATGAAGATCATCACAAGTGCATCTACACAGATGGAGCTCTAAAATCCGCTGTTTATCTTTCAGACCGCTACATCACTGGCCGCTTTTTACCCGATAAGGCAATCGATCTGCTCGATGAAGCCGGAGCTAAAGCGCGTATTGCGATGATGCATCCTCCACAAGACATCACCAAGTTTGAGGCAGAAATAGAAGAGGCACGCCTCGCCAAAGAAGAGGCGATCGGCAAACAGGAGTATGAAAAAGCTGCCAAATTGCGCGACAAAGAAAAAACTTTGCGCGATCGCTTAAGCCAAATAAGATCCGAGTGGGAAAGCAACAAAGAAGAACACCAAGTGATCGTGGATGAAGAAGAAGTTGCCCATATCATTGCAAAACAGACCGGAATTCCACTCACCCGACTGACAGAGGGAGAGACCTCCAAAGTTCTCAAAATGGAAGAGGCCCTTAAAACTAACATCATCGGCCAAGACGAAGCCGTCAGCACTGTCTGCAGAGCTATACGCAGGTCCAGGGCAGATATTAAAGACCCCAACCGTCCTATTGGAGCCTTCTTGTTCCTGGGACCAACAGGCGTTGGAAAAACACTTCTTGCAAAACAGCTCGCGATCAACATGTTTGGCGGTGAAGATGCCCTCATCCAAGTCGACATGTCTGAGTACATGGAGAAATTTGCGATCAGCCGCATGACAGGATCTCCTCCGGGATATGTGGGACATGAAGAAGGCGGTCAGCTCACCGAGCAGGTCCGTCAGCGCCCTTATTGCGTCGTTCTCTTTGATGAGATTGAAAAAGCGCATCCCGACGTGATGAACCTTCTTCTCCAGATTTTGGAAGAAGGGCGGCTTACAGATTCCTTCGGACGCAAAGTCGACTTCCGCAATACGATCATCATCATGACCTCAAACCTCGGCGCCGATTTAATTCGTAAATCGACAGAAGTAGGATTTGGCGTTCAAGAAGGAATGCTCGATTACAAAGGAATGCAAGAAAAAATCGATTCTTCCGTTAAGAAAACCTTTAAGCCGGAATTCATTAACCGTCTGGATGGAATTATCATCTTCAAACCTCTCGACAAAGCTCACCTCTTCCACGTCATCGAGCTCGAAGTGAAAAAAGTCCAGAAACGCGTTGCCCGCAAACAGATCGGAATTTCTCTCGACGACAAAGCCAAAGAGTTCCTTGTCGGCAAAGGGTTTCAACCTGAGATGGGAGCCCGTCCGCTGCGCCGCGTGATTGAACAGTACCTCGAGGACCCCCTCGCTGAGAAGCTCCTCCTCAATCCCGGAAAACCGAGCAGCTGGTCCGTCTCTGCAGAAGGCGATAAGCTCGTTTTTACAGAGATTGCAGCACCCCCTCCTCCGGAGGAAGCTAAGGACCCAGTAGTCCTGAGCGGCTCAAAAGACACTCACAAAGAATAGTCCGCCTTTCTAAAACGCCTTTCAAAAAGCCCGATTTTGTCGGGCTTTTTTCATTCAACACGTTTTTATTAGTATATAATTAATATTTTAAATCTCAGGCAATTCATGAACTCTAGCATTAACTGCTAACATTCAGTGTCTTAAATAAATATTTATAATAAAATGTTCCGCTTTAATTTAACATTAAAAACATGTATAATGAAACATAAGAAAAACAATTAAACAAATCAGAGGAAATTATATGTTACCACTCAATAACGTGTATAAAAATTTAGAATGCAAAAAAGCCATCTATTATGATGAAAATGCAGGAAAAAGTAAAAAAGATAATATCAACGTAGTCCATGCGCTTAAGGATAAAACGAATAATATTTACGCAGCGAAAAACATTTCGCAAATGGCCACATCACTTAATCAAAACAATAGCAAGCCTAATTTCATCGTGATATGCGGACACGGGGCTTCAGGGCTTCTTGGATTAGGAAGTGTTAGAAGTGAAGATTATAAGAAAGGAAATGATTTTTGTTTCGATAAACTCGCAGACATAGAAAATGAAATCGAGTTAATTAGAAATTCGTTAGATTCTACTAAACCACTTAAACCTGTACTATTCCTAGCCGGCTGTGAAGTGGGTAGCGGTGAGGCAGGAAAAAAACTGCTCATCGAACTCAGCAATAGAATTCACGATGTCGTCATTGTCGCTTCTATCAATGGATTGAAATACAAAATAGAAGACGAGAGATCCATCCACACACTAAAAATAAAAACAAACGACTCGAAAAATAAAGAAAACGAATTTAATGAATTTAGATTTGCATTCAATGGGAAAATCGTTACCAAAAACTTCACAAGACTTTTCGGAATTAGCCAAGACGAACTCGAAAATGAACTCACTACATTTGCATATAAAAAATAAACATTAAAAAGGGAGACGCCTCATGAACGATATAAAAATAAAATCCTCCGTTGGAAATCACTTTTTCCAGGAAATCCTCGCAAATGCAAAAAGCGATATCGACTTGGAAATCAAAATCAATGAGGTGGCCCGCCACATTTTAACATCTTCTGATTTGTCAAAAGAGGAAAAGGATGAGGCGTGGAGCGAACTCCTGCATTTGCGCACAACCTATTTGCAACATGTTCCTGTAAACCTCCCCAAAGGAAGCGTTCTTTTCTTCAACATGAAGCAGATCGGACTAGCGCCAACTCCCCTATGCCCTGCTTATAACAAAATGCGATGCGTTACGATTTCAGATTACCATATTATCAACCCCAACATCGTGGTAATCCTTTTAGATCCTAGCGCACTCAAGCACGTCCCCACTGCAGTTCTTGAAAAAACGGGAAACCTCGAAGGAAAAAAACTGGACCTTATGTTCACCATTGTCAGAGGAAGACCGCCTGAATATCTGCACCGCCCCATTAACTTATGCACTCATGCCTGGTCGCATCCGCATGCTCTAGAGAAAGATTGGATAGAGGGTGATGTCCATATGGGCATCTTTCCTGAAATTGGCTTTGAACATCTTAATATCCCTGGATCTGTAGCCTTTAACGATATAAGCCCGATGTGGGTCCACACGCATTACAATTACGACGAAGGAGCCGAAGTCTACTCCCCCGACAACGCCCACTTTCAAGTCATTCCGGGTTCTCCCTTTGGAATCTTCTGGTCTGTAACTCAAAAAGATGACCGGATAGCAATCACAAAAGTGATCGTGATTTTTGACGACAATCATCCCATTTGCGCGTCGCTAATGAGTTCCATCAGAAACTGCAACAGTTTGGATGTTCATTTAGAAAGAGTAACAAGATTGGAAAAGGAAATCAGGGGCGCATTTTTCCCCATCATCGCAGCGTTAAAAAGCGACAACCTCGACACTGCGATGCGAATGATAAATAACCTGCCTTTAAGCTTTCAATTAGGCATCCACAAAGAAGTTTGGCTGTTGGCAGGCTCCCCTAAAGACATTCATAACGATTTTGGAAAAGCTGCTTTTGAAAATGACCCCTCCCTCGATGTAAAATTCCACTGCACAAATCTTGATCGGGCGCAAGCCATTACCAACTATGCAAACACCCTCATCAATCTTTTAATCACATCTGAGATCGCGCTCACACGGGAATCTCAATCCTTAGGCCTTGGGGATGATACTCTAAAAATGATGCAGTGCGCCCTGTTGCTCGAATCCGGCCAGGAAAAAGAGGCGATAGAATTGTTCCATCAATTTTCGTGGAAAGAGCAAGACGATGTCTTCCTCGCAATTTGGGAACTCTCCAAATGCCCAAGAGGCAATATGAGTTTTGGCAAGGATACCTTTTTAAGTCCTAACACCCCGCGCGAGTTAAAACTCGAAGCCTTGCGCCTTGCAGCTTCGCGTCAAACATCAAAATTTGAGGGACGAGTGATAGAGATCAAAGAGAAGGCTCCGATTTTTAATGACATCATCATTACAAACAACTCTCTGCCACCTTGTATCTTGGACCCGCAACCTGAATCTCCTGCGATTGAGATCATTGAACAAACACCACCCATCATCCAGACAAACATACCTCAACAATCTTCCGCAATGACCTCAGAGGAAGTTTTGGAGGCATTGATAGCCCTTGCTTTCGACAGTCAAGACTTCCTTAGCAGCGGAATCCATGATCGAAGAAACACCATTAACAATCTCTTCAACCATCTTCCTATAGATATCAAGAATCAAGTCTACGGAAGGGTTTACGAGTATTCCAACGATCCCAATAAAGGCGGTCCAAACTGGGGTGAAAACCACGTCGCAGACGATCTCAATGTATTGATTGGTTCTCTACAAGATGTCTTGTTTGGAAGTTAACTAAGCTCCCAAACCTCTTCGAAAACAAGAAGAGAAAGGGGCGGGAACGCAAAGCGGAAGTGTGTAGGCGCTCCCGCTTCATTTCTCAAAATAGAGAGCCACCGGTTGCGAAAGCATCCCGTTCCACCGTATTGAACCCCATCTGAGTTGAAAATCTCCCTTGCCCCGCGGATCCATCCCAAATCACCATCCTCATGCAGAGATGGCAACGGAAAGTCGTATTCGCTATAGCCCATAGGGGAAAAATTGAAGAAAAGGGCAAGCCTCCCCCCTTCGTGATCCAAACGGTGGAATCCAATGACCTTATTCTGGCCATAGTGGGAGATCGGCCTATACCCGAAATCAGCATGCTTCCAGAAGGCGGGTTTAGAGCGATATAAGCGGTTGAGGTCTCCCACATAGGTCTGAAGACTGTGGTGAAGAAAAGAGTCAAGCAGATGCCATTCTACAGCGCCTTCCCGGGTATGCAGCCGCCCATTCCAAGCCTCTTTCTGTCCGAGTTCATCGCCCATATGGATCATATGGCCAGCGCCTGGCGTTAGCAGGTTCCAGGCATGAAAAAGGCGCATGTCGGCAAATCGCCTCCAATCATCACCTGTTGGCATGGAGCGGTAAAGCGTCCCATGTTGATGATCCATACCGCCGCTTGCTGCATCGTCATGGGAGTGGGCCAGCATCCAACGCTCTTCTTTTCCGGCCTCGTCCAAATTTGCGAGCATTTTTCCGAAATGATGCTCATCCCAGCCGCGCTCATCATAGGGCGTCTTAAAGTAATGGCGGACCCTCTTTTGCGTATGAATTCCTGCCTTAACGTCAAACCCCAGTCCTCCTTCCCAAACAGGTCTTGTCACCTTGGAAAATCCAGAGGTCTCTTCAGCAATCATCAGAATACCGGGATAGTGTTCATGCGCTACACAATTGAGTTCTTTGAGAAAATCCACAGCGAACCACTTAATATCGCCAAAACGCTTAACCATAGGACCTACCGCATCTACACGGAGTCCATCCACATGGGTCATTTCAAGCCAGTAGAGCGCGCTGGCAAGAAGCAAACGACGCGTCTCCTCCTTTCCGAAATCAAAATAGGCCGTCCCCCATTCCGAATGTTCAGCGCCAAAATGGTCTGTTCCATCGTAGTAATGTAGTGTTTCAGAAACATCGCCTGCATGGTCTTGCTTATAATGTGCAGGAATCCAATCGAGGATGACCCCAATCCCATTTTGATGACATAAGTCGACTAGATATTTGAAGTCATCTGCATTCCCCATCCGGCGATTGACCGCCAAAAAGTGATTGGGTTGGTATCCCCAGGAATAATCGTGTCTATTATCTATCACGCCGTAGAGCTCCACATGTGTAAAGCCAAGCCGCCTCTGGTAATCCACAATTTGGTGGGCGAGTTCACGAAAAGAAAGGGTCCTGCCTTCGTGTTTTTTCCATGACTCAACATTGAGTTCATAAATGGAAAGAGGCCTTTTTGTAGGGTCGCTATACTTTCGTGAGTCCATCCAGCCGCCGTCATTCCAGTGATAGGAACTGAGACTTGAGACAACAGATTCACAAACTCCACCATTTTCCATAAGAGACACCCCAAACGGATCCGTGCGAGAGCTCCACTGATGCCAGGAATCCTGGATGCGATATCGGTACGTTCTTCCTAGATGAGCCTCCCTTGAAAATACCTCCCAGGTTCCGAACACGCTCCGCTGCATGGGAATCACATGCTCTTCTCTCCCAAAAGCTGTCAGCACCAGATGCACCTCACGAGCGTTGGGTGCAAAGACCTGAAATGAGCTCCCTCCCTCTCGAGGATGAGATCCTCTCCACTCATACAAGTGGCGGTGATCCTTTTTGTGAAAATCGTCCTTTAGGATGCAATTCGAATGGGAAGAATCGAGATTCAAGATGCGCGATGCAGCGGGATGGTAAGGTTCCTCATTGAGGATTTGCACCGACAAAGGTTGTGCCGGCGCCAATTCAGCTTTCGATAAGTCGGAAATTTTCTTTTCGATAAACGCAAGAGGGTTTTGCAGAGAACTCTCCATTTCCATACACCCATTCGCGACTCTTAAAGAAGTATTAGATATCTTATTTGCCATTCCGAATGAGGATAACATGTTTAAGAAATTTCTTCCCTGCAAACTTAAAAATCTGTAAATTCAAAACATGATTTTATTGCTCCTCACACTCGTTTCGTGTTTAGCTGCGCCGTGCTTGTTCTCAGATGAAATCGACTCTAGAGTTGATGCTCTCGAATCGCGCATGGCTGCAATCAAAAACGAAACGGTCTTAAACACTTCCGGTGCGAAAATGGCATCGGCAAGTCCAAAGTTTGATGGCCTAGGATTTTTTGCAACTGCAGATTTCTTATATTGGCACCTTCAGGAAGGAGGTTCTGACTATTCCCTTCGTTTAGATCAGCAAATACCTAAAGGGAAAGTCAGTCATACCCATTTTGATTGGGCGCCTGGGTTCCGAGCCGGTGTCGGTTACAATATGGAGCACGATGCCTGGGATTGGTACATGAACTTTTCCTGGCTTCATGCACATGCAGAGAATACTGCCAAGAGCCATCCTAACAACACTCTAGCGCCGCAAAAAGGATTTCCTCCCTCATTCAATACAAGTAAGATCCACAGCCACTGGCATGTCCACTATTACGTGTTGGACCTAGAAGTAGGACGCCGATTTTTCGTCAGTAAATTCCTCAGCTTCCGTCCGCAATTTGGAATAGAAAGTTCCTGGATCTCACAGCGCAGACGCTATGCAATCACAGGCGATGATCGAAGAAGCCGCAGCGCTTTTGAAAACATCTACGGAAAAAATAATTTTTGGGGAATTGGGCCAAGGGCCGGTACTGAAGGAACTTGGTATTTCGACTCTCACTTCAGTCTGATGGGATCGATTAGCGGCTCCTTGCAGTGGGGCGATTTTGACACCAGGTCAAAAGAATCGCAAGTGACATCTCGAGGGAAAGCAAAGCTTGTCAACGTGAAGGGTGATTTGCACAAACTTGTCCCCAATGTGCAAATGGCGCTAGGTTTTTCCTGGGACTCAAATATTCTCGATGACTTGTACCATTTGGGTATCCGATTAAGTTATGAGTTTCAGTACTGGTGGCGTCAAAACCAATTCCTAAACGAGCAGCAATCAAGCGCCACAAATTTTCAGCATGAATCGATGGACCTATCATTAAACGGCATCACACTCGATGTCCGACTTGATTTTTAGCGGAGAATGATGAAAAAAAACAGACTCCTCTATTCCCTTCTCTTCGTTCCTGTCTTAAGCGCTATGGCCTATGGGACCGACATGGACACAAGAGTTTCCCTCCTAGAGGCTCGAATCGCTGAGGTCAGCTCGCGCACGGCTCATGGAAATTACGGAGCAAAAACAGCTTCCGCCTCTCCCCAGTTTCTCGGTGAAAACTGGTTCTTCACAGCAGATATGCTCTTTTGGCATGCAAATGAAGGAGGGATGGATTACGCTCAGCTCTTCAATGGAACCCCTGGCATTACCTCTTCCGATTCTGTTCATAATCGCAAACTCAGGTTCAAACAAAATTTCGGATTTCGCACAGGAATAGGAACAACATTTAACCACGACAAGTGGGACCTTTATCTCAATTTCACCTGGTTTCAAGCGGAAAACACCGCCGCATCTTCTTTACATGGTGGAAAATTTCTAACTCCCCTTGCAATGCCCCCTCCTTCTCCTGCATCCCAAGTAAAGATCCACTCGAAACTCGGGTTTTATACTCTCGATTTGAACCTCGGAAGGCCCTATTTTCTAAGCTCCATGCTAGCTATTCATCCTTACGTAGGCTTAAAAGGGGCCTCGATCCCCCAGCATATTCACACAAATGGTAAAACCTTAGATCCCGAAACGTTTAAAGTGAAACAGAAGAACTCATTCTTAGGTGTTGGCCCAAGCTTTGGAATCGAAGGAAAATGGTTCTTGGATTACGGCATCAACCTCTTTGCCTCAGGCGGCGCATCGCTTCTTTGGGGAGATTTTGATGTTTACCACAATGTAAAGAGCCCAAGCCCTAACAAATCGTTTCATCTGGATACTCATGAAGTCGTCCCGGCAGCGCAAATGCAACTGGGTCTTGGCTATGAGACAAATTTCCACCGCGATATCTACCGCATTTCCATCAGGGCATGTTATGAAACCCAATACTTTTGGAACCAAAATCAGCTGCCTTACTTCTCATCTATCCCTAATCGATTCCAACGCTACTCCGAAGATTTGAGCCTCCACGGACTCACAGTTAATGCGAGGTTTGATTTCTAATGAACAAGTACATCCTCCTTCTTCTCACCACTTTGGCTACCCAAATTCCAGGACAGTGCGACATCGATGCGCGTGTCTCGAAGCTAGAAACAGACATGCAAAAAGTAAGGACAGAAACAGCTTACGGTAATTATGGCGCCAAAACCGCTCCTGCAAATCCCCAGCTCGATGGTTATGGCCTTTTTGCTACAGCAGATCTCCTCGTCTGGAAACTCTACGAAGGCGGAACAGACTATCTCCTCAAAACAAAACACGATGCAGGATCTTTTCCCATTGAAGGAGATATTCGGCATTTCGATTTTAAATGGGAACCTGGTTTTAAAGTAGGTGCCGGCTATGTCTTTGAACACGACGCTTGGGAAGGCTATGCGGAATTCACCTACTTCAGGACCCATGCAAACAACTCAAGCAACACTCACTTCCCCAATCTTTTTCCACTCGTTGGCGATGAAACACTGATATTAAATAGCTCCAAAGGACATTGGTCGGTGAATTTTTACAAACTCGACGCTGTCATCGGCAGAAATTATTTTGTCAGTAGATACCTCGCTTTGCATCCCTATTTTGGACTTGGCTCGGCCTGGATCAGCCAAGATCGCCATTTCCATTTTCGCACAAATAACCTCTATCAGATCAAGATCAAAAGCGAAAACGATTTTTGGGGCATCGGCCCTCGCCTCGGCATAAATATGCAATTCTACTACTCCAAAAACTTCAGCTGTTTTGGGAATGTCTCAGGCGATCTGCTATGGGGTGAATTCAACGTTAAGGAGTCTGAAAAAGACAGAACAAGTGGAATCGAGTTCTACGACCTTCGCTACAATCTCGATCGCGCAGTCCCCACTATCGCCTTCCAAGCGGGAATGGTCTATGAAGACAACTTTGCAGATGACCTCTATCACTTCATGGTCAAGGCCAGCTATGAGAATCAATACTGGTGGAGACAGAACCAGCTGCCCCTATTCGATAGCGGAGCCAACTCCTTCCACAGGGTCTCTGAAGATCTTAGCATGCAAGGATTCACTCTTGAGTTCCGTCTGGACTTCTAAAATGCAGACGATGCCAGTCCAAAGCTAAACGCGCAACCTCTTCGAGCGTACCCGGCTCTTCAAACAAATGCGTAGCTCCAGGAACGATCACCATATTTTTCTCACATTTCAAAAGGGCGTAAGCCTCTTCGTTCATTCCGATCACAGGCCCATCATTGCCTCCCACGATCAAAAGAGTGGGGGCTTCGACACTTTTTAGTAGGTCGCCAGCGAGATCCGGTCTTCCCCCTCTTGAAACAACACAGGCGATCTTCCCCTTCAACCTGGCTGCAGCACAAAGAGCAGCGGCGGCTCCCGTACTTGCCCCAAAATAACCTATCTTTAGGGGGCTAGTCCCCATAAGCCATTCCGTTACAAGGCACAGCCTACCTGTCAGTAAATCGATATCAAAACGAAGCCTCGCCGTGAGATCGTCTTCAGCTTCTTCTTCTTTTGTCAAAAGATCGATCAGAAGGGTTCCAAGCCCGCCATCTTGCAACACCCCTGCAACAAAGCGGTTGCGGGGACTGTGGCGACTGCTCCCGCTTCCATGCGCAAAAATTACGATCCCTTTTGCGCCTTTGGGAATTTGGAGATCCCCCTCGAGATGGGATTTGCCCTTAATCGCAATCCGCACTAAATTTTCCGCCATTTTACACCTGCTCTATTCTGTAAGAAAGTCCCAGTAATACTGCATCTCTTTGCAGAGATATTCTTTCACATGCTTTAATTTGAGGCGGCATTCACAATCTTCCGTGTTTATGAACGCGAATTTTCCGTATTTAGTAAAAGGAACATGGGAGTTGAGCTTCACAATGCCCGGCCCGCCATGCCCCTCTTTTAGAATCAAATAAAGCTCATCGAGATGTTTACGCGAAACATCTGTTTTCCACCTGTGCCTTGTTTCCCCTTTACTCACAAGATGCATATCCGTCTCCACCAAAATAATGGGCTGGGGGGGCGTAAAACACGAAAAAGGTTGAACGGGAAGAACATAAATCCATTTGTCAGGGACCACAAAATAGCGAATATGCTTACGTTCAATAATATTTCTTATCGCTGCAGCTCCAACACAACGCCTGAAGAGCCGTTTCCAATGAGGAACACCTTTTCGGCACCAGTTTTCTGAATCGAGATACAGCTTAAATACATAACCGATCATCAGGGGGTGGCGCGCGACGATCATACGGCAGTGCTCTTTCGGCCTTGAGATGATTTCAAAACCCGCATCGATCAATGTCCCTTCATCTTGAATCACTCTAGACTGCAAAAAAATAGAATCGAGAGCATCTCTTATCGGATGATCGAAAGGAAGCAAAAAGGGAGAGATCTTGACCCGCATGCGCTCGTCGACAAAGGGATTATCCCTGCAAGTGGGATAGTCATCAAAAGCTCCTGCGACAGACGAGGTCGCAAAACAGCTCCCTATTAAAAAAAAGAACGCAAAAACTTTTCCGCTGATCATCGCTGCCTTTGGTATGTAGTCCATCACTTTTTAATCAGCTTGTCCCAATAGCGCTGCATATCTTTAGAGAGATACCTTTTGATGTACTCTAACTTAAGATCCGCTTTCAGATCTTCAGTGTCGGTAAATGCAAATTTTCCGTGTTTCGTGTAAGGGACATTGCTGGGAAGCTTTAGCAGACCATGACCGCCATGCCCATGTTTTAAAATCAGATAAAGCTCATCGAGATGCTTGCGCGTAACCACAGTCTTCCACTTCTCTATTGTGACCTCTTTACTTTCAAGTTCCATGTCCGTCTCTATCAAAATGAGAGGTTCTGGATTCAGGGCGCTGGAGAAAGGATAGACAGGAAGGACGTAAAGCCATTTGTCCGGAACTACAAAATTGGTAATATTCTCGCGTTTAATAATTTTTCTTATCCCCTTAGCTCCAATGCAACGCCTGACCAGCCATAGCCAATGGGGAACCTCTTTTCGGCACCTGCTTTCTGAATCGAGGTGCAGTTTAAAGACATACCCTGGAACTTCCGGGTGGCGCGCTACAATGACGAAACTGCGCACCCTGGGACCTGAAATGATTTCGAATCCCGCATCGACAAGCGTTCTTTCATTTTCAAGGACCCGCGACCTTGAAAAAATGCGATCCAGGACAGGTTTCACGGGATGGCCGATCGGAAGCAAATAGGGAGCGATCTTATATTGCATCTGATCATTCAGATAGGGATTATCCTTGCAATTGGGATAATCTATGCCAGCGCCCAAGAAAGACGGGGCCGCAGAACAACTTAACACTAAAAAAAAGAACGCGTAAATTTTTTTGCCAAACATCGCTGCCGCCTCTGCTTTATTTGGGCACATCTTACAGTTGGAGGCAGTATAATCTATTCTTAACAAATTGAGAAAGCTTCACTTTCGAAAGGGCTCTTTTAAAAACCAACTCCGATAGATAGAGCGGGTACAAAAGGAAGAGATGCATCTCCCACAGGAACGCTTAAAGATCCTTGCACAAACATCTTAACATTCTTATCAGCAAAAAACTCATAGCCAACCACTCCTTCTAAAGAAGGAAAGACGCGCCAATGATGGCAGTTTGGACAGCCTATGTAAGGCATTAATGGAGTAGAGCCAGATTCCGAATGATAGTTAAATTCGTAATTGATCCCCGCGCCGACTCCCCAGTAGAAGAAATGACGTGATGAATGATAGGGATATTGTACATAGAGTCCTTTCACATTTATCCAATTCGGATAAAAACAAATGGCCTCGCTCAGAGAAAGATCAAAACCGTGAAGATTTTTGTGCTCGCGATATCCAATTCCAAGCTCTGTGCCCGCTTTTAAATATCTCAATCGAATTGTCTCACGAGCAAGGTCCAATTGTTTTCGGGAAGTTTGCTCATCTGCAAAAAGCGGAGTGAAGAGCAAAAGCACCGGCAATATTAAGTATCTTTCACATTTCATATTCAATCTTGTTTTTGTCCAACATTTTAAAACAGATATTATTTGCAAGCACCTAAAATATTAATTAATAAATAACGCAGAAGAATAAGATATTTTAAAGAGCAACCGAAGATATAACCAATTTATCATGGGAGAAAAAGCAGTCAACTTAGGGATTTGACTGCTTTAAAGGGGCAGGTCAGAGGAGGTTACCAACCGCAGAACAAGCTCTGGCTTACTCTCTGCCCTCTTTGATCAACGTTTAATATTGTGCCAACCTCTAGCACTTCTTGATCTAACAGGTGCGCCTGACAATAGATGATTTTTGTCTGATCAGAAGACAGGCAATTCACAGATTTGGCAAAATTATTTTTATCTTCTTCCGTGTTCATATATTTCCCGATATTCGATAAGTACAGTGTGTCCACGACATATCCATTTTCTTTGATCGCATCTGAAATTTTTCCAAGCTTTTCGTAAGCGCGAATGTCTTCTGTGATGATCGCTATTTTTCCTTCGCTTGCCAATTTTTTGATGGTGTTAAATCCATCATCGCTACTTAGCCAACTTCCGGGGATATTAAATTCACACCGAACTTCAGCTTGTAGATCCTCGCAGTCGCCATATAAATAAATATTGCAATTATGGACAAATTTACTTTCATTATTGGCGATGTACTGACAGATTTTATCAGCAAATTCGTTTCGATCATTAGAAGAGACGACACAATTCAAGGTTTCACTTAAAAACGCTTTTGTGCTGGGGTTGAAATCAATTAAAATTGCCCTGCAGGGTTGTCTATTGACGATAATGTCGAAATTAAACCAGCTGGAAAATCCCACATGACAGGATTGAGAGATAGCGGGATGCTTCTCACTTAAGCATTCAAAAGTATCCTCTGCATTCGGCTCATTTGTGCCAATATAGACACCATCGCATTCCCCATTCATCTCATCATTGTTCATAGCATTGATGAGATGAGTAAATTGATCAGAATTGTAAATATAATTTGAATTTGCGGGAATCATAAAAATACTCCTTTTTTTATTATTTTTATAATAAAATTTTACCATAATTAATAATTAAGAACAAGGCGCGACAATGCTTTGCTCTAAGTCATTGATTTGCAGATAATTAAAGTAATAAATGAAGGTATTAATTACGCGACAGGGCGACCGTATAATTTGCGCAATTCGTTTTTTGCTAGCTGGAGGACTTTCTTTTGAGCTGCGGAAAGATTCTTCCCAGCGCGATTTTGGTAAAATGTCAACATCGACATCGCTGATCGAAAGGGAGAAGTTTTGCGCCTCGTGGCTTTATCCGCAGATCGTTTTAGTGACTGGGCCATTTGTTTGGGTCCGAGTGTAAACACTCCCTCTTCCAAGTCTAGAGCGTTACTTTTTTCGGTCACCTTTTTAGACCATTTTTTACTCCCAGTTGTTTTCTTCTTGCGAGCTTTCATTATTAGCCGCGTCTCTTGAAAAATTGTATCTCCCTTTCGTGTTTAACAGCATCTTCTTTCGTTGCAAAGGTCCCCAAATTTCTGCGTTTTCCGGTTTTTGGATTTATCGACCTTGAATAGATGCGGTACATTCCAGATTTGAGCTTACGAATCATTTTTGCCTCCTTATTGCCTCCTTTTGGAAATTCAGAAGGCTATCCCCCCACTATAAAATTAATTTTTTTTATGTAAATTTCTTTTCGAATTAATGACACAAAAAAACAGGTCCCTAGCAACAGCTGATTGGCTGCAACTCTCAACGCTCTTTACAGTTGATAAAAAATTTCAGAATGGCTAAACGTCAAAGAAATCAATATCTAAATCAGGAGACAAAATGACCCAGCTTGCCATTAAAACTAAACTGCAGTTTTTCTCTTACAGACTGTCGACAATCCTCAAATCCTTCAAAATTTTGTACACGCTGCCGCGCGAAAAAGTCGATGCTTTTTTAGGCTCTTACAATATCTATGATCATGACTGGGCCAATGAAGAAGAACTGATAAAGGAAATGGGTCCGGACTATTACAATGAAGTGAAAAAAAAGCTCGTAGACTACTATAGCGTTCTCAATCATCTCTGCTCAATCGGCCAAGTCGAAAAAATGTACATCCCTCCCGCGATGGACCTTTCCAAAGGGATCATCACCAATCAAACGCTCTTTGAAAAGAAAATGGCGGATGATCTAGGGATTAAAAAAGGGAGCAAAGTTTTAGATATCGGTTGTGGTAGAGGCCGCATTGCAAGTCACATCGCCTCGTACACAGGAGCTCATGTTACAGGGATCAATATCGATCACGGTCAAATAGAATGCGCCAAGCGATTTGCCATAGGAAAAGGGCTCACTGAGCAATGCCATTTCCAATTAGGAGACCTCAATGAAGTTCCTCTTGCGTTTGCAGATAACTCGATGGACGCAGTCTACCAAGTTCAAGTGTTCAGCTACTCCAAAAACCTCGATGAGCTTTTCGCAGACATCTATCGCATTTTAAAGCCCGGTGGAAAAGTCGCTTGTTTGGATTGGTTCCGATTGGATAAATACGACTCCACTAATCCTGAGCACATCGATCTGATGCGCCGTATCAAACCTCTCATTGGAGCTATTGGCACTCCTTCTATTGAAGACTTCACACGCGCCATAGAAAAAGCGGGCTTCAAAATTCTCATCAACGAAAATGCAAGTATTAATGATTTGCAGGCGCCTCTGATTGAAAAAGCCGATAATCTCTACACCTGGCTTGGTCGCCTGATTAACGGCCTTGTATTCTGCAGATTAATGCCTTCTCATTTTAAAGAGCTGTTCAACCGCCTGACCAAAGATGGCGAGGCTTTTGTTGAAGCCGACCGCAAAGGATTAGTAACGACAAGCCATTACTTCCTCGCTCAGAAATAGAAGTGTACCCAAATTGGCACAAAATTTCGGTATAGGATCTTTCATATTTTCATTCAAAAAAACAAGATCGGGATTCCCGGTCTTGTTTTTTTCAGATTACAGTAGTGAACAGTTTTATTATTTTTGGTGATTTTGAAGAATAGCGATCGACTCATCGTATTCTCGAGACTGAACATGATGCAAAAAGGTCTTGAAATAAGCTTCAGCGCCTCTAGTTGTATCGAGAAGGGCGATATCTTCAAAAGGCAAAATAACCTCTTTTTCTACAAAATGAAATGTCGTCTCTTTCTCATTTTCGTTCGCTTGTCTGTATGGACTCAGCAACAAATTGATCCCCATTTCAGCAATGATCAATTGTCTCATCAGATAATAACGCGCTTTTTCAAGGGGGCCGGGTTGCCCAAAATAGTGGTCTAAAAAGATAGAATTTTGCTCAGCATCAAAACCAAATTCAATGGATGCACGGGCCAAATCGTAAAAAGGATCGCTCATTCCTGCATCCCCCCAATCGATGAATTTTATCTTTTGGTCAGGATCGAAAAAAAGATTGCCTGGATGGATATCATTATGACAGGGCACCAGAGGGAAATGACACAAGGCAATTTCCTTCGCGATTGCATCCATTAAGCTGGTGACTCTAGGAAAGCCGCCTTTGCTTTGCAATTTTGCGATTTTTCTTTCGACTTTGCTTAAAGGAAGCAGGTTCTGGGAACTTTGGTGCAAAGTTTTTAGATCATCTGCAAATTGCCTAATGATTTCCAGGTCTTCCAAATGCTTATAGCTTAGAGGGGATCCTGTGACAAATTCCGTTAGCAATGCCCTGTTTTCAATATTTTTATTAACGAATTGAGGGCCAAATCCACGCTCAGATGCAAACTCTGTAAGGATCGAAAAACCCTCAACATCGCTACTGCTGATGCGAAGAACGTACTCTTTGGAACCAGACCAGATGTGGTACAGAAAATCTCCTGACCCCCCTTTTAAGGGCTCTATCTGCTCTAAGGAGATATTAAATATTTCTTGGACCACATGCCTATGACTCGGGTCCAAAGCAAATGGATCTATTGATCGAAGATCACATGAATTTGTTTTAGACCCAATGCCGACAGAATTAATAGACATTAATCACCAAAGTTTTAAAGTTAGTATTATTATACAAAAAACACGAATTCAAATCAAGTTAAAAACATATAATAAAGATTTTAAAGATGAATATATTAGGGATATCTAATAGAATTCCTAAAAAACTGAGATTAAATGAGCAATAAAACAGTAGTCGTTGGTATGTCCGGGGGTGTCGATTCATCCGTGAGCGCTTTGCTTCTAAAGCAGCAAGGCTACCACGTGATCGGCATGTTCATGAAAAACTGGGAAGAAACAGATGAAAACGGCGTCTGCAAAGCAACCAAAGATTACGAAGATGTCATCAAGGTCTGCGAGCAGATCGGCATCCCCTATTACTCCGTGAGCTTTGTAAAGGAATACCAAGAGCAGGTATTTTCCCATTTCCTTGCTGAGCTAAAAGCGGGCTACACTCCGAATCCCGACATCCTCTGCAACCGTGAGATAAAATTTAAAGCCTTTCTAGAAAAAGCGATCAGCTTAGGGGCCGACTATTTGGCTACCGGTCATTACTGCAGACATAGCGGCGGCGATTCTCCTCAGCTTTTAAAAGGAATCGATCCCACAAAAGACCAGAGCTACTTCGTTTATACCCTCAAAGAAGCTGCTCTGCAAAAAGTCCTCTTCCCCATCGGACATTTGCCAAAAACAGAGGTTAGGCGCATCGCGAAAGAGCACGGACTCGCCACTTCAGAAAAAAAAGACAGCACCGGCATCTGCTTCATCGGAAAGCGGGATTTTAAAGAATTTACAGGAAGCTATCTCGGTTATAACCCTGGAAATTTTGAGACCCTGTCCGGAAAAGTGGTGGGAAGACACGACGGGATCGCATTCTATACGATCGGCCAGCGCAAAGGCATGGGCGTTGGCGGTCCCGGCGATGCGTGGTTTGTCGTCGGCAAGGATGTAGAGCGCAACGTAGTGTTCATTGAACAAGGAGAGGACCACCCCTCCCTTTACAAGAGCGAACTCATTGCGACGGATTTAAGCTGGGTCGCTAATCTCCCGCCTTCTCCCCTTCCCTACCTTTGCGCTGCCAAGGTGCGCTACCGCCAGCCGGAGCAACCTTGCGTCATCGAAAAGATCGAAGATGGGAAAGCCTATATCCGTTTCTTAGAGCCTCAGCGCGCTGTTACTCCTCGCCAGTCTATTGTCTTCTACCAGGGCGATATTTGCCTTGGCGGAGGAATGATCCAATTTAATTGATTAAAATCCAAAATAAAATTAAACGAAAAATAAAAACAGGAGATGTTTTTATGCTTACGTGGGCCATTATATTTTTCGTTATTGCGATTATTGCCGGATTATTGGGATTTCGTGATGTTTCGAGTTTAGCTACTCAAATAGCAAAATTCCTATTCTTCATTTTTGTTATCCTTTTCCTGATCTCACTCATTTATGCGATCTTTTTCCATACTGCCCCACCCGCCCCGCTACCTGCATTAAATCAGTAGTTTATTCCTTAGGCCAAAGGATTCCCTTTGGCCTCCATAAATTTCTACATCAATTCCATCGACTATTAATCGATTTTAATTTATTTATTACTATTATGACATAAATGATTTACACATCGATGCGCGCAAAACAATTTAAATCGATTGGGTTTTTACTCTTATTTCTTTCCGGCTGCGCAAGAGTGCCGGACAGCGATTTGGCGCATTTGTCCGATCCCATTCCTTTAGATCAGTCGTTAGAACTTGCCCTCGAGAGAGACTTCTTCGAAGAAGGGGGCTGGCCAAATGATCGCTGGTGGGAGATGTTCTCAGATCCGCAGTTAAACGATCTCATCGCGCGCGCGCTCATAGAAAGTCCTACCCTAAGCCGGGCACAAGCTCTCGTAGCAGAAGCTGAGCAAGAAGCTAGGAAGGAAAAATCTGCTCTTTTTCCAAGGCTTGATTTCGATTACCTGGAACAGTGGCAGTACTTCAGTAAAAACGGGTTTGACAGGTCGTTCTTCCCCACCCCTCCAGGAAGCCCTCCTATACCCGCGACGGACAACCAGATCGATCTCTCCCTTTATTTCAATTATGAGATCGATTTTTTTGGGAAAAACCAAAATCTTTTCAAAGCAGCTCTCGGAAAAGCGCGCGCAGAAAGAGCTGAAGCTGCCCAGGCGACGCTCATGCTCACAACGCACATCGTCCAAACCTATATCGAGCTCCAAACAAAGCTGAGTCAACTGCAAATTTTGAACGATCGCAAGGACCTTCGCACAGAGCTTTTTGCACTTACAGTTTCAAGAGGCGTCCATGGGATCGATCCCGCCATCCCTATCCTTGAAAAAGAAAAAGACATCTACGAGATCGAAAAGGCGCGGCTTACCCTTGAAAAAGAGATCGCTATCGATAGGCATCTTTTAAGCATCCTGGTGGGCGCAGGTCCTGATAGCAATGTGGCTCCTGACACCATGAATGCCCTATTTGAAAAACCGCTACCGCTCCCTGCTGATTTATCGAGCGATCTCCTTGCCAGACGGCCTGATTTGACAGCGCAAATCTGGCGCGTAGAAGCTGCTGCGAAAGAGATTGGGGCAGCCCAGGCAGACTTTTATCCGCGAGTCAACTTAATGGCCTTTGCACAGCTAGAGAGCCTCACTTTCAACAAACTGCTCAAGATTGGCAGCAGACAGGGAGGCCTTGTCCCAGCTGTTCACTTGCCGATCTTTACGGGTGGCAAACTCACTGCGAATTTGAAGGGCAAAGTTGCAGCATTTAACGAAGAGACCTACCGCTACAACGAGCTTCTGCTGAGCGCTGCCAAAGAAGTCGCAGATGGAATCGTCACTCTGAGTGCAACACATGACAGAGTGGGTTTCCAGGTTGACAGGGCGATAGCCACAGACCAGCAATTCGAGCTTCAGCAATCTCGTTATAACAGGGGGATCAACGACCTTCTTTCTGTTTTAGAAAGAGAAGAAAATGCGCTTATCGAGCGTTATCATCTCTTAGGTCTGGAAAGAGATTACCTGCTGGCTACTGTAAAAATCGTGAAAGCCCTTGGCGGCGGATACCACACGAGCCAATCTTTGCCGCGAGGGAGGGACTAATGGAATCAGAGCTTCCTCCAGCAAACAATCACAAAAGAAATAAAGCGCTCTTGATCACCGCTTTAATCTTTATTGTCCTTGGTGCTGGCTGGTTTACTTACTGGTGGGTCTGGGGCAGATTCTATCAATTTACAGATGATGCCTATGTCGATGGCAATAACATCGTATTGACGCCGCAGGTTCCTGGCATAGTCGTTTCGTTTTCCGTCCTGGATGCAGACTTTGTGCCAAAAGGGAGAGTTCTAGTCGAACTGGACAAAACAGATGCATCGATTGCTTTAGATAGAGCGGTTGCCGATCTAGGAAATAGCGTGCGCGATGTGGTGCGTATGTTTGAAACAGTAAACCAACTCGCCGCAATGATCGACCTGAAAAAAGCGGAATTTGTCAAAACTGCCCAAGATTATGAACATCGAAAAAACTTAGTCGATGAGGGAGGTGTTTCCCTCGAGGATTTCGAGCACGCGGAAGCTGCTCTAAAGGCGAGTTATTCCGACCTCATTGCTACAGAACATGAATACATTGCAGCTCTTGCCCAAGTAGAAAATACGACGATTGAAACACATCCTCAAGTTGAGCAGATGAAAAATCGCGTAAGAGACGCTTATGTATTCTTGCAGCGCTGCACCATCAAGGCCCCGGTTACAGGGATTATCGCTCAGCGCACTGTACAGCTCGGCGAGCAAGTCGCAGCGGGGCAGCCTCTCTTGGCGATTGTTCCTTTAGATCAGATGTGGGTGACTGCGAATTTCAAAGAGGTGCAACTATCAAAAATGCGCGTCGATCAACCTGTGAGCATCACTTCAGATATTTACGGCTCCGATGTGGTATTTAAAGGCAAAATTGCTGGGATTGGCGGGGGTACGGGAAGCGTCTTCTCTGTCTTGCCTCCACAAAATGCGACGGGGAACTGGATCAAAATCGTGCAAAGGGTCCCTGTCAGAATTACCTTGGACCAAGAATTTATCAAACAGCATCCTCTGCGGCTAGGACTCTCAATGGAGGTCACCGTCGACATCCAAGACACAGACAAACCCTATGTTCCAGGGATACGAGCGGATGAGCCGCTGTTCGCGACGGATATCTTTGCCACCCAAGAAGAGGGAGCAGAGGCGCTAATCGAACAGATCATCGCAGACAACATCTCACAGACATTTGCAGAGCAAGGCATAGACCTAAGTGGAGATCCCCATTGAAGCCTCTATCGGGAATTATTCGATTCATTATCGTACTTGCGCTATCCACTGCGACATTCATGTTTGTTCTCGATTACTCCATTGCCAATGTATCTATCCCCTACATTTCGGGAGATATGGCTGTCGCTGTCGACCAGGGAACCTATGTGATCACTTCGTTTGCCGTCGGCAATGCGATAGCACTTCCCATCACGGGATGGCTTACAAAAAGAGTTGGGGCTGTTAAATTAATCTGCCTTTCTCTTCTTTTCTTCACCCTTTTTTCCTGGTCCTGCGGCTCTGCTCCTAATTTTGAGTTCTTGATCGTGTCCCGTTTTTTGCAAGGGCTAGCTTCAGGTCCCATGATCCCCCTCTCTCAAACCCTACTGATCATGAACACGCCTCCTGAAAAGAAAAATGCAGCGCTTGCTTTTTGGAGCACCATTGTGATCACAGCGCCGATTGTCGGGCCAATTTTGGGCGGTTGGATCTCTTATGATTACAAGTGGCCCTGGATTTTCTACATCAACATACCGGTCGGCATTTTGAGCGTGATCGCCATTTGGCTTATTCTTAAAGATCGGGAGACCCCTCTTGAAAAACCACCTGCCGACTGGGTGGGGCTAATATTACTTGCACTTGGCGTGAGCTGTCTCCAATTCCTTCTCGATAAGGGAGAGCAATATGACTGGCTAAACTCTCCATTAATTGTCTCCTGCGCCGTGACCTCTACTGTTTCATTTATTTTTCTAATTGTCTGGAGCTCGACCACAAAAAAGCCTTTAATCGAACTCAAATTGTTTAAAATCCGTTCCTATTCCCTCTCTGTTTTTTACATCGGCGTCATGTATGCTATTTACTTTGGTTCGGTTGTCCTGATTCCCCTATGGCTGCAAACAAGCATGAACTACACCTCCATCTGGGCAGGTATAGCAGTTGCCCCCATTGGGATAGCGCCATTTCTTTTGGGACCGCTTATGGGATCTGCTGTAAACAAATACGGCCACACCCTTTTGCTTGGCATTTGCTTTATCCTGTTTGCAGTCGCTTGTTTTTATACCGCTTATTTCGACACAGATGTCGATATCTGGCATATTGGCTTTTCCCGCTTTTTGCTCGGATGCGCCATGGTCTTTTTCATCACGCCGCTCTTTGCTTTAAGCGTGCAAGATGTTCCTCAAGAGAAACTGGCAAGCTCGACTGGGATTTTCCATTTTGTCCGCGCAATGTCGGGAGGAATTGGAACTTCGATTTTTACCACTCTGTGGATCAGGAGGAGCGCTTTCCACCACGCGAGAGTAGGCGAGAGCTTAACTGCCTATTCCTCTCAGACGGCGTCGTATCTCGACCAACTCTCCGAAGTTGGTCTCCATGGTCAAAAAGCACTTGCAAAAATAAACGTTGATCTCACCCAGCAAGCGGATATGCTTTCGATCAACGACTGTTCCTTTATGATGGGCTGGATTTTTTTAATTCTGTTGCTTGTTTTGCCATTCGGAAGAAAGAAAAAAGGCCAGGTAAGGAATGCACCCCTACATGGCCCTGTTGGAGAATAAAAGCAATTTTTAGGTTACTTCTTTTTTACTAGCCCTGCACGCGCTTTACTGTGCTTGACGCTGTAGCTGAAGTAAATCAAGCCCCCAATAAACATCCAGATGATGAATTGGATCCAAGTAACGCCAGGAAGTGCAAACATCTGAATCACGCAGACAATTGTTCCTGCGAGCGGAACCCAAGGCACAAAAGGCGTTTTGAAGGGCCTATGCAGCGTCGGTTGCTTGTAGCGCAGGACAAGGATCCCGAAGCAAACAATCGCAAATGCAAGCAGCGCTCCCATGCAAGTCAGCTGTCCCAAAATCGCTACCGGAAAGAACCCTGCAAAAGCCATGCAGACCAAAGTCACCAGGACTGTTGAAAAGAAAGGCGTTTGGAAGCGTTTGTTGATTTTAGCAAACGGCTTCGGTAAGAGGCCGTCTTTTGACATCGTCGCAAAAATGCGAGACTGCCCCAGGATCATGACAAGCACAACCGAAGTAAGGCCAGCGAGGATCGCCAATTTGATCACAAAACGGAGCCAGATAAAACTAGGTCCTAACGCATTGACAGCAACCGTAATCGGGTCAGGGACGTTTAGCATTGTAAAGCTGACGACGCCAAGCAGGACGATACCGATGATAATATAAACAAATGTTGAAATCCCTAAAGAGCCGATCATTGCTATCGGAAGATGCTTTTGAGGATTTTTGCATTCCTGGGCCATTGTCGAGAGGGCATCAAAACCGATAAAGGCAAAGAAGACAACCCCTGCGCCTCTAAGAACACCGCTCCAACCGAACTCGCCAAAGGTTCCCGTGTTCTGAGGAATAAACGGTGTCAAATTATCCCAGTTGATGAAGATGGCCCCGCAAACGACAAAAAGAGCGATCGCACCAAGCTTGATGATGACCATCAAATTATTAAAACTAGCTGCCGCGCGGATCCCGACTGCGACAAGAGTTCCGATCAGAGCGACGATAATCATCGCAGGAACATTGATCATCGCACCGGTTTTAGCCCAGCCCGTAGCCACTTCATAGCTATAGGGCGCGGAGGCTATGGCTTCCGGAATGATTACTCCCATGTCTTTTAGAAGACTGACAAAGTAGGCCGACCACCCGACAGATACCGTCGATGCTGAAAAGAGGTACTCCATGGTGAGCCCCCATCCTATGATCCAGGCGACGAACTCGCCCATCGTTGCATAGGCATAAGTGTAGGCGCTTCCCGAGATGGGGATTAAAGAGGCAAACTCAGCGTAGCAAAGCGCAGCGAACACGCAGATGATTGCAGCAAAAATAAAAGATAACAGGATACCAGGGCCGGCGTATTCCGCAGCGGCAGGACCTGTAAGAACGAAGATACCCGCGCCGATAATCGCGCCAATACCCATTGCGGTAAGCGTCACAGCTCCAAGAGAGCGTTTCATCCCAGACCCTGAGCTGTGAGCCTCATCGAGCAGTGACTTAATCGTTTTCTTTACAAACAATCCATTTGCTTTTTTCATAAATCCTATTTCGGGTTATCTTGAACTGGAAAGCAAGTTAATTTCTTGAGTCAGGAAGCAATCCTGCTATATATACTGCTTCCACTGCAAAGCTAGATAGAATTTTTGTTTTAACGGTTCCCTTTTTCCTTTGCTCAAACAAGGCCTTATTACCTTGAATAATGTCCTTATTTGGGCAAAAGAAAAATGGCTGCGTTAAAACAAAAATTCCATCTAGCTTTGCAGTGTCAGCAGTATAGTCGCAAATCCAGCTAAGTGTAAGGATAAAGGCAATCAGGTTTTTAGAATAGAGAAAAAAAGTATTGCCCGCCGAGGGAGCGACTGAATAATATGGGTTCAGTCTCTTAGCTCTCCCAACTGCGGATGAAATCGAGAAGTTCTTTCTTGCCCGGTTTTGTCTGCAAGAACTCAAGAGCCTTGGGGTTGCTTCCAAAATGAGCCAGCTTTGCAAGGAGCTGCAAATGCCCTTTATCATTTCCGGCAAATAGAAAGAAAAGCGCATAAACGGGGTTCCCATCAAGAGCGCCGTATTCAATAGGCTGCTTGGGGTACACGACGAACACCATATCGAGAGGGCCTTTGCGCAAAAAATCTCGAGTGTGGGGTACTGCAATGCCGTTACTCAGCGCTGTCGGCATCATATTTTCCCGATCGATTAGCAGTTCAGAGAGCACCTCTGCGTCGACATTGAGTTTTTGAGAAATGACTTTTGTCGTGCCGCGGATGATCTCTTCTTTTGTATTTCCAGGAATATCCAGGAATACATCGCCTTGGTGCACAGCGCGGTAAAAACAGAAGTGCTGCATACCGCCACGAGAAACTGCCTCATCCTCGACGGGAGGGTAGATCTGCGTTTCGTTAAAAAAAGAATTGCCTGTTTCGTGAGATTTGAGTTTACAGCCCATCATCCAGTTTTCAATCTCGATGCGAGAGAACCGATATTGGTGGTTTAGGCGATAAGCGGGAATCTTGCCGTCAGTGAGCCATCGCCGGATGGTGGTCTCTGAGACATTGAGAAGTTCAGCAACATCTTTAATCTTCAGATCCATAGCAATACCCCTGCTTTTTTCCTAAAGATCAGCAACCGGCAAAAAGCGCGATCACATCTCTAGCTTCATACGTCTTGAGCAGTTTTTTACGCCGCTCTTCATTTTTAATAGCCATCGTGAGATGGGATAAAATTCTCAAGTATTCCGTCTGCTTATTTTCTGGACCGCCAATCATGAAAATCAGATGTACTGGAGCGCCGTCAAGAGCGTTCCACTCGATTCCCTTTTTGGCTTGAATTCCAATAGCAATAAAAAAATCGTTGTATCCTTGGAGTTTGGCGTGAGGGATAGAAACTCCCAAACCAATCCCTGTCGAAACAATTTTTTCCCGCTCTAAAATGGCGTCGTGAAAGACTTTTGGATTTTTTAATTTACCGGCTTTTTCAAGGACGCCGACCATTTGGCCCAAGGCTTCGCTCTGCGAGTCTGCATTTAAAAATACGACGAGACTCTCGTCCAGATAGTTGGAGATTGTCATACACTCTCCTTTCGTAAAGCGTTTTTTCAAATCGCCAAAACTCATGACAATTTGATGATTAATGCGTGCCAGTATGGCCAAACCCACCCTCTCCTCGTAAAGTTGTCGCTAAAGACTCTGCAAGGCAGAAATTCGCCTTTTCAACCTTGGCTAAAACGATCTGCGCAATGCGCATGCCGGGTTCTACAACAAAAGCATTTTTTCCGTGATTGATCAAAATCACAGCAACCTGGCCGCGATAGTCGGCATCGATTGTTCCAGGAGTATTTAATACAGTAATTTGACTCTTTAAGGCAAGCCCGCTTCGCGGGCGAACCTGGATCTCATACCCTGAAGGAATTGCAAATTGAAGGCCCGTTGGGATCAAAGCGGATCCCCCGGACTCAATGACAATTTTTTCATCGATGTTTGCTTTTACATCCGCTCCTGCTGCAAGCAAAGAGGCGTACATGGGTAAAAATTCAATCGAGGTAGCGATCGTTGGAATCTCAATCTCTTCCATTATGCACCCTTGACTTAACTATTTTTTGCTTCTGCCAGAGTTAAGAGCTCTTTGAGTTTTTGCGGCAGCTTCCCAAGAGACTGTCCGTACATGACGTTACACGCCGTATATTCTTGATAGTCTCGCTCATTCCCTGTCAGGAACTCCAAAAATTGGAATAATTTCTGTTTTAAATCATGGCGATTAACAATGCAATCGATCATTCCTCTTTCGAGCAAAAATTCTGAGCGTTGGGCGCCGGGAGGAAGTTTTTGACGCATCGACTGCTCAACGACCCTAGGGCCTGCAAACGCAATCAAAGCATCAGGCTCCGCGATAATCACATCTCCTAACGTTGCAAAAGAGGCAGTGACGCCGCCTGTTGTCGGATTTGTCAGAACGGAAATATAGGGTAGTTTTTTCTCATTAAGCTTTCCAAGAGCTGCCGATGTCTTGGCCATTTGCATGAGAGATAGAGCGGACTCCTGCATACGCGCTCCACCGGAGGCGGAGATGATGATCAACGGGAGATTTTTAGAGATCGCATGCTCAATGATGGATGTCAGGCGCTCCCCGACGACAGATCCCATGGAACCTGCCATGAAAGAGAAATCGAGGATTCCAATGGCGACCTTTTTTTCTAAAATCGCACATGTTCCAACAATTGCCGCATCGTCTCTACCTGAGCTCTTCTTTGCGGTCTCTAAACGTTTAGCATAAGCCTCCGTATCGACGAACTCAAGAGGATCTAGCGACTTGAACTCGGTAAAGAGCTCCTTGAATGTCCCCTCATCTGCAAGCAGCTGCAAGCGCTGAGTGCCCGACAGGCGATAATGATAGTTGCACTTAGGACAGCAATGCAGATTCTGATGAAGCTCATTAGCATGAACCATATCATTACAATGAGTGCACTTCACCCAACCGCTATAACCGTCCTTTTTTGTCGTTTGGACTTTAATTTTCGGTTTATTACGCGAAAACAATCCCATAAACATCCATATTTAGTTTTGGTGTAGCCTTGAACTATAACACAATCCGGGCTTGTCTCTCAATACTCAAATCAACGTACGTAAACTATTTTTTTGCCTGGTTAAATCTCTCTTCGACATTCTTCCAGTTAACGATCTTCCAAATATTTTTTACGTAATCAGCGCGCACGTTCTTATACTGCAGATAATAAGCATGTTCCCACACGTCGATCCCAAGCAATGGGACAAATCCCAGGGTGCTTAGAGGGTCCTGGTTAGAGCATGTTGAAAGAACAAGTTTACTAGAAGTTTTATTATATCCAAGCCAGCCCCAGCCCGATCCTTGAACAGCCACAGAAGCTGCGCTCATCTTTTCAATAAAAGAATCAACAGATCCAAACTCTGCCTGGATCGCCTTAGCGAGCTCCCCCTCCGGCGCTCCCCCCTTTCCGGCAGGTGCTAAATTCGTCCAAAAAATCGAGTGGTTGACATGTCCTCCACCATTAAACTTGATCGCTTGCTGCAATGCAATCATCGCGGCAACATCCCCTTTAGCTTCAGCATCATGATATTTTTCCAAAGCAGCATTTAAGTTAGTGACATAGGCATTATGGTGCTTGGAATAATGCAACTCCATGATTTCTCCTGAAATCACAGGTTCGAGTGCTGAAAAATCGTAGGGAAGTTCAGGCAGTTTATAAGGCGTAAAATTAGACATCGGCAAGCTCCTTTTTTAGCTGGTAACGAAATCATACTTTTTTGTTGTAATTTTGTAAAATTTAAATTGGGAATGCCCTGAAAAAAAATTGTACCCAAGAAAACTCAAAAATGGGCCCCCAGGCCGCGCCAAAGCCCCGGCGATCGTCGATCCGCAGGAGCTTTCGCGCGGCCTGGGGGGCCCATTTTTGAGTTTTCTTGGGTAAAAACATTCGATGGACGCAAATGATATTAACAGAGTAAAATCTCTGCAATTATTATTTATTACAGAGGCAATATGAGCGCATCAACCATTACACAAAAACCATTTTTCGAAACAGCTAATTTAGAAAGCATTCAAAACAATGTAAGCGATAAAAAAGATTGGAGTTTTCTGATTCCAACGATCTCCGTGCTAGCTCTTGGCGTCATCTTTGCCTCAAATGTTCCCCTTGGAATGGCAATCGGAGTCGGAACCCCTGTCGTTACCATCTTTCCCGTTCTGATTGCTAAAGCATTGGGCATGCACACCGATGACACGAACAGCGAATACCTCAAAGATATCATGAAAATGCCCCTTCTTGCAACACTTGCAGCACCCATTCTAGAAGAAGGGTTTTTCCGCGGCATCATGCAGCCTCTTTTGGCACGCGCTATTCTGTGGATTGCTCCTGCTGCAGGCATTGCTTTTGCAGGGACAGCCTTCAGCGTCGCTACCTCAGTGTCCATTGTCGCAACAGCTGCCATCTTTGGCCTTATTCACGCTTTTAATGATCATAAAAACGCGCATATTCATGCCGTGAGCGCAACGCTTGGTGGAGTTCTCTTTGGTATCACTGCTGCACAATTTGGCCTTGCAGCTTCTATCGCAGCGCATACGGTGAACAATACAATCGCAGTGACCCTACTAAAAGCGTGCCTCCCAGCTAATCGCGACCCTGGTGTCTAAATAATTCTTTCTGTGTCACGGGGCCGATTGCAACGCACTTATTGGCCCGTGGCAAACTTCCAAAAATCTCCACAAAAGCTCGCACCGTCGAAGGACTCGTAAACACGATCTCATCGACCTGGTCTAAATCCGGCTTTGGCTCGCTCGCACAAGAAACCGTGTCATAAAGATCACAAGCACAAAAACGCAACTGGCGCTCACCAAAGAAATTAGCAAGCATAGGTCGGGACAATGAAGAGCGCGGCATAAATAAATAAGCGTCGCCAAGATCCATACCACTTAATAACTCCACAAGCCCTTCCTGTGTTTCTTCTGATGAGACAAGGTCTGCCGGCAGTCCACATGCAGAAAGATAACTCGCCGTCACCTTGCCGATCGCAATCACCGTTTTTAAATGTAACCTGGAAACAGGAATGGGATCCGGCAATAAAGAGAGATTATCGAAGAATACCGCTGCAGCATTCTTACTTGTGAAAATTAGATGGCTATAGTCATCAATATCAGAGAAGGCTTCAATGATCTTTGGATGATCGATTGGTCGAGGAACAATTTTGATGACGGGATAATGGATAATCGTAAACCGTGCCAGTTTGGACAGATACTGACTAGGATCTGTTCCTAAATAAAGAACCGTCTTCATTTTTCCTCAGAAATAAATATTTAAAAACTTACAGCTGTGAACAGAACTTGTCATTTTAACATCTATGATGTCATTATATTTTGAACTGATCGATCGAACTCGCATCGATGCATTTAAAAAGAGATCGCATCTCTTCATCTTCTTCGCCTGCAACGATGGCAAGTTGCCCTTGAAACTGCGCTCTTTCCCCGGGCAATGGGATGCGGTTTAGATGCATTAATTTCAAACGGATCAAAGCGGCCTCTGCAATCACAACTCCATCGACAATTCCCTGTTCGATAAGGGCTAGACGCGCCTGGATGTTGCCTCGAATATCTACGCAGACAAGATCAGAGCGGAGCTCAAGGATATTCTTTTCCCGGCGCTCACTCGATGTGCCGATCTTCGCGTGAAGGGGCAAACTCTCCAATGTTGCTCCCTCTCGCAGCACAATCGAATCCGATGGATCTACACCACGAGTAAGAGCTGCAAGAACTAAACCTTTTGGCAAAGGTTCGGGAAGATCTTTAGCAGAATGGATGCTGATGCGGCATCCACCGGATAATTGCAATGCATCGATCTCTTTGGTAAAAAAATCCGTTTTTTCAAGGGATCGAAGGGATGTTTTGAGATCTTGATCTCCGGTCGTTTCCACCCATATTGGTTGGAATTCAACATCAGGATGAAACTGATTGAGCTCCTCTAGCACTTCTAGCATCTGCGCCTTGGAAAGAGGACTTCCCCTGGCGCCTGCAGAGATCTTAAGCTTAGTTGAAGAGCTCACGGATGGCCTCCTCGACGACATCAATGCCGACCAAGGAAATTTTCTGCGAGAGATCAGGAGGGAGACCCTTTAAATTACGCTTTGGAATCAGGCAGCGTCGAAAGCCCATATGGATCGCTTCGCGTATCCGGTTTTCGATGCGAGGAACGCCGCGTACCTCGCCGCCAAGGCCAACTTCTCCAAGGACCACTGTTTCCGGATCGATCGGGCGGTTGCAAAACGACGATCCGATTGCCACAATAATTCCTAAATCAATCGCAGGTTCCGTAATCTTCATACCACCTGCTACCGACACAAAAACGTCGCAGTTATGTAGCTGATATCCCATTTTCTTTTCCAAAACAGCGAGCAGCAAGCTCAAGCGATTTTGATCTAAGCCCGTCGATTTACGCGTCGAAGTGGAAAAAGCGGACGCAGCAACGAGCGCTTGCACTTCAATCAAAAGTGCGCGCGATCCTTCAACTGTCGGAATGATCACAGAACCCGGAATCTCTCTTTGTCTTTCTTCTAAGAAGATCACCGAAGGATTGCTCACTTCTGTAAGGCCTTGTCCTCCCATTTGGTACAAAGCAATGTCATCAGTAGGACCAAACCGGTTTTTGACGGAGCGAAGAAGGCGGTACCCATGTTGCTTGTCTCCTTCAAAATCGAGAACTGTATCGACGATGTGCTCGAGCACCCTCGGTCCTGCGATCTCGCCTGACTTTGTCACATGGCCGATCAGAAATGTCGCAATTCCCATTCCTTTGGCGATGTGCATGAATTCCATCGCGAGCTCTCTCACTTGACTAACAGACCCAGGAGACGAAGGAAGCTCGGATTTGTAGAGAATCTGGATCGAATCGACAATCATCACGTCAGGTTTAAGCTTGTCTACTTGCGCTTTGATATTGGAAAAAAGCGTATCGCTCAAAAGATAGAGATTTTCATCGGCAGCCCCAAGGCGATTTGCCCTTAGCGAAGTCTGCTCGACCGATTCCTCTCCGCAAACATAGAGCACTGTCAAACCCTGCTGCGCTAAGTTTTGCGCGAGCTGCAGCATCAGCGTCGATTTGCCAATCCCAGGATCCCCTCCGATCAGCGTCAAAGAACCTGAGACAATCCCGCCCCCAAGAATGCGATCAAATTCAGGCATCTTTGTCGAGATCCTGCGGAATTCATTGATCGTCACTTCTTTAACGCGCATCGGCTTTGCAGTCTCAGTTTTGAGCGATTCAAACCGTTTGCCTTTGTCCTCAACTTCTATCTCTTCTTTAAAAGTATTCCATTTTTGACAAATCGTGCAGCTTCCCGTCCATTTTGCTTGCGAATGACCGCATTCAACACAACTCCAGAGCACTTTTTGCTTAGCCATCTTGTACCGTTTTGAGTTTCATGAGCGCATCTTCCGCAGCAGCCATCTCCGCCTCTTTTTTAGAAGAGCCCGTCCCCTCGCCGATATCCACATCATCGATGCAGGCGATCACGTGAAAAATCTTGCTGTGGTCCGGACCTGATTCCTTACTCACTTTATAAACGGGAGGCTTTTGGTATTTTTTCTGTGAATAATCCTGAAGCTCTGCCTTCCAATTGCGAAGCGGCTGCTTCAAATGCTCTTCGATCTTTGCTGAAAAATGGCTAAAGAAAAATTGCTTCGCAGCGTCCATGCCTCCATCGAGGTAAATCGCACCGATGAGCGCCTCGAAAAGATCTGCTATAATTGTCTCCCTGCCTCTGCCGTCGTTCATCCTCTCGCCTTTGCCAAGAAGCACATACCCAGCGACATCCAGCTGACCTAGAAGCTGGGCGCAGCTTCCCGATTCCACGATGTGCGAGCGCAAATGAGAGAGATAGCCTTCCGGCTCGTTTGGAAGGTGCGCATAGAGATAATCGGAAATCATCAGCCCCAAAACAGAATCCCCAAGAAATTCAAGCCTCTCATTATGCTGTTCAACCAGGTTCCTATGCTCATTAAAGAAAGAGCGGTGCACAAAGGAGAGAACGAGGAGCTTTTTGTCCAAGAAGGAATAACCCAGCTTTTGCTCAATGACCGGCGCTTTGTCTAAAAGATCTTCTATAGGGTTCATAGTGGGGTTGAATATTGCTAGCAATTGTGATATGTTGATTAGATTATGGCAAATCTCAATCCAAACTTCAAGCGATTGAAACGGGAATATATCTTTCCGATCATCGAGCAAAAGCTAGACGACCTAAAAAAGGAGCTGCCAAATGCCCAAATCCTCAATTTTGGCATTGGCGATATCGCCCTCCCCTTAGCTCCCGCAATTGCTAAAGCGATCTCCGATGCTACCCTGGAAATGACAACTATTTCCGGAATGAAAGGCTATGGGCCAAGCTCTGGCTACCCATTTTTACGCGAAGCAATCGCCATAAATGAGTTTTCACACCTTGGGATGACGCCTGATGAGATCTTCGTTTCCGATGGCGCCAACAGCGATACCGTGAATATCCTCGAGCTGTTCGGAATGTCCAATGTCATCGGCATCACAGATCCCACCTATCCCGCCTATCTCGATGCCTCGATCCTGCAGGGTCAAAAAAAAATTCTCCTCTTCCCCTGCCTAGCTGAAAATAATTTTGCTCCTCTCCCGCCTCGGGAGCACTGCGATTTGGTCTATCTCTGTACCCCAAACAATCCAACGGGCGTTGCAATGACACGATCCCAGTTGCAAGGCTGGGTGGACTACGCTCTTAGAGAAAAAGCTCTTCTTCTCATCGATAACGCCTATGAAGCCTTCATCAGATCTCCCGATGTTCCAAGAAGTATCTTTGAACTTCCAGGTGCGAAGGAATGTGCGATCGAGTTCCGAAGTTTTTCCAAATCTGCCGGGTTCACTGGCCTGCGCTGCGCTTATGCAATCCTCCCCAAGGCCATTAAAGCAAAATTTAATGGAAAAATGGTCTCTCTCCACCCCTTTTGGGAAAGACGCCAGGCCACCAAATTCAATGGAGTCGCCTACCCGATCCAAAAAGGGGCTGAAGCCGTCTACTCGCCGCAAGGAAAATTAGAAACTAAAGCTCAAATCGATCATTACCTTGAAATGGCGAAGAGATTGAAAGAAGGGCTAACTCAGCTCGGATTAACCTGTTATGGCGGAGTCGATTCCCCTTTCCTATGGGTGAAGACCCCAGATGGACAAAGCTCCTGGGATTTTTTTGATGCCCTTTTAAAACGCTGCCATCTAATCTCTATCCCCGGAAGAGGATTTGGCCTTGCCGGAGAGGGATTCGTCCGCTTCTCCGCATTTACAACCACAGAAAAAACAACCCTTGCCCTTGAACGCCTAGGTAAATATTCATGCAATTCGCCTTAACTCCCGATCTCAGAGAATTTTTCAATAAAAACAGCTATATCGAGCTCCAGGGGATCCTCTCTGTCGATCAGGTTGCGCTTTTAAGAAAAAATGCAGACGAAACTTTGGCTGCCAGATTGCGCCTTCCCGTCTCGGGGTTAGGAGACCTCTCAACAATAGATCTGTTCAAAGCGGGTTATGATCTATGGCGCAACAATGAAGAAATCAAAAAAATTGTTCATAAAAAGTCTCTTGCAACTCTAGCCTCCGATTTGTTCCAGACTCTACCGATCCGCTTAGCCTTTGACGAATACATCCACACAAGCGGCAAATCCACCTCTCCCTTTTCTGAACCTTTCCCGCTTCAAGAGACATCTTGCCTTTCCCCGCTCGTCGGAGCTTTGATCATCCCCTTGGAAGATCTCTCCGAAAAACTCCCTTTCTTTCCCCTTCCTATGAACACGGGGAACGGACTTTTTATTTCCCCTACGCTTCCCATCCCTTGGGCGCAGCTTTACGCTACTCCTGGCTTAAGATTCCTCATCCTCGGATATGGAATGAAAAAGACCTTTTTCCGTGCTGACACTCGAGATCCGCATGCCGTTAATTTAAAAATGCTCGGCTATGTCTTTAACGACTGTCTCAAAGAATCCTTCCATCCCCTTCTCTTGAGAAAATAAAGACACGCATTGTATAACCCATTAAAAAGGGTTGTATGGCTGAAAAACTTTACGCAGACTACCGTGTGTGGAGCAAAAAAAACTCCACCTCTGAAGAAGGGATCATCGTAGGATCTGATCTCACTCAGGAATGGCTCGTCCCATGGTGGCTCTCTCATTACCGCAAATACAATACGCACCCTGTCGCTTTTGTAGATTTTGGAATGTCGGAAGAGATGAAAAAATGGTGCCAGGCAGAGGGAGAATTGGTCCGCCTCTTTGTTGCAGATATTTTTGTCGCAGAAAAAAAACAGATAGATCCTTCCCTTGCTCTCTCCATGGAAAAAGCCTGCGGGAAAGAATTTTGGCCAAGCAGAGACGCCTGGTTTAAAAAACCACTCGCCTGTTTGCAATCTCCCTTTGATAAATCGATCTGGATCGATCTCGACTGCGAAATCCGAGGCAGCCTAAAGCCGCTTTTTGAGCTCTGCGGCGAAAACCTCGCCATTGCAAGAGATTTTATCCCAGAAAACCCAGTTTACAATTCGGGAGTCTTCGCGTTTAAAAAAGGCTTGAGGCTCATTGAGAAATGGGCAGACGCCTGCTTTGAGCGCAACCATGAATTTAGAGGAGACCAGGACGTTCTCAATGCTCTTATCCAAGAGCAAAACATCCCCCTGTCTGAAATCTCCCCTCTCTACAATTGGAGCCGTTGCCACGAAGAAAATCCAGAAGCCGCCATCCTCCACTGGCATGGCCCGCATGGAAAAGCCGTTATCTCCCATCAAATTGCAAGGGCGTCAATAGATCCAATGTTCAGCGGTAATTCCATTTGAGAAGGGAAGGCTCTCCTTTCGCAGATTGAGAAGAATCGCTTTGTTAACTGGATATTCGTCTTTAAACTGAGCCAGAGCACGAGTCATTTCTATATTAGGCGTTCCGGAAAATTTGATCTCATAGGCATCAAAGTGATCCCCATAATCCAAGAGAAGATCAATTTCAAGACCCCCGCTTGTGCGATAAAAATAGCAGGGAGCCCTTTCTCCTTTCCCGGCAAATCGTTTGACTTTGTCCATTACAACCATGTTTTCAAAAACATGTCCCCCAAAAGGAGAATGGATCAATTGTTCCGCATTTTCTATGCGAAGAAGATAACAAAGAAGACCTGTATCGACGAAAAAAAGTTTGGGAGATTTAATGACGCGCTTTGTCAAGTTCCTGGCATAAGGCTCTAGAAGATAAACAATCGATGTCGCCTGAAGAAGCATCAGCCAGTCTTTTGCAGTCGTTTGAGAAATGCCGCACTCTTTCCCAATCTCATTCAAATTGAGAAGCTGCCCAGCCCGCGCTGCGAGTAAAACGAGATACCGTTGAAACCGTCCCAAATCATGGATATTTCGCATCGCTCGAAGATCCCGTTCAAGATAAGTTGAAAGATAAGCGCTATGCCAGAATTTCGGATTGAGATCGGGCTGCACTTGAAATTCAGGATAAAACCCTTTTAACATTTGCTCAGACATTTTGATTTCATCATAGGGATTCGTGTCTAGGATCTCTTCCCAATCCAAAGGATAGAGCTGAAAGACAGCAATCCTTCCGGCAAGAGACTCTGAAACTCCCTTCATGAGTGGGAAAATTTGCGATCCCGTTAGCACATATTGCCCATATTTTCTTCGGTCAGCATCGACCATCATTTTGATGTAAGGAAGAAGAGAGGGAACATATTGAATCTCGTCAATAATCAGAGGGGCTGCATAAGTTTTGAGAAAGAGTGCAGGGTCCGATTCAGCTAAATTTCGGACAAGAATGTCATCAAATGAGATGTAATTATATCCCTTTAATGTGTGTTGCAACAGTGTCGATTTACCAGCTTGCCTGGATCCAGTGATGAGAACAACAGGAAACTGTTTCAAAGCCTCTTTCAAGGGTTTTTCCAGTTTACGATGAAGGTACATGGTCATACTCCAGAGTATAACTGTATTTTAACACCCTATTCGTGCAATTTCAAGAAAAAATCTTGAAATTGCACGCACATAACCTATCTCTTTAATCTTAAGGGACTTGCGCCTTAAAAAGTTGACCGCCACTCTGCAACGGCTTCCTTGGCGCGCTCGATGCAACAATCCACACTGACCCCGCCCATATAGTTACCGACGAGGTGGCATCGGGGAAGTTTTTTGCAGAAGCGGTTCTTGAGATCAGTCATTTTATCCAGATGTCCAACCCCGTATTGAGGAATGGAGCGCAGAGTGTGCTTGAAAGAAATCGCCTTGGGCACTCTTGAAATTCCGAGATGGCGCCGGATCCCTTTTAGGGCAGCGTCCACGTATTTTTCCTCGCTTTGCCCGATATCTTCTAACTTGATCGTAAGCCGCGTCTCTTGGTCCCTGCGGTTATGTTCCATGAAAACAGAAGAGTCAAATACAACTCCTAGAATATCTTCATGGGCATGAGTTGGCGTCAAATAGCCAAATCCCTGAACGGGCAAGACGTTGGCATCGTAACCAAAATTAACGACTGCAATACTGACTGATGGAATTTTTAAAAACTCTTTAGAAACATCGGGAATATGCTTCTCAAATAGCAAGCCGGTTTCTTTAACCGGCAAGGCACAGAACAGGTAATCGGCAGAAAATTGCTCTTTATCGGTATCTACTAAAATCCGATCTCCTTCAAAAGAAATCTCAGCCACGTTTTGGTTGTAATGAATGACAGCCGGCAGCTGGCTCACAAGAGATTGCGAAAGCTGCTCAATACCCCTTCGAAAAGAATAAATGGCGCTCATGGGGATACCTTCCACATCTTTCGAAAATTTTGCCTCCTTTCTTTTTTCCATCATCCTTTGAAAAAAACCTCTTGTCACAGAACCGTATTTTTCTTCCCAACTTTTAAGTCTTGGAAAACAGGCTCGCATGGAAATATGCCTGATATCTCCGCCAAAAATCCCCACGACCATAGGATCGAAGAAAAGCCTTGCAACATCGTAATTAAATCTTCTAAGGACAAACTCCCAAACAGTCTCATCGCCGTTTTTCACAGGCTGTCTCCATTCTGTGAGAAGCGCCCTGATAAATCCTTTAGTAAGTGGAGAAAAAAGAAAAGAAAGTGGATTGGTAGGAAAACGCTGCAATTCTTGCTCATGCCACAAATATCTATGATGAGGCTTTGCCTCCGACCAGATCAATTCTTCTTGAAGCCCAAGTTCTGCAACAAGCTGCATCGTCATTGGGCTTTTATCGACCTTAAACGTGCGCGGCCCTTTTTCAAAATGGAACCCTGTTGTATGATCCGTATGCAGCCAACCTCCGGCTCTTGCGCTCTTCTCTAAAATGACGATATCAAGAGGCAATCCCGTTTTGCTCAAATACCAGGCTGTGCTAAGCCCCGAAATCCCGGCGCCCAAAATGATCACTCGTTTTCTTTGCATAAAAACCAGACTCTAGAAGATTGTTGAAAAAAGATTATGGAATAAGAGAATAAAATACACCAAGGAATAAAATGAGTACTGAAGAGATCGTATCTTATCTCAAAGACCTTCGAGAAAAAATCATCTCAGCTTTTGAAGCTCTCGAACCCTCAAAACGCTTTCAGCGCACGCCTTGGAACTACCAAAAAGGCAGCGGCGGCGGAGAAATGGCTGTGCTGCGCGGCGATCTCTTTGAAAAAGCCGCGGTCAACTGGTCCGGCGTCTCCGGAGAGAAATTTCCCATGAGCGATTCTGCAGGAGCATTCTTTGCAACCGGCATCAGCCTGATTACCCACATGCACAATCCCCACGCCCCCACTGTGCATTTCAACATCCGCTACATCCAAACAGAGGAAAAAACCTGGTTTGGCGGAGGCTACGATCTCACTCCGATGGGATTTTCCTACGAGGAAGATACAGATCATTTTCATAGCGTAGCTGAAACTGCCCTAAACGACCTCTATCCAACATTCTCTCAGAATGCCAAAGAGTACTTTTTCATCCCTCACCGCAAAAAAGAGCGCGGCGTCGGCGGAATTTTTTTCGATCATTACAACACGGGTAACTTTGAGGAAGATCTCGCTCTTTGGAAGCGCGTCGGCGACACCTTTTTAGATACGATCCTTCCCATCTACAAACGCCGCGTAGAGACGCCCTTCACTCCTGCCGAAAAGCAAAAACAGCTAGAAATGCGCGCCCACTACGTCGAGTTCAACCTTCTCTATGACAGGGGCACAAAGTTTGGATTTCTTTCAGGAGGAAATCCCGAAGCCATCCTCTGCTCCATGCCGCCGCTTGCTAGTTGGTAAAAGATTTGACAGTGTCCACAAAATGACGGACGTTCTCAAAAGGCGTATCGGGGAGAACCCCATGGCCAAGACCTGCGATGAATCCCTTTTCGCCTTGCATTGACGTTAAAAGTTCTTTCACCTCAGCTTCGATCTCGCCTTTAGGCAATTTGAGAAATTCCGGATTGAAGTTGCCCTGGATCGCGATACCTTGCGGCACTTTTTGACGCAACTCTTTCATGGAAAGATGCCAATCAAAACTAATCCCGGAAGGTTTAATTTTGGAAAGCGCATCATAACGCAATGAGGCGCCTCTGCAAAAAACAATGACAGGAACACCTGTGGGCTCTATAGCGCTTAGGATCTGCTGCAAATAGGGAACGGAAAATTCCGTAAACTGAGCCTCATCAAGGACGCTTGCCCAAGAATCAAAAATCTGAAGCGCGTCGACGCCAGCTTCAATTTGCCCTTGGAGATACGCAATCGTAGCTTGGGTAATTTTATAGAGCAGCATATGGAAAGATTTAGGATCTTCCTGCATCCATTTTTTTGTGCGTTCAAAAGAGCTGTGGTTGCTGGAATCAATAAAATAACTGGCGAGTGTAAAAGGAGCTCCGCAAAAACCAATGAGCGGAATGGCAATATCTGATTTAACAATACGGATTGTCTCAAAAACATAGGAAAGGCATTCATCCACAGGGATCAAAGGAAGGTCTTCAACCTGCTCTGCAGTATGAATAGGAGGCTCCACTTGAGGCCCCCCTTGAATCGGAAATTGCACACTTAAGCCCAACGCCTCAGCTATCACAAGAATATCTGAAAATAAAATAGCCGCATCAACTCCCAAATGCTCTATTGGCTGCTTTGTAACAAGGGATGCCAATTCAGGCCTATGGAACATCTCCCACAAAGTGTGCTTCTCTCTTAAAGCGCGATACTGAGGCATATAACGCCCTGCTTGCCGCATCAGCCATACGGGCGGACGCAGAACACTTTCGCAGCGAAGCGCTCTTAAGAAAAGATCTTTCATGCAAGTAGCCTGTCTAAAATGGAATCCACAGTGAATCCAAACTCAGCAGCGAGGTCGCTCATCGGAGCCGACTCGCCGAAAGTATCGATGCTAATGGAGATCCCTTCGTGACCTACCCACTTCGACCAACCAAAACTCACTCCCGCTTCAATGCTGACCCTCCGGCCAAGATCTCCGCCTAGCACACTCTTCTTATATTCATCGTTCTGCGCTTCGAACAGCTCCCAACACGGCATCGATACAACGCGCACAGCTTTGCCGATTTTTTCTAGTGCGTTAGCGACATCAAGTGCGAGCGATACTTCGGAACCGGTTGCAATCAAAGTAAAGTCGGGTTTAGATCCTTCTTTTTTGATGATGTAAGCACCTCTGCCCATTCCCTGATCATAAGGGATATGGCAACAGCTGAGCTCCGGCAAATTTTGACGTGATAAGATCAGTGCTGTCGGTCCGCGATAGCGCAGAGCAGCAATCCATGCCATTTTCATTTCGTTGCTATCTGCTGGACGGATCACATTGAGATTTGGCATCGCGCGGAGCGCAGCACAATGTTCTACCGGTTGGTGAGTTGGGCCATCTTCGCCGAGGAATACCGAATCATGTGTGAACTGATAGATCACCTGAATTTTTGAAAGGGCAGCAAGCCGTACAGCATTGCGCATGTAATCAGAGAAGGTGAGGAAAGTGCCGATATAGGGAACGAACATATCGGTCTGAGCAAGGCCAGCAGCAGCTGTTGCCATGCCGAACTCGCGAATACCGTACTTGATATTGCGGCCGAGAAAATTTTCTTTTGAAACAAGAGGATATTTTTTCATCATCGTCATGTCAGAGCCGGACAAGTCGGCAGAACCCCCGATAAGTTGAGGAAGAAGCTCTCCAAGAGTGTTTAAGATCACCTGGGAAGAGCTTCGCGTTGCCATTGGGCTCTTCACCTCGATTTTCCACATTTGAGCTTCAAAATCATCGGGAAGTCTTTTCTCAACCATCTTCGTGAACGTCTTCGCAAGCTCCACTTTGCTTTCGGCGAAACGTCTGTACATCTCTTTCCATTTCTGCTCGAGCGCAGCATCTTTTGCGAGCTTCTGCTCAAAAAACGTGTAAACAGATTGAGGGACATAAAACTCTTCTTCGGGAAGACCGAGCGCCTTTTTAGTCGCCTCGACCTCTTCAGCGCCAAGCGGCGATCCGTGAACTTTATGTGTGCCAGCCTTGTTGGGAGCTCCCTTGCCGATGATCGTATGCATGATCACAAGCGTTGGTTTTGTTTGGTTCTCGCGGATATGGGAAAAGATTTTTTCCATCTCATCAAAATCATAACCGTCGAGCTCAAACACTTCCCATCCATAAGCTAGATAGCGCATCTTGGTATCTTCTGAGCCGGATTCAGCAAGAAAACCATCGAGGGTGATCTTATTGGCGTCGTAAATCAGAACGAGATTATCCAGACCCAAGTGGCCTGCCAGTGCAGATGCCTCGGCAGACACTCCTTCCATGATGCAGCCATCCCCCGCCAGGCAATAGACCTTGCTGTTAAAAAGAGGGAATTCTTCTGAATTGAAACGCGCGCCGAGCAGCTTTAATCCCATCGCCTGTCCAACAGCGTTGCCGACGCCTTGCCCTAGGGGACCGGTCGTAGCCTCGACGCCTTTTGTGATATGAAACTCGGGATGGCCAGGGGTTTTAGAATGAAGCTGGCGAAAGTTCTTGATGTCGTCCATCGTAAGTCCAAATCCAGACAGATGCAAAACGGAATAAAGAAGCATGGAGCCATGTCCGGCAGAGAGGACAAAACGGTCCCGGTTCAACCACTTGGGGTTTTTTGGATTGTGGCGAAGCAAAACTCCATACAAATAAGCGCCAAACTCCGCACAGCCCATGGGAAGCCCCGGATGACCGGAATTGGCTTTCTGAACAGCCTCCATAGATAATTCGCGAATGGTGTTGGCGATTTTGCCAAGCTGTTTCTTTAACTCTGCGTCCATGCAAAAAACTCCTCAATTGAAAAACAAAGATCATACAGAGAAAAGGCAATATTTAGGAAGCGCGATTAGAGGAGACTAGAGGATATGCTTATTAGCGGGAACATGTAATATAAATTTTATTCAACCCATACTGATCCTTCACCTTTTAAATCCGATTGCGCAAAAACAGGCGCGCAGGCATCCTTTCGGACGTCTTTATTTGAGACAATTTATTAACACCAGGGGTGCTAAAATTGCCTGTTCTGCGGGTAATATTAGCTGAGATACACCCTAATACCTGATCTGGATAATGCCAGCGTAGGAAGAGTGGATGCATAGACAAATTATTGAGTTTTTCTTTTTGTCGTTTCTCCCTGGTGGTCTTCAAACCATAGCCCAGGAGATGCGCCATGTCCGCAATTTGTCGTTCTGCCCTATTCCCCATCCGCACGCGAACCTTTGACCTTTCCCTCTATCTCGTCGCGAATCGCCCTTCTTTCCAAGACGAGGGTTTGTTTGTTGCGAAGATTATGGAGGCTGTTAAGGGCGGAGTCTCGTGCGTGCAGTTTAGAGATCATTCGAATAATTTTGCCACCACTTTAAAAACAGCACGCGTCTTGAAAAAGATGCTTCAAGATCTTGGCGTCCCTTTCATTGTCAATACGCTTGAATCCATTGAGCTCGCGCTTGCCATCCAAGCAGATGGCGTTTATTTAGAAGAAACATTCCCTTACCCAAAAGCGAGAATCTTGCTCGGGAATAAAGCCATCATTGGCATGCCGGTCAAAACGAAAGAAGAAGTGATGGCTGCAATACAAATCAGCGAGATCGACTATTTAAGCGTAAAAATATTCCCCTCAAAACGCACCTGTCCAAAAAATGATGCTCTCTGGGGCATGGACGGACTCCAAGACATTCTTAAAATCTCACCCCATCCGATCGTCGCGATTGGCGGCATCAATCTAGAGAGCGCAGAATCCGTTTACAAACAACTCCGCATTAACGATGGGATCGCAATGGCGGGAGGGATCATGGGTGAAGAAGATCCTTGCGCTACGGCTCAAAAGATACAGGCTATGCGCCAAAAAATTAGGGAGGCTCTATGAAATTCTCTTCCCGTATGCAACTTTTGAATGCGTGCCTTGGAAATCTCTTCGAGCATTACGACACGGCCCTCTTTGGATTTTTATCCCCGTTTCTAGCTCCCCTGATTTTCCCAAAGCAAGACCCACTCACAGCTCTGATATTAACCTATGCTATCCTACCGCTTGGAATGCTCGCTCGCCCACTGGGATCGCTTGTATTCGGCTACATCGGCGATGTCTACGGAAGAGGGCAGGCTCTTTTTTTAACATTAACGGGAATGGCTCTAATCTCTGGAGGGATGGCATTTATTCCGACCTATGTGGAAATAGGGTTCCTCGCCCCGCTTTTGTTTTGCCTAGGGAAAGCGCTGCAAAACTTTCTAGCAGGTGGAGAGACGATCGGCGGCGCCATCTTTCTTCTAGAAAATTCATCAGAGAAAAAGCACGATCTGCTAAGCGGCCTCTATAGCGCTTCGACAATAGGGGGCCATCTTCTTGCGTCCTTTGGCGTTTACATCGTTTGCCGCTATCTGGCAATCGATTCGGGATGGAGGCTACTCTATCTATTCGGATGCATTACTGCGCTCTTTGGCTGTCTGATCAGGCGCAAGCTCACCATGTCTGGGATACCTGTGAAGCGGACTCCATCGCTTGTGAATTTGGCAAAAAGTTTTTGGGTCTGCCGCAAACCCCTTTTGTTAATCATGATCACAGCAGGATTTGCCGCTGCAAATTATTCCATCGCGCTTGTGCTGATGAATGGATTTATTCCTATGGTCTCATCGCTTACAAAAACACAGATCATGGAAATCAATTCCTATTTGCTCATTTTTGATTTCTGCGCACTTCCCTTTTTTGGATGGCTGGCCTCCAAAATTTCCAGAGAGAAGCTCATGCTCTTTGCCACGCTGAGTGTGACTTTGTTTGCAATCCCACTCGTTCAACTTTTAGAAGGCGCTACTTTTGCCGGCGTGATTGCGATAAGACTTTGTCTTGTCTTGTCAGGAGTCGCTTTTTTTGCACCATTTCACGCATGGGTACAGCAGCTCATTCCCGAAGCACATCGCTATGCAGTCATCTCTTTTGGTTATGCGCTGGGCTCACAGGTGATCGGAGCTCCAACAGCTGCGATCTCTCTATGGTTTTATAAAAAAACGGGGATGGTCGGAAGCGTTTCCTGGTATTGGGTGCTCCTTGCGATCGCAAGCTCTTTGGCAATAAGTCTAACCCTGAGATCTAAAATGCGCTTTCAGGAGAAAACCATATGAGCATCAGCACTACCAAGGAGGATCTGATCCAGAGCAGTATCGCTGGAATTGCGCGAGGACTGTGTGTGCATACGCTCATTTTCCCATTGGATGTGATCAAAATCCGTCAGCAATGCGATTCCAGTTCTAGAAAAAGCTTCGAAATTGCCAGGACTTTATTTGAGAAAGAAGGAGTAGGCGCTTTTTACAAGGGCCTCTCCCCACAACTTGTGAAAACCAGCATCAAGCAGGCATGGGTGTGGCCCATCCTAACAGGCATTCCCCCCTACTTAAAACAGTACAAAATCAAAGAAACGCCTTCTTTACTGCTCACAGGGTTCTTAATTTCCATGATTGACGCCGCCATCACTACCCCTTTGGAAAAATCCAAAATCCAATCCGCCCTCGCTGGAAAAACAAAATTTTCCCTAAAAGGCGGATGGCAGGGATTTGGCACGCACCTCACGAACTTATCCGTTAACTGGTCCACATTCCTAATTGCTCAAAAACACCTCAGAGATCGCTACCGTCAAAAATCAGAAAAAGCATTGTCCCTGCGCGAATTAACAGAAATAGGAATACAAGTAGCCATCATTGTGAGCCTGGTTTCAGCACCGATCGATTTTGCTAATACTCTCAAACATGCGGAGAATCGCAGTCCCTTCGATCTTCTTTCTGGAAAAGCACTTCACAGATTGTATCGAGGATGGCCCGCTAGGGCCCTTGGGCTTATCATCCATAACATCGCGTCTGTGATCGTCATCGACAAACTCAGCAAAGACGCACATTTACAAAGCTAGTACTCAGTCGACAAACTTTTTGCCGTTTCGGCTGCAAGACAAGCTCCCACGGTTCGGCTCTCGCAAACAGGTCCATAAACAACATAGGACCTGTTTGCAAGAGTCGAACCCCGGGGCTTGTGTCGCAGCCGAAACGGCAAAAACTTTATCAACTAGGTTCTAGAATTGCGCTTCAGCAATTTCTATTTTCCTTAAGACTTTCTCCCTCTCAAAACATCAAAGAAAAAATAATAATTTTGATAGTTAATTTTATCACCAGTTGTGCTAAAAACTTCGCGTTCAATTATAGGTCGTTATGAGCTTTCAACTTGGGTCACTCAAAAGTCATCCTCTGGAAAATATCAACCCGGTGTTCCCAAAAGCGCCAGAAAGTGAGGGAGAAGACATTGAAAAACAAGAAATTACTGTAACTCTACCTACTGAAGGACCAGTTCCGATCTCAAATAAGAACGAGAATCATCCCTCTCTCCCTTGCGACTTGAAGCACATGCGTTTAGAGGAAAGGCAAATGGATGTGCTGAAAATCGCCCTGGAAAAGCCGCGCCACGTTTTGGGAAAAAATGGAATGGTCTTGGAGCTGATTCCTCAAGCTCTCTTAAAAGATTTGCAAGGGCATCTCCAAATCAACCTGCGACACGATGAATCGATAAGCCTCGCTCTCATTGGCAGCGCGGTGGGACATGCGATGAGCTTAGGGGAAACAGATTACAACGACCTCGATTTTTTGATTCAAATTCAGATACCTATTAATGAGAAACAATTAAACAATAAGTCGTTCATCGAAAAGCTCGTAAAAAAAATGGTCAAGGACCATTTCTTGAAAACGTCGTTCGATATTGAAAAATGCCTAGCCACAGCGTTAAATCTTCCCAATAGCGAAGAAGAACTTTTGCGTGAGATTGGAAATAACTATTTTGATAACCCGTGCTTTTATAATTTCCCGATCAATCTTGACGACCTGGAAAACCCTACTAACAATCGCTGCTCAATTATCAAATTTGGCCAAATCGAATTCAAAACAGCAATTGATGTCCGCATCCACGATGACAGCGGAAAAACAATGACTATTATTCCAGGTCTCATAAAACCTTCCGCCTTTAGCCGCGACGACATCCGCATCTATTTCACACCCGAATATTTCCAGGGGTGTGAAGGCCCGCTAGAAGCGCGCTCCCTCGATGTGCCCATCAAAGACGCCATGCATACTCTGGATACAAGAGAGCTTCGCACCTCGCGCGCAGATGGAAGCAAATGTCTCAAAGGGATTGAAAATATCACCTTCAAAGGCTGCTATTATCCCGAAGAAAAAACAAATATGACGATCTTGAATTGTTTTCTTGAGATGACTGCCCCTTTTGAAAAATTGGAAAAGCATTTTGAAAAATACAAAAAAAAATACCTCCCCTACCCGATCCTCTGTGAACTGAGCAATTTCTGTATCAACGCCTCCAATATGGAAATCGATCTTAAACGCGCTCAGCCATTAAGCAGCCTTCTCGATAACCTCTTTCCCCAAATTCCAAATGAGCTTTTGCTCAAATGGTGTCCCTTATCGCTTTTCCTCTCGGGAAAGCCTGTTAGCTATACGTCTGATGTGCTCTCGCTTAGTCTCAATCACCAAGCGTATTATCTTTTAAACCCAAAATACCCTGTAAAATTATTGCAGGACTTTCTGGAATTACTGAGAAAACACCCCGAAATTCCTCTTGAAAAACTTCCTATTCTCGGAATGAAATTTGAAACAGTAAAGCAGCTATGTTCAGAAGTAAAATCCAGATTAACAGAAGAAGAGCTAATTACTCTCAACCATTGCTGTCTGAGCTCCCTTCCTTCCCTTTTGGACGGGGAGGAAAATCTGGAACTTGAAATGCTTACAACTCTACTCAGGGCTCTACCCAACATTAAATCTGCGAAAACAAAACATGAACTTACCCTACAGACGAAGACGTTTTTCGACAGAAAAAAAATAGATGCGGCCACGCTCTTTGCGCATCTAGAACAATATGCAAAATCGAGTGATGCCACTCTCAGCCAGATTTTTTTATCGTCCATTCAAAGTCTTGTCCTCTCTCATCCCAAAATAGCGCTTCACCTATGGTACTACGCAGACAAGGAGATGGTCTTTGCAAATTCTGCCGCTTTGGAACTCGAAGCTGTAGTCTGCCTTCAGCAAATAGAAAAGATCTCTCATCCCAGCAAAAAGGAATTGGTCTCACTTCTTAATAATATGATGTTCCGCCTTAGCTACGTCTCTAAAAAGCTCACCTCAGAAAATAACACACAGCCAAAATCCTTTAATGACCAGCTTCTATCCTTAGTAGACAGCTACTCTAAGGAAGATTTTAACCTGAAAGATCTCAAATTTATCCATGGCCTGCTTGCAGATATTGAACCTCTACCTACTGGTCTCAAGGATAAAATCGCAGATAAATTCCTAGATGCTTTTATTCGATTAGCACCAAAAATAATCACAGAAAATGAGCGAGAAATCCTCCTCGAAACCATTAAGCGGATATTACAAACCTGTTCGAAAGAAGTGGCTGAAAACCATTTGAGCAAAGCCGTCTGCTACTTAAAAACCTATCCAAATTACCCAGCCCTTCCCTGCGATTTTTTAGTTACCGCAGATCCCTCTAAGATCGAAATCTTTAGATCTATCCTCATCCAAGAGATGAAAAAAGAAACACTAGCTAGTAGCGTCTTCTGGTTTACGCTCTTGAATCAGGGCAAACTTTTAGAGCCGTGCGAGGAAAAATCTTTAGAGTGTTGCAGAATACTGCTCTGGAAATGGGATCAAAAACGTGACTTGAAACAACTTCCACAAATGCTCCCTGCAATTGAAATCCTAAAAACCACTTTGGAAAAAGAAATCGATGCAGAGCTCTATGATTTGACCTTCAAGAGCTATAGCACTTTTGTACAAAACTGCTTAAACAGCAAAGATCCCATACTATTGCAGGCTGCAGAAAACATTCTCAGGCAGGGGATCAAAACTGCAAATCCCTCTGTGCAAGCCCAGTGCTCCGCCCTTTTTTCCAATCTGATATGCGCCTATGCAAAAACAGGGAGTGCTGAATCCCTTTTGTTGTGCGCTCTTGAGCAAAAAATACTAGGCGCTGATACGCCTGCTGCTTTGACCAAGGCCTTTCTTGCTGTTCTCGAAGGACCGCTTAGCACCAATTTCATAGAAACTGCTTTACAAAACCCTTCATTAATCCAGGCGCTGCAGACGGAAGAGAACGCGAATGAAGCGATCCTTCTATTGATCCATAACAGCCATCAAATGGAATCCGCTGCAGCGATCAAAAATCTGGCCTCTCTTTTCAAACAGCTCCACGAAAACATGAGGCTAAAGGGATCTAAAGATGGAAAAAATCCAGAAATCGAAATGCTTAATTTGCTACTGAAGGCTTTGCCCAATCTCACCTCGCCCGAGCTACGCTTAGCGCTGATACAGCAAACGCAGCTCATTTTCGCAGAAAAAAGCCTCAATGCGGCGCAACTCTTCGACCATTTGATCTCTAGAGTAAAAAGTAGACTGCAGGTAGGATCAATTTTTCTAACAGCCATTCAGGACCTCAGCACTTCTCTCCCCAATATGGCAAATGGCCTTTGGCTATGCGCCGAAAGGGAATCCCTATTCACTGGTTCCCCTATTGATGAACTCAATGCTTTAGCTTGCATCCAGAAAATAAAATTGTCAGGCCATCCGACAAAAAAACAATTAGTTGCCCTTCTAACAACAGCCGCAGATCGCTTAACCCATTTATCCAAAAAGCTCACCTTGGAAGATTCTAAAGAACTAAGCTCCTTCCATTCACAGCTCCTATATCTTGTAGATAAGGTGAGCGAGGGAAACCTTACTCTCGAAGAGCTGACATCTGTCCAAAAATTGTTACAAAGCATAGCTTCTTTTGAGTGCATCCCGACAAATCTTAAAAGGGAAATGACAGAAACAATCATTTGCGCCTTTACCAAGCTAAAATTCACTTTTACAGGTGGAAAAAACGAACAAAGCGACATCATTGGCTTTTTCAAAGGGGCGCTGGAGATCTGCTCGGAAAAGACCGCAGGAAAGATCGTCCATCATCTAAAAACCTGTCCAAATAGCGTATCTATTGCAAGCCATTTTCTAAAGACACCGTTTTTTATCTCCGCTCTCATGGAAGAAATGAAACAGGGAACATTAGAGGACAATATCGAATGGTTTACGCTCTTATATCGAGAAAAGCTACTACTTAACGATCAAAAATCCTGGGAATGTTGCGGATCCCTTCTCGAAAAGTGGGAGAAGAAGCCAGATGTTCAATTACTCAAGCAACTACTTCCTGCTTTTCAACATCTAAAAAATTTCCTGGATAAAGCAACCGAAAAAAAAGAAGATGCCGTCCTAAAATCCAAGGCTTTAACCTACTCTGTTAACTTTTTGAAAAGCTGTATAAATAGCAAAGAGAAAGAGTTGATACAAAAAGCAGAAAATCTCCTGTTGGACAGAATCAAGCATATCCCCCCTCTTGAAGAAGCTGAGCTCTTCACGGACTTGATTTGCACTTATGGAAGAACAAAACAGGCAAGAGATCTCCTAAACTACTCCCTCAAACAAAAAATACTGAGTGAACAAACTCCCGCGCACTTGATCAAAGCCTACTTAAGCGCTCTCGATCTACCCATGCCGCCTCAAGTATATATCTTCAGCAAAGAACGCACTATCGCCCCAAAGTCTAACCTAGCATCCCCTTTTGTAGAATCAGCCCTAGAAAACGCCGCATTGATCAAGCTCCTGGAAAATCCTGAAACAGAAAATGCAAGTAGCCTGATCCACCTGCTCATCGACAACGCCACCCAAGTGAAATCTGTTAAAAATGTCAAAACTCTTATCGCTTTGCTCAAACAACTCTATGAAAACAAAACAGCAGGCAAGACCGACATTTCTGACAAAATGATCGTAGAGAGCACAGTAGCAATGTGCAATCATATTGACACCTTAGGCACACTCGATTACAGGAGTTGGTTTGCACTTGTCGATATTCTAAATAAAGACAGCTTCATCTTTAAAGACTCTCAGATGGATAAAAAGGCGCTTCTTGGCTGTGCTCTTAAAAGGGGGTTCATACAACCCCTCGATTTCATAGATAAAAACTATGCTAAGCCAGAGCATAAAGACACCTGTTTAAAGCTCTTAAAAATCTTGGATAAATATGAGAACCTTTCCCTCTTTGATGATGCCTACTTAGATCTCCAGAAAGATCATTTCACGCGAACACTGGTGCTCAAAGGAGGTGGAGAGATCCTGAAAAAATTAAGCCGCATGGACTCTGGACTCCAATATGAATCCATTCTGCAAACGCTCGTGATTTTCATAAGATTTCAAAAAGAAAAATACTGTGTTTCAGAAGAAGAAATGGAACAGCTTCTCGAAATGTTAGACGAATACTGCAAATCCCATTCCTCAAAAGAGCTCCTCAAATTTACTTATCTCGAATGTGGCTTGGAAGTTCTGCTGAGAAAATGTACTGCAGACTCAGACTCTCTGATTTTAGTAAGGATTTTTACAATTTTACAAAGACTTTATAAATCTCATCCCGAAAAATTCGATGACATCCTATCTCTATCTACAATCGTTGTGGGAAACCTAATGTTACTGCCCCACCAATTCATTGTGGAGAACTATATGAATGAAAACAAAAGGGATGCTTGTTTAAGGCAATTAGATCTCTACAGCCAATTTGACACATTGCCCCTTCGTATGGATGACTTCATGCGTTACCAGCAAACTCTAATCGAATTTACAGTGATGCTTGGTCGCACTGACGAGCTTTTGCCAAAAATTGCCCTGATGAATCCAGGCCGCAAATTCGGAGCACTCATGCAAACAACTTTAAGCTTTTTGAAATCCCAAGGAACCGTATTTGAAGCAACAATACAGCACATGAACAAAGTTTTTGAGATGTTGGATCTTTACCGCGAACCCCATGAATATGAAAAAGGCCTTAAGTTCACCTTTTTTGAACCTGAAATTTTCCGCATATTCGATGAGTGTACTGAAGAGCATGATGCTCCCGTAAGCAGAAGATCTTTAGCTGTTTTGCAAAAGCTCATCGCAAGCCACCCAGATAAATTTGAGAACATCGAGGCTACCTGCACGCACGCGATCCAAACAGCCCTGAAATTTAAATATTTTGCACAGGCTGAAGCTCTGCTTGAGTTCGCAAAAAATGTAAACTACATAAAAGATCTAAAGTTTATCGAAGAAGCTCAAAAGAAGATTGAATCAGGACGTCTCGACAACCTATTCAGTAATAAGTGCGAAAACACATTCAACTTATTCTATACAGCATTTCAAACTGACCTTTTAAGCAAAACCCTAGATTCAAAATTATAACTTTAATCCTCCGCGCAGCGCCGTGTTAAATTATAATAATAATTTGAATGTTTTAATTTAATATTGAATGTTATAAAATAATACCAATAAACAAGGTATTATTATGAGTATTGATAAAACAACCTCAAAAAAATCAAATATAACAACTATAACTCATTCACTTCCAGGGGGTACCAGTGGGGAGAATCAAAATCTGACCATTCGGGTCGCAAGGGAGCATCTGTCCGCTCAGCCTCAAATCCCAATTCCAAAAGGAAGGCAATATTCTCTCTCTTTAAAAAAAACCATTGATGAACCCAAACCCGAGCCTCACCATGCCTTTCTGGAAGATTGTCAAGAAAAAACTTTAAATTCCATCTTGAAAGATTCCTATCTCATCCCCGGAAAAAATGGCACTCAAGACCTGATGCTGGATCTGTTCCCGTTCTTAAGACAATTACAAGATAAACTCTTAAAAATTGAGGTTCCCTATCATGTAAGTATTGCTCTAATCGGGAGTGCGGCCGGGTGCATCCTTGACTCTACCCAAGCAGGATACAACGATCTGGATTTTCTAATTCAAATTCAGATCCCCGTCGACGTCAAACTATTGAGCTCTACCCAATACCTCGACAATTTTATAAATAACGAAGTAAGGGACTGTTGCGCCCACGTCCGAGCTGCCATTGAGGACTGCTTGGCTACCCAATTAGGGCTTGCAGAGAAACAGCGGACCTTTGGGCAACTAAAGAAAATCGGGCAAGACTATTTCAGTAATCAGGTTTGTATCAACTCTCCAATCAACTGGGATGATTTATCCCATCCGTCCGACAACCGCTGTTCCATCATCGGATTTGGCGAACTCGAATTTAAAACAGTCATAGACATTTGCATCGGTGATGACCAAGGGACAATCGACACCATCCCCGGCTTAAAAAATCCTTCCGCCTTCGACCGCGATGACATCCGCATTTATCTCACACCTGAATATCTGAGTGCCGAAAACGACGATTCGAAAATTCCTTTAGAAGTTCATTCGCGGGATGTATCGATTAAAGAAGCGATCAATGGGCTCACGACAAAAGAGCTCCGCACTTCCCGTATCTGCGGCAGTAAATGCATTAAAGGAATGGACAATATCACCTTTAAAGGCTGCTTTTATCCGGACGAGGAGACAAACAGGGAAATCTACTTGCAGTTTCTCGATATGCCCAATTCCCTGGAAACTCTGAAAAACCATTTTAATAAACACAAAGAAAAATACTTTTACGGGACCCTCTGCTCACTCAGCAATTTTTGTATCAACGGCGCAAATTTAAGAATAGATCCTACACGCTTGGAGAGGACCAGCAACATCGTGGACGGGCTCTTCTTTCAAGTCCCGGGAGACCTTTTACTTCAATGGTTCCAACTATCCTTTTTCTTATCCGGAGAACAAGCGGGCCATACTCCCCATTTGCTCACTTTAAGCTTGGGCGATCAAACTTATTATCTTTTAAAGCCCAAACGCCCTTTGGAATTATTGCAAAACTTTATGCAACTATTGGAGAAATACAAGCAAATCTCGATAGGGATGCTTCCCCCGCTCGGGGCAAGGTTTGAAACACTTCAGCAACTTTTCTTGCAATTGAAACCTCACCTTAAAGAGGAACAGCTCATCGCCTTTAATCTTTGCTATCTCACCTATTTCCCTGATGGATTAGATGATATCAAAAATCTGGAAGCCGAAATGCTCACTACCCTGCTAAAAGCCCTTCCAAAACGCTTTTCGGCAGGACAACGCCAAAAACTCATCCAACAGACCAAACTCCTCCTTGAAAAAAGAAATTGCGATCTCACACAATTCTTCAATCGTTTAGCCTCCTATGCAGGAAATGGCAACCTGTCCATCAGTCCCCTTTTTCTAACATGCATTCGAGAATTGGCATTAACTTCTCCAAAACTGGCTTTAAGCCTTTGGCAATATGCCGACCAGGAGATGATTTTTGCAGAATCTGCTGTTGATGAGCTCGAAGCCTTTGCTTGCATCCAGAAAATAGAGCTGACGGCCCCTCAAAGCAAAAAACAATCCATCACTGCTCTGGAAAATATGGTGTTCCGCCTAGGCTGTATAGCTGAAAAACTGGAGCGGGAGAATTCAACGCCGCAAGAATCGTTCAATACTTTGCTGCTATCGCTGATCAGCTCTCTTTGCAAAGAAGATTTAGACCTAAAGGACCTCAAATGCATCCAAAATCTACTCAGGCACATCGCTCCATTTCCATCTGACCTTAAGGACAAAATTGGAGATAACCTCCTTGACGCTTTGATCAGGTTAGCCTCTAAAAAGTTAGACGAAAACGAACTAAACGTCCTCCTCCAAATCATTCAAGGGATATTAAAAACCTGCTCAGAAGAAGCTGCTGAAAATCCTATGAACAAGGTCCTTCGCTTCTTCAAAGTCCTCCCAAACCTTCCAACACTTCCTGGCGATTTTATTGTTAACGTCGGTCTGCCAAAGATCGAGATCTTCAAATCGATCGTCATTGAAGAAATGCAAAAGGGCACACTCGCAAGCAGCATCGCCTGGTTTACACTTTTGAATGAACAGCAGCTCGTGCAGCCAGGTGATCAAAAATCCCTAAAATGCTGCTCGACACTTCTCACCAGATGGAAGCAGGAGTCTGATATCAATCTGTTCCCGCAAGTTCTCCCCGCCCTTCAACTTCTAAAAGATTTTCTGTTAGACACCAAGCTCCAAACTCAAGCCTTAAACTACTACAGTAACTTTGTGGAAAGTTGCCTAAACAGCAAAAACACAGAGGTCAAACAAGCTGCGGAAAGCTCCCTTCGAAGTGGAACAAACTCTACTTGCCCTTTCGTAAGAGCCAAATTTGCCAGCCTCTTTTCCGATCTGATTTGCATGCATTTGAAAACAGGCCACGCAGAAATCCTGCTCTCCGAGGCCCTGGAGAAAAAAACGCTAAGTATTGACACTCCCACAGCTCTTCTCAAAGCGTATTTTTCTATTCTCGAAGAGCTCATCGCTTCAAAATCTGATAAACTACTCAAGTTCATAGAAACAGCTCTGGAAAACCCCCTATTCACTCACGCGCTTCAAACTTCAGAAGCGGAAAACATCAATGATCGGATCCTTCTGCTCCTCCACAACAGCTATCACGTGGAATCGCCGATTGCTTCCAAGAATCTGGTCTGCTTATTCGAACAACTCTACAAAAACATCTCTCTTACACCTTCGGAAAAGAAAAATCCAGAACTTGAAATCCTGAACCTCCTGCTGAGAATCCTTCCGAAACTTCGCTCCGTTTCTCTTTGCGAAGCGCTCGTGGAAAAAACACATCTGTTTTTTGAGGAAAAAGGAATCAATGCCACTGAACTCTTTAAACACTTGAGCTCTTTTGCATTAGAGCAGCGCAACCTCCCCTTAAGCCAGATTTTTTTAACATGCATTCAAGATCTTGCCATAGCAGCTCCAAAACTTGCGATCGGCCTTTGGCACTGTGCCCTAGAGCAGTCCGTTTTTATAGATTCCTCTTCAGATGAGATCAAAGCTTTTGCCTGGATCCAGGACTTGCAATCGACAGAAGAGCTCAGCAAAAAACAACTGATGGGCCTCATCAAAGAAACAATCCATCTCTTAAGCAATTTTTCTAAAAAAATGACCTCGGAGCATGCCGCAGAGATGGATCCCTTTCATACCCGTCTTTTGCTTCTTGTTTGCAAACTGTGCGAGGAAAATTTCACCTTGGACGACCTCGCATTTATCCAGAAGCTGATCAATGACATCGCCCCGCTTCGTTTTGTTTCACCGGGTCTTAAAGACGAAATTGCAGATAATTTCCTCGATGCTCTGATTCGATTGCCCCTCAAGGAACAGGACTCGTCGGTCAGTGGGAAGAAAAGACAGGAAGTCATCCTCGGAATCTTTAAAGAAATGCTTAAAATCTGTTCAGAGGAAGTGGCTCAAAAGATCGCGCGCTCCCTAAAAGGCCTCCCCAATTTCAAAACTATTGCAGGCAACTTTCTTAAAACGCCACTTTTCAAATCCGCATTCATTAAAGAAATGAAACTCTGCACATTCGAAGATAATGCCTTATCGTTTACCCTTCTCTACGATGGAAAGCACTTGCAATCCGGCGATCAAAAATCTCTCGAATGCTGTGAAACGCTGCTCTCCGGGTGGAGAGAAAAACCAAGCAGCAAGCATTTTACACAGACTCTGCAGGCTTTGCAAATTGCGAAGAGCTTTTTAGATGAAAAACCTGCAAAACAGACGAACGTTGAGCTTAAAGAGCGAGCTATGGGTTGCTATGTTCTTTTTGTGGAAGGCTGTATCCATAGCAAAGAGCCGAAGTTGCTCCTGGAGGCAGATAAAGCTCTAAGGGCAGGACCCAAGTATATTTGTCCCCTCAAAGCTGCCAGCCTCTTTTCCGATCTCATCTGCGCGACATCAAAGCCAGACGATGCAGAAGCTCTCCTATCCCAAGCAAGCAAGCAAAAAATACTAGGAGCTGAAACACCTGCTGCATTGATCAAGGCGTATTCAGCTGTTCTCGAAAAACAAATAGCTGCAGGATCTAAAAAAATAGCTCTCTTTGTGAACACAGCACTGCAAAATCCTTCCTTAATCACTGCTCTGCTAACTCCTGGATCAAAAAACGCAAATGAACTCATCCTTCTATGCATGGACAACTGCTCCGCATTGAAATCGCCTCTTGCGTTGAAAAATCTGGTCTCCCTGTTCAAACAACTCTATAAAAACAGAAAAACAAGCGAAGACATCTCTCTCGACACAAATATCTTTGAGTGTACTGCGTCGATGTTGAGCAGTCTTCATAAAATACCGGAAGTGGAGTATAGGCTCTGGCTATCCTTGATCGATGTCCTAAAAACAGACGAAATCATCTTCAAAAACTGCCCCCAGATTGCAAAAAATCTCTTAGGCCGCGCTTATAAAAAATGCATCATGCAACCGATAAATTTCATTACGCTCAACGCCTCAAACAAAAACGAAAGGGAAACCTGTACCAAGTTAATAAAAATCCTTGAAAGGTATGAGGCCCTTCCCCTCCTCCCTGAAGACTTCCTCTATTTTGAACGAGCTTATATAGAATGCATGCTTATGCTTGGCTCTAGCAAAGAGCTCCTGCTGAAAGTAGAAAAGATCGAGGAACCCGAGCGCAGGTTTCATGCCCTTCAGCTAATCCTCATCGTTTCTCTGAATTTTAAAAAAGATAAGCGGTCACATCTTACAGAATGGGAAATAAACGAGATCCTGAGAATGATCGATGAATTCCGCGAACCGCATCCCTTGGCAAAAGACCTTGAATTGCTCATTCTCGAAACCCAAACTTTAGAGCTGCTTCAAGATGCCAAGCCCTCTGATGAACCTGTCATCTTCCAGGCTTTGGAAATTCTTGAAGAGCTTCTTAAAACGCATCCGGAAAAATTCAAGAACATAGAGAAGACCTACACCCGTATTATCAATGCCACCTGCAAGCTCAAGTATTTCCTTATCGCCTCGTTCTTTCTAAGGTACGCTGAGAAGGGGAATATCATCAAAAATCAAACACAGATTGCTACGATCCAATCTCAAATTAAGAGCGGATGCCTGGCCATCATTAGCGAGCATCTTAAAATCTTCAACGAACTGAAAGATAAAAATCCCGCACAATTTTCTCTCCATATACAAATCCTTCTGCAAAACCCCAATTCCATCTTCGCTCTCCTCCACTTGCCAACAGATAATACGAATGAACTAATCCTTTTGTTAATTGATAACTGCAATCTCGTGGAATCCGTCCCCGCCTGCAAAAATTTAGTTCGCCTCATCAACCACCTCTTTGAAAACAGAAAAATAAGCGGAGATGATTTGAATGACGAGATCATCCGTAAGAGCGCCTTTTCATTAATGAATAGATTTCACGAAATCAAAGATCTTCCAAATGCGATCATGCGTTCACTGATTGATGTCATCAAGACGGACGAAGCGATCGCTTATACCTTCATAGAACGCATTTTCACAGAACTTGACAAGGCCGCTTCTACTGACGAATTGTATGTGATCAATGCCTTAAACAATCTGACATTGTTTCTTACCTTCCAGCACGCACAATCCCAAGATGTGGAAAACCTCTGTATCCGTATTTTGGACGCAGCCCTCAACCTTCAACAATTCCCCTCCGCCGCTTCCATTCTCGCATTCGCCATGAAAGAGAATATTATCAATGATCAAGCGTTGATCAGTAATATCAAGTCCAGGATCAAAACGAGATCGTTTGAGATCATTGATGCAAATTTTAATCTTCTTAAAAACGTCATAGAAGGAAAGCATCCAGAAATACAGATATCAAAACAAGTGACAGTCATTCTGGAAAATCCTCTATTGATCGAGCTCCTGCTCGATCCCCTCGCCGGGAACGGAAATGCAATGATCTTATCACTGATCTACAACTGCCAAGATGTGGTGTCGATCCCTGCACTCGAAAATTTGGTTCGCTTATTTGAGCAACTCTTTAAAAACAGAGAAAAAAGTGAAGACGCCTCTGATGATTCAAAAATCCGCGACTTCGCTCATGCATTGCTCTCAAGGCTAGAAAAAATCCAAGGTCTTCCGCTTGAAATTTGGACTTCACTGATCAAGGTCTTGGAAGCGGACAAGATCATCTTTAAAGACCACTTTGAAGATTCACAGATGCTCTACAACCTCTGTCTATTGGCTGCGAATGCTGGAGCACCCGATTTCGAAATCAAAGACGGGAAAGTAAAATTTTAACCAGCAATTGCAGGAATGTAAGATTTTGGGCTAGAATAGGACTGTCTATTTTTTTCAACTCTTTAGGTCCTATGCTCTCACAAGAAATTCGCCGCAATTTCCTCAAATATTTTAAAGAAAATGGCCACACCGTAGTAGCCTCCTCTCCTGTCGTTCCCCATGATGATCCGACGCTGCTTTTCATCAATGCGGGAATGAACCAGTTTAAAGACGTTTTTTTAGGAAAGAGCGCGCGCGATTACACAAGAGCTGCAACCTCCCAAAAATGCATCCGCGTCGGCGGCAAGCATAACGACCTCGACAACGTCGGCCACACTGCGCGCCACCTCACCTTCTTCGAAATGCTCGGCAACTTCTCTTTTGGAGACTATTTTAAGAAAGAAGCGATCGCATTCGCCTGGGACGTGTCAACGAAAATCTTTAACTTCGACCCTGAAAAAATCTGGATCACCGTCTTCCGCGAAGACGACGAAGCATCTGATCTTTGGAAACTGATCGTTCCCGAAAATAAGATCGTCCGCATGGACGAAAAAGACAACTTTTGGACGATGGGCGATACCGGCCCTTGCGGCCCCTGCTCTGAGCTCTATTTCGATAGAGGAGAAAAATACGGCCCCGCCAAATCCCCCAAAGAAGATATCGACGGGACCCGCTACATCGAGTTCTGGAACCTGGTATTCATGCAATTTAACCGCGATAAAAGCGGGAAAATGACCACCCTTCCCAAACAATCGATCGATACGGGAGCAGGTCTTGAGCGCGTCCTCGCCTTAAAAATGAATGCCGAGACCGTCTTTGCAACAGATGTTCTCCGCGGCCTGATCGCCCAAATTGAAAATATCAGCGGAAAAAAATACAACCCGGATGACGTCCGCATAGCTCCCGCCTTCCACGTCATCGCGGACCATATGCGATCGCTTAGCTTTGCAATGGCAGATGGCGCGCAACCCGGCAACATTGAAAGAGGCTATATCCTGCGCAAGCTATTAAGAAGAGCTGTCCGGTACGGCAGAGCGCTTGGAATGCAAGAGCCCTTCCTGGCAGACATCCTTCCACGCCTTGTCGATTCCATGGGCCCCGATTATCCCGAGCTCGTCAGTTCAAAGGCCAAGATCGCAGAAGTCCTCACGTTAGAAGAAGAATCCTTCATCCGCACCCTAAAGCGCGGCGGCAACATCCTAAATAACGTCATCGAACACGCCCAAAAAAGCGCAGCTAAACAAATCACGGGAGAAGAAGCGTTCAAACTGAAAGACACTTACGGGTTTCCCCTCGAAGAAATTCTGCTCATCGCCAAAGATACCGGCCTGGAAGTGAATCTTGAGACGTTTGAGCTCCTTGAGAACCAAGCAAAAGAACGATCCCGCAGCGCAAAAGCTGTCCACGTCCAGGAAGTGGAAGAGAGTCTTTTTAAAAATCATATCGAAAAACACGGCGCCTGCGAATTTATAGGCTTTGACAAAACCTCAGCTGATGGGACAATCACAGCGCTTGTTGTGGATGGAAAATTTGTCGATTCGATGCAAGAGGGACAAGAAGGGATGGTCCTTCTCGATCGCACGCCCTTTTACGCAGAAAAAGGGGGCCAAGTCGGTGATACGGGAGAGCTCTCTCACCATGGCGCCCACTTTATGGTCACCGATTGCCACGCTCCCTATTCCGGCGTCACCGTGCACATTGGAAGGCTTGAAAAAGGGGCCCTCATCCCCGGCGAGCCAGTCTCAGCTTCAGTTAACGCAAAAAGGCGCCAAGAAATCGCCAATAACCACACAGCGACCCACCTGCTGCACTGGGCCCTGCAAAAAGTGCTCGGCACACACATCAAACAAGCGGGATCTCTTGTTGAACCGGGCAGATTGCGCTTCGACATCAACCACCACAAAGCCCTCTCTACAGATGAAATCCGCCAAACGGAAAAACTTGTCAATGAGAAGATCCGAGAAGGGCGCGAGGTAAAATCGTACGAGCTTTCTTACGATGAAGCGCAAAAGCATCCCGACATCAAACAATTCTTCGGTGAGAAATACGGCTCCAAGGTCCGCGTTGTCGACATCGACTATTCCAAAGAGCTCTGCGGAGGAACACACACCCATAACGTCTCAACCCTCGGACTTTTCCGGATCGCAGAAGAGGGAAGCATCTCCTCCGGAGTGCGCCGCATCATCGGCGTCACCGGAAAAGAAGCGGAAGATTTGATGTACTCTAACGAAGATTTTGCGATAAAGGCAGCGGAGGCCCTAAAGGTTCCTGCATCAAAACTCCTCGAGCGCACAAACGCTCTTTTGGAGATCAATAAGCAGATACAAGCTGAGCTCAAACAGTTCAAAAAAGCTTCCTTGAAATCACTTTCCAAAGATCTGCTCTCAAAAGCTGTCAAAGCGGGATCCCATTCTTTCGTTGGAGAGATTGTATCCATCGACTCAGACCTTCTCCCCGAACTTGTAGAAGATCTGATGGCGGCTCTTAAAACTGGGGTCATCGTCCTTGGGATTAAAGTGGAAGATCGCTGCCAGATCATGGTGAGAGTGTCTTCTGATCTGACACAAAAAGGAATTCAGGCCGTCCAGCTTATCAAAGAGATCGCTACCTCCATCGGTGGAAGCGGCGGCGGAAAACCAGAATCTGCCCAAGCAGGCGGCAAAAACCCAGAAGGGCTGAAAGATGCCTTGGATAAGGCAAAACAATGGCTCGCCCAAAAGACCTAGAGCTCTTAAGCAGCGCAAGCCTTGAAGCTTTCCTGGAGATCGTCCAAAAGGAACCCTCCCTTTTGATCGAAGAGCTTTGGGAAGGCCCTAAGGCTGCGCTCATCTATCTGATTGCCAAAGCTACGAAAAAACATATCCTTGTCATCTCAGGATCAGCTGATGATCGCCTTTTTGACGATGTGAACTATTTCCCCCTCTCTGCTGCTGTCGATTTCCCCTCCTGGGAAACGCTCCCCGGCGAAGATATCGCCCCCAGTCCCGATCTCGTTGGAAAGCGGCTTGCAGTCCTCCACTCGATCATGAACAACCCTTCGCCGCACGTGATCTTGGCTCCCTTGCAAGCAGTGCTTCAAAAACTCCCCGCGAAAAAAAATCTCAAACCTCTGACTAAAAACTGGAAAAAAGGCGCGGCCTTCTCTTTTGCCAAAATTCCAGAAGAACTGGAAAAACTCGGCTACCGCAGATGCCCTGTCGTCTCTGACAAAGGAGAATATGCCCTAAGAGGCGGCATCGTCGACATTTTCCCCCTCTCTTCTCCCGACCCCTACCGCGTGGAATTTTTCGGAGATGAAATCGATCAGATCCGCACCTTTGATCCCATCTCTCAAAAATCGACACATAAAGTCGAAGAGTTCTTCCTGCCTCCTGCATCGGAACTTGCCCTTATTGATAAAAACCAAGAGTTGAATTCGATCCTCGACTATCTGGGAAAAAACACCCTAGTCATTTTTAACGACCTGCTTACTATTGAAGACCGCTGGGTCGCCCTCAAAAGTCTGCCCGGAGCCAATTCCCCCATCTTCTCCTCTTTTGAGGAATTTCTCGAAAAAACAAGCGCCCTCTCCCGCCTTTTCTGGACCCAAACAAAAATGGAAGAGCTCTCCGATGTGAAAATCGAAAAAAAGATGGGCAGAGACTTTTACAGCGGAAAAAAACCGCTGCAGCCCCTTTCCTTCCAAATTTTAGACCACACCTTCTCTGCCAAACGATGGCTACACCCTTTTATCCCTGTCGCTGACTTCTTCTCCCTCTCAGAAAATAAAGCCGCAGCAACTCAAGAAGAAGTGCTGCATGCAATCAACCGCCATGCAAAATCAGCTCTCACTCTACATTTCATTTGCTCCACAGAAGCTGAGCAAAACGCTTTTGCCGAAAAAATCAAAACCGAAGGCATCCGGACACCGCAAAACACCCATTACCACCTCGGCTATCTCTCCAGCGGTTTTATTATAGAGGATGCGCAGATCGCCCTCGTTCCCATGACAGAGCTCAACCACAGGTTGAAACCCCGCCGTCAAAAATGGCGCAACACCCACCACACCCCGGCTTCTGATTTTCATGAGCTCGTTCCCGGAGATGTCGTCGTCCATTTCCATAACGGGATCTCTAAATATTTGGGAGTCGACAAGCGTCCCAACCATGCAGGTGTAGAAACCGAGTTCATGGTCCTCGAATACGCTGAAGAGAGCAAACTTTTCATTCCCGTCTCTCAATCGCATCTCGTCAGTAGATACATCGGCACAAAAGAAGAGGTCCCGCGCTTAAGCCAACTCGGAACTAACAGATGGCTCAAGACGCGCAGTGCCGCCCAAGCTGCCATTATCGGCTATGCCGACCAACTTATCCGCATGTATGCGGAAAGAGCCGTCCACGGCGGACACATCTTTGCCCCCGATTCTCACGCGATGAACCTCTTTGAATCTGATTTCCCCTTCACTGAAACAGAAGATCAAATAGGCGCGATCGATGCCATCAAGAGTGACATGCAATCGGCTAAAGCGATGGACAGACTTGTCTGCGGCGATGTCGGCTACGGAAAAACGGAAGTTGCAATGCGCGCCGCGTTCAAAGCGGTAGTCGACGGAAAAAAACAGGTCGCCGTCTTAGTTCCAACAACTGTTCTCGCCATGCAGCATTATGAGACATTCTGCGCGCGTATGGCTAATTTCCCCATCCGCATTGGCGTCCTCTCACGATTCCGCTCTCCCAAAGAAATCAAAGAGACCCTAAAAAAAGCAGCAGATGGCGAAATCGACATCGTGATCGGAACCCACCGCATCATCAGCAAAGATGTCCTCTTTAAAGATCTCGGGCTTCTCATCATCGACGAAGAGCAGCGCTTTGGCGTGCGCGCGAAAGAGCACTTAAAAAAAATCAAAACAGGCGTCGATTGCATCACCTTATCAGCCACACCGATCCCGCGCACCCTCTATCTCTCCCTCATCGGCGCCAAAGAGATCTCCGTTATCAATACTCCTCCGCAAGACAGACTTCCCATCAAATCGATGATTTCCGAGCGCAACCTCGGGCTCATCAAAAACGCACTTCTTCGCGAACTCTCCCGCGATGGCCAAGCCTTTTTCATCCACAACCGCGTCGAGTCGATCTTCCGCGTCACTGAAGAGCTCCAAAAAATGCTCCCTGAAGCGAGGATCGTCACCGGACACGGACAGATGTCAGCAGATGAGCTCGACACCGTCTTCCACTCCTTTAAAACGGGAGAGTCCGACATCCTCGTTGCGACGACCATCATCGAAAACGGCATCGACATCCCCAATGCCAATACGATCCTTATCGATAGAGCCGACACCTTTGGCCTTGCAGATCTCTATCAGATGAGAGGAAGGGTCGGAAGATGGAACCGCCCCGCGTTTGCCTATTTCTTGGTTCCCGTATCCCGCGAGCTGCCAGAACTTACGCGCAGACGCCTTCACGCCCTCACGGAATCTTCCGGGTTTGGCGCAGGAATGAAGCTCGCCATGCGCGATCTCGAGATCCGAGGCGCAGGCGATATCCTCGGCGTTCAGCAATCGGGACAAGTCTCCTCTATCGGCTTTCATCTCTATTGCAAGCTCCTCAAAAAAGCCATCGACGCCATCAAACACAATAGATCTCCCTCCTTTACTGAGGTCAAGATGGAATTTTCCTACGATGCCTCACTTCCTGAAAGTTATATCAATGAAACCTCGCTCCGCATGGAAATTTATCATCGCCTCGGAGAAGTAACCGCTTTCGAAGAAATCGATGCGATCCTAGCCGAGCTCAAAGACAGGTTCGGCCCCTACCCGCCGCAGGTCCTCTGGCTCTACCATCTCACGCGCCTGCGTCTTTTTGCCTCCATCCATCACTTCACCTTGCTCAAATTCGAAAACCTCACCTTCACAGCAGAAAGACAAAGCGGCAAAACCCCCGTTAAAAAAACGCTCGCTCTCCCCAAAACTAAAAAACCGGACGAGCTGGAAAAACAAATCACAGACTCTCTCACTGCAAACTTTGGGCTAAAAAAAACATGAACTGCTTTTGGACCAAATCTAGCGCTCGCCTCCAATGCATCCGCCCTGAAGAAAATGCTAACTTTAATTGGATCTTTTTGCCCGGAGGTCCAGGTCTTGGCTCGGAATACCTCTGCAGCCTCACGGACCTCCTCAAAATACCCGGCAACTTCTGGCTCCTCGATTTGCCAGGAGATGGATCGAACACTCAAGGATCTTTCGAGAACTGGTCAATAGCTCTGATAGAGGCTGTCACCGAACTTAACAATGTGATCTTAGTCGCGCACTCCACAGGTGGAATGTTTGCTCTCTCAACACCTCAGCTCGAAAAACATTTGAAAGGATTAATCCTTCTCGACTCAGCTCCAGACGCCAGTTGGCAAGCAGCATTTGCAGAAGAGATCGAAAAAAATCCCCTCCCAAACTTAGACAAACTCCAGGCAAACTACCGAAAGAATCCAAACAACACAGCCCTAAAAAAACTCACAATCGCCTTTGCCCCTTACCTCTTTACCCAAGAAGGACAGGCTAAAGGAAAGCAGCTCCTAGAAAATCTCCCCTACAACTGGAAAAGCTGTCTTTGGTCTGAGGAGCATTTTGACTCCACCTATGCAGCAAAATGGATCCCTAAAATCCCCACACTGATCCTAAGTGGAGAATTCGACCTCATCACCCCGCTGCATTTATTCAGCAACCTTGCAGAGTTCAGACGGGGTAATATCACTTTCCAATCTATTCCCAATGCGGGCCATTTCCCCTGGATTGAAAATCCGGAAGCGGTTGGGGTCGCATTTCAAACCGCAACTCACTCATTCTCAGCTTATTAAGAATGCACCCCCGCCCGTTAAATTACATAACTAAACCATTGATTTAAATTAACAATTACTATATAATTTAGTTATTAATATAACAGCCGCTATTTATGATAATAACAGCACTAAAATGGTGGATCCAATTAGAAGGTTCTTTGAAAAAAAAGGTGAACAATACCCTCGAAGAACTAAATACGGCTCCATTTGCTAAAAATTTGGACCACACAGGTCTCGATGTCTACTTTTCAAAAGGAGGGACATCAGCTACATATTACGAACATCAAAAAAATAATAAAGATCACAAATAAAGGAGTTAATTTTTATGCATGCAATTCAAAGTACAAATTTTCAGTCTGTAAGCAGCGATGCAAGTGAATTGAACAAAGTTCTAGACGATCATATCGGAAACGGGGTGAAATGCAATGAGTTCTTTCAACTTTCAAGATCGTACCAATCCAAGGATTTATTCAGTGCGCATTTTAAATACGCGTTCGTATTTTCAAAAATGTTCACCAGCATATCGAATAATAGCTGTCAGGAGTGGAAAGAGAAATATCAAACAATTTGCCAAAACATAACCCTAACCAACTCTGTTGAAGAAAAAGAAACGATCGATAATGAATTGGATGGATTGAAAGTCAAAATAGAATTGGCCGAAAAAACAAATGAAGTTTTTTGCCAAAAACTTATCTCTCTAATCCAAAACAACGCAGAAATCCTCTTGAAAAACGATGGCGTCTTCTTTCTCGGAGATATCGGAAGATTTCAAGGAGGAATAGGAGAATGCCACTGTTGCGACCTTATGGGACGAGAAATGCGCAATTACTTTAGCCGTGAATTGATCGGAGAAATTGCTACTTTTTTCCCTGAAAAAAAATCCCTCTCCATTGCAAGTATCGGAGCCGGCGTGGCATTTCACGAACTTGAGATCCACACCCTGGCCCATCAGAAGGGATACCCCGTTTCTGAATGGACTCTTGTCGATGAAACATTCGACTTAAAAATGGTGAAAAATTTTGAGACAATCGCCAAGTGGGCAACTCCAAATACAACAGTAGTGGCGCTGCATCAACTATCTACTGAATTTTTTGCCAGCCTACAAAACAGCAATAGCCCACCTGATGTCTTTCTTTTTATCGACATGGACATGCACATTTCTGAATCTCAAATTCAGAGCTATGCACAAAAATTAAATCACCGCGGCCTTTTTGCCTCTTTTTCAAAAAGAAAGGAGGGGGCCAATTTTTACGAATCTAAAAACAAGCAAGCGATCTAATGATGCTGCTTTATTTTTTCCTCTTTTAAGGACACGGTTCTAGTGAGCTTGTGGTTATTAAACAAATTGCCATAAGCTCCCCAGCTGATGAGGATTTTGCATTGTTCTTTGGCGTCCTGCAGCGGCATTTCCTTGCCGATAAGAGCTGCTAATTCTTTGTAGCCCAAATGATGCTTAGGGGCGCCTTTAAGCCACTCTACTACTTTGCCAAAAAGAGGAAGGCTGAGGAGCTGCTCTTTCCAAATGAGATGCCGGGTATGGCTATCTGCGGAGATAAATTTTTTCCCTGCGTCCAATAATGTGATCGTTCGTTTCGTAATTTCGACAAAATTTAACATTTCAGCAACGTCCGCATCAAGCAATACACGGTCGAAGTGATCCATGCTTCCCGCCCCGATTTGATACAGATCGTTGGATTCCCCAAAACGGCGAAGGTACGAAAGAAAACCTAATATTTCATCCGGGCTCACAGAGAGTAGAGGCGTGATGGGTGCAGAGGGAGCTTCTTCCTGGGTATAAGCATCGTGCAGCTCGTCGACAAGCTTTAAAAATTCTTTCGAACGATAGTCTCTTGGCCGCGGCAATTTGTTTTCCATGACAAATCGGATCCGACCGGGATTGGCCTCCATCATCACAATACGATCTGCCAAAAAGGCAACTTCCCTAATATCATGAGAAACCAAAACAATGGAGCTGAGCGCCTTTTCCTTATTTTCCCAGATATTGACAAGCTCTCTGCGCAAAATCTCTGCAGTGAAGGTGTCAAGGGAGCTAAAAGGTTCATCGAGAAGCAGGATTTCAGGATTGCGCACTAAAGCTCTTGCAAGTCCTACCCTTTGTTTCATCCCTCCTGAAAGCTCTTTGGGATAAGTCTCTTCAAATCCAGATAGTCCAATCAGCGCAATAGACTCAATGGTCCGTTTCTTGATCTCCTCTTCACCTAAACCCATTGGTTTTAAGACCATCTCAATATTTTGTCTCACGGTCATCCAGGGAAAAAGAGCAAAATTCTGAAATACCAGAGAAAAATTGGGCAGCAGACCCGTGATTTTTTTGCCGTGATAGAAGATCTGTCCCTGGGTCGGAGGGATCAGGCCGGCGAGGATGCGGATAAATGTGGATTTTCCACATCCCGATGGCCCGATAATCGCGAGAATCTCATTGGGATAGACCTTTAAATCGATTTTTTCGAGCACATGAAGAATATGATTGTCAGGCAGCTCAAAGTCTTTTCCAATTCCCTTCGCCTCACAGAGCTGGGTTTCTTGTTTCACAGACACCTTCCTAGTAGTTCAAGGAAAACCGTTTTTCAGAATAATGGTAAAGTCTTAACCAAATTTGATAATTCAAGATCACAACCACAGAAGACATGACTAAAATACTTGCTACCAGAAGAGGAATATCGCCATTTTGAGCGCTGAGGCTGATCGTAGAACCTATTCCCGGAACCGTCAACACCTGCTTTTTATAAGAAATGTATTCGGCCACAATGCTGGCATTCCAAGCTCCCCCGGCAGCTGTCACAAGACCTGTGACCAAATAGGGGAATACAGCCGGTAAATAAAGACTTAGAAAACGCTGCATCTTCTTTAATCGGAATGTGATTAACGCCTCCTTTAAATCTGAAGGCATTGCCTTCGCGCCGGCAATCACATTGAATAAAATGTACCACTGCGTCCCCATTAACATCAGAATAATGCTCCCGACACCAAGAGGAATATTTGCGTAACTAAATAGCAGAATGAGGATAGGGAAAAGAAGGGTTGCAGGAAAGGAAGCTGCGATCTGGATTACGGGTTCAAGTCTTTTTGATATTTTTTCAGATAAGCCGATCATTAACCCAAGGGGAAGTGCGATGCAGGTGCCAATAATAACGCAGGTGGTGACCCTGCCAAAAGTAAGAAGAGTCATCTGTCCCAAATGAAGCCATTGATCCAGTGGAATTGTTAAAACCTTATCAAAGAGGAAAAAAAGAGCTGTAGCAATAAGGATAAAAAAAACAACCAAACAAAAGCGCGAGGCCCCAAGCACAGGCGCTCCTAAAAAACGGGATTTTTTTTCAGGGGTAAAACTGCCTAAAAAATGGATGCCCTGCCGCATTTTACTGACTAAAAAAGAATGAGAGATGATCTCGAAAATAAGAGAATCTGCACACGCATTTGAGCTTGTTTCTTCAACGCGGAATTTCTGGGACCATACAACAAGAGGCCTCCACAGAAAATAATCGAGAAAAACAATGAGCGCGATCATGGCCAAAATGCCCCAAAGAATTGCGAGAGTATTGTCATCTGCAGCAGCTGCGCTTATATAAGATCCAATTCCCGGCAGTCTAAAATCGCGATCTCCCAAACTAAACGCCTCATTGACCATCAGGAAAAACCACCCGCCTGCCATACTCATGATGCTATTCCACACCAAACTGATAACAGTGGAAGGGAGGTCCAGCCATTTGATGCGTTGCCAGCCGCTAAACCGATAAGCTTTGGTGCAGTCGATCTTCTCCTGTGGAATGATACGAATGGAATGATAGACCCCAAACGCCATATTCCACGCCTGGCTCGTAAAAAGCATCACAATCGAGGCCAGCTCTAACCCCACATTGCTATGAGGAAAAAGTCCTACCAAAAGAAGAATCAGCCCCGGCATAAATCCGAGGATGGGAATACTTTGAAGAACATCGAGGACCGGGATCAATAAACGCTCCGCAACGCGATCTTTAGCTGCCCAAAATCCCCAAACGAGACTAAAGATCAGCGAAAGAAAATAAGCGAGCAGCCCGCGGCTCATCGAATAAAAAGTGTATTTGGGCAGAGCGAAAGGAGAAAGATCAATTACAACCTTCGCCTGCAGCGGCTCCCAAAACCTTTGGAAATAAGAGATAAAACCAATCGTCATGCCTATAGCCAAAAGAATCAAAATCAAATCGCATAGATGAGGGTGCTGTTTAAAAAACGAAAAAAAGCCGCTTCCTGTTTTGAAATAAAACAAGTTGCGTCGAACAGGCGGTGAAATCTTTCCTTGAATATAGTGCTGCATAGGCCTTTTCTAATGAATCTTTCATTTAAAAGAAAGGGGTACTTTACGACACAAAAAAAAATTTAATGAAACAAAATAATAATCTAACTCATTTAAATGAAATTAACTAAAACAATAAAACGGTTAATAATAGCATAATTGACAATTTATCGGCATTCGCGTAAAATACTCCCTTTTTATAGGAGGAAAAATCGATGTCAACAAGAGCTGTTTTTTCAAATGATTTTTACACAAGTCGCCATGCACTTTGGAAAAGCGACACAACGACAGAAAAATTGCCGGATGGTGGCACCAGATATACGATGGGCGGCGGACCTCAGAGCCTTTGGAGCTACCAGAACAGACATGCTTCCTTGGATTCTCAAGGAGCAATTTCTATTACTCCTTCCTCCCGTTTTGATCACTTAAAACGCTACTTTCACTTCAGCCAAAATCAAGATTTAATAGCTGTCCACAAAAAACTAAAAAACTTGCAAAACCAAGATCGAACAAGCCCTGAGCTCCAAGACCTCAAAAATGAAATCCATTCCCATAAAACTTACGGCGCTCGCATTTTCTCGACAAATCTCCAGGATCTGAACAGTCTTTTTGAGCGAGGAAATAAAGCGGCTGAAAAATGCAGTACCGTTCTTAAAGTCGTCAACTTCATCCGCAAACTTTTCGGTATGCAAGCCATTCAGCATTACCACTACGACCCCATAGACTTTAGAGTTTTTGAAGAAAAAGCGATTCTGCCGGCATTAGAATTGACTCCCCAAGAAATCCAGGCGACGCATTATTACCCTGTGGTCGAATTCCATTCGAATCTCCCCTATCCTTCTGATTTGACACACGAGAATATGCAGAAAGTGGAAGCCGGATTCATCGATAATATTCAATTCTGCTTAGAGGGAAATAGTTTTAGTGTCACCTACGACAAAACACTAAAGCAGTTTATCTTCTCTTACACAAATTCAGATAAAATGCCCTCGTGCACTGACTCCTACGAAAGGGGAGAAGATTTCAGCTATGTGTCCGACCCTGTCGATGTGGTTGAAAAACAGCTCACAGGCCCTATGCAATCGTACACCCACCCTTTGCGCTTCAAATCTGAAATGAAAATCACGCAAAATAACTGGTTCTCAAAAGAGTGCAAGATTAGCGGCGAAAATGGAACATTGGCACTGAATGCAAACAGCGAATACATCATTCCGCTGTCTCAAGGAACCCTGAACATCAAGATGTGGCCTAGGATCTAACGAGGAGTTTTCGGGGTGCCAAGACCGATATTTCGGTGGTAGGCGCCTTTGATGTGCTGCTCTTGCATCTGACGCGCTACTTTCAAGATCGCAACACCTTTTTCCACATGATCAGCAGTATATCTATCATAGACAGATTCTGAGCTGCGTTTTGTCTTCACCCCATCCGCATTGAGCGGAAGATCGGAAATGAGAAGCAGCGCTCCAAGCGTAAATTTGCGCTTGTAGCTCGCCGCAAAAAGAGTCGCGCACTCCATTTCAATGGCCTGCGCCTTTGTCGCTTTTAGCAGGCTTTTAAATTCCTCGTTAAATTCCCAAAACCTGGTGTTCGTCGTATAAGTGATCCCGATATGGTAAACAGCTTTTTCTAGCTCGAGAACTTCTGTCACTGCTTTTTGCATCAAGAAGTTGGAGAGGGCCGGAACTTCCCGAGGGAAATAAAAATCCGATGTCCCCTCGCCGCGAATGCTGGCGACAGGAACCAAATAATCTCCCACTTGGTAACGGCGTCTAAGTCCTCCGCACATGCCGAGAAGCAGGCTTGTCTTGATAGGAAGAAAGGAGCAGAGGTCAATCACTAGCGCTGCAGCAGGCGACCCGATTTTAAAATCGAGGATGCTCACATTGTCTTTTGGGGAATGGGCGACTTTGAACATCGAGCCCTCGATGACTTTTATCCCACGGCTTTCAGCGAAGTAGTCGACATAGCGAGGAAAATTGGTGAGCAAGAGGTTCGAGTGGAACTCTGAAATCTCGCATCCTGAATAACGCTCCAATGTATCTTTTGCAAATTGCTCTTCAGTAACTCCAGCTGCCATACCATATTCTCCGTCTTTATGTTGATCATACTCAAAACCAAATCATTGTGCAACTATAGCCATCCGAAGCCTCTTCGGTAAAACATTTGCTTTAATATTTCTCTGGAACCTATCCTTAAAATTCTTTTCCTCTTTTTAGGAGGTCTTCATGCATGGGATACAATCCGCCCCACCTGTGACAAACGGAAGCTTTTCTCCCTTCAAACTATGTAAAAATTACATTTGTGAAAATCCACTGCTCGGACGCGTAAGCGCCAATTGGAAAGTAGTCTTAATGGATTGCAGCACCATTCTTTCAATCACCTGCTTTGTGATCACATTTCTCTCAGGATCCACTTTTGTCTGTTCTTCCTTTTTCTTGCTTTCCATCGCATCCGCCATCAGTTCTTTCTACATGCGCCAATTTTCAATACTTCCAGGTCTTGCCAGCACGGCTACAGCTCTAAGAGAAACCAGGGAGAGGTTTGAAAATATAGCAACTTCCTTGCGCAATGAAAATAACCGCCTGACAGCTTCCAACCGCGACCTTACCCGAAACAACACCCAATTTCGTGAAAACAACCAAAATCTAACCCAGACAAACGCCAGGTTAAATCAACAAGTGGCCCAGCTCACCCTCCAAGTAACCGGTCTGCGGGAGAGCGCCGAAAAGATCCGTTCGGAGATGGTCCGCTTTCAACAAGGAAACACCCACCTGCATGCACATGTAAACGGCTTTAATGAGAGCCTCCGGACCCTCGATGGGCAGATCCTAAGCTCTAGAGCGCTTTGCGAGCAGATTATAGGACACCTATCTTCCCAGCATCAGGAACTTGGCGCTCAGCTAGTGCAGCTGGGCCAATACCTCGCCGATTTGCGCGCGGATAATCGCGTCCACGAAAGAATACAGGAGCTTGCCGCCCTTCAGGGGCAAGTCACCCAAGCAACCCAACAGCTCCACCAGATTCAGCTGCAATACGCGGCTGAGCGCGCCAACTTCCAAACGATCCACCAGGCCCTTGTCCAACTTAGGAACCAGTTCGACCAGGCCATCCGCGATGCCTCAAGCAACATGCTGGCCAATAACCAGCAGTTCCGGACCAATCTCAATGAGCTTGGGGCAGAGCGCCAGCGCATCCACGATCTTATCAACCGCCATTTTCCTGTAGGTACACAAGGAACCTCTACTCGCTAAAAGCTCTGTCCTTTGATCTACCCAAACTTTTTTCAAATGAAAATTTGAAACCCAAACACGTCAAAAACTTTATTAACCAGGTGCTAGCGCTTGCTTTTTAAAGCTTTTCCCCTCTAAAATTACCCTCATCAATAAAATGCTCCACTACCATTAAGGATTCAATAGCATGGCACAACATAGCACAGGCGATCTCCGAACCGGTTATAAAGTTGAAGTTGAAGGCGAACCATACACCGTCGTCGCGAACGAATTCGTCAAACCGGGCAAAGGCCAACCCTTTAACCGCATCAAATTAAAACACCTCATCACAAACCGAGTTGTTGAAAAAACATTCAAATCGGGTGAAAAAGTAGACGAGGCAGATGTCGAAGAGCACAAAATGCGCATGCTCTATAAAGAAGCAGATGGCGTCATTTTCATGGACGACAAGACCTTTGAGCAGCTCACCCTTCCTAACTCTCTAGTTGAGGGTAAATCACAGTGGCTGATGGAAGAGGTCCTCTATGATGTTCTGTTCTATAAAGGCCAGCCGATCGATGTTACTCCACCCACATTCATGGAGATGACGATTGTCAGAACAGATCCCGGCGCTAGGGGCGATACTTCAGGACGTGTTTTAAAAGCTGCCACAACAGATAGCGGAGCTTCCATTCAAGTTCCCATCTTCATCGAAGAGGGAGAAAAAATTAAAGTGGACACACGCACCGGTGAATACGTCTCTCGAATCTAATCTTCTATTAGATAAGATCCCCTTTCTCAAAGACCGCGCGCATATGCTTCGCAAAGCGCGCGATTTTTTTCATGTTAGAGATGTCATAGAGGTCGATTGCCCTGCCCTTTCCCCCGCCGCCCCCATCGATCTGCACATCGATGTCATGAAAGTGGCGCTAAACTTAAATACGGCAGTTGGCTATCTCCACACCTCTCCCGAATATGGAATGAAGAGACTTCTGTCCGCCGAAATCGGCGATATCTATCAGATCAGCCATGTCTTCCGCGATGGGGAAATCGGACCTCTTCATAATCCTGAATTTACAATGGCGGAGTGGTACCGCATCGGTTTTTCGTTTGAGCAAATGATCGAAGAAACGCTTGAATTTGCACGCCTGTTTCTGGGAGATCTCCCCACCATAGTGATGACCTATCGCGAGATGTTGCAGCATTTTCTCGGCATCGACTACCTCTTGGCTTCCACCTCAGAGCTCTTAGACCTGGCAAATGCTCATCGGCTTGATCTTCCCAAAGATGCGAACAGCTGGGACCGCGACACCCTTTTGCAGCTGCTGGTCAGCTTTCTGATCGAACCAAAACTTGGGTTGGATCACCTCTTTGTCTTAAAGTACTTTCCAGCCTCCCAGGCCGCCCTCTCCAAAACCTTCGTCCTTCCAAGTGGAGAACCTGTCGCTTGCAGGTTCGAGGTCTATTACAAAGGGATCGAGCTTGCTAACGGCTATCACGAGCTGACAGATGCCGTAGAGCAACGTAGACGCTTAGAGAGCTCCAATCTCGCGCGTCTAAATGCTGGCAAAGATAGCTTAAAAATCGATGAACGCTTTATAACCGCACTTGAGCTTGGGCTCCCCGACTGTTGCGGCGTCGCTGTTGGGTTTGATAGGCTCATGCAGCTCAAACACAATCTAGACGAACTTAAAAACGTGATTCCATTCACTTGGGACGAATGCTAAAGACGATAAAAGATCTTCGTTGCTCTATAGCTTCTTGCAAGCTCTGTCCTCGTCTTGTCAAATTCCGAGAAAATGTTCCTGAAAAAAAGCAGTTCGCAGATGAGCCCTACTGGAAAAAACCCGTTCCTGGTTTCGGCGATCCAAAGGCATCTCTTTTGATTTTAGGGCTAGCCCCTTCAGCTCAAGGAGGCAATCGCACAGGCAGGATTTTTACCGGCGATGAGTCCGCGAAATTTCTTTTTAAAGCTCTCCACAAAGAAGGATTTGCCAATCAGCCAACCTCTGAGAATTTGCATGACGGACTTAAGCTTAATGGTTGTTACATCACCGCTGCTGTCAAATGCGTTCCTCCTGACAACAAACCCACAGCTGCCGAGAAAAAACGGTGCATGCCTTTTCTTGTGAATGAATTCTTCCTCTTAAAAAAAATCAAAGCGGTGCTCGTCTTAGGCGGCTTTGCTTGCGATGCCTATCTTCAGTATGTCAGGGCGCAAGGCGGACCAAAAACTTCCCATCGCTTCCACCATGGAGAAAAACACATCCTGGAAGGATTCCCCGACCTCTATACCTGCTACCATCCCAGCCCCCAAAATACCAATACGGGGAAACTAAGCCAGGCCATGCTCTGTGAAGTTTTAAGGAAAATTAAACCCAGCCTTGAACGATAGGATAACGCCTGCCGACCCGGAATGCCTTTCTGCTGACGCGAATTCCAGGCGCTCCCTGCCGGCGCTTGTACTCTGCGCGATGGATCTTGCGGACAAGATCGATGGCAACAGCAAGGGGAATATCGTACTTTGCTGCAATTTCTTCCGGCGATAAATACTCCTCGACATAACCTTGCAGCACTTTATCGACGACATCATAAGGAGGTAAGCTATCGCTGTCCTTTTGATCTGGACGAAGCTCTGCGGAAGGAACCTTGTCGATGATCGACCGAGGGATCACTTCCTTTTCACGGTTCAGAAAACGGCAAAGAGTATAAACCTGTTGCTTGGTCACATCGGAGATCACACTTAAGCCCCCGCACATATCTCCATAAAGAGTGCAATAGCCCATCCCCATCTCGCTCTTATTCCCCGTGCTCAAAACAATATGGCCAAGCTTATTAGAGATCGCCATCAAAATGACCCCTCGGATCCGCGCCTGCAGGTTCTCTTCTGTGACATCCGGTCCTTTGCCCTGAAAGAAAGGATCCAACAGATCTAGAAAATTTTGAAAAGGGCCTTCGATCGGAATCTCCAACATCTCGATGCCCAAATTGCGGGAAAGGACCGCAGAATCGCTAATGCTGCCGCCGGAGCTATAGCGAGAGGGCATCGTGATCCCAAGAACATTTTCCCTCCCAAGGGCATCAACGGCGATACAGGCGACAAGAGCGGAATCAATTCCTCCCGAAAGGCCAAGGCATCCCTTTTTAAATCCCGACTTATGAAAATAATCGCGCACTCCAAGAACTAACGCCTGGTAAAGATCTTTGATGGGATCGTAGGTAAATGAGAAAGGACAAGCTGCAGCGTCAAGGTCGACAATCATATCATCCTCTTCAAACCCCTTCGCCGCCTGCCGAAGGGACCCTTCTTCATCGACAAAAAGACTGTAGCCGTCAAAGACGAGCTGATCATTCCCTCCGACCTGGCAGCAAAGGATCACAGGGCAATGCAACGTCTTTGCACACTTCGAGCATACTTTGACGCGCACGTCGGGCTTTTGGAATTGATAAGGCGAAGCTGAGAGATTAAGAACGAGGTCGGGCTTGAGAGGAACGAGCTCCATCACCGGATCCCTTGCGTATTGAGTGTAGCCCACATAACCTGCATGCTGCCAAATATCTTCGCAGATCAAAACGGCTATTTTTTTTCCTTTGAAATCCCAAATGCAAATCTTTCCGCCTGGCTCAAAATACCTCCTCTCATCAAAAACATCGTAGGTGGGAAGCAAACGTTTGTCTTCAAAGCCGAGCAGCTTTCCATCGCGGATCACCGCAGCACTATTGAAAATCGGTTTTTCTCCATCGGTAGTATCGCGCCTCACTAATCCGACAACAACCATCAGACCGGATGACGCATGAACAATCTTTTCGAGATATTTTGCCTGGGCATCAATGAAAGAAGGGTGAAGCAGCAAATCCTCCGGTGGATAACCGCAAAGAGCAAGCTCAGGAAATAAAACGATATCTGCAGCTTTGGCCCTGGCTCTGTCCAAAGCCTGAATGATTTTTTGAGTGTTCCCTTCCAAATCCCCGACTATCGGATTGAGCTGAGCTACAAAAACACGCATAAAAGAACCCTATATTTAGAAGGGGAAAAACTGCACGATAGCATACGCGCTGTTATTGTGCAAAAATCCCATCTGAAAAGGGTTTGCACTCGAGAAAGCTCTTAACAGACCTGACCGAAAGTTCCCCCGTTTCACTGATGACCACCACATACTCTCCACCACTTTCATCCCGGACAATGGCAAAAACAGGTTTCTTGTCCATTTGGTTTTTGAGCACAAGATCATAGGAAATATCTCCGATATGTTCTGCCTGGAATAGCATCACATCTTCAAAAGAGGGCATCTTTCTGTCTGCACTCAAAGGGATCCTCTGATGCGGCCTGATCGAAGATCCGATCCACATTCCAATAGGCAAAGCTAGTATCAGCGCTCCAGAGAATGCGATGAGAAATTGCACGTTCCCTAGACGATGGGCAACCTTCGTGAACATCTTCAAATGAATGCTCCTTGAGGCGTAATTGAGAGGCTCTCACTCGATGTTCCACTTTTTTCTGCTCTATGAGCCAGAAAAAAGTGGAACATCGAGTCTTTTCCAAAAGTAAATTTTCAATTTACTTCTCCGACGATTTTTTAGCAGTGGAGAAATGAACAAAAAGAAATAACTATAAGATTAATTTTATGAAGTTGATAGGATCACAAGGAAGATAAAGAGGGGCTGAAATGAAGAGCCCCCTTGAAGCTTTAGATTAGAAACGGTAGCCAAGACCAAAACCAAACTTCCCGCCGCCCGTATTGATATCGTTTGTTTTTACACAATGCTTAGAACGCGGCGCGCTAAACCAGTTAGAGCCGTAATCAACAAAAACATCTGCATACCAATGACACAAGAAATCGCACTCAATTCCAGATTTTACTAAAAGAGATGGTCCCCACTTATCAACATGGTGTCTTACATACTTGGAATGATCGCTGAATCGAACATGAGCAAATCCCAGTCCGAATCCCAAATAGGGTCGGAAACCATGCATATGGAAGAAATAATACTTCACTCCAAAATTTGCTGCGTTGTTGATCATGTGCGAAGAATTTTTCAAGCAAGTGGAATGCCCTGACTGCTCATAAATACTCCAATTTCCCCATCCGATCCAATGCGGCTCGCACCTTTTATCATGAGCATGGCATGAGCAATTAGGCACGCTGTCAAGAGACATCGAAGCTTCTAATTCGTATTCCGGACATCCATGATGCCCATAAACTCTCTGAATGCGGCCCGATTGAGGAAGGAACCATGCAAACCGAGCAGAGAATTCTAATCTCCGGACTGTTTCAGTTGGCAAGGTTTTAGAGTTATCTGAAGAAGTTTGCGCAGCAAGAGGGGCTTTAGCAACTTCGGCAGTGTTTCCTTTTACAGGTCTTACAGTTGGGCTCATAAGGCCAGTCGGAGATGCCTCAAGATTTTGAAAGCTCGCCAAACCTGTTAAACATAACACAGTCCAAATAAATTTTCTCATGTCCAATACCGTTTCTCATTTATTTGACCTATAAAGGTTATTCGCAAAAAATGTCAAATATTTTTTAAAACACCTCCTTTTTCAAATAAATGAATAAGCCTTCATTGAACATGTCGATTAGAAATATTTTTATTATTATAAAAACAACAAAGCCGCCAGTTAAAAAAAGTTTGTCCATCGACAATCGATAAAAAAAGCTGTAAAATACCTCCTAACAATGGGTAAAATATGGACTTTGACGTTCAAGTTTTTGAGAAAAAGCCTGAGGGATTTGCGCCCTTGGTAGAAGTGGCAAGCTGCTATATCGAAGTAGAAGGTAAACTTCTCCTGCTTCAAAATGCCCTGGGAAGACGAGAACCGGGAAAGTGGGGTGTTCCTGCGGGAAAAGTCGAGATCGATGAACCCCTGAAAGATGCCGCAGTGCGGGAATTATTTGAAGAGACAGGCATCCGTTTGGAGGATCCTTCCCAAATCGAGTACATCAAACCTCTCTATATTCGGAAACCGGATGTTAGCTACGTTTACCATATGTTCAAACTGAAGTTGCCCTACGCTCCAGATATCTGCCTGTCTGGGGAACATCAAAACTACGCTTGGACAGATCCTCAAGATCTCGAAAAAATGCCACTAATGGCAGGCGCTGAACAAGCCCTGCAAAACTATAGAGCTTCATTACTGGGATAAAATGTATGATCCAGAAAAAAGAATTCTACTTTATCCGGCACGGACAAACAGACCACAATATCCACGATGGAAAACACAAAGACGACCATCCAGAAGATATTGCTCTAAATGAGACAGGAAGAAACCAAGCCCTCGCTATTGAGCCCATCATCGCACTTCTGCCTATTCAGACAATCTGCTGCAGTCCTATGAAACGCGCGCAGGAAACGAAAGAAATCATCACGGCAAGACTAGAGGTCCCTCATCATGAAGTCCCGCTTCTAGGAGAATGCACCGCCAAAATTTGGAAAGAAATGGCAGCCTTGGGGATGTACTCCTCCCCACCAACTATTGGAGTCGCAAAACTCTTCATGGATAAGGTGAAAGAGGGAATCAATCAAGCCCTCACAATGCCTGGACCTTCACTCGTTGTAGCGCATGGCGGCGTTCATTGGGCGCTTTGCAGTCTGCTCGGAATAGAATCCCATCCTTGGGCAATTGACAATTGCACCCTTGTGCATTTTTCATCTGAAAATCACGGAAAATGGGTCGCAAAAAAACTCTCATGAAAGTATAACAAATCTACAAAACAATAAGAGGCATTCATGACAACCGGCACATTGAAGATCCATACTGAAAACATCCTTCCCATCATCAAAAAATGGCTCTATTCCGATAAGGATATTTTCATTCGCGAACTCGTCTCCAATTCCTGCGATGCGATTCAGAAATGCAGAGTATTGCGTGAGCACGGCGAAATCGCAACTCCAGATGAAGACTTCCGCATTGACATCTCTATAGACAAAGACGCACGCACGCTGACATTTTCTGATAACGGCATCGGCATGACAGCAGATGAAGTAGAAAAATACATCGCCCAGGTCGCTTTCTCCGGCGCAGAAGAATTCGTGGACAAGTACAGCTCCCAAAATGAAAAAGACCAGATCATCGGCCACTTTGGACTCGGCTTTTATTCCGCCTATATGGTTGCAGAAAAAGTGGAGATCGACACGCTCTCCTACCAACCCAACGCAGAAGCGGCGCTTTGGATTTGCGACGGATCCACATCTTATACTTTAGATTCCGGCTCTAAAAAAGAACGGGGCACACAAATCACCCTCTTTGTGGACAAAGAAAATGACGAATTTCTCGAAGAGGCCAAATTCCGTAAAATTTTGCAGCAATACTGCGCGTATCTGCCTTTTCCCATCTATCTTAACGGCTCTCAAATCAACAAAAAACAACCCCTTTGGCTAAAAAATGCAGCCGATTGCACAGATGAGGAATACCTCGAATTCTACCGCGCGCTCTATCCTCTTGAACCCGATCCCATTTTCTGGATCCACCTCAACGTCGACTACCCCTTCAACCTCAAGGGCATCCTCTATTTCCCAAAAATCTCCCGTAGGTTCGACTGGAGCCACAACTCGATCAAACTCTTTTGTAACCGCGTGTTTGTTTCCGATCATTGCAAAGATCTGATCCCCGATTACTTGATGATCCTTCGCGGAGCCATCGACAGCCCGGACATCCCTCTAAACGTCTCAAGAAGCACGCTTCAGATGGACCGCACGGTACGCCAGTTATCTCAGCACATCTCCAAAAAAGTCTCCGACAGGCTCTCCACCCTACACACCTCAGACCGCGATCACTTCCTCTCTCTTTGGCCAGACATCGAAATGATCATCAAACTCGGCATGCTCCAGGATGACAAGTTTTATGAGCGCTCCAAAGACTTTCTGGTCTGGAAAAATTTAGACGGAGAGTGGACAACTGCAGCTGACTACATCGAAAGGCACAAAGACACCTATAAAGGCAAAGTCTTCTACACGACAGAAGAGCAGAAGCAAAGCCATATCCTCGATCTCTATAAACAAAAAGGGATCGAAATCCTCACAGCCTCTTCTCCTGTAGACACTCCCCTGATCAATCTCATCGAAGGAAAGTTCGACGACATCAAATTTCAGCGCATCGATGGAGCCCTTGATGAGACGATCCTCGATTCCAGCAGAGAGAAGACCCTTCTCGATGCCGATGGAAGAACCGAATCCTTCCATATCGCTGAATTCATTCGCTCAAAACTCGGCCAGAACATTCCAGTGGAAGCAAAAAGCTTGGCTCAAGACTCCGTCCCCGCCCTTCTCATTGTCGACGAAGAGATGCGCCGCATGTGCGAAACGATGGCCTTAGCCCAGCAGCAACTACCGCCCGGCCTTGCCGCAAAACGCACCTTCGTCGTCAACACCAACAGCAAGCTTGTTCAGTCGATCTATAAATTAAGGGAAAAGGATCCAGAGCTTTCGCAAGAAATGGTCCACCATCTCTACGAACTATCGCTGCTCTCACAACGGGAACTAGGCGCCGACGCCCTCTCCCAATTTGTAGCGCGCTCGAATCAAATCCTAGAGAAGATGACCGCGTTCATCGGTTAATCTGTTTTCCCCCACGTAGTTTTTTGTCGTGTGATCGATACAAATTACGTGGGATTTTCCTTTCTAGGAACAAAACCGCATGCAACTACAAGTTTCAGCGCAATTTTAAAATTTTGACAAATCAATCTAGCGAAATCCTTTGTGCCTAAATTCGAAAAATTTACACTCTTTTTCATAAAGGCTTCCCTTGTTTTCTTGGGCGCTTTCTAATCGCTCGTTCATAGTATTTTTTCTTAAACTCTTCCGGCAAACTAGCATAAGCTTTTTCAATAAATCTCTTGAACTCTTTCATGAATGGATATCTTGGATTCCAATGGTACATTCTGATGTTACCCTCGATAATACTAACTAAAATACCCTGGTTCTCTAACCTGGTAAGAGCTCTTTGTATTCCAAAAATAGGAGTTCCGAAGCTTTGTCGAAGTTCTGAAGCAAAGCATTTTTTATTCGCGATCATGTAGAAAAGGATCTTTTCAACGATTCGACTTGCAAATAGCTGTTCAAACATACCTACCACCTTTAGTGGTAATATTACCACTATTAGTGGTAGCTCGAAAAGAAAAAATGCAAATTATTCTATATCAATGGTTTCTGACAGATTGATGCCACCTAGCCGGGTGGCCTGGGCATTGTTACAACCGAATCAATGATATTTCCTCGGATATCTACCGCCTCAATGCAGCTCTTACCCCCATCCAAGGTCACAAGACAGACAGCATTGGTTTGCTTCGCTACCTCGAGATACCATAATTGCTTTGGCTTTCTCGGAGAAACACCCCAAGACCCATCCCCCATATAAACGACACCCTCGGGATCGATCTTCTCTGCCTTTAGTGGGAATGTTCTTTTATAAGCATGATTATGATGCTCAAAAGCCACATTGAGATGATACTTTTCGAAAATAGGAGACCACTCCGATCGGATTTCTTTGGGCGTGCTTCCGTGGTAAGGATAAACAGAAGGATAAGCTCCAATGTGGTAAGCTGCCATCTTGTAAGGAACACTTTCACGAGAAGAAAGGGCCTTTGTCAACCACTCCGCTTGGCTCCCTGCGATATGGTAGCTGTGACCCGTATCGAGTAAAAACAGACTTAAATAATCCCCTGCATCAAAAACGCGGTACGATTTACCAGGTTCTTGCAATGCGAATAATTCATAAAAGAGAAAATGCTGCGATTTGGGACGCATCGTGAGCGCTTTGATATCGTGATTGCCGATCACCACCAAAAATGGGATCAGCCTTCCATCCGAGGTGACCATTTTTGATTTCCACTCCTTTAAAAAAGTGCACCAGCGTTTGAGCTCCCACGCCTTGCCCTTAAACAACGCTTTGCGGCTATTCGTATAGGCGATATCGCCGCCTACGACGACAAAATCAGGATCGCAAGAGGCGATCTTTGCATTCATCTTGCAAAAAGTGGAGTAATAATTGTAAGCATCTCCACCCACAACAAATTTCACAGGTTTTGTCAATGTAGTCGGTAGAGTTCTAAAATAGTATTCCCCTTTTCTTCCGACTAATCGAAACTGATAATCGCTACCTGGATCCAATCCATCTAGCTCCACCGTGTGAACACGCCGATTTGTTTTGGAGATCTGAGCAAAAATCCCCTCTTTCATTTGCCAATTCTCATCACCCACTTTCCGATAAGAGATCTGCGACGTAGAATCTGTATCTGCTGAGTGCCACTGCACTGTCATCGTCGTTGTTGGATCATGTAACCAAGTGAGATAAAGAATCGACGGCCCCTTGGATTCGACAGCAGCCGTGGCCCCTATCACAAGGCAACCCGCCAAAAGCAAACCAAAACATCTTAAAAGGAATTTGCCAAATTTGGGCATAGATGAGATCCAAATAATAAAATAATTGACATAGAAGATCTAAAAAAGGCCGGTTTAAAACCGGCCTTTTCAAGCTTACAGAAATAGTCTTTAAATTAGCGAGTCTCGCTAGCTTCAACCACTTTTTCGTCAGCTGCAGGCTGGACATCTGTGATCGCAGCTTTTAGAATTTCCATTTTCGCGCCGTCATAAAGAGACACGACCACAGAATTATCCTGAATTTTAACGACATTGGCAATGATCCCCATCGCAGTGATGCGATCTCCCTTTTTAAGAGAGCTGCGCACTTGTTCCATCTGCTTGCGTCTTTTTTGCTCAGGACGCCATAGGATGAAATAAAAGAACACAAGAGCTACTGCAATCATAATCAAAGTCTGGCTCAAACTTCCCCCTTGAGCTGCAGGAGCAGATTCGCCTTCAGCGAAAAGAGGAAGAGACGCCATTGAAAATGCCCCGCACGCGAGGAGAGAAAGAATTTTTTTCATGTTGCCATCCTTAAAAAAAAGTAATTAAATGAAACTGTGTTTTAGCATGCCTCAAAAGAAAGGGCAAAATCAAGTAAAAAACAGTTTGAGGAGAGCAATATTCTCTATGTGGGGGGTATGAGGAAACTGATCGACGCACTGCAATTTGACCAAACGATATCCCGCCTCTGCAAGCTCTTGAATATTAACCGCCTGTGTTTTCGGGTTGCAAGACACGTAAAGAATTTCCTGGGGAAGCAAAGCTTTGAGCTGATCGATAGCTGCCGGATCCAGCCCGCTTCTCGGCGGATCGACCACCACAAGATCGGGCGCGATAAAATCGCCGCGCTCGCGCAAAGCTCCCAGCATCTTCCCAACATCTCCGCAGAGGATCTCTAGGTTGGAGAGTTGATTGAGCTCCTTATTGACCTCCGCATCAAAACAAGCATGCGGGTTAATCTCAATCGCCGTCACCTTTTGAGCCTTTGCAGCCATCGCCATTCCCAAAGTGGCCGTCCCTGCATAAAGGTCGAGCACATGCTTTTTAGGAAAAGAAACCATGTTAAGGGCCGCAGAATAAAGCTTTTCCGCCTGAAAAGTATTCGGCTGGAAAAACGAAGAAGGACTGATCTTGAATGTGAGCTCAACCGGACTCTCCAGTGTGAGAGACAGCTTCTCCAAAAGATGATCGGGACCATGCAAATGCATTTCGAAAAACTGAGTCGGAGACCCTTTTAAAATCTGCTGCACCCGTAAAAAAATGCTAAGCCGTGGCCACTCACTATCAGGAACAGATGCCTTCACAGCATCGATGAACGCTTTCAGTTGCAATTGTGAAAGGGCGTACTCAGGATTACCGGAGACAGTCAGCATGACGAGCTTGTCTCCCGTCTTCTTTCCCTCTCTAACAATAAGCGTTCTAAGCGCTCCCGTATCATTCATGCGATATGCGCCAAGACCACTCTCCTCCCACCAACTCCGCACATGCCCTAAAAGCTCCGTATACCACTCAGAAACGAGGTGACACTGCTGCAAGTTCAAAACATGCCCGCGGCTCCCTGCAATAATAAGACCTAAAAACTTCTCCCCCGCCTTGTTTTGCGAAAACGAAAACTCCATCTTATTGCGATAGCGCCACGGATTTTCATCGCTAATCATCGGCAAAAAATCGACTGGAAAAGAAGAAAAAATCTCCCGAACCCTTTGCTGCTTTTCTTTTAGCTGCTCTTTATAGTCCATCTGCTGCCAAGTGCAACCACCGCAAAAAGGAACATGAGAACACCGAGGCTGTGCACGCATAGGAGATGGATTCACCACAGAGCAAAAAGTCCCCTTCCACTTACCCCGCCGCTTCTTATCCAAGCGAACAGATAAAGTATCTCCGGGAAGCCCGCCCGGAAGCTCCACCTTCCCAACCTGAGCCGGAGTCGGCGGGGCATAAGAGCCGATCCCCCAGCCCCTTTCATTCAAACTATCAATCGAAATAATAACGTTTTCTTCGCAATTCATAGGAAGAATCATGAACGAATGGGTAAAAAAAACCCACCAAAGTTATTTCTTGACGGTTTTTTTGGAAACAGCCTTTGCCGGAGCTTTTTTTCCAGTTCCTTTTTCCGCAGCAACAGACTCTTTGCGGAACATTTTAGCAACCCCTGCAAACTTGATCGAACCGGTACGCACTCTTTGAGCTGCTGCGCAATTACCACCCGTTGCCTTTTCTAAATCGCGAGATAGATCAGCGAGCAATTCCCTCATCTGAATGATTGTATCCTTCAATGCCATGTATCATCTCCTAAATCATCCTTATCATATCCATTCGAGCATTTTCCGGCGATTCCATAAAAAGCACATATTCGGTACAGTTACGATTATCTATCCCGGAAAAACCCATGTACTACGTCAACGGTAAATACGTCAAAGAAGAGGACGCAAAAATCTCAGTCCTCGACCTCTCCATTCTCAGAGGATTTGGAGTATTTGACTATCTACGCACCTATAACGGACGCCCCTTTCATTTGCACGACCATCTCGAAAGACTAAAATATTCATGCGAACACATCGGCCTCCCCTTATCCTACACCTTCGAACAAATCGAAGAAATCGTTCACAACGTGCAAAAATTCAGCAACCTCTTTGAAGCCAGCATCAAAATTCTGGTTACTGGCGGCGTCAGCGCCGACCAATTCACACCCTTCATCCCCACAAACTTGATCGTCTTCGCCTATCCCCTCACTTCATATCCTTCCCAGTATTACACAGATGGCATCAAAGTGATCACCACAAGGCTAAACCGCAGTCTGCCCACAAGCAAGACCACGCAATACACACCCGCCATCGTCGCTATGCAGCAAGGCAAAGCGCAAGATGCCAAAGAAGCTCTCTACATCAACGCATCGGATGAAATCTTGGAAGCCACAACGAGCAACTTCTTCGCCTTTAAAAATAACACCCTTTTCACCTGCTGCTCAGATGAAGTTTTGATCGGAATCACAAGAGAAGTTGTCCTTCAAGCTGGCAACTCCCCATTTCCCCATCAATACCCGCGCTCTAACGCTCCACGAAATCACCGAAATGGACGAAGCTTTCATCACCGCCAGCAACAAAGAAGTGATGCCCGTCATTCAGATCGACTCGACCCAAATAGGAGACGGCAAAGTCGGCCCTCGGACCAAACAAATCATTCGGCTCTTCAAGGAATACACCCAAAGCCACGATTGGCCCCCCCTCGAAATCCCCCGCTATACAACAAAAAGCCCCCATTTAGAGGTCCTTTTCTAAAAAAAAACTGCTTTTATGTGGACATCCATTCCCTCGTGTGGTAACTTGAATGTAAGTTAAAGTTTTTTGAGCGTCAATTTTTTGAATTGCTACAAGAGCCTTAGCTTGAATTGTTAGTTGATCCCGTGTTTTGTCCCTGCGTGCAGTTTTGCTTCTGCTGGTGATCAGATCCCGTGTCAACGTTAAATATTGGTAACTATGACTTAGCTCCTTTGCTTTGAAGGGGTTGCGGGATAACTTCTTTTGCATCTCCCTTACAAATCAACGGGCTAAAGTATTTTTTGGAGAATTATGAATCAAACATCAAATAAAAAACTGTACGTCGGAAGCCTTCCATTCAGCACAACTGAAGAAGAGCTCCATGAGCTGTTTTCATCTTATGGTCCTATCGCTTCCGTCCGGATCGTCACTGACAAATTCACAGGTATGTCTAAAGGCTTCGGCTTCGTAGAAATGGAAAATGCAGATGATGCACGTAAAGCTGTAGAAGGCCTAAATGGCAAAGCTCTCAGCGGCCGTACATTGATCGTTAACGACGCACGCCCAGAGCAGCCAAGAGCTCCTCGCACAGGCGGCGGCGGTAGAGATGATCGTGGTGGATTCGGCGGCAGAGACCGTCCTTTCCGTTCACGTCGCGACGACCGTTAATCTGATTTAGCTTTAACGCTCTTAAAGCCAGGGAGTTACACTCCCTGGCTTTTTCTTTTCCCTCAAATATCCCAATTAATTTCATCCTCTTGCATAAGTTGCTTATTCTCAACCGTTAACGTAAAATATTCTTAAATCATTAAACATAACCAACTTAAACATTTATCTCCAAATTTGAATAAACATTAATTTTTGCATAAAACACTCAATTTTAATGTTATATGACTAAAACCACTAAATAACGATATAAACATTTTTTAAATTCTATTTACATATTAATAAGATAATGATAATATTAAGTTAGAAATTAATAGAGGTTAGTAATATTATGCATTTAGTAACAGCAAGAACGGGTTCTTCTCTTGAACAACCTGACAACACTTTAGGGTCAACGGAAAAGCCGTATATTGCCACACTTTTAGGGTCAGCGGAAAAGCCGTATCTTGCCATACTTGAAAAATATACACTTCTTACCCCTCTAAAACTGAAAGGAAAAGAAACAGGCAGATTCAGCTACACAATAGGCAATAAATCTGAACAAAGTTCGAATAATAACTACGATGTAAGAACGCTAGGCTCTTCTTCATGCAGCCACGAGGCAGCCGTAGACGATCGCACAGCGTCATTAATTAAAAGGACATGCAATGCATTTACTAGATCCTTACCCAACTTCATTGCAGCTTCAGCTCTTTTTTTAGCCACATTACCAATCTGCTTTATCGCTTGGCCGCTTGCATATCTCTTAATAAGAGAGGAAGCGAAGGAAGATGTCGACATGGCGTTAGCCCAGAAAAGAATTAACCTCCTGATAGAGATACGCAATGACTTAAACGGCATCAGCAACACTGAAAATTCATACGATTATTCGCTCGAAAAACTCAAAAAAGGGAAAGGCGCTGAACTAAAACAATACTTCAAAGAAGATGTAGAATCGTTAATCTTCATGGCTCTGAAAATCGACGAAGAAACACTCTCAAGTTTTAGCGGCAAAACTCCCGTTGAAATCTGGAAAATGCTTAAACAGGTGCCAAGAGAAATAAGTGCTGCATGTCATCAAGCAAAACTTTTGGGACATAATGAAGCAACGCTAGCTAACTTCGCTCACCAAATAAAGTCAAAGCAACAAACTTTTGACTCAATACGCAAAGATTCAAATGAGAGATACAATGATTGGTGCCAGTCCTCAGAAAATTTTGACGTTTTAAGGGAACTTATCCAAACTCATGGGTTAGGAATTGAGTATCTGAATGATCTTACGAAGGAATTGATCAATTCTGCAGACCTTAACATAAAGAATGTTGATGAAGCGCGTAAATACATACTAGACGTTCTAAACAACATCATAATTACTGATAACAATGGTCTACTGGAAAAAATCGCCGCTTCCAAGTCAAACCAAGATAAAGCTACAATCGTTCGATTAGCTGCGCTGATGGCTGAAAAAGCGCCTGCACTAGAAAGAATGGGTACTGAAGAGTTAAAAGTCGCGAGACAACAGATAGAAGCTCGATTTATCGAATGGAGAAAACCCCTTCCTTTTGAGTCTGCGTTTACGAGTTTAGGAGTTGCAAATGCCTTAACAAGGCTTGTGAGCAGCGACAAATATACACCTGACCCTAAACAATCGCCCTATTCCAATCTAGAAGTTGTAAATCTCTTAAAAGGATATGGCTTAGATCTCGAGACCATTAATCTCATCACATCGAAACGGGTTTCAAACGATATTCCCAATAGCGACATCAGTGGAAAATCAAGGCAACTTTGCTATGCGCGCCGAACACTTTTAGCTGAATTGCAAGCTGGAGGTGAGGATTCGGCTAAAGCAAACTGCCTCTTACACAAATCATTTGACTGTGATCGACTGTCCGGCAATATCAATATGGCATTAGAACGGACTAACAACCAAAATTTAGAAAACCAAACTGATTTCAATTTGAGCAGGATAAAAGCGCACGAAAAAAGCAATAATCAGGACATGGAACCAAATATCAACCCTTCAATTACAGATACTCTATATAGAGATGGTATTTCGGGAGAAGGCCTGAGGCCATACCATATTATTGAAGACAATAAAACAGGAATAAAAATTAATCTAAACAAAGGCACAAGAAATCCATTGAATGATTTCACAAGCCCGCTATTTTCAATGATAGATAATATTGGTCTATCTAATGAAAAAACTAAAGAACTAAAAAACCAAGTTCAATTCGTTTTTGCTCAAACTTATATAAACCCAATAGCAGGATGCATTACTGACGAATTCCATACACTAAATAGCGGTTTTATGGTACGAGATACGGGCCTCAGTCCTTCCGAAGAAGAACCGGTTTATTTTGAGTACAACAAATCAGAAAACAAATTCATAGCAAGACTACAACTAACAAGTAACATATGCAAGACAGATAACATATCTGTCAAAATGACAAATACAGCATCACAAATCACAGCTGAATTTATATTTGATTTAAATACAGAAGACTTAAATCCAAATTGTAAAATAACAGATGTAAGCTCATGCGCAGCAGTACATGTAGCGCATAGACAAAATGAAGGGTTCTAAGCAGACCTATTTTGCTAAGTAGTTGTTAGATCAGAAAAGGCATGAATTCCTAATAAAGCTACGACTATAGTTTAGAATGCAAAAGTGACAGGAATGCATTCGATGTTGGAAAGACGTCCTTCATCCTTAACACAACATGCTCGATCGTCTTCTTTGTTTCGACGAGAATATGGCCTGCTTGCGGGGGATGCTCGAAGAAGAAACCTCCTAACTTCGAATCCTCAACCAAAAGATTCTGAGAGTATCTATCCAGTGCATCGTACTTCACTTTCAACTTATTCAACTCAGAAAAGTAGCTATCCAATATGAGCGTATCCAATGATGGTAATTCAGGCGATTTAAGCATGGAAAAAAGAACGCGAAGCAGCAGGCTTTCCAGAGGAGACCCATTGACTCTTACAGAGTTTTCGGAACCACTGGACTTTTTGATCTCCTTAGAGAAAAAATCAACCAACTCCTTAATTTCACTCACATCGGTTTGAAAGGCTTTAAGCAAAGTGGTCTTAGGAAAGCATGACCTTTTTGAGATCTTTTCAGCAAAAGCGCTTAACTCGTCATAGAACGCGTTAAAACATAGTCCATCTCCTTCCACTAAGCTATCGATCACTTGTTGCTGCTCTTTATCAGTCAACTGATTATAGCTCTTCTGTAACTGTTTAAAATCAGCCTCTAGGCCATTAAAAATTTCAGGGAAGTCGTCTTGGCTTATAGGAGTCTTGCAGAGCTCAAGGGCTGTGAGCTTGAGGGGGCAGGGGTGAAATGAAGCAAATAAAGGAGGTAGACTGATACCATCATTTGTCTCCTTAACCTTAGAGTGCATTTCAAAGTAAGTTTTTATGTGCGCAGATTTCATTGCAGTTAAAGTTTTAGCATACACGTTTCTGACCTCTTGATTGAGGCTCGTAAAATCTGTCATTTCGCATGAAGAAATATACGTACTTGATGAGTTGCAGTTTAAAGACGAAACAAAAGTTGCCATAAAACCCCTTTAATTAAAATAAGCGCACATCATAACAAAATAGATCCTCATTGTCAACTCACACAATTTTTCAATGAATTAGAAATGTACTTATTAAAAATATAACCCTCAAAGAGTAACTAGAGGTCTTATTTTTTGACAATGTGCCCCAGGTACACGCCTAGAAATGCTTTTACTCCCAAATGCCTCATTAAAGCTAAGGGCTATAGGTCTTTCTAAGCTGTCCAGAAGCCCTGCCGGTCACCATGACCTCTTTTGGTATTTCCGCGGCCTGAAGGCCCCTTGAGACCTAACATAGCCCTTCTCCAACTGGTCCTGCTCAGGTTCATAAGGGATTGAGCGTCAACACATTGAAAAAGACAAGATTAATCGTAACTTATTAAAAACCAATCGGTTAGCCACGAAACCAATCCTCAATAAGTTAGCTCCATTAACAACTAACACACAATAGATTAAAAACGATTGTAAAGATTTCGTTAGTTAACTGCGGATTTAATAATACAAATAGTTTATAATGAAAATAATAATAACAAACAGGCTTATCATGTTAACAAAAGTATTAAAGTGGTGGTTCAAGGGGTACTCCCTAAGGACCGAGGTAAAGACTGCAGCGAAAACTCTGGGAAACGCTCATTGGGCCGATCTCACGCAACACCCTGACAAGCTTGGTACCGCAGCGCTTAAGATCTTCAACCATCTTTATGTCAATAGCGTTAATGACAAAGGCTATTGGGCAGAAGCTAAACGCAAAGCCATAAAATCCACCCTAAAGGAAGTTGCCGAAAAGGAAACCGCCTCAAAAATTATCTCTTTAGTAATGAGCGCTCGGAATAACGGTAACAAATTTACAAAGCTCAATCCATCCGAGCGCGAAGCAATCACAAGTCACAAAGAGGCTCTGAAAGAGCTAATAAGTGCAGCCTTTTCCCGAGGAAGTATTCAAATCATAAAAATAGATCCTAACGAGCAAACACTGTACTTCACCCCTTCTAGAGAAGCTTCAAAGGAAATCATCCGAAATCCTCATTACAAAAAACTCGCCATTGAAGCTGAACTCGACGAGGACTTATTCAATGCGTACATTCAAAACGTAGCAGAACTTCAAGGTTACGGGCAAAATGCAGAAGAGCAAATACGAAATGAATCCATCGAAAGGGCTCTTACCCTTCAGAACCAGATCGCTGAATTTAACAAAAAAGAGAACCTGGAATCTCTGTCAAAACAGATCGAATCAAACATAGAAAATCGTTTTAAGGATCCCATAAAAATGCTCGATCATTCCGTAGCAAACATAGCTGGCAAAGGAATACCGTCAGTGATTCATAGAGATGCACAAGGTCAACTACCTGTCATAAAATATGAGGGCGAATCACACATCACCCCATCCTTAAATGGGTTCTTTTACATCTCTGGGGAAAAAAACACCGACAAGTTCTCTAGCTATAACTTGGAAGCCCGGGATATAACATTATCCGATGTCTACAAAAAAATCCTAAGCCCACTTATTGAATTGCATGAAGAAATAAAAAAGAAAACAATAGAGCATAATCACAACGAAGCATGGTGGAAAATACTCACATTCTTCGTCTCTCAAGAAGCAATCATTATAATGAGTACCCCTATTGTGATCTCTTTAATGCAGACCCACAATTTAGTGGGTGCAGGAGCGATCCTAAACAATAGAATCACCAACGAATCGAAAGTTGCTTCTTATCATCTTGATGGCGAAAACCTAAATATTTCTCTTTCGTACAGATTATTTCTTGGGGAGAACAATTCCCTATATCCTTTGATGCATTATACGGAAGTCAAGGCTAACTTTGCATTCAACCTCACTACGCTTAAACCTACGGTAAACATTGAACCCTTCTCCCTTTACCCAGCACTCACTGCAGAAACGATCAACGAAGCTACACAAAGAGCCCCCTCGTTCTCTAATGCAGACCAGTTGCTTGAATATGTAAATACAGCCAGGTTGCCTAAAAAGAACGAAAATGAAATCTAAACCCCCTTCATCCTATTGCTAACCCTGGAAGAAGGACGCCACAAATATAGAGAAGCGATTAACACCACCTTTCAAAGCACTCTCGTTAACGCTCATACCTCTAAACACAGATAAGTCTCAGTCAGCATATGATGACCGAAAGCTACCCTAAAGCCTACATTCCTATCCCCTGCGGCATCCTCATAGAAAATCATCTTCTTATCCTAAGCTGACGAGGAAGGCTGCTTAGAACCCTTTAAAAGCTTAAATTTGAGCATTTCCTGAGATAAAGCCAAAGCTCAGAGTTTCAGCATCTTACAATCACCCAATTCGTATTCAACACTAAGCCACTGAAAATCAGTGTGTTGCAATAACACCAAAAACGAATTTATTACATGCTTAACCCACTTAATACCAAATCGCTAACTAACAATAATAAAATCCTAAATTTAAACGTTTTATTATTAAGAAATAATAAAGATAGATGTTATAATAAAATAAAAAGCCTATAACACAAGGTGCATAATGAGCGTTAAATTCCTTGCCGAAGGCAGCACAAATAAACAAGAATTTGTCATATCTCAGGAAAAGGCAAATTTGGGAGACAGGGTAGTAACCCTAGCATCCGATCTATATGCGGACATCAGCGTCAGAATTGCTGGTGTTATTAAACCCATCATCTATCTTGGCGGAGCCATCGCAAAGCTTGCCATCATGGCCGCAATCAAGTTACCTATCGCATTCATTGCTACTCCAATAGTCACAATGGTTAGCATCTACGTCGACAATCAAAGGGAGAAGTTGCAGTCTGATCTCGAAAACATCAAGAAACATGAAGAAACTGCAAAAAAGTTTATAAATGAAACCAATGAACTCCAAACAGACATCACTAATTTTATTACCCGCCTAAACGAGAAAAAAATCAAATTGCAAGCATTGAAATCTGAAATCGAAGAAGGCTTACATGATATAAAGATATTAGAAGAGCACAGGGATGTAATAAAAAAGAGAGAATCACAATTCAAGCAAGAAATTCAAGGAACAGACTTTGAGACCATGCTCAATAATTATGAACGTCCTGCAATTAGAGGCGCTAAACAAGCTCTCGAAAAAGCGCTACAAAAAAAATATCCAATAGAATTTGCTCGTGCTTCAAATATTTCTAGGAGCAGGTCCAATTTAGACAAAATATCAAAAAGATTGAGAGAACTGGAAGGAAAGAATTCCGAGCTGAAAAAGAACCTCCAGAAAATTGAAAATGAAATAGCAGGGAACGAAACACACTTACTGCATTTTAAAAATGACCTAAACTCTCGACTCAAAACCAGGGAGCCCATTGAATCGACATCTAAAAGACTAAATGAAATCCAAAAAAATACAAAATCCAACCTCAAAGACGCTCTGTTTTTAATCAAATCGCTGACCTCCAATACTTTTGCTGGTTTAGAAAAAGATTTCGAAATGATCGGTTCATACTTTGGCGGGCAAACAGCCAATGCTCTAACGGAAACGGTAAGCGGGACAGCAAATAAAAAGCCGATCTCTGCTCTCGACGCATTCTCTGATACTCTATCCATCCTCGCTGGTGATTACCATGATACTCAAATAAGCCCTGAACGCGAAACAAAAATCAAATCAGTCTACAAGACAGAAGCTGCTCGTCAGAATGCTCTAGCAGAGGAAAGGATAAGCAGTTGGCAAAAAGAAAGGGGAATTGAAGATCCTCATATGGCGTTTGTTACTGACCTGAAAGAGGAGCTAGCTGAAAAATTTACAGAACAAGAACTAAAAATCTTATGCATGAAAAACCCTAATCCAGAGCTTCCAAATAACGAAATAAATACAGAAAGGTTTCGTCTGCAGCTAAATTTGGTGAAATTACATCAAAATTTCATGAGATCAACCAAATTCACATCTGTCGAGATGAAAAACTATTACGCCAAACTAGATGAGAAGGATTTCGTCAAAGCGATGAAAAATCATAAAAAATTCGACTTAGCGCAGCAAGCGGAAGATTTGCTCTTGAAAATAGAAAGGCTCGATGTCTACGCCTCTACAAAGGAAAAAGCGTTCGAAAAATATAACTCCCTATTTGCAAGTGAAGAATTTGAACGTAAAATCGACCAACTATATCTCATTAAAAAAGAAAACTCTTCCGTGATGAGTGAATTTTCAGAAAGTCAAAAAATACTACTGGAACCTGCGCTGATAAAAGCGGAAAAGAGATATAATTTCCAAATTGAGGTGTAAGAGCACGAGGACAGTGAAAGGAAAAGATTGATCATACAGGAAAAGATAAACGCGCAAAATAAGAAGCTAGATATTTAGTTCAATAATTCGCAGATGATGTTGCACGAGCAAAAAAAAGCCTCAGCCGTCTTGCGACGACTGAGGCGGAATAAAAGCTTGGCAGCGACCTACTCTTCCATACTCTTGAGTACAGTACCATTGGCGATGAAAGGCTTGACTTCTGAGTTCGGGATGGGATCAGGTATTCCCCCTTCTCTATAGCCACCAAGCACAAAGTCTTGACAAATCGAAAGAGTCAGTCGAAAAACAATCTCACTAACGAAAATTGACGCTTGATTTCTGTTTTAAGATTCCATTGACGCTATTTGCAGCGTCCTCAATGACCCAAATCTTAACTTAAGATATGTGCCATCGAAGAAAAATAAAGTGATCAAGCCAATGGACTTATTAGTATTGGTTAGCTCAACACATCGCTGTGCTTACACATCCAACCTATCAACCCGGTAATCTTCCGGGGGTCTCATTGGGATATCTTATCTTGAAGGAGGCTTGGCGTTTAGATGCTTTCAACGCTTATCCTTTCCGAACATAGCTACCTGGCTATGCACTTGGCAGTACAACCAGCACACCATTGGTTCGTCCACTTCGGTCCTCTCGTACTAGAAGCAGCTCTTCTCAAATATCCTACGCCCACAACAGATAGGGACCAAACTGTCTCACGACGTTTTGAACCCAACTCGCGTACCGCTTTAATTGGCGAACAGCCAAACCCTTGGGACCTTCTCCAGCCCCAGGATGCGATGAGTCGACATCGAGGTGCCAAACCGCCACGTCGATATGAACTCTTGGTGGCGATAAGCCTGTTATCCCCGGAGTACCTTTTATCCGTTAAGCGACGGCGATTCCACTTTCTACCGCCGGATCACTAAGCCCTACTTTCGTATCTGCTTGACTTGTTGGTCTCGCAGTTAACCTATCTTATACCTTTACGCTCTACTCGTGATTGCCAACCACGATGAGATAAGCTTTGGACTCCTCCGTTACTTTTTGGGAGGATACCGCCCCAGTCAAACTGCCCGTCTGACATTGTCCGTTTTCCAGTTTCATGAAATAACGTTAGATTTCCGACTCTCCAAGACTGGTATTTCAACGGTGACTCCACGGACCCTAACGAGCCCGCTTCATAGTCTCCCAGTTATCCTACACATGGAAAGTCAGAAGCCAATATCAGAGTACAGTAAAGGTTCACGGGGTCTTTCCGTCTTGTTGCGGGTAAACGGCATCTTCACCGCTACTACAATTTCACCGAGTCTCCCGTTGAGACAGTGCCCAGATCGTTAGGCCATTCGTGCAGGTCGGAACTTACCCGACAAGGAATTTCGCTACCTTAGGACCGTTATAGTTACGGCCGCCATTCACCAGGGCTTGAATTCAATGCTTTGCTCTTGCGAACTAACATCTCCTTTTGACCTTTTGGCATTGGGCAGGCTTCACACCATATACGTCGTCTTAGACGACTTTGCATAGTGCTGTGTTTTTGTTAAACAGTCGCCTGGGCCATTTCTCTTCGGCCGGATCTCGCTTCCACCGCGAAGGTAGTCACGTTTTCCGGCCCCCCTTCTCCCGAAGTTACGGGGGTAATTTGCAGAGTTCCTTAACGAGAGTTATCTCGCGCGCCTGAGAATATTCATCACACCCACCTGTGTCGGTTTTGGTACGGTCACCTTCGACAACTAGAGACTATTTCTTGGAAGCTTTGCGCTACGCCATCGGTTCCCCCGAGGGTTCCCCTTGTCTCATACCTGGCTTTGCGCCTGCGGATTTTCCTACAGGCCGGCCTCATACAAGAACGGACATTTCCAATCGTCCGCACGCTTAACGTACTCCGTCATCTCATCGTTATAGTCTACGGTGGCGCAGGAATGTTTAACCTGCTATCCATCATCTACGCTTTTCAGCCTCGACTTAGGGTCCGGCTAACCCAGGGAAGACGAACTTTACCCTGGAAACCTTAGGTATTCGGCGAGGAAGATTTTCACTTCCTTAATCGTTTACTCATGCCATGCATCCTCACTTGTATGCGCTCCAACACTCCTTACGGTATATCTTCACCGCACATACAACGCTCTCCTACCGCGTGCTATTTCTAGCACACCCGTGATTTCGGCTCTATGCTTTAGTCCCGTCTATTATCGGCGCAAAGTCTCTCGATTGGTGAGCTGTTACGCACTCTTTAAATGGTGGCTGCCTCTAAGCCAACATCCCAACTGTCTTTGAAACTTTACTTCCTTACTCACTTAGCATAGAATTTGGGGCCTTAATCGACGATCTGGGCTGTTCCCCTTTTGACTATGAAGCTTATCCCCCACAGTCTATCTCCCAGCATACTTCCCGGTATTCGGAGTTTGGTTCCCTTCGGTAAGGCGGTAGCCTCCCTTGTGGATCCAGTGCTCTACCCCCGAGTTGATTTTGCTGAGGTTAACCCTAAAGTTATTTCGGAGAGAACAAGATATCTCCAAGTTTGATTGGCCTTTCACCCCTATCCACAACTCATCCAAGGCTTTTTCAACAGACACTAGTTCGGACCTCCACACGGTGTTACCCGTGCTTCATCCTGGTCATGGATAGATCACTTGGTTTCGTGTCTAAGCCATATGACTAAACGCGCTATTCACACTCGCTTTCGCTTTGGCTCCGGAACGTATGTCCCTTAACCTTGCCATATAGCTTAACTCGCTGGCTCATCATGCAAAAGGCACGCCGTCAGCCATTCCCCTAAAAGGGGCATAGGCCTCCGACCGTTTGTAAGCTGCTGGTTTCAGGTTCTATTTCACTCCCCTAACAGGGGTTCTTTTCGCCTTTCCCTCGCGGTACTGGTTCACTATCGGTTATCGATGAGTATTTAGCCTTGGAGGGTGGTCCCCCCAGATTCAGACCGGATTTCACGTGGCCGGTCCTACTCAGGTACCAATCTCGCTAACGCTTTCCTTTCGCATACGGGGCTCTCACCCTGTGTCGCTGGCCTTCCCATGCCATTTTACTAGGTCTACGTTAACTTTATGACTGGCCCTACAACCCCAGTAATAAAATTACTGGTTTGGGCTCTTCCCACTTCGCTCGCCGCTACTATGGGAATCTCTTATAGATTTCTTTTCCTCTGCTTACTGAGATGTGTCACTTCGGCAGGTCTAGCCTCGTTAACCTATGTATTCAGTTAACGATAGTGAAATATTACTCTCACTGGATTTCTCCATTCGGACATCTCCGGGTCAACGCCTTTTCCGGCTCTCCGAAGCTTTTCGCAGGTTTACACGTCCTTCATCGCCTATCGATACCAAGGCATCCACCAACAGCCCTTAACAGCTTGATCACAAAAACTTTTTAGCTGCTAACTTGCACTCTTAAGATATGTTTCCATTCTTAAGATACTTACTTTGATTTTTCGCCAATGTTCACTTAAAACATTTTTCATGGACTGCAGTTGTACCTAAACAACTACAGCCCTACTTATTCTCAAGCGCCAATTTTCATCAGTGAATTGTTGCGATCAGTAGTTTTACCTACTGATTTTACCACTTTTAATTGGTCGCTTTTCAGGCCCCGTTTTTCCTTTTTGCAACTGTCTTCAGCAAGCTGAAAACTTTTGCTCAAAGGGAAACGAGGCCCATTTTTATTTTTGAGATTTTTCTTTCTGACTCTATTCGATTTTCAAGATAACTTAGTTAACATACTCGTTAACTATTCCTCTGCTTTTAACAGCAGAAGAGAAGTGATGTGGGCATAATAAAGCTTGTCTCAACCTTAAGGACTACTGTGAGTAGTTTGTCCTTTAAAGGAGGTGATCCAGCCCCACCTTCCGATAGGGCTACCTTGTTACGACTTCATCCCAGTCGTCAGCCTTACCTTAGGCGACTCTATCCTTGCGGTTAAGTCATCGACTTCGGGTAAAACCAACTCCCATGATGTGACGGGCGGTGTGTACAAGGCCCGGGAACGTATTCACGACGTTGTAGCTGACACGTCATTACTAGCAATTCCAACTTCATGTAGTCGAGTTGCAGACTACAATCTGAACTGAGATCGGCTTTACGGATTTGCTCCACCTTGCGGTCTTGCTGCCTTCTGTACCGACCATTGTAGCACGTGTGTAGCCCCAGACATAAAGGCCATGCGGACTTGACGTCATCCTCACCTTCCTCCTGGTTAACCCAGGCAGTCTCACTAGAGTCCCCACCTTTCGTGTTGGCAACTAATGATAAGGGTTGCGCTCGTTGCTGGACTTAACCAAACACCTCACGGCACGAGCTGACGACAGCCATGCAGCACCTATATAACGGTCCTTGCGGAAAATATCGTTTCTGATATCGTCCATTACATTTCGAGCCTGGGTAAGGTTCTTCGCGTTGCATCGAATTAAACCACATGCTCCACTGCTTGTGCGGGCCCCCGTCAATTCTTTTGAGTTTCACCCTTGCGAGCGTACTCCCCAGGCGGTATACTTATCGCGTTAGCTTCGACACAATCAGGGTTGAGCCCAATTACATCAAGTATACATCGTTTACGGCAAGGACTACCAGGGTATCTAATCCTGTTTGCTCCCCTTGCTCTCGCGCCTCAGCGTCAGGTAAAAACTAGAAAACCGCTTTCGCCACTGGTGTTCTTCCACATATCTACGCATTTCACCGCTACACGTGGAATTCCGTTTTCTCCGTCAATCCTCTAGGTCAATAGTTTCAAATGCAGCTCCGAAGTTGAGCTTCGGAATTTCACATCTGACTTACTGTCCCGCCTACGCGCCCTTTACGCCCAATAATTCCGATTAATGCTTGTGCTCTCCGTATTACCGCAGCTGCTGGCACGGAGTTAGCCGGCACTTCTTTACGCAGTACCCTCAAGTTGAAATGTTATTCACAATTCTTCCTTGTTCTTGCGCGAAAGAGCTTTACGACCCGAAGGCCTTCATCGCTCACGCAGCGTCGCTTCGTCAGGCTTGCGCCCATTGCGAAAGATCCTCGACTGCAGCCTCCCGTAGGAGTCTGGGCAGTATCTCAGTCCCAATGTTGGCGGTCAATCTCTCAATCCGCCTAGACGTCTTAGCCTTGGTGCGCCTTTACCACACCAACTAGCTGATATCCCATGAACCTCTCTTCTACCGCAAGGCCCCTTTCAGAGTCCCCTACTTTGATAGACCAGTGTTTCCACCAGCCACCTCATTCGGTATTAGCGGTCGTTTCCAACCGTTATCCCCAGGTAAAAGGCAAGTTATTCATGTATTACTAACCCTTCCGCCACTAAGCTCCAGGTTGCCCTAAAGCTTCGTTCGACTTGCATGCCTCATCCACGCTGCCAGCATTCAATCTGAACCAAGATCAAATTCTCAAAGAAAAATTCTTCGACAATTTGCCTTAAAATAAATAAAACAAAAAAATTTTCAGGCAAATAAGTTGAGTTTTTATACTCACTTATCCGCTACAAGCTCTATTGTGCTTGCACATCACTTCACTTCTGATGTTAAGAGAAACTTGAGCCAATCTCGTTGACTCTCTTCCTCTTGAGTTATCTTTAAGACATTCTCAAAAGGAAGCAATAACATACATAATCCGGATAATTTACAGCAAATCTTTTCCGAATCTTTTTGAAAAATTGCTCCTAAAATTAACTTTTTCACCTATAAAAAATGCCCCCAGAGATGTCTCTGGAGGCATTTTTTGAAAATCGATTTTTTCTGAATTTTATTTCAGAAAAGGTTCGAGAAGCAGGTAGATTCCCATCCCTCCGAGGTATCCAAAAGCAGCCGGCAGGGTGGCTTTCTTCGTATATGAAAGAAAATCGATTTTTTCCATTCCCATTAGGGCTACTCCTGCTGCTGAACCGATGATCAGCATGCTTCCCCCGGTTCCTGCTGCATAGGCGATCATATGCCAGAAAGATGAATCCATAGGATAATTTTGAATGGGGTACATTCCCATAGTAGCAGCTACTAACGGAACGTTGTCTATTATAGCTGAGAAAAATCCAATCAGAGTGGCGATGACCGCTTTGCTTTGGATTGCTGCGTCCATCGAATTTGCCAGGACCTGAAGGATTCCCACCGTCTGAAGCGCATCAATACAGAGCAGGATTCCAAGAAAGAATAGCACCCCTGAGGTATCTACTCTTGTCAAGATATGGGGAACGCGCAAATGAGTCCTGTCACTATGAGGATAATGCATCAAATCAGTGATGAGCCACACAACCGAAAGAGCAAAGAAGATTCCCATGAAGGGCGGAAGACCGGTTATCGCCTTAAAGACTGGTACGAATGCTAGGCCTCCGACGCCAAGCGCGAACACCACTTTTGCCCCAGGCATTTCTTTTGTCTCCTCATGGCTTAAGGCTTTCATCACGAGCTGTCCCTTTGATCGCAAACTATACCAACATAGAGGGATCAACAGGGAGACAAGAGACGGCAGGAATAAAGCCTTCATCACAGATAAAGAAGATAGCTGGCCGTTTATCCATAGCATCGTGGTCGTCACATCGCCGATTGGAGTCCAGGCGCCACCGGAGTTTGCGGCAATCACAACTACGCAGCAAAGAAGAAATCTCTCTTTGGGCTGTGAGACCAACTTCCTCAATAGCGAAACCATCAGAATTGTTGTCGTTAAATTATCGAAGAGAGCAGACAAGAAAAAGGCAAAAAGACCAATGATCCAAAGCATTTTTCTTTTGGACTTGGTCTGAATCTTATCTGTAATAATTTTAAATCCGCGATGGGAGTCTACGAGCTCAACAAGCGTCATCGCTCCCAACAAAAAGAAGATGATTTGAGAGACCTCAGAGACATGATGCCCTAGAGACCTAATGTTATCATCGACAGGTAGTGTACTGGTAACAAGATAGATCGACCAGCAGAGAACAGCGATCAGCATTGCAACCGCTGTTTTATTAACCCTGACATAATGCTCGAGAATGATCGCCGAATATCCCATGCAAAATACGAGGACGACGAGCCACGTCCCCAATCCAAAAGTCTCCATGCCAAAACCTCAAAGTTAAGTTTTTATATACATGGTAATGGATGCATCGGAATCTGACAAGGCACAATTCCCTGACTCAGAATGATATTATTAGACCTAAAAACGTGAAATTTTAACGACCCGCAGCGTAACGTTTTGCTTTGGTTCTTCTTGAAATAGAGAGTCTAAAAGGTGAAATTTTTTTACGTTTTTGCTTGGCTTCCCATAAGTGAATATCTGTCTGAAGGCCAATCCAGAATTCAGGGGATGTTTTCAATGCATCAGCAAAATCCAGAGCAATTTCTTCAGTAATTGACCGCTTCCCGTGAATAATGGCGCTCAACTTTGGCTGCGTCCATGATCCTCCTAAATGGTTGGCGAACTCTACCTGAGTAATACCAAGTGGGATTAAGAATTCCTCCAATAAAATCTTTCCTGGCAAAGTTGGCTTTCTATGCGTTGGTAACATAGCCTCTCCTAGTGGTAATCGGTTATTTCTACTTCTAAGGCCCCTCGCCTATCTGAATCCCATTTGAAAATGACCCTATACTGATCATTAATCCTAATGCTATGCATTCCAAGAAGATTCTTCCCAAGTTTTTCCAACTTATTATTTGGAGGCACCTTCAAATCGTCTAGTCGATGTGCTCTACCCAGCATATCAAGCTTCGTTTGAGCCTTTTCCCATAAAACAGGATTTAGCCTTTTTCTCGCTTTCCTCGAGCTAACCCCATTATAGATCTCTTCTGTTTCCTTGTCTGCAAACGATATGATCAAAGCGAGGTCCTTTTATACCAATATACCATAACTCGATATATTTATCAATACCACCGCTATTTTCTGCAACTGCGCTTGAAAATAGCGGCATTAATATATCGCCCTACCTATTCAATGACAAGTTGCGATTTTAAGAAAAACGGAAACGCTGTGGAAAATCCGAGGACGATGCCCGATATGACGATCTGATTCGGATGGCCGGAAAATAGAGATAGCACAACAGAAAACAATGCAGCAAAGGCTACAGGGCGGGGCATGAGAAATGAGATTCCTTGAGCTGCAAGAGCAAATAGCGTCAAAGTGAAGGCAAAGGGCCAACTGGCAGGAACAAAACCAGCAGCAAAATGATTAAGGCGGCTACTATTGATCGCAAAGAAAAAGAGAGTGGCGCTAAAAAGCTCAAGAAACCTCGGCAAAGGAAATTCTTTGCAGACAACATCTACAACTGGAAAAGGCCTCATCAAAAGGATCACCATTGCGGCCCAAAAAAAGATGGTGCCGATGGGGAATCCTGCGATGATCATCAAGACAGCAGCAAAGTAGAAGAGAAGGACAAATACTCTTTTCCAGACGATTAATTGCGGAAATCTGAAAAATTGCCCTTCTCTCAACAAAAACAGTGAAAAGAGGAGAAGGACAAGAGCAACGGGCAGCTTCGAAAAAAACAAAGAGGCAAGAAGGATACAGTTAACCGGCAATTGATGAGAAAAAAAAGTGCGAGGGGTTCCAACCGCTCTACCAATGATCCAAAATCCAATTGCAGTTAGGATTGCTTGGGAGGTCAGAGATTGGTAAATTTGTTTTGAAGAAATGATGCCGGCTACTGCTGTGAGCAGAGCCGCAATGGTGAAAATCAAATCGCGAGGAAATTTCTTTGTAAACTTAGAAAAAAGAACGCTTGAGACGAGTAAGCCGGTGACAGCTACCCCCTGCCAGCTCATGAAATTCCTGCTTCAATAATGTCATGCATGCGCAAAATGCCGGTTACCTTGCCATCTTCAACAACGGGGAGGACCGTGACGAACTTTTTAGGGTCCTTCTGCATGATTTTAAGGGCGTCCCAGGCAAGGCTCTCTTTATCTACTTTCAGCGTCGACTTTGTCATGAGATCTTCAATGGGCTTCTGAAGCACATCCGATCCTTCGCGCTGCAAAGCTCGCCGCAGATCTCCGTCTGTAAAAATGCCGAGAAAGTTTTTCTCATCATCTGCAATGAGAAGGGCTCCACATTTTTTATTGGAAAGTTCAACTAAGACATTGATCAGAGAATCGGTGGGTTTTGCAAGGGGAATATGTTCCTCTTTGCGCATTAGCTCATTTACGGTGACAGACATTTTTTTTCCGATCGCACCGGAAGGGTGGTTGAGAGCATAAGCAGATAGATCAAATCCTTTGGAGCGCATCAGTGCAATGGCGAGCATATCGCCAAGCAGCAACTGGACTGTCGTTGATGATGTCGGGGCCAGCTCAAAGGGGCATAACTCTTTTTGAAAAGGAAGGTTGACAAAGAGATCGCACGATTTGGCCATGCGGCTCTCTGGATTCGAGACGATCGCAAGTGTGCGCGTTCCCCTTCTTTTTACAAATGGGATGAGGCTCAAGAGCTCTTCTGTCTCCCCGCTTCGACTCATGAGAACGAGCAGGTCGCCATCCGATAGGATCCCGATATCGCCGTGAAGAAAATTTGTCGGCGGCAAATAAAGCGCTTTGGTCCCAGTTGAGATCATTGTCATTGCGATCTTTTCAGCAATGATTCCGCTCTTGCCAACACCTGTAAACACAATCAGGCCCTTTGTACTCAGGCATTCCTTCACAACTTTTTCTACAGTGCCTAAATCGAGATGATCAAAGTAGTGATCGACGTTGCGTCTTTGTTCTTGTAAGAGTTCAGTCAGCATTTTTAAAAAAGAATTTACATGTTCATCTATGAGGGAGTATAAGTGAATGGTTTTTTACTTGCACTCTTACAAAAAAGAGTTTACATCTATGAGAAAGGAGAAATCACATGTCCACATCAAAAATACCTATTGCTGTAGCCTACGGAGATGGAATTGGTCCCGAAATTATGAAGGCCGCTCTGCATATTTTGGATGAAGCGGGGGCTCCGCTCGAGCAGCATGTGATTGAAATCGGAGAGAAACTTTATTTGAAAGGGATTAACACCGGGATAGAGCCTAAGTCCTGGGACACAATTAGACACACCAAAGCATTCCTCAAAGCACCGATCACTACCCCTCAGGGAGGAGGATTTAAGAGCTTGAATGTGACCGTCCGCACGACGATGGGCCTTTATGCCAACATCCGTCCTTGTGTCGCCTACTCCCCTTTTATCAACACAAAACATCCCGGCATGGATGTCGTGATCGTTAGGGAGAATGAAGAGGACCTTTACGCTGGAATTGAGTACCGCCAATCCCCCGAAGTATACAAATCGCTCAAACTCATTTCTCGCCCAGGATCTGAAAAGATCGTTCGCTACGCCTTTGAATACGCTAGGCATTACAACCGCAAAAAGGTGACCTGTTTTACCAAAGACAACATCATGAAGATCTCCGATGGTCTCTTCCATAAGGTCTTTGATGAGATTGCTCAGGAATATCCCGATATTGTAAACGAGCATTGGATTGTCGACATCGGCGCGGCAAAGCTCGCCGACACCCCCGAAGCGTTTGATGTGATCGTAATGCCTAATCTCTATGGAGATATCCTTTCGGATGTCGCAGCGCAAATCTCCGGATCCGTTGGGATCGCGGGATCTGCCAACATCGGCAGCAAGGGAGCTATGTTCGAGGCGATCCACGGCTCTGCTCCGCGAAGAGCGGGTCAGAACCTCGCTAACCCTTCAGGTTTGATCCTAGCTAGTGTTTTAATGCTTACCTATCTTGGAGAAACATCTGTCGCAGAAAGGATCCATAACGCCTGGCTGAGCACGATCGAGGAAGGTATTCATACCTACGACATTTTTAAAGAGGGTGTCAGCAAGGAAAAAGTCGGCACAAAGGAATTTGCCAATGCTGTCGTCAAAAATTTGGGCAACAAACCCAAAAAATTACCCGCAGTTTCCTACCACAGTTCCAAAAAAATGGTCTCGCTCCCCCCTCACTCGATACCTGCTCCCGTCAAAAGAGATCTGGTTGGCGTTGATGTATTCATTTATTCCAAAGACTCTGCAGAGAGCCTCATCAAACAGACAACTGCAAAACAGTGGAGTCCGCTGCAGCTTCAGATGATCAGCAACAGAGGTGCGCGTATTTGGCCCGAAGGTCATCCCGAGACCTTTTGCGTCGATCAGTACCGGCTCCGCTTCATGCGCAAGGATAAGAGCTCAGCTACTGCTGGGGATATTTTCAAGATCCTCCAGGAAGTCGATAACATGGGTTTTGACATCGTGTGCACGGAAAACCTCTATCACTTCGATGGGGCCCCCGCATTTTCTTCTGCTCAAGGCTAAAGCTCTGCAGCTGTTGATATCAATTATTTCTATACAATTCCTGCTCCATCCTGAAAAATCTGACAATTAATTAATTTAATATAATTGATTAAAAGTTAACCATATCAGTCATATCTTGTTATATATTAATGACTTACGTTCAAAATTAAAACAAGTAAATTAAAAATAAGTAGTTGTGAACAATTTAATGTAGGTGTATAATTATAATAATAAAATACACAAAATGGAATATAAAAGTTCATTACGAATGAACTAAAAATAAAAATTAGGTTAAACAATGTCAGTAAATACAACAACAAGAATTGAGAAGACCAGTCAGGCGTATCAAGGGATAATACAACAGCAAAACCCAAATAACCACATCTCAACTGTGTTTCAACAGTTCATTCAGGCAGAGCTGGCCTTGCACAAAGCTAAACAGAAAAAAGAAAACTATTCCATAGATTGCTATCTTTACGGTCCTTCTTCTCCTTCTTTCTGCTACTCAAAATTTCAGAGAGCAAAAGAGAATCTAGCGATGTTTAAATCTGATTATTCCACGATAAAAAGAACCTACACTGACGCTATAAAAAAGCTTCTCAATCAATTAAAAGACCTTTCTGATTGTTCCTTCATCCTACCAAACGAAATGGTGGAACCTATTTTTGATTGTATCCATACTTTTAAAGATTTTAAATCTTTTGCCTCAACATGCAAATTCCTGTTTGTATTTTCACGTTTTATCCCCTTATATAAAGTTGCTAATAGTTTAGCTCGTGAGGTAACAACGAATTCTCTTTCAATCAGAAGTTATGAAAATCAAGTGAACCAGTTCTGTGCCCTCTATCGAACCACCTTTATGGAAATGGAGCCTTTTGTGCGATATGCCTTCGCGCTAGAGCATAGAGAAGACTTTAATGCCATTGAACAAATCTATGAAACACTAGAAGAACAGGAAACCGAGCTGGATGAGCTGCAAGGAATCTATCATGGCACAGGAACATATGCTAAAGCTCAAGAGCGAGTAAGGATTATCGAGAGCGGGCTTAAAAAGGCCGAAAAAATGAGAAACGAATTAATCGAATATTCCTTAACCCCAAATTCAGATAAGTCGGACCCTTCCTATTTACTTAAAAAACAGCGTCTTGAAATTTTGGACAATGAGTATGAGAAGGCTAAAAATTCGCTTACTGCTCTTTTCGAAAGAATGGAATTCCTTAAAGGAGAAATAGCTATCAGAAAAAGGTCGCAACTAGGTTTTTAAAGTTTCCCAGTAATTAAAATATGTTTTGTTAAAAAATTAAAAATAAAAAGGAGAAAAAAAATGAGTTATACAACAAGTACGACGAGTACAACAACAACTTGCCCGACAACCACGGTGACAAGTACCGCAAGTGGAACAATAACAACCGGGCAAACCGGCCAGACGCAACTTACCCTAAGTAAGTTTTTTGATGACTGCAAAGAAGGGATGTCCAACATCTTCTCTTTTTCAGAAAATGTATTTGGACAGACTGTTATTGCAATAAAATCATTAACTGATAGGACGCCTTATCTTGTGCTTTGTCCCCAAGACATACACCACACGATTTTTGCACTCTTTATTTCAACGCCAAAGGATTTTGTAGCTCTGAGATCTACTTGTAAGTGTTTACTGAACAATTCAAGACCACTTCTGATCCGTGTTCTATCGGACCGTTTGGATGCTGCTTCAATAGAGCTCGCTCAAGCTGAAACTAGGGTTAAAACTGAGTTTGCAAAAGCATTCCCGAGTGTTGCAGTAAATGTTGCAGCTGCTGATCTTGCTACCCATTATCCAGACCTTATTGCAGCACAAGATGCTTACAAAGCAAAAGTAGCTGAAGCTGAAGCTGCTCAAAAAGCATATGACGCACTCTTGGTCAACATAACAAGTACAGCAACAACCAATGTGACAAATGCCACAAGTGGAACTTTAACAACTGGACAGACTGGCCGGACAGAATTTACCCTAAGTGAGTTTTCTGATGACTGCCAGGAAGCGATCTACAATATCTTCTCTTTTTCAAAAACAATATTTGGACAGACTGTTATTGCAATAAAATCACTCACTGATAGAACGCCTCACCTTCTACTTTGTCCAAAGGGGGTATACATGGAGATTTTTGTTCGGTGTATTTCTAGGCCAAAGGATTTTGTAGCTCTGAGCTCTACCTGTAAGTATTTGAAGCTCAATTCAAAACCGTTTCAAATCTATGCACATGCTTATGCTTTCGCTAGTTTACCTGCCTCATCGATTACGATAAACAGCTATAAAAGGAAAGTGGCTGAACTTGAACTCATTTTTCCTAATCTTTCTCGCACTGAAATAGAAATTCGACTGCGCCAAGCTATTAAAGCTAAGCACACGGGTACAGCTTTTGCTGATCTTGCTGCAAACTTTGCTGATGTTACAAGCCTTGAATTCCAAGTTCTACGAGTACAGCTCCGCAATGAGCTTGATATTAAGAAAATAGATCTTGAGCTAGAACTCGGTGCATTGTGTGGACCTAACGGCTACGACGGAACTGTCCATGCTGCATGGTTAGTTTTGGATACTGCTCAAAGAGAGCTCGCTCAAGCTGAAACTAAGCTTACGACTGAGTTTGAAAAAGCATTCCCGGGTGTTTCAGTAACTTATACAGCTACAGAGCTCGCGAAGCTTAACTTTGCTGCTCATCCAGACCTTATTGCAGCACAAGATGCTTACAAAGCAAAAGTAGCTGAAGCTGAAGCTGCTCAAAACGCTTTTGATAAAATCACAGCTAGGTTGAACACTCTTGGTCAGTGGACTAGCGGCATGCTTACCGGCGGTACAGTCTTTGACATTCAAATAATGGCTGGCCCTGGTTTCAACGCTGTTGTTTATGATGCTGCTTGTAAGATGTCAAACTTCTACGCTGAGCTAGCCATTGATGTTACAGCAGAGAATGAAGAAGATCGCTTTGAAAAGACGCCGTCTATTATCGGCTAATTTGAGCCGCTTCCACCCACAAGGAGCAGCAAGCTATGCTGCTCCTTTTTTTGTTTAAAAAATCAGGATACAAGCTCTTCGAGGTGTTTTTTCAGAGCGCCGAGATAACCGCAGCCATACATGCCACCCTGCATGCGGTGGTCAAAGGTCACAGAGATGTACATCATCGAGCGGACAGCGAGGACATCATCTTCAAGAGAGACAGCTCTTCTTGAAGTAAATTAATTATTTACATCACTTGCCTTAACTCTAAAAAGTGACAATAAATTAGTTTAAAAAACTCTCCCAAAATTTTATTGCCTATGCTTAGAACGCTGATTTCTAAAGAGTTACAACAGGCACTGAAAAATCGAAATAAAATAAACTAAGTCATTGAAAATATTTACAATATACATATATAATTGTATTAAATCGATAATAATCGATTAATATAAATTAACCATATAAACAGGAAAAAAAATGACATACTCTACAAGTACGACAACAACCTGTTCAACTACAGGTCCAATATACACCACAACAACCAGCTCTGTAGCACCCGTTACAACAGGCGCTATCATAGTGAGTTGCCCTAGTCAGACAGAATTCTCTTCAGGCAGCTTTTTTGATGACTGCAAAGAAGGGATCTCAAACATCTTCTCTTTTTCAGAAAATGTATTTGGACAGACTGTTATTGCAATAAAATCCTTCACTGATAGGACGCCTTATCTTCTACATTGTCCACAAGACGTACAAAGAGAGATTTTTGCTCGCTGTATTTCAAGGCCAAAGGATTTTTTTGCTCTGGGATCTACTTGTAGGTCTTTAGAGCTCACTTCAAAACCGCTTCAAATCTATGCACATGCTAATGATTTTGCTAGTTTACCTGCTTCATCGATTACAGTTGACAGCTATAAAAGGAAAGTAGCTGAGCTTGAAGTAATTTTCCCAGACCTCTCTCGCACTAGAATAGAAGTTATATTGCGTCAAGCTATCCTAAATGAGCACAAGGATGCCTTTGCTAAACTGTCAGAGTGCTATGCAGATCACTTCAGCGCGGAATCGAGAACATTTGCTAATAACCTAAGAATCCAGTTCGAAAGCGAAAAGACCGCGCTTGAAATGGAACTTGGAGAGTTATGCGGACCTAACGGCTACAACGGAACAGTAGATGCTGCCTGGCGCATTATGGACCATGCTGAACGAGATCTTGAAAACGCTGAACATAATTTTAGAAGCTGTTCTGAAAAGTGTTTTCCAATAAGCGTAACCTGTTCAGCTGAGGACTTGAGTAAGCTTAACTTTTGGAACCAAGAACTAAAAACGGCGCAAGAATTCTATCTCTCCAAAAAAGCAGATTTAGAGCAAGCTAAAAAAGAGTTTGATGGTGTTTCTGCTAGGCTAAATGAACTCGCTGTGTGGAGCGGTAACCAACTTACTGGCGGTAAAATTTTTGATGCGCAACTTAAAGCAGAAAATCAATACAACATGGTAATTATTATCCTAACTTTCCAATTGTATGACTTCTGCGCTGAGCTTGCAGAAGCCGTTACAGAAGAGAATGAGCAAGCCCGTTTTGAAGCAATGAAATCTATTATTGGCTAATTTACGTCGATTCTATCGACAAAGGAGCAGCAGACTATGCTGCTCCTTTTTTTGTCTAAAAAATCAGGATACAGGCTCTTCGAGGTGTTTTTTCAGAGCGCCGAGGTAACCACAGCCGTACATGCCATCGAGCACGCGGTGATCAAAGGTCACAGAGATGTACATCATCGAGCGGACTGCTAGGACATCATCTTCAAGGGGAACAACTCTCTTATAGGTAGAGCCGACGCCGACGATCGCAACTTCCGGGAAGCGGATGATCGGAACGCCGATCTGTACTCCCGACATCCCAAAATTGGTCATGGTGATCGTTCCATCGGAGACATCATCTGGAGTGAGCTTACCGGTTCTTGCTTTTGTAGAAAGCTCGCTGATTGTTTTGGCGATCTCGACAATATCCATGCGCTGGCAGTTCTTGACAACAGGGACCATGAGGCCTTGGTCTACACTTACTGCAATCCCAAGATTGACAAACTTTTTGACAAGGATGGTGTCACCCTCTAATGAAGAATTGATGAGGGGATATTCTTGGAGGGCCTTAGCAATGGCTCTTGCGACAAAGGCTGTGATGGTCAGTTTGAAGCCGTGCTTAGCGACAAAGCTCTCTTTTTCTGCTTGGATTTTTTTGATCAGATGGGTGACATCTACTTCTGTCACTAAGGTCGCATGAGGGGCTTCGTAGAAGGAGCGGACCATGTTGTCAGCGATTGCTTTGCGCATACCTGTCATTTTCAAACGTTCGACATCCGTATCCGACCCTGTGCTCACAGGAGACATCTTTGGCTTTGCAGCGTAGGGGCAGGGTTTTGCAGAAGCAAACTTTTTATCGATGTATTCTTCGAGGTCATTTTTTGTGAGCCTTCCACCCATTCCCGTTCCGAGGATTTTTTCCAGCTCTTCAAACCCGATCCCTTTTTCGCGTGCGATGCGGAGCAATGCTGGAGAGAAGAAATTTTTCATCTCACTATTTTCCTGAGAAGAAACGGAGGTCGCTGTAGTAGGAGCTGAAATTGTTTCTCGGATCCCAGCCTGAACGCTTGTGCCGATGACAGCAATCAGCTCTCCTACTTGGAGCTCTTGGTCAGGATTCGCATGGATCTCTTTGAGAACCCCGGCTACCGGCGATGGGATCTCGCTGTTGACTTTATCCGTTGAAACTTCGAGAAGCGGTTCGTCGAGATGGACTGTGTCGCCGATTTTTTTAAACCACTGAACAATGGTTGCACTGTGAATGCTTTCTCCAAGTTTTGGCAATAGTACTTTGACGTCTTCGCTCATGTGCGGACCTTATTCAAAATGTTATCGATGAGGTGTTCCCAATGCTCTTTGCCAAAGGCGATCTTCAGCGCGATCTTAAGCGGAACAATGTTTAGTCCCAAAGAGAGATTAGGTAATTTAACGTAGTCTTTTTCTGTGCAGATAAGGGTTTCAGCTCCCAATCCCTGGCAATTTTTGACAAATTTTTCGAGCTGGCCTGCCTGCAAGGACCCGTGGTCTTTAAGGATAAGAGTGTCGACAATTTGCGATTTTAAGTCACGCGCAGTCTGCAAAAAATGGCTTGGCTGTCCTATGCCGCAAAAGAGTCCTACTTTGTTTGATGTAAAATCTTCTTTGTTCAAGACCTCGATTTGAGTTCCTACAATGGGGGCATCGCTAAATGCCGACACTAAAGTTTGGATCTGCTCGAAATGAGTTTGGTCTTTGACGTGCGTGACGACGATCAGGCTGGCTTTTTGGAGGCGTTTTGGAGAGTCTCTCAGCAAGCCCCAGGGCAAAAATCTCCCTTTGCAAAAAGGGTCTGTTCCATCGATGACGACGATCTCAAAGTCGCGCTTGAGGCGGCGGTGCTGCATTCCATCGTCGAGAAGAAGGCAATTTGCCCCGCCAGCTATTGCCTGGATTCCGCTTAAAAGGCGGTTTGGTCCCACCCAAATGGAAGCCTTTGTCTTCTGGGATAGGAAATAGGGCTCGTCTCCACATTCTTCAGCGGAACAAAGAGGGCCAGACCCCGCTGAGATCTGTTTGATCCTTTTAGACTTTTCGATCTGGGATCTGTAGCCGCGGCTCAAAATTCCAAGGCGCACCTTGTCTTGTAGCGCGGTGGCGAGTAAATGAATAAGAGGAGTTTTCCCGGTGCCGCCGACCGCGATATTGCCCACGCTGATCACGGGGACAGGGAGTTTTTTTGAGGGAAGGATTCCTTGATCGTAGGCCAGGTTCCTTGAGGCGATGGCAAGTCGGTACGCATAGCTTAGCGCTTTCAAGCCTACGGACAGAATCGGGGCCTTTCTTTCCCCTCGGATGATTTCAAGAATAATGCTCTGGGTATCCATTTGGGTGATTCTACCATAGAGGGCGAATTTCTGGAAGCATACGTAAGTGCCCTATTATCAGCAGGATCTACTAGACTGTGCAGGAAACAGGGGAAAAAAGCCTTTTTTCGACCATCTCGATGATGATATGGATGGCGGTCATGTGGGCCTCTTGGATCCTGTCGGAATAGGCAAATCCGGGAACGATCCACTCTAGATCACACTGTCCGCGCAATTTGCCCCCGGATTTTCCAAGAAGGGCAATCGTCTTTAAATTTTTTTCTTTAGCGACGAGCGCGGCGTTGATGAGGTTTTGGGAATTGCCGCTTGTTGTCATCAGGATCAAAATATCTCCGGGACGACCGAAGGCTTCAACCCCGCGGGAAAAGACATCTGCAAATCCCATGTCATTGGCAACACATGTCAAATGGCCCGGATCGGAAAGGGCAATCGCAGGAAGTGCTTTGCGCCTGCCCCGAAACTGACCGGTCAATTCTTCTGCAAAATGCATGGCGTCGCAAAGGCTTCCTCCATTGCCGGCAATGAGGATCTTGCCGTCTGCCTGGAAGCAATCGGAGATCCAGGTGCTGGCGGTCGCGATGAACTCGATACTGGAGGGCTTTTTCAAATATTCTGCTGCGCGGATCGCATCATCAATAGCTGATTCAATGTCGTGTTGCATGATCTTTTGTCCTGTATTCTTAACTAATATACACATGGGGTGGATTCTTGGGTATATGGGACATCTCTGTATTTTTCCATTGTTTTTAAAAGGGGCTGGGTTATACGTTTTCAACTTATGGATAAATCATGCGTCAATCTCGCCGTCATCGGCGCAACGGGAGCTGTGGGAGCGGAAGTTCTCAAAACTTTGGAAAAGCGAAAGTTCCCTGTAAAGCGCCTCCGCGCTTTTGCATCCCCTGGTTCGGTTGGAAAAGAGATCTCATTTCAAGAAAAATCTATTATTATCGAAGCGCTGACTGAAGAAGGATTAGAGGGGATCGATCTCGCTATTTTTTGTGCAGGGAGCAAAATTTCCAGAGAGTGGATCCCCAAAGCTGTCAAACTTGGAATCCAGGTCGTGGACAACAGTTCTGCTTTCCGGATGGACCCGCAAGTTCCTTTGGTCATTCCCGAAATCAATTCCCATGCACTTAAAAGTGGTGATTTGATTGCAGCTTCGCCAAATTGCAGTACGACGATCATGCTGATGGCTATCGCTCCTCTGCATAAGCGGTTTAAAATTGTTCGCGTTGTCGCAGCGACTTATCAGGCAGCAAGCGGCGCCGGATTTTTAGCGATGAAAGAACTTGAAGAGGAAACGCTTGCCCGCCTTGAGTCGCGCTCCTTCGAACGCACTGTGATGCCTCATCCTTATGCCTTCAATCTTTTTCCTCATAACTCTCCTCTAAATAGCGAGGGTTATGCTGAGGAAGAAGTAAAGATGTTAGAGGAGACCCGTAAGATCCTCGAAGATGATCAAATCTGGATCAACGCTACTTGCGTGAGGGTTCCTGTTTTGCGGGCGCATTCCGAAGCGCTAAATGTGACCTTCTCTCAGCCTGTAAGTGTTGAGCAGGCCTATGAGGTGCTGCATGGTGCGCCGGGACTTACAATTAAGGAAGATCGCAAACAGAACCGTTTTCCTATGCCTTGCGATGTCAGTCATCAGGACAATGTTTTCTGCGGACGCCTTCGCAAAGACCCTTCATTTCCTAACACTCTTGACCTTTGGGTGGTTGGAGACCAATTGCTCAAAGGTGCTGCTCTTAATGCTGTACAAATCGCCGAACTATTTTTGAGAAAAAAAACATGCATACCGTGTTCTATTTGATCTTTTGTTTCTGCTCTTTATCCATTTGCCATGCCTCAAACAGTCCCTTTCTGCTTTTTTCAGGGAATACAAATCCTAAGTTAGCAGAAGCTGTTGCAAACTGTCTAAAATTGGACATGAGCCCTGTAAGCATCAGTCGTTTCAACGATGGAGAAATCAGGATCAAAGTCGAAGAAAATGTCCGGAATTCAGATGTTTTTATCATCCAATCGATTTGCACGACAGATGGATCGAGCATCAATGATAGTCTCATGGAACTGTATCTCCTTATCCGAACGATGAGGCGATCTTCTGCTAAGACGGTCACTGCTGTGATTCCCTACTATGGCTATGCGCGCCAGGACAGAAAGACGGAAGGGCGGGTGCCCATTTCAGCTTCAGATATTGCGATGTTGATCGAGCTTGCTGGAGCTGACCATGTGATCTGCCTTGATCTGCATTGCGGCCAAATTCAGGGATTCTTTCATCACACAACCGTGGATAACTTATACGCAGCTCCTATTTTTGTTCGCTACGTCGCTCAAAAAACAGATTTGGTAAATCCCGTCGTCATCTCACCCGATGCAGGCGGTGTAGAGCGGGCTAAAAAATTTATCGAAGGGCTTGCGGCGCATGGAGTTGACGCAGGGCTTGCCATCATCGTTAAACAGCGCGCTGAAGCCGGGGTCGTTGAAAAAATGAATCTTGTCGGTGATGTTTATGACTCCGATGTGATCATTGTCGATGATATCTGCGATACTGCAGGAACTCTTGTCAAAGCGGCAAGAGAATTGAAAATTCAGGGAGCAAGACGGGTTTTTGCCTGTATCACCCATCCTGTCTTTTCGGGTCTGGCTCTTGAGAGGATCGCGGATTCGTGCCTATCAGAGCTCATCGTCACAAATTCTATCCCGGAAAAATCTGGGATGCCATCAAATATTGTTCCACTCTCGATCGCTCCACTCCTAGCAGAGGCAATCTACCGGAAACATAATGGAGAGTCGATTTCACATCTTTTCAATTTAATAGAGGACAGCGAGTTCTGCAATGGCTTTAAAACTTACTGAAGAAAATCGCAAGTGGTGGGTGCTTGCTGCAATGACAGCAACTGTGTCGATGATTTTTGTCGACATCACAGTACTGCCCGTCGTCCTTCCAACTCTGCAGCGAGAAATGAACATTTCTGAACTTGGGCTGCAATGGATCGTTAACGCCTACACACTTGTTCTCGCTGTCTTTGTTTTAGCAGGGGGAAGAATAGGGGATATTTTTGGTCTAAAAAAAACGTTTTGCTGCGGAGTTCTTTTTTTTGCAGGCGCATCCGCCATGTGCGGCCTTAGCCACTCTGAATGGTGGCTGATCATGAGCAGATCGCTGCAAGGTTTTGGAGGAGCTTTTTTACTGCCTGCAACGCAAGGGATACTCATCTCTCAATTTCCTCCTCATCAGCGCGGAAAAGCACTCGGCCTTTTCGTCAGCGTTGGTTCGATTTTTTTAGCACTGGGGCCTCTGATTGGGGGAAGCCTGACGTCTTATTTAAGTTGGCGCTATGTCTTCTGGATCAACCTTCCTATTGCGTGTACCGGACTCATACTTACTCTCTACGCTGTTCCTAAAATGAAAGGGAAAAGAGAGCCGTTTGATATCCGCGGATTTTGTATCCTCGCAATCGGAATCGCCTCTCTTGTTATCGCTTTGATGCAGGGCCAGGACTGGGGTTTCTTTTCAACTACGATCCTAAGTCTCATCTTCCTGGGTGTTTTTTCTCTTGTCTTCCTTTTCAAAAGAAAACACAAGCCCCATGCTTCGATTTTAGATTTTGAGCTCATGGCAAAAAAATCGTTCATCGCGAGCGCAAGCTGTGTTTTTAACAATCAAGTCATTGCAATGGTCACCATTTTTTGGGCTATTTATTTCCAAAATATCCTTGGGTTTTCCCCATCAAAAGCAGGTGTCTTTGCCTTTATCGCCAACATTCCGGTGCTGCTCGCTGCTCCACTCGGTGGTTTCCTCGTCGATAGAGTAGGTCCAAGGCTTCCTGTCATGACAGGTTTTGGCCTGATTTTTTTTGCTTTAAGCTGGCTACTAGCTTTTATGCGCCAAGCAAACATCTGGGAATTGATCCCAACGCTTCTCACATTTGGATTTGGCGCTTCGATGATCTATATCCCAAGTTTTGTCGCGATGATGAATGAAGTGCCCGCAGAAAAAAGAGGGATCGCATCGGGAACGAGCTCCGCTCTTCGCCAATTCAGCTCTTCGTTTGGACTTGCTATCTTTGGGGCGATCTACTCGGCTGTCTATTTCGGTCACTTGGGAACACGTCTTCTATCAAATAGCGCGACAGATTCTCTAGATCCCAAACTTTACGAAGGTCTTCTTTCCAAAACTCCGGAGGCAATAGACCATATGAATACGCTCTCTCCAAGCGTGGCCCATTACGTTTTCGAATCGGCCAAATCCTCTTTTCTCGATGCTTTTTCACGCATGAACCAGTTTGCTGCTTTCCTCGCATTGATCAGCATTCCTCTGGCCTACGCATTGCTAAAAAACAAGCCCATCCATAGAGAAAAATGATTTATACCCAAGTTGTCTCAAAATTTGGGTATATCTGCGTCAAAGTCGGAGTTTTGAAGCAGCCCCAAGCTTTCGCCACGCAAGTCAATATGAAATCTTAGACTCGAAAGTGAGGGGCTCTTTAGTGACGGGGTGGAATAATTTGAGGCGGCCATGGTGCAGAGAGATCTTTTCATTTTTTGAAGGAAAAGAACTTCCGTATCTGGCGTCGCCGAGAATGGGACAGCCGACGTTTGAAAATTGCACGCGGATTTGATGGTACCTGCCGGTTTCGAGATCGATCTCCACGAAGGTTCGCTTGCCTTCTTTTTCTAACAATCTGTATTTGAGGCGCGCGAGCTTTGCTTCAGGATGGGAAGACTCCACAACTCTTGCTTTATGCTCATCGTGAACGAGGTAATTTTCTAGAGTTCCTTCATGTTCGGGAAGGATTCCTTCGACCCAGGCAAAATAGGTCTTCCCTATTTTTTTTTGCCGCATTAATTCCTGCAAGCGGGATAGAGCTTTGCTCGTCCTTGCAAAAAGAACGAGACCGCTGACAGGTTTGTCGAGTCTGTGAATGGGCTCGAGGAAAACTTTGCCGGGTTTGTTGTATTCCTTCTTGACCCAGGCTTTGGCGAGATCCGTCAGATTGCGAACACAGCCGGGATGGTCTTGCGTACTTAGTCCTGAAGGTTTGGAAACGATAAGGATGTGGTTGTCGCAGAAAACTATTTCCATAGATGCAGATCTCTGTTGTTTCTTCTTTGACGGACAACTTCGTATAAAAGAAGCGTTGTCGCAGTTGCGACATTTAAAGAATCTGCGATGCCGTGCATCGGAATGCGCACTTTGATATCGGAGGAGTTCATCCACTGCTCAGTAAGTCCCAATTGTTCTGTGCCGACAGCAATGGCAACAGGGCCTGAGAGTTCTGCATCTGTAAATTCTTCTTTGGCAGATGGCGTAGCGGCGACGACTTTGATTTTTCTTTGCTGCAGCCAAAGCAAAGTCTCTGCGCTTGTGGCCTCGACAACGGGAATGGTAAAGAGTGTTCCGACGCTCGCTCTTACAACATTGGGATTATAAATATCGGTACAGCGATCACAGACGATCACACCGTCTACTCCTGCAGCATCGGCTGAGCGCAAAATCGTTCCCAGATTGCCGGGTTTTTCAATGGCCTCTGCAATGATGAGAAAGGGATCATTTTTTGTAGCAAGCTTTGCAATGAGGTCCATGAGCGGACGCCGCATCTGGATGGCAATCGCAACTAGACCATCGGGACGGTCGCGGTAAGAGAGTTTTGCGAAGACGGACTCGCTGCAGAGAATAATTTCCGCTCCGGATTTTCTAAACTCTTCGATGAGAGTGTTTTCATTGCTTCCCAAAAAGAGTTTCGGACAGATGAATAGGGTTTGCACGGAAACGCCGCCGCTAAATGCGCGTGAGAGCTCTCGATAACCTTCGATCAAAAACAAACCGGTCTCGTTGCGCTCCCTTCTGTCAGAGAGCTTGACCGCTTTTTTTATTTTGGGGTTTTGTAAACTTGTAATTTCTTCTCGCAGCATTTTAGGAGAACCACCTTGCATAACTTCCACAGGGAACTTCCGTACCGGTGCTAGACGGAAGGATCATCTCCCCTGTTTCTATGCGTCCATTTAGACCTTGCATTTTCTGTTTTACCAAATGACCCATGACAATCGGTGTCATGCCGGGAGTGTGCGTTGTAAACATGAGGAAGAGAGGATCGTCTGAAAGAAGTTTGCGGCAAAGATGAAGAAGTTCGTGAATGTCGCGCTCGATTTTAAAAACTTCCCCTTTAGCTCCTCGTCCAAAGCTAGGAGGATCAAGGATAATGCCGTCGTAACGAACGCCCCTTTTGATCTCTCTTGTTAGAAATTTCACCGCGTCATCGACAATCCAACGGATCGGTGCTGAAGTGAGATGGTTGAGTGCGGCATTTTCGCGTGCCCAAGCGACCATTCCCTTTGATGCGTCGAGATGGCAAACTCTGGCGCCAGCTGTCGCTGCAGCAAGTGTGGCTCCACCGGAATAAGCGAAAAGATTGAGAATATGGGGAGGCTCTTTGCGTTTTTGGATCGCCTCTCTCATCGATTTCCAAAGTAGGCTATGTTCCGGAAATACGCCGAGATGGCCAAAATCTGTCGGAGAAATTTTAAAGCGCACCCCTTCTACTTCTGAAATCCAGGTTTCTGGGAGCTTTGTTTTATAATTCCAGGAATTTCCACCGTCTCTAGAAAAATGCGCGTCTGCTTTGTCCCACTCGTGTTTGGGAAGGGCCGGTTGCCAAAGTGCTTGCGAACAGGGACGGGTGATCAAAAAGTCCCCAAAAAGCTCTAATTTTTGCTGATCGCCGCTATCGACAAGAGAATATTTTTCTGCCATGAAATCCTGAAAATAATTTTTTTCCACAAATCATAGCAGCTTTTATCGATTGGATAAAGTAGAATATCTCCTCTTAAAATGGAGGAAAATCATGACAAACCCAGTTCAGAGAAATCAAAATTTTACCATGCAACTAGTTAGTTCTCATCTTTCTCAGACTCAAGCTTCAGGCCCCAATTTCCAAGATACTCTACAGATAAGAGAGTTGGCGCAAAACTCTTCCGTCTGTAGCAAAGCCTGGAAATCGATCACAGATTTTGTTAAATCAATTTTTAAATGCCTTTTCGGACGGAGCGCTGTTGATCCGAAAACCCGAATCCAAGAAATTGCTGCGCGCGATCATTTCCTCTGGTTCTACACTGAGCAGCAAAACCCTCTTACGGCATTCATGGGAAATTTTCACCTATGCAAGATTCAGCTCTGGGGATTGCAATTTGAGTGCGCTGAATCTGCGTTTCAGGCGGCAAAATTTAGGCCAAATATTGCCTTGATGCAACAATTTCAAGGGCTGCATGGCGATGCAGCATTCAGGCTCGCTAGGCAGTTGACCCAAAATTGGACTCCTAACCAACATGCTCATTGGCGCGCGAATAATCGCGATGCGATGCATGAGGTCTTGCATGCCAAATTCAGCCAGAATCCGCAGCTTAAAGAACTCTTACTGGCCACAGGAAGTGCTTATTTAGTAGAACATATTCCCGTCAAGGGCAGAGATGCTTTTTGGGGGGATGATTCTGATGGCACAGGTCAAAATTGGCTTGGGATCAAGTTGATGGAAACACGCAGAAATTTAGGCGGCGGAGCTCCTGTTACGAAAAACGCTCAGTACAACGCTTTTTTGCAGCGATAATCAGACAAATGGAAAGGGGGCAATCCCCTTTTCCACTTTTCTCCATAGCGCACCTAATAATAGATTTGTGGCTGATAAAATAATCGTTTCTCTGCTGCCGAATGTCAAAAATTTTCCTACATCAGGGGATTTGCCCCTTTCACCGATTGCAGCCCAGATCGTACCGACAGGTTTTTCCCGTGTGCCGCCTGTAGGTCCCGCGATACCGGAAACTGCAAGAGCGTAATCTGCAGGAGTTTTTTTGAAGACGCCTTCTAACATTTCATTCACCGTCTCTTCGCTCACAGCGCTTTTTATTTGCAGAGTTTGCCCTGAGACTCCAAGGATCTCTTCTTTCATCTTGTTGGAATACACGACAAGCGATCCCAGAAAATAATCAGACGATCCAGGGACAGAGGTCACATGAGAGCTAAGTGTTCCACCTGTACAAGATTCTGCAAAAGCCAGTGTCTTTTTATTCTTTATAAACCAGTTTTGAAGCGCTTCTTCCACTTTTGGCGAGGAGGTGGAGTAAATGTAATTTCCAAAGCGGCTTTCTAGCTCCTTTTGAAAACTCTTAAGTTGATCGGCATTTGGTGAGATAAGAGAGACGCATAACAGTCCATGAGAGGGGTAAATGCCCGCTTCGACTAAAGGATAGCGGGTAAAGAGTTCTCGGAGATAAGGGTCTAGAAGACTTTCATAAACCAGACAAAAATAGAGCTGTGCTACAACTTGTTTTCCCTTGAGAGGCCATGTCTTTTCCATGAAGGGAAGAACTTGGCTCAAAAACATCAGCTGCATTTCTTTTGGAACGCCCGGCATCAGGATGAGAGTTTTTCCATTTTCTGAAAAAAGTAGACCCGGAGCTGAACCAGCTAGGTTGGGTAAAATCTTGGCCTTAGAGGGAATCCTCGCTTGGTCGTGGACGGCATCATATCTTTCTTTGTAGCGGTCCTTAAGCACTTGCTCCCACTCTTTATCGATGTGAAAGCCGGAGCTGAAAATAGCTGCTGCTGCTTCGCGCGTTTTATCATCAAATGTTGACCCTAGTCCGCCTGTGCAAATGACCAGATCACTCCGACCAAGCGCTTCTTTAAGCCCGGAAATTAAGAGTTCATTTTGGTCAGAGAGAGTTGTTTGGCGCGATACGCTGTAGTTTTTTTGCTGAAGATGAGAGCAGAGAAATGTCGAATTGGTATTGACAATACGCCCTTTGAGCAGTTCATCGCCGATAGAAATGATCTCAATATTCATGAAGCGTAATCCCTTTCTTTTTTAACTGCGGGTGGTCCTTGATCCAGCCAAGAGATTTCTTTCCTATGCGGATCGGGGAATTCGTACGCGTTCCGTCTACCACAAATGGCGTCGGAAGTGTGCTGCTTCGCACCCATTTTGAGAGCTTAGAATAAAGGGCAGTATTTGGGAACTCATCTGCATCGGAAACTTTAATCACTTTGTGTGATACGGGATCTTGGTAAAGCTGCGGATAGGAAAATTGCAATCCCCAGGAAACGCTATCCTCGCTTAAAACCATGGGATGGAATTTGTGGTCGAGCCCAGAATAAAAAAACGAATGAGCCTGGAGCTGTATCACAGGTTTGAGAGGCTTGATCAAATACTTATCTGCACCCACCGCCATCCCATAGAAGATGTCCAAATCCGTCGTTAAGGCGCTTGAGAAAACCGCGCGAAATTCAGAAGGGTCGGGAATGTTCCCCGATTGCAGACATTTAACATAAGCCGCGTATTTTTCTAAAAAAGAGGCAGATGAAATCACCGCGTCATTAGCTGTGACCGCCTGCGATACGCAGACAAAATAGACCTGTCCTAAGATAGAAAGCAGCTCTTCCATCTCGTCTATCCCAAGGATCACCTGAATTTTCAGCCATTTGGAAACTTGGAGGATCCCCTCTTTTTTAGGAGAGCTAATGCGGAAGGGAAAAGACATTCGAACCTATTGTTAAACGGTGCTTAAGCCCGAGACTTGGAGAATTTTCCCGATCGGACCTTCGTAACGAGGGCCTCGCAGAAGAGTAGCATAATGCCGAGAAAAATGACACTATCTGCGATATTGAACACGGGATAAGAATATCCCCAGAAAATGAAGTAAAACATGTCAACGACATGTCCATAGGCAAAATAATCTACAACGTTGCCAAAGGCCCCGGTTGTGATCAACATGAGGCAAAATTTGCGATAACTGCTCGCTTTGACAAAGAAAAGATAAGTGAGCAGGCCCCCAATAATCGCGATCCTTGCGTAGAGAAGGTAGTTTTGCAACGAGGCAAATGCCCCCCAGGCTGCACCCTTATTGATCACGTGGACAATGGAAAAGTCAATTCCGTGCCAATCGCGAAGCACTCCAATCCCTCCATAAGGATAAATGGGGGTGGATACGCTGATCGTCGGAATATTCGTGTGAATATAAGCCTTAAGCCCCATATCAGCCAAAAATAAGCAGATGGCAAACGAGATGAAACTTAAAGCCTTTTTCCAGCTCATGCTTTACAGGAGTCCTTTTTCAAATTTTTCTTGAGACTTGACCGTCATCGCAGCGTAGGGAACCGCCTCTAGGCGTGCTAGCGGGATCTCTTCTCCGGAAATATCGCAAATACCATAAGTGCCCTCTTCGATTTTATCAAGAGCTCTCTCGATCTGGCGCAGGATTCCAAACTCTTTACTTGTCACTTCTAAAGTGATGGTGCGGTTGAAGTCATCTGTCCCTTCATCTGCTTGATGCTGGGAATACCCTTTTGTCTGATCTGCTGATTTCACATCTTCGCTTGAATCGCGGATCAGATTGGTCATCTGATTGCGCATCTCTTCTAGTCTTTTTTTGAACTTCTCAATTTCCGCCTTTTTCAACGCCACTGATCTCTCCTCTAATTTGAAAATTCTCTAATTCATCCTTTGGATTTATATGTTCTATTGCATCCATCAATTCGTCGACATCCTTAAATCGACGATAAACGCAAGCGAATCGGATGTAGGCGATCGTGTCCAGTTCCTGCAAGTGCTTCATGACAATCTCGCCGAGCTCTGATGTCTTAATATCTCTAATCTGCCTTTCCATCAAGTCTGTAGAGATCCTATAAGCTATGGCCCGCACCTGGTCGTGGCTGATTCGAGTATGGCGGCAAGCTGCATCCAATCCCCTGATCAACTTATCCTGTCTAAAATCCTCGAAGTGCCCATCTCTTTTTTGCACCTGGATCGTCAGATCTATTGTTTCGAACGTCGTAAACCGCCTAAGGCATTTCAAGCACTCGCGTCGACGCCTGACCGAATTACTCTCTGTGACGATACGGGAATCTGTCACCTTGGATTCCTCATGGGTGCAAAATGGACAGCGCATAGAATGCCTCTCTTCCAGAGGGCCTCATAGGAGGATCCAATCCGGATTTGTAAATTTCACCAATTCTGATGTTCTTCTATACACTTCAGGGTTTTTACGCAAGCGATACCGAAATGCCAAATGACCTAAAAACAGTTCCCCTTGGGTCAAATAAGATATAGGGCGGAACAATTAAAAACATCCCTGTTGTCCGAAAATCCGGATCGTAATTGTGCTTCAGATTATCTGAACCATCATTTTAATAGACGTTTTAACCACTTACACACAATTACTTGCAAAAAAATTCCCGACAAACAAACGCGTATTCTTTAAAAAGCCCCTAGCTTGACAACTTTTTTCAAAAGACAACACATCCAAGCCTTTCAAACACCTCAACCTCAGACAAGTTTCTTGTTGAAAAACCCAGCAATAAATTACTATCCTCCCTCATCAATATTTGGAGAGACCGATGAAATCAATACTGATCGCAGCAGCTTGCCTACTATCATTAAACATCAATGCCGCAGAAGCTGAAGTAACATTTGAAAATGACCAGGTACGAGTCCTGAACGTAAAAATTCTAGCTCATGAGGAAATTGGACTGCACCGCGACGAATACCCGCAAATCGTCATGTCCCTAAAAGGAGGGACCATCACCCGCCTCGAAGCGGATGGGTCCAAAACTGAAGTTCATTTTCCAAAGGGAGAAGCTATTTACAGAGAAGCGGATCCTGTCGGAGAGATGCATAAAAGCGTCAATAACACATGCAAGCCCATTGAGCTTGTCATCGTCCAGCTCAAAACACCTCCTGTAAACAATTAAACACCCAAACAATAGGCATGGAAGGACAAAATTTCGGGAAGTGGTTTGTTTACGCGGGAATTGCACTGATTGCAATAGGTCTGATCATTTGGCTCGGCAGCAAATGGGGGATTTCATTTGGGAAGATCCCCGGAGATATCCATATGCAAAAGGAAAAGTTTTCCCTGCACTTCCCCATCGCCACCTCAATCATTATCAGTATTGTCTTAACAATCCTTCTTAACTTAATCTTCTGGTTATTCCGGAAATAGCTTTGCCCGTTATACTTTTCCACAGAACACTTGGATCGTTGAGTGAATTTTTTCCCAGCAAGTGGAATAGTGTTCAGACCTATCTTGCGGGAAGCTTTGCCTATCAAGTGGGAAGTTCTCCATCATTTTGGCCATAGTTTCTAAGATGACATCCACTTCGCGTTTTGTAAAGCAATTCTCAAATGCACCCTTACCGACAAGTGTGTCATAAAATTTAGCGTATTTGGTAACCTTTTCATGAAATAAATGCAGACTGACGATTAATGGATCGTCCCATACACTTTTCTCATCAAAGAGCAGCCACTGGCTAGTTTCCTCTGAGCTGCAACTATCTATTGACTCTTCCTCGCTGCTTGAAGCAAACAGTCCATACGGAATTTTGTTCTTTTTCAAGCCGGCCCCAATCTCAGAATCTTCCTCTGAGCTGTATTCAATAGATTCTTCTCCACTGCTTGAAGAAAACAATCCAAATGGAACTTTAACTTTAACTTTAACGGATCCACTGTATGGGAAACGATCTTCCTCATCAATCCAAACGCTCTTTTCGCTGGATCCCTTGCTCTTAACCGAACCTACCCGTTCAACTGTTTCTATCATGTAAGGGTGACTGTACGAGGAACGACCTTCCTCATCACTCGTAGCGCTCTTTTCGCTGGATCCCTCGCTCTTAACTGAACTCACCCATTTGCCAGTTTCTATCATACAAGGGTGGACGTGAACAAACAACCAACGCTCAAGCTCAGAGGAGGCTTCTTTTACAGTATTGAAAACGCGAGAGCATACTTGAACACATCTAAATGCATTTTTAATCTCGTGCCAACGGCCTAAATCTTTGAATTCATCTCTCGTTAAAAATGAAGAAAGTTGGGGATCGTATTTTTTCTCCAATTTTAAATATTTGTGCAATCGGGCAAGAGTTAAATCTCCAACATCATCAACCTCTATCCTTTCTGCCATTTGCAGGAAAAAATCTGAAGATGACCTCGAACTGTATTGTTCATTGGCTATTAATATCTGTAGAAGAGGCTCATCCAAAGGTGAAACATGGCCCCGCTTTAAAAGCTCAAACGGAGTCATTTTTCTTACATTCGAGACTTTAGCCCCTCGCTGAAATAACACTTCGATCACATCCGTATGAAGCCTGGAAAAATGACTCATATGACGAACGGCATAGTCGAGCAGGGTTCCGTTTATTTTTTCCCATACCGAGACAACAGGGACGTGTTCCAATACTTTTGCATTGATGTCCGGGACATAGTCCAAAAGCAATTCTAAAACGTCTAGATTTGGAACTTCTTCTTCCTTCAAACACTCTATGTAAAAGAACACATCCACAATAGAAAAATGGTCGGTGCAACCTGGCAGATCCAAGAGGTATTTCAAAGACTCCACATCGTTTAGCTTGATGGCATATTCAACGATAGAATAAATATTGCGTGGTGACTTCGAGCCGAAACAACTGTAGTAACCGGGATCATCTATTGTGCATGGTTCCGAGAATTGATACAAAAATGGATTTTTCGTCTGGATGAATTTTTTTAGATTATCTGCGTTCGCCTCAACTGTGAAAGGCTTCTGGCCCTCGATAGGTTCGGTGCGATTAATAGGGAGGGGGTAGGGCGATTTTGAGGAAATATTGACTGACATTGAAGAAAACTCCTTGCCTTGCAAAATCGAAAAATCCCGGGATACCCGTGATTATCGTTTGAAATATATGAATATAGCAAAAAATTCGGAGGAGGTGAGATTCGAACTCACGAAACGTTTTCACGTTTACACGCTTTCCAAGCGTGCTCCATCGGCCACTCGGACACTCCTCCAGAGACAGGTGAACACCAAAAGCGTTTGAGGTTACACAACTTAGCAATATCATTCCACTCAAAATCATTCTTGGCGACTTTTCTGAAATCAATTTTTCAGAGTGCGGTTCTCCCCTGCGTAGACATCGCCATTCACATAAAACCAGACGCCATCCACCTTGGCAAAATAACTGCGCTCGGTAAACGTCGCATCTTCATCCCCATGTTTAAGATGAGCGATAAATGTGATCGTCGCCCGATCATGTTCCTCTTTAACATCCAAAACTTCCAATCTCTCAAAGTCAGTTGTCATGGAAAATTTTAATATCGCTTCTTTCCAGACATTTAAGTTTTGGGAGACGGCGGGATGACGAGGGTGGGTCGTTCTGACGATGTAATCGACATTATTTAAAGCATAGGCGCTGTAGCGGGAACGCATCAATTCTTGGGCAGTTTCCGGGGCCTTTCCCTGGTGGTAAATTCCACAACAATGGATATAAGGTTTACCGCTGGAACAGGGACATTGAAAATTCGGGTCTTTTGTCATGGAATATCTCTTGCTTTTATAACGGGCGTGTAGTGAAATTTGGGACCAATAAGGTAACCTGCCCTCCCAATCTTAAACAACATAAAAATAAATGTTAACACGCCTGCTCGTTCTGATCACATTGCTGCTTCCTTTAGCCTCTTGCGAAAAAAAAGAGATGCCCAAAAATGAAAAGCCGATTGTCCTTGTCAGCGTCCCCCCCTATGTTTATTTTGTGAATAAAATCGCGAACGACTTGGTCGACATAGAAACACTCGTCCCGGCTGGGGCCAATCCCCACATCTATGAAGCAACGCCCAAAGAAGTTCAGCGCCATCAAAACGCAGCTCTATGGATCTACCTCGGCGAGTCCTTTGACAAGAAAGTTCTTCAATTTTTTAGAGACACCCACAAGCAGATCCAAATAGTAGACATCGCAAGGGGGATTGATCTTTTGTCCTACGATGAAGAAAAAACGCTTACTTCAGGACACCACCATCATCATTGCGATGGTCATTGCCACGATGAAGGGCACGATCTGCATATTTGGCTAAGTCCGGTTCTTGCCAAACAGCAAGCAACAACTGTTGCAAATGCCCTAGCAGATCTTTTGCCTGAGAACAAAGAGCTTTTCATGGCGAATTTGCAGGTTTTCTTAACGGAGCTCGATCAGCTAAACGGACAAATTTCCACTCTTCTCGCCCCAATGAATGGCAAGGCGATCCTTGTCTCCCACCCGGCACTCGCCTATTTCTGCAGGGACTACCACCTGATACAGCTCTCGATTGAAATCGAAGGAAAGGACCCTCTGCCCCAAAATGTGACAGAGATTCTCGCCAAGGCTAAGGCCTACAACGTCCAAAGCATCCTGACAGAGCCCCAATATAGCAATAAAGGCGCGGAGCTGATCGCAGAATCTATGGACCTGCCGACGCATATGGTCGATCCTTATGCTGGAAACTACTCAGAAAACTTACTTAGCATCGCCCAGGTCATCGCTCAATGAAACAAGAAGCTGCTCTATCGATCGAAAATCTAAATTTCTATTACGATGATACAGCTGCACTCGTCAATGTGAATGTGGAAATTGCGAAAGGGGACTTTGTCGCTATTTTTGGCCCCAATGGCGGTGGAAAGACAACCCTTCTCAAACTGATTTTGGGCCTGCTCCGTGCGAAACAAGGCAAAATCCGCCTATTTGGGATGCCTCCGGAAGAAGCTCGCCACTTGATCGGCTATGTCCCCCAATCCATCCGTTTTGACCGCGCTTTTCCGATCAGCGTGCAAGAAGTTGTCATGATGGGAGCTTTGAGAAAACTCAACTGGCTGGGAAGATACCCTGCTGAGGTCATCAACAGAACTCACGCCGTACTTGAAAAAGTGGGCCTAAGCCATAAGGCGAGGTCCCCCTTTGGCACGCTCTCTGGAGGAGAGGCTCAAAGAGCTCTTATCGCACGGGCGATTGTCGATAATCCAAGTCTATTAATTTTGGACGAGCCTACAGCTAATATCGACCCTAAAGGACAACAAAGCATTCATGAGCTTCTTTTGGAGCTGAACAAGACGATGACGATTTTAATGGTCACCCATGACTTGCAAACAATCGTTGATAAGGCAGGAAGGCTCCTCTGCGTCCAGCGCAGCGTCACTAGTTTAAAAGCGAAAGAGCTCTGTGAGCACTTCGCCTTGGGACTCTATCACACACCCCTGACCTCGAAACATCATTTTTCTCTATAATTTATGAATTTTTTTACGGCCCTTGCACAAAACCCCTTCCTCCTCATGGCCATCGCAGCAGGCTTTGCCGCCTCTTTTGCAAGCGGCATTATTGGGTCCTATGTTGTCGTAAAAAGAATCGTCTCGATGAGCGGCAGCATTGCCCACTCCGTCCTAGGGGGCATGGGAGTTTGCCTATGGCTAAAGCGCACCTATCACTTAGATTTTCTTACCCCCCTCCAAGGAGCCCTGGCCGCTGGCCTGCTATCTGCGCTGCTCATGGGGTGGATCCATTTGAAATACAGAGAAAGAGAAGACACTGTGATCGCCGCCATTTGGTCCACAGGAATGTCCATCGGGGTGGTCTTTATCGCCCTAACGCCGGGATACAACGTCGAATTGATGAACTTTTTATTTGGAAATATCCTTTGGGTCAGCCATAGCGATCTAACGCTCCTGCTATTCCTAGATGTTGTGATCGCTGCAGCGGTTGCGATCTTCTATAGAAGATTTTTGGCTGTCTGTTTTGATGAAGAGCAGGCAGTACTACAAAAAGTTTCTGTGCAGACACTTTATTTACTACTGCTCTGTCTGGTTGCCATCGCCGTTGTCCTGCTCATTCAGGTCGTTGGGGCCATCCTCGTGATTACGATGCTGGCAATCCCCGCGGCTATAGCCGGAACGTTCACCACGTCACTTGCGCGCATGATGATGATTGCAGTCCTGCTAGGAGCGCTATTTACGCTCCTCGGGATGTACTTCTCCTATGAGCTCAACTGGCCCCCTGGAGCTACAATCTCGCTAGTATCTGCAATCTTCTACTCCTTAAGCCTGATCCGAAAACGAGCGGTTTAAGCTTAGAGCTGGCAGTAGCGGTTCCAAAAGCTCTTCCAAGCCTCTTGCTTAGAAGCAGCTTTGCTTTTTTTAGATTTTGAAGCCATTTTGTGATGTGAACGCTTCTTAGCTTTTGCCATGGTTTTTCCTTTTTTGGTTAATTCTGGTGTAACTTAATGTCTTCCGGACGCACGGACGCGACCCCTCCGGATACCTCTTTTACAGTGTCTACAAGAGGGGGATGACTACTTTTACGATGATTTTTGAGTGTAACCTTTGATGCTTTGCGCTTATTTAGTTTTTTATTGAACGATTTCATCCAGGCTCCGCAAATTAAAGAACATCCACTTATTCTTTATAATATTATTATTTTTAAAATCTATCAAGTTGAAAATTTAACACGCGGTTTCTAAGCTAATTCATACAAAAACTCATTTAGGGCTCCTTTCAAGGACCCTGCCCCTCCAAAGCAATTTTCCACTTCCCTATTGACTTTGAATCGAATTATAACCTAATATCCTCTCTTTCCTCTCCAGGAAGTGTTATGTCCAGGCACTTTCTATATATACGCGATCAACTTTTCAGGAGGTCAAATGTACGCGATTATCGAAACCGGCGGAAAGCAATATAGAGTAGAAAAAGACGATGTCATTGATGTCGAGCTTCTCGAAGCGAAAGTGGGTGAAAAAGTGGAATTTAAAAATGTCCTCTTCATCAACAAAGCGGGCAATACCCAAATTGGCAATCCCAACGTCATAAAATCCACAGTTCATGGCGAATTCATGGAAGAAGTGAAGGGACCTAAAGAAATCGCCTTCAAATACAAGAAGCGTAAACCATTCCGTCGCAAAGTCGGACATCGTCAACGCTATGCACGTGTAAAAATTACTGAGATCATAGGCTAAGGCTAAGGAGTTTTGCAATATGGCACATAAGAAAGGTCAAGGCTCGACCCGTAACGGACGCGATTCTAAAGCTCAGCGCTTAGGGATCAAAGCGACAGGCGGAGAACTGGTTACGACAGGAAGCATCATTGTCAGACAGCGCGGCACCAAGTGGGTACCTGCCAAGAACGTCGGCATTGGTCGCGATGACACCCTCTATGCCCTCATAGACGGCATCGTTACTTACCGCAAGACCGACCGCACATACGTTTCTGTACTTCCACAAGTAGTATAAGAAACCAGAATCAACTGCTTAAGTTGTTTATAAACAGCCTCTACCCTTTCGGGTCAGAGGCGTTTTAATTAGGACTAAAAAAATGTTTGTCGATTCAGTTAAGATCAGTCTGCGTGCAGGCAAAGGCGGTAACGGCGTTGTAGCTTTTGCAAGAGAAAAATTCATTCCTAAAGGAGGCCCATCCGGAGGCAATGGCGGAAACGGCGGATCTATCCTGCTCAAAACAGACAGCCACGTTCTCTCGCTAGAAGGGTTTCGCAATCGTAGATTGATCAACGCTGAAAATGGTTTTCCCGGAGCGGGAAGCCTGCGTCAAGGTCGCAATGGGGTAAGTCTAGAGCTTACAGTCCCTTGCGGCACCCTAGTTAAAGATCTCAAAACCGGTGAAATCCTCTTTGATTTTACCGAAGAGAACCAAGAATACCTCATCTGCAAAGGCGGCAAAGGCGGCAAAGGCAACAACTGCTTCAAGTCCCCTACCAACCAAGCCCCGAACATCTGCACTCCAGGGACCGATGGCGAAGAAAGGGAAATAGAGCTCGAGCTTAAACTCATTGCCGACGTTGGACTCATTGGCATCCCCAATGCCGGAAAATCCACCCTGATGTCCCAAATCACCCACGTCCCGGTCAAGATCGGAGCTTACCCCTTTACGACACTCTATCCCAACTTAAGCTACGTCCAGTTTGATGATTACTCACGCGTCCTGGTCGCTGACATCCCGGGGATTATCGAAAATGCCCATGAGAACAAAGGTCTTGGCTTCGCATTTTTAAGACACATTGAACGCTCCTCTGTTTTCATGTTCGTGATCGACGTGTCAGGATATGAAGGAAGAGACCCTTTTGATGACTTCACAGTCTTGCGCAAAGAACTTGAAGCGTACAGTCCGGAAATGCTCACTAGACCGTTCCTTGTCGCACTTAATAAAACTGACCAGGAAGGCGCCGAAGAGCATCTAAAAAACTTCTACGACAAATACCCCTTCTCCAAAGAAACACTCTTCCCTATCTCTGCAATGCAAGGCGAGGGCCTAGCGCCTTTGCTTGAACGCATGCGCCAACTCGCTCAAGTCAACGGCCGCAGATTCAAGTAAACACATTCCCTTCTATGAAGGGACTATATAACTTTAATTTCTTTAGCGCTGTTCTTTTTATATTAAAGTCTTGAAAATCAGCTTATAAATTCTCTTTATAAGACACTGCCTCGAAAATTAAATTACCCATCTGGTCGCTTAGGATTGATTTTTTTCAGCCGGCATGGCATCCTCTGGGCTTGGAAATTTTTGTATTTTTTCCATACCCGCCCTCATGCGTAACAGAGGGAATTGCAAGATGCTAGCTCGGCCCCAAGTTTGCCCTCTAGCTCTTGTGCTTCCCTCAACAGAAACTAAGGAAGCTAATGGACAAAGCACGTATTAAACATTATCGATGGGTTGTTACCGGTCTGATTTTTTTCATCACCCTAGTTAACTTCGTAGACCGTTCTGCCATCTCATTTGTCATCGATCCTCTAAAAAAAGAGTTCCATTTTTCAGATACCCAATTCGGGATGATCCTATCCGCTTTTGGAATGGGGTATGTTCTTCTCACTGCATTCGGCGGTTGGCTGGTGGACCGTTTTGGTTCCCGCGTCATGTGGCCGATCGCTGCGATCACCTGGTCGATTTGCGTTGCGCTTCTTGGCTTTGCCGCTGGATTTTGGGGATTTATTGCCCTGCGCTTCCTCCTAGGAGTCACAGAAGGCCCTCACTTCCCTGCGATGACACGCTCTATCAGCGATTGGCTCCCTCCTATGGAAAGAGCTAGAGCACTATCACTTGGCCTTGTCGCTATCCCTCTCTCCTCTGTTATTGGCGCCCCTATCTGCTCCTACCTCGTCGCAGACTTCGGATGGAGAACGATGTTCGTTGCGATCAGCGCAGCGGGAATCCTCTGGGCCATCGCATGGTATTTCCTCTTCACAGACAAACCTGAAGACTCCCGTTTTGTCGGCAGCGAAGAGAAAAAAATGATCGCTGATTCTCAAAAAAATGTTTCTGGAAAAGAGCAAGTCAAAGTCGACTGGCGCTTTATCCTTACCCACCCGGCCCTTATCGCCAACAACATCGCCTATTTTGCTTTCGGCTATATGCTCTTCTTTGCAACGCTATGGCTTCCAGGTTACTTCCTTTCTCAGCATAACCTTAATCTAAAAAGCGTTGGCTGGTATTTGACGATCCCATGGCTTGTCAGTGCCGTTTTCCTAAAAGCCGGCGGAGTGCTATCCGATTGGCTCTATCGCAAAACAGGAAGCAGCCGTTTGGCTCGTGCCCATGTGATTTGGGTCAGCCAATTACTTGCTGCCGTATTCTTTGTACTTCTTAGCTTTACCCACACTTTGGGAATGTCGATTTTCTTCCTAAGTCTAGGTCTTGGATTCGGTATGATGCCGCAACCGGCCTTTTTCAGCACAAACATCGATGTTGCAAAAGAAAGAGCGGGATCTTCACAAGGGATCACTTCAAGCTGCCTATCGCTCGCCGGCATCATCGCTCCGCTGCTAACAGGATGGCTTGTAGACTTGACAGGCAACTACCAAGGCGCATTTCTACTCTTAGCTGGATTTAGCGTCATCGCAGTTGTCACCGTAATCCTCTTCCACCACCCTGATCGCGAATTCAAGTCAGGGAAAAAGAAGACCCTTCGCACAGCAAAAAGCGCAGGCGTTTAAGCCTCTTTTCGGAAGTTGGACAACCGTCCAACTTCCACATTCTAAAAGCACCTTGTCGCCTTTCCCTTCCAAGATCATATTACCCTTCTTTGTCCCGCCTAAGTGACAAATAAATACTTTAGCCCATTACTTGCGCTTATCCTTTTGATAATAAAAGACTTAAGCCTCTAAATCATACTCTATATCTAATAAATTGAAATAATATGCAATAATATGTATAATATTTAATAAATAGAATTATAAAAAGGAGATAGAAATGACGATTAAAAATAACGCAATAAATCAGAATTCAGTTGGATTAAGTTTACAGAAAGATTTTTTCAATTCTCTTCAGCCATTTCATGAACAAAAAGCCAGAGGTTTTATACATGGGTTCAACGGGTTCACGATTGAAGTAGGTGTTTATAATGCCACTAAAGAGACTAACGAAGTTGTTTTATTATTTCAGAAAGCTGTAGCACTCGCTCAAGAAAAAGGCCAATCTTGCTGTAAGGTTGTGCGTATTGATCGCTATACTCATTTGAGCCCCGAAAAAATAAACGAAATAGAAAACACAGGATATATAGAGAGCTGGCTATTTATAGTTGTGGCTCCCGATGGGTCACTAGTTCCCGTATCAGTTGACCCCTATCCTAATTCTCTCATTACCTGTAGTCATGACGCATGGAAGGTTATATATCCAAAATTCCAACAATTTCTTCAATCTACCTACGAAATCAAATGTATAGAAAAAAAACACACCACATTCGCAGATGACTATTACAATACTAATCATAATAGGAGCTCAGATCAGTTTATAGAGCACCTCAAACGGCCACATTCATCGATAGTCATATATTCGTCTCTTTATGAGGAACCTTATCGCATCGCAGATAGATCTGAGCTGTGTAACAATTCACATGAATACATTTTGTCATGGAAGAAGAGCTGGGAACCAAACGCTCTACCCGATTACCCTTTTCCTGAATGTGCGATAAGCAACAACTCATCCCCTTCCAATATGCAATTTCTCTTTGCTGACTGTACCAAAAAACAATTCACAGACATTGAAATCATCAGTGGAGACAACGTCACTTTTAATGCACATCGGCTCGTTTTGATCTCTGCTGCAGAATACTTTAAAGTCATGTTGACTCGCCAAATGCGAGAAGGGATCTCAAACCAGATCCCGTTGCCCGATTATGACAGCAAAACAGTTGGAGTATTCCTCGAGTATATATACCTCGAACAAGATCCTTTTTTAGGAGAAGGAGCAAAAGCTATTGATGCACAGCAACTACTAGGATTAGCTCATCTATGTAGAATCCACAGTCTAACGCAAATTTGCGCCAAATATATCGGACAGAATTTTGATGAAAATCAGTGGAAGGAATTAGGACAACTAGGCGAGCACTTCAGTAATAAATATCTCCTTCAGATCTACGAATGTTGCCGCAACCGCAAAGGGAAGCTCTTACCTGAAGAAATGAGGATTGCACTCAAAAAACATGCAGAAATTGACCTTCCCCCTTCTGCTTCAGCAAAAGCGTTGGTTAATTGCGATGTTGCTTACGGCAATAGCCTTGGTCTACTTTGCGAACCGCATTGGGATAAAGAATTCCCTACTAGATTCATTTGGAAAGACGGCAATTGGAAAGGCCACATTCCCGTGAATAAGGAATTCAAGTTCGTTTCCATAAGCTCAGACAACTCCATACAATGGGAAAAAGGACCCAACCACAAATTGGATCAGCCATCGGACAAGTCAGTTCCTTTTAACGATGTGCAATTTTAAGAAAATGATCTAAAAAAGATCCCTCGTACAACAAAAAGCGCAGGCGTTTAAGCCTCTCTTCGGAAGTTGGACAACCGTCCAACTTCCGCATCTGACAATTCAAAGTGTAACCGCTTCTTCACTCACAAGTTTTTTCTTTGGCTTCTTTATTTCCAAAATCTCATCTAACACTTCCGAAGTAACGTATTGTTCCGCAACCGTTCCATCATGCATATACAATGCATTAGATTTTTTTGATTGTACTACAGTATGAACGACGTTTCTCATTGCAGAAACACTCTCTGTAATACTTAATCTAGCCTTCGGCCCCCCCATATCGGTCCTTACCCATCCAGGACAGATAGCAACGGCACATGGTGTTCTTGTCAAATTCTGTGGATTTTTCTTTTTCCAATCGATCATTAACTCAATACTCCAATCCCACAAAAGTGCATTAAAGCAAGCTTTTGCCCCGCGATAGGGATGCATGCCTCCACTTCTATTATCTGCTGTCCGCCCTACTAAACTGCTCATATAAACAACACAAGCATCTGCACTTTCACTTAATAAGGGATAAAAGCAGCGAACTATATGATCTGGAGCCAGTACATTGACTTGAAGGGATTTTGCTAAATGATCAGAAGTATGCTCCGGGGGTCTTGTTTCTGAAGTAGGATATCCCTTTATTCCTGCGTTCAAGATCAGTAAATCTATTTTCCCTATGGTCTGAGCAAACCGCGCTACAGCATCTTCATCTGTAACTTCCAATTGACACAGAGTCAGTTTCTCAGCGTACACCTGTTTTAAATGAGCTAAGCTTTCTTTATAATCTTCACCAAGCACAGTCTCAAGCACTGTATCAGCATCCAATTTAGACTCATCTCTATAGGTCGCAACGACCTCACAACCAGCTTCTAAATATTGCTGAGTAAATCCAAGCCCAATACCGCGATTGGCTCCAATGACAATGACAGATCCCATGTATACTCCTTGATTATTGTGGCAGAGCAGCGTAGCATGGCATTCTGAAAAAAAACCAAACTTTTTTTTATGTTAACGAATCAACATCCAACGGGCCATAGCCCCTGTCGCGGGTGTCTTAAAATACGATCCTCTCAATAATCAGGTACATAATGTCTTCATCTCAGCAAATAATTGATCAAACGATAACCTGGATCCACAAAGTAGTGATAGGCTGTAACTTCTGTCCTTTTGCTGCCAGGGCATTACAACAACATCATGTTCATTACCAGGTTGAAGCCAGTACGGATGCAACTTTATGCCTGGATGCTTTTTTAAAGGAAATTGCCCGCTTGGATAAAGACCCCCATATAGAAACCAGTTTTCTAATCTTTTCCAATGCTTTTCAACAATTTGATGACTATCTGGATATGGCATCAATGGCTGAGCATTTATTAAAAGAAAAAGGATATGAAGGAGTTTATCAATTGGCAAGTTTTCATCCAATGTACCGATTTGCCAGCTCAGTAAAAAATGATGCGGCGGATTACACCAACAGGTCCATTTATCCGATGCTGCAATTTTTACGGGAATCCAGTATTGACAAAGCATTAGCACACTATGAAAACCCAGAAAATATTCCTGAGCGCAATGTTGATTTTGCCAGAAAAAAAGGATTGACCTTTATGAAATTGCTGAGAGATTCCTGTTTGACATCCTTCCCTCCCTAAAGGGAGAGGATTCCTACAGCGTACAGATCAAACGTTCTGCAATAGCTTCTCTCCACCTCCAATCATTGCCCGAGAAGTTCCCTAGCTATTTTATTGTAACAATAGCCATTTCCAAATCGGCATTCATGACACGTAAATATTTTATTGCGCTAGTCAAAATCTCACATTATATTTAGAACAATCTACATCTTCGATTTCAATTCACAACTGTCGATAATAACAGAATTAAAAGGCTACCCACCTTCTGCAGTTCCGTCGAAAATTACACGGTAATGTTGAATTCAGCGAACAAAAGGAAAAAGTTTAGAAATCCTGTTGACAATTGAAGCCAGCAGGCGCATAAGTAATGCCCTTTGTTTTAAAAGACCAAAATTAATCCAGGTTTAGTCATGGACAGCTCTAGTGATTTAAAACCCAATTCTAGATTGAATCTAATCATCATCCTTCTGATTGCTTTTGTAGACTATGCCGGTATCGGACTAGTTTACCCGATATTTGCAGTTCTATTGTTCGATCCAAGTCATTTGATTGTCCCGGCTGGCTCCTCAGCTGAATATCGAGGAGCAATGCTTGGCATTCTCATTGCACTCACTCCCATTTCCCAGTTTTTCTTCTCCCCCTTTCTAGGGACATTTTCTGATATTAAAGGACGAAGACCAGCCCTTTTAGGGGGTATCAGTTTGGGGTGTTTGGGATACATGATTGCTGTCCTGGGTATCTATATGAGTTCGCTATGGCTGCTCTTTTTGTATCGTATCCTTGTGGGCGCCTCAGATGCGACTGCCGCAGTAGGTCAAGCAGCGCTTACTGATATCAGTACCGAAAAAAATAAAGCCAAAAGATTTGCTTACTTAAACTCCTGCCTTGGCCTTGGCTTCACTGTTGGGCCGTTTATTGGAGGAATCATCGCTGACCCTACTGTCGTGAGTTGGTTTAATTATTCTACTCCTCTAGCAGCTGCCGGCTTAATGTCTTTAGTGAATTTAATTTTGGTTGTTTGGAAATTCCGAGAAACCAGGCAAATTTTAGAGAAAAGAGATTTTAATTTCGTTGAAGGCTTGAATAACGTTCGTAAAGTTTTTTTACTCAAAAATCTAAGGTGGCTGTTTTTTGCAGGATTTGCGCTTTATTTCGGCTGGTCATTTTTCAATGAATTCGTTCCTTTATTATTGCGAGAGCGTTTTGACTTTTCTTTAAGTGGTATCGGCCAGTTCTATGCGTATACTGGAGCTTGCTTTGCTATCGGAGCCTTGATAGCCACTAGGTTCGTGCATCGCTTCTCACCCGAAAAAATTGCGGTTGTCTCGACTTTTTTTGTAGCAATTTGCATGTTGAGTTTTCTGATTCCAAGTCAATCCGTATACGTTTGGTGGATAACCCCATTGATGCTATGTTCAATGGCTTTTGCTTACCCAACGGCCACCACAGTAATATCCAATCGCACTAGCAGCGATTCCCAAGGAGAAGTATTAGGTGTCTATCAATCCGTGTGCGCTGCTGCGATGGGATTGAGTCCATTATTTGCAGGTCCTGCTGTAGGCGCTCATCCGAGTCTGATAGCATGGGGTGGGGCCTTATTCTTTGTGCTCGCAAGTCTGGGGTTTTGGAACAGCAAAAAAAGCGATCACCCAAAAAAGTTAGAGGTATAAATTTTTTTCGTAGTGATCTAGTTCATTTTTCTAAACGCACAAAGGCCAGCAAAAAAACGCAGGGATTTAATCCCATCCTTCCGGAAGTTGGACTAACTCTAGTCCAACTTTTTAAAGTACTCTTCGACTTTCCTCTGTTGAATTTTCATACAAATCGCTTTTTGTCTACTGAAGATTCCAGCGGGTTCACATTACCTTCTCTTTCGTGCCAGGCCAAGACATAGATAAATTCCAGAATTGGACAACCCAAGCTTACTACAGCCCATATCTCTTATCTCAAAAAACGCCGATTACTTAGGATCTGGATTCGAAAGAGGACATCTTTGCCCCGCTGCTTACGCCAGGTTAAGCGATGAGGAGATGATCATCTCGTCTCAACACATAGCGTTTAATCGTAGTTATTGGCTAAAGCTGGAAGAGCATGTCAGGAAACTAGGTAAAAAAACATGGATCTTTTTATGCCTTTACGGCGGACTGTATCTACCAAAAGTAGAAGCAGACGGGAAACGATATGTAAGGTATCAGGTGATCGGGGAGCACGATGTAACTGTGCCGACCCACTATTTTAAGATCTTCATAGATGAGTCGAACGCTCTCGTTGAAGCTTTCATCTTGCCTAATGAGTCAATTACCGAAGACACGCCGATACACAAGTTTAGGACTACGGTTAAAAAGGCAGGAAAAGTTGCAGTGACCATTTTCAAACTGCGTTCCACAAGAAATAGGCTACTAGTGATGACCTTAACACTACTGACAATGGTCTATATATTGGGAATGATGATGCAGAAGTAACTAAAGAAAGAGTAGCTTAGGGAAAAAATCAGAAAATGCGCTCAAATGCCAAAAATACAACTTTTGAGGTTATTTGAATATCTGATCCACAAAGAGCTTTACGTCAATCCGTAGCTAATGCAGAATTCTTGCGTCTTTCGTCTTTATGGAAAGATTGGTTACAACACTGAAAAAAGGAGATTTTCTAATGTCTGGTATTACATCGGCTGGTGGGAAGCGTATAATTAGTATTGGTACTGATCAGGTTGGATATAACCCGTTTAATGATCGTATGGACTCTGTTGGCGGTAAACAGGTTCAATATGATTTGTTTAGTGATCGCATAATCACAATTGGCGATGAACCCGTTGAATATGATTGGAACGGTCGCATAAGCGCGATTGGTGGTAAATCCGTTGAATATAATCTGTTTACTGGAACAATGGAGAAAGTTGGCGATGATAATGTTCAGCATGAATGCGTCTTGTTCTGATTAGAAAGGTAGCCTACGCCCCAATTCTGTTTTAGACAAATTGGACCTTTGTGAGGGAGTTTTCCGAGCTCCCTCTTTCGGTCGGCTGTAAAGATGCCAAAATCTGGGCGATGATAGTAACCTTTTACCTTTCCAACATCTCGCCTCAATACGCAGCGTTTAATCGCAGTTGTTGACTAAAGCTAGAAAGGCATGTCAGGGCTCTAGCCAGAGAATACGGCGCTGTTCATGATTACAACGCCATGTTGAATAAGCCATTTAACCAATTCAGATTTAAGACTCGCTTTCCTTCAGGTGAACTTCCGCTTGAAAGTGAGTACTACCGCCCTTTGTTTTCTTCGCGAATAAATCCCATTTTCGACTCCTTTACAAGCGGCAGCAAGACGAATAGTCCTCAGACCATCTGTCTTTTGCCCTTGATTTTCAGCTAATTAGGAGGAGTGTTAATGTTGATGCCGTAATCTGAACGGAATCGACACTCCAAAGCGATCTTCAAAAGAAAATTTCTCAAAGATCTGTTTTGGGTGATTTAAGGAAATTGGAAGTTCCGTTGGAATTCCGTTTTTCCCCGGCAAGAGAAAGGTTGGCCAGAACTGGAATCGAACCAGCGACACAAGGATTTTCAGTCCTCTGCTCTACCGACTGAGCTATCTGGCCATACAGGCTCTAAATGAAACAAGTACAGTAGGATAGAACGAAGGTGGATTTATCGCAATCAATTTATAAGAAGCGCGACTTTTTTTGCAGCAGATGGCTTTAGGGCTGTCATGTCTTTGACGATGTCAACAGCCTCGATCATTTGGAGATCGTCAACACCCCAATTATGTTGCGCTGTTGGGACTGTTCGCTCCCCTTTTTTGCTTTGCTCTAAGGCTTTTAGGAAAAGGGTGTAATCTTTATTTTTTTGTATCCGTGAAGCGCTATTAGCACTCAGCTGGGGAAGCATTTGAGTCCAGAGGGAGAGCTTTTTTTGGAGGTTGGGTAAATAGTTTTTCTCGAACCAGGCCTTATTGCGCGGATCGATATCTGCCAGGGGATCTTTGTAAGCAGAGGGAATCCGGTCGCTTTTCAGAGGATACTCCAAATAGCGCTCTCCGATAGCAAGAGCTGAATAGGCAGTTGGGACGACAATGTCAGCCTTTACCCCATCGATCTGGGTTGTTCGCCCTGACACAGTATAATACCTGCCCACTGTCACCTTGAAAAAGGAAGAGGCCAGAGTATCCGTCACTGTCTGGTACTGAATGGTCCCCTTGCCATAGGTGCGATCGTCTCCGACGACGATCCCTGTTCCGTAATCCTGAAGCGCCTGGGCGACAATCTCAGCTGCAGACGCTGAACCACGAGAGGTCAAAATAACAAGCGGCCCATTGAAATAGGACCTTCCATCGAGATCGCGCAAGTATTGTGTCTCTCCGTGGGCGTATTTTGAGATGACGATCACACCGCTAGAGATGAAAAGGCCTGCAACTTTGACGGCCTGGTTCAAAAATCCCCCGGAATTTTCCCTCATATCCAAGACAAGACCTGAAAGATTGCCTTTTTTCTTAAGTTCCCGCATAGCAAGTCGCAAATCCGCTTCACAGCTCGATCCCTCTCCGCTCTCGTAAAATGAGGGCAAATTAAGCTTGCCGATGATGCCGTCTCCAAAGGGCTCATAGGAATACTGGACCCTATCGTCTTCCATAACAATCTTTTCCCGCTTCAGCTCAACTCGGATGACAAGGGATTCTCCCCCACTCGTGAAATGGCGGAGTCCAATAACTATCTTGCCACTGCCTGAGCCTTGAAGTCGATTTAGGACGTCATCATAAGAGGCCCCTTCCATGGAGCTGCCATCAATTTCAACAAGGAGGTCTCCCGCCGAAATTTTACCGGAGCGCTCAGCCGGGCCCCCTTTGATCATATCGTGGATCACAACCCCGTCTATCCCCTCGCGAAGCACAACCCCAATCCCTTCGAACTGCTTTTCCAAGCTGGTGCGCATTTGGTAGGCCTCTTCAGGACTAAAATAAGAAGAATGGGCATCCAAACTCTTGGCCATCGCCTTTAATGTGTGCATGCACAGATTGTGCTCAGTTGAGCCGGCGGACTGCAAATAGGTGTTTTCCATTCGAGCAAAGCGCCGCTCCCAAAGATCAAATAATTTTTGACGTTGCTCCGCATTCCAGGTGCGCAAGGTGCCATTTCTCTTCTCGACCAGCAAAATCAGTAAAAGCTGATTTTTAATCCTGGACCTAAGCTCATTTTCACTCGTTGCATAATCGATGTACGAATCGACGAGGTTTGGATTTGGAAGCTCGTCGCTCTTAATGAGCTCACGCTCAATCTCTAAGCGGTAACTGCGCGCTCTTGCGATTGCGTTTTGAATGGTCAGATTCAAAGCTGAAAATTCAGAAAGGTCGCTTTTATAGAATTTTTGAACTACATTCTTTAACTTCTCATCCGATGGATTAATCGCTGGCATCGTTTCACTCGAGAGCAAATAGACCTTTTCCGAGTCAAACTGCTGAAGGAACACCTTCAAAGATCGTCTAGCTATAAGTGGAGAAAATTCTTTATACTCAACGTGATACTCGAGCATCTTGTCCATTGTCCCGCGAACGTCGCTCGGCTTTAACTGGCCTCCTCCCGGCAATAAGCTCAGGGAGAGGAATATGGAAAGCGGCAGAACGAAAAACTTCAAAAATCGATTTCGCATAACGCGGAAGCTCCTCAAAGAGGCAAATCAAATGCCCTATTCATTGTTTATATTATAATACAATTTTTAAAAAATTATTTCTCACTTTGAGAAAAAACAATCGCCTAGGCAAGTAGTTTTTGCAATAAATACTGAGGCTGGGCTATGATCCTTAGATGTCTAATTGGACTTTGCAGGGTTTTCTATGTTTACATAGAACCTTCACTTAAGCGTTAAACTCGTAAGGAGAAAGGCACAGATGCCGACATATAACCAATTGATCCGAACTGGTCGCACACCGAAACCGAAGAGAAAAAAATCTCCGGCTTTGCAGCATTGCCCGCAAAAACGCGGCGTATGCTTGCAAGTAAAAACAAAAACACCAAAGAAACCGAACTCAGCGCTCCGTAAAGTAGCTTGGGTCCGTCTTTCTAATGGTCAGGAAGTCATCGCCTACATTGGCGGCGAAGGACATAACCTACAAGAGCACAGTATCGTACTCGTCAGAGGCGGAAGGGTAAAAGACTTACCTGGCGTACGTTACCACATCGTCCGTGGAGCTTTGGACTGCGCAGCAGTTAAAGACCGCAAAAAATCACGATCCAAGTACGGGGCTAAGCGTCCTAAGTAATATTAGGATATCTGTTTAAGGATAGGTATCCTGGCTCGCCACTGCCTCTTTTCAAATATTGCAAAGAGACAATCGCGGGCAGGGCATAGGGTTAGACGCCTATGACCCAAGTGAAGTGGATTTATTTGCAATACAAATTAAGAAAAAAGGAATTCAACCATGTCAAGAAGAAGACGGGCTGTAAAAAGAGAAACGGAACCAGATCCTCTCTACAACAGCTGTGTTTTGACCAAGTTCATCAACAAGGTCATGTATAGCGGCAATAAATCAGTCGCTCGCCGCATTGTCTACAACGCAATTGAAAAATTTGCTAAAAAAATCAAAGCAGAAGATCCTCTAGCTGCTTTTGAACAGGCTCTTGAGAATGCAAAACCCTCTCTCGAGGTCAAATCCCGCCGTATTGGAGGCGCTACTTACCAAGTTCCTATCGAGATTGCAGCAGATCGCCGTACAGCTATGGCGATGCAGTGGATCATCAAGTATTCACGCGATAAAGCCGGTCGCCCTATGGAAGAGGCCCTCGCAATGGAACTTGTCGATTGCTTTAACAGCCAAGGTTCGACAATCAAAAAGAAAGACGACACCCACAGAATGGCTGAAGCTAACCGCGCATTTGCACACTACAAATGGTAAAATAGGAACTCCATGGCAAAACGACCAGAGACAGATGAATTGAAAAACGTCCGCAATGTCGGCATCATGGCACACATCGATGCAGGCAAAACGACGACGACAGAAAGGATCCTCTTCTACTCCGGAAGACTGCACCGTATCGGTGAAGTTCACGAAGGGGCTGCTACCATGGACTTCATGGAACAAGAGCGCGAAAGAGGAATTACAATCACCTCCGCTTCTACGACCGTTTATTGGAAAGGGCGTAAAGGCGAAACTCACAAAATCAACATCATCGACACCCCTGGACACGTTGACTTCACAATTGAAGTAGAACGCTCCTTGCGCGTCCTCGATGGCGCTGTTGCAGTCTTTGACGCTGTAGCCGGTGTACAACCTCAATCGGAAACAGTGTGGCGTCAAGCAGAGCGTTATAACGTTCCTAGAATTGCTTTCATCAACAAAATGGACCGCGTTGGCGCGGACTATTTCATGGCCGTTGATTCCATGAAAGAAAAACTCGGCGCGAATGCGATTATGGTCCACTGCCCTATTGGCTCTGAAGGAGAATTCAAAGGGATGGTCGACCTGATCACGATGAAGGCCTACCTCTTCCTCGATGAAACAATGGGCGCGAAATACGACACCGCAGAAATCCCAGCAGATCTCCTAGACAAGTGCAAAGAAATGCGTGAGACGATGCTCGAAGAGCTGGCAACAGCAGACGAGGGCAACGAAGAATTCATGATGAAAGTTCTGGAAAATCCAGGCTCAATCACCGAAGAAGAAATCCACGCTGTTGTCCGCAAGGCCGTTTGTGCTAGCAAGATCACTCCAGTTCTTTGCGGTACGGCGTTCAAAAACAAAGGGATTCAACCGCTTCTCGACGCTATTGTTGCGTGGATGCCATCTCCTCTTGACCGCGGTCTGATCAAAGGACTCAACTACTCGACGCTAGCTCCCATGGAACTTGAGCCTCGCGATGATGCACCTCTTGCAGCGCTTGCGTTCAAAATCATGTCCGACCCTTATGTCGGCAGATTGACCTTCGTCCGTATTTACTCCGGAACGTTATCTAAAGGCACAAACCTTCACAATACATCTAAAGACAAAGATGAGCGCGTATCGCGCCTCCTCGAGATGCACGCTAACCAACGCAAAGACCGCGACGAATTCTTCACAGGAGACATCGCTGCTTGTATCGGGCTTAAATACACAAGCACCGGAGATACGCTCTGCGCCGAAGACTCCCCTCTTCTTCTTGAGAAGATGGAGTTCCCAGAAGCTGTTATTTCGATGGCGATCGAACCTAAGTCCAAAGCGGACCGCGAGAAGCTATCCATTGCCCTTGGCTCTCTTTCAGAAGAAGATCCGACATTCCGCGTGACAACTAACGAAGAGACAGGTCAGACAATCATCGCCGGCATGGGCGAGCTGCACCTCGAGATTCTTCGCGACCGTATGTTCCGCGAATTCAGTGTCGAAGCTAACGTCGGTAAACCTGAAGTTGCTTACAAAGAGACGATCACTGCTCCTTGCAAGAACGCAACCAAATACGTCAAGCAGTCAGGTGGTAAAGGTCAGTACGCGCACGTTGTTATCGAGATCGAGCCGAATGAAAAAGGCAAAGGCAACGAAATCGTCAGCAAGATTGTGGGTGGATCCATTCCAAAAGAATTCATCGCTCCTACGATCAAGGGGATTACTGAAGGCCTCGCAACAGGCGTTCTCGCAGGATACCCTCTTGTAGACGTCAAAGTTTCCATTGTCGAAGGTTCGTACCACGAGGTCGACTCGAGTGAAATGGCGTTTAAAATTTGCGGATCAATGTGTATCAAAGAAGCAGCGCGCAAATGCCATCCTATCATTCTAGAGCCGATCATGAAAGTGGTCGTCACAACTCCGGAACAATTCATGGGAGATGTGATTGGAGATATCAACCGTAGACGCGGTAAGGTCATGAACCAGACTGCGCAGAAAAACGTCGTCGGCATCGATTCAGAAGTACCTCTGAGCGAGATGTTCGGTTACTCGACGTCGCTGCGATCACAGAGCTCTGGAAGAGCTACCTATGTCATGGAGCCGTCTCACTTCGAGAAGGTACCGCAAAAGATCCAAGACGAAATTACGAAGAAATAACTCACCCCGGAAAAATTAATTTTATGGGCAAGCAATCAAGAAAAAAAATCCGCATTCGGCTTAAAGGCTATGACCAGCGCGTCCTCGATCGCGCGTCAGTCGATATCGTCGAAACTGCAAAGCGCACCGGCGCTCGGATCGCAGGTCCAATCCCTCTTCCAACAAAAAGAGAGATCTACACTGTTCTCCGCTCCCCTCACGTTGACCGCAAGTCACGCGAACAGTTTGAGATTCGTACACACATCCGTATGCTCGACATCATTGATCCAACACCTGACACGATCGACAAATTAAAAGTCCTTCCTGTCGCAGCCGGCGTTGACATCAAGATCAAAGCGTAAGGCAGACGTTCTTCGAATACCCCCTTCTCTTAAAAGAAGGGGGATACATCTTTTTTGATACCGACATCGCACATAAGGATCATGCTTATGCGTATAGAATCTCGTACTCATGAATCAAACGCCTTTCCTTCCCAATCAGCTCATCAACTAAATCCCCCCCTCTCAGGACTATCCAGCACTCCCTCTTCTCTTAATATGAGATTGCATGCAAGGGAAGACTCTGGCAGCTTTTGCTCCTGCATAAGTAGGTTCATCGAGCGCATTTGCCGTTTCTTAGGGCTATCTTCCTCTCAGGAAAGCACTCCTACAACACGCGTTTCCAATCCCGCCGAAACCTGGACCGCCATAGGCAAAAGGATTCTTGCAACACATTTTCGAAGCGATGCTATCGTAAGAGACCAAGGGCAACGCTCCGCGATCGCCGTGATTATGAATTACAACGGCCGCACTTTAGTCTCCTTTGGTACTGCTGCTCAGCAGAAAGAGGAGCATGGTTTTCGCCTCATCAATGACCGGCTGGAGCATTTTATCGCCCAAGGCACTCACGTACCCGGCGATCCTGGGCTCAATATCACCACCGCATATTTTAAGAAGAATAATGATGGCACTTACGCTTTTCAATCCTCTAGCGACTCTGTTCTTTTTCTCTCGGCTGGTGCGTTGGATTATTCAACTTTAACCAGAACTATTGACGGGTGGACATGTTCTCAGGAAGAAAAAGACCAATTAAAAATTTCCCTCCTGCGACTTTAATGTTTGATCAGACAGAGCAACTTGTCGACGGGGCTAATTCTGGCCCCGACATAAAAAAATCAATCTCATCGCTACGAAATTTTTTCCTTGCAAAGCAATCTCTACCTCTTTAAAATTTGATTTTTGAGACGTAGTGCGAGAGTGGTTTTTATGAATGTAGACCTATTCTTCGAGCGATTCGCTGGACATAGTCTTACTTACGAAGACCTTATCCTCTTGCCCGGCTACGTCGACTTCGGATTAGAAGATGTCGACTTGTCCACCCAGCTCACGCGCACCATCAAGCTTAACATTCCCCTCGTCAGCTCGCCCATGGACACCGTCACTGAAGCCAATTTGGCATTAGCGGTCGCCTTGCAGGGTGGTGTGGGTATCATTCACTACAACATGCCCCCTGCTTTGCAGCGCGTTCACCTTCAAAAAGTTAAAAACTTTTTCGATCATGAAAGTCCAAACGACTACCCCAAGGCATCGATGGATCTTTCTCAAAAACTTCTTGTTGGCGCAGCTGTCGAAACCTGGGCAGGCAAAGCTGAGGAGAGGCTTGAGGCCATCAGTGATTTTGTCGATCTCATCGTATTCGATACATCGCAGGGATTCACGAAATATGAAATCGATCTCATCCGCCTATGCAAAAAACAGTACCCGCACCTACAGGTTGTAGGAGGAAATGTGATCACAGCTGCAGCCGCTGAAGCACTCATCGAGGCGGGGGCGGATGCCATCCGCGTTGGCATGGGGTCCGGCTCGATCTGCATCACACAAGGGGTGGGTGGCGTTGGGCGCGGCCAGGCAACAGCTGTTTACGAATGCGCACGCGTCTGCCGCCGTGCCGGCGTCCCAGTGATCGCTGATGGCGGAATTGCCAAAAGCTCCGACATTGTAAAGGCATTATGTATGGGTGCGAGTACTGTCATGCTGGGATCCTTGCTGGCGTGCACCTCAGATGCGCCAGGAAAAGAAGTGGTCCGTAATGGGATCCATCTTAAAGAATACCGCGGCATGGGTTCTCTAAAAGCGATGGCGAGCGGAAGCGCTGTTCGTTACGAGGCCCAACATAGCGCAAACCGCGTTCCTGAAGGGATTTGCGGAGCGGTCGCCTCCCGCGGGCCCGTGCGCGAGTGGGTTCCCTCTCTGATGCAAGGCGTCAAACAAGGGTTGCACAAGTTGGGATATCGCAACTTAAGTAAAATTACACCTGGCAATGTTGAAGTGGAAATGCGCTCGAAGGAAGCCAAACGGGAAGGCGATGTGCACAACCTGTTTGAAATCCATGAGGAACAAATTCCCAGCTTCTCAAAACCGGAAATCAGACCCTGCGAAAAAAAAGGATCTCCCTATGCTGAATTATAAAGAAGCCGGCGTCGACATTGCACGCGGAGATGATTTGGTAGAGCGTCTGAAAAAATTCTGTCCTGATATTGGCGGATTCGGCGGTCTCTATCCTCTGGGGGACAATTACCTTGTGGCAGGCACAGATGGTGTTGGAACAAAACTGAAGCTCGCCTTTGAACTGAACCAACATGAGACCATCGGCATTGATCTTGTGGCGATGTGCGTCAATGACGTGATCACAACAGGTGCAAAGCCCCTGTTCCTGCTCGACTACTTTGCCACATCGCAATTAGACGTGGACCAGGCAGAGCTTGTCTTGCGCGGAGTGATTGAAGGATGTAAAGAAGCAGAGTGCGTTCTACTGGGCGGAGAGACTGCGGAAATGCCGGGTTTCTACAACAGCGGCGAATATGACATCGCAGGTTTCGCAGTGGGCATTGTCAAAAAAACAGATCTGATCGATGGAAAAACAATCAGGGAAGGAGATCTTCTCGTCGGCCTTCCATCTTCTGGGCTGCATAGCAATGGGTTTTCACTTGTGCGCGAGGTGCTCAAAAGATCCCAAACTGCGCCGGATTCCACTTTGCTCAGGCCCACGCGGATCTATGTGCGGGATGTGTTCGAAATCCTCGGCAAGTACAAAGTCAAAGGAATGGCGCACATCACCGGCGGCGGTCTGATTGAGAATATACCGAGAATGCTGCCTCCGGGCCTCACTGCCGAGGTGCGTAGAGGAAGTTGGGATATTCCAGAAGTATTTGACTGGCTGGAGAAGACAGGCGGCATTCAAAAAGAAGAGATGTTCCGCACGTTCAACATGGGAATCGGGATGGTACTCGCGCTTGACCCGGACGAGGCGGCTTCGCTTTGCAAACAAAATAAAGAATGCGTTCCGATTGGCAGGATCGTTTCAAGGGAAGGCGGATTTACATGGATCTAATAGAAGTTAGGCTAAACCCGCGCTATGTTGACCCGAAGGCGAGTCAGCTTCTGCGGTCAATACGCGATTTCTTCGATCTAGAGGTAAAGAAGCTTAGTATCGTCCGCGTCTTTGAAATTCATAAAACTCTCCCTCCCGCACGAACATATCAAACGCTTTTTCACGATCCGATCATCGAAACGCTCTTAGCCGTAGAACACGGCGATTGGACTGTAGAAGTGAAATATAAACCTGGGGTTACTGACAACGCCGGGAAAATCGCCCAATTGACCTTGGAAGACTATTTTGGCGAGCCGTTCAACAGCGATGAATTTGTCAGCAGTGCCACCAAGTATGTGTTCGAAGGAGATCTCACCTCCAGCGACATGCATAGAATTGCTACCGAACTTCTGGCAAATCCTCTGATCGAAGATATTGTCATTTCTTCATCGGCAAACATGGGCCAAGGCGTTCCTGACTCAGTGCAAATGACACCCAAGAAACCGGAAGTTCATCCTCCTAATGTGGAAGTGATTCCTATTCATGTAAGCGACGCGGAGCTGTTGGAGCTGAGCGCAAAGAGGTGTCTCGCGCTGAACCTTGAAGAAATGCATGCGATTCAAAACTATTATCTCAAATCTGCCGAAGAGCGCAGTCTGTATGGGCTTCCGACTGATCCAACCGATGTGGAACTGGAAGTCTTTGCTCAAACGTGGAGCGAACACTGCAAGCATAAAATTTTTCAGGCAGAGATCCGCTACACAGAAAACGGAATCACAGAAACGATCCATGGTCTATTTCCGACTTATATCAAAAAAGCGACCGAAGAGATCGCAGAGAACATCGATTATCTCGTCTCTGTCTTTACAGACAACGCAGGAATCATTCGATTTAACTCAGACTATCACATCGCCTTTAAAGTTGAGACCCATAACAGCCCTTCTGCTTTAGATCCCTATGGCGGCGCGCTCACAGGAATATTGGGTGTCAACCGCGACATCATGGGAGCCGGCATCGGCGCACGCGTGATCGCAAACACAAATGTCCTCTGTTTTGCTCCCCCGAATTATTGCGGGAAAATTCCTGAAAGGCTGCAGCATCCGCGCCGCGTGCTTGAAGGCGTTTGCAGAGGGATTGAGCACGGCGGAAATAAAAGCGGGATTCCGACTGTGAATGGATCCCTTGTGTTTGATGAAAGATATTTAGGGAAACCTCTTGTTTATTGCGGATCGGTCGGAATTATGCCCGCGTTGATAGAGGGGCGTCCCACCCACATCAAAGAAATTCTTCCCGGAGATCTGATTGTGATCGCCGGCGGAAGGACGGGAAAAGACGGCATTCACGGCGCCACATTTTCCTCCGAAGCTTTGCATGCGATGAGCCCGATGGCAGCCGTGCAGATCGGCGACCCCTTCACGCAAAAGAAGCTGCACGATTTCTTACTGGAAGCTAGAGATGCAGGACTGTACCGCACCCTTACCGACAATGGCGCCGGAGGATTCTCCTCTTCCGTAGGTGAGCTCGCGAGCTTATCCGGAGGCTGTGAGATCCATCTGGACCGCGCGCTCCTGAAACAACCTGATTTGCTTCCTTGGGAAATCCTCTTAAGCGAATCGCAGGAGCGCATGACACTCGCCACTGCTCCCAGCAATCAAGAAGCATTAATCGAACTGGCCCTTTTACACGAGGTAGAACTCGTCTTCCTCGGGACATTTACAGACAGCGGTAAGCTTCATGTCCTTTTCCACGAAAAAACTGTCGCCCTGCTCTCTCTCGCATTCTTGCATCACGGGCTTCCCAGGATGAAACTGGAAGCTAAGTGGCCTCCCAAAACATTCACTGCCTGTACCCTTCCCCAATCAGATTACACCAAAGATCTGCTCGCCCTGCTCGCTCGCGACAATATTCGAAGCAAGGAGCCTATTGTGCGTCAGTATGACCACGAAGTCCAGGGAAGCAGCGTCTTGAAACCTTTTGTAGGCATCGAAAACGATGGCCCTGGCGATGCAGCGATCCTCTGTCCCGAAGAGCTCTACTTGGAAGGACCTAAGATCTCAGGACTCGTCGTGGGCCACGGCATCTGTCCTCGCTATAGCGATTTCGATACCTACTCCATGACAGCGTGCGCGATCGACGAAGCGATCCGGAGCTGTGTAGCCGTCGGAGCAGACCCTGATTCCATTGCAATCCTCGATAATTTCTGCTGGCCCGATCCAGTTTCTGACGCCTATAAACTTGCACAGCTCGTCCGTGCGAACAAAGCGCTCTATGCATATTCGAAGGCGTTTGGGACTCCGCTGATCTCTGGAAAAGACAGCATGAAAAACGATTACATCATGGACAATGTCAAAATTTCTGTTCCCCCTACGCTCCTCATCTCTGCGATCGGAAAAATTCCAGACATTGCAACATCTGTCTCTATGGATGTCAAAAACCCAGGAGATTTTGTTTATGTGCTGGGAGCAACTAAAAACGAACTTGGCGGTTCAGAATATCATGCGATGAAAAAGATTCCAGGCGGCGTGCCCCCGGAAGTAGATGCCGCATCTGCAAAACAACTCTACAAGGCGCTTCACCTCGCTATTACAAAACAGATTGTCGCTTCCTGCCACGACTGCTCCGACGGGGGTTTGGCCGTAGCACTTGCAGAGAGCGCCTTTGCGGGAGGGTTCGGAATGGATATCACTGTTCCAAGCGTTGAATTCCTGTTCTCAGAATCCGCCAGCAGGTTCGTCGTGACGGTAAACCCGGTCAATGCGTCCCTTTTTGAAAAATTGGTTCCGGCACAACGGATCGGAGCCGTCAGAGAGGATGCACTCTTCGTTGTTGGCTCTTTCATTCAGACCGATATCATCACTCTTAAAAAGGCATGGCAGTCATGGTAAAAGCACTCGTCATCACCGGCTGCGGCATTAACTGTGATCGAGAAATCGGTGCGGCATGCCGAGCTGCGGGAGCCGAGGTAGAATTTGTTCACACCAATAAGCTTCTCAGCGAAACGCTCTCGTGGGAAGACGCACAACTATTGGTATTTCCCGGAGGATTTTCCTTTGGCGATGAGCTGGGCGCTGCAAAAGTATTTGCGAATCGACTTCAGCACTTAAGCGAAAAATTGCAGCAATTTGTAGACAACGGCAATTGCATTTTGGGCATCTGCAATGGATTCCAGCTGCTGGTAAAGCTTGGACTTTTGCCAGGACCTAACAAACAAACCGCTTCACTTGCGTGCAACGACACCGGACGGTTTGAGTGTAGGTGGGTGCATCATAAAGTTCTTCCCTCTCATTGCATCTTTACACAAGGCGAAAAGAGCCTTTATTTGCCCATACGCCACGGCGAAGGGAAATTTGTGTCGGAGGAAACGGAAAGCCTCTTCCAAAACCGCCAAGTGGTGATGCAGTACGAACATAATCCCAATGGCTCCATGGACTCTATCGCTGCCATTTGCGATCCGACGGGACGCATCCTGGGGATGATGGCGCACCCGGAAGCAGCTCTTTATTTTACAAACGACCCTCGCTCCACAAGGATGAAACAGACCTCCAAATTTGGATCTGGTTTTCCCATTTTTAAAAACGCAGTTACTTATTTAAAGGAGCAAGAATGCACATTGCTATCCAGACAGCATTAATCAGCGTCACTGACAAAACAGGATTGGCGCCTCTTGTTAGCGAACTAAGAGCAATCAATCCAAGCTTACGCATCATCGCCTCGGGAGGAACCGCCCAATCTCTAGGGATAGAGTATACACCTCTGCATGAATATACAGGATTTTCCGAATGTTTTGACGGACGTGTAAAGACGCTGCATCCAAAGGTCATGGGCGGAATCCTCTACAAGCGAGGTGCACACGACAAAGAGGCAAACGAGCTCGGCATAGAGCCCATTGATCTCATCGTCTGCAACCTATACAACTTTGAAAAGGCAGCACAAGATAGCGAAATGCCTGCAGAAAAACTCATCGAGTACATGGATATCGGGGGCTCGACCCTAATCCGCAGCGCGTGCAAGAATTTTGAACACGTCGCCATTGTTGTGGATCCCAGTGATTACCCTCTCCTGCTTCAGGAGCTCGCCACTCACAACGGGAAAGTATCGCTTGAATTCCGTAGATATTTAGCCGTTAAGGCCATTCAGCTCAGCGCTGCGTATGAAGCGCTGCTCGCGCAAGAACTAGCACTTAGGCTCAAAAGTGAAAAATCAACTTTTTTAGCTCTGAAAAAGGGGAAACAACTGAGGTACGGAGAGAACCCCGACCAAATGGCATGGGTGTACGAGTTTCCATCAACTCATGGCATCGCACAATCAAAAATGCTCTCGGGCAAGGAACTCTCTTACAACAATTACGACGACGCCACTGTCGCATATGAAGCCGTTCAATCGCTGCATGCGATCCGTCCTTCCCACGCCGCCTCTATTGTCAAACATGGCAATTTATGCGGCTTTGCCACAGGGAATACAGAAATAGAAGCCTTTCAAAAGGCATGGGAGGGCGACAGCAAATCCGCTTTTGGCAGCGTCATCGCTTTTTTAAGTCCCATCACAGAAGCGCTTATCCCTCTGCTCAAACAAAAATTCTTCGAAGTGCTGATCGCACCTGATTTTGATGAAGCACTTGTCACGTGGATAAAAACGAATAAACCCAATGTGCGCCTTCTGCAGATCGGTAAAAAATCAGGCGTCTCCCTCTCCTATAAAAGCATCAGCGGCGGCCTGCTCGTGCAGACAAAAAAAGAAAATCCCATTCCTCTTTCCCTGGAACAACTGCTGCAACCTTGCGATCAAGCAGCAGTTAAGAAAGTGGGCGTTGTCACCCAGAAACAACCCAAGTCAGGACAGCAGGGTCTAGCTGCTTTTGGAATCGCCGCAGTGAACTTTGCAAAATCCAATGCGGTCGCGATCGTCCGAGAATACGCTCCGGGATATTATCAGCTGCTCGGCATGGGGTCGGGCCAGCCCAACCGCATCGACAGTCTTGAGAGGCTTGCGGTTCCCAAGGCCCTGGACAATCTGCGACTTGAGAATAGCTCGGATCTCAGCTCATGCCTGCTTGTAAGCGACGGATTTTTTCCTTTCGATGACAGCATCACAGCAACAGCCGCCCATGGGATCAAATTCTGCATCCAACCCGGCGGAGGCAACAATGATCCCAAGGTCATCGCAGCTGCAGATGCCCATGATATGTGTATGATACTCACTGGCGAACGCTATTTTAACCACTAGAGGTAATTCTAATATGCAAACAACAACGATAAGACATCCTTTTCTCCCTGAATTGGGAACTCCTAGGCGAGGTAAAGTGCGGGAGATTTATCCCCATGACAGCTCCCTTACGCTCATTGCAAGCGATCGCATCTCCGTCTTCGACAGAATTCTGCCCGATCTGATCCCCGACAAAGGACGCATCCTCACTCAGCTCTCATTATTTTGGTTCAAAGAGACGCAAGACATTATCTCAAACCACCTCATCTCCCATCCCGATCCCAATGTCCTTGTCGTCCAAAAATGCGAACCTCTCATGATCGAGGTCATTGTTCGAGGTTATCTCGTCGGTTCCCTCTGGCGCGACTACAAATCGGGCAAACGAATAAAATGCGGCGTTCCCCTCCCCGATGGTCTGAATGAAAACGACCCTCTTCCAAAGCCCATTGTCACCCCCACGACAAAAAGCGAACATGGCCATGACGAAGACATCACGGAAGCAGAAATTCTCGAAAAGGGATTGGCAACGCAAGAGGTCTGGAAAAAGACAAAAGAGGCTGCTCTCTCGCTCTACAAGCGCGGTCAAGAAGTGCTCGAGAAAAAGGGACTTGTTCTTGTCGACACAAAATACGAATTCGGCCTCGATGCCAATGGAAACGTCGTTCTAATCGACGAGATCCACACACCCGACTCTTCGCGCTTCTGGTTCCGAAACGACAAGGTGTGCAAAGAAGTGACTTTTCCCGACAAAGAATTCTTGCGCGGGTGGCTGCGCGAAAAAGGATTTACGGGCGAAGGACCAATACCTGCAATCCCCTCTGATGTGCAGCAGACTGTGCGCGAGGGTTATCAAAAAGTCTACGAAGCCATTACAGGCCTGCCCCTTTCCCAGGAAGACCCAATCGCTCATCGAAGGCTCATCGCCAACCTAAAAAACAAACAGCTCATCCGCGGCGTTTTCGCATTGATCGTCGCAGGCAGCGAAAGCGACCGCCCTCACTTCGATAAAATCCAAGCAGTACTCAAAGAACATCATATTCCAACTTCTGTTGTTGTCTCTTCCGCACATAAGCAACCGAAGGTCGTGCTCGACCTCATCGATCTGTACAACGAAAGCTTAGAACCTATGGTCTGCATCACTGTCGCCGGCAGAAGCAATGCACTATCGGGTCTGACCGCCTCCAATCTCAAATGGCCCGTCATCGCATGCCCACCCTTCAAAGACTACAGCGACTATTTGACAAATATTCACTCCTCTTTGCAAATGCCAAGCAACGTTCCTGCCATGACAGTGATCGATCCCAGCAACGCAGCTCTTGCTGCAATACGCATCCTCAAAGCTATGGAACTGACCTTATGAAAATACTCGTGATAGGTTCTGGAGGACGCGAGCACGCACTCGTGCACACCTTCCACAGACAAGGGCACACCGTCTATTGCATTCCCGGAAATGCTGGGACGCAGAACCTCTGCGCCCCACATCCAAACATCGACGCGCACGATTTTCCACAGCTTATCGACTTTGTTAAAGCAAACTCAATTGAGCTGACCGTCGTCGGGCCCGAGGATTTCCTGGCAAAAGGGATTGCCAATGCGTTTTCAGACGAAAAACTTCCCCTCTTTGGACCTAGCAGAGAAGCTTGCATTCTTGAGAGCAGCAAAGCCTGGGCGAAAACATTTATGCAAAAATACGGCATCCCCACAGCCCGCTTTAAAGTCTGTGACACCAAGAGCCAAGCTCTTGAGGAGATCCAATCCAATAGCGTTGTCAAGCCGAGCGGCCTGACCGGAGGCAAAGGCGTTGTCTGCTGCAAAACCCTTGAAGAGGCAAAACAGGCAGTCGCCGCAATCGCTGAAGGCCCGATCATTATCGAGGAAACACTCATTGGACCCGAACTTTCGCTGCTATGCTTTTGCGACGGCAAGACAATTGTTCCCATGATCCCCGCGCAAGACCACAAACGCCTCCATGATCATGAACAAGGGCCCAATACAGGCGGCATGGGCGCCTACGCTCCCGTCCCCTTTGCCACACAAGAGGTCCTGCAAGAAATTCAGACATCGATCGTGGAAAGAACCTTAAACGGACTCAAAAAAGAGAGCATCCGCTATGTGGGAGTGCTCTACTTCGGACTCATGCTCACACCTGATGGGCCTAAAGTGCTGGAATATAACTGCCGGTTTGGCGACCCTGAAACACAGGCAATCCTCCCTCTACTGGAGAGCGATCTCGCGAAAATCATGCTTGCCTGCTGCCATGGCGAGTTAAACAAATGCTCCATCTGTTGGAAGACACATTCCTCGTGCTGCATTGTCATGGCCTCCCAAGGGTACCCAGGGACCTACCAGACAGGCAGCCTGCTCGGCGGCCTGGAACAATCTGAAGCGATTGTTTTCCATGCAGCCACGGAAAAAAACGCAAGCGGCCAGGTGATCTCGTCCGGCGGGCGCGTACTCGGGATCACCGGTCTTGGCAACACGCTACAAGAAGCCATGCAAAATGCCTATCGCGGCGTAGGCGCAGTCGTCTTCCCTGAGTCACACCACCGGACCGATATTGCGGCCCAGGGAATCAAAGATGCATGAACCCCTTTACAATCCTGTAGCCGGAAGACGAATGCATGTTGTCGTCTTCGGATCGGGATCGGGGACTACCCTGGAAGCGTTGCTTCGCGCCGAGCAGGACCTCTTTGAAATTAAAGCATTGTTCACGGATAGGCTCTGCCGGTTCCAGGAAATTGGCGCTTCGAATGACATCCCGGTGATTTACCACTCTTTTTCCCAATTTTTCAAAAAGCAAGGAGTGACAGATCCTCAGGATTTAACAACTCGAATACACTACGATGCAGAAAATGTCCGGCTCATTTTGAACCAAGTTGAGAGGGTCGATCTTATTCTACTCGCGGGGTATATGCGCCTCGTTTACCCTCCGCTGCTCCAGCATTTCAAAAACAAAATCATCAACGTTCATCCGGCAGATCTAACCCAACTGACAGCAGATGGAAAACGGCGCTACGTCGGGGCGAACGCCGTATACGATGCATTGTGCGCAGGGGAAAATCGAACGCGCTCTTCTATTATTCTTGTCGATGAAGGTGTCGACTCCGGTCCTCTTTTGCTTTCTGGGCCTTGGGTCTCCTACGACGAAGGATATCCTGTAACCCTGGAGCGCGCCCGATTGCATCAGGAAAAACAAAAAATACACAGCGACTGGCCAGCATGTATCGCAGCTGTAACAGCAATTGCAAAAGGATGTGTACTAAACGGAGGCTTTAAATGTGCGGAATATTCGGAATTATCGGAAATGAGCAAATCACTGAAATGTTGCTCCAAGGGATGAGCCATTTGCAACACCGCGGACAAGATGCGACAGGAATATTCACCTACAATACACAAAGGGCAACCCATTCCCTGCACAAAAAGCGGGGACTCCTTCATCAGGCATTTCCACCTGACATGATTCCCCTTGCAGAAGCAGACTGGGGCATTGGCCATCTCCGATATTCTACATCGGGCTCGGGCAGCACCACAGACATCCAACCTCATGTGATTGAAAACCCCGAGTACACCCTTGCTCTCGTGCACAACGGTAATATTGTAAACTATGTTCCACTGAAAAACAAAATGCTATCGGAGCAATCCGTTTTTCAAACCTCTTGTGATACAGAAGTCATCCTCCATCTCTTTAACAATAAACTTTTACAATCAGGTCCCTGCACTTTTGAAACCATTTGCTCGGCTGTTAGCGAGATTTATACGCACATTTTCGGATCCTACTCGATCTTGGGGATCATCACAGGAGTCGGCCTCGTCGCTTTCCGAGATCCTTGGGGATTTCGTCCTTTGCTCTATGCAAGCACACCCGACAAAAAATCTCATATCTTTGCTTCGGAAACCACCCCCCTTTCCCTCTTCGATACCGACACCATTCAAGATGTCGAGCCAGGAGAGGTTATCTTCATCGACAAAAACATGAAGGTCCACCGCCGCCGCCTAAAAGAGAGCCTGCACTCTCACTGCAGTTTTGAGTTTAACTATTTTGCCAAAGCAAACTCCATTATCGAAAATCGCGAGGTGTATCAGGTGCGCCAGGAACTTGGGGCTGCGCTTGCGAAAAACATTCTAGAGGCAGGACTTGACATCGATACCGTCATTCCAATCCCTGATAGCGCTCGACCCTCCGCCCTTGCACTTGGGCGCGCCCTCAATATTCCAGTGAACGAAGGCTTCGTCAAACAAGATCACGTCGGCAGAACATTTATTATGCCAACCCAAAAGATACGCCAAAAAGCTATCTGCAAAAAATTAACTTCCGTTTCCTCTGTTTTTAAAGGAAAAAAGGTCCTCCTCATCGATGACAGCATTGTCCGAGGCACAGTATCTCGGCACGTCGTCCATTTGGCGCGTAAAGCGGGAGCTACCCACGTCTACTTCGGTTCCACTTATCCGCCGATCCGCTACCCCTGCTTTTACGGCATCGATTTCCCCCGTGAGGAAGATCTCATCGCCAAAGGGAAATCCTGTGAGGAAATTGCTCAGGATATCGGCGCTGACAGAGTCATCTACAATACCGTAGAAGATTTAGAAAGAGCGATTGGTCTTAAAGACCTCTGCACTGCATGCATCAAAGGAAAATACCCCACAGGAACAGAAGGGGCTGCCCAGCTTCAACGTTTACGCCTATGCAACCTAACGGAGCTCGAAACACCATGCAAACGCTAGAAAAAATGATCATTCTCGATTTTGGTTCGCAGTATACACAACTCATCGCCAGGCGCCTTCGCGAGATGAACATCTTCACCGAAATCAAACATCCCAGCACCTCTGTCGCGGAATTGCTCCTTGAGTCCCCCAAAGGCATCATTCTCTCCGGAGGCCCCAACTCCACTCGGGAAGATGCCATAGCTGTAGATCCCGCTCTCTTCACCCTCCCTCTTCCCCTCCTGGGAATTTGCTACGGGATGCAACTCATGAACCAGGAGAATAAAGGCACGGTGAAATCCATGGGCCATGGCGAATATGGAAAACAAACCATCAGCATTGAACGTCCCAGCAAAATTTTTGAAAAGCTGGATGCCAAGGAAACCGTCTGGATGAGCCACGGCGACAGCATTGAAACTTTGGCGCCCTCGTTCCTAATGCTTGCAACCAGCAAAGACGGATTGATCGCTGCGATCGAGCATCGCCATCTCCCCCATTACGGCGTTCAATTTCATCCGGAGGTCACGCACACTCCCAGAGGAGCCGACATCCTCCGCAACTTCATCACCCTCTGCGGCTGCTCTCGGCAGTGGACGATGGCGAGCTATTTGGAGCGCACAAAAAAGGAAATCAGGGAAAAAGTCGGCAACGGACGCATCATCAGTTTAGTCAGCGGCGGCGTCGATTCGACGGTCGCCACATTCTTATGCCATGAGGCAATAGGCGCTGATAGGGTCTATCCCCTTCATATTGACAACGGACTGATGCGCTCAAACGAAAGCGCGTTCGTAGAGAGCACCCTACGCTCGAGTGGAATGAAACATCTCAAATCCATCGATGCCTCCGAGCAATTTCTGACGGCATTGAAAGGAATCTCAAACCCCGAAGAAAAACGGCGGATCATCGGCGAGCTGTTTATTGAAATTCTGGACCGTGAGCTCAAAAAACTCGATTCTGATGATTCTCCCACATTTTTCTGCCAGGGAACACTCTATACGGACCTGATCGAAAGCGGGAAAGGATGCGGAAAGCACGCAGCTGTCATTAAGAGCCACCACAACGTCACCCCTGAGATCGTGCAGAAAAAGCGGCGGGAAGGACTGATCATTGAGCCCAACGCCCATCTTTTTAAAGATGAAGTCCGCGCCCTTGCGCTCGAACTTCACATTCCCGAGGCGCTTGTTTGGCGGCACCCGTTCCCGGGGCCAGGTCTTGCGATCCGCATTCTCGGTGAAGTGACTGAAAAAAGACTAGCCGCCCTCCGCCATGCCGACACGATCTTTCTCGAAGAACTTGCCCGCGCCGGCCTTTATGAAAAAATCTGGCAGGCATTTGCAGTGCTTCTTCCGATCACAGCTGTCGGCGTCATGGGAGATAAACGCACAGAAGGCAATGTCATCGCCCTGAGAGCAGTCTCCAGCACAGACGGCATGACCGCAGACTTTTATCCCCTCCCCTATAGTGTCCTGGAAATTTGTTCGACGCGCATCATCAATGAAGTGCAAGAAATCAACCGCGTCACCTACGATATCACTAGCAAACCCCCAGGAACTATCGAGTGGGAATAGGCAGATTTTCAATCAACAGGCATTGTTCTTTTGGATCCAAGCCATTCTTAATGCCTTCCCATGCCAGGAGGAATTTTTCAGGCTCCGAGTCCTTGATGTCTTTTAAAATAGCCTCGCGATCAGAAGCATTCATGTGGGGAAATAAGATTTGCGTCATATGATGGATGTGGTCAGGAGTCATCTGATGATAGGAATCAAACTCAACAGCGCGAAGCTCTTCATCACTATAAAGCTTTTGAAGTTCGGGCAGAATGAGGGTTTCTTCTTCATGCAAGTGAAGCAGGTTGTCTCCTACAAATTTTCTAAAAGTTAAATAAAACTGATACCCCATATCAAGACGAATTTGCTCATTTGTGGAGCTCTCGATCTGGTTTAAAATTTCGTGCAAACCAGCGATTTGTTCATCCTGATGCTGATGATCCTCTTCCACATCTATAAAGAGGTCAGATCCCTTATTTTTGAGCAGGGTGTGAAGTCTGCTATTTTCATAATGAGCATGCCCTTTAAGCATTTCCACAGTATCATCGAACTGGCGTCTTACCATTTCAACTTGGGATTGTTCTCGAAAATCTGTTTTAGCGATGCATCTCTCTAAATCATTGAGGGCAAAACTAACATATTTATGTTCCCTATAAAATCGGTATCTCATTAAAAATCCCTCTTTATTTTTTCAGATATCTTACAATCAATTTCTCTTTCATTTGCTCTAAGGGATAGTCCTTAGGTCCTAACATGTACTCGAGAGAGATGCCCTGAAGAGTGGAACGGAGAAATGTCGCTTCTAAATCAGGATCGGGAAAACCGAGATCGCTAAAAAGCTTCCTTTCCGCTGCGAACACCCTTTCAAATTTGTCTTTGTATTTCTGCATTGCCTTTTCAATCGCAGACACACCTTCATTCGTCAGATAAATGGAATTAAAGAATCGAAGTTTTTCAGTGTTTTCTTTGAGATCGTCCAAGGCAGCTCCAACAAGGAAACGAAGGCGCTCCATTGGATCTTGAATCGTTTCCAAACCATGGACAAACGGCGCGCATTCCATGAGCCTTTGCTCGGCAAGAACGACCAGCAAGGCCTCTTTGCTCTCAAAGTAATGGTAAGTAAGTCCTTTAGAGACTTTTGCCTCTTTGGCGATTTCAGAAATACTGGTTCCATGGTATCCGTGTTTAGCAAATAGCTTCATCGCCGCTTTGAGCAAACGGGCCATTGTGCGTTCCCGGATCAACGAGCAATCTTTTTTACTTTTTGGACACATGGGTACATTGTCGCAAAAAACTGACCAATCGGTCAATCAAAAAAAAGAAAACGGCGCTTTTAAACAAATTAATATCAATACAAGCGGGGAAAAATTATTGCGGAACGGGAGCTTGGATGACCCTTTCCCATACAAGGGTCCCCTGATTTGCATCTACGCACGTCAGAAAATAAGCTGCCTTATTGCGAGCTATAGAAAAGATAAGAAGCTGATCATCTTTGATCTTCCAAGAAAGAATCTCGGAGCCAAAAGGGGCTTCCCATAGTGGGGTGCCATCTAATGAATAGCCGGTAAAGTAAGTAAGTTCGCTAAAAGCTGCTACGGTATAGATTTTATCTGAATGAACAATGAAATTTTCACAAGGACCTTCCATTAGCAAATCTTCTGCAGCATTTAAGGTCCCAAAGGCGAGGAGCAGCGCGATCAAGTAGGATTTCAAGGGTACCCCGGATAGTTTGGTTCTTCCTGGTAGATAAGGTCATAAGCTGGAGGGCGCTCACGGCTCATGTGCTTACCAATCACTTGGCCATCTTTTACAATCAGAAAATAGTGGTTTTCAGCGACGAGGTTATTGCCAGAATCGATCCGCTCAATGTATTCGTATTCCTCAGTGCCGTCTCCCTTTGCATGAATGGCATAGGGCTGGCCGATTTCCGAGTGCAAAGAAGCAACCGATGTTCCGATTTCCACCTTGTCGTAGTCGGAATAGGTCATCAGTGCAGGACGAGAGCAGCTTGCAAAGGTGAAAAGAACCATTAGCAATAGCAATTTCAGGTGGTTTGTAGCCATAAACGTCCTTGGATTAATGTGCGGAATTGGTCATTTGTAGCATACTCTGCACGCATAGTATAATTTTTGTCGTCCTGTTTCTCATAAAACTCAAAACCCTCGAAGCCAATGTCCTCAACTCGAAATTCCCAAGCGATCACTTTCTCATTGACAAGTCCTTTTCCAGTGACTCTGCCAAGGGCCTGATTTTCCAAATCAATTGCAAACTCACCATTTGTCCTGCCGTGGATTAAAAAATCGTTGTGCATGACATCGGAAAGCCCCTTGACCTGGATTTCTTGAACGCATTCGATCTTCCCTTCACTATCAGGGTTGCTGACAATCCATCTGGTGAAGAATCCGAGTTCTTCTGCAACCATATTCAACTGAATCTTTCCTTGCCCAAGCCAGGTGCCAGGAGTGAGTAAAAATTGATGCTGAGCCATTAGAACATAAACCTTCTGCTATAGATGCTTTGCAAAATTCCAAGCGCCGTCATCGTCGACAAAACAGATGAGCCCCCGTAAGTGATCAACATGAGCGGCACTCCGGTAATCGGCAAAAACCCGCACATCATCCCCATATTTACGATCATATGCATCGCTAGATAGGTTGTGATCCCCGCAGAGAGCAGCCGCCCGAAGCGGTCGCCCGCCACCGCCGTCACCTGAAAACTAAAATAGAGTAAACCGAAAAAAAAGAGCATTAATAAAAAAACTCCTATCAATCCAAACTCTTCGCTGAAGGCGGCAAAAACAGAGTCTGTATGGGCAGCTGGAAGCCATTGTTGTCCTGTAAATTCACTCTTGTGCCAGCCGCTTCCCGTCACCCCGCCAAGAGCTATTGCTGTCTGAGACGCCTCCTGGTGGTAGGTATGGGGATTTAGCCGTTCGTACTGATATTCTTTAATCACCTTCGTCGCATAAGGGCGAAAGGCGTCATGATCAATGAAGCCTAAAAACAACATACTCACAAAAACCAGCCCGCCGACAGCCATCAGCGCCATCACCTGAGTGACTCTTTTTTTGATCCCCCCAAAATAAAACATGACAAGGGCTATAGGATATAGGACAAGAGACGTCCCCAAATCGGGCTGTTTGAGGATAAGCACAAAAGGAATAAACACGATGAGAAGGGCTTTAAAAGCAGAGCTTTTACGGCCAGCCTCCCAGCTGCCCTTATTCTCAAGATAAAGGCTAAGGGCCATGACGACGATAAGCTTGGCGTATTCCGAGGGTTGGAAGGCAAAATTCACCCCGGGAATCCGATACCAACGATGAACGTTCTGAATGGCAGGAACAAAAAATAGGCCGAATAACATGACAAGCATGCCAAAATAGAGAAACCAGGTCCACTCCTTAAGCTTGCGATAATCCAGACCTGCAAAAAAAAGGTAAACAATCCAGCCCATCGCAAACCATTTAACCTGGTTCTTAGCAACTGCTGTAAAGAGGGTATCATCCCCAATATCTCCGGGATCGCCGGTGGTAGCTCCGATTACCAAAATGCTGATGAACATCAAAACAAGCAGGATCGGAATCGTCCGAAAATCGATGCGGCTGATGTAACGATGATCCCACATATTTGACCTTTAAACTCCACTGCCAGAACAACATCCAAGCGCTATTTTTCTTAGGCATTTGCGCCTGAGATTGCAATTCTCTCTGGATTCTAATTTTAATTTCATTATACTCAGTGGCCAACTTAGCGTTAAGATCAATTTTTTTTGAGATTCTATGACTGAAATTAAAAACATTTATTTCATCCATTTTGACACTATTGATTCAACAAATACCTGGACAAAGAAAAACGCATCGACACTTGATCCCAATGAGCTCACTTGCATCACGGCACTTGAGCAAACTGCAGGAAGAGGGCGATTTGGTCGCAAATGGGTTTCGCCGAAAGGCCAAAACATTTATGCCACCCTTTATTTTTGTCTCGAGAGATCCTGTCCATACATCTGCAACCTGGGCCAGATCCTATCTTTATCCTGTATTACCGTCCTTAAAAAATATGGATTTCAACCTCAGATCAAGTGGCCAAACGACATTTTACTAAACGGCAAAAAAGTTGCCGGCATCTTATGCGAGACCGTCAGCTTTGAAGACAGGATCGGCATTGTTCTTGGAATCGGCATCAATACCAATATGCGGCAAGACCTTCTCGACATGGTCGATCAGCCTGCCACTTCTCTTACCCAGCTCAGCGGTCAAACCTGGACCTTAGAGCAAATCATAGAACCTGTTCTTACACAGTTCATCAAAGACCTGGAAACGCTCAAGTCTGAAGGATTTGCGCCCTTTAGAGAAACCTATGAAGAGCTTCTAGCCTATAAAGGCAAAACAATCTCCTGCAACGATGGTACGCATACGGTAAAAGGGATTTGCCATTCCGTGAACTCCGAGGGCAGACTGAATGTGCTTCTACCGGATGGCGAAATGAAGACGTTGTCGGCAGGTGAAATCAAATCCTCGAAGCAAGGAACTACCTAGTACCTAGTTGATAAAGTTTTTGGCATTTGGGCTACAACACAAGCCCAAACAGCGAAATCTTTTGAGAACGCTCCCTAGACATGAGCCAAATTCAAGGCGCTTTCCTCGAATTTGGCTGCATCATACCGAACGACCCATCTCAGAAATCATAATCTTCAGCTTCATAAGAATCTAATGCATCCTGTGAGCTATCCGCGTACGCTGAAACGTCATCACGCCTTCCATAAATATCACTCAAATCATTGGATGTTACTAATAATGGAAGTTGATTTTTAAGAGCAGATAACCCGATTTCATTTAAATAAATACAGCCATAATGAAAGAAGTAAGTCAGTCCTTTGCAATTTTCTGCCAAGGCATATAAACTTGCATCGGTGATACTACAATTTGACAAGGTTAATCGAGTAAGAGACTTACATTTTTGCGCCAAAAAGATAATAGATTCATCAGTAGTAGCCCCCGTCGCAAAATATCCACAACTATTATATATATTCAGTTCTTTTAGATCCGGGCAATTGCTCGCAATAGCAATGATGTCTTTGTTGCCAATCAGAGTAAATGAAACGTCAAGAAAAACCAATTTTCTAAGTGACGCCACAACCGTTTGTATGTCGCCGACAGAATGCGTACAATAACCGCAGTTAGACAAATTGAGGTGAGTAAGATTTTGAAAGTCACTGATTATAGAATTTAAAACGTTTTTCTTGACTATTGAGCAGCCTTTAAAATTCAAGCCCGTAAGTTTTGGACAGAATTTTTTGGCAGAACCTAAGATCGCCAAAATTTGATCTTCAGAATCCAACTCTTCACGTCCTGTAGAAAAATCCAGCGCTATTAAATTTCTACAATGGTTAATCACACTCTCAAAATCTGCAAGGTCAATACCCAGTCTTCTTTGGTAAATAACAAGTTCTGTAACAGAGAGTGTTTCTTTCTGATTGAGTTGCTCAACGCAAATGAGAGGAACAATACTTGTGCGCCAGTGCTTGCACACGTTTGCCAGGTCAGACATTTCTTTTCCAATATGGCAACTTGAAAAAATCTGAACAATCTTGTCATCCGGAACAAACAGTTTCTCAGGAGCTGCGATTTCTAAAGGAGACAATTGGTCGGCACTTCCTATCTTAAGCTCTAATATTGGATTTTCATTGAGTGCTGAAACAATCCATTCCTTGATCTCCCTAGGAGAAGCATCTTTTATGTTTGAACTTGTGATAATTGCGCTAACTTTTAATGTCTGCTCAACGCCCAAATTGTATTGGTTTAAGACTCTGATGGCTGAGTCTGTGTGCCCGCCAAGGGCTAGGTCTATAATTCTTTTAAATTTATTCTCGATATTAATTGGACTAATTTCTGTGGACATGTTTTTCCTTTTACAAATTCAACATACATTTAATGAAATTAAAATAAACTTTTTGTTAGAATGGGTTCACAGAAAAGGAAAGAAAAGACGCATCCGGAACAACCCTGAGGTTGGAATCGACCTTTGCCCTCAAAATCTCCTGAATGGCATTCAAAGTCGCTCCTGTAGCAGAATGGCAGGAAGTGCATGCTCCCTCATAGGCGATCATGAGGTCTCGATCATCAATGAGATCGAGGATCTGAACCCCGCCGGCGTCGAGCTCGATATAAGGACGAATGTCGCTTGCGATCACTTCTTCAATCACTGTGATCTTCTGTTCACGGCTAAGCAGGCTCCATCCCGGATACCCATCTCCTTTTTCACTCATCGGTTCAATCGGGCTAGACGTATATGTCTCGGCAAGAGGAATATCCCGGCATTGCTCTGCGGCGTCTAGGATCGCATCGAGAACGAGATTTAGATAGGCAAAGGTCTCTTCAGGAAATGCCGGAGAGTCCATTTTATCTCTGACATGCCGATCAATGAGATCTGCAGTGAGCCTGCTCGCCTGGTCATAATTTTTGCCGGCAAGCATTTCGCAAGCAGCTTCTGCGGCGCCAATCAGAGCAGATTGTCCGAATGCTTGGAACTTAGCATCAGTGATCACTCCGTCTTTCAAAGCGACAAGAAGATAGAGGGTCACTGCATTGCCATCTTCAAGCTCCCCCTGCTTGGCTGTCACAAGTCTTGTCCCTGCTGTTTCTCCTGTAAAAAAACCGCCATGTGCAGGATTTTCAATTTTCAAGCTGAGCTTTTTACTATAAAGCCCCCATGATGAACAAAGGGTAAATTTTCGATGGCTCATGAGGCTCCCTCCAAAATTTTACAGCTCAAACCTTTCAACTTTTGTACGCACTCTGTAATTATGGCGACCGCACGATCGATCTCTTCTTCCTGAGTTTCAAAAGAAAGAGAGAAGCTTAACGCGCACGCAGCCATTTGCTCATCAATGCCTGCTGCCATGAGAACATGAGAGAGTTTTTGGGCGTGGCCGCCTCCAAGTGTTGCGTACACTCCTTTGCGGTGAAGCATAAAAAGAAGAGCTTCCGCAGAGACACCGGGAAAAGCAATGCTTGTGCAATTGGGAAGTCTTTCCACTTTTTGAAAAAACACCTCTGCATCGGAAATGGCATCTTGTATCCCGCGTTCCAACTTGTCGCGCAAACGGGCTGTTTCCAAACAGATGTAGTCAAATAACTGAGAGTTATCTTCAAGGGCGCGAGCAATGGCAGCGACTCCACCTACAGAGACCTCGGGCACTGAAGATAATAAGGTTTTTGCTTTTGTAACCAATCCGGCTGTCCCTTTTGGAGCGTGTATCAAAGAACCGTCAAAGGTTAGGAAATCAATTGGATAATCTTCGAAGCGGAAATAGAGTTTGCAGGTGACATAACTTGCGTCAACGTGGAGCAGAACTCCTTTTTCCCGGCATACTTCAGCTAGATCTGCAATGGGATGGATCACTCCGGTCAAACCGTTTGCCCAAGAGATCGAAAGCAATGAAGTGCGGGGATTGATCGCTTCTTCAAGCGTTTTTTTTGTCAGTTGCCCTTGTTCATCAACGGAGAGAATTTTTCCGTGGCATCCAAGATCTTCCAGCCGCTTAAGAGATGTAAAAACGGAGGCCCCTTCAATACTTGTGGTAAGCACATGGTTTTTGCCGGTATTGCGGACAGTCTCAAAATAATGGGAGAGATACAGATGCTCTATCGCCTCTGCTCCCGAATGAAAAAAGCAAAATCTATCATCTGAGGCCGCCCCAAACGCATACAAAATAGAATCTGTGTACTTGTTCAAAGCAGGTATAAGCTCTAGTCCCATTTGATGGGGAGATGTGAGCGATCCCCAGTTATTGCGAAAAAAGGGAAGCATCGCCTCAACAGACATTGGAAAGGGTTTTGTCGCGGTGTGGTTATCGAGATAAATTTTAGGCATCGCGGCTCCACTTTTCCCCATGAAAGGTATAGAGAAGCGGATCTCCGGTTGCAAGTTCGAGATGAACGACAGCATCTTTGGATAAGTTATCGAGGAACATCACAATCGATCGCAACGAATTTCCGTGAGCCGCGATGAAAACATTTTTGCCGCTTTTTAGAAGAGGTAAAATCTCTTCTTTAAAATAGGGGATCGTCCGGGCCGCTGTCATTTCCAAGCTCTCACCCTCTGGTGGCGCTTGATCAAAACTGCGTCGCCAGATTTGCACTTGGCTCGCGCCAAATTCATCCGCAGTTTCTTTTTTATTGAGCCCTTGAAGCCTGCCGTACATTCTTTCATTGAGCTGCCAGGCACAGTAGACAGGAATACAGCTGCCTTTTGTTTTCTCACTGTAAATATGGCTCCACGCCCCAAGTTTACTCCCTTCAGGATGTTGCACGCAGGGAACCTTGCCGCTGGAGTGGTTCATCATAGCGAGCGTAGCCGTCATTTGAGCGCGAATTAAAGAAGAGGTGAAGATGACATCGACGGGCACATCTGCAATTTTCTTGCCCCCTTCAATGGACTCCTCCACACCCTTTGCACTCAAGGGGATATCCACCCAGCCAGTGAACAGGTTTAATTTATTCCACTCCGACTGGCCGTGGCGCATCAGGATCAGTTTTGCAGCTTTTTGTGACATAGCCCCTCAAGATTTTCAGGCACCTTGGATTATACCCTAAATCTGAAAATATAAAAATCAAATAAATCTTTTAAAAACTTGACTCCTGCAGACAAGAAAAATATTCAAAAAAAACGAAAGAAGTCTATTTGCCTCTAAAGGCTTAAATAAGGTAAAATCCCTAACCCTATGGAAAAGAAAAAAAGATTGAGCAAAGCCCTCGCCGCAGCAGGAGTCGCCTCCCGCAGAGCTGCTGAGGAAGTAATATTTGAAGGTAGGGTCAAGGTCAACGGCCAAGTGGTCAAAGTGCCGCAAACGCTGGTCGATTGGCAAAAAGATACTATCCTTGTCGACGAAGCTCCGATAAGGGGCGAGGAAAAAAAGGTCTACTTTATCCTCAACAAACCGCATGGCTACGTTTGTTCAAGCACGCCACTTGGCACTAAAAAACTTGTTGTCGATTTATTCGCCCATCTAGGCCTCCGCGTTTTTACCGTCGGAAGACTGGACCGCGACACGACAGGTTTGCTTTTAGTTACGAATGACGGCAACTTTGCGAACAAAGTAATCCACCCCTCTTCCAACATTTCAAAAGAATATCTTGTCAAAACAACGCAAGAAGTTACCGATGTCCACTTAAAAGAGATTTCAAAGGGCACTTACATCGAAGATACCTGGGTCAAACCGGTTAGAGTCGAAAAGGTGCGCAAAGGAACGCTGAAGGTCGTTGTCAAAGAAGGGAAAAAAAGGGAAGTCAGACTCCTCGTGCAGAACGCAGGACTCGACATTCTCGAGCTTTCCCGCATTCGCATCGGCGGATTGCGGCTGGGACCTATCCCTGAAGGTCAATTCCGCGAAATGACAGAAAATGACAAAAAAGAAATTCTCCAAAAGGGCTAAGAGACTTTTTTTTCTGGTTTTCCAATTCTCTTTTATCATATAGTCCGGTGCATATGCTTAACATTGCCCGTCTTTTTGGAAAGTCCCCCTTCGCTCCCTTGCAGAGCCACATGAAAAAGGTGTCGCTTTGCATTGAGAGGCTATCTGACATTTTCAATGCCCTGTCCAAAATGGACATGGACAAAATTGAAAAACTCTCCGGTGATCTTTCCCGGATGGAGCATGAAGCGGACCTGACGAAAAACGACATCCGCAATCATCTTCCAAAAAGCCTGTTCCTTCCTATCGACCGTGGTCATTTCCTAGAAATCCTCTCCGTTCAGGACAGCATTGCTGATAAAGCAGAAGATGTTGGAATCCTACTTACTTTGAGACCGCTCGAGAGTTTCCGCGATTTTCACGCCGATCTGATCGCTTTTTTCCGCAAATGCGAGATCGTCTTTCTCGATGCCAAACAGATCATCGAAGAAATTGATGAATTATTGGAATCTTCTTTTGGAGGACTTGAAGCGGAAAAAGTCAAGTCAATGGTCGAACAAACAGCTTACAAAGAGTATGAAGCTGACAAAATGCAGAAACAGCTCATGAAACAGCTCTTCACACACGGCGAAACGCTTAGCGTTCCCGCTTTTTACCTTTGGATGCGGCTCATAGAAGAAGTGGGTGAAATCTCTCACCTCTCGGAGCGACTAGCCAACCGCATTCGAATGCTTCTGGAACTCAAATAGTTTGGGAATGGAAACAGCAGTTGTTCTAAAAATCCTCGTCCTCGTCATCGGCTTCTACATGGCGTGGAACATCGGCGCAAACGATGTTTCGAATGCAATGGGCACATCTGTAGGGTCCGGCGCTTTGACTCTTCGAAAAGCTGTGATCATTGCGGCCATTCTCGAATTCTGCGGCGCCTTTTTTGTTGGCAGCAATGTCTCGGAAACTATGCAGCGCGGTCTTATCGACACGGACAGGTTTCTCGCGGATCCCATGATTTTGATCCTCGGCATGTCTGCAGCGCTTCTCGGCACTAGTGTCTGGCTTCAAATTGCCTCTTATTTTGGCTGGCCCGTTTCCACAACACACGCAATTGTCGGCGCGATTCTAGGATTTGGCGGTGTTATCGGCGGCGTCGATGCGGTCCAGTGGGGAGAGGTCGGAGCAATTGCTCTCAGCTGGGTCATCACACCCGCCGTCTCAGGACTTATTTCTTATCTTATCTTCAGTATTCTGCAGAGGAACATCCTTTACGCGATGAATCCGATTGAGGCGACAAAAAAATTCATGCCCCTTCTCGCCTTCATCGTCATGGGAACATTTACTCTTAGCCTCATTTTTAACGGACTCAAAAATCTCGATCTCAACGTTTCCTTCGCACAGGCGCTCGGTCTTTCACTTGCCGTCGGAGTTGCAGCGTTTGGAATTGCCTATCTCTTCACAAGGAGAGTCCCCCTTCCAAACGTCGAAAATCGCCCCCCCTCCAGATTTCTACCACAAACAGTTGTCAGCCTTGAAAAGGCGATCAAACACCTGCAAAGAGTTCACGTCGTCTCAACGGATGAAACACATGAAAAAGTCGGCAGTCTGTTAAGAGAAGTGCGCAGCCTTTCCAGCCAAATGCGCAAAGAAACCAGCTTTGCCGACCGCACCTCGGAATACCATACCATTGAAAAGATGTTCGTCTATCTCCAAATTTTAACTGCCTGTTTTGTCGCATTCGCTCACGGGGCCAATGATGTCGCAAACGCCATTGGCCCGGTTGCTGCAGTTCTCGATGTCATCAAAAATGGGATCATCTCCGAAACTACCACGGTCCCTCCCTGGTTGCTGGCTTTTGGAGGACTTGGAATTGTCGTAGGACTTGCAACCTGGGGCTGGCGCGTCATTGAAACCATTGGGAAGAAAATCACAGAGCTCACACCCACGCGCGGCTTTTGTGCAGAGTTTGGAGCTGCCACAACCATTTTGATCGCATCGAAACTCGGCATGCCCATTTCAACCACACATTGTCTAGTCGGAGCAATCCTCGGTGTTGGCCTCGCAAGAGGGATGCGCGCCCTCAACCTCAATATCTTGCGCGACATCGTGCTTTCCTGGATCATCACACTCCCTGCCAGCGCTGCGATGAGCATTATGCTCTTTTACGCGCTCAAAGCCATCTTCATCGGCTAGTTTTTTCTGACCAGCATCTGATTGTTTACGACTGCATGTTCTTTAAACAGCCCTGCTAGCGTCTCCATCCAATCGCTCCCAAGATTTAATGCCGGGCAGCGAAAGGCATTCAGCCCTTTCTCGCGAATACGTCCAACGTATAGCTCTTCGATTTCATATAGCGTCTCGATATGATCCGAGGTAAAGCTCAAAGGAACAACAACTACGTTTTTCCTGCCTTGCGACCAATCGCAAATTTGCTCGCATACTTCTGTAGTGTAGGGACGGATCCACTCTTTTTTGCCAAATTGGGACTGGTAGCTAAGCCTAGGCAAAGCTTCAGGGAAACAACTTCTTAGCTTTTCAAAAGAAAGGCGACATTCTTCTTCATAAATATCTCCTGTGGAGATGAAGTCTTGAGGAAGACCATGCGCAGAAAAAAGAAGCACGGTTTCCTCTTCCTTTAATCCCTTTTCCCTCAAAAAAATGCGAAGACAATTTTCCATTGCAGCAATATACGAGGGGTTGCCTGCATAGGATTTTACCCATTGCAATTTGTCTAAAGTTTTCGAAGTGAGATGCTGTTTGAGCCAAAGTGCAATGCTACCTGTCGTTGCAAAGCTAAATTGCGGAAACATGGGAACAACGCGGATCTGCTCTACATCCTGCAAACTCTCCATTTTTTCGATAAATGCGGCGTGGGTTTTTGGAAGGTAGCGGTGAAAGGTAATCACTTCGGTCTCTAAGATCTGTCCGACATTTTTAGCTATTGCCTCGGTGTCTTCAAAAATCGGAGACTTGCCCCCTATAGCCAAATAATCGGGAGCGATTTTTTTACTTCGCTTCTTGGCAACTCTCGTAAATAAGAACCGATGGATAAAAGCGGGAAATGGCGTTCTAATCACTTCCTGGTCTGTCAAAAGGGAGATCAAAAATTCCTCAATTTCAGAGATGTCACGTGGACCTCCAAAATTAACGAGTAAATAGGCGGTAGAATTTTTGGACATGTCATTTTCCTCATCTTTCGAAGAAAATATACACTTTTAGACATTTATATGTTATATTCCAGGTATATAAAAGGTCCGACAATGAAGCCTATCTTTGCCCTAGTTATACAAGCTCTCACCTTATTAACGCTCTATAGTTGCAGCACAAGCTCAGGCAATGGGCGCAACGTAGGCGTTGATGCCAGCTGGTATCCTCTTGAACTTGACAGCCGCACGAACAACGTCACTGCTTTTTCTACAGAACTTCTCACTGAAATTGGAAGAGTAGAAAAAATCCCTTTCGTTAAGATCACAGTCAATTGGGATAATTTGCTCGAAGGAATGCAAAAGGGCAACTATGAAGCAATCCTCTCCTCCATGCCTCCTTACATTTTCAATGAAAAACTCTATGATTTTTCCGAGATCTATCTTGCTTTAGGGCCCGTTCTCGTCGTGCCGGTAAATTCTCAAATTCATTCCTTGGGTAATTTAGACGGCAAAGAAATCGGTGTCATCTCAGGGTCTGCAAGCCCTCTTATTCTAGAAAAAAGTAATGGTGTGCTTATCCGCTACTACGAGTCAACTCCTCAAGCACTAGCTGCCATTTCTGCGGGCACCCTTGACGGCGCAATGATCGATGTCCTAACTGCAGAGGCCTTCTGCAGCGATCTCTATCAAGGCAAGCTCAAAATTGCCACTGCACCTTTAAATGACGAAGGATTGCGCTTGATCACCAAACACGGCAGCGCCTCTAACCTCATTAAAGGGTTTAACAAAGGGCTGCAAAGGCTTAAGAAAAACGGCTCGTATGAGAAGCTGCTGGTTAAGTGGAATCTAAAAGAGCCTTTGGAAAGAAGCTAAGGCTCATGATTCAAAGACAAAGGGCACCCCTTGTTCTTTGAATAACTGCTGCTGTTCTTTAAAGTATTTATCTGCGAGCTGCTTAAACCCGCCTTCCTCACGAAAAGCTTTCAAAAACGCATTCACTTGAGCTTTAAGTTCATCTGAATTTTTACGCATCCCTATCGCCCAATTCTCTCTAGCGAAAGGCCTCAGGTTAGCTTTTGTTTGCTCAGGGTATTTTTGCCAGTTTTTGAGGACGGAGAACTGATCGTAAATGAATGCATTTGCTTTGTTTTGGACGACCTCAAGGACACATGTCGCTTCGCGATCAAGGGACATCACTTTCGCCTTTTTTACATTTTTTATCGCATAGGCCTCAGCCGTAGTTCCCAATTTTACTACAATCACATTCCCATTTACATCGGTCTCTTCGATGGTATTTCCTACTGTTTTGGCGTTAAGGAGAAGACAAAGCCCCGTCGTTAAATAGGGATCTGAAAAATCAATCGACTTTTCCCGTTCAGGAGTGGCTGTCATCGAGGAGATGATCAAATCGATCTTGCCTGTTTTCAGAGAGGGAATCAGGCCAAGGTAGGGAATGTTTTCAATTTTGATTTTTCTATTTAGGTACTTGCCGAGTGCATTTGCAATGTCAACGCTGACACCGGATGGTTTTCCTTGCACATCAAAGGTCTCAAAAGGCGGATAAGAGAGTTCCATGCCGATAGTGAGCGGCTCTGTAAAACCGGAAATGGTTAACAGGGTGAGGAAAAGACATTTAAGAAAAGATGCCATCATTCCTAATATTTTAAAGCTTTTGAGAGATAATCTTTTACAACAGCTTGTTTAGGACGCTGAAAAAGTTCTTCCGCCGTCCCCGATTCCATCCACCTTCCATGGTCCATAAAAGCAGCGAGGTCGGCGATCTTTTGTAAAAAGTTCATATGATGGCTTACAAAGACAAAAGAAATCCCTTCATTTTTTAATTCAACGATAAGATCGAGAACTTCAGATGTCATCAGAGGATCGAGAGCTGATGTCGGTTCGTCGAGAAGCAGTAGGGAAGGTTTGCTTGCAACAGCTCGAATAATGGCAACGCGCTGGCACTGGCCTCCCGAGAGCTCATGAGGTTTTTTATTCGCATGAGAGAGAAGCCCAAATCTGTCCAAGAGATCTTTGCCTTCTTTTCTAGCTCGTTCTAAGGGATATCCATGAACGCGATAAAGGGGGAGGACAATATTTTCCAGGGCAGAAAGGTGGGGAAATAGGTTCCAGGATTGGAAAACAATCCCAAGAGAGCGTCTGTATTTAAGCAGGGCCTCAGGATCTTCAAAAGGAATTTTCTCACCATTCACGTGAACCGTCCCCGTCTCAGGAGAGAGCAAACCCGCGATCACTCTTAAAAATGTCGATTTACCGCTGCCGGATGGGCCTACGATGCCAAGGATCTTAAACTCTAGTGAAAAGTTCAAGTCTGTTAGGATCCTGTTCCGGTGAATCGTTTTAGAGAGGTTTGCAACTTCAAGCTTCATGGCGATTCCTCTTTTCAAGGTGTCTGCTCACAAATGAAATCGGAAAGGTCAGAACAAGATAACCTATCGCCAGTGGAAAATAACACTCAAGGGTGCTGTAAGTAGCGCTGCTCACCTGCTGGGCCGCATAGGTAAATTCGCTGATCCCTAGGATAGAAAGCAGCGATGAGTCTTTGATAATCGATGCAAATTGTCCTGCAAGAGGAGGCAAAATTTGCCGGATCGAGATAGGAAATATCACGTAGCGGTAAGTCTGCCATTTACCAAGGCCAATCGCTCGTGCAGACTCGAGCATCGTCTTGCGAACGCTATCAATGCCGGAGCGAATAATCTCAGCGATATAAGCGCCGCTAAAAAGAGAAAGTGTGATCACACCCACAAGATAGCGATTTTCGATTCCAAGAGCGGAGGCGACAACGTAAAAGAAAAAGAGCAGCTGGACGAGTAGCGGCGTTCCGCGTATCACTTCGATATAAATTTGAGCGAGGCAGCGCAAGGCCGAAATTTTTGATTTGCGCAGCAAACATGCGCTAAGTCCGATAAGCAAGCTCAAAATCAAACTTGCAAACGAGATAAAAATGGTAGCAACCCATCCCTTTAGGAAAACAGAGCGATATGCCGTTAAAACTTTCCAGTGGTAGACCTGAACAGAAAAAACGCCGTAAAAAAACAAACTAAGCAACCCAAGTACAAGCGCAAAATTAACAACGCGTTTCATAAAATTCGGCATTTATCGTGCTCACTGTAATCAGCGCGAACCTTAGCAAGCTCCACACTATCGCAGGGGCATGGTTTGAGGTCCCAAATTGTTTTGGCGTAGTTATGAATTGATTCGTCCGTAGAAAAACTCCCCATGCTGGCAATATTGTGAATAGCGTACTCTGCCCACTTCGCAGTGTCCAGAAAAAACTCTTCCACTATTTTCTGCGTCTCGTAATAAGCCTGCAGATCGCTTAAGACAAAATAGCGATCGGGCTGATCTCCATTTTGCGGCACGAGAAGCAAATCATAAAGGCTGTTAATCGCTTCATGCTCTGCGTCCGTCTCCGCAAAAGTGCGGTCGTGAAGCGATTCCATCGCTTTATGGATCGCTTGATTATGCATATAAATATCCCATGAGCTGTAGCTTTTTGCAGCCCTCATCTCCGCATTTTCTTTTGCTGTTTTTCCAAAACCAAACGGCCAAAAGCGGTCCGTCACCGCTTCATGAATTTCGATACTTGCGCCATCTTCAGTTCCGATTGTAAGCGCTCCATTCATGGCCAGCTTCATATTGCTCGTCCCCGAAGCTTCCATTCCCGCTGTGGAAATCTGTTCGGAAAGATCTGCAGCCGGAATGATCTCTTCTGCTCTTGTGACGTTATAATTCTCAATAAAAACGACATTGAGTTTAGCTCTTACGATAGGGTCATTATTGATTTTACGAGCAACACAGCAAATCAAACGAATGATGTTCTTGGCCATCTCATAACCGGGCGCTGCCTTTCCAGCAAAAATAATCAGCCGTTTAACCTTGCGGCAATTCGGATCTGCTTTGAGTTCCTGGTAGAGGATAATGGCGTGGAGGATATTCATGAGCTGGCGTTTATATTCATGCAGACGCTTGATTTGCACATCGAAAAGAGCTGTCTCATCGAGGCCCTCATAATGGCCCACAATCTTTCCTTTAGCGTCTCGAATGGGATTTTTCTCGCGAATATATTGAACAAGGTCGCTTTTATTTTGCTGTTTGATCTTAAGAAACTCCTTTTGGCTCGTTTGATCATTTGCAAAATCTGCAAGCTTACTGATGTGTCTAAAATCTGTGATCCATTCCCTGCCAATTCTCTTAGAAATAAAATGAGCAAGAGCCGGGTTGCAATACAAGAGCCACCTGCGCTGAGTGACGCCGTTTGTCACATTGACAAACTTGTCGGGATACATTTCAAAAAAATCTTTAAAAATTTCCGTTTTTAAAATCTGGGTATGCAAAGCAGCAACGCCGTTGACCCTGTGCGATCCAAAAATCGCAAGGTGTGCCATGCGGACTTGGCCCTCTTGAATGATAGACATGCGGCGCACTCTTTCTTCATCATTTGGAAACCTTTTACGGACCGCATCGCAGCACTCGAGATTGAGCCTCTCAATGACATGAAATTGGCGCGGCAGCAGTTGATGAAGACGATTCTGGTTCCACTCTTCGAGCGATTCTTTCAAAACGGTGTGGTTGGTGAAATTGCAGCAGGTTTTCACAATTTCCCACGCCTCTTCCCATCCCAAATTATGCTCTCTGATGAGCAGTCGCTGCAACTCTGCAATTGCTAGAGCCGGATGCGTGTCGTTGATATGAATCCGGACTTTGTCCGCAAAATTGCTCATATCATTGAAGGTATGCATATGATGCCTAATGATATCCTGCAAAGAAGCGCTAACGAGCAAAAACTCCTGTTTTAAACGAATCCGTTTACCCGTCTCGTTATTGTCATTGGGATATAAGACGTCAGTGAGTGAAGTGTTCTCCGCTGCTTGATCTAAGAGCCCCGCGTTAAATCGCTGAAGTTGGAAATTGCGGGGCGATTCTTTGGTCGTCCATACGCGTAGCGTATTGACGTTAAAATCCCCTTTTTCTTTATAACCGATAATGGGAATGTCATAGGCGAGCGCTCTCACTTCATCATAATCGGCGATGTCCATCACCTCGACACCCCTTTCATTCACGGTCGGCACAGCTCTCCCTGCATAAAAAACAGATGTCGCGTGCGTATCTCTGCGAAATTCCCAAGGATTCTCATGCAAAAGCCAGTTCTCAGGACGCTCTACCTGCACCCCACCCCAAATTTCCTGATCAAAAATCCCGTATTGAAAACGAAGTCCATAGGCTATCGCAGGAAATTGCTGTGTCGCTAAAGAATCTAAAAGGCACGCCGCGAGGCGCCCTAAACCTCCATTGCCAAGACCTGGATCGGGCTCGTAACACATCTCTTCCTCATAATTGCGCCCCATTGCCTTCATCACATTGCGAACAAGTTCATTTGCATGAATGTTGGTAATGTTATTCCCAAGAAATCTGCCTGGCATATACTCCATGCACAAATAATGAAGCATGCGGACCTGTCTCTTCTTGTAAGTATGCGTCGTAGCAGTCCAATTGATCATGATCTCTTCACGCAAAGTCAGTGCAAAAGCTCTGTAAAACTCTTCAGCATTTGCTTCATCGAGAGTAACTCCCATCGTAGTGATCAGATAGTGCTTGATCTTGTGAATTAAACTCTCTGATTGTTCCTGGATTTTTACTTCCACAATGACACCTCTGGTGTTGCTTTCTTATTCTATTTATGTAATTTAAATTAAATAACAGATGCGAATTAAGTTTGGAAGCTATCGATGAAAAATTTTGACTTGATTGTCATAGGAACAGGGCCTGCAGGAGAAAAGGCTGCAGTCAAAGCAGCGTATTTCGGTTACAAAGTCGCCATCATCGAAAAAGAAGCCGTTTATGGCGGTGCAGAGGTTGTAACGGGAACCCTTCCTTCCAAAACCCTTAAAGAAACAGCGCTATTTCTCTCCGGGAAATTTGAAAAAGGGATTTATGGCATCGAAAGAGGGCTAGAGCATGAAGCCTCTGTGGAAGATTTCATGTACAGAAAAAATTTCGTCAGCGCATCGGCGGCTCAAGAGATCTATGAAAATCTGGCAAGGCACGGGGTAACTATTTTTCACGGAATCGCAAGTTTCGAAGATCCCAATACGATCAAAATCAAAGGGCAGCAAGAAGAGACGATCACCGGAAAAAATATCATTATCGCAACTGGATCTTATCCCTACCATCCTGCAAATATTCCGTTTGATGGCAAAAGAATCCTCGACTCCGATACGATCTTGCAAATCAATCGGTTCCCCACCTCTTTATGTATCGTTGGAGCCGGCGTTATCGGATGTGAATACGCGACCATCTTCGCGACGATGGGAACAAAAGTCTATCTCGTCAATGACAAAGAGCACATCCTTCCCTTCATCGACCACGAGATTTCCACAGAGCTAGTTAGCCAGATGCAGGCTGCGAATATTGAAATTCTTTTTAACAAATCGATAGAGGCCATCACACCTGCTCCTTCTGAAAAAGAGATGATCAGCGTTCACTTGAAAAGTAAAGAAGTGCTCTCCGTCGACATGTTTTTATTTGCTGCAGGAAGAAGCGGAAATATTAAAGAACTAGGCTGCGATAAAATCGGGCTCAAGACAGGCTCGAGAGAACAGGTCATCGTAGATAGCGAGTACCGCAGCAATATTCCCAACATCTACGCAGTAGGCGATGTCATTGGATTTCCAGCTCTTGCCAGCACAAGCATGGACCAAGGAAGAGTGGCGGTCGCCCATATCTTCCAAACCCAGGATTTAGATCACCTTCCTTCTGAATTCCCCTACGGCATTTACACAGTTCCTGAAGTTTCAACTGTCGGTCTAACCGAAGAAGAAGCGATCAAGCGCAAGCTCAACTTCTGCGTTGGAAGGGCAAGATATGGCGATATGCCAAGAGGCAAAATCCTGGGAACCAAAGCAGGCTTTTTAAAGCTCGTTTTCTCAAAAGAAGAACTGCGCATCCTCGGCGTCCATGTCATCGGTCATCTAGCTACAGAACTCATCCATTACGGAGTTCTTCTCATCGAAGAGAAGAAAACTCTCTACGACCTCATCGGTCAGGTCTTCAACTTTCCCACGCTCCACGAACTCTACAAATATGCAGGCTACGACGGCCTCAGCAATTTCACAGGCCATAAGGTCAAGCCTTAAGAATCTTTGAATAGGAAGGGGAATATATTATATTTTCCCCTTCAATGCCTATTTATTTGACGCTGATCGTTAAAGGAAGGCTCTCTAAACCATCCGCACTCACAGATGTCACGGTGTAGACGTCCGTTTTTTTGCAGGTGTTATGATCCTTGTAAATGAATGGTCCGGAGGCAGGAATAGTCTTGACCAGGATCCCATTCTTTCTCACGTTATATCCGATTACAGACGAGGCGATAGATGGCGTCCACGTAATGATTTTAACGCGATCCGCAGATGTGGCAAATTTATCTTTGCACACGCGCCCCTCAATCCCATGGGGAGGCATAGGAGGAAATGAAAGCAAAGCAGAGGAAGAAAACACATTAAAAGTGTCCCCAAAATCATTGGAGCCGGCTTGCCACAGCGCAAATCCAGAAGGGTCGGGAGAAATCGCACTCAACAATTGAGCTACCCCGGATGATGCATCGCCATTAGCTGGAGCGGTGCCCACAAATTGCTCATTGATCCAAGCGCTTCCCCCAAATGGCAATTGGGCTCCGTAAATCGAATAGTTTACGTCCTGAGTCGCCCAAATAACAATTGCATTTCCAAGGTCATCAATGGAAACGCTGTTGCTATTGCCATAGGTGTAAAAGCCATTACCATTGTAAATGGGGAAGTTGGGGGGAGTAGGTACAAACAAATTCGAGCCAAACTGAATGGGCATTTCCCATGCGGTACCATTAAAAAATCGCGACCAACCATTATTTGAGCTGTCCTGCCAGCTGATCACCGCATAGCCGCTAGGTGACATTGCAAGCGAAACAAAAGCAACATTGGAAGAGGCGATGGAAAGAATTTCTGAAGGTTGCCAGCTCCCATTAAAGTAACTGGTCACGACGTTACCCGATCCATCCACCCATGCAGCAAGGGCATTGCCGCTGGCATCTATACCCACTTGGACATTTGTTAGCACTGAGCCGCTGTTGCCGATGGGAGGAGGCACATTCCAGCTGACACCATCAAAATTGGCAACGGTGACGCTGCCTGAGGGGTCCCACCAACCGAGGACGGCTGAGCCGTTGGTGCTGTAAGCGGCAACGATCAGTTGGGTGTCCAATACAGCGGGTGCGATACCCGTTGGTCCGGCGCTTGGAACTCCCCCTGAGAAAAATTGCACCTGCACTGTGTCATTTGATCTCACCCAGGCGGCAATTCCGCTGCCCGGACCGTTCATAGCCACAGTGCACAATTGGCTGACATTAAAATCATAGGGTACATTATCATCCAACAGTTGGTTAGCACCCCAACTGGCCCCATCAAAATAGTTAACTTGAACGGAAAACTCGGGCATGAATCCACACCATATAGCAAGCCCCGTGCCAGAAGGGTCCATAGCTACAAAAGGAAAATCAAAGCTGCCTTCAAATGGTAAAGTGGTAAAGGGCTGCGGAGCTCCCCATGCACCATTTGTGAAATAACTGTAATAAAGGACGCCCATACTAATGTCTGTATCAAATCCATCAAATATCGCCATTGCATTGCCTTGGCCATCGGCGGCAAGGCTGATGTATTCATTATCTCCATTGAGATCTAAATCAGTTTGCGGCTGCCAATCAGCTAAACATGGCGATAGAAAGCCAAAGTAAACAAGCAGCAACCACAAAAACCTTCTTTTGAAATGGGAACCCATATGCAACCTCTTAGGTATATCGACTAAAAAAAATACTATCCCACAGAAAGTTTATCGGATCAAGCCGATTTCTCTGCCCTCAACTGGGAATGTCTTTGGTAATATACTTTTTTTCTGGCCTAAAGTATTCTTCCTTTCAACTCAAGCGATTAAAGGTAAGGCGCAACCTGACAGACACTTCTAAAAGAGGGAATTTTATGCTGAAATTTATCATTGCTGCATTTTTTTTAGGTGGAGCGATTTCCGGCTTTTCCATCGAAGATATTTTTGAGGGAACAGAACTCTCCGATGAGCAACCCGCTTACATCTATATTAGCATGGGAGCTGAGCGCGTGCTTGCGCAGGATTTTACAACGGCTTTAGAGCATTTTGCTGCAGCCGCAGCACTGGCTAAGAGCTCACCTTTGCCTTTGCCGGATGCGGGCTTCTTCATTCATTTTGGACAAGCGATTGCGTATGATAATTTAGGGTTAGAGGATCAATGCAAACAAGCCCTCGGATCCATGGTCCTTACCATGTACGCGATGGAAGAAGGTGAAGCTGAAGATAATCCGGAGTTTGCATACGATGAAGATGTTCTGGAAGAAGATGCATCTCCATGGACGTTCATGCGAAAGATGGCATCTCTTGCATCAACTCCCGATGTCAGAATGCTTTTACTTGATTTGATTGATCATTTAGCTAAATTGTAAAACATGGAATTTTCGGACCAAACCAAGCGAGTGCCAGCTAGACTTGTCTTGCAAAATGGAGAAGTCTACGAAGGTGTTTCTCCGGAGTGGGCTCCTGAGTGCACCTTTGGTGAAGTTGTTTTCAGTACCGGAATGACAGGTTATGTCGAGTCTATGACCGACCCTTCTTTTGCTGGCCAAATCCTGACATTCACCTATCCTTTGATCGGCAATTATGGGGTTCCTGAACAAAAATTTTGGGAATCTTCCAAAATCCAACCCTGGGGTCTGGTTTTTAGCGAAATCTCCTCTTTTTGCGACCACTATCAAGCAATGCAATCCCTTGAATCGTGGCTGAAAAAAGAAAAAATTCCGTATATCTGTGGTGTAGATACAAGAGCTTTGACAAAATCTCTTCGCACTCAGGGAGTAGCGCTCGGCGCTATCACCAAAAGCAAAAAGAACCCGGTCAGCTTCCCTGATCCCAATCACACTCTCTTAGCAGCAAGCGTCTGCAAAAAACAAGTATGCGAATATGGAAAAGGCAAAAAAAAGATCATCGCTGTTGACTGCGGCATGAAAGAAAACATCCTCCGCTCCCTTTTAGAATTTCCAATCCAGGTGAAACGGGTTCCTCTCGATTACGATTATTCCGATGAAGAGTTCGATGGCGTCTTCTTGTCTAATGGACCTGGAGATCCGATCATGTGCAAAGAGACCATCGCCATATTGCAAAAAGCTCTTAAAAGAAAAAAACCAATCTTTGGAATTTGTCTCGGCGCGCAACTGCTAGCTCTTGCTATCGGAGCTAAGACGTTCAAACTTCCTTATGGTCATCGCGGTCAAAACCAACCCTGCCTTGAGCTTAAAACTGGGAAGTGCTTTTTGACATCGCAAAATCATGGCTACGCAATCGATGAAAAAACGTTGCCAAAAGAGTGGATGGTGACATTTTGCAACTTGAACGACGCTTCTGTTGAAGGGATCAGCCACCGCACCCTGCCCTATTTCGCCGTGCAGTTCCATCCGGAATCTGCGCCTGGCCCTGTGGACACTTTGTGGTTATTCGAAAAATTCTACCGGCTGTGTTAATCATGAGTAGATTTAAAGGCGGAAAAATTCTAATCCTAGGCTCTGGCGGCCTCAGAATTGGCCAAGCGGGCGAGTTCGATTACTCGGGGACTCAGGCGATCAAAGCCCTAAAAGAAGAGAAGATCACTACTGTTCTCGTCAATCCGAACATCGCCACAGTTCAAACGGACGCAGACCTTGCTGACGAGGTCTATCTCGCTCCTTTGCATCCAGACATCGTTACTAAAATCATCGAAAAAGAAAGACCGGATGGCATTTTGCTTGGCTTCGGGGGGCAGACTGCGCTTAACCTCGGTATGAAGCTTGAAGAAATGGGCGTTTTCAAAAAATTCAAAGTAGCAGTCCTGGGCACTCCCATTTCTTCAATCCGCCTTACAGAAGATCGCGATCTTTTCAAAAAAAGCTTAAAAAAAATTGGCGTCAAGTCTCCTAAAAGCATTGCGGCGTCCACTGTCGAAGAAGCGCTGCGTGCAGCTCAGAAAATCGGCTATCCCGTCATGATGCGCTCCGGATTTTCTCTCGGAGGACTGGGTTCTGGGAAAATTCAAAACAAAAAAGAAATGCAGACAAGGGCCGCAGAAGCGCTCAGCGGCGCCCCGCAGATCCTCATCGAAGAATATCTATTCGGATGGAAAGAGCTCGAGTACGAAATCGTCCGCGATCAATTTGACAATGCACTCATTATCTGCAACATGGAAAACATCGATCCCATGGGGATCCACACGGGAGAGAGCATTGTCGTCGCCCCCTCCCAAACGCTTAATAATCGCGAGTATCACAACTTGCGGGAAATCGCCATTCGGGCCGCGCGACATTTTGGAATCATAGGCGAGTGCAATATCCAGTATGCCCTGAATCCTGAAAATGGCGACTACCGCGTGATCGAGATGAATGCGCGCCTCTCAAGATCATCTGCGTTAGCCTCCAAAGCCACAGGCTACCCACTAGCTTTTGTCGCAGCAAAACTGAGCTTAGGATTTTCTCTCGCAGAAATTAAAAATGCCGTCACAAAAAAAACATCTGCCTTTTTTGAACCAGCGCTAGATTATGTCGTCGTCAAAATTCCCCGTTGGGATATTCACAAATTCCGCTCAGCAGATCGGCGTATTGGCACCGAAATGAAAAGCGTTGGTGAAGTGATGGCCATTGGAAAATCTTTTCCCGAAGCTCTTCAAAAAGCGGTCCGCATGCTCAATATCGGAGCATCGGGGATCACAGACTATCCCCATGTGATCGACACACCTGAAAATGAAATTGCAGAAGCTACTGATCGCCGCCTTTTTGCACTCTACCAATTTTTCAATAAAAAGGGGTCTGTAGAGGAAGCTGCGCTTCTGTCGCAAATTGACAAATGGTTCCTGACATCGATCCATAATATTGCGAAATGGGAACAAAAACTTAAAAAATCCCCCCTTACTGCTAACGTTCTAAAAGAAGCCAAGAAGCTCGGATTTTCCGACGCTGCAATCGCTAAAATTAAAGGCACCCAAGAGAAAAAAATCCGTCAGCACCGCGTCAAGCTCGGCATTACTCCTTCTATCAAACAGATTGATACCCTAGCTGGGGAATTCGATGCTGCGACCAATTACCTCTACCTCACATATCATGGCACCTCCCATGATGTCGCTCCTTCCCCAAAAAAACCTGTGATCGTTTTAGGCTCCGGTCCTTATTGTATCGGATCATCGGTAGAATTCGACTGGTGCGCAGTCAACACTTCAAAGGCTCTAAGGCATCTAAAAAAAACAGCCATCATCATCAACTCCAATCCCGAGACCGTATCAACCGATTACGATGAATCAGACCGCCTTTATTTCGACGAACTCTCTCTTGAAAGAGTGCAGGACATCGCTGATTTTGAGCGCCCCGAAGGGATCATCGTCTCTGTAGGCGGACAAATCGCCAACAATCTCGCACCAAAATTGCATAAGAGAGGCTACCCACTCCTTGGCACAGCAGCAGAATCGATCGACAAAGCGGAAAACAGACAAAAATTTTCTTCCCTGCTCACTAAACTAGGTATCGACCAACCCGACTGGGTCACCGTGTCCAGCCTAAAACTTGCGATGAAATTCGCTAAAAAAAAGGGATACCCTCTTTTGATCCGACCATCCTATGTCTTATCGGGAGAAGCGATGAACCTCGTCTCCTCGGACGAGGAATTGGAGCGATTTTTAGCAGAGGCGACGCGCATTTCGCCTGACCACCCCGTCGTGATGTCCCAATTTATCACCGATGCCAAAGAATTAGAGGTTGACGGAGTTGCAAATGAAGGGAAAATTGTGATCGAGGCGATCACGGAACATATCGAAAATGCAGGTGTCCACTCCGGAGATGCAACCATCGTATTGCCGCCGCAACGCCTCTATTTAGAGACCATCAGGCGCACAAAGAAAATCACTCGCGATATCGTTAAAGTTTTAAAAATCACGGGACCCTTCAATATCCAATTCCTTGCCAAGAACAATGCGATTCAGGTCATTGAATGCAACGTCAGAGCCTCTAGATCTTTTCCTTTTGTCAGCAAAGTGACAAATCACAACTTCATCGAGATCGCAACACAGGTCATCCTAGGTAACTATTCTCCCGCTCCCTATGAGACGCTCGAGCTCGACTATGTTGGTGTCAAATCCCCGCAGTTCTCTTATCAGCGCTTAAAAGGCGCCAATCCCGTCGCCCACGTCGAAATGGCATCGACCGGAGAAGTTGCCTGTCTTGGAAATGATCTTCTCGAAGCGTTTTTTCTCTCATGGCTTGCTACAGAGCAAACCATCCACAACAAACGCATTCTAGTCAGCATCGGCGGAGATAAAAAAATCAAACTCTTGGAACAACTGCAAAATCTAGGTAAACAAGGATGGGAAATCTTCGCAACCAATGGGACATATGAGTTCTTATCCCAACATGGAATTGCCACGAAGTGCGTCTACAAAGCGAGTGAAAAACAAGAGCCCAATATCGCAACACTCATTGCAAATCATAAAGTTGATCTGATCATTAATATTCCAAGAGGAAGAGGAAGGGATCACAAAACAGACGGGTTCACTATTCGTCGCCTCAGCATCGATCACCACATCCCCCTCATCACAAATTTGCAGATCGCCCAAATCTTTTTGCTGTCTTTATCGGAATTGAAATTTGATCAGCTCCCGATCCTTTCTTTAAAAGAATTTATCGCAACAAAAGAGAGATCCTGAATTGAATTTCAAGAATCTGCTCATCAAATTACTCGTTTGGTCCTTAAAGCCCCGCTTAGCCAATGCAGCTGAGGAAAAGCGCTTTCTTATTCTATCCACAACAGGTCTTGGAGATACTCTATGGGGAACTCCAGCGATCCGGTCCTTAAGAGAATCCTTCCCCTCAAGCTATATTGCCCTTCTTACAAGCGGGACCGGTAATGCCCTCCTAAAACACAATCCTCATATCAATGCCATTTTCGTTGCAAAAGACCCCCTCTTCTTCCAACTCTTCTCGCTTTATCGCAAGCTCAAAACTCAAAAGTTCACTCACGTCTTGAGTTTCCACACCTCGCAAAGACCTGTTCTCCCCCTCTCTGCTATCTTAGGCGCGCAAGAGATCATTGGAACCCGCGGGATCAACAAAGGGCTCGATTTTCTCCTCACACGTCCCCTTAGCAACTTTCCCACTCACGAGATCCAAAGGCGCCTCGACATCATCTCTGAGGTAGGAGCCCACGCTTCTGACTTCTCCATGGAGCTCTTCTTGAGTCCTGATGACGAAAAAGCAGCAGATATCTTCCTCCAAGCAGCTCGCTTTCCTCGCATCGCCATCCATCCGGGCGCAAAAGATGGCTTCAAGCAATGGCCTCCTTCCCATTTCATCAAACTCGGGAATAAGCTCGTTCAAACCCTAAACTGCCAAATCATCATCACAGGAACCCCGTCTGAAAAAGAACTCGTCGAATCCATTGCCTCTCAAATCCAAGGAGCAATTCCAGCCACCCACCTGCCCCTGCTTGCAACCGCTGCGCTCATCAAACGCACCGACCTGTTGATCGCAAACGACACCGGTCCGATGCATCTCGGGTTTGCCCAAAAAACTCCAACCCTTGGGATCTTTACCCCGACAGATCCAAAACTTTGCGGCCCTTATTTCGTCCCTTCCGCACTCGCAATTGCGAGAAAGCCCACATGCACCCCTTGCCTGCGCAAAAAATGCAAAGAACCCTTCTGTCTTTTGCAAATTGGCGTTGATGAAATTTATAATTCAGCATTAGATTTGTTACATTTAAACACTTGAAACTTTAAGCAAATTAATAGATTTTTTATATTGATCTTACAATAAAATGCGGCTATAGGATTATGCCGAAAATGATTCAAAAGCTGAAGTTTGGTAAGGAGTTTCCACAGATTTTTTGCCTGGAGCGAGGGACCATTGCCAGAATGGCAAGACACGAGTGAAGACGAAAAATCTGTGGAGCCGACGCGGTCAAATTCCAACTTTTGAAGTTGTTGATACCAAATATCAAAATTTGGCCTTCAGACCGCAGATAAGCCCCCCAAACGCCGAAATCTTTTAGGTACTAGCGACCAGCTCTTCTTTTGGCGCTTTTTCTTCTGTTTACTTTTTTTAACGCTTTTTTAATCGGTTTCGATTTAATCGCTTTGCCTGCGAGGCGACTCAGTTTTTTGGACATTGGGCCTCTCGCCACTTTCTTGGCGCTTTCGAAATAATGCTCCGCTTTGTGCCCGAGCTTCTTGAACTCGCTTAATATCCGCATTTGTATTTTTTTGCCCTTTTTCGTCCCAAACACAAAAGAGGCTACAGCAGCCAATGATCCGCCGAGCATTATCCCTTCTAGGAATTCAACATAAGTGCGCTTCTTTTTAAACATATAGATCCCTAATTTTTAAATTTCTTCCATAAACTAATACCTGTAGCCACTAGTTCAACGACGAGCTCAATCGTATCTTCATGGGCGTGAATTTTTTTCTCTGCCCGTCTAAAAGATGCTGGCTCTTCGATGTGGTGCTCCCCTAAAATTTCACCGATGCGGGTAATGGTCTCTCCAATTCTGCCCAGAGGCTCTTTTTCTTTTCGAGTGGCCAGGAAAATTGTCAGAGCTCCTATTCCTACAGCGCCGCCAATCAATAGTCCGATGACAAGTTTTGTGTCTTTATCCTGCTTTGACATATGGCCTTACCTGGTGACCTCTTTTTTTATTTTGCGAAAGAGCTGAATGACACCGCCAATGCACCCTATAATTTCAGATAAACTGTCGTGTTCTTCGCTATCTTCTCGGTCCCCCTTGCGCATCCCATAAAGCGGGCGAAAAAGGACATCAATCCCATCCGATTTTTTCTTAATATCTAGAGTGAGTTTGTTGACGTTATGGATCAAATGTGCGCTAGGTTCGGCCAATGCCTCTAATACCTTATGAACATCGCCTAAAATGCGATCGGCTTTTTTTAGGGTCCTTCGCGCGTCGCGCAGAGCAAGGATTAGGAAAATGACGAGGATGACAAATGCAAGGACGGCAACGCCTACGATAATTTCAATGATCATTTTCGCCACCTTTATATTACGAATCCACCTATTTGTTATTATTAACGCAAACAATTAATTTGTAAATAGAAATATAATATACAAAATTAAATGAAATAATATAAAAAACGAAAACAATCACGCCTAGCGCTGATCAGCAAGTACTTAAGATTAGATCTAGGAACGGACTGCTTTGGATGGAGTATACTCAGCTTCGAATTCGGCGAGCAATTGATTCCCCTCTTCAATCGCTTTATCTAAAGCCTCTTTCGGAGTGAGCTCGCCCGCAAAGGCCTTTTCGAGATTGTCGAGGATCTTTTCGCGAACAATCGTATAATTGCCAAGCCGGATTCCCCTTGTATAGGGAGTATTCTTATTATTCATCACTTCGAGAACAGCAATTTCAGCTGCTGGGTTCTTTTCGTAATAGCCCTTTTTCTTCGTGAGATAATAGGCCGCTTCTGTGATGGGCAAGTAGCCCGTTTTCTGATGCCAATGGGCTTGGACCTCCGTTGAAGAGAGGTAAGAGAAGAAATGGGCAATCCCTCGATAAATGTCCTCATCAAAGCCGGCAAGGGCCCAGAACGAAGAACCCCCGATGTTCAAGCGGTAAGGCGCTCCGGTAATATCTGCCCAGTAAGGCATAAAGCCCACCCCAATAGGATCTGGAGATTTTTTCTTGAGCATGGAAACGCGGTTGGATCCTTGCAAAAGGATTGCAGATTTCCCATCTGTAAAAAACCGCTCTGCCTGATCGACGAAGCGCCCTTGATAGCTAAAAACGCCTGATTGTTGCCAATCGACAAGTTTAGAAATATGCCGCAGCGCGTAGGGACCATTGAAATCCAGTCTGGCCTTTAGCCCCCCAAAACCATTGCCTTCTGTTGCGAAGGGAAGATTATGCCACGAGCATAGATGTTCTAGGTGGTAAGCGACCGGCCAAGCTGTCACAAACCCTTTATATCCAGCAGAAACCAGTTTGATCCCCGCAGTTTCTAATTCTTCCCATGTCGTAGGAGGTTTCTCGGGGTCAAGACCGGCTTGCTCAAAAGCCTTCTTATTATAAAAAAGGATTCCGGTGGATGCGTTCCAAGGAAGAGAATACATCTTGTTATCTGGCGTCGAATAAAAATCACGGACTGCATCGATGTAAATGTCGTTATCAAACTTCTTAAAGTAATAAAGCATCAGCTCATCTACAGGCCGAAATAGCTTTGGCTTGAGCATCATCGTCTGGGTCGCTACCTCATACACCTGGAGAATGTGCGGAGGGTTCCCATGCTCTGCGGCTGCGACTCCGCTATCAAACGTTTCGGTATAATTGCCCTTATTGACAAGCTTGATCTGATAGGATTTAGACTGATGGTTAAAGTCATCCACAATTTCAGCAAATTGATCGTAGAGAAACCCTTCAAACGCGTGCCAAAAAACGATTTCCGTCTTGGCGAAGAGCGATGTCGAAACTGTAAGTAGAATGAGAAGCCAGCCTTTCATACAAAAAACCTCAGATCATAAGGTATGATTCTACTATACCTCCGAATCGCAAGTCCAGCGTATTTCAGGCTTGGAAAAGAAATCGGGAAAAGTCTAATCTGACCCTTTTAGTTATAGGCAATTATGGAAAATTCCATCCAGGGCCGTAGCCTCATCTCGATTTCAGATTTGTCGAAAGATGAAATTCTGTCTATCCTCGAAAAAACCGGGGAAGTGAAAAAAAAGAACTCCAAAACCGACTCCCAGATGAAGGGCAAGATACTCGCTTCCTGCTTCTTCGAGCCTTCGACCAGGACACGTCTGTCTTTTGAGTCCGCAATGATCCGTTTAGGGGGCAATGTGATCGGATTCACAGATCCCGCTTCCACATCCATTATGAAAGGAGAGAGTTTTAGCGACTCGATAAGGATCATCGGAGGGTACGCAGATGTCCTTATCGTCCGGCATCCGGAAGAAGGATCGGCTCTAAAAGCTGCTCAATCCACAAATAAGCCCGTCATTAACGCCGGCGACGGATCGAACCAGCACCCTACCCAAACCCTGCTCGATTTGTTCACCATCCAAGAATGCCAGGGCAAACTTAATGGCCTAAATATCGCATTTGCCGGTGATCTTAAGTATAGCAGAACCGTTCACTCCCTATGTCTTGCCTGCGCTCACTTCGATATGCGTCTTTATTTCATCTGTCCCGAACAGCTCCCACTCCCAGATGACATCACCTACGCTTTGAATAAAAAGGGAATCGGATTCTCATTCCATCGCTCCATTGAGGAAGTCCTGGAAAAAGCGGATATATTGTACATGACGCGGATTCAAACAGAGCGCTTTGAGCCCTCGATGCTTCCCCCTCTAGCCCCTCCTATCGCGCTTGGGTTAACAGCTCCGATGCTCGAGAAAGCGAAGAAAAATCTTAAAATCCTCCATCCTTTCCCAAGGGTAAACGAGATTGATCCAACCATCGACAAAACCCCTTATGCTCATTATTTTCAGCAGGCAGAAAACGGCCTCTACACCCGGATGGCCCTCCTCTCTAAAATTTTAGGGTAATATGATCGCGATTAAAGACATCTTCACCGTTGACGGCAAGGTCATCGACTACTCCCTCGAATCCGATGAAGAAGTGACGATCGATGGCAAAGGGCTCACTCTGCTGCCTGCGATGATCGATTCCCATGTGCACTTTCGCACCCCCGGCCTCGAGCACAAAGAAAATTGGGAGAGTGCAGCTAAGGCCGCTATCTACGGCGGGATTACGACAGTATTCGACATGCCAAATACGCTCCCCCCGACAATTACGCTTAAACTCCTCGAAGAGAAGGAAAAGCTCATTGAAGAGCAGCTTAAAAAAGTCGGCATCCCTCTGCGTTTCGGCCTTTATCTCGGCGCTGACAAATCCCATTTCGATCAGATCCTGGCATGCAAGGATAAGGCCATCGGACTTAAAATTTTTATGGGCTCTTCCACCGGCAATCTCGTCATGGACGATGACGACAGCCTGCATGCAGCCTTTAGCCTGGCAGCTTCTCGCGATATTCTTGTAGCTGTCCACGCAGAAGATGAGGCGATGATCCACGAGCGCAAATCCCTATTCCTAAATAGAACCGACCCCTTGACCCATTCCGAGCTGCGCAATGATGAAGTTGCTGCCAAGGCTGTAGAAAAAGCAATCCAACTTTCCCGTCTTTACAATACGCGGCTCCACGTTTTGCACGTAAGCACAAAACGGGAGCTCGAACTCATAGGTCAGGCAAAAAAAGAGGGCGTCCGCATCACCTGTGAAACAACCCCTCATCATCTTCTTCTAACGACCAGCGACTACGCAAAATTCGGGACAAAAGTGCTCGTCAATCCCCCTTTGCGCAGCAAAGAAGACAGCGATGCTCTCTGGGCTGCGATCCAAGAGGGAGTGATCGATACGATCGGATCAGACCACGCTCCCCATACCCTGAAAGAAAAAGCTCTTCCCTACGGAAAGGCGCCATCTGGCGTCCCGGGTGTGGAAACAATGCTTCCCCTTCTTCTCAATGCCTGCAACCAGGGAAAGATCACCCTTAAACAGATTATTCAGCTCCTGCGAGTCAAGGTTCAGGAAATTTATCGGTTACAGACTAATGATGATCTCGTACTTGTCGACATGAATAAAAAAGCCGTGATCCAGGACCACTTGTTAAAAACAAAATGCGGATGGAGCCCCTACAGCGGAAGAGAGATCCAAGGCTGGCCTATTTACACAATCCTCAAAGGAAAAATCTATGATCTCCGATGATATCCCCAAATGGTATCCCGATCACCCCCCGATCTACGACATCCGCAAGACCTATCTGGAAAATGTGGACAAGGGACCTTTTTTTGATGGGCCCGCCTTTAAACGCCAGATGTCTCCCAAAGAAAAATGGACCGATTTTCTAGGTTTTTCCGTCGCATCGCCCATCGGCGTGCCGGCAGGTCCCTTGCTAACCTCCCGATGGATCGATCTGGCGGGCAAACTCGGATTCGACATCCCTACTTATAAAACCATTCGCAGCCAGGGCCATCCCTGCCACCCGCTTCCCAACATGGTCTTTGTCGATACCCATGGCATGATCAAAAGCGAAACCCCTCCCCCTATTGCAACGCTTGTGCAGAGCCCCTCTCCTCATTTAGAAGAGCTCGCTGTTACCAATTCGTTTGGCATGCCTTCCATGAGCCCTCAGTTCCTTCTGGAAGACATCTCGCGCGCAAACGCCTGTCTCCATGAGGGACAGGTGATGGTCGTCTCTGTGGTAGGCTCTAATCGCAGCAATTGCACTTTTCTTGAAGACTTCGTCAAAGCGGCGCTTCTTGCCAAAAACGCCGGAGCAAAAATCATCGAGGCCAATTTCTCCTGCCCCAATGTCGATAAAAGCGAAGGATGCCTCTATATGTCTCCCGGCACCGTCTTTGAGATCGGGCAGGCCATTGTTAAAGCAATTGCACCCGTCCCTCTCATTATAAAGATCGGGATCTTTGCCTCAGAAAAACAAATGCAGGATGTCTTCGTCGCAGCAGCAAGGGCCGGCATCCGGGCAATCTCAGGCATTAACACCGTAAGCATGAAAGTCGTAGACTCCCATGAAAAACCCGCCCTTGGACCTGAGCGGCCTACCAGCGGAATCTGCGGCGGACCGATTCGAGAAGTTGCTCTTCATTTCATCACAGATGCTGCAAAAATCAATCGCAAAGAAAAACTCGATCTCACTCTCATCGGAGTGGGCGGAATCACCTTGCCAGAACATTTTAATCTCTTCTTAAATGCAGGAGCAAATGTTGCTATGTCTGCTACCGGAATGATGTGGGATCCTTACCTCGCTGCTAAATGGCATAACCGGGAACGAATATGACTCCAGAAATTAAAGAATTGATTCTAGAACTCTATGATATTGAAGCCATAAAATTCGGCTCGTTCACTTTAAAGAGCGGAGTCCTCTCACCCATTTACATCGATCTCCGACTTCTGATTTCCTACCCCCCTCTGATGAAAAAGCTCAGCTCTGCCTTAAACACTCTCACAGAGCCTCTTTCATTCCACACTCTCTGCGGAGTTCCCTATGCAGCGCTCCCATTCGCTACAGCACTGTCTTTGAATGGTAGCTATCCCATGATTATGTGCCGCAAAGAAACAAAAGATCACGGCACAAAAAAAATGATTGAGGGAAAATTTGAAAAAGGACAGACCTGCCTGCTCATTGAAGATGTTGTCACATCTGGAGGTAGCATCCTGGAAACGGCGGAAGCTATGAGAAATCAAGACATGAAAATAAGCGATGCCATTGTTATTCTCGATCGCTGCCAAGGCGGCAGGCAAAAGTTAAGAGATAACAATATCGAACTCCATGCACTGCTCAACATCTTTGATCTACTAAAAGTGCTCTTTCATGAGAAAAAGATTACTCATGAGACGCTTCAAGAAGCGATGGATTTTTCAGGGAAACAGGAACAAATATGACTCCAGAAATCAAAAACTTGATCCTTGATCTCTACGCTATTGAAGCCATCAAATTCGGATCCTTCACATTAAAGAGCGGCCTTCAATCTCCTATCTACGTCGATCTGCGCCTTGTGATTTCCTATCCTCCCATTATGAAAAAACTCAGTGCTGCCCTGCTCAAACTTGCCTCCTCTCTCACTTTCGACTCTGTTTGCGGAGTGCCTTATGCTGCGATTCCTATCACCACAGCTTTATCTCTTGAAGGTAACTATCCCATGATCATGTGCCGCAAGGAAGTGAAAGACTACGGAACGAAAAAGCTGATCGAAGGTAAATTTGAAAAGGGACAGATCTGCCTGCTTATCGAAGATGTCGTCACATTTGGCGCCAGCATCCTGGAAACAGCAGCAGCTTTGAGAAAACAAGATTTGGAAATCAACGACACCATTGTCATGCTCGACAGAGAGCAGGGCGGCCGGCAAAAATTAAGAGAAAACAGTATCGAACTGCATGCCCTCATCAGCATCTTCGATCTATTGAAAGTTCTCTCTGATGAGAAAAAGATCTCTCAGGAAAAACTTGAGGAAGTGATGGAATTTTTAGGAAAATAGGAACCGCTAAGAAACAGCGGTCCCCGAAAAAGGATCTCCTTAGAAATCGAGACGTACGCCGATGGTCCAGCCTTGGTAAGTCAAGTCTCCTTGATTGGAAACATACTTGCCGATTTGGACATCATCTACAAATACTGGGAACTGGTTCTGGCCAAAGTAAACATGGTGTTCCCAGCCTACCTGCAGACCCAAATGGAAACGGTCATTGCAGAACATGTGATCGTAACGCAGACCCAGCATCAAATCTAGAGTCGGATGCGAGATGCGGTACACATCATCGAGATCCGTTAATTTTCCAGAAGAGCTAGTATTGAATTGCGCAGGGCTATCTTTAGTTTCATAATCAATATCGTGGAAACCATAAACGATCGCACCTGTGATATCTCCAAAAAGACTCCAGCCTTGGCCAAGACCCCATTGTGTGTCCAGTCCAACTTCTGGGCCCATTCCCCACCAATTGTCGCGGTATTCAACTTTAACTTGGCTGGAAGATAATCTGTTATTAAAGTTGCGGAATTTGCTATTCCATTTCTGACGGACCCAATCTGTTCTTACGCCAAAATGGGGACGCAAAGTAAGCCATTTGCTCACAAAGAACTCGCGGCCAAGATCAAAATCGAGCTGGTTTAGGTGCAATCTCCAGTGACTGTTCGCTTTTGTGCAAGGATTAGATCCCACAAGCAGATCGTTTGGAGCTGTGTTTGAAGGAAAGATGTTGTGATTGCTATGCGAGTTGAGATGCTTGCTTCCGTTGTTGTTGATACGGAGCCATGAAAGGCTGATATCCCAACCGTCGTGAGGAAGGTTATAACCAAGTCCAACGCGGAAACCCACATTCCAATTGGAGTGGATTGTCTTTGTATTTGAATGGGCGAGATTGGAAGAAGAGCCATTATTAACGACAGCAAATGCGAGACCGTTTTCGTGCGCATTCCAAACGAGCAAATCGGCTTTAACGAATAGATCCACCCCGTCTCTAACTTGAGGACGCCCTGGAGGATTGATCATTCCGCTTGCGCCTCTTCTTTGCTCGAGTGCGTTCATACGGTTTTCTAGATTTCGCATTTGTGCGCTATCAACATCTGCATTCACAAAACTTGTTACAGTAACAAGCGCAGAAGCAGCAATGGGCCATATTTTTTTCAGTTTTTTTTGCATAAGGACTCTCCCTAAGATTTTGGATCGTGAACAATACGAATGTAATGTTTTATCTCTTTGGGCAATAATTCACGAGCATTTTTTTCGGACAAAAAAAAAGACAGTCTCTTAGGAAAATACCCAAGAAACCGTCTTTTTTGTTCGCCTATCAGCTCTATTTTAGAAATCAAAACGCGCTGAGAATGTCCAACCTTGGAAAGTCAGATCGCCTTGATTCGAGACAAATGATCCCAGGGAAACATCATCGACAAACGTCGGAAATTGGTTTTGGCTGAAGTAGATGTGGTGTTCCCAACCGAGTTGAAGTCCAAGATGGAATCTATCGTTGTCGAACATGTTATCCCAACGCAATCCCATCGACAGATCGAGAGTTGGGTGAGAAACGCGGTAATGATAATCCAAATCGACGAATTCGAAATTGGATGGCTTATCCTTAGTTTCGTAATCGATGTGATGGAATCCATAAAGAATGGCGGCAGACAAATTCCCGAAGATGCTCCATCCGTTTCCAAGTCCCCATTGAGTATCAAGGCCACCCTCGAGTCCGATTCCAAACCAACGATCTTTTAGTTTTGAATTAATGTCATCTAACGAAGTAAAGGACTCAAAATCTCTGTATCTAGCTTCCAAACTTTGGGTGATCCAATCGGACCTTAAACCAAAGTGAGGACGGAGAGTCAGCCATTTACTCACAAAAAATTCACGTCCCAAATCGAGATCGACCTGGTTTAAGCGCATGTGCCATGAGCTTTTCATTTTCTCAGCTGCAGTTGCGTCAGAACGGGCCAAATCTCCGGGGTGAACAAGAGTTGGAAAAACAAAATCATCGCCGTGTTCATGAACATTTTTTCGTCCATTATCCGTAAAACGAAGCCATGTCAATCTTATATCCCATCCATCATGGCAGGTATTGTAGCCAAGGCCCGCTCTAAATCCCCAATTCCATTTTCCATGGAGCATTTTCACTTTGGAATCTGACAAATCTGTATCTGAATCTTCATTAGTCACACCCACTTGAAGACCATTTTCATGGGCATTCCAGTAAAGCAGATCGCCAAAAACAAAAAGGTCTGCGCCATCTCTGACTTGGGGGCGGCCTTGTGGATTGATCATTCCGCTGGCGCCTTTACGTTGCTCGAGCGCGCTCAAGCGATTTTCAATATTGCGGATTTGTGCAGGATCTCCATCTGCGTAGGAGAAGTTTGAGATTGCAACAAGTGATGTCGCAACTATTGGGAGCATTTTTTTTAGATTCAAATACATACCGATCACCCTAGGGTTTGATTCATTAAGTATTTGTGGAATCTATTTATTTTTGAAAATTGAGTCAACAAAAATTTTTATAGAGGGAACAGGTTTTCAATAATTCATAGAATGAACGACCTTATTCATTTCGTTAATCCAGAGGAAGGTCTGTTTGTTCATTTGTTGCAGAATGAAATACCACCCTGCGCAGAGCATCCCCAATCCGGCTAGCGATTTGAGCGACATGCCAAGAAATGCGATTTGGACTTGAGGCGCTAAACGATTTGCAATTCCGAGAAACATCTCCGTCATCAAAATGGCCAAGATGGAAGGCGCTGCAAGCTGAATTCCAACTGCCATGATGCGATTTGCAATATTCCAGACTGCCTGCCACATCGGATGATGAAAACTGAAAAATTGTATCGGCAGCCAACCATCAGCAGGAACGAGTGTGTAAGTATCAAAAAGAGCGTTAAAAAAATAGAAAGGACCATCGATTTGATAAAAGATGACAATCAAAATAAAATTGTAAAGAACTCCAATGCTAGATGCCTGCGTCTGCATGAGGGGGTTCGTGACCTGCAATGAAGAAGATCCCCTTGTAAAGTCGATCAAGACGCCTGCAGTCTCTGCCATGTAAAATGGAACGGAGACAAAAATGGCGAGGATCAGACCAATGAACAGCTCTTTGAAGCAAAGCAAGATAAACTCTACATTAAATCCCATCATTGTCTTGCTTGTAAGGGCCATCTGGGGAAAGAAAATTACAGTGAGTACAATGAGAAGGCCCATCTTGACAGGGGCTGGTGTTTTTGATCCAAAGAAAGGGGCCAGTGCGATGATAGGCGCAATTCGGCACATTCCGAGGCAAAACAGAGAAAGAGATGACATAGGCGCCAGTGCACTGAGTTTTGAAAAAAAAGAGAGGTATGTATCAGTGTCTGACATTAGAAATTAGGACGACCATTTAGAGAAATTCATAAAAATATTATTCGTAAATGACATGATTTGCGCCGATAACCATCCTCCCATCAAGAGCAAGACCATGATTACTGCGAAGAGCTTGACCATGAAAGAGAGAGTCTGTTCCTGGATCTGTGTCGCCGCCTGAAAAATGGCAACCATAAGACCGAGCATCGTACTGATCAAGATCGGCGGTCCGGAAAGGATCAAGATCAGCAGTAGAGCCTGATAGGAGAGCTGGTAGATCTCTGTAGCGTACATCTTTTCTGATCCTCTATCTAAATGATAATACAAGTCCTTGAATAACCAGCGTCCACCCGTCCACCATGACGATAAGCAACAATTTGAGCGGAAGCGCAATCGTAAGCGGAGAGAGCATCATCATCCCCATCGCGAGCAAAATATTCGAGGTCACGAGGTCGATCACGAAAAAGGGAAGATAGATGAGAACACCGATCTCAAAAGCAGCCTTTAGCTGCGTCGTGATGAAGGAGGGAACGAGAATAATGAAATCTGTAGGTTTTAAGCTTGCACGAAACTCTTCGGGGAAAGAGCGGTAAGCCAGCTGATAGAAGCTCGTCATGTGTTTTCCCGTCGTGTTTCTCTGGAGGAACTCACGCATGGGTTCCTTGCTGACATCGATCACTTCAACGAGATATTGCGAACTCTGTACTGAAAATAATTGGCCAGGCGGTTGGTGATTGATCACTTTCTCTCCGGACTTGTACATGGCAAGTACCGTAGGGAACATGACGTAGATTGTCATCAAGAGCGCGATCCCGCTGATCACCGCATTTGGAGGAGACTGCTGCACGCCAAGAGCGTTGCGGAGCAATGAAAGCACAATAACAATTTTAATGTACGAGGTGAGCAGCATGATGGCAAACGGCATAAGAGCTAGAGCGGTGATCGCTGTCAGCTCTTGTACCATGGAAGGCGGAGGTGAACCGCTCGTCGCAGCAGTCGCCGCATCTAAGGTCCCGGGAAGCGCCGCTTCTTGAGCCCATAGGGCCTCGGAACCGATTCCAATCAGGACCAGCGCCATTAAAAGAAAAAAAACAATCTTACGTCTTTGCATTTTTTAGAAAACCGTGTTCGCTTAAAGGTCGTCTGCGATTCGCGTGCCAGAAGCGACAAGTGGTATGACAATCGAATCCGGAGCTTATGAAGCGATCTAACCGCAAAATAGCAACCCCCCGCAGTATACATTTGAGTGATTTACTCTAAAAGAAAAAGATCGGAGATTTAGGATTCAGGCTTCATGTACTTATTGAAAGCCGATTCGAGGGCTCGCCACTGATTCTCAATGGAAGCATTGATGATGCCGCTCTCGGTTTCAATGATGCATCCACCGGGGGCGATGTCGTTGCGCTCTTGAATAGAGAGCACCTGGACCTGCTCTAGAAGGGCCTTGATTTTTGGCTTCTCAGCTTCCAAAATTTCTTTGTCAACTTTGTTGACATAGATAGTAAAACGATGATTTTGGATAACGGGGGCAATCGCCTGAATGACAATTTCAACAATTGTCTCAGGGCTAACACTTAGCTGCTCACCAACAATTTTTTTAGCAGCTTTTAGAGCAAGAGGGAGAATTTGTTTTTGAAGGTCCATGCGAATGAGTTGGAGCTGCTTATCAAAATGAACGAGATGCTCGTTAAAGCGTGCCAACCCCTCAGCATGTCCACGTTCTGTTGCCTCTTCCTTAAGCAACTTGCACTCTTGTTCTACCTGTTTTTTGAAATGCTCGACATCCTCTTTGGCCCTAGCCAGTATTTCTGCAGCTTCCATGAGGGTGCTGAAATCTTTGGCAGAAACCACTTTTTCTTCTGTAGTGGGATGGATCTCCCCTTGGTAAATAAGTGAGAAAAATTTCATAGATGCTGCGAGGGGTTATTATTTTTTAGGGAGCTCATCAACTCGACGACCTGTTCGCCCAAAAGAACAGAAGCCCTGGAGTGGTCAAGCGCTGTGGATAACTTTATTAAAAGTTGCCCTTTTTCAATATCGAGGCGGTGAGCGACATGCCATAAGAGGCTGGGGTTTTTGCCATACAGGGCTTTAGCAATGCGATTAATACCGCGCTGCAAAAGAATAGATGCAAGTCCTTCGCGATCCCCTTTCCATCCCGCCAGGCCCATTTTCTTAAAAGAAACGGCTTCTCTCTTGTGCAATAGGGTCTTTAAAAATGTCGTTTGGGCCTTTGTCAATAACCCATAAATTTCTTTTAGCCTTGTCGTATCGATGATGTGCCGAATCTCAACCGAAAGATCGTGCATGCTCAATAAATCAATCAGCGATGCCAACTCTTCATCCGATAGCTCCATCAGGCCATTCAAAGGGTCATCAGGCAAACAAAAAACCGGAAGGAGGTCATCCTTTGCAATCATTTCAAATAAGCTCTTCTTGAGGAAAGCCAAACCCATAGGGGTAGGAGAAGGAAGCGTATTAGAAAGAAGAAGCGATGCTTTAAGGCCTTTGATCTGATTCGGAGCCAAAGAGGATAAAAAAAGTCTGATCTCATTTTCCGGCAGCGATCTTATAATGGGTGCAAGCCAGGAATAGTGGATTCCGGACAATTCTTCCTCGGGCGCCCCAAAACTCATTTGCTTATCCGGCATAAAAGCGGGGAGAGATTGCAGCTCATCCTTAAGTTCCGGGGAAATACAACTCAGCAAAAAACTGCGCCGATCAGCAGGTGTGGATTGCAAATAAGACTGCCATATGATCAGAGCGGTAGTGTTCATAGGTATCGCTGTTATTTTTTCTCATCCAGGGGCTTAGGGCTGATCTCTTTTGTGGTATCATGTTCCTCGATAGGAGCTGGATTCATCAGGGATTTGATGCCTCCGCGCTTCTTAAGAAAGGGATAGAATTTCCATATGATCCATCCTAGGACAAGGGCAAAAATAATTGCACATGTCATTAGAAAGAAGAAAATGAAGCGAAACCTGCTAGCCGAGCTTTTGCTCATCACAATCGACCAAATGCTGACATATTCTTTAGCTTTGGGCTCTAAAGCTTCCATCGAGGGAGCTAAAGTGATATCTGTAAAGCGCGAGCGATCGGAAATGACAGTCACATCATTGATATCAAGTCCTGTAACGCTTCCTGCGACAAGGCGTTTGATTTTGGTGATGAGATGGCTATTGGGATCATCGAGGATTCCCATATGTTTGACGTAAACTGCCGCGGTAATTTTTGAGGGTGCTGCCTGCGCTGCTCCCGGCATAGGGATAGAGGTGGATTCCACAGGAAATGAGAGCTGGACATCCGCTTCAATCACTCCATCGATCTTGCGGATCATATTCGCAATTTGCTCTGCGAGGCCTGCTTGATAGCGGATGGTCTCTTGCTTGTCGGATGTCATTAAACCGGTTCCGGCAAATAGGTCGAGCAGAGTTGTTCCCTTTTTGCGCGGGAGTCCATTTTGATTGAGGATGGCCATGGCATCCGTTGCTTTATCCGATTCCACAGAAATACTGTATTTGGTTCCGCCAACAGCCCCTCCCGGAGCAGCGCTCACAGCAGTAACCTTGTCGGCTTGAATTCCCTTACTAGCTAAGAAGACGACGATTTCATTGGCCTCTCTCTCGTCCACTTCGTTAATGATCACCATCTTATGTTCACATCCCGTCAGGAAAAACAGCGAACAAATCAGAGAAAAAAAGATCATCAATTTGCGCAGTGAAAATCTATGCGCGGGAGCAGGTTGAGCAAAGGAGTTTCCCATAACTTCTATTTCATGTGTCTTAGGATTAATGAACAGCAAGGCTAAGCGCCATATCTACCACTTGGCCTTATTCTAAATATACCAGTTTGGGAAACCCCCGTCAAATTGAATCCGGAGGAAAATGCCTAAATGATTATATATGACTATCGATGGAGGGATTTGCCATAAAGCCAGGCAGGACCGTTTCCAAACCTTCTTAGAAAATAATCGCGTACGCCGCATAGAGCTGCGCGATTTTTTAACATTTTCTGCTCTTTCTCCCTGAAATCCCCACGGGGCCTGAGCCTCATTTCAACAAATAGCTGCATCTTTTTTATCAGGCGGATTTTCAACATATGCAAAATATCAGGGATTAGCACACGCAAGTAGAGGCTAAACTGCTCTCTAAAGGGGCAGTTCCTCTCGATCCAAAGAAGACGGTTGCGCCACCAGAAGTAGGTAGAGTGGGGTTTGCCTCCTACAAATGAGGCAGAGACTTTATGCCAGAGCATAGCATCTGGACAGGTGAGGGTCAAAAAACCGGCCCTTTTTGCGCGGAAACAAAAATCCGATTCCTCCCAGATCAGAAAGAAGCGTGGCTCTAAATAGCCAATTGCCTCAACAACGGACCTTCTGACCATTAAGCCCGCTCCACAGACGTAATCAATTTCTTCCGGCCTTTGCCATTGGACCCCGTCTTCTTTTTGGCGCTGGCCGATAAAATCGAACATTCCCACCTTAGGATTCCATCTGCCCCCGATGTGGTCCAGAGTATCCCGTTCCTCGAATAAATAGATTTTCGCTCCCAGGATGCCCGCCTGTGGGTGGGACCGATAGGTCTCCACAAAGCGCTCCAAAATATCGCTAGAGACGACAGTATCATTGTTTAGCAGGAATAAAAGCTCGGCCCCCCTCTTGAGGCCGAGGCGCATGCCGACGTTATTGCCGCCTGCAAACCCCAGGTTTTCTCCCGTCTCCATGTACAACACTTCAGGGAAACGCTCCTTGAGAATGGGAACTGAGCCATCCGTAGATCCGTTGTCGACGACAATAGTCTCAAAATTTGGATAAGTCAATTTTTCAAGAGATTCGAGGCAGGCATGAGTATCTTGGAGACCGTTCCAATTCAAAACAATCACGGCAATTTTGGGCATCTCAGCCAAGGGAATTGACATAGGACTGCCATCCGGCGTTGCGGTAGAGTTTTGCCTCGGACTTGGGATCTTTAGCGCCGTAGATCCCCCGGCCGACGATGATCACATCGCTGCCTGAGGCGATAGCAGATTCGGGAGTCTGGTACTGCTGCCCTAGGGCATCCTTACCGACTGTTAGCTGGACCCCCGGGGTCATATGAATAAATGCGGGATCGTTGGAGAGTTTTCTCACACAAATAAAGCCAATGACAAAATGGGGGTTTTGCTCTGCCATTTTAACGGCAGCTTCCGTGTAGGCGCCTTGGGCCAAAGTACCCGAAGAGCTCATTTCGGCAAGCAAGAGCAGGGCTCTACCTTTCGGCGCTCCAATCTTTTCAAGACCGGCGATAATCCCAGGTCCCGGAACGACATGGGCATTGGTGATATCTGCCCAATCAGCGATCTTATAGATGCCCCCGCCATATTGAAGGGAGACGGTATTTCCTATATCGGCAAATTTCCGATCTTCAAAGATCAAAAAGCGGTGCTTTTCCGCTAAACACTGCAGCTCTTCTGTGACCTCTTTGGAAAAGTCATCCAAGACGTCGATGTGGGTCTTAAAAACGCAAATTTCAGGTCCAACGGCATCTGCCAGGCTTAATAGCTCCCGGCTCGATGTCACATCTGCTGCAATCGATAGATTGGTCTGCTTTTCCTCCATAAGAGAGAAAAGTTTTTTCCCCATAGGGTTTTTAGAGAGCTGCGCTCGTTCTTGATAAGAGAGTTTTTGCATAAGCCCTACTTTATCCTAAAAACCCATTCATGCTCCAGCACAAGTTTTTCTTGCGCTCCTCCTCTGCGAGGAAAGGATAAAAACCTTAAAAAAAAGATGTTTTTTTAAAACTCAGTAAGACATAGACGGACGCAGCAAAAGGACAACCTCTTTCAGCGCTTCTGTGAAGATATCAATTTCATCCATTGTGGTATGAAGACCAAATGAGATCCTTGTGAGAGAAGGAACGTTGAAATGTTTGAGTGTGGGTTGAGCGCAAAGAAGACCTGTGCGGACAGCGATGCCGCGAAGATCTAAGAGTGTTCCGATGTCAAGTGGATGAAGTCCATCCAGGACAAAGCTAATGATAGCCCCTTTACTAGCAGCGGTGCCGATGATGCGCAGCCCTTTGATTTCGCTTAAGCGTTTAGTTGCATATTCGAGAACATCCTGTTCCCAGGCAGCAATGTTGCTTATTCCGAGAGATTCTATAAAATCGATTGCAGCTCCAAGACCGATGACTTCTGCAACCATCGGAGTTCCGGCTTCAAATTTCATTGGAGGATGTTGATAGGTCGAAGAGGTTAAAGTGACCTCATCGATCATATCTCCGCCGCCTTGATAGGGCGGCATTTTTTCAAGCAATGCGCGTTTGCCGTAAAGCACTCCCACGCCGGTAGGACCGTACGCTTTATGACCGGAAAAGACAAAAAAATCAGCATTTAGCTTTTGGACATCAATAGGCATATGCGCAACGCTTTGAGCCCCGTCGATGAGAACTTTTGCGCCGCGCGCATGGGACCGTTCAATGATCTCAGCAATTGGGTTAAGCGTTCCTGTTGAATTAGCAATGTGAGCAACGCTTACGATTTTGGTGCGATCGCTGACTAATTGATCAAACTCTTCAAGGATTAATTCCCCATGAGAGTTGATCGGAATCGCCTTCAAAATAGCTCCTCTTTCTTCACAAATCATTTGCCAGGGGACAATATTCGAATGGTGTTCCATCACTGTGATTAAAACTTCATCGCCGGGCTGCAAAAAGGCTTTTCCAAAAGAAGACGCTACCAGGTTGATCGCTTCTGTCGTTCCTTTAGTAAAAATGATCTCTTCGACAAAAGCGGCGTTGATAAACTCTTTGAGTTTTTGACGAACGTTATTGTAACTGGTTGTCGCTTGAGAGGCGAAATCATAAACAGAACGGTGAACAGTACCGTACTGCTCCTGATAAAATCGACTCATTGCATCGATGACGCATTTCGGCTTTTGCGTCGTAGCAGCGGAATCGAGATAAATAAAGTGTTTTCCATGCATCTTCAGCTGCAGCATGGGAAATTCCCGTCTGATCTTTAAAACGTTGAATTCGCCGGATTTGCTCAAGTCTCACCTTTATTTAGAAAGTTCTTAACGTTCTCTCTCATTTTCTGAAGAAGTGAATGATAAGGGATCTGGTCGATCATTTCACGACAAAAACCACAGGTAAGCAAGTGTCTCGCTGAAAAAGGATCTATTCCACGCGCGCTTAAATAAAGCAGTTGCTCATCATCAAGCTGAGAAACGGTAGCGCCGTGAGAAGCTTTGACATCATCGGCAAACACTTCGAGATTAGGTTTACTATTTGCGATCGCTCCCTGGCTCAAGATCAAATTGTTATTGAGTTGGTACGCTTCTGTTTTTTGCGCTTCGGGGCGCACAAGGATTTTTCCTTCGAAACTCGATTGTGCCGTATCGCCGAGAACTCCCTTAAATCGCTGCATGGATCTTGTGTGAGGAGCTTCATGTTCGACGGTTGCATGCGTGTGTGCCGTGCGTTTGCCGCCTAACATCCAAAGGCCATTTAAATTAACCTCGCTATTTTCCCCTTTCAGCTGAACATGGTAACTTTGTCGAGCGACTTTTCCCCCAAATGACACACTCAAGGAATTCAATCTTGCATTCTTTTTGAGCTGTGCGCGCATCGTTTCAAATTGCCACGCAGGCATTGTATCTGCGAGATTGAGAATTTCAAGGCTAGCCCCATCCTCTAATGCAATCTCAGTTGTAGGCAAAATGCAATGGGGAACATCTTTCGAAAGCCTGCACGCAGTAAGAATGCAGCGCATCGAGCTATTGCTGCCTAGCACCAGATGCAGTCTTGGCGCTAACAGCTCAGGAACATCTCCCGTCACTACATGCAAACACTGCAAAGGGACATCAACAGCTAGTTTAGGAGGGAGATAGAGGAATGCACCATCTAACCCAAGCGCCAAATTCAAAAGAGCAAAGGGATCCTTTTCCTCTTTAAGAATGCGGGAGAAGCGGCCCTGTAAAAAACTGCTATGTGTCCGGAGCGCTTTCTCTAAAGGCAAAAGAGCTGTTTGGGAGGGAAGCGCTGTGATATCACTCAGCTCATGAGAAAAATGACCGTTGACAAAGACGATATGGGAATTCACACATTCAGGAAGGATACTATCAGAAAAAAGAGATTTGTCGATCGCTTGAGCGCCCATGCTCTCAAATGAAGAAAGATAGAATTCTCTAAGCGTTACATAACGAAATGCTTCATCGGATTTAGAGGGAAGTCCCATTTTTGATAAAAGATACCATGCCTTATCGCGAAAATCCGCTTTCTTAGCTTTTTCAAAATGAGGCTGCAGATTTGTTAAGAAAGTTTTTTCAGACATAAATTAACTCTTCACCAACCAATCATATCCTTTTTCTTCCAAAGTAAGAGCAAATTCAGGACCGCCCGACTGCACAATTTTTCCATCAATGACAACATGGACGAAATCAGGGCGGATATAATCGAGAAGGCGTTGATAGTGGGTAATCAAGATCAAAGATTTATCCGGGCCCATCAAGCTATTTACGCCTTTTGCCACAATGCGCATCGCATCGATATCAAGGCCAGAGTCCGTCTCATCCAAAATTGCAAGTTTTGGAGCAAGAACTGCCATCTGAAGAATCTCATTGCGCTTTTTCTCCCCTCCGGAAAACCCTTCATTGAGATTGCGCTGGATAAATTCAGGACGAACGTCGACGACCGCCATCTTTTCATTGAGAATCCCTTGAAATTCCTCTGTTGAAATCGCAGGCGTGCCCTTGGCTTTGAGCTTAGCATTGTAGACAGTATGCAAAAACTCGGAATTGGAAATGCCGGGAATTTCTACAGGGTATTGAAAACTCATGAACACACCCAGATGGGATCGCTCTTCCGGCGCAAGCTCGAGAATGCTTTGCCCGTCCAAGAGAATATCACCGCTTGTCACCTGATAGGAAGGGTCGCCTGCTAACACTTTGGCAAGAGTAGACTTTCCTGCTCCGTTCGGGCCCATGATCGCATGGATCTCTCCCTTGCCAACTTTCAAGTTAAAACCCTTGAGAATTGGCTTGTCTTCCACTGCAACGTGCAAGTCTTTAATTTCTAACATGTTTCCTCTTTGTACATTATCCAACGGAGTTCTCCAGCTTCAGCGTCAAAAGCTTTTGGGCCTCGACAGCAAATTCGAGCGGAAGCTCGCGGATCACATCTTTACAAAATCCACTGACAATCATATTGATCGCATCTTCCCTGGAGACCCCTCGCATCTGCAAATAAGACAATTGCTCTTCGCTCATCTTTGAAGTGGAAGCTTCGTGCTCTACTCGCCCTGTTTGATTTGCCACTTCGATATAAGGAAACGTGTTCGCTGAGCATCTATTTCCGACCAGCATCGAATCGCATTGAGTGTAATTGCGGGCATTTGTTGCACGAGGGGCCATTTTAACAAGTCCGCGGTAAGTATTGTGCGATCTATCTGCGGAAATCCCCTTGGAAATAATTGTAGACTTCGTGTTTTTTCCCAAATGGATCATCTTCGTGCCGGTGTCGGCCTGCATCATCCCATTCGTAAGCGCTACAGAATAAAACTCCCCTATCGATTCATCGCCTTGTAAAATACAGCTCGGATACTTCCACGTAATCGCAGCACCCGCTTCTACTTGCGACCAGGTAATTTTAGAGCGGTATCCTTGGCAGCGCCCGCGCTTTGTGACAAAGTTATAAATGCCGCCGCGACCCGTTTCCGGATTTCCCGAATACCAATTCTGCACCGTCGCATACTTAATTTCAGCGCGATCAAGAGCAATTAATTCGACGACAGCTGCATGCAATTGATTATTGTCAAATGCAGGCGCTGTGCACCCTTCGAGATAACTGACAAAAGAGTCTTCTTCCGCGATGATCAGCGTTCTTTCAAACTGCCCGCTCTGCTGGTCATTAATACGGAAATAAGTCGAGAGCTCCATCGGGCTGCGCACTCCCTTAGGGATATACACAAAAGAGCCATCGGAAAAGACTGCGGAATTAAGCGCTGCAAAATAATTGTCACCAACAGGTACCACGCTCCCAAGGTACTTTTCGATGAGCTCAGGATAGAGGTGGACGGCTTCAGAAATAGGGCATAAAACAACACCCGCTTCCTTCAACGTCTTTTGAAAAGTCGTGCCTAGAGATACAGAATCGAAAACGACGTCAACGGCAACATTCGCCAGCCGCTTTTGTTCATCTAGTGGAATCCCTAAGCGCTCAAATGTTTTGAGGATCTCGGGATCGACATCTTCGAGACTGCTCAAAGACTGCTTTTTCTTGGGTGCGGAGTAGTAACAGATATCTTGATAATCGATCGGAGGATGGTTCAGGTTTGCCCAATCCGGCTCCCGCATCTCTTGGAATTTGGCAAAAGCCTTTAAGCGAAATTCGAGCAGAAACGAAGGCTCGCCCTTTTTGGCCGAGATCGCTCGGACTATCTCCTCATTCAACCCTTTTGGAAGAGCATCGGTTTCAATCTCTGTGACAAAACCATATTTATATTGAGACTGCTCCTTAAGAAGCTCCTCTGTAGACATTCGAAAACTCCAAGCTCAAGAATAGCAAGATTATACCATTCCCACGGAGATATTTCAAAGGCCTGAAATATGAGTTTCAGCTCTGGTCAGGTGCTCGGGAAGATCAATTCCAAACACCTCATAATCAGTCTCATGCACTTTGATGCGCAAATTATTATACAAAAAGCGCAGCTGTTCCAATTGTTCTGCAACCTCAATTGCACATGGCTGAAGAGCCATAATTTTCTTTAACGCCTCGCGCGTATAAGCGTAGAGCCCGACATGCTTGTAAAATTCTTTTTTTGAAAAATCTGTCTCATCCCGGTAAAAAGGAATTTCACTGCGAGAAAAATAAAGCGCAAAACCGGAAGTATCACAAACAACCTTAGCAATATGAGGGTTTGTCGCTTCTTCTGGCTTTGTAATTCTTTTCTTTAACGTCCAAAGATCGCTCGGTTCTTTGTCACAGCTCTGAAGCAAATCGAGAATCATCTGCTCGTGAATGAAAGGCTCATCTCCTTGCCAATTGACCCAAATATCCGCGTCAACCACCCCTTTTTGCAGAAGCTCCGCAAGACGATCGCTACCGGAGCTGCAGCTCTCAGCGGTCATAAAACATTTTCCTCCGAAACTGCGAACAAGCGCTGCGGTCTCTTCCGCATCAACAGCAAACGCCACTTCATCAAAAAGAGAAACGGTAGTAGCGCTCTCCCATACCCACTGCAAAAGAGGCTTATCTCCGAGCATCGAGAGCATTTTTCTAGGAAAACGGGTCGATTTGAGACGCGCAGGAATGATACAAGCGATTTTTTTCTTTCCAATCATACGGTTTGTAACCTTTCAGGATGATTTAAATACCAAGCAATCGTCTTAGCTATGCCAGATGAAAGATCATGTACAGGGTGCCATCCGAGCTCCCGCTGAATTTTGGAACAGTCAATCGCATAGCGCAAATCATGCCCTGGGCGATCTGGCACATAAGTGATTAATGCGTCCAAATCCTTCACATTTTCTTTCCTCAAAGCAGCAAACTCCGCAATGATTTGCTCCAGCAGATCAACATTTTTTCGCTCGCACTGGCCTCCAATATCGTAAATCTGCCCCTTCTCTCCTTTTTCCAAAATAGTACAAACGGCATCGGAATGATCATCTACAAAGATCCAGTCGCGGACATTAACCCCCTCTCCATAAACCGGCAGCGATTTTTTATGATAGCAACCGTAAATCATGCGAGGGATAAACTTTTCCACATTCTGACAAGGGCCGTAATTGTTTGTGCAATGAGAAATTGTCGTGGACAAATTGTAAGTATGGGCATAAGCGCGCACAAAATGATCCGATGCCGCTTTTGATGCCGCATAAGGAGAATTGGGAAGATAAGGAGAATTTTCCGTAAAAGCCCCGGATTCTGCAAGCGAGCCATAAACCTCGTCCGTCGAGATATGATGGAAATGAATATGGGGAAGCCTTCGAACAACTTCTAACAAAGCGAGCGTCCCTCCCACATTCGTCTCATAAAATGCTCTTGGGCCCGCAATACTCCGATCCACATGGCTCTCCGCCGCAAAGTGTACAATTGCATCGATCTGATGCTCCACACACAATCTTTCCACTAAAGCCTCATCGCGAATATCTCCCTGAACAAAAAGGTAACGAGGATCTAGCTCTACTGAATCTAAATTTCTAAGATCAGCCGCATAGGTCAGTGCATCGAGGTTGACAATTTTCTCACATCCTTGCACATGGAGCAACCCTCTGCGAATGAAAGAAGAACCAATGAAACCGGCGCCGCCGGTTACAAGTAGACGTTTAAACCTTAAATTCGGCATTTAAAAACTCACGTGTTGCCTCGCGCCAAGGACGCGGTTTAAGTAATGTAATATTGCAGTATCTAGTGGTATCGAGCACGCTGTAAGAGGGACGACGCGCAATTGTGGGAAACTGGGAACTAAGGTCAGGAATGATCTTCTGGCATTTAAAATCTATCCCGAGACTTTTAGCAGCTTTCAAAATCTCACAGGCAATTTCAAACCTGGAAGCTCCTTCTTCACTTGCAAAATGAACAATTCCTTCCGCATTCAAAAGAGCAAGAGCTGCGCTTGCGGCATCATAACAATACGTCGGCTTGCCACTGTGATCCGTAGCCACCCGCAGCTCTTCTTTCTGTTGAAATAGATTCAAAAGAGAAGAAATAAAATTCTTGCCCCTAGAGCCAAAAAGCCACGAAGTTCGCATAACGCACGCTGTAGGCAATAACTCTATCACCCGCTTTTCTCCTTCTAACTTGCTTTTTCCATAAACATTTACAGGCGCGCACGCATCGATCTCAACGTATGGCAAGGTCCCCAATCCATCAAAAACATAGTCCGTGGAAATATGCACCAATCGACAAAAAAGCTCTGCTGCAACCCTTGCCACATTTGCAGCGCCTTCACTATTCACAGCAAAAGCCGCATCAGGATTGCTTTCAGCTCCATCGACATCGGTATAGGCAGCGCAATTGATGATATGCGTGGGGTTGATCTCTAATGCCTTTACCTTGAGCTCATCATAATTACAAATATCCGCTTCCTGACGGGTCGTTCCAACTGCTTCGATTCCCCTTTTATTGCAAAGTTCCAAAAGAGCAGTCCCCAGCATTCCATTTGCACCTGTGATCCAGATTTTCACTTAAACAACCTCTCTAAGTGTTGGATTTAAACGGTCGCGCTCAGAAACAAGAGGCTCCTGGGTAGGCCAGACAATGCCAACAAAAGGATCATCGTAACGAAACCCAAACTCTTCGGAAGGATCATAGATAGTGCTGACTTTATAGCTGACATGAGCATACTCGCTCACCACACAAAAACCATGGGCAAAGCCCACAGGAATGAAGATCTGGTCCCCCTCAGATGCGTCTAAATAAATCCCTTCCCATTTCCCAAAGGTGGGACTAGTTGGACGGATATCGACAACCACATCAAAAATCCTTCCGACCATCACCGTCACAAGTTTTGCTTGACCGGGTGAGCGCTGGAAATGCATTCCGCGGATCGTCCCCTTTTTAGAAAAAGAGTGATTGTCCTGAGCAAACTCTGTAGTGATTCCCGCTTTTTCATAAAGAGGCTTTCTATAGGTCTCTCTGAAAAATCCGCGATCATCCAAAAAAATCTTTGGACGAACCCTCTTCACTCCCTCTAAGGTCAAATCCTGAACATCCACCATGAACTCCAAATAGCAGTTACGCTTAGCCCAAGCTACCATAGCACCCCGATAGAATTCAAGAAATGAGCTGGAAGACCCGTATAGAAACAATCCGACTAAAAAAAAGATATGGCAAGGCTGCAGAAAGCCTCCTCGCCAGAATCAGAACACTTTTTATTTCTTTGCTATCACTGAATCACTATTCTTATTTATTAAGCCCTGTAATTGAGAGATAGTCATATCACCGTATTTCAAATGAAGCTGCTCCATATAAGATCGCGGCATCAACAAGCTCTCACCAATTCTTTGATCTTGCGACTTAAGCTCTAACTTATTAACTTCAATCACTTCCTGCTCTAAGTCATGGAGAGAGTGAATAATCTTTGTTTCAGATCCAGACAAATAATTCACCGTCTTAACATAAGACTCCTTGTCTTCTTTTTCCGGCATATATTTGCTTATATTTGACAAATACAACGTATCTACAATGAACCCATTTTCACGAATGACGTTTGCAAGCCTTTTGAATTTTTCATGAGAACGGACATCTTCTGTAATGACTGCAATCTTCCCTTCCAGTGCTATTTTTCTAATATAATTAAATCCTTCATCACTGCTCAGCCACCCTTGATCAATTTTCAGCTCACACCAAACCTCATCCTGAGGGCCCACACATTCATGATAACCTTCATTGAAATTCAAAGAAAATTTAGGTGCGTTTCCCGAAATATATCGAATGATTTTATCAGCAAATTCCATTCGATTCTTAGAAGACACAACACAATCCAATGTTTTAATCATAAAAGCCGTTGTATTCGGATTAAAATCGATTAAAACTGCCCTGGCAGACTGCCTTTTGATGATAACATCAAAATTAAACCAACTGGAAAATCCCACATGGCATGAATCCGAAATTACCGGACTCTTTTTCAGACTATCAAACGTTCCTATCCTGTTCGTTTCATTGGTGCCAATATAGACACCCGTCACACACCCGTTCACTTCATTACTGCTTAATTTATTCACAACCTTAGTAAAACTATCACATCTCGACACGTAATTAACTGGGTTCATAACACCTCTTTATTATTAATACTAAAATGTTAATTATTTCATAATTTATAATTAAATTCAACTAATCACATTGTTAAAATCTATTCAAAAAGCAAGCCCCTCCAATGCTATGAGCTCATGAATTTCATTAACACGCTTAAAAGCAATGACTTAGGTAAGCATAAGTGCGATATTTGCACTCATTGAGACAAAAAATGACAGATATGGTATAATACAGATTCGTAACCAAAAGGCCAAATGAATCACTATGGATGAAAAAGAGTTAGGGAAAAGGATCCGGTTAGCAAGAGAAGAAAAAGGCTTAACCCAGGAAAAAGTCGAGCTGCGCTTGGAGCTCCCTCAAAAGGCGATGACCCGCATTGAAGCTGGCCAAAGACCTCCCTCGACCCTAGAACTTGCCAAATTAGCTGAATTATTTCACAAGCCCATTGGAGATTTTCTTAAAAGTGACATAGCAGATGCAGACCCCCTTACCACATTACATCGTATTGCACCTGGATTAGAGCAAGACTCTAAAATCAGGGAAGAAGTAGACAGATGCGTGCACCTTTGCAAAGAAGGCATCTCATTAGAAAGGTTGCTAAACCAGCCCCCCAGACGTCCCATATTATTTTATCCTGATGACAAGCCCGACACAGTAGTAGCAGTCATTAAACAGGGTGAAATGGCAGCAAAAGAAGAAAGAAGGCGTCTAGGAATAGGCAGCATTCCCATTCGCGACATTATTGGATTACTCTCTTCTCAGGGGATCTGGTGCGCAGAAACCCCCTTACCATCAGAAATGTCAGGCCTCTTCCTCTATCACCCATCCATTGGAATGGTCATTCTGACAAATGCAACCCATGGACGATCAAGACAGCGATTTTCTGTCGCACACGAATACGCGCATGCTCTTTTCGATGCCGACCATCACATCCTAATTTCAGATAATACAAACTATTCCGAATTGCTTGAAAAACGCGCAAACGCATTTGCGGCAGCTTTTTTAATGCCCGAGGAAGGGATTGCAGAAATCATGAACTCTCTTAATAAAGGGCGCGACAGCAGAACCTCTTTGTCGGTTTATGATGGATCAACACTGGGAGCTTTCGAAGCAGAAGAGCGTCAACTTGCTAAAAACCAAAAACTCTCTCCTCAAGACGTCGCATTCATCGCTTACCGATTTGGCGTCAGTTACCAAGCAACCGTTTACCGACTTCACAGCTTGCGTTATCTCTCTCAAAAAGACCGAGAAAAACTGCTTGAGGAGGAATCCAAAGGCAAGGACTATCTACGTCTATTAGATCTCGAAGATTTAGAAAAAATTGAAAAGAGACCCCAGCGCGAGCTAAGAACTTATATCTCCCGCCTGGTTATCGAAGCCTATAGACAAGAAAAAATATCCCGCGGCAGAGTAATTGAATTAAGCAAGCTGCTCAATCTACCCGCCCAAGACCTCCTAGAATTGGCCGATGTTGAAAATGATTAAGAATATCTCTTGCGATGCCTCCGTTCTAATTAATTTCCTAAAAATCAACCGCATTGATCTTCTTGAAAAATGCTCCCGCTCTTTTTACATTACGGACCACGTTCAAGACGAAATCACCACTCATTATGCAGATCAGAGGACCCGCATGGAAAGTGCGTTACACCAAAATGTACTTCAAAAAGCAAACGTTCAAACACCTCATGAATTTGCAATATTTGCAGAACTGAGCAAAGAAGGTCTCTTAGGCACAGGAGAATGTGCAGCTATTGCAGTTGCGAGCCACCGCCAGTACCACTTGGCAATCGACGACAATCAGGCCATCAAAAAAGCATCAGGATTACTTCCTCCACATTCCATCCTGCGCACGCAAGATCTTGTTAGTCTTATGATCCAAGAACAATTGCTGGAGATAGATGCCGCCGATGCTCTGATTCAGGAATGGGCCACACAACACCGATTCAAATTAAAAATTAAAAGCTTTAAGGAGATGGTTCCTTCGGGAACCTTTTAGAAAGAGCTCGCGAGATATAACCCGCCAAAAATTCTCAAAATTCGCCCTTGACCACTTACTCCGGCCCACGAACCTCATCGCCGATATAAAGCATTTTTTCTCGAAAATCGATATACACAACATGATCCATCAAAAAAGTCATACCAAGGAATCCATCTATTTTATCCATTTCAGGTGTAATATCCAAAGGGTACACGACCATATCGCCGAAATTCTTGCCCCCGATGACGAACTGCGAAGTAACAAAACAGTCTTGCTCACAAGAATCCTTATGGTATTTTTCTGGGCAACACTCAGACGATCGGAGAGCTGTCATAGTAGCTCCCGTATCAACAAGAAATTTTTTCTCTCCCATGTCCGTTCCTATATTTATGATGACCCCTGATGCTGTCATCTCAAAAGGAACTTTAAGCATATCTTCAACAGGATAACCCACTTGCCTGTTGTCTTTGTCAATAAAGGCAAGTCTTGCATGTGGAAAATCTAAAAGAAGGTTTTTTCTCTTTAACAAAGAGAATCCGACAGTTCCTCTCCTTTTTGAAGGGATATTTGCATTCTGTTCTCGTATCACGGTGTTCCTATGAAAAGCTTCGTTTTTTTCCTTCACGATCACTTCGTCAAAGGAAACACCGCCCATTTTGATTGTCGGAATGACATATTTTGGAGATATATAGCGGTTACTCTTAAGATCCATAGATCGCGAGGTTCCAAATGATTGTTTGTTCACTGTTTGCAAAATTCCATCCTCTAAATCCATTTGTGCTTTAAATCCAAGATCGACAACTAAAGGATATATCTTTCCTTCAAGTTCAATGTCTATTAGAGGGAGGTGAAATTTATCAAAAGAAACTGGTATGAATTTACACTCGCGACTAATGACTAAAGGATAAAATAAAGAGGTACTTCCCAAAATTGCGAGAATGCTAAATATAACCAGGATGTGTCTTTTCATAGATAGAGTCAGGAAACTGCATTAAAACTTTCTTCCAATATAAATGATTTGGTTTTCAAAATCGACGTAAACAATATGTTCATTTAAAAAATCCGTCCCAATTACACCGTTAAATTCCGGGACATCGGATGGGAAATCTTGAAGATATAGTTCCTTGTTTCCCCAATCCTTTTTACCTATCACAAATGTAGAGCTAATAAACTTAACCCCCAATTCGTCACGTTGAGTCCCAAGGTCTTTTGCAAAAGATGATCTGATCATTGAAAGAGTACATCCTGTGCCAAGAGCCAACTTAATGGTTCCCAAATCTGATGAGACCGGAAAAATCACCCCGCCTGCCCTTTCCTCAATTTCAAAAGGAACTTGAATCATCTCCTCAAGTGCGTAACCGATTTTTTTAAGCCTATCCCGGCTATTACAAGCTATGATAGTAGAATGTGGAAGATCAAACATTAAATTAATTTTTCTTAACAGAGGAAGTCCCATTTCACCCACTGGATGACCCGTATTACACTCTCCTTCTGCTACGACGACATCGCTAAAAGTAATTCCCTCAATTAATATCTCTGGAACAAGAAATGTGGGGCGCTCAATTTTGTCGCCGTTTATATTCTGAAATTGTGTCGTGCCGTAAGGTTTCTTTTTGATGGATGAAAGAGCCTCCTTATTAAGGGTGAGCGGCACGATGGAGGCAAGATTCACGAGCACAGGATAAGCCCTTCCCTGAATAGTAACCTCGGTACACGGTACGTCGGTAGGCCCGAATGTCACCAACATTCGGGCGTATTGCATTTTAGAGGAAAAATAATTTCGCGCAAAAACTCCACTACCGATTAAACCAGCGACTATCACTACGCAAATAGTTTTTTTTGTTCTCGTAAATCTCCACATCTCAATCTCTTCCTATTGGAAAGCTGACACTTCCTTGAACACTACGCGAAACATTCCCACTAGGATCTCTACTTATTCCACCTTTTATATCACCCCTAGCACCATTTTTGGATGTATAACCAATTCCTGCCCAAGCGCGTTCATTTCCATTATCATCGTCTTCCGCACCCGCAGAAAAATCTATCCAATTTCTATCATTACCCTCCCCTTCTTCGCATAACATGATTAGGCCCTGGGTCCAATGAGATGAGTCAAACTTTTTTTCAGTGCCCCTTGCAGAAAATGCTGTATATTGAGGATTGTCGAGGGGGTATTTACTGGCAATTAAAACTCCTTTAGAAGGCTTTAAAGAATCAGTTGAAAATCCACTCACATCTACAGACGTGTAAAAATGGGAGTAATGCTCTTTAAGAGAGTCAAATAAATCATAGGCGCTATCTTCCATCATTTCTTGAAAACACACAATATCTACATCCGAACTAAGAGACTTTTTCAATAAATTTTCATCAGGCTCTCCCGGACTAAAATTCAGAACTGTCGCATTCTCTCCAGCAATACCCTCTTCTTTTACAATGCCCGCTACATAGGTACATGAATGTGCAGACGTCTTACTTTGATAGGAGTTTTCTAAAAATCGCTCTAGGGCATAGCGCTGATAAGCATTTAATGCCTCGTCTCCCAGGGATTTTTGAGCATAGGAAATTAAAGCATTCTGCAGGGAAGTGTTCTGAAAAACTTCGCTGTTTAGAAAAGAATGGAATTCATTGGTCATCTGCGATTCGATCCCGTTCAAGGTCTTCAGTGCAACAGCGAGCCTTCCCGTCAACCGATTCCATGCTCTTATAGTATTCTCAAATGTTTGTTCATCCAAGGGTACTTGTATAATTTCTTCCACTGAACTGCGGATATTCTCGACAACGTCGAAAACATAGGCATCGACCTCTTCAATTGTATTCAGAACTACCGCAGAAGAAATCCCTGGAATCGTTTGCGATAAAAAAAGCAAAGCAGCACACATGCGTGTAAGGCGAGCAAAATTGATCATAAAAAACCCCCCCTGGTTTTTCAAAAGATTCTATATCCTAAGAAAATTTTAAATCAAAATAAATTGTTTCATCAATGCTCCCAGCCTTGCTTTTTATCTATGAACAAATTACAATCGCACGCTGCATTAAAAAATTATTGGACATTCATGCACATTTTCCGCTCGCTTGGTCACGTTTTCGGTGGAACACTATTAATTGCCGGAACCATGGTCGGCGTAGGCATGCTCGCGCTCCCGGTGGCCACAGGTGAAGGAGGATTCTTTCCTGCAGTAGCCATATATCTGCTCTGCTGGCTTTTTATGCTAAGCACAGGCCTTCTGCTTCTAGAAGTGTGCACCTGGATGCCCAAAGACTCCAATTTGATCACAATGGCAGAAAAACTCCTCGGTCCTACCGGGAAAAATATCTGCTGGGCAGTCTATCTGTTTCTCTTTGTCACCGTTATGATTGCACACGTCGTTGGAGGAGGAGCCGTTCTCAATGAAATCTGCGGCAGGGCCATCCCCGAGTGGCTCTGCATGATCATTTATGTCGTATTCTTTTCCCCCGTCGTCTACCTCGGGACAAAATGGGTCAACCGCCTCAACGTCATCCTGATGCTCGGTGTCGCCGTATCTTATTTCTTATTCATCTCAGTATCCTATAAACATGTGGATACAAGCCTGCTTACAAGGTCTGACTGGTCAAAAGCCTGGCTCGCCCTTCCCGTTTTGTTCACAGCCTTTACCTTCCAGGTGATCATTCCCACGTTGATGACCTATATGGACCGCAATGTCAAAAAGGTGCGCCTCTCGATTATTTTGGGAACGAGTATTCCGCTTATCGTCTATTTGGTTTGGGAATTCTTGATCCTAGGGATTGTTCCTTCCGATGGACCGCATGGCCTGACAGAAGCTGCCAAAAAAGGCTGGAATGCGATCATGCCCCTAAAAGAATTGCTTGGCAGCCCCGTCGTTTTTGGAATTGGAAAAGCATTTGCCTTTTTCACAATGACCACTTCTTATATCGCACTCGCACTCGCTTATCTCGATTTCCTTGCAGATGGACTCAAAGTCAAAAAAACAGGCATCAGAAAAATCATTCTGTGCTTAGCTGTCTTCATTCCTCCTACATTTATCGCTCTCACCTATCCCCATATCTTCATCACAGCCCTAAGCTATGCAGGCGGATTTAGCTGCGCCATCCTCTTCGGACTTTTTCCACCTATCATGGTGTGGGTCGGAAGATATGTCAAAAAGCAAACCAAAAATCCTCAGATCGCTGGCGGAAAACCATTCCTTGCCATGCTGGTTCTCTTTGTTTTGATAGAGCTCACCATCCAAGTCATTCAAGAATTCGCAAAATCTTAAATTCAGATCCACTTCGATGACCTCGTTTTCTGCGCGAGGTCATCCGAATGGACCTCCAATTCCCCCTTTCAAATAAATTCACTTAAAGCATAGATTTATCCGTTTTCGAACAGGAGCAATGTCAATGCGTTTTCGAACAGGTGAATCTGCGTTATCTCTGCTAATAGCAGGTTTCCTTGCATTTGCAAACACGCTCATTGCCGAATCAGAAAAACCTCCCGCGATCTCGGGTGCAGCAGTGCCATTTCCTTGGTTCACAGGGCCTTTGCTAACACCTTCTGCCCACGTCATCCCCAATGGTCATTTCAACATTGAACCCTATGAATTCATAACGTCAAATTATGGCCTTTACAACCGGAATTGGCAATCTCACTCCGAACCTAAACTCTACAATCTCCAAACACAAGTGATTACACAAATCGGGATGCCCTGGAACTTCGATTTTACATTTATCCCGGTTTGGGGCTGGAACCATGTCCACGGAGCTTCTCATTGGACTCTAAATGACATGACATTTGGATTTGACTATCAGCTTGTCTATGACAAGCCGGGAAAATGGTGGCCAGCTGTCAAATTAGCTCTCCGCGCAAATCTACCTATCGGCAAATTTCAAAAACTTCATCCAAAATCAAAAGATACCGATATCGGGGGATCCGGAAGTTGGGAGCCGGGGATCGGCATCGTAATGTCACACCTCTATCAATGGGGGGAAAGGCATTTCTTCGCTCCCAGGTTCAGCATCCAATACACAATCCCAAACTCCGTGCGCGTAAAAAACCTAAATGCCTACGGCGGCGGGCATCACACTCGCGGCACCGTCTATCCAGGACAATCCCTAACCGCCCTCTTTGGATTTGAGATCTCCTTATCGCAATGCTGGGCCATCGCAAACGACATCCAATACTTGCACATGAGCAAAACAAGATTTAAAGGCCGCAAAGGATCCACTTCCGGCATACCCAACAAAGTAGGAGCCCCCTCCTCTGAACAATGGAGCCTAGCTCCTGCCATCGAATACAGTTGGAACCTCAATTACGGTATCATCGCGGGATCGTGGTTTACCGTAGCCGGACGCAACTCACTAGAATTTGCAAGCGCCGTTATCGCAATCAACATTTACCACTAAAGAAATCCACCTATGAAACAACTTCTACTATGTACGTTTCTCCTTCTTCTCAATACAGGTTTTGCCGCTCAAAACACAGAAGAATACAAAGCCCTAGATGAAATTGCCCTGAAGGCAGGGTCCGATAAAGGATCCAATTATCACAACTACACCGAAATCTACGCAAAATATCTTGCTCAATTTAGAGATACCCCCATCAAATTTCTAGAAATCGGAATTTATAAAGCCTGCAGCGTGAAAATGTGGGAGGAGTATTTAAAAAATGCCGAACTCCACTTCATAGACATCACATTTGATAATGCCGAATACTTTTCAGATCGCTCACACTACCATTTGTGCGATCAAGAAAATCCAAAACAGCTTCAACAATTCATTCAAACATCAGGTGGAAATTTCGATGTCATCTTAGATGACGGTGGACACACCATGAATCAGCAAATTATCAGTTTTCAAATCCTGTTTCCTCAAGTAAAAAGCGGGGGAATGTACATCATTGAAGATTTACACACTTCCTATTGGCCAGGCCATTTTGGAGGAGGAGGAGCTCATTCCACAATTAATTTTCTCAAAGCGCTCATCGACGAGGTCAATTACGTCGGCAATATCACAACCAAAGCAAGCCATCTAAATATCCCGCCATCTTGCGGATTGAACAACTATCAAGAACAGATCGAATCCATCCATTTTTATGACAGTGTTGTAATCATCACAAAAAGATAGGAACGATATATGACCTTTTCCATTCTCAAAAGAACCTTTTTTATCTTCTTAAGTCTATTGCCGTTCAATAAATTTATTTGTGCTGGTGAAATCACGCCTGCCTGCCAAATTTCGAGGTTTCCTGAGTACACAATAAATTCTAACCCTTCACTTCCGGAAACTCCAGTTCTCATAAAAAATAAGCACGCAAAAAAAAAGAAGAGTGAAGTTGTGAAAGAAAAGGGCAGTTTCAATGCTCAACAAAAGCAAGATGAAGGTAGCCAACAAAAATCTATTCCCCAACTTAACGAACAATTCTTTCGACATATAGAAACCCTTGTCCCCATTACTGGAAGGTCAAATGGCACTGAGGGAAGTAGTCTCTCCCTTACGAATCGAGTGATTGAATCTTACAAATTAGCTCTGGAAATAGATACTGATCGAGGCGAGTCAATGTGGAAGATAATTTTTAATGCACATCAAGCGCCAGCTCATGATGTCTTCTTAAGTGGAAATCTTCCTCAAATAAATGCCCTTATGCAAAATCCAGGCTGCTGTGAGATGTTTTACGGAATTGACAATATCATCTCATCTGCTTTGAACGATTATTCATTAAATCCCACACATGCAGATGGCTATGCCGCGCTCTGTTTAGATCGATTAGCGAGGTTCGCTGAAGCCATCGGTGCTATTCGATTATTCAATCCAGAACAAGGCCGCCGTATTATCTGGGACGCGGATGAGGTAGTTGATCACATAGAACGAACGTTAAGATGCACTCCCTCCTTTCCAAATCCCTACCCCAACGAATATGGAGTTTTAACCTCTAGGGGAATTGCTGGAGATCGAGCCATTCAGTCCTTATATCAAGCCTATCGAATCAAACAACTCCTTCAAGGAATTGAAAATCCTTGTGTTCTTGAAATTGGCGCAGGTGTTGGCAGGCTAGCTTTTTATGCACGTATGCTGGGGATTGAAGATTACACCATCATTGACATCCCTTTTACATCCACATGTTCAGGATATTTTCTTGGAAGAACCCTTGGCGAAGATCAAATCCTATTGTTTGGGGAATCGGCCCAAAATCCAGAAAAACTTGTAAAAATTTTGCCACCTTCAGCGTTTTTGGAATGCAACAATCATTACGATCTTATTATAAATGTAGATTCATTAACTGAGATAGATCCAGACATAGCCAAATCCTATTTCAATAAAATAGAGTCATGTACGGAATTATTTGTTTCAATCAATCACGAGGTCAACCCATTTACAGTTAATGATTTAATTCGCCAATCCAATCGAAAAGCAGTAGTTGAACGTTATCCCTACTGGACGCGCAAAGGATATGTCGAAGAAGTTGTACAATTTCACTAAAAAAAGAATGAGTCCCCTATGACTTTTAAATCAGGACGATTTTTAAAATATTTGGAATTCCTGCCAAAACTACTCATTACCATCACTTGGAAAAAATTTTCCAAGGCAAACGCCTTACGCACTACACTTTTTACAAATGAAATTTTCTAAGGAGTCTTATGAAATTCAATATTCTTTCCCTTTGTGTCATTGCCGGATACTTGGCCTGCAGCTCATTCACAACAAGCCCGATCCAAACTCAATGTCAAAAAACAGCTGCCAATACGAAGCTTCTCAATTCTTCGTCGCAAGACTCTCATCTCCTTGCAAAGGGCAAAAGTTCCCCCAAAAAAAATAAAAAGAACAAAGCCCGACAAAAATCAAATTCGCAACCTGAATATGAGTATTACCTGGATACAGAGCCTCTTCAACCAAATGAAGTACTGACCGATTTAAATGCATATCTTGAGCAACGCGGTTTTTTTCTTTCCCCTCCACATTCTACTAAAAATGAAGGATATAGCTCTGATCTCCAAAGGCAAGCCTTTAGTCAGGATTTGAAGAATTTGCCTCAAGTGAAAACAATTGCAGAAATTGGATTTAATGGAGGACATTCCTGTGAGACATTCATGAAAACGTCCGATCAGATTGAAGTCACTTCATTTGATATTAACATGCATCCCTACGTACGCGTCGGTGTGGAATTCATGAGAAAAAAATACCCCAACCGGTTTGAGTTTATCCCGGGAGATTCTGCAATCACAGTGAAACGCTATGCAGAGAGAACCTCAAAAAAATTCGACTTAATTTTCATAGATGGATGTCATCAGTTTGACCATGCTGTAAATGACATCTATAACTGCCGAAAACTAGCTCATCAAAACACAGTAGTATGGATTGATGACTATGCCCCCTACGGCGTCCAAGGAGCGGTCGATCATTGTGTTCAACAGGGGCTTATCAAAATCATTGAAGCAAAGAACGTAATGGATACATCAGGTGCAAGAGCGTGGGCAATAGTACAATATGTACACTCAAGTGAGGCTGAAGCGCACTTTTCAGAAGTATATAAGAATGGTCTATGGGGAAAAGATGAGAATGGAGAAGGTTATTCCGGCCCGGGATCCCTCGTCAGCGAGGCTACGCCTTTTCTTCAATACTTACAGAATTTTTTGGATACGCACAACATCCAATCCGTCGTAGACATCGGATGCGGGGACTGGGTTTTGGCTCGCGAAATTAATTGGGGCGATAGAGAATATCTAGGAATCGATGTCGTAGGGAGCGTCCTCCGAAAGAACAAGGCTAAGTATGGCTCCGAGAAGATTAAATTTATAAAATTGGACGCAGGATCAGAGAGCCTTCCGCAAGCGGACCTTCTGATTTGCAAAGACGTTTTAATCCATTTGCCTAATTCAAATATCTTCCATATTTTAGCTGAATCAAAAAAATTCAAATACTGCATTTTTGTTGATGATATAAATACATCTGAGAATACTGCAAACGTAAATATCCCAACATACGGATTTCATCAAGTAAATCTGATGCTTTCGCCTTTTAACGTTAATCCAGTAAAAATGGACAGATACACGTCATGCGGCACCACTAAGCAAATCATATTGATGCGGAATTAAAACCGTTTTTATAGACCTGTTCCGCCTTCTTCCGTTTCAATCGCGTCTCTTAAGTGGGTTTGAAACGGAAGAAGGGTTTTCAGCCTCCCCTATTTATTCAGCCATTGTGCATATTGTTTGTAGGCGCATTCTTCAGTACTTCTTCGCGCTTTTTTTATCCTGCGTATTAAAAAAAACAGATAAATAGCAGGAGGGAAATAGTAACAAATCATGCTTGTACATGAAAGAATGAACGAAGAGAGATTGAGCCCATAATTTCTTCGATAGATCCGAGCATAGTCACATGCCTCCCTAAACTTCCCGCCAAAGAGATTGCGAAGAACAAAGGCTCGATTACTCCCCTTCAAATCGTTACCTAAGAGCTCAAAGGCTTGACTTTTGATATCCGTGGAGAGGAAGCCGAGGTTTTCCAACTTTTTGCCCATACATCTTAAGGATTGCTCCCATTTTCCATAATCTTGCGCATTAGAGTAGGAAAAATCATGACTCAAGAATATTCCGCACGGCCGTTTACTGACGAAGATGGGATGACGCGCTGCGATCCGGAGCAAGAAGTCGCAGTCCCATGTCAAAGGATTTGCGCAATCGATAGGCACATCATCAATGACGCTCTTGCGAAACAAAATGCAAGTCGGGACAGGATATTTTGAGATCATCTGTATCATCCCTTCAGGGGCCTCAAAACGACCCTCTCTTGGCCAATTATCTAGCGGAACACGAACGATTTCTCCTTTTTCCGACATGATGATCGCAGAAGCTGCAGAAAAAGCTGCATCAGGAGAGCTTTCAAACCCTTTCAGAGCAACTTCATAAAACCATGGAAGGATCACATCATCATCTGACAGCAAAGAAAAATAAGGAGTTTCTACTTGGGCCATTGCAAATTCATAATTGGCCATCATTCCGATGTTTTGAGGATGGCAGTGATATCTCACCCTCGGATCTTGTTTCATAAATTCATGAACAACGTCTGAAGTTTCATCACCCGATGCATTGTCATAGACATGCACTTGAAAAGAGCGATAGGTTTGATTTAGGACGCTGGCCAATGCGCGTCTTAGCAATTTCGGTCTCTTATAAGTCGTAATAATTGTTGTAATCATAAAAAAATAGGGTTCATTAAAAATCAAAACAGGGCACAACTACTGTCGATACCAAAGAAGTATAGTTTCTGGAGTAATTTCATCAATTTTTTTTCCAAATTTTTCAGCAAAATAAGCGTGATTTGGAGCATAAAGGAGCAGATTGAATCGATCGATAAGAGAAAACAAAGGAGCCATTTCCGGAATGAATGAAAGAAATCCCAACTTTTGTTCCAGCATTCGTTGCCAGGCATTAAGGACTTGAGTCCCCCTATCACTTTGAACATCAAATCCTACTACAGCAGATGTGGTGACAGGAAATCTGCAAAACTCCTGTGCAGAAACATTCGCAAGAGCCCTAGCAGCAAAATCTTGAATATAACCCAAATCAACCGTCTGGTGTGGAGCTTCACATCCTTGAGACATAAAAAGAAATACCCCATGTTCATCGATATGATTAAAAATCGGGTCTAATTTTTTTAAAGGAACGATACATGCATCTAGCCATAAACAGTTCTTATAACCCAATCTCTTTGCTTCTAAGATGGAATAAACCTTGAATGCATAGGGCACGTCAAAAAATTGAAGCGACCCTTCCTCAGTATTCGGCCACCCTCCGACTCTAAAAATGACATGACCATCAAAGCCAATCGATTTCAACTTTTGAATTAAACGATGTAAAAGGGCTTCATAAGCTTTATCACAAGAAATGTAAGTTACAATACAATTCTTCTTGTTTGAAGGAGATCCATTCAAATGCAGTATCCCAAATTTAGGTTTGCCCTTAACATCAATCAGTTTAAAGTTTCTGATTCTATCTTCACGCCATGTTGTGCCTGGATAATTAATATATTGTAACTCTGGACGTGGCGCATGGCTTAAGTAATTTTGGAGAATTTTAAAATCTTGAGGAGTTGGGTGGACCCAATCACTAATCTGCACTTTTTCACTGGCAGGCAGCAGGTATTGCCCGATATCTAATTGGTACTGATAAACTAGGGTTGCAATATCTTCATCGGGAATGGGGAGCAATAAAATGGGTAAACTAAGAAAGAAAGCTGAAAAAAATTTACCTCCATGCGGAACCATCTGACTTCTCCAGAGAAATTGGGTTTATAATCGAGATCAACTGGACATATGTGCATTATGTGAATCCTCAAAAAAATCTCTAAGATCAACACACCGGTAAATGAACCCCACTTCAGACAAACAGATCTTTCATTGAGAGCAATCCACGGGTTCAACTTGTTCAAAGATCTCCAATATTGTTGAAAATCGATTAGGATCAGCATCAGTCAAGAGATGGGCTGGAGGAGGATTTAGAGGAGTATAGCTATCTTGAGAGGATTGAGGATGGCATTCCTTCTCATTTATAGATTTTTTGCTCAGTTCGATGAGCCTTCTGCAAGCCTTTTTGAAAGATTTAGGAAGAATCTTTCTCAAGATGCGCACAGGTAACTTTACAGCCTTTAGCACAATATAAGGTGAAAACATGACCAGCTTCTCAGAAAAAGACAAATGCTTAAGCAATTCATTAAATTGCTCTTTATATTCTTTACTGTTTCTAAAAATACCTGCAATTGCTGACTTTTCAGAAAAAGACAATCGATCTACCAAATCATTAAATCGCTCTTTATTTTCAGTTTTGTTTGCTAAAAACAAGTTAAGCACATGATTTGTTTGCAACTTTCTGTAAATGTCGTAGTCAAGCTTTAATTCATATTTTTCTAGAGGAAAGTACAACTTAAAAAGCTCAATAGCTGCTAGCCAAAATGTAAAAACAATGGATCCGGGGAGCAGTACAGATTGAAGGCTGGAAATCTCACTGATTTCATTTCCAGGATTTAATAAATTAACAGCATCTTGATCCTTTCCATTTATAGCAAAATATCCATGAGATTTAATGCTAATTCCAATTACCACTACTTCTTTAGGATAAATCAAAACGCGGTCAGCCTCATGCAATAAGGCGCTCATCGCATAAATATCTGGATATGGAGAATGAAAAAGTTTGCCTTCTCTTTTAGTCTTTTCAAGTAAGGACCTGCTGATCAAGGCATGTTGCATGTTAGTGGAATAGATGGAATTGAATTTCAATGTTTCCTGCATGAGAGAGCGCTTGCAAGGCTCATCTAACCAAAAGGGGCGCTCGTGCTTTGGCATGCCATGCAATGACCCAAATGATTGAAAAACCCCTTTCGGGAAACTGGGGATGACATTTGGATAGGCATATAAGAACGCATTGGTATAGATTAAGTCGGGTTTCTCATACTTTTCTATCAAGTTATGTGCGATTTGAAAGTGATTTTTAAGGAGAATATCGTCATCACCAATCATTATCACATAATCACCGGTACTTAAATCAATACATCGATTCCAACTTTCGGTAATAGATAGGTATTTTTCACTGCGGCTGTATTTAATACGGGGTTCATTAAGGGAGTTGACATAGCCTTCAATATCTTCGCTAGAGGCATTGTCTGAAATGATCACTTCCCAATCGGTATATTCCTGTTTAAGAACAGAGGTAACCGCAAATTTAAGCAAATCCAATCGATTTCTTGTCGGAATGACCAAAGAAAACCGCATATAACCTCCGAAGCCCTGTTGATGCGTCTAGTTTCTAAAATAACTAATTAAATTACTATGTGCATTCTTAAGATATCAGTTGGGCCAACCCTTTTTCAAGCCTGGGGAACTTGCGAATATTCCTCAGTCGCTTGAAAAAACGCCTTATTGTCAAAAAAACTACAAACAACCTCTGAGCAAAAGAAAAAGAGCTGCAAAGAGCGATGGTGATAGAGAGCATAACTTTTCTGATCTTTTTCTGGCTCGTCTGATTAAAAATCTCCGCAATAGAAGCAGCCTCATCAAATTTCTTGCGCTCAATCCCTCTTAAGGCGTTTAACAATAATAAGTTCTGATAATCAATCTGAAGTTTCTGCTCAGCGATCTTTTTTATCTCCAAAGAGATGTTGGGATTTTCCTTTATTTTGGACATCATCACTTGCCACCCCGGGCAAATCAACTTTAACCCATTATTCATAGAATAAGACTGAGAGTGCTGCGTAAACACTGCGCAGGGGGTTTTTGAGAGAGCAAAAGGCATTAGGGCTGCTGCGCGGAACATGTAGTCAATATCGATCGCTTTCAACTTTAAATCGATATCACCTACTTTTGCAATCACGTCTTGGCGAAAAAGTGTTCCCACCCAATTCGAATACTTTCCAATCATTTCCAAAAGCCCAGATGGCGACGAATAATATTCTGCGTCCGGCCACTTGGAAAGGATAACATCCAAAATCTCCCCCCTCTCATTCATATCGATAACTGCACCGGAAGAAAAGCCGGCTTCTGGATATTTTTTAAATCCGTTAAGCGCAGTCTCATAAAATTCTGGTAGCAAAAAGTCGTCGTCTGAAAGAAATGAAAAGAATGGAGTGTCTACTTTCGAGAGCCCATACTGAAAATTCTCCGCAGCTCCAATATTACGCTTATGTCTATGATATTTTACGCGCGGATCGACTTTGGCAAATTCTGATACAACATGACGCGTCTCATCTGTAGAGGCGTTATCGTAGATGCAAATCTGAAAATGGGGATAAGTTTGGTTTAAAACGCTTTGAATCGCTCTTTTTAAACGTTCCGCGCGCCCATGGGTAGGAATGATCGTGGTAATCAAAGGATTCAATTTTTCCACCAAGAAATTGTTTCCTCGATTCCTTCCTCTAGGCTAAACTGAGGTCTCCATCCGAGCTCATCCTTCAATCTTGTTGTGCTTGCGATAAGGCTATCTGGATCCCCCATTGGAGATTCCAAAGCCCCGAAGCGGACAAGATCCGCATCTCCTAACTTAGTGGTGATTTTATGAATGATTTGTTTGAGAGAAACCCCAATACCGGAGGCAATGTTAACCACTCCTTGAACATCACTGTCTAACAAAGTCACGAATGCATTGGCTACATCCTTGACATACAAGAAGTCGCGAATTTGATTCCCATGGGAACAGGGAATCGGCTGCTTCTCCAATAGTCCCCGAATGACTGACGGAACAAAACGCTCTGAATACTCATGAGGTCCATAAAGATAAAAAATTCTGCCCCAAGCTTGGCTAAATCCAATCTCTTTAGCAAAGGCATCTAAAATCAGATGTAGAGCCAATTTACTGGACCCATAAAGCGTCAGCGGGCGACAAGAAGTTCTTTGTTCTTCAAATTCTGAAGAACTCCAGTCGTATTCGGCGCACGTCCCTGAGAAAACAACTCTTTTCCCTCCCTGCTCGGCAAATGCCTCAAGCAATTCAATACTTGCTTTTATCCATTTCAAATTGTCTGCAGACCTCCAGAGAACCCCGGGAGTAGTAACCCAAGCAAAATGCAATAGATGAGACGGGCTTACTTTTGCAACCATCTCCTTCATGCTACCCGTTCCTAAAAGGTCGAAATGAATCCAATGAACACCCTCTATGGCTTCTTGCGATGCCTTTGAGGAAACGGCATAAACTTCATAACCCTTTTCGACAAGCAATGGTAAGGAGTGTCTGCCAATAAATCCGCTAGCGCCTGTAACTAGTACCCTCTTCATGCAAAGTCCGGATAGTTTTGATCTTTGGGAGAAATGAGACTAGCCGGCATTGGCCATGTAATTCCAAACGCAGGATCATCCCACCGCACTCCGGATGCGCTCGCGGCGACATGCGGAGCTGAAATCTGATAAAACACTTCAGCATCATCGGTAAGCGTCTGAAAGCCATGTGCAAACCCTTCAGGGACGTACAACATATGACGGTTGGCAGCTGTGAGAGTGATAGCTTCCCATTTTTTGAAAGTTGGCGAATCAGGGCGCAGATCGAGGATAACATCATAGATCTGCCCTTGAGTACAACGGACTGTTTTAGCTTCTGCATGAGGAGGCAATTGGAAATGCATCCCCCTGACAGTTCCCTTGACATGGTTGAAAGAAAAGCTGCACTGCTCAATATTGGGATTGAGCCCTTTCATTTCGAACTGCTTTCTACAAAATGTGCGAGCAAAAAAACCCCGCACATCGGAAATAGGCTCCGGCTCGATTAAAAAAGCACCGGACAAACTCAGTGGTGTAAATTTCATTCAATGACCTCTAATTTGGGGATTGGGATAACAAACTTCCCTCCCCACTGACGAATGAACGCCATCTGCTCGATAATCTCTTCCTTCAGATTCCAAGGAAGAATGAAAAGATAATCAGGTTTTGCGCGCTCGATCGCATCGACATCATAAATGGGTATATGTGTGCCTGGAAGAAAATGTCCTTGCTTGTGGGGAGATCTATCAACTGTGAATTCAAGAAATTGGGAACGGATCCCACAAAAATTAAGCAAAGTATTGCCCTTGGCAGGAGCTCCATAACCAACGACTTTTTTTCCTTGTTTTTTGCACTCGAGGAAAAAGCTTAAGATATCAGCCTTTATTTGCTGAACATTTAGAGAAAATTGCGCATAAGACCTAAGATCTTCAAAACCCAGCTCGCGCTCTCTTTGCTTCACATCGAGCACATGCTGGGAAATCTGCTTGCTCTCATCTTCTACATGCGCTGCATAGATTCTCAAAGAACCGCCGTGGGTTTTCAGCTCATCGACATCAAAGATTTTAAGCCCTTGAGCGTTGAAAACTTTCTCAACAGTTAAAAGAGAAAAATAGGAGAAATGCTCATGGTAGATCGTATCGAATTGATTGCTTTGCGCAAGGCATAGCAAATGGGGGAATTCCATTGTGATCACGCCAGTGCTTTTAAGCAAAATCTTCATGCCCTTCACAAAATCATTCAGATCTGGAACATGCGCTAAAACATTATTGCCGATAAGAAGGTCAGCTTGGATCTTTTGATCTTTTAGTTCCTGAGCTGTGCGGCTGCCAAAAAACTTCACTAAGGTAGGAATCTCTTTTTGCTCAGCTACTTTGGCAACGTTCGCTGCAGGTTCAATGCCAAGGACGGGAATATGTTGCTCTTTGAAAAACTGCAATAAGTAACCATCGTTACTTGCGATTTCAATGATTTGACTTGAAGAGTCCAGCTTCAACTTATCGATCATTTGTCCGGCATACTGCCTGCAATGTTTGAGCCAGCTGTCCGAGTAGGAAGAAAAATAGGCGTAATCGCCGAAGATGTTTTGAGGAAGTTCGTACTCTTTAACTTGAACGAGAAAACACTGGGCGCACACATAAGCATGCAAAGGGAAGAATGACTCCCCTTTTTCGAGCTGTTCCTTGGTCAAATAGGAGTTGGACAAAGGTGTCATCCCTAAGTCGCAAAAAGAATGTTCAAGAGGAGTTTGGCAAAAACGGCAAGCGTCATGGGTATCTATCATACAGTACAAGCCTCCACCGACATAGTTTCTTTCAAGTAATTCGTATACCAACAAATGGTCCGTTGCAATCCCTCGTCGAGATTGAAAAGAGGCTCCCATCCCAGAATCTGACGCGCTTTCTGCGAATCGAGGCTTTGATCTCGGATCTCATCTCTTGCCTCATTCAGGACTTTAGGAGAAAGGTCGGAACAATTCATTAGGCGCTGCAGAGCCCCAACAATATCGAGTACCGAATAAGGGGCATTAGGTCCAAAGTTAAAGGCTTGTCCGCAGACGTTTTCTTTATGCAAATTGGAAGCAAGCACAAGGTAAGCATTGACTGCATCTTCGACATAGAGATAATCCCTTGTGAAAGTACCGTCGCTACGAATAACCGGAGCAATCCCCGACTGGAAATTTCTAATCGTACCGGGAATTAGCCGGCTCCAATTCAAATCCCCGCCACCGTATAAATTGCCGCATCTTGAAACAGCAACAGGAAGGCCATATGTGTGAAAATAGGAATAGGCAATCAAATCGGTGCAGGATTTAGAAACATCATAAGGGTGCTGACCTTTTAGGGGCATATCTTCAGTATAAGGAAGAACGAGGCTGGAGCCATAGGCTTTGTCGCTAGAGGCCACGACAATGCGCTTAACCAAAGTTTTATGCTGCCTGCAAGCTTCTAAAAGATTGTAGGTGCCGCGTATATTGGCCTCGAATGCCGGCAATGGGTTGCGCAGAGCTGTTCCCACAATGGTTTGGGCGCCAAGGTGAAAAACGGTGTCGATTTCATGTTCATTGATCGCGCGCTCTAAAGAGGCGTAATCCTCTAGGGCGCCTTGAACAACTCGTGTTTTATCAATGAGGCGGCTCTGAATAAGCGCGCATTGAGGGTCATGATCACGCACCAAAGTGACCACATTTGCCTTTGCTTCCACCAAGGCTTTAGTTAGCCAGTAGCCAAGAAAACCTGTGGCTCCTGTGATAAATACATTTTTATTGATCCAAAAATCTTTCATATTACCGTATGTTTAAGTGATGATTGACGTTCCACGGAGCATTTCCTGATTCCCATAGAGATTCGAGTAAGCGCTGCTCGCGCAAAGTATCCATAGGCTGCCAAAAACCGTCATGGAAATAAGCCATGAGCTGATTGTCAGCTGCCAATTTTTCGAGAGGCTCTTTTTCCCACATCGTTTTGTCATCTCGGATGTATTGCAAAACTTCAGGTTCTAACACAAAAAAGCCCCCGTTGATCCAACCTTCCTGGGCTTGATTCTTCTCTGAGAACTCTACAACCTGGTTGCCATCTAGAACAAGACCGCCAAAACGCGCTGGAGGGTGAACTGCTGTGACAGTTGCCAATTTGCCATGCGATTTGTGAAAGGCAACCAATGAAGAAATGTCGATATCGGCAACACCGTCACCATAGGTGAGCAAGAAGGTCTCATTACCTATCGCATCCTTTAGCGCTTTGATTCTGCCACCCGTTTGAGTATGCAGGCCTGTATCAATCAAATTGAGACGCCAGTCCATCTTTGTTCCAGTATCTATCACGGTCTTCCCAGAGGACAAATCAATGCTCAAATTGCTATTGATTGCGCGATAATTTAGGAAGAACTCTTTGATCACTTCACCTTTATAGCCTAGGGCAACCACAAAGTCCTTAAGTCCAAAGTTCGCGTAAATACTCATGATATGCCAAAGAATGGGCTTGCCCCCAATTTCAACCATGGGTTTGGGAATTTGGCTCGTCAATTCAGAAAGACGCGTTCCAAGTCCTCCGGCTAAAATTACCGTTTTCATATTTTCTCCTGATTTCTATCTTGAAATTCTAACAATCAATTTTTATCTGCTGAAACACGTCCATAATGTTTGTGTACTGGCCTGGAATAGTCTTTGCAGGCCCATGAGCCGGATGGGAATACTTCATTGCTATGCAGTAAGCCCATGTTCTTCTTTGATCGTTTTTTGGACGCAATCGAATATACAGGGCGATCAAAAAAGGGACAAAATAAGCGACTATCTCCCAAGCGAACAAACTTCTCAGAAAGCGAATCATATCCCATAAGTTTGGGCCCTCATGATTCGCAAACTTTTTGTACTGCTGCAGCACCTGTAAAAAACGGAATTTCTTATAATTCACGGACAAAGGATATTCATGGGCAAAATTCCTCCGAACTGACTCCATCGAAAAAAGCCAACATATATTCATCTTTGTTCCGGAAATCACATACTTTGAAATGCTCTTATAAGTAGGATCCTGCGCCATGTTATTCAAAAATTCAACACCCTGATCCTCCTTATTATTAACATAATAAAATCCAAACGATTTAGGTGTTACGCCTATAACCACCATGGCATAAGGTACGATAAGGATCCGTTCCGCCTTTAAAAACAAAGCCGTTGTAGCATAGTAATCTGGATAAGGAGACTGAAAAAACTCTCCATAATTTTGCATTTCCAAGATCAATTTTCTACTAACCAGCGAGTGCTGCATGTTAAAATTAACGGATACGTTGAAATTCATCACCTCTTGCACAATGCGCTGAGCTTCAGTTTTGTCAAGAATATACGGAGTTTCTTTATCTACCAGAAAAGATGCATAAGTGCATTTGAGTAAAGATCCTTCAGGAGACCCTTCAACAACTTTAGGATAAAAGAAGCTTAATGCACTGTTATAAATCAGATCAGGAAACTTAAATTGATCAAGCAAAGATAAGCAAAGAGAAAAGTACCCGCTCAACAAACAATCATCGTCTCCTAACATCACTACATAATCACCACTGCACTTCGCCATGGCATTATTCCAATTTTCAGTCACAGAGCAAAAGCAGTCCGTTCGAAAATACTGAATTCTGGAATCACCAAGAGACTGGACAAAGCCCTGTATATCTTCCTCAGAATCGTTATCATAAATAATGATCTCCCAATTAGCATAGTCCTGCTGCTGAACAGAAGAAACCGCATGCTTAAGATATTCCAAACGATTTCTAGTTGGTAGGAGCACGGAAAATTTCATAAGCTAATTTTGTCCTAAGGTCAATTTCACATTTTTTGGGGACTAAAAATCATCATCTAATAGCTTTTGCCCATAACCATGGGAGTCTTTTAAAATATTTAAATCTGGGATCTTAGGTTTTGCAGCTGGGGTTAAAAAAGCTAAAAGCCAAAAACATCTCATCAGAACGATATCTACCCCTTTCATTATTAGAAGTAATACGTGATAGCCAAGCACACTCAAAGAAAGGCCATAATGACGATAGTATCTTTTCGAAAAGGCATGCGCCTTCCGAAATTTCTTCTGCAAAATAAAACATTGAATAAAAAACAGTGCATCTTGCCTGACGTACTTATTGAAGAGACGTTTCGAGACATTCTTTTTAAAGGATTGAGGTCCCTGAGCCTCTTCCATTCCGCGCATTGCAGCTTTCGTCGCCGTTAAATATTTCTCTTCGAGGACTGGATCATCATACAGTTTTGAATAAAAGGAGGATGCAAAAGATTGAGTATGTGCTAAATAAATAGCGCAAGGTTTCTTAGAAATTACAACAGGGTGCTTTGCCGCAATGCGCATTAAGTAGTCAGGATCCCAAAAAAAGTCAAGACCGTCATTATAATTTGGTTTTATATCACAGATAATTCCGGTTTGAAAAAGAACTCCGGTAGGCACTGGAAATCGGAATCTTGTCTTGATCATCTCGATCAAACCATCTATTGCAGAATAATATCCCTCCCTTGCCCATAAGGATAGAGGATCACCAACGAAGTTACCCGACTCATCCAGCTGCAATACGCCACAAGCTGAAAAGCCTGCATCAGGAAATTGCCGAATTCCATCTAGAGCCGTTTCATAGAAGTTTGGAAGTAAAAAATCATCATCTGAAAGGAAGGAGAAATAAGGAGTCTCTATTCTATCAAAAGCATATTTGTAATTGGCCATCATCCCAATATTTTCAGGATGCCGAAAATATTTCACGCGAGGGTCCTTTTTGACGAGCTCCCGCATAACCTCTTCAGTTTCATCATCCGATGCGTTGTCATAGACACACACTTGAAAATCAGAATAGGTTTGCTTTAAGACACTGCTTACTGCTCGCTTTAATAATAGAGGCCTGCGATAAGTTGTGATGATTGTTGTGATCGTCATCTATTAATCTCGCTTGAATTTCCTTGTGAAACATTTCTAAACTTGGATTTTTTGGAACAGGCATGCATAAGAGATTGAATATAAGGAACCGCCCAAGGGGCATACTGAAAAACGAACACTTTTAAAGCTAATTTCAATACAACCTTGCTCATACCAAAGCGGCTTCGATACATGAAAATTAATCGCCACGCTTCTGAAAATAATTTGCGTTGAATACCAGAACCCACAACCCAGTTAATATTGCGCTCCAATTCATCAAAAAAAGCCTTTTTCGCAGCTGCTTTTGTCTCGGGAAAAGGGGCCAACGCAGATAATAATCGTTCCATCATTCTTTCCGTCGCTTGGATATGGCGGTCAAATTTATGAGTAGACCTAGGCATTTCCCTATAACATCCAGTGGAAAAGCCCTGGGCATGCGACAAAAAAATAGCGCTTATGCACTTATTTGTTACAAAAGGAAATTGAGAGCTAATCTGCAAAAGATAATCTGTATCCCATCTAATTTGAATCGTTTCAGAAGAGTCTATTTCAACATTTTTTACCAATTGATAATTGAACAAAATACCAACGGGAAGGAGGGGCTTTTCTATCATTTCAAAAATACCCTCGCGAGCATCAAAATACCCTTCCCTGTCCCATACACTCATAGGGTCTGAAACGAACTGCTCCTTCTCATCAACTGCTTTTACAGCGCAAGCAGAGAAAGCAACATTTGGAAATTTCTTAAATCCATCCAGTGCGGTTTCAAAAAACGTAGGCAGCAAAAAATCATCATCGGAGAGAAGAGAAAAATAAGGGGTATCAATTCGCGATACGGCAAATTTGTAATTGGCCATCATGCCGATATTTTCCCTATGGCGATAATATTTAACTCGAGGATCCTGCTTCATCAACTGTTTGACAATTTCCTCTGTCTCATCTCCAGAGGCATTGTCATACACGCATACTTGAAAATGGGGATAGGATTGACTAAGGACGCTGAGGATGGCCTTTTTTAATAAAGCGGGCCTGCGAAAAGTGGGGATAATCGTGGTGATCATTTCATTCATAGATCGCTAGGACCTCTGTGACAGATCCAAAACACTTTAACTTGCCCTCTTTTAACCAAAGCGCCTTATTGCAAAACTCCTTCACAATATTGGTGTCATGTGTAGAAAGGACCATGAATTCAGATTGGTGGATTAAGCTCTGCATTTGAGCTTTCGCTTTTTCGATAAATTTAGCATCACCGACGTTTACGATTTCGTCAATGAGCAGAATTTCAGAAAAAACATGAGTAATGATGCCGAAAGCTAGCCTTACTTTCATCCCTGACGAATAGGATTTGATAGGCATTTTCATGTAATCGCCGAGCTCTGCAAAAGCTTCAATTTGGGGTATGATTTTTTGGATCTCCAGGCTGGACAACCCTAAAATTAAGCCGCGAAGACGGATGTTTTCATAACCATTCAGCTCATGGTCCATTCCCATCATGATATCAAAGAGGCAGTTCGTGCGCCCTTTGACGTTGACAAAGCCTGAAGTGGGCTCATAAATGTTAGCAAGGACCTTAAGAAGAGTGGATTTGCCGGCGCCATTATGACCAAGAAGCGCCAAACGATCTCCTTCCTCAAGCTTAAAACTCACATCTTTGAGCGCTTCCACAACGACACTGCCGGTGCTAGAGTCAAGACGACCGCCTGTCGCCATGTTGAGCAATGTGGCCTTAAAAGACCTAGCGTTTGAGCCGTATATCGGATAATGCAACGAAACATTTTCAAGTTCTACACACGCCATAGTTAGTCCACCCAAAATGCAATTCGGGTTCTTACCCTGGAGAAAAGGAGAAAACAAAGAACAATCCCGCTGATTGCCATGCCGCCTGCTACAACACAGCTCATCGCTGAGGGTACCTGCCCAAGAAGAGGCGAGCGCACGATATCGAGTAGATAGACAAGGGGATTGTATTTCAAAATGGCAGGATTTTGATCGAGTAATCTAGGCATCCATGAAATGGGGGTAACAAAAAAAGCGATCTGAACACAGCTTGTAATGATGGGGATCATATCTCGGTAGCGGGCGCAGACGATTGCCAGAAAAAAACACATCCAATAGACATTGAGCAAAAGAAGTAAAAAACCTGGGACCACCAAAATAAAGTTCATTCCAGGATTGAACTTAAAAAAGGCGCATACGAGGAGATAAACAACCGCATTGTGCATCAGACAAATCACCTGTCTCACCACATGTTTGAAGACATATAGGTGAAAGGGCAGGTTGATCTGCTTAATAAATCCACCGTTGGATTTAAAAATTTCAGCTGCTTCACTCACACTTGTGGAAATAAAGGTCCAAAATAAAAATCCCGCAGTAAAAAAGGGAATATATTCGTTAAGGCTCTGATGGAACAGACGACTGAATACGATCCCCATCATTAGAATGAAAATCAACATACTCAGGCTAATCCACCAGGGACCAATGATAGAGCGCCTGTAGCGTTGTTTCACCTCTACCCAGCCGAGATGGAGCCAGACCCTGTATTGACGTGCCGCCCTGCTAAAGTCCTTTAGAGCTAAAGCAAACTTCTTATTTTTTTTTATATGTAATGACATGATTTTACTTTTCTTCAATCCAAAAAGAATGCAAAAAAATAAAATTTCACGCAACAGTCAATATTATGAAGCACAGCTAAAAATCGATTGCAGCGCTGAAATGAAATCCAGATGTAGAGAGATCCCCCTGATTGGACATAATGCCGCCTTTCTGCACTCCATCTACAAATCGGATGAGTTGATTCTGAGAAAAAAACAGCATTTGATCCCAGGCTAGATCAAATGTCAGCCGTTTGAAAGCGCCTGTGGAGTAATGATGCATGCGAATGCCTGCGCTACCTTCCAAAATTGCGGGGGTAGAGCGGTAGATAGAATGAACTCTCAGCAATTTTTTTAGAGCTTTGCCTTTTTCTTCAACCTGGTGCAGGTAAAACTCCCCATAGAGCAAACTTGCAGCCCCTTTGGCAAATAGACAGAAATTCTTGGCAAATCCATATTCACATGTCAGTCCTGCATAAGGTCCTAAACCCCAAAATTTGTTCTTCATGCGGACCTCTATCTCTTGAGAAAAATTCCCCCCTCGGTATTCAAGGTTAAATTTCTGACGGGCAGATCCATAGCGAACGCCGACCTGTGGAATCAAAGTGATTGTCTTTGTTGCAAGGAAAGGCCTACTTAAAAGTGCATCGAGAAGGCCCAAATGCAAGCGCCAATGCTCTTTTACTTCGCTTGCATACAGATTATTAGGCGAGACGGAAGAGAGCCAAATGGGAAAAAAAACATACCGGCTCTTTGCTTTTTTGTTTGCATCATTGTGAGTTTGAAAAGAGGTGAACTGAAGCAAAAGCTGCCATCTGTCGTGGGGAATGCGGTACCCCAGGCCTACATTGAAACCAAAATCCCATTCAAATTCTGGGTTTTCAATTTTTGCACCATTTGCCAAATTGCCATGAGAAGCGCTCTCTATGGCAAAACTTAAGCCACCCTCTCTTGCCTGAAGATAGAGCAATTTGCCTTCTGTAAAGAATCCGCCTTGCGGCAATTCGCTTGCGTTTACACAGGCAAAGCAAGATAATATAAGGAAAAACTTAAGCATTTAAAGAGTGTAAGCGATGGCTCATTTTTTTTGTCGATTTCTTTCTGTGTGTCTACTGGCTTCCGTATCTTCATCCGCAATGGAGCTCTCTCCTCTCGAAGCAAATCTCATCGGCAAACGTATCTTTTTTAACGAGTGTGGAAGTAAAAACGATCGCCTGGTCTGGTGGAATGCCGGGGAAAACTTCGCCTCTCTTGGGATTGGCCATTTCATTTGGTATCCGGAAGGGACCACCGGCCCTTTTGAAGAGACTTTTCCTTCCCTCGTTGCCTTCCTTTTGGAACAAGGCGAGAAGGTCCCTGAATGGATAAGCTCTAGCTGCCCATGGGGTACAAAAGAGGAATTTTCCAAGCCGGACCAAAAGACAAGAAGGTTAGAGCTGCAGGAGCTTTTATCGCGCACCTTCGATTTGCAAGCTAAATTCATAGGAAAACGATTTGAAATTGCGCTGCCAAAAATTTTAGCCGCAATGAATGATGAGATCAAGGAATCCATAGAAAAAAAAGTGAAGCTTTTAGAAATGTCTCCAAAGGGGAAGTTCGCCCTAATCGATTACCTCAATTTTAAGGGAGACGGCACTTTGGAGACAGAGTGCTATCAAGGTAAAGGATGGGGACTAAAACAGGTGCTAGAAGAGATGCCAACTGACACTGAAGATCCTATTCAGGCGTTTACAGAAACTGCAAAAAAACTGCTGAAACTGCGGGTAAAGAATTCGCCTGAAATGCGTCATGAAGAGAGATGGCTGCCTGGCTGGCTGGCAAGGGTTGACCGTTATTTGAAGTCGTAGGGCGCTAGTTCTGCTTGGTTTTTCTTCACGCCGAGACGCTTTTCTACCTCTGAAATTTCATTAAAACCCGAACTTTTACGGATAACATTTCCTTTCGAATCGAGAATAACAAGAGTGGGAACAACCTGAATGTTATAGTCTCTAAAGATCTCTTCGGCATAATCTGAGTTAACCTTTAAAAATTTGATCCTGTCTCCATAGTTCTGGGCCCACTCATCATAAATAGGGCTGAAAATGCGGCAGGGTCCGCAACGGGTGGAATAAAAATCCACAAAGACAGCGCCTGTAGCGGAACTTAGCTCCTCTTTGAACTGGCGCTTGGAGTGGATCTCGATCACCGTTTTCAATTCTGTCTTTTTCTCGATCTTTGCCAAGGATTTTTCTTTTTTCGTCTGAGACACATAAGAGGCTAGAAATTTTTGCAGTTGTATCGCAGCTTTTGCTGCGTCACCGGCTGCCGAGACAGCTTGTTTAAATTCCGGGTCTGCCACATCTCCAATTGCATAAACACCTTCTAGGGAGGTCTGCTGGTTCTTCTTAAGAATGATATACCCTGAATTGTCGAGATCGATCTGACCCTGGAACAAATCCGTATTGGGCCGAGATCCAATCGCAAGGAACAGAGCATCGGTAGCTAAACCCCATGTGCGATTCTCTTCAGAGTCTTGGAGCAAAAGATGTGTGACTTTTTCTTTATTTCCCTTAATCTCTTTAACGACTGTCTTGTAATGCACTTCAATTTTTGGGTTTTCTAAAATTTCCTTCATCCTCTGTTTCTCCACGGTGCGAAACTCATCTCTACGAACGAGAATGTGCACTTTTGATGCGATGTTGGAGAGGTACTCGGCTTCAATGAGAGCCGCATCTCCCCCTCCTACCACTGTGACGACTTTGTCTTTATAAAGAGATCCATCGCAAACGGCGCAATTATAAACCCCCTTCGACCAATAGCCCTCATTTCCCGTTTCTCCGGGAACACCAAGAAAATTGGGCGCAGCGCCAAGGGCGATGATGACAGCCTGGGTTTTATATCTTATTTGTTGCTCACTTGAGCCTATGATTTTTCTAGTGGTAATGAGGAAAGGGCGTTTGGAAAAATCGACGGAGACAACAACTTCTGATTCTAGAATAGCGCCATTCATCTCTGCCTGGTGCCTTACCTTTTCTCCGAGCTCTAATCCCGAAATCGAGACTTCTCCCGGCCAATTCTGCACATTATGGGATTGGGTGATCGTTCCGCCGACTTGCGGTCCTGTAATGACAACCGGTGTGATTCCGGCTCGCGAAAGATAAACTGCAGAGGTCAACGCCCCAACACCACCGCCGAGGATCACTACAGGACATTCCTTCTCGATAACTTCAGCTTGAAGCAAGGGGATAAAAGGAATCAGCAAAAGATGAATGCAGGTGATAATTTTTTTCACAAAACCTCTCCACGTTCTAGCCGCAGTATATCAGAATCAGCATTATAACAAACGGATGAAAATAAAGATTTTATTACTTTGCAGCCTGAATCACCACCTCGCAAACGCGATCAATATCCGACTCATTGAGCTGAAGATGATTAGGCAAGCTGATAATTTCCTTGGAAATCTTCTCGGAAACAGGACAACTCCCTTTTGTGTAAAATTTTTGAAATACAGGAAACTCGTAATTTGGCAGATAATGAACTCCGGGAGCAATTCCGTTTGCTTTTAGGGCCGCAATGACCTCGCTTTGATTTTTCACCCTAACAACGACGAGATGATTAGCACTTTGTATCGAATGGGAAATAAGTCCTACTTGGGGATGCCCCTCAAAATTTTTGGCATAGGATTGATAAATTTTTCGGCGGAGTGCGTTATCGCGGTCCAGGTATTTTAGCTGAACGTTTGCAATCGCGGCTGCAATATCATTCCCATTGTATTTCCAACCGAGCTCAGGGACGTCGTAATGCCATTTGTAAACCTCGTTTTGGGCCGAGCTCGTTCTGGTATACGTGTCCTTATCGATCCCAAGCCAGCCGAGTTTTTTTGCTCTTTCATGCATAGGAAGCTCAGGACAGCAAATCATACCTGAGTCAAAAGTGGGCAGGTTTTTGACAGCCTGGTAACTGAAACACGCAATCGTATCGCTACGACTCCCAACTCTTGAGCCATCCTGATAACCAGCCCCGGCTGCATGGGCACAGTCTTCAATGATCGGAATCCCACAGGGCAAAATCTTCTCAAAGTGCGGAGAAACTTGGCCCCCATAGTGAACCCACATCGCAGCTTTTGCCTTACTCTCTTCTGCCTTACTCACAAAATCATCGCTGCTCAAAGAAAGGTCGTCTTCATTGATATCGACAAACACCGGTTCATGCTCTTCATAAAGAATAACCGCGTTTGTAGAAACAAAAGTGAGAGGCGTTGTCAAAACTTTGGAATTTTTAGGAAGGTCGAGTAGTCTAAGAGCTATGTGCAGAGCTGCCGTCGCACTATTTAAAAAATGGGAGTGTTTCGCTCCAATCAATTGGCACCAGGACTCTTCAAACTGCTTACATTGAGGCCCCGTCCCCGTCCAGCCGCTGGAGAGAACTTTTCGGATGGCTTCCACGCACTCCTCAACTTCAAAAGTAGGGCGAAACAATTGCATTGATCACATCCTTTTTTTTAGAACTGTCGTTGTAATGCAATTACGGGATTTTTTCAAGAATTGATAAATGGGAGAAGGGAGTACTTTTTTTACGAACTTTTTAAATTCGTATTTCCGAAAAATTCCGACATAGATAACAAATAAAGTGGAACGGATTTTACAGCGAAGAGATTCTTTTTGATTTATTTTCAAGGGCAAGAATCGATCGGTTCTTTGCCTTTTTTTACAAACGTCTAAATCTAATGTCCTGGTGCAACCAATAGAATCGGGCAGCCAACCATAAACAATTGCGACGTGAGATCGAATTCTACCAACCTTAAATTTTCTGCCGATGCGCCACCAGAGATCCCAATCGCAGTTCCTCAAGAAAATGGGATCTTCATCATACCCACCCACAAGATCGATGGCAGATCTTTTTACGATGACCGCATTGTTGCTGATAAAATTATCAGCATCTATTTTCGCCCATCCCCATCTCCCCCCGAGAATTTTTACATTTTGACGGTCGCCTCCCGAATAAAGTTTGGCAATCCCATAGACCATTCCGCAAGATTTATGCTTATTTTCAATGGCATGATGTAGATCTTCTAGGGCATTAGGCTCCCACGCATCGTCATCAAACATGAAGGAGATGTATTTCCCCTTAGCCACAGACATGCCAAAATTATATCTTTTTGCGGGGAGTCCTGAGTTTTTTTTAAAATGATAAAATTGCACCCGTGGGTCACTCATTGCGATCTGCTCGCAATAAGTTTTCGATCCATCGCTAGAATTATCATCGATCAAGATCAATTCAAAATTCGTAAACTTTTGGTTTAGAATAGAGTCTACAGCCCGCTTGAGCAAGCATGGACAATCCCCTTCTTGCCTAAAGCGGTTATACGTGGACAGAATGACAGATACATCGGGTTTTTGGGCGGGTGTAGAAGAGGCACGCCATTCGAATTTTTCTCCCTGCTTTCGTAAAAGCGTCTTTACCCATTCATCAATCATAAATCTCACCTGTGATCCAATGACAATAGCGTTTCATGGCATTTTTTCAAAATCGCTTTGGATAAATTCAGTCTCTTAGCATGATCTGCACATATAAATGTTACAGAACAACTTTACTACACCAGCAGATTCATGATACGTATTCTTGCAAGCTTGCTCTCCATAACAAATGTCTCAAATCGGGATTGGGAGCAATGGGACCGAGGCCATGTTGCGGAGATCATCGACACCTATTGGCTCAAATCCCAAAATGAAATCGCACATCGAGAAGATCTAGCAGCTCTTGTCAAACAGTGGGTAATGCCAGATGACAGACTTTTAGAGATCGGCAGCGGTTCAGGTCTTGTTTACAACCAACTTGTTCCACACATTCTATCAAATCACGCCTATGTGGGCATCGACATTTCTGAATCCATGCTAAACATTGCACACAATAGATTTCCCGAGGGGAATTTTTTCAAAGACGACTTGTATTCCTTGTCTTTTCCGGATAACTCTTTCGAACTCACCTGCGCTTTTGAGGTATTTGGACATATCAACGGTATTGAAAAGCCCATCGTTGAAATGTTTCGGGTCTCGTCCCGCTTCATGATTTTTACTGTTTGGACAGGCCTTGAGACAAAAGCAGAACAAGAATGCATTGAAAACTCCGTTTTTATTCGCACGATATTTTCTGAAGCGGATGTTGTAAGCGCCATTGAGAATGCGCTAAAGTTCAAGCCCCACGTTGTGTACACGCATCCGTTATCCAATGACAAAACCGCCTTTATCATCCAAAAGTTGTGCCAAAAATGCGGACCACTCTAAAACCTCTTGATATTCAGAATGAACTGCATCTCAAAATGATGTATGAAGTGCGCGCTCACCCGGACGTAGCTTCTATGCTCAGCAGCTCTCCTCCAAAAGATTACGAGCAGCATGTGCATTACCTTACAAAAATCGCCTCAGGCAAGGTGTTTTTCATCATCATGGCAAACCAGGTGGCCTGCGGATATTGTCAGATGACAATTAAGGAAAATGAGGTAGAGCTAGGCTGGGCCATTCATCCTGAATGGTGGGGGAAAAAAATTGGGTCTGCCTCTGTCGCCCTGCTTGTGGAGCATGTAAAAAAGAAATATTCTCCTCGAATTTATCAAATCTGCTTATTGGTCAAAAAGAATAATTTGGCAGCTATCCATATCTACAAAAAAAATGGTTTCTTTATCCACAGCTCCGACGATCTAAAAAATGAGTATCTCATGTGTCTATCGAAAAATTAGCATTTAATCCGCTACTTCCGTGATAATCTAAGCCCATTATTGACTGCGGGTATATCCATGTTGAAAATGTATTCCGATCCGGAGCCGGTTACAAGTGGTCTAGATGAAATTTTAGCTCTAGCAGAAGATGCGGAAGAGATTCCTCCTGAGCCTAAAGGGGGAATTCCAAAGCAGTGGCTGCCGGGATTCATCCGGTGGCCGGTCCGTCTCATCATTCTCCCTTTGATTTTCCTCGATTTGACAGCTCAAAGGATTGCAAGAATGCTCATTCGCCCCCCTTATAAAAAAGAGGGCAAATGCCTTAAAAGAGGCAACTGCTGTCATTACATCCTTGTGCCTGAGGCCAGGGGCTTTCTTGGAAAGATTTTCTATTTTTGGAACACTCAAGTGCTAGGATTTTACAGACGTAAACCTGAAGTTTACGAAAGTGATGGAAAACGGATGTACGTTATGGGCTGTAGGTATTTAAAAAAAGATGGCGCCTGCGGCCGCTATCATTTGCGCCCCGCCGTATGCAGAAAGTGGCCCATCATCGAATACTTTGGCTATCCCCGCATCATTAAGGGGTGTGGATTCAAAGCTGTCCCGAAGGATTAATTATGAGACTATCCCACTACTTCAAAAATCAAAGTTTTCAAATAGTGGGATAGTCTCATTGTATTGGAGGATATTATGTCTCTGACAATTTCCCCTCTTTTTGGAAATCAAATTCCAGCTGAAATCAAGAACAAATACTTTTCTCATCTTTCCCTTTCAGAGCTATGTAAATCCGGTCAAGTTTGCAGCGATTGGTTCAAATTGACCCATCACGAAGATCTATGGATCCCTTTTTCGAATACACTCGAATTGAGCAAACCTGCTCAGGGTAGCACAATAAAAACTACCGTACTAACAGATCTTAAAAAACATCAATCGCTCGTAAATAAGATAATCTACATGATCGATAATGATAAGCAGTTAGCAGAAATTGTTGATATCTCCATTGCGTCATTAGATAAATTTAAAAAAATGCCCTCTATCGATTGTACTCTATATTTCATGGGAAGCTTAAGAAAGGACTGCACAGCACTTCTTGTTTATTTACCAACGAAGTTCGTAAGGGCTCTAGGAAATCATCTTCAACAATCAGAAATTATCGATGAAGAGCAAATACAGCTTGCGGCGATCAACTTTCATGAGACTGAAAAATACTTGTCCTTTCTCGGCGATCTCATAAAAGCTCCGCTTGGACCTTATAATGCCGTGAAAACAATGACTGCCACCCTTAACCTGATCAAGTTTAATCTAACATGTGAAAAGGTGGCGTATATTTGCGCGTCCATTGTGAAATCCCATCCCGATCTATCCGAGCTTTTTAAAAGCACATTTGATAGCGGTAATCAATTCATCGGGCCTATCCCGATTCCAATGACTACTGTTATAGAGAGAACGATCATTCCCCAAATGGATGAGCTGGGACTTGATGTGACTATAGATGACTGGATCTCATGCGGGTATCTTAAATAGCCTTGCGATCCGCCTTTGGGAGGCTGGTTTCATAATTCTCCATCTTCTCATTCTCCGCTATCAACTCTCGGATAATGACGGGAATCCGCACATGAAACTGGTTAGTTGGAACATTGACAAAAAGATTTTCCGGATCGTCTTTTGCCTTGGCCTCTTTTAAATAAGTGGTAATTAGCCCTTCAAGCTGATTGAACTTTTTAACCCTGTGCCCAATTCCATATTTGAGAACAATATCAACATTTGCCCGTTCCCAGAACAATGAGTTGTCGGTATTATCGATCAAGATGGGAAGTTTCATTGCGATCGCTTCATTGATGGTTCCTGGGCCCGGCTTTGTGACGATCAAATCGGCCACTGCCATCAAATCAGAGATGCGGTCGGTATAACCAAAAGCTGTCAATGTGTTGGAAGGGTGCAGTTTTAACTGCTCGAGGGATTTCTTGAGCTTATTGTTGCGTCCCGCAATAACCATCAGATGGACACCCAAATTCATATTACCTATTTTTTTGGCATATTCATAGGCTGTATCACCGCCGGCCCCCCCCATCATGATGAGAACGATCTCTTTATTAAGAGGAAGATGAAACTCTTCCAGGATCTTCTTCTCATCTTTTTGGCCCATAAAATCGGGCCTTAAGGGAAGGCCGATCGTTTCTATGGCGCTTTCCGGAATATTTTTCTTCAAAAGAATATCTCTTGTCGTTGGAAGATCTGTCCCTATCGTGACTTTCATCTGTGGATGTTTGATCTTTTCCATACCAAGGACCCAATTGCGAAGATCGTTGTCCGTAGTGATCACAAGAAATGGGATCCCTTTTTTTCGCGAAGCTTCCGATGCGGAATAATTGATAAAGGGGATCAGCGAAATAACGAGATCAGGTTTAGTAGCGTTAATATAGGAGGCAATGAGCTTTTCCAATTTGCCAAGGCGAGAGCGGAATACGGGAGGACAGATATGTCTGACTATGAAGTTCATAGAGCGGACCCATCCACTGCGCAGCATAGAGTTGTAAACCTGCTCGCAGGAAGGAACTCCCCAAATTCTCAACTGATTGATCGGGTAGATGATTTTTATATCATACTCTTCCCCCACCAGCTTCTCAAGTGCATTGGATGCTGTCATGTGACCGCCGCCGCCTGTACTGGAAAGAATCAAGATGGTCTTGCGGGGAGCTTTAGTTTCCTCAGGCTCGTCTGCAGAGACTAGACATGTCACGAAAGTTAATAATAACGACAGTTGAAGCAAACGGAAGAAGGTCATGAACTTCGCCAAGACGCACCTGTAGGTTATTAAAGAGAAAAGTAAAACCCCAGGGGAGTTCTACAAGTCCACTCTATATTATAAAAGGGCCCCCTAATCCGTATCGATCTTTTGGGCACACTATTTCGTAGCATAATGATCACCTAAAATCAGCGCAAGCGGTTTTATGATAGTCTTTTTTTGTGAAGATTGAAAAAACCATGCCAGCCATCAAAATCCTATAAAGAAATAACTTTATTAATAATTCGGTATTATGTTAATTAATGAGTTAAAAGGATTTGGTTCGTTTCCCCTTCTTACTGGTTAGTTCAAATGAAGAAAAAACATTTTAAATGGATCTTCTACTTCTCCGCCCCCTTAATTGTGCTGATGGTCCCGTTCAGCAGCGGCTGGAATTTGAGCAAATACTTCAAAACCATCGTCTTGCAACCCAAGATGACCGGCATTACCACGCTCAATTATCACGATATTGAACACGATCGCCCAGTAGTCACTGAAGTCTGGTACCCCGTCGATCCTGAAAGCCCCACGAAAAAAGCATCGGGATTCTGGCTGCGCTGCGATGAAGCAAGAGACGCAAAACTTAGCAACAAACAAAAGCAATATCCTTTGATCATGATGTCCCATGGAAGCGGGGGCGACCGCTACAACATGTCCTGGCTGGCCGAAGTCTTGAGCTCCAATGGCTACATCGTCGCTGCCATCGATCATTTTGGCAATACCTGGAACAATAAGATCCCCGAATGCTACGCAATGCCCTGGGAAAGACCTCGGGATATCTCTTTTGCCCTGGATCAGTTGCTAAACTCCTCTCAATTCAAGGACAGGATAGATTTGCGAAGGATCGGCTTTGCCGGTTATTCGCTCGGCGGTGCAACCGGGATCTGGATTGCAGGCGCCGAAGCCTCTCCTCTAAATAGCGAAGACGTGAAGGCGAATGCTTCTAAAGATTTGGCGGGAATCGCAACCCCTGAATTATTGGACACAATCGATTTTAACCAAGCTTGTGGATCCTACCGTGACCCTCGGATTACAGCCGTAATGGTCATGGCCCCAGCCCTAGGATGGATGTTTGCGGAAAACAGTTTGGAAAAGATCAGCATACCCGTATTCATTGTCGCTCCTGAAAAAGACGCGGTTGTCCCTACAGAAAAAAATGCCCGGGTTTTCGCATCGAAAATTACTAAAGCCACTCTTAAAATTCTTCCAGGGGAGGCCACCCATTACGTCTTCCTCAATCGCGTAAATGCCTTCGGAAAGCGATTTTTGGAACCTAGATTCTGCGAAGATCCTGCCTCCATCGATCGCCAAAAGCTCCAAGAGGAGGTCGCCAAGAACACGATCCTCTTCTTCAATGAAAAGCTCAAATAATGGAGAAAACTCGAAAAGAGCAGGAGGTCTTTCAACCACCCACCTTTTGGGCTGCCTTTCAAGGATTGTTAAACAAGACCAGCTAGAGTCGCATGGTGGCCGATGACTTTGTCGCGCCGATAGGAAAAATAATCTTGCGGGTTGGAAAAGGTGCAGATTTCTGCAATCTGGATATGGTGGGGAAGAATCCCGCATTCCTCGAGCTGAGCTCTGGCTACCTTCCAAAGATCGAAGTAGTTAGGGCTGAACTGAAATCTCCAAAATTCTTCGGGAAACTCGGTTTGGTAGTTGATAAATTCTGAATGCCTGGGCCCCAAACTAGGAGATACTCCTACTAAAAGATCCTGAGGCCTCGAGCCAAAAACCTCTCTCATTTTCTCCACGGTAGCCCGGTAGATGTTTTTCACATTGCCGCGCCATCCGGAATGCACATTTGCAAGGACCTTGTGAACGGGGTCGTAAAAAATGGCCGCTTGGCAATCTGCATGCAAAATCATAAGGGCAAGATCCGTTCTTTGTGTGATCATCCCGTCATGCTCATCTAGCTTTTGAGTCTCATCGCCAAGAACAACTACCCCGTTTCCATGCACCTGTCTGCAAGCGGCGAAGCGAGGAAGGTTCAAAGACTGCAGGATGCGGCGATGGTTCTCTTGAACATTTTCCGCTCTATCCGCAGTCCTACCTCCTGCATTCAGGCTTCCATAAGGCCCTTCGCTCACCCCGCCATGCCGCAAAAAAACTCCATGGACAAGTCCCGGCTCATTTGCAAAAATTTCAAACTCTAACCACTCGACTCCATTTGCATTTTTTCGAATCATTGTTAAGCTCCCATGATTTTTGGTGAGGAAAACTCGCCCATGAAGGATCATAACGGAAAGGATCTTTTTATGGCTGATTGTACATTTTCCCATCTTGTTTTCTGGAATCATCCCATGTCATCGCTCTGTTTCTTTGCTTTCGCGATGAGCATAATCTCCCTATGGGTCCGTAAAACGGCATGGTTATGGGGTTCCTTTTTGCTCATCGCCTATATCCTGGCCTTTGAAACAAAAATTGTGAACTGGATCTCGCTCATCCCCATTTTGATCCTTTTTTTCTGTCATTACTTCCTCTCTAAAGAGATCTCAAAAAGCGCCAGGTTTCTCCTATTTGGCACGGCGATCGTAGTATCTCTTGGCCTCACGTTTCACTTTTTGCCGGGATTTTACAACTGGCAGCTCTGCTCTAATCTCCGCTTGAGCCAAGAATCCATTCCTAGCAACTTATGGCTCAATTTCGACAAGCCTTTCATCGGAATTTTTGCTCTAGCTCTGAGCATTCCCCTCATCTCATCGCGCGCTGGATGGCTCAAAGTTTTGAAGACCAGTGTGCCGATGGGCTTAGCAGGGATCCTCATTTTGATGGGACTCTCTCTCTATTTTAATCTGGTCAAATGGGACCCAAAAATCCCCGTCTACATTTTTGTCTGGCTCTTGAACAACTTGATCTTCGTCTGCATTCCCGAAGAGGCATTTTTTAGAGGGTTCATCCAGAAGGGGATCTACGAGTGGTTTGGCAAGACACCGCTAGCGGGAGCTATCAGTATTCTTGTGGCATCTATATTTTTTACTTTAGTCCACTTGATCTGGGTGGCCGACTTCCCCTTTCTGTGCCTTGTTTTTGTGGCAAGTGTGATCTATGGCACTATTTATCAAGTGACAAGGTCAGTTGAAGCCAGCATTCTCTGCCATTTTGGCCTAAATGTGACCCATATTCTTTTATTTAGCTATCCCGCCCTTGCGATGCAAACTTAATTCTTTGCATCGCAAAAAAACGCAACAAATGCTTATAATCTCCCGCCTAATCAATGGAGATTATAATGCCAAGCAGGCCTGTATTTAACGAATCTGTTTTTAATTCCTACTCTAACCTAAAAAACTTCTTTAAGCAATCGGATGCGATCGATCAAGTATTGAGCAAAAAAAACAAGTCCTACTCCAAGCCTTTAATCCCATTTAAACCCAATTTAGCCTGCAGATGGCAGGTCTGCCAAGTTGCAACCGCCCCTTTCCGCTACATCTCAGCCTTTGTTTTAATCATCCTCTCCAAGATCTCTTCCTTTGCGGGAGCGAAAGCCTTTGCAAAATGGACCAAAAACTCGGCGCGGTATCAAATTGCAGGTTTTAACGTTTATTCAGAAGAGCCCACTAAGCTTTTTAAAATTACGCATGCGGAGAATGATCCCAACACGGAAGGAAAAATCGTCAACGAGACCGCAACGATTCCGGTAAACCGGATCATAGACCCCAGGGTGAAAAACAGGACCTTTTGCAGCATAAGAGAAGGTGTGAGGTTTGGCCATCATCAAGGCATCTGCCGAGGGATGAGTAACTGGTTCGTTTATCTCTACCTCAACACTAAAGATCAATTCGCAGATCCTAGAAGCCACATGTCCGCCTTGGGAAAACTGTTCCAAGACGGAGGAGGAAGCGAAGCGACACTCCTTCAAAGCCTCTATATTAAAAAAGGGAGCCTATTGGGATTGAAAGTAGGGATCCAACCCATCCACTCTCACGGCACCTTAAGCACACCAGTACTTAAACAAGCAACATCCGATTGGAATTCTTCTATGAATCCACAAGTTGCCACAAAGCTTCAAAATTTACCGGCTGGCGTTTATCGCACCAACGTGCCCAGGCACGCGATGGCCTATATTAAAATCAATGATACCTTAAGCTATTTCTTTGATCCAAACGAAGGCCTCATAGAAATTAACGGAAAGGACCAAGGAGAAAAGCTCTACGAGCTTCTTAAAACAAGTCTAGATAAGACTGGAGGGGCTATTTCCGGTTGCCCTACTGCAAATTTTATCGAAGCCTATCCCGTCACACTACGGTAATTCTTAAGGACGATTCTGCGTCTTATGTCACAAAGACGCAGAAATATACCGCTACTCTGCAACAGCAATTGAGTTAGCGTCTTTCATTTCTTTTGCAGTTAGCATATTTTGAACTGCTTGATCTGCATTGGCGCCATTTTTCACAGCAACCATCACCGCATTTCTGTGAGGGGATAGAAGTTTTGAGTGAAAAATTTTGCGATTTTGATCGCTCAATTTTGCTGCAAAGGCTTGCTCATCTGCTGTCAGCGCTTCTTGCTGCAAAGCAGCAGGTGTCGTTTCAATCTCCTCTGCATGCGCTGCAATACCTACAGTCACTGCAAAAAATGTGCAAAGTATCCCTATATATTTAACCATATGCCTCCAATTATTGAACTGGGCATCCCCCAGCGGACGCTTTCGCTTTTGGCTGTGTCTGTGATGCCATCACTTGCTGAACTGCCTGGTCGGCATTCATCATGTTTCCCGATGCATCCGGCTGGCCCATCATTTGCATTGCCTGTTGTCTTTGCTGCATGGTCATTTGCGAACAAAATGTCATTTTATTGTTCATGTCCATAATTTGAGCTGCGAAATTCTGCTCGGCTGTAGAAAGTTGACTGCAATTCATATTCTGCCCAGCTTGTGCCGGTGCCGGAGCACTCGCTGGTGGTTGGTCTGCAAATAAAGAACAGACAGATAATGCGATTAGGGCGCTTAAGCTAAACGTATATTTCTTCATAAAAAAATTCCTGCTCCTCCAGAGCTTTAAAACATTTTCTGTACTATAAGCCACTCCACTTTTTTTGTCCAACCACAGACTTTTGTAAAAAACTTTTTTAATATGTGAAGAAATTTATTGAGTATAAGGACATCGTTTACCTAGTATCCGGATTTAGAGGCTGTCCACAAACTTAAGCCTCTTACAGAGGGTATGGCCATGGTAGATAGACCGGTAGAATGCAGCCATTGTAAAAAAACAACCACAATCATTTACAAAGAGATCGTCGACACTTCAATTGTCTGCACTGAAATGTGCGCCGATTGCCCGGTATTCCAACAGCGGCTCCACGGTCAAACTCCGACCGCTACATCAAAAGAAGGATTCACTGAAACAGAAGCCGGCCTTTGTTGCGGAAACTGCCGCACATCGCTTGAGTCCGTCAAAATGGGAAATCCCCTGGGATGCAGTGAATGTTATTCTGTGTTCTCTGATGTCCTCGTCTCTGAGCTTATCGCTGCAGAGAGAATCCCCTCCAGACTTAAAAAGGAATTTTCCTCTAAAAAAACGCTACCTCTTCATTTGGGGAAATCGCCCAATAAACCGCTTACTATCCCCTCCTCAAGTAGATTGACTGCTCTTAATGAAGCTCTCAACGAAGCTTTGAAAAAGGAAAACTACGAACAAGCGGCGTGGATTCGCGACCAGATCAAAGATTTGACACAAAAGGGATCCGATGACGGAAAAAATTAAACTCCCTCAGTCCCTACTCGATCATACCCCATGGGAAAAGGAGATCAATCCCATCTGGCTTGCAACTTCATTTCTGCTCCACCGCAACTTGGCAAAGTATAATTTTCCTCCGAAGATGGATGAGAGGCAATTAGAACAGACTCTTGTCTCTTTAAAAGAACAGCTCCTGAAATCTGCATCGCTACAAAGCCCATTTTTTTTGAATCCTGCCGACATGAGCACTTTGGACAGAGAATTCCTATACGAACATTTCTTATGTTTAGAAGGTTTTCAGAATACTTTCAAAGGACAGGGATTTATCACTGACGAATCGGGCCATTTTTTAGCAGAGCTCAATATTCAAAATCACCTCCAAATACAACTGACCGATTGTCAAGGTAGTTGGGAAAAAGCCTGGAACACGCTCAGTCAAATCGAAACAGAGTTGGGAACGTTTGTCGACTTTGCATTTTCTCCAAGATTTGGCTATCTGACAGCAGAGCCCTTTCTATGCGGCACGGGCCTTACGGTCAGGGCGTATTTGCATGTTCCCGCCTTGATCCACACAGGCCAGTTGCAAGAGATGCTCTCCAAGCAGAAAGAGGAAGGGATCGCAATTGCCGGCATGAGCGGAAACCTGGATGAAATCATCGGTGATCTCATCGTCATCAGCAACACTTTCACTCTCGGCATTAATGAAGAGAATGTCATTCACTCCGTCCACTCTATGGCGATGAAAGTGATGGCAATGGAAAAATCGCTCCGGTCCCATTTGATCACCGAAAATAATCCATCCATTAAAGACCTCGTCAGCAGAGCCTTTGGTCTTCTCTTACATTCCTATCAACTCCAAATCAAAGAGGCGCTTGGCGCACTAAGTCTTATGAAGCTAGGGTTGCAGCTCGATTGGATCAGCGGTATAACTGACTCCAAACTCAACACCCTCTTCTTCGAGTGCAGAAGAGCTCATCTTCTCCATTCTCTAGGAGATCTTCAATTAAGCGATCCTCAGGAAATCGCGCGCAAACGAGCGGAATACCTCCATAAAAATATGCAAGGCGTCATCTTGAAAATTGAAGCTGCCTCTTAAGAATTGGCTGTGCTATAAATGAGTGAAATCGCGAGGTGCTTTTGCCTATCGGAATCAAAGCTTTAATCCTCATGGGCGGGACCGGAGAGCGCTTTGGAAGCACTACTCCAAAGCAATTCCATCTTCTCGCCGGAAAAAAAGTCTACCTTCACACTTTGGAAACATTTTTAGAGTCAAATCTTTTTGAGGAAATCATTCTCGTTTGTCCTCCAGCTTGGATACCCCTGGTGAAAGAAGAGATCGCACATCATTCCCTCTGCAGGGTCATCAGCGGCGGCGCTACACGCCAAGAATCCTCCTTCAATGGAATCCTCGCCTGCGGAAATGATGCGCGCCTTCTGGTTATTCATGATGCCGTACGCCCCTTCATCACCCGGGAAATTTTAGAAGAAAATATTTCGGGAGCGCTCCAATATGGAGCCGTCGACACATGCATTCCTTCAGCGGACACCCTTGTCCACGCTCCCAAACAAATGCGGATTGAAAGTATTCCAAACCGCGCCGAATACATGCGCGGTCAAACGCCCCAAAGTTTTGATTACTCGCTCATCTTTCAAGCTCACCTCGAAGCAAAAAAAAGAGGAATCTGCAATTGCTCCGACGATTGTTCTCTCGTCTTACAAAGTGGACATCCAGTCTATGTCGTGATGGGGAGCGAGCATAACATGAAGATCACCTCAGAGCTCGATCTTTTTTTGGCGGAACATATCCTCCAGCGGCAAGGCGCAGACAATCCTCCCCTCCTGGGATAAGCGGCATTTCCAGAGCTTGATTAAAAGTAACCCACCTGCAGGCAATATGTTCATCGGAGGCAATACATAAAGTCTGCGGCGCTTTTTTCAAATACGCCTTAAATAGATGAAGAACTAGATCCCTCTCAGGAAAACGCACATAAACGGTCCGGCAATGAACTAGCGATTTTTTTGACAATTCAATCCCCGTCTCTTCCCTTACTTCTCTAATCACTGCCTCCTGGGGAGTTTCTCCATCTTCCAACTTACCTCCCGGGATACACCAGGTATTACCTTGAGGTTTTTGTGGATTGCGGAGCAAAAACAGAAGTTTTCCCTCATGCACGCAATAACATCCTGCAACTTCAATCTCAGGAGAAAAATCCTCCGGAGGCTCCAATAAAACGCTCGTCTCCAGTTGAGCATCGATTGTTCCAGCAGGCAGCGTGTGGACAAAACAAATAAGCAGGCATAGCCACAGACGAAAAGACAACATTTTTCCTCCAGCTTTAATAAGAATCTGTCAGACTCTAGGGAGCGTTCTCAATATTTTAAATGAAAGTATATTGAGGAAGCCAGAAAAACTTCCTTTGCTACAAATTCGTGAATTATTGAACCAGAATGATACCAAAGAAGAGAAAAAATGAACAAAAAAAATTAAGGGAACTCAGCAATAAATCTCAAAGATTTATAATAATACAAATTATCAAGTTCGCATTTGGAAAAGTTGCATCAAAATTTGGCCGCCAGGCGGGATTGAATGCTGCTTGCCTGCCAAATTTCGAGGTTTAAGTAGAAGCTGACGATCTTGCCGCGATAATGATAAGCCTACAGCGCAATTTGGCTTAATTGCCCTGCATGGTCAGAGAGAGCGTCCGCCTTAAATACTGTGTGATCAAACCCCGTTCTCACGAGTGCTGTGTGAATTGCGCGGGCAGTTCCTCTTGCGACCAGAGTATAATCTAAATTCAAAGGTCCTGATGGGCGCCGTCCAACCAGATTGGAGCAGAACGCATCCCCGCCCCACGTTCTTTCTGTCAAGCCCGCGTCTCCTCTTTGGAATCTGCGATGCCAGGAAGAAGAAAAATATTCTGCATCATCGAGATTCAGGTCCCCGGCGACGACGATACAACGATCTCTGACCCGGGCTACTTTATCTAAGATGATTTGCATTTGAGCTCTTCTAGCTTTCACTTCTTCTTCCGTGGGAAATTCCGGTTCTTCAGAATGTTGGAAATGCGTTGCAAATACTCTAGCAAACTCTCTTCCCTGGCTCTCCAGGTCAAACTCAAATACTCCCTTTGCGGCAAATTTCGTTCGACCTACCAGAGAATCCTGGGGAAATAGGGTGAACTCGGGGTTTTTAATATTGTATTTACTGGCGACAAAGATTCCGGAGGAAAATCCAACGTGTTGTGCACCCATATTGTAATAAAAATGGGTGTATCCTTTTTGTTTCAATTTTTCACAAATGCAGGTAGCTGTTTGGACATCGAACACTTCATAAAGACAATTGACGTCAGCATCCTTTTCAAGGATTTTGTCAACAATAGCGTCAATTCGAAAAGACCAAGGGAGAACGCCTCCATCAGTAATCGAATACCCTCCGACAATCCCGCAAATATTCCAGGAAAGAAGAGAAAAAGTGCGATCTAACGGCAAGACTTTTCCCAAGGTATTTCCCTGCTCATAAATATAGGGACTTCTCTGCAATACGACGCCCAAAGCTCTGAGTAGAATTCCCGGCAGCGCCAAAACACTTAAAAGTGCCCAACCTATCATGCCTGCGCAAAGTGTTACTTTATTAGCCAAATTTGTTAATACGCTAGCCTTTGGATTCAGAGCATCGACAACACAAATGCGGCGGTAGAATTCCTGGGCCTTGCAAGCGGGCTCTGTGAGATAAGAGGCAGCTTGAAATGCAGCGATTGCCAGCTTGTCGCGAATGCAATCAAACGTACATCCATTTAACGAAAGGGGAAAAACTGCAGGTGAAGCATGAGACCTAGCAACGGCGTGAGAAATACCCATTTCAACCTCCTCAAAAGTGGTGAAAATGAGCCAGGATACTCAAAATTAGAATTTATAGCTTCAATTTTGCAAAAAAAAATTAAACAGAGGCAGCTTTCCGGGAATTTAAAGAAGAAACGATCTGAAATTTAGAGACGGAATCTTTTCTCATGCAATCATGTAGGAAATTGGGACTTGTTGGACTCGAACCAACGACCCTCTCATTAAAAGTGAGATGCTCTAACCAACTGAGCTAAAGTCCCGTAAAAAAGGCAAGTGTTCTTAGAAGACTCCTCGAACACTTACGTATATGACCCCAAGGGGATTCGAACCCCTGTTACCAGAATGAAAATCTGATGTCCTAGACCAGGCTAGACGATGGGGCCTTTTGTCAAAAGGAAGCGGTGATTATAGCCGTCCCCTTTAATTTAATTCAAGGCCTAAACTGTCATGATCTCTTTTTCTTTGGAGACGAAGAGGGCATCGATCTCTTTACAGAACTTATCTGTAAGATCTTGGATCCCTTTTTCTTCCTTTTTCATGACGTCTTCTGCGATTAACCCATCCGCCTTATGCTTTCTAGCGAGTTCATTGTTCTTTCTTCGTATATCACGAATGACGATTTTTGCGTCTTCAGCTTTTTGCTTGCCTTGTTTGACGATCTGCTTGCGCATCGACTCATCCATAGGAGGAACATTGATTCGGATGACGTTTCCTTCAACGATTGCCTGTAAATTTAGGTTCGCCTTCTCGATTCCTTTTGCAATAGCACCTGCAGTTTGAGGGTCAAACGGGCTGATAAGAAGTTGGCGTGGTTCCGGAACGGTCACATTCGCCAGTTCCTTAATACGCATTTGCGAGCCATAGGCTTCAATGGTCACACCATCGAGCATCGCTGTATTGGCGCGGTTAGTTCGCAGGTTTTTAAGTTCAGTTTTGAAATGTTCGAGAGCGGCTTGCATTTTCACTTTTGTTTCATCGGTAATGCTCATCTTAAAAACTAGCCTCCTCTTACAAGCGATCCTGCTGACTGTCCGCAAACAGCCTTAAGCATCGCTCCTTGTTCAAATAAATTAAAAACGCAGATAGGGATTTGATTTTCTCGGCATAGAGCGATCGCGGTTGCATCCATGACGTTTAATTTTTTAGCGAGCACTTCAGAATAAGTCAGATGCTCGAATTTCTCAGCTTTAGAGTTAATTTTTGGATCTTCGCTGTAAATTCCATCGACCTTGGTCGCTTTAAGTAATATTTCCGCCTGGATTTCACTTGCGCGAAGAGCTGCAGCTGAGTCAGTAGTAAAATATGGGTTGCCGGTGCCGCCGACGAAAATGACGATCATTCCTTTTTGAAGGGAGTGGAGCGCATGGCCCCAGTGGTAAGGTTCGACAATAGAATCTGTATTGAGAGCGCTCATCACCCGGCTATCGACGCCAAGGCTAGCTAAGGTCTGCTGAAGGACAAGGCCATTAATGGTCGTTGCCAGCATACCGATATGATCGGCGGGAGTTCGAGCAAACCCAAACGCTTCCGCTTGATTGCCGCGAAAAATATTCCCGCCGCCGACCACAATACCCAGTTGTATCCCCAGCGCATAAACCTCTTTGATAGACTGAGCGATCAGCTGACAGGCATGATGCTCAATTCCGAATTTCTGGTCACCCATAAGGGCCTCTCCTGAAAGTTTCAGAAGAACCCTCTTATAAGCTGGTTTAGACGCTAAAGGCACTTAGGTTATCCTCCGACTTTCCATCTGTAGAAGGCTTTGATTCCAATCTGCTTGTTCAAGCGTTTGCTTTCTTTCTCGAGAAGCCCACTAATCGTCATCGTATTGTCTTTGATATATTTTTGGCAGAGCAAACACACTTCATCACAAAATGCTTTGATCTTACCTTCTATGATCTTCTCTACGATGTTTGCAGGCTTGCCTTGTACTTGTACGCGCGCAATCTCTTCTTCTTTAGCGCGGACAGCAGCCGGAACATCTTCCGCTCGGATATACTCAGGCGCTTCTGCAGCGGCATGCATCGCAATGTCTCTTGCGAGGGCCTCCTGACCAGCTCCACCTGCCAGCACAACTGCGACGACGATCTTTCCTGCCATATGAGAGTACAGGCCAATCGACACATCTGAGCTCTTTTGCAAGATCAGTAGGCGCTTGACTTGGATATTTTCTCCAAGGCTTTGCATGACAAGAGCTCTGTGTTGGTCAACAGTAACCGAAGCATCTTTGCTGAATTGCTTGCTCATCAAAGCCTCAACATTTGCAGGAGCTGCATCAGCAGCTTCTTGAGCCACATCTTTCAGAAACTGTTTGAACTTCTCATTTTGCGTTACGAAATCCGTTTCAGCATTGACCTCTACAAGAGCGACGGCATCCTTGCTTTCTCCAGCGCCGATGAGCCCTTCATTGGTCTCACGCCCTTCTTTTTTGACAGCAGAGGCCATTCCTGATTTGCGAAGATTATCAATCGCTGCGTTCATGTCGCCGCCAGCTTGGTCCAGTGCCTCTTTGCACTTGCCCATGCCAACACCTGTGCGCTCGCGCAACTCTTTTACCATTTCAGCTGTGACTTTTCCGCTCATTGATCTTCTCCATCATCTTTATCTTTCCCGTCAAACTCTTCATCTTCCGCATCTGCACCTTGCTTCTCATCGCCTTTCGAGACGCCGACATGAAGTTCGTTTTTGCGGTCGATAATTGCTTGCGTGAGCGCTTGGAGGATGAGCTTAATGCTTTTTAGAGCATCATCATTACATGCGATGACATACTCGATCGGATCTGGATCGCAGTTCGTATCCACTAGCGCCATGATTGGGATGCCGAGTTTTTTCGCTTCCGCAATCGCAATGTGCTCGCGGCTTGGATCGACGACAATCAAAAGGCCCGGAGGCTTTCTCATTGCGCGGATTCCGGAGAGGTTGCGATCGAGCTTAATTTGATCTTTTCCAAGGACAGAAAGTTCTTTCTTGGTCAAACCATCGCCGCCTGTAGCAACTTTCTTCTCGATGCGCTCTAATGTCTTAACGGACTGGCGGATCGTCGTGAGGTTAGTGAGGGTTCCACCGAGCCAGCGTTCAGAAACATAGAATTCGCCAGCTTCTTCAGCGCACTCTCTGACAACGCCCTTCGCTTGTTTTTTAGTTCCTACGAAAAGGATGGATTTGCGTTTGGAGACCATTTCTTTAACGACGTCGACCGCAATGCGGATCTGCTGCATCGTCTTAGCGAGGTCAATGATATAAATGCCGTTGCGCTCTTCAAAAATGAAGCGCTTCATCTTTGGATTCCAGCGGTGTCTTTGGTGGCCAAAATGCGCACCGCTTTCAAGTAATTCTTTTATTGTAACTTCTGTCGTTGCCAAGCCTTGTTCCTCAATCTGTTAACACGGCATCCCCCTTAATTTAGTTCTTATCAGCAATGCGCCAATGAGAATGTGGGAGATTTCGGTCTTGGGTTAAAATGATTTGAATCTCATCTGGATTTAGGGTCCGCCTTTGAACGGAACTTCTGTCGATTTTCGGGATTATTTTGGTCGAATTCACATTCAAAACCAGCCAAAACAATCCCTAAAATCGACGAAATCCCAACGCAAAAACAAACTCCAAAGGAGAAAGCGCCTGGTCAGAATCGAACTGACGCGAGTAGCTTGGAAGGCTACGGTTCTACCATTGAACTACAGGCGCGCTTTATTTAGTCATTCTTTTTAACAAATGGGCTTTTTATTTTCAACACCCACCTGATCAAAATTTAAACTTTATGGATTTTGACGCGTCTGCACAGTAGAAGAAAATGACGGATCTGCTATATTTTTTTCAGATAGTCACCATTAAAGAGCATCCCCCGAATGGACCATAACATCTCTGACAAGGCGAACAGAGTTCTCAACGTGATTATTCTGGGGCTACTTTTGATTCTGGTCAGGGTATGGTATCTGTCTGTCATCCAGCATGACGATCAGCTGGAAAAAGCTAGACGCCCCAAGCGGCGAACTGTCATAGAAAAAATTGAAAGAGCGACAATCCGAGATCGCTTCAATATCCCTCTAGCTCTTAATAAAATTCAGTATAATGCCGCTGTCTGCTACTCAGATATCCGCCAAATCCCAGCCGCTAGATGGGAAACCCAAGCGGACGGCAAACGAGTGCGGGTCCAAGTCCGTTCCTCCTACATCAAAAAACTCTCCGAGCTCTTGGCAAATCATCTTCAATTGGATGCCCAAAAGATCGAAGACACGATCCACGGCAAGGCATCTCTTTTTCCCCATACTCCCTTTATCCTGAAGGAAGATCTCACTGAGGAAGAATATTACCGCCTCAAACTCCTGGAAAAAGACTGGGTCGGCATTCGAACGGAAAGAGGGTCCAAACGCTACTATCCCTTAGGGAAAGTCGGTTCCGATGTCATTGGCTACATGGGTGCGATCAGCTCCAAAGAATATTATACGATTGCTCAAGAACTTAAATTTCTTCAGGCTTATCTGGCAGAGCGCGAAGCGGGAGAAATTGCTGTTCTTCCCAAGGGATTTAACAATCCTCTTGAAGTCAGAGAGCGCCTGAAGACCCTGCAGGAAAAAGCATACACCATCAACGATCTTGTTGGAAAAATGGGGGTCGAAGGGGCTTTCGATGCCGACCTCAGAGGCTATGCGGGCAAAAAAATCAATGAAGTGGATATCAAAGGAAATTCCATCCGCGAGCTCCCCGGCGGCAGAAAAGGGGTTTCCGGCCAACGCCTGCTGCTCTCTATCTCTTCTGAACTCCAAGAGTATGCCGAAGAGCTGCTCATCGATAACGAAAGGATCCGAGAGTCCAGGCACGCAAATGGAGATGCGGATTTAAGCGCTCCATGGATCAAAGGAGGCGCGATCGTCGCCCTCAATCCAAAAACCGGCGAGGTCATTGCGCTGGCATCTTATCCACGAATGGACCCCAATGACTTCATTCCTTCGCGGATCCCGGATGTGAAGGCGAGCAAGCAGGCCGCAGTGATGAAATGGCTGGAGAACGAGGCTTATATTGGCGAGATATGGGACGGAAAAAGACCCCTGGAAAGAGAGAGATTGGATGGGTCTATTTACAATGAATCGATCGAATTGACGCTTGGCAGATATTTTGAAACGATCCTAGCTCCAAATAGCAGTATTTATGCAGCGATGCAAAAAATCCCAAGCGTTGCAGCAGCTCTTTCTTTCCAAGAAAATATGGAAAAACTTCTCGAGCTATCCGGGCAAACAAAAATGAGCGCGCTCTTCGACGTTCTTTATTTTGGGGAATCTCATCGCCCTTCTAAAATAGCGCTCATCCCGGAGGAAAAAGAAGCCGCTCAGAATAATCTAACACAAAATGCCGGAGAAGTCGCGTGGATCAGGGAAAAAATTGACCCAATACTCGGAAAAATCAAATACAACAACGACAAACTGCTCGCACTTGATTTATGCCGCCTCATTGCAGATAGGGAAAGTTTTCCACCTGAACTTCTCGAATGCATAGGCCCTCTTTCACTTGCAGGATACCGCCTTCTCAATCAATCAGCTTCAATCATAAAAAGCTTTCTCCATGCACAAGCTAAGCTCTGGTTTCAAACCCAAGATTTTCAAAAATGGAGAGATGCACACTTTAAGGCCTATTTAAAAGAGAAACGCAAAGAAGAAAAAGAAAAGAGGCGCTATGCAAAACCCTATACCGATTACCTCGAGCAGATCGAAAGGCAAATGTTTCTTGAGTTTTGGGAAGAGAACAACCAATTATTTTTGCACGCATTTATTTTTGGAGCCCCCGCAGATTCTCCACTTGGTCCTTATCTCAAGCAGATTTCGCAATTAAGAGAATCCAATAGCGAAGTCAGTGCGCACGCAGAGAAAATTAAAACGGCGATTCATCTCTTAAGCACTGATTTACAAATGCATTTCTTAAAGAGCATGCGCTCTTTTGACGACCTTAACAGGCCCTTATATGGGAAGTACCGCGCACTTCGCAACGTGAAGGGAATTCAATTCGAAAAGCATTTAGCTTCTGCATTTTACCCCATTTCCGGATATGGCTACGGAAGATCTCAGGCATTTCGGCAATCCACTCCCCAAGGTTCGATATTTAAACTAGTCGTCGCTTACCAAGCGCTTCTCGAGCGTTTTGAAAAACTAAAAAATGCCCAAAGAGTTTTTTCCGATGTCAATCCCTTAACACTCATCGACAATTTGCAGTGGCATCCAAAAGCCAACAGCATCGAGCAGGTTTTGGGATACACCTTAGATGGCCAGCCAATCAAACGGTTCTACAAAGGAGGCAACCTCCTCAGGAGCCATCCCAACATTGGAAAAATTGATCTTGTAGGAGCAATTGAGCAGTCTAGCAACATGTATTTTTCCATTCTCACAGTAGATCACATGGCAGACCCCCTCAATCTCGTTCATGGGTCCAGAGGTTTTGGATTTGGAGAAAAAACAGGGATTGAGCTTCCGGGAGAAATCGCCGGATCATTGCCCGATGACGTCACACATAATCGCACAGGCCTTTATGCTTTTGCAATTGGTCAGCACTCCCTAGTTGTGACCCCTTTACAAACAGCAGTGATGCTAGGAGCCATTGCCAACAAAGGGGAAATCCTCAAACCCAAAGTTGTCCAATTGATCGCAGGACAAGAGCCGCTAGCCGAATACCGCGATCCCTTTGCTGTAGGGCACTATCCCTTTAAAGACAACCTGGCATCGATCGGAATTCACTTTCCCCTATTTACCTCGACCCAATCTGAAGGTGGAAACCCCTACGTCTGGTATAGCGCAAAAGAGATCAAACACAAGCTCTTCATGCCCGATATTATCCGCAATCCCTTGATTGAAGGAATGCATCGGGTGATCGCCGGCCCGAAAGGCACTGCACGCCCAAACATCATTCGCGTCCTTAAGCAAAACCCTGCTTGGATGCGAAATTTTCAAGAACTTAAAAACCAAATCATCGGTAAAACGGGAACTGCGGAGATTCTGTACAAACAGACCATCGATTCTGAATCGATCGCTAAAATCCAAAACCATATCTGGTTCGGAGGCGTTAGCTTCACGCCGGATGACAACCAAAACTGGGAAGACCCAGAACTCGTTGTCGTCGTCTATCTGAGATTCAGCGAAGCTGGCGGTAAAGAAGCAGCGCCGCTTGCTGCAGAGATCGTCAAGAAATGGAGAGAGATCTGCGATCGCCATGGAAAAAACGCTTATATCCCAAACATGAATCAGGAATAAACCCCATACCCCCTTTGCACCAGCCGGGGGCCTCTCGTTTTCCCAAGACTAGCACTATGTAAAATAATTTTTTACTCAGCCCAAATGCTGATTGATTTTGATATTTGGTATAACTTGTCTGGGTTAGGGACTTCTGTCCAACCCGAATCATCACCTCTGTCTCCTCTATTTCCTTACTACTGATAGGAATCATTTTCATCATTTGTCTACCTCCTTGGTAATAAGGGTCTTATTACAACAGAGCGGACATTTCAAAAAAAGAAAACAAAATTATAATTTTAAACTTGAATTCAATTATATTTATTTACTATAATTACAAAAGTATTAAAAACACTACGCTTAACAAAAGTTGTTACGCGCTTTTTTACATAAAAACATTTTTAAAAACAATTGCATCCCAAATAAATTAAAGGGGATGAAGGGAGAAAGGACAATGAATTCTATTGATGCTTCTAAAGTTTCCGTTAATATTTTAAACATTTCCTTAAGTTTGGGACAGTTACAAGGCAGGGTTGAGGAGAAGGGATATACGAAATTGTCCAAGGATATGCACGAAAGCTGTCAAGATGTTGAAACATACGAGCTTGAAAGTACCTTAAAAGAATTAAAGGGGATGAAAAAATCATTAACCGAAATTTATAAGGATATTACAACAGTCCAGACAAATTGCTTGAATATCACTGACTCTAACATCAAGATTATTTTCGACAAGCAGATTGAATACTTACATGAAAAGAGAGCGATTCTTAGAGTTAAATTGCGAGAATTGTATCAAATTGTTTCTGCCCATAATTACCTTAATGATGCCCTTTCGGAAGCGCAGGAATTGGTTTCTCAGTCATTGGTTTCTCGGAAAGGACTGAGTACATCTGACATTCGTGAGATCGAAAATAGAAGTAACGATCTTGAAACAAGAATGGCTTCAATTTTTGAAGGCAAATCCTCTTGCAAGGAACATTTTTCTAAATCGCATAAATCTGAGTCTGATTTAATCAACGCCCGACTAAAATCTGTGCGCAATAATCTATTCCTTCAAAATGAAAAAATAACGAAAGACGCGAGCACCCGTATCGAAAGTCTGTTAGATGCTCTGAATAATCTACGCGAAAATTTCAATGAGGCAGAATCGAAAAAAAGCATTCAGTTAAATTTTACGTTGCTTCCCTCAGATTTGCAGGTAAAGTTTTTAGAGATTGCAGAAGCTCTTCCGGAAAATTATAGCTCACATGCGAATTCTCTCTCCCAAATCAAGCTTAAAAATAATGATTTTGACGAACAGACTTGTATTCTCGAACGTTTAATGAAAGACGGCGCACCTGAAAGGCGTGAATATGAAGCTGAAGAGAATAGGAAGAAACAAGTTAGGTTGGAATTAGCGCTGCTGGAATTAAAGGGCGATCAATCCTTCTCGGAGTTTCCCGAAGCTTTGTTTGAAAATCCTAAAAAGGCGATCGAAGTCATGATTGAGACGCTTAATTTTTTTCCGGATTACTGCGAAGAAAAAGAGCCTAATAGCCTGACACGAAGCGCCAGCCGTAAAATATTAAACTTCGTCACAAAATTTGGCAGTGCTGATGGTGATTCCCCTAATCCAGCCTCATCTCTAGGCAGCGACGAGCCTTCATCTAGAAAAAATAGAAAAAAAAATCCTAGTTCGTTGAAGTCTAGAAGAAGGGCAACAGTATCCTCAGTGGTCAAAGAAATTCCCACTATCGCGGTAGAATCTCAAAAAATATCAACCGGAACCGATCCTCGGTTAGACTTTATAATAGAATCTGAAGTAAAGTCTGCAGAAGCAGAAACTCCCCCAGTTTTACAACAATCTCCCTTGCCGCCCACGTGTGATGAAATTCTAAAGAGCCTTTCAGAGCGAAGCATTGTTTCGCTAGATGTATTGAAAGATGAGGTGAAACAAATCGACGAAAAAACTCATTTGACAAATGAAGAGAAAGAGACGATAGCCAAGGCGATGATCGAATCGGCAGAGAAAAACAGAGTTGCCCTCGATGGATCCAATAGAGTTTATTATTGGGTATGGTTTATCGCGAATAATTCAATCCGAGGAGGGGCCCGCGGGAATAATTATGGGAAGGTCCATGCTCCTAAAGATATTAAACGTCTCCTTCAGGCAATCGAGTGCACAGAGGCAGGAAAATTTTGTGAGCTTCACTAGAACCTTATACCCAAGTTGTCCCAAAAGTTGGGTATATGTTTGATGGGGGCTATACAAAAAAATACCCTCTAAGGGGACTCCCTTAGAGGGTATTTTTTTTAAGGGACATTGAATTTTAGACTGTGCAGGCAATACCCATTTTTTTCGCTTGTTCACGCAATAAAGCGCCAACATCAAACTGGCTCGTTTTCTTGCATTCTGTAATTGCGCCTTCAATTTCTTCTGCTAAAATATATGCGTATTTAAGGACGGGCACGCTACATTTAATTTCTTTTTTCAATGTCATAAAATAATAAGAGCCTTTTTGATAGGTGAGTTTTCCGTATTCGGGCATTGTTTTGCGATCCGCATCGGTAATCTTATTCTTCTTTTCAATTTCTTTAATCCTTTCAAGATCTGCTTGAAAGCTCTTCGCTATAACTTCACCCGGTACAATTGTTGCAGTTCTCTTGCTGATCGCTTCAACAAGTTTTTGCTGAGGGTTAAGCGTATTAGAGTCAAATTGTTTTACTATAGTTATAGGAGTCTGAGGAGCCTTGACGGATCCGGAAGCTGGCTTGCCGCTATTGTTGGATCCTAATGATCCAGTCGATTGTGTACGACTAGGGGTTCCTACAGTCACTTGGGATGGTCTTTGGGTTACAGGGGTGGAAGTTATAGGATCTTTTTTATTGATGAAGGCCTTAATTCTTCCGATTGTCGCTCTACAGTTATCAGCTTTTCCTGGTTTTTCAGATTTTAAAAATTTCGCTGTCATGATGTCTAAATTTTCAATGAGTTGTTTCTTCCTTGCCCCGTCCAATGGGGAATTTAAACTTTTAATTGACTCTTCAATATTAGCGCAGATATTGCGGCTATCGAGCTCATTTCGGTGGGCTATACGCTCAAAAATACTGAATATACTACGGCTGATGGTCCCTAAATTCTCTGTGAGAATATTGTCTTCGATATTGATTTTTTCAGACAAAAAACGATTAAAGTTTTCTTGTGAAATCTTTGTCATATAATTCACTCCTTATTACATTGTTATTACATATAAACTACTTCTTCGCTTTACAGTTTGCCTTAATTGCGATTCTATTGCAACTGAAGACATTCATTTAAAACCAACGCGTTATCAACCTAACTTTTTGTGATGGCCTAAGAGCGATTTTGAAGAAAAAAAAGTCGTTGCGTCCATCCCCTCCTTCTCTTTCTTCAACAAGAGATCAGTCAAAAAAAACTAAAAAATTTTTATTTCCAAAATTTCTGAAAGGGGTTACATTTACGGTTGATTAAGAAAAGACTCAATTTTTTACGCTGTCGAACAGAACAGTTTTATTCCGACTCTTACAAAACTTAAGAATGTGACACCATGAGAATACCAATATTTCAAAGTTCTTTTAGTTTCTTAGCCACTGCACGTTCAGTCTTGGCTTCTTTGATTCTTTTTTCTGCCCCACTTGCAGCTTTTGCCGAATCCAGCCTGGATAGCAATGAATTGATCGCAACATCTGCAGCCTCATCAGAACCTCGCGGCTTTTCTAAATATAGGTCCGATGCTGACGCCTTGATCTTGGAAGTCGGAAACGGTAAGGCCTCGAAACAAGGTCCTCCAGGTCCTCCAGGCCCCCCTGGGCCACCTGGAGTGGGAACTGGAGCAACCGGTCAAACAGGTGCAACAGGAGCAACAGGTCCGACTGGAGCGACAGGTGATGCAGGAATAACCGGAGCAACAGGTGCGACAGGTGCTACGGGTCTAATAGGTGCAACAGGTGCAACAGGTGCAATAAGTGGTATTCAGGGTCTAACAGGTGTAACGGGTACGACAGGTGTAACAGGTACCACAGGTGTAACAGGCACGACAGGTTCAACAGGTACGACAGGTGCAACAGGTGCAACAGGTGCAACAGGTACGACAGGTGTAACAGGTACGACAGGCGTGACAGGTACGACGGGTGCAACAGGCACGACAGGTGCAACAGGTGCTACGGGTGCAAAGGGTGCAACGGGTATAACAGGTGCAACAGGTGTAACAGGTGCAACAGGTGCAATAAGTGCAACAGGTGCAACAGGTGCAACAGGTGTAACAGGTGCAACAGGTCCAGCAGGTGCAACAAGTGGTAGTACGGGTATAACAGGTGCTATGGGTCTAACAGGCGCTACGGGTCTAACAGGTAGGACAGGAGTAACCGGAGCAACTGGTCAGGCATTCGCGGACTACTTCTTTGGGTATTCAGAAGGTTCCCATTCGATAGGTTCAGGCCAAAATGCTATATATGATTTTTCTCAGATGGGAGGCGGGATAACTTTAACTGGTCCTAACAACACAATCCACTTTGCAAACGCAGGCCTTTACCAGATCTCAGCGGGGTACTCTACGTCTACATCGAACGGAGGGAATGGTGTATCATTTGCCATTACGCTCACGCCTTCTGGCAACCAATATTATATTGGAGCAAGAAATATAAACATTATGCAAGGTATTACAACCATCGTTAACATTCCTGCAGGAGGAACGGCAGTTCTACAGAATGTTACCCCCTCTGTTTCCGTTACGATTGCAGCTCCAGTTACCGCGGAATCTGCGACGAGTCTTTACTTATCAATTACCAGGTTGCAATAATATGTATGATTTTGGAAATTTTTCACAATGCTGTAGCCACACTTGATAACTATAGCTGCCAAAGCCAGAAGCATCTTTGCTGAGCTGATCGCTTCAACAAGTTTCTTCTGAGCGTTTAGCACATTAGGATCTAATTGTTTTTATATACGCGCCTGCGTAGAAGTCTGAGAAGCCGTGACGGAACCAGAAGTTGACTTACCGCTATTTTTAGGGGCTTGTAGCAGCGACTCGGGATGGTCTCTGAGTTAAAAGGGCGGGAGTTACAGAAGTATCTTTAGTGATGAAGACCTTAATTCTTTTTATTAGACATTCCGTGGCAGACCGTTTGGCAATACGGTAAAATCGAATTTTCTCGTCGGTTGCGTACTCTCCTGCTCCCTCGGCAATGTTCAGCGGCACAGATAAAGCAGCGCGTTGAAGTTGATCACTTAAATAGGATCTTCCTCGAGTTCATTGCTATAAAAGTACTTTTTTGTACTCCCGTTAACCTTTTTAAATGCCATTGGTGACAGCTTTTTTACGTGCTCATATTTCTGCATACAAGACCCGTTTGTTTGGCAAGAAAAGGAGTGTATTGAAAAATAGAATTACTGGAGAGGGATTTTTCGGGCACGGGCAAGGGCACGGGCAAGGGCACGTTTGGGAGGTTGCGCAAGAGGTCTAACAAGAGATCAGCCAAAAAACTAAAAAATTTTTATTTCCAAAATTTCTGAAAGGGGTTACATTTACGGTTGATTAAGAAAAGGCTCAATTTTTTACGCTGTCGAACAGAACAGTTTTATTCCGACTCTTACAAAACTTAAGAATGTGACACCATGAGAATACCAATATTTCAAAGTTCTTTTAGTTTCTTAGCCACTGCACGTTCGGTCTTGGCTTCTTTAATTCTTTTTTCTGCCCCACTTGCAGCTTTTGCAAAATCCAGCCTGGATAGCAATGAATTGGACAAAGCTCGTTCTGATTTAACCCAAACCTTGCCTGTTCATTTACAGGACCGGTTGGAAATCGCAACATCTACAGCCTCATCAGAACCTCGCGGCTTTTCTAAATACAGGTCCGATGCTGACGCCTTAATCTTGGAAGTCGGAAACGGTAAGGCCTCGAGACAAGGCCCTCCAGGTCCTCCAGGCCCCCCGGGGCCAACTGGAGTGGGAACTGGAGTAACCGGTCAAACAGGTGCAACTGGAGTCACAGGTCCGACCGGAGCGACAGGTGATGCAGGAATAACCGGAGCAACAGGTGCAACGGGTGTTACGGGACTAATAGGTTCAACAGGTCCAACAGGTGCAACAAGTGGTATCACGGGTCAAACAGGTGCAACAGGTGCGACAGGTGTAACAGGTGCGACAGGTGTAACGGGTGCGACGGGTGCAATAGGAACGACAGGCGCAACAGGTACGACAGGTGCAACAAGTGCAACAGGTACGACGGGTACGACAGGTACGACAGGTGCAACGGGTACGACAGGTGCAACAGGTACGACAGGTGCAACAGGTACGACAGGTGCAACGGGTGCAACGGGTGCAACGGGTGCAACAGGTGCAACAGGTGCAAAAAATGCAACGGGTGCAACAGGTACGACAGGTGCAACAGGTGCGACAGGTGCAACAGGTGCAATAAATGGTATTCAGGGTCTAACAGGTGCTACGGGTCTAACGGGTGCTAGGGGTCTGACAGGTGCGACAGGAGCAACTGGAACATCGGGTCAGGCATTTGCAGACTACTTCTTTGGGTATTCACAAACTTCCCAGACGATAATTTTAGGCCAAGATGCTATATATAATATTTCCCAGATGGGAGGCGGGATAACTTTAACTGGTTTTCCTAGCCCCACTACAATCAATTTTGCAAACGCAGGCCTTTACCAGATCTCAGCGGGGTACTCCACGACTACATCCCAAGCACAGGGTGTAGCATTTACCCTCTCTTTCCAACTTTCTGGCCAACTATATCCTATTGGATCAGCAGATATAAACAATATGAAAGGTATAACAATCGTAGTTAACGTTCCTGCAGGAGAAACGCTAATACTAAGGAATCAAAGCGATGGTGCGGCCGTTACAATTGCACCTCCAGTCACCGTGGAAACTTCGACGAGTCTTTACACATCAATTATCAGGTTGCAATAACATGTATGATTTTGGGAATTTTTCACAATGGTGTAGCCATACTTAATAACTATAGCTGCCAAAGCCAGAAGTATCTTTGCTGAGCTGATCGCTTCAACAAGAGATCAGCCAAAAAAACTAAAAAATTTTTATTTCCAAAATTTCTGAAAGGGGTTACATTCACGGTTGATTAAGAAAAGGCTCAATTTTTTACGCTGTCGAACAGAACAGTTTTATTCCGACTCTTACAAAACTTAAGAATGTGACACCATGAGAATACCAATATTTCAAAGTTCTTTTAGTTTCTTGGCCACTGCACGTTCAGTCTTGGCTTCTTTGATTCTTTTTTCCGGCCCGCTTGCAGCTTTTGCAAAATCCAGCTTGGATAGCAATGAATTGGACGAACCTCATTCTGATTTAACCCAAACCTTGCCCGTTCATTTACAGGACCGGTTGGAAATCGCAACATCTGCAGCCTCATCAGAACCTAGAGGCTTTTCTAAATACAGGTCCGATGCTGATGCCTTGATCTTGGAAGTCGGATGCGGTAAGGCTCCGTTACAAGGTCCTCCAGGTCCTCCAGGTCCCCCGGGGCCAAGTGTAGTGGGAACTGGAGCAACCGGTCAAACAGGTGCAACAGGAATCACAGGTCCGACTGGAGCGACAGGTGATCCAGGAATAATCGGAGCAACTGGTGCAACAGGTGCTACAGGTCTAATAGGTCCAGCAGGTCCAGCAGGTGCAACAAGTGGTAGTACGGGTCCAACAGGAGCAACAGGTACGACAGGTGCAACAGGTACGATAGGTGCGACAGGCGCAACAGGTGAGACAGGTACGACGGGTACGACAGGTGAGACAGGTACGACAGGTGCAACAGGTGCCACAGGTGCGACAGGTGCAACAGGTGCGACAGGTGCGACAGGTGCAACAGGTACGACAGGTGCAACAGGTGCAACAGGTACGACGGGTGCAACAGGTACGACAGGTGCAACGGGTACGACAGGTGCAACAAGTGTAACAGGTGCAACTGGTGCAACAGGTGCTACGGGTCTAATAGGTCCAACAGGTGCAACGAGTGGCATTACGGGTCTGACAGGTACTACGGGTCTAACAGGTGCTACGGGTCCAACAGGTGCGACAGGAGTAACCGGAAAAACTGGTCAGGTATTCGGGGACTACTTCTTTGGGTATTCACAAACTTCCCAGACGATAAGTTCAGGCCAAGATGCTATATATAATATTTCCCAGATGGGAGGCGGGATAACTTTAACTGGTTTTCCTAGCCCCACTACAATCAATTTTGCAAACGCAGGCCTTTACCAGATCTCAGTGGGATACTCTACGTCTACATCGTTCGCAGGGGGTGTATCATTTGCCCTCACACTCTCGCCTTCCGGCGACCAATATTATATTGGAGCATCAGCTGTAAACACTATGCAAGGTATATCAGTCATAGTTAACATTCCTGCTGGAGGAACGGCAGTTCTAACGAATGTTACCAATACGACAGTTCAAATTGCACCTCCAATTAACCCCTTTATTACCGCACAAGCGTTGAGTCTTTACTTATCAATTATCAGGTTGCAATAATATGTATGAGTTTGGAAATTTTTCACAATGGTGTAGCCACACTTGATAACTATGGCTGCTAGAGCCAAATGGTAACCCTCTCATTTACTCACTGATTGCGGTCCATGGGAATACACAATATTCAAGCTGTCTCAAAAGTTGGCCGGCAGGCGGGATAGCAAGCTGCCGGCCAACTTTCAAGTGGACGGAGTATATCCGTAATAAGCTGAACAAATATCTCAGCATCTTGGCCAATATACTCAAGTTGTCTCAAAATTTGGCACCCGGATCGTCTTAATGAAGTTTCGATTCCAATAATAGCTGTTTGACTCTGGGGATTCTTTGATCGAGCTTAATTTGCTTATCGCGGATGAGATAGGCAAATGGGAAGAAGCGGGCATCTTTTTCGATCCATCCTACAAACCACGAATGTTGCAGAGTTTTTCCATCCTTTGCAATGTCGGAGCCGCTGTATCCTGTTTTCCCGAATAACTTCCATCCTCCGGGTAATTCTTCTTTAAATAGAATTGCTTTTGTCATTTGAAGAGCATGACTTGAAATGGGGAGTTTGCCCCGGACCATTTTCTGGATGAATTTTACTTGCTCTTTTGGGGAGATTTTTAGTGAGGAGTTTATCCATGCGACATTTGTAGGTCCGGGTGGAGCCACTCCTCCTGACATGTCCTGATTCCCATATTCAAAGGCGTTCAAATAGTTTTGCATGTTTTCCAATCCCAATTGCACACTTAAGATCTTGGAATACCAAACGCAGGAACATTGCATCCAAGACTTTGGGGTTTGTGGGGCTCTCCACGATGCGAGCCAATCATCATACCCGTCTTGGAAATCCCAAGTTGGAGTGTTTTCATCTTTTAAAATCCCCGCATCATATCCCATCAAAGCTAAAGTGATCTTGAAGGAAGAGCAAGGGGAGATTTGATCATTGATGTAGGGGCCAAACTCAAGGACGCTTTCATCAGTTTCCCCATTGATCAAAAGAAAATTCTCTTCTGCGGAAAAAGCGAATAGGCATGAAAAAATAAAAAAAATGTAGGCGCTGAATTTTGAAAATAGCAGACGATGCATTGGAAACTCCTTGTGGAAAGATTAATGGGATAGAAGAAGAATTTGTAGGCTCCATTAAGGACGATGCGCATCTATTTGAGATCCTCATCAAACAATGACCGCCTGTCACTGGTCCCGAAATGCTCCAAAACGTTTCCCCTTCACTTCAGAACTTGTGCCGCTTTAGCGAATTTCATAAACCAAAGTCACGTTGGCCTCGATAGTGACCTCGCCGGGTTCGATAGGAGGGGCAGCGTCACCCCCCATTCTCGCCATGCTGGGGAGACTGAGTTGGGGAGAGTGAACTTGGGTGTGATTCAAAGAGATAGAAAGGACGCGCACAAGTTGCACGCCCGTAGCATCTGCAATTGCCTGAGCATCGCTTACAGCATTGGCTCCTGCAGCCGACAGGGCTTCTGTCCAGTAGGTGCGAGAGGAATGAAGGCCAAACCGGATGTCCGAGATGCTATTTGCTCCGGCGCGATTAGCCAAATCAATGATCTTGCCGGCGATATCTAGTTGGGCAGTATGTACAAGGATCGAATTAGTCACTTCATAGCCAATGATACTCTGTTTCCAGTTTGGAGAAGGATTTTGAGGATAGGGCGAATACGTAGGATTGATCGAAAAATGACTCGTCTCATAATCGTCTTGATTAAGTCCAGCGGTCCGGATGCTTGTTATCACATCCTGCATCTTACGACTATTTTCTTTCAGCGCTTCCTCTGCAGTGTCGCCAAGCGTAATGACGCCGATCTTCATGTGAAGCTCATCCGCAGGTTTTGAGATCGACGCGGAGGCGCTTAATTGCAACTTTGGGACGTCCTGATTGGATGCATGGACGGAAATGCCAGTTAGGAAAACAAAGCAAAAAGAGAGAAACCGTATCATAATACCTCAAATGGCAACAAATTGCACGATTTGGGCTTTTTTTTCTAGTCCTCCCTATTGTATACCCAAAAAAGGCATCGCACTTTGAATCAAATTAAACGCGATGACCGATCCTATTTATCCCTGGACGCGAGAAAACTCGGCCGTAAACGACCGAGTTTTCTCGCGTCCAGGGGATAAAATATTTTGATCAAGGATATGCAGAAACCACTCAAGAACAGGAAATTCAAACGAGATTGCCATGAGAAATCAAAAAGTTTTCTTTACACATTCCTGCGCTGATGCTACCATTTCCAAAATCAAACATTTCATAGCAGGTTCAGATGACTAATGCTTTGCTATCGCTCACCCAACGTACATGCTCGATGTACGAAATGTTGGAAAAAAAACCTATTTCGGCACACGATACAGATGAGTTAATAGGTCAGTTGGTTGAATTCGGAAATGAAGTGATCAGCAACAAAGTGGCTGGGGAGCAAAATGAGTTTAAAAGTGAATTTACATTATTAACATTAAAAATCATTAATATTCTATCTCTGGATTCAATTCAGCATTCTGATAACTTGAAATATCAGTTGAGCAAAGCTGCTCGGATTTTTGTTGAAATAACCATGTTTCAGAATCACGAACACAAAAGAAATGTTTACAAAGAAACAAAAGATGAAATTATTCGTCAATTAGCGCAGGTTAAGTCGACATTGCCTAAAACAGAAGTTGGCACTGTGTTCGAAACAGAGTGTTGTCTAGCGGCAGCAGAACTTCTCGGATATGAAGAAGGGTTGTTTACAAATACTGCTAAGAACCTGGGGAGCAGTTTGTTAAAAGGGACGATTGAGGCAATTGCATCCCTGTCTCCAGGAACTCTAGTTACCTCCTTACTTGATACTCTTAAGAAATCATGCGAAGGAGTTGGAGGAAGTTGGTATCCAGACGCATGGGAAGTGAGATGGCGATTGACCAATCTGACTCAAAAAAACGATTTTGATCAAGTTTGTAAAGAGTGTATTGGCAGTATTGAACATATCAAATCTAAAGGTCGGCATTTTAGTTTGTGTCTAACTGAGATGTTCCTAGAGATTTTGCAAAATCCTAAAGCCGAAGATGCACTTAAAACAAGAGTGTTTGAGGGGATCAATTCTGAAGCTCCAGGTCTGCTCCATTTAGCAGACCTATCCTCATCTTCTATAACACATTTGCTCTCAGGTTGGATCTTGCACGATAAATTTTGGAATACCCGTTATCGGGTTGTGGAACATTTAAACTCTCTTTCAAAAGAAAAAGCCTACTCCTTAAAAGTCATTCAAAAACTTGCCTTTAGGCTTTTCCATGAAAAAAATGTTCATACAGCTAAACTTTTAAGAAGTATTTTCGAAAACATTTCAGAGGATGAGCGAATCGTTTGGAATAAATGCTTTTTTGAATTAGGAATCGACATGAATCGATTAGAAAAAGAAGACCTGGAATTGCTTGAATTGATTAATAAAGTAAACGATAAACACCTTTTGCTCATGCAAGAAATTATAGCAGATTCAATGGCAAAATCTGCTAAAAACAGTTCTGACCAAAATGATTACTATCGCCCTTCTTCCCCATCTCTTTTTCACTTTTCACGTTACACTCCTTCCGAGCCCGAATTTCAGGTGAAGCAAATTCCTTCCCCATCTCTGGATCATTCTCCCCCCCTTTCCTCCCTGAGACAGAATTTCAAGTAAGACCAATTCCCTCCCTAACTGATAACTTTCCTTCCCCATCTCCTCTACATTCTCCCCGTTCTTTTCGCCCTGAGACAGAATTTCAAGTTGGGCGACATCATGAAAAAGACCTCTGGCATGAAGTAGATGTGCTTAAAGCTATGAAGGAAGCATGCGCTGTCTATCGAGAGAACTTATTGTTAGTACGGCAACATTTAAACAAGGTATGATTCAAACCTCTCACTTATTCCCAACTTTTGAAACAATTTCGGTATAACTTTCAACTGGCGCTACTTTATGCCGGCAGAGTGAAAAAATTGGATTGTTTTGAGAAGACCTTCTCTCAGCTGCGTTTTCGGCTGCCAGCTGAGCTCATTTCTTGCATAGCCGATATCCGGCTTGCGCTGTTTGGGGTCATCGCTTGGGAGAGGATGGAAAATGAGCTCTGAGCGCGAACCTGTGAGCTCTAGGACAAGCTCTGCAAGCTCAAGAATAGTAAATTCTACGGGATTTCCCAAATTGACAGGCCCTATGAGATCTAGAGGAGAGTTCATGAGCCGGACCAAACCATCAATGAGATCTTCGTAATAACAAAAAGAGCGCGTCTGGGATCCATCCCCATAAATGGTGATCGGAGAGTTTTTGAGGGCCTGAACAATAAAGTTGGAAACGACCCGACCGTCACTCGGATGCATGCGGGGTCCGTAGGTATTGAAAATTCTCGCCACTTTGATCGGAAGCTTGAACTGGCGGTGAAAATCAAAAAAGAGCGTCTCCGCGCAGCGCTTCCCTTCATCATAACAAGAGCGAATGCCGATCGGATTGACATTGCCCCAGTAATCTTCTCTTTGGGGATGGACATAGGGATCTCCGTAAACCTCGCTAGTTGAAGCCTGCAATATTCTAGCGCCTCTTTTTACTGCTAGCTCGAGCATGTTGATCGCGCCATGCACGTTTGTCTTAATCGTTTTTACCGGATCGTGCTGATAATGAATGGGAGATGCGGGACAGGCGAGGTTGTAAATCTGATCGGCCTCCAAATCGATACTTTGACAGACGTCGTGCTCGATCAATTTGAAGCGAGGTTGGTCCAAAAGCGGAAGAATATTTTCCTTGGCTCCGGTAAAAAAATTGTCCAGGCAGATGACCGTATGTCCCTCGCCAAGGAGCCTCTCACAGAGATGGGAGCCCAAGAACCCGGCTCCACCGGTCACAAGAATCGTTTTAGCACTCATTTAACAAAACCCCTCTGAGAAGATAAAGCTCACACTGCCCTCACCCTTCTTCTCACCCCATGCACCATAAAAATTGAGATCCCTTCTATTTTCCCCCGCAACGCTGACAAGGACAACATCTGCCATATTAAGAAGAGAGACCCCTTCCATTTTAGCTGGACCTGTGCTGCAATAAAGAAGAACGATATCATAACGTTGCTTTAGGTCGGAAAGAAGATTTTGGAAAGCAGGGCCTGAAAGGATTTCTGGACCATGGCGAGATGTTCCCCCACTTGTCACAAAATCCCATTTCTCCTGGCGCCTGATCGGCAGCTCTGGAATTTGACCTTGGAGATATTGCCATAATCCCGGTATCTCTTCTTTGTGGAGAGTTTTATCAAAAGAACATTGCAGGACAATCGATCTCAAATTTCGCATCGCTAGAAGTTCAGCAAGGGGCCGTGTGTAATCAGAGTTTTTGCCGCAAATGCACGCTGCCACAAGTCCTGTAGGACCAATATGTCTCGATGTTAATAGGCTAGCTGCATGGCGCAGCGTTTCCAAATCTTTTTCCTGAACTTCAGATAGCGAAGTGTTGCAGTATTTGGAGAGTTTTCCGCTGACATGAAGTCCCAAAAGCCTCAAGGTCTCATCGGATACGGGAATTCCCTTGAACAGCGTTTTGCAAAAAATCAAAATGCAAAGAAGAACTCCTGAAAAAAGCGCAATAACCAAAGTGTAAAAGAGTATTCTCGGCGGCTTGGGCCTTAAGGGGGGGATGGCAATATCGAGCGGCTTAGAAGCAATCTGAGTGGTGTGCTGCGCTAAAAATTTTGTCTCGATGAACTGCGATACCCCCTGCAGCATGGCAGCTCCAAGCTCTTTTTTCAAGGTAAGTAAAGATTCCCTGCGCCATTTTTCAGGCAGCTCCTCCATTTTCCCATTTAGCTCTAAGAGCTTCTCCTTCAGCAGTTCTTTTTCAGATTGTAAAAGAGAGCAAGCCGCCTGTTGGAGCGATGCGATTTTGTCGCCGAGAAGTTTTATCCTCAGTCTTTTCAAATCCACTGTTTGAAAGATGTAATGCGAGAGAAAATTTTTCTGAGTTTGAAGCGTTTCATTTAAACGCTCCTGCTCTTTTACGCTCCGATTGTTCTCATCTTCTAATTGCAGAGCAATCGCACTTGCACGGCTTACGAGGTCCCTTGTCACACCGTCTTCGAAAACACCGCCGAGCGAGCTGATTTCAAACCCTGGGCGCGCTAACTGCTGTCTTAAAAAGACGAGTTCTCTCATTTGGGCCTGAAGGCTGTCGCGCTGCCTTGTATAGTCCATAAGAAGCTCTTGGGCTGTCTCTAAACTTAAGGCGGAAAATTCATCTAATCTTTGCTCTTTAAGCTTTAAATCTTCTTCTAAGGCTTTGTGCTTTTGCTCCAATTGGTCCACACTTGCTCGCAAAATCGCAAGAGATTCTGCCTCAAGGCCGGGCATTTTTTGCATCGAAGAGGTCATCTGTTTCACAAGCAGCGCTACTGCGCTTCTCGGCTCTTTTAAGAGGGATGGAGTGGAGGGAATTTTTTCCCCTTTTTCAACACATTGCAAAAGAAGGCTCGCTTCTTCAAGCTGCTGTTTCACCAGAGATATCTCTTCGCTTACCGGTTGGTGCGGGACCTGCTCGCCTTTTAATGAGCTGCGCGCAAATGTCTCTTTCGAATCCATCAATCTCTTCAGTTCGAGATCTATTTCGAAGAGCTTGGAAGTATAGAGATTTTTAGGTTCGGAGAGCGTTTCGATCTCCTGTTCGAATCCAATGAATCCATTTTTAGCCAAGTTCTCTTTCAAGTAATCTGCATGCTCAATGAGCGCTAAATCGTAGATGGCTGTCAGCTCTTCTTGGCGCTTGCCCAAATAATGGAGCTGCTTTTGGTAATAGTCGTCACTTTCCCGTTTTAGATAATCCTGGTAGCTGAGCATCAATTCATTTAAAAAATCAGCTCCCGAATTGCGATCATCGCTCAAAAAAATGAACTGCAAAATAGCTCCATCTAGTCGATGAGGCAATACCTTCAGCTTCGACCTCAAATGTTCTATGGTTCCAACCAGTGGACTTACCGACAGGCTGTAATACTTATCTATCTTCGCATACTTAGGATAAGAGTTAAGAGTCAGCTTTCCTCCCGGAAATGACAAAGCCTCTCCCAATTTACCCACGCTCAAAGGCTGTTTTTTGGAGTCGAACAGTTGATAGAGTCCGCCCTCTTTTAAGCAAAGAAACATGCCCAATCCTTTCTCCCCGGAATACTGGACATTGGAAAAAGAGAACTTATCCTGATCAGGAGGAGCTTCTCCAAATTCTGCCACAAAATTATTGCGGGCTCTTTTTACAAGTTCAGTAATGAACCCGTCCCGATCGCACCTCACTTGCAGCCCCAACTTTTGAACAGCTCCTTTCATCACCTCTGTTGACTGCATGACTGCGATGATCCCGCTCTCAGAAGAATGAGGCATAAACTGGCGAAAAATCTCCTTCACGCCGGATACCGGACCGTCCTGCCTACTCGATTGCTTGAAAGTGGATTCGATTTTATAGTGAAAAGGGCGCAGCAATAGAAAGGTAAAAGCAATCAAACCTCCAATGACAATAGATCTTATGATGCGGGCTTTATTGTGCAAAAAAAGGGACTTCAAATCGGTAAATGTAAACAAAATCTGGTCGTGATCTAATGATGTCATGGAACGTTTACACCTATCGATTTGATGCCTTTAGTGACTAAATCAAGCGCAATAAATGTTGGCAGCAGATCGTTGACAAAACGGTTCCATTCTGAAAGAGGTCTTGCCGCGACATACACAATATCTCCCGGGATCAAAAGCATGCTATCGTTGGGAAGCCGGACAACATGCTCCCAATGGAGCGTATAAATTTTGGGATGAAGAATATTGCCGCGGATCACTTGAATATAAGATTTATCGCCGGACGCCAAAATCCCTCCCGCTTCGCCAATTGCTTTGCGAAGTGTCATGAAGCCATCGGGCACATCGACAACGCGCTCTTTGCAAACTTCTCCAAGGACCATCAATGTCGATGCGGAAGGATCTGCGATATAGACCTTGTCTCCTCCGCGCATTACGACATTTTGGCTCATGTCTCCCCCTTTGAGCAATTTATACAGATCGACCGGGAGCAGAGCATTGTCGCGCACGACATAACTTTTAAATAAATTGGCGTTGGTTGGAACTTTTGCAATAGAGAGGGTTTCAAACAAACGCAAGCGCCCATCAACGGGAATATTGGGAACTTGAACAAGACCTGCCAGTTCCACTTTTCTCAAAAGGCGATCTTTATACGAAATGAAGACATTGACATCTCTAATTTGCTCAAGGTAGAGCTTTTCAATCTCACTTTGAGCCTGATGCAAGGTCAATCCCTCAACATGCACTGGAGGAAGGTCGGGTAAATAGATCTTCCCGTCTGTGACGCGAAAACCCACAATCTGGCCAATCCTCTGCACCGATTCAACGAGATCGCTCCGCGTCGGGTGGTAAATAACGATCTGCAGAACATCGCCGTTGTTGATCACATCTTGATACTCTTCCAAAAGATCAGGTGAAAGCTCGTGATAGTCCCAGCCCTCCATCGACAAGATAGAGAGTTTCCCCTCCCTTATTCTGTAAGAGTCCATCACGAAATCATCTGCGCCTAGAACATCGCTTCCGCGATAGGGGGGATTTGTGCATGCGGAGACAATTAGAAGAAAAACTACGTAAGACAGGCGTATAAAATGAGACTTTAAAAAATGCATCGAGTTCAGTTATCCTTTAGAAAGGCATGTATTTTTTTAATAATCCCATTTAAGAGTCAACATGAAACGCATCTTTATCACAGGAATTGCCGGTTTTATCGGGTTTCATCTCGCTGTTGCACTCAAGAAAAGAGGAGATGCCGTCTTTGGCTGTGACAATTTCAACTCCTATTACGATGCCCGGCTAAAGAAAGAACGCGAAAATAAGCTCAGCGAGCTGGGAATTTCTGTCATTCATTGCGATATCACAGATAGAAAACAGATAGAAGATGCAATTAGAAACAATTCCATCACCCACGTCGTTCACTTGGCTGCGCAGGCGGGCGTGCGTTATTCGCTCCAACACCCTGAAAGCTATGTCCACAGCAACCTAAGCGGATTCGTGCAAGTTTTAGAGGCGCTGCGCCTCTTCCCTGAAACCAAACTCATCTACGCTTCCTCTTCCTCTGTCTACGGTCTTAACTCAAAAACTCCCTTTTCTGAAACTGACCCTGTCAATAGACCGGCGAGTTTTTACGGCTCAACAAAGCGCGCAGGAGAACTCATCGCACATTCTTACCATCATCTTTTTGGAATTGCGTGCACCGGACTGCGCTTTTTCACCGTCTATGGCCCCTGGGGACGCCCCGATATGGCCTATTACTCTTTCGCAAAAGCAATCCTGAACGAGGAGCCAATTTCTGTTTTTGGAGAAGGGAAGCTGATGCGCGATTTCACTTATATCGATGATATTGTTGAGGGGACGATCGCAGCTATTGACCTTGGCGCTTCTTATGAAATTTTCAACTTGGGCAACAACTGCCCTGTCAGTGTGATCGATCTGATTTCCACTTTGGAATCGCTCCTGGGGAAAAAAGCCAGAATCTCTTTCGAGCCCACTCCACCAGGTGATGTCCTTGCGACATTTGCAGATATCGCTAAAGCAAAAGCTACCCTCGGTTTCGAACCGAGGACCTCGCTTGCATGCGGCCTTGCGAAATTTACTGAGTGGTACCTGGATTACCAAAAAGTTTTGCTGGATCGATCACAGTGTGTTTGATCTTCCGCTGCCCGGATTCCATTCCATAAGCGTAGGTGATATGGACCATGCCATCTTTAGCGCAAATTGCTGCAGGAAACTCTCCTGTCTTTTCTTCTAGATCACAGCTCCTCTCCCATGTCTTTCCTCCGTCTTTGGAGACTGCAATAGAAAGTGGAAAGCGCTCTACCGAAGAGTGATTGTAAAACAAAACGAGGTTCCCCTCTCCCATATCCACCACGTCAATCGCAGAATCGGGATTTGGAAGTGTTGTTTTTTCAAGCTCTGTCCACGTCATCCCCATATCAGAAGAAACAGAGGTCCAAATAGCGCCGTTTACTCCACCAATTCGCTGAGCGCGATCTCTGCAAAGAAGGCGAAGGTCGCCTTCTTTATCAAAACATAAGACAGGTTCAACAGCGCCAAAAGGCTGTCCGGGAATTACTAAAGGACCGCTTTTACTCCACGTTCTTCCACCATCTTTGGAGATATCGATCCATGCTGCTGTGACCTGATAAACTCCATCCGGAGAGCCCGCTTGCAAAGAGGAAGGGCAAATCAGCGTTCCATCTTCTAAAACAAGCGGCTTGTTTTTCGTGGGACCATTAATGCCAGCTGGTAAAAACTCCGACGCTGACCAATGAGTTCCTCCATCTATTGAACGCTTTAAAAAAGCGACAGAATCTCTAGGAGAATCACCTACGCGATAAAAAAGAAGTAGCTCACCAGAGGGTAGCATTGTCACAACCGGGTTCCAAACAACGCCGTCATCTTCAAAATGAACCTCTTCCGGCAAACTCCAGTTCGTTCCATCAAAACGGGACTGCCAGATCCCCACTTTCGATTTGATGTCGATGTTGGATTTTCCTTTTCCAAATCCCCCTTTCCAAAGGACGAGCAGCTCTCTATTTCCTGTTTCAACAATCGAAGAACTATGGCAATCGTAATTTTCCCATGCAGGGGAGAGAAATTCTTCTGAAAGAACGATCTCATTTTTATGAAAAGAAATCGCATTCGCGCTTTGAAAGAAAATAATACTTATAACAATAAGAATAAAATTCATCATATTTACACCTAAACGGAAATTATATTCCAATTAACCGGATTGAGTCAACGCCAACGAAAATCTCACCTTCCCAAAAAAACACATGCCAAATTAAAGGTTTTTCAATAGATTAGCCAAAGTACGCGGCCCTCTCAGCGTCATTAAAGCTTTAAAGGAAAATTCCCAATGATTTTTAAAATTATTTTTACATCCATTGCTTTAGTCCTTTCGATTTGTCAAATGATCTATGCGGAAAAAACTCCGGGGCCATCCCACCTTATGGTTGGAGAGGGAAGCTTCAATGTCACTAAGACGAAGCCCAGGGTCATGGCCCAAATCGAATACCGCTGGGAAGTCAACTGCTACCACCTTAGGCCCTTGGTTGCTTTTTTTATTACGACAGATACAAACTTCTTTGCTTGCGGCGGGATTGCCTACGATATTTTTTTAGGCAGAAAAGTCGTTCTAACACCCAGTTTTGCTCCTGGCGTCTATTACCAGGGCCATGGGAAAAAGCTGGGATTCCCCATCAACTTCCGCTCTGGGCTAGAAATCGCCTACGTCTTCCATAATAGGGGGCGTTTTGGAGCGCAGTTCAACCACATCTCCCATGCGCACTTAGCGCACAGAAATCCCGGAGCCAACTCGCTCTACATTTTCTACGCTATCCCTTTCCCTCAAAAGCAAAAAGGTTCAAAAAATGGATCCCATACAAAATAATAACACAGCTTTTAAAACACGCCTGATCACCGCATCGATCATGCTCATGCTCGGCTTCATCGGCGTCTTTATAACTGACATCAAAAAAGACGGGGCTTGGCATTACTGGCAATTTCTAGCTGTCGTTTATGCTGCCTTAAGTCTTGCTTTGAACTGGCATCTCAAAAGAAAGGGATGGAAAACGACGCTTCTCACAATCTGGCATGAGATCGCCCATTGGGTTGGATTGATGGCCGCCATTTTTGTCGCTTCTTACTTTGTAAGCATTGGACTTGTTGGAAGGTTTGAGGCGAGCCTATTGACCTTACTTCTTCTTGCCCTCGCCACTTATCTCGCAGGGATTTATATCGAATCCACCCTCATCTTCGTTGGAATCGCACTTGGAGTTTTGGGAGCTTGTATTGCTTTTCTCGACGCCTATCTCTACAACGTCCTTCTTCCGATAACAATAGTCACTGCAATTATACTTGTGCTGATGATCCGCTACTCACACAAAAAATCGACAAACCCATGATCATCACTACTGCCTTTTTGGTGATCGCCAGGATGTTAGTAAAATTTGTAACTAATCGAAGGAAGAAAAAACACAGCCAAGAAAATCAGTAAATTTCAATCCAGAGTTTGCAGGAAAGCATCGGGAAGAAACTCGATGAGGTCTGACGCTGTCATGCAGTAGGATGAAAGACTGCTCGCCGCTATCTCGCCGGAGAGTCCATGCAAATAAACGGCCAAGGAAGCTGCTTTTCTTGCATCGCACCCTTGAGCCATCATTGAAGCAATAATACCAGTCAACACATCCCCCGACCCTGCTGTCGCCATTCCAGGATCTCCATGATGGATAATTATAGGCGTTGTATGAGGATGGAAAATAAAAGTGGGAGCGCCTTTGAGAACAACCGTGACATTTTTTTCTTCCGCATATTTTTGACAAAGTTCCATGCCTGGTTTTTCACCTTTAAGCAAATGGCTCATCTCACCCACATGCGGAGTGAGAACAGAGCCGGAAGGGATTTTCCATGAAGGATTCTCAGCCAAAAAGAAGAGAGCGTCCGCGTCGATCACCATAGGAAGCGCGATGTTCTCAAGTACGTTTTGAAGCATCTGTTTTGCGCTATTTTCCCTGCCAATCCCGGGGCCGATGAGCAAAGATTTGGCCCTTTTTGCTTCCTGCTGGATACACTTAATATCCTTTCCTTCCCACCCTTGCCGGATGAGTTCATAAGGTGCACCGGATAATTCTTCTTCCATGCCAGAGGGATGAAATAAGCGGACCATACCGGCGCCAGATCGCAAAACGGCGTAGCTAGAAAGCAGTGCAGCTCCCGGCATCCCTTTTGATCCTGCGACCGCAAGAACGTAGCCTGCCTCGTATTTGTGTCTCGTGCGTTTGAGCGGAGGAAAAAGCTCGAAGGGCCTCTCTTCATTCAAGAGAAAGGCGAGCGGCTTTGCAAGATCGATGTATTTTTGTTCCAACCCAAAATTCTCAGTATGCAAGACGCCTACATGATCCCAGCCGTCTTTTAGAAAAAAACCAATTTTCGGCAGACCTAAAGCAATAGTGATCGTCGCATGAATCGCTACTGTGCCCACCTCGCCTGTCGTTCCGTTTAAGCCTGAGGGGATATCAATTGCGAGAATGGGAAGACCGGATTGGTTAGCGCCCTCAATGGCGCGGGCCAAAGCATCTTCTGCCTTACCTTTAAAACCTGTTCCAACCAGACCATCGAGAATGATTCCATCCGGCTCAAATGATAAAGATTGTCCCTCCAGGATATTGCCGCCGCAGGAGCGAAATTTTTCATACATTTGCCTGCAAAGAGGCCCGCAGCTCTCCAAAGGATAGATAGGGAGCGCTGTGACCTCACATCCATGTTGCATCAAAATTGTGCCGGCAGCGTAGGCATCGCCGCCATTATTTCCCTTGCCAACAAGAAGTGTCACAATTTTTGGGAGTTCATTGATTTGAATATACGCCAAAGCAGCTTCCGCTACGACCTCTCCGGCATTTTCCATAAAGGTCTCTTCCGAAGCTCCTTCAGAGTAAGCAATGCTCTCGATTCGCGCCATCTCCTGGCTGCTAACAACTTTCAAACCTTCTATTGATTGATCTGTCATTGGTGCTCTTCCTTGATGGCGCGTTGAAGAAGCGCTTTAACTGCATCTCTAGGATTAAGACCATCGTAAAGAATGGAATAGATCGCTTTTGTAATGGGAACTTCGATGTGGTTTTTTTGCGCAAGTTGCAGAGCGGAAACGCAAGTGTAAGCGCCTTCTACAACCATTCCGATCTTTTCTTGAGCAGTGCTCAAATCAAGACCTTCAGCGATCAAACGGCCGAACATGTAATTCCGGCTTAACTTGGAAAGACAAGTGACACAAAGATCTCCCATGCCGGAAAGTCCGTTCAATGTCTCAGAATTACACCCTTTGGTGGAGGCTAGCTTGCGGATTTCATGCAAGCCGCGCGTCATTAATGCAGCTTTAGTATTGTCTCCAAACCCAAGACCATCAGAAATTCCGCAGGCAATGGCGATGATATTTTTCAGAGCTCCGCCAAAAGCCACGCCATTCACATCGGAATTTGGATAAACGCGAAAAAAAGGAGTTCCAAAAATGTCGACGATTTGGCGCATGATTTTAGGATCATAAGAAGCTGCAACAACTGAGGTGGGGAGCTTCTGAATCAATTCTTCTGCATGGCTAGGTCCGCTCAAACAGCAGATGTTTTTGCGCATCTCTTCGCCGAGTACTTGCACAACTACTTCCGGCAAAAGAAGTCCGCTATTTTGCTCAATTCCCTTCGATGTGATCACGATAGGACAATTGACACCGCCAAAGGCGAGCACCTGTTCAAAAACAGGGCGAATCCCTTTTGAAGTGACAGACTCGACGAGCATCTCCGCTCCTTCCAGCGCATATTTAAGATCGGAGGTAAACTCAACGCCCTCCGGAGCCTGCACTTTCGGTAGCTTGGGATGCTCTCTTTTTTTACTAAGCGTTTTAGCAAACTCGTGACTGGATGTCCACAAAACGACCTGATTACCCTTTGAAGCTAACAGGGAGGCTAGGCAAAACCCCCAGGTACCGGCACCTAAATAAGCGATCCGCATGCATTTTCCATTTTTTTCCCGAACATACCAGAAACTCTCACGATTTGCAATTCCCTGTATAAATTCAATCAAATCCTTGAGCAGCTAAAGACTTCTTAACAGTCTCAAGGCTCTTGTCACCGGTAGCATTTTTCAGAGGGGCATAGATCTTTTCGCGAGGATAAACTAGAACTGCGCTGGATCGTGCAAACTCGAGAAGATCGAAGATAAACCGCTCGCATTTCCAGATATGCATATCCCCTCCGATGCCGGCTTTTTTGCGCGCCAGGTGCAAAGGGAATTCTGCCTTAAGCGTTCCGCATAAGTACTTAATAAATCCCATTGATAAACAGAACATGCCTGTACTAGACAAGGTGTATTGGGACCCATTGGACGGGATCTCCGAATACTCGATCACCTTTAGTTTTCCTTTTCTTTCCACAAGAGCGCCCATCTTCTCATCAGGAGAAAGTCTAGCAACTGCTTTTAAAGCAGCATCGACACCCTGTCTTGCAGTAAATCCGACAAATTCGGGATCGAAGGGATCTGCAAGGGCATTATCGACAAAAATGATATTGAGATATTGCACTCCGGCTGTTTGCCACTTCTCCCAAAGGCCAAGATCGTAAAACAGGCGCAGGGCGTGGCCATTTCCATCTGGCCCTTCTGCAATTTTTCCAGATCTTTCCAAGAACCAATGACCCTCATCATCGACAAACGGAAGCTCTCCTTGCTGAAAAAAACTCACTTGATTGGGATCTAGCCCAAAATGGCCGCGGCTCTCAAAAAATTGGACGGTCTCTTTATGATTAGAAGGAGAGGTCATAATGCAGAGGGGAAGATTTTCTCCGGCTGATTTAGTTCGCTCGCAAAAAAGTTGAAAGAGACTTTTTCCACTTGTTGGAGTCACAGGGATTGTTCCTTTAGGTCCATCGAATCCAAGGCGCGTTCCCTGCCCGCCTGCAAGAATGAGACATCCCACCTTTCCTTGCCGAACTAACGCTTCTCCTCTGGAATAATCCTCAGAATTTCCGCTCGTTTCAAAATGAATGCATGGAAGATCTTCTGGGTGCGGCTCTAGCACTTTACCAATCAACTCTCTTTGCGCAGCCAGCAATCGAGGATCGTATTTTTGCACCTGGGCTAAAAAAGCCTGCAGTTTTTCCGGTGAGAGCTGCAGGGTTCCATCTAGCAGATGCGGCTGTCCGATTTGATTGAGAATTTCTTTTATTTTGCCGTATGCCATCAGGACCTTCCTGAAAACAGAAGTCTCGCAGCGCTCTCTACGCTTACCGTCTTCAAATCTTTATTCTCTGCAATTAACGGATGGTGGCGAAGTTGAGAATTTGGGGAGGCCACATTTTGTCTTAGGACTCCCTGTTTGGGGTCTGCCCAAAGCGAAACAACATTTATGGGGAAAGTAGCATCAATATAGTAAGTGATCGACAATAACCCGGAATCGGGGACGAGCAAGTATTGGCAGCGATTTTTAACAATCGAGAGCATTTCGTAAAGAGAGGTTTTTCCTCTTAAATCGATAATCCCTTCTCCTTCAAATGCAGGATTGGGAGAAAAACCAAACAGGATGATGTCGACTCCTTGCTCCTCATGCGCTTTTTTGAAAAACTCTTTCCAGTGTAAAATTGGCCAATTTTTTTCATAGGCGTAATTCGTCTCCGTCTGGACGTGGACCCCGACGTATTTTTTTTGAGGATCAAGAGAAAATCTTTCACAAAAGGCATCCCACTCCGCATTCCAATTCAGCTTGGGAGTTAATTTCCCAAGCTGCCATGTAAGCCAGTTTGTAGGATCGGGGCGCTCTAAAATCACATCGAAATCTCTGCGCGCCAGCCCCGTATTCAAAAGCGTTTTATCGAGATCAACGGGGGTTCCTCTTTTCCATTCAGGGTCAGCAACCACGTCCACACCCGCTAACATCTTAAACCCATCTACTAGATCGGCGCGCGTCACAAAAGTAATCTCCGCATCGGGAATATATTCGCGTATCCGATGGGTCAAAGCGTAGAGGCCAAGAGGAATGTCTCCAAGTCCACGGTTCCACAAAATCAAGAATCTGTGCAGATCATTCTTTTTTGCGCGCTTTAGCTGCGAGTCAAGGGGATTGACCCTAAATTTTCTAATAAGTTGCTTGATGCTAGGCATGATTTTAAAGCCTTTAAGCGATGATGTGTAGTTTTGAACGTTTGATGTTCAAGATTTTAATGACAGCTTCATAAACTTCGTCGGCTTCAATCCTCTTCATACAGCGGAAATCAATAGGGCATGTGCGCTGATAGCAGGGAGAGCACTCCACATGTTTATGGATGATCGTTCCCGATCGATAGGGGCCGGTCACAACATCGCTTGTAGAACCAAAGAGGGCGACCATCGGAGTGCCAATGGCATCGGCGATGTGCATGGGCCCGCTGTCGTTTGTAAGGATCACATCGCAATTGCTGATCAAACTACTGAGCTCACGAAGAGTGGTGAGACCTGCTAAATTAATCACCCTTGAAGACAGGCCCTCGCAAATCTCTTTTACAAGATTTGCAGTCGCATGATCGCCAAAATAGACGATGTAGATATCTTTATCTCTGAGGAGTTTTTCCGTCACTTCGCGGAACCTCTCCGGCAGCCAGCACTTGGCCGAACCATAAGTCGCACCCGGATTAATGCCGACAACGAGCGCAGTATCAGGGACGCCGTGCTGCTTGAGCAATACACGAGAATCGCTCATTTCCTTTTGCGTTAAATAGATGCGGGGAGGGGTATCTGAGATGGGGATGCCAAGCGGCTCAAGAAGCATTTTATAGGTAACGACGAGATGTTGGTTCTGAATATTTTCCGGAAATGGGAGACTGCGAGTGAGTAAAAGTTTTCTGCCATTACATTCGTAGCCTAGCCGATTTTGGACTTTACCTAGCCAGAACCACCAAGCGGAAGAAAAAGAGTGCGTGAGGAGAATCCCCAGATCGTAGTTGCCTTTGCGCAATTTCTCAATAATATTGCGCCTTTCTGTCCGTCTGCCAAACCCACTTGCTTTGCTAAAGCAGAACAATTCATCAATCTCAGGATCTTCCTTAAGCAGCTCGCAGATAGGAGATCTGCACATCGCAGTGATCCTGGCATTTGGATAGGCTCTTCTCAAATCAGAGAGGACCGGCGTCGCCATGACGAGATCTCCAATCCAGTTGGGCATACGCACAATGATGTTCCGCGGCTCATAGCCAGGCAGGCTACGCAGAGATTCCATTAATACTCCGAAAACGTTGAATAAAGCTGAATTGGTGCGATTTACTCTCAATATAGAAAAATACCAAGGGAGCAGGAATTTTGTATACCCAAGATTGCGAAAAATATTATATTAATAATTTTAATTCATTTCTTTAAGACTATAGGACACTATTAAGGGATGATGCAAGACTGTAAAAAAGAACTTACTATATTAGGAATCGACCCCGGGACCAGGATCACCGGATACGGGTTGATCAAGGTAAATCATCCCGCAATTGAGCCGCTCGATTTTGGGTGCATTAGGCCGCCGGTAACCGCAGAGTTGCCAGCAAGATACCTCGCTCTCTTCAATAGCCTGGAAAAACTTCTGGACCTCTACTCTCCCGATGCCCTTGCCGTGGAAACCCAATTCGTTTATAAAAATGTGCAAAGCGCCCTAAAGTTGGGAATGGCAAGAGGTGTGGTTCTGATAGCCGCCGCTCGCAGAGGGATACCGATTTTTGAGTATACGCCCAAAAAAGCAAAACTTGCAGTCGTGGGACATGGAGGAGCTAGCAAGGAGCAAGTGCAAAAAATGATCCAGCTGCTCCTTAAACTACCTTGTATGCCTGAACCCGAGGACGCCGCGGATGCCCTAGCTCTTGCGATCTGCCATGCCAATAGTTTAAACCATAGGATGCAATTATGTACGAGTACATCAAAGGGACGCTAATTGAATCGACCCCGCTAAAAGCGATCGTTGAAACGGGAGGAGTTGGATTTTGTCTTCTCATTCCCTTCAGCAATTTTTCAAAGCTCCCTCCAATTGGATCTTCCGTGACACTTTTTGCAACCTTTGTCGTTCGCGAGGACTCCCAAAAATTATACGGTTTTTTAAGCCCTCATGAGAGAGACCTCTTTGAGAGCCTTATCGAAGTATCGGGCATTGGTCCAAAAACTGCTCTTTGTCTCGTTGGACACATGGAGATCGGCGATTTGCAAGCGGCAATCAGCCAAGGCAACTACCAGCTGATCTGCAAAATTCCTGGTATCGGGAAAAAAACAGCGGAAAGACTTGTTGTCGAAATGCGGGATAAAATCAAAAAAGGACTAGGGAAAAATTCGACTCTGCATCCTCTTCAGGACCAAAGAGAACCTGGAGTGATTTCAGATGCGCTCTCGGCACTCATAAATCTCGGCTACAACAATAATCAAGCAGAAAAAGCAATCAAGTCAGCACTTGCGAAAACGCAGGGAGAGCCAGAACTTGCCAAGCTGATCACTGCTGCTTTGCGCAGTATTTAATTACGGTACTGAGCGATGAAATTGGCGACAAGGCCGCTCCATCCGGTTTGATGGGAGGCCCCGAGCCCTCTTCCTGTTTCTGCGTCGTAATATTCATAAAACAGAGGAAGATCTTTCCAGTGAGGATCTGTTGAAAAAGGGAAATTTGGACCGAAGACGGGGCGAACCCCTTTTTCGTTAAGCGTAAAGATGCGAATAACGCGATCAGCGAACGAATGTGCCATCTGATGTAAATCAGCCGGCTTTTCTTTTCCAATAGAAATTTTAAAATCATTAGAGAGGGCGTCTGCAAATTTCTCCAAAGATAGCGTCAGCATAAACGTTGGAACTGTCCAAATAGGACCTCTCCAATTGGAATTTCCCCCTTTCACGCGCTCCAAAGATTCTCCGGGTTCATATCCCACTTGTCTATCCTGATAGTAGAAAGGATGTTTTTCGTGGTACTTGGAAAGACTGCGCAGTCCGAATTCTGAGCGGAATTCATCGGGGTCCCAAACGTACTTCAAGACCTCTCTCAAATGATTTTCATCGACAAGTGTTAAAAGATACCCTTTTTTATTCGACTTGAAAGTAAGAAGAACATGGTCCTGCGTCAGTTCTTTTCGATGCTGCACAAACCATTCAAAGTTTCTTTTGAACTCGGGAAAAAGCGACAGCTCTTCTTCACTCAAGGTTTCCACCGCAAAAAGGGGGATAATTCCGACAAGGGACCGAACGCGGAATTCAGAGGAAGTGCCGTTCGGGTAGGAAAGGACATCGTAGAAAAAATGATCCTCATTACTCCATAGCCCATATTGTTTATTGCCCATTTTTTTCATCGCATCGGCAATATAGACAAAATGTTGGAAGAACTTTGTCGCCATCTCTTCATAACCGGACACTGTCTTGGAAAGCTCTAGAGAAATGCGCATTAAGTTGAGACAAAACATCGCCATCCAGCCGGAACTGTCCGATTGTCTGAGTGTCGCTCCGTTAATAGACGATTTTGACCTGTCGATCAGTGTGATGTTATCAAGTCCTAAAAAGCCTCCTTCGAACACATTGTTGCCAGAGCTGTCCACCTTGTTGACCCACCAGGCAAAGTTCATCAAAAGTTTGAGAAAACATTTTCTAAGAAACTCAATATCTCCCTTCCCTTTTTGCTTCCGCTCCATTTCATAGACGTAGTAGACCGCCCAAGCCTGTACAGGAGGGTTCAAATCGGAAAACTCCCATTCGTATGCTGGAATTGCTCCATTTGGATGTTGGAATTGATCAAAAAGAAGAAACCAAAGCTGCTCTTTTGCAAACTCGATATCAATGAGGCTCAGCGTCGCACATTGAAAAGCCAGATCCCACGCAGCAAACCACGGGTACTCCCACTTGTCGGGCATGGATAAAATGCGCATCGAGTTAAGATGGCGCCAATGGATATTGCGGATCTGATAACGCGATTCCGGAGGCCTGTAATGAGTGTTGTCCCCTTTTAGCCATAGCTCCACATCGAAGAGATAGATCTGCTTATTCCACATCATCCCTGCGAGCGCCTGCCTTTGAATCATGCATTCATCAGCTGTCGCATTTTTAGGATGGACACTGGCATAGAATTCATCCGCTTCTTTTTTTCTTGTTTCGATGATGGTTTTAATAGCGTCTAAAGGATTCTGCATCGCCTGATTTGTCAATCTCAAATACAGGACAACGGACCCTTTTGCGGGAATATTTTCATATGTGTAATAAAAGCAGGCTTTTGTCCCCTCTTCCTTGGGGTTTGTACACTTCTCCTTTTGGATGACAGCGCGATGAAAGGCGTCTTTAGTGAACTTTTGAGTACCTGCCTGGTCTTCATTATTCGTAAAAAGCAGACGAGCGCCTGGCGGCCCGTAAAGATAGCGCTTACCCAAATGATAATCGAATTGGAGAGGAGGCGGAGAAAGAAGCTTCTCATCATCAGCCATCAAGCAAAGCGCAGAAGAATCCTTCGTATAGTTGACAATTTTTGGCTCTGGAAGCCGCTCATCTCCCCACGCCCACTGATTCCGAAACCAAAGCTGTGGCAATACATGCAAAGTAGCCGCTTCGCTTGCGCGATTAAACACTTCAATCCGAATGCAGGTGTCTTCAAAAGTTGCTTTCGCATATTCGATAAAAATATCAAAATACCGATCCTCGGAAAAGACACCCGTATCGACAAGTTCATATTCTGGGTCGGAAGTTCCCCTTTTGCTATTTTCCTGTTGGAGCTCGTCGTAAGGAAATTTAGATTGAGGATATTTATAAAGATATTTCATGTAAGAGTGCGTAGGCGTCCCGTCGACATAAAAATAACACTCTTTAACATCTTCACCGTGGTTGCCAGCTGGTGTGGAAAGGCCAAAATGCCGCTCTTTAAGAATACGATCCTGTCCATTCCAAAATGCTGGGGCGAAGCTAAGCACCTGGTACCGATCGCACCATCCCGCAATCCCATCTTCTCCCCATCTGTACACTTTAGATTTGGCTAATTCAAAGGGAAAATAACTCCATGCATCTCCATTCCAACTGTAATCTTCTCTTACAGTTCCCCATGACCTCTCAGAAACATAAGGGCCCCACTTTTGCCAGGGAGGGACAGCTCCCTCTGTTTTTTCAGCTAACCTAGTATGTTCTTGTGTATGCATAAGGGTGAATCTTCCTCAAATGGGTGCTCTCAAACAAACAGTAAGTAAATTCTTTATTACAATCAAGTCGAGGTTGTACAGGAATGTCTAAACCGTTATAATCCCCCCATCATTTTCATAGAGAGAAATCATGGAATACGTCCATAGGGCCTACCAAAAAGGAGAAACTATTGCCGCGATCGCCACTCCACCGGGAGAGGGGGGCGTTGCCGTCATTCGCATATCCGGTGATAACGCTCTAGGAGTAGCAGACAAGATTTTCTCAGGCCCCATTCACTCGTATAAAACCCACACGGCCCATTTTGGAAAAATCCTAGATAGCGAAGGAAACTTCGTCGATGAAGCCCTTGTCCTTGTGATGATTTCTCCGAGGTCCTATACCGGGGAAGATACCGTCGAAATCCAGTGCCATGGAGGAAGCCTCATCAGCAAGAAAGTACTCGATGTGGCGCTAAAGGCTGGAGCCAGGGCTGCTGGACCTGGAGAATTCACCTTTAAAGCCTTTATCAACGGGAAACTCGATCTTGCCCAAGCAGAAGCCGTACAACAATTGATCGCAGCTAAAAACGACCTAAGTTTGCAAGTGGCTGAGCAGCAGCTCCAGGGAAAAATTTCAAAACAAGTCCTCTCCTTTCAGAAAAAGCTCACAGACATCGCAGCCATTTTAGAAGCATGGGTAGACTTTCCCGAAGAAGACCTCGAATTTGCAAGCATGGAAGAGGTCGTCGCTGCTCTAAATGAAATCAAAGAACAAATCGAAAAGCTAGAGGGCACATTCCACGATGGAAAAATTGCAAGCCATGGGATTTCCCTCTGCTTGGCAGGACCTCCCAATGCAGGTAAATCTTCTCTCATGAACGCCCTTCTCTGCAAAGACCGTGCAATTGTCACAGAAATTGCCGGAACAACGCGCGATCTCCTTGAAGAAGAGATGAAATTAGGAAATCTCCATTTCCGCCTGATCGACACTGCAGGCATCAGAGATACGGATGAAATCGTAGAAAAAGAAGGAATCCGAAGATCCAAAGAAGCGATGAAGCAATCAGATCTCATCCTTTTAGTTCTCGACGCTTCCCGAGAAATCTGCGAAGAATCTAGAGGCTTGATCGCCTCCGCTCCTCCCGAAAGAACATTGCTCGTCTGGAATAAGATCGATCTTCCCAACCCTAAAATCCTACCCACGCATTTTCCTTTCAGCGCGTCCATCTCCGCAAAAGAAGGCACAGGACTTGAAGAGCTCCGCCATCAGATCGACAAAATGATCTGGCGCAAGGGCCCTCCCGCAAAAGACGAGATCGTCATCACCTCCATGCGCCACAAACAAGCACTCTCAAACGCCACCCTTGCCATGCAAACGCTTATCGAGGGATTAAAAACTGGAGTTTCTCCCGAATTCGTCTCCTCAGATATGCGCAAGGTCCTCAGCGAACTGGGAACGATCATCGGAACAAACATCACCGAGGATATCTTATCGGCCATCTTCTCTAAGTTCTGTATTGGAAAATAAGAGTCTTCCGAAAGTCACTTTCCTGATACAGCCCGTCATTAGATTTTGTGGGTTTGGAAAACTCTTCCAGTCGCCCATTGCTTGGCCAAATTCCGCACTACCCAACATTCCGAGAACGGGTGGCCCGCTTCTTCACCCCTCCTATGCCGCAGATCTCATTGACGAAAGGCCCGCAGGGGTGGCGGGTGTCAATATTGAGTGTGTTCGGGGAAAAACTCCCAACAAACGAGGAATAGCCCACAACTTTCGTGGAAGAACGTCCAAAAGTTCTTGGATTTTCCCCATACAGGCATTTTTTAAAAATCAATTTAGTAAAGATGCAGAGCGCAGCGTACTCTTGAACTGTCGGCATCTCACATCCGATCTCAACCAGGAGCTCGTCCTGCTTATCATAAGACTTATTACGGCTGTTTATAATAACATTGTTTGTGATCAATACACGGTATGTGTGCTCTACACGAACATCGCCTAACTCTATTGAAATTCCACTCCAAGAAAAATGAACATCTATCCTCGAGTCTTTTCCAATGGCCTTTAGCCGGTTGAGGGCGAGGTCTTTGGTCATCGTCAAAAGCGTGAGACCTGCATTATCCTCTACATGGGGTACCATCTCTAGATAACACTTAAGCAGCGCGAATTTACTGATGCTAGGCTCGTCGTCAACTCTAATCCCGAGTGTGTTTGCATCCAGGATAGTCAGAGAGGGGCAGATCTCCTTTAGATCAAATTGGTCTGCAATCTTCGTTATGTGCTTGTAGAAATGCTTATTTGTAAAAGCCAATGCAAGGGCGCCTCGGCCATTGTCTACGGAGAGACCACGTTTAAAGATTTCATAAATAATGTCCTCGTTCAGTTCAAACATGTGGAAGTGACATTTATCTTTCAAATCCAGGATCAGGTTGTTGTAGCCAATATTGGGCTCCACTATGCCAGTTCCATCATATTCTCTCCGTAGGCACATGAGAGCGATGCCAAGCTTGTTTTCGCCGGTTCCATTAAAGCCGTCATTCCAGTAGGGGTCATTGCCTTGGGCTACGAGGTACATGCCGCAAGTGGCCTTTAACTTTTCTTTAAGTTCGGGGTTTTGTCCAAATTTTGCTCTTAGCACGTGCATCATGACATCATTTTTATTGATATGCTCTGCATGGGGATTTTCCCAGAGAAGCTTGCGCTCTTTTGTCATGGGACGCGTGGCACAGAGAAATAAAGCCTCTTCAGCAGTTTCACACTGGGTGAGGAGTTCCATAATCTGAGGTTGATCAATATATTGTTGTGCAAGAAAGCAGGCAACTGCGTTTGAGTAGTGTTTCCCTCCAAATTCGATCTTGCAAGGGTACGCACTTGCAAACTCAAATGTGGAGGTCTCTGTGAAACATAGGTGATCGATTTTGTCTTTAGAGGGGAGGATTTGTATTGACGGAGTTTCTGGATTCAATGCTTCAAGGATGCGATCTTTCAAGGCTCGTGGCGTCGTGGCGGGGTGAGTCGGTTTCACTTCCATTAATACTGCTTGGATCTTGGCAATTTGCTCGTCACTGAAAAAACCGCATTTTGTCAGCCTTGCAAGAGCATCATCTGAATAGCCTTGCAAAATCTGACCTATAGCCTTATCCAAGGTCGCCTCAGGACTCAAAGAATTACTATTCATTGTGTTAATTGACATCTTTACCCCATGTATTTTTTAATTTTACTTTTAAACTATTCTTATAATTATACTTATAATTATACTTATTAATTATTTTTAATTCAATCTATTGCTAATTCAAGTTATAATTTAAAAGGAGGCATTGATTTTGAGGTATTTATACCCAAAAAACCTCGAAAGTTGGCCTCCAGGCGACTTTCAATCCCTCCTGGAGGCCAACTTTCGAGGTTTTTTGGGTACAGGAGTGCCGAAGTCATCTGGACACCAACAAGAGACGACAAAATATTGTTTTACTAAGAGTTCATTTCAAAAGATCAAAACAAGTTATACCGAAATTGTTTCAAAAATTGGGTTCTAGGCTGCTTGAAAGCTCCCGCGGCCCTGTTCCCGCAAGTGGGTCCATATTTGAGAACATAGGACCCACTTGCGGGAATCTCAACCCCGGGGCTTGTGTTGCAGCCTAGAACCCAATTTTTGAAACAATTTCGGTATATCAACAAACAATCTGAAGAATCGGGAATTTGGCAAGGAGGCTCCTCAGAATTTTTGTTCGGAACGAGTGACCATTGCCTTAGGCCAAGGCGCGAGTGAGGACAAAAATTCTGAAGGTTTGCCGACGCAGTCAAAAACCGATTCTTCAGGTTGTTTGTGTATAAAATCGGACAGGGAAAATTTCCTTGAGTAAATCACAGACGCCGCAATACACTGGTTAAGGCGCCTAATTTATATCCTGCCGAATATCAATGAAAAAAAGAGCACGGGAAGTTCAACAGGTTCTTGAAAAACTTTTTCCACACCCTTCGATCCCCCTCGAACACAAAGACGCTTACACTCTTCTGATCGCTGTCCTTCTCTCTGCACAATGCACAGACCTCAGAGTCAACCAAGTAACGCCAAAGTTATTTGAGATCGCCTCTTCTCCTGAAGAAATGGTTACTCTCACCGTTGCAGACATTGCTGAAATCATCCGCCCCTGCGGTCTTAGCAACACAAAAGCCAAAGCGATTTGGAACCTCTCTCGGATTTTAATCGAAAAGCATAACGACAAAGTTCCCTCTTCCTTCGATGCCTTAGAAGAACTACCTGGTGTCGGCCACAAAACAGCATCCGTTGTGATGTCACAGGCCTTCCACAAGCCCGCATTCCCTGTGGACACACACATTCATCGCTGCGCAAAAAGATGGGGATTAAGTTCAGGAAAAAATGTGGAACAAACAGAAAAAGATTTAAAGAAGGCGTTTCCCAAAGATTCCTGGAACAAAGTGCACTTGCAAATCATCTACTTCGCTAGAAAATATTGCCCAGCAAGAGGGCACGATCCAGAAAAATGCCCCATCTGCAGAATGTTTAAAAGCAAACCTGAACACTGATCATCCAAATATCCGATTGATGCTGCTTTATGTAAAGTGGATGCATTTCTTGTCTTCGGAGGAAAAAACAGGATGGATATACTGCTTCCGTTTCAATCGTATACCGAAACAACTTCAAGGATCGGTATATCAACGCAGATGGAATCATCGGCAGCCCCTCGCGCTTTAACGGAAAGTGATTGAAAAGTTCGTTCTGGGCTTCGTGATAGCTCCCGAGGCTTTTGAATCACTTTCGATATACATCCCCTTACAGTCCCTCACAACTCACTTGACCTGCCGTGACATTGATATTGCCAGTTGTAGCAACAGGGCCTCCAACGTTTCCATCGGGAGATACCAGGTTAAAGGTACTGGTATTCGCCTGAGTGAATGAAAAACCATTTGAACAAGTATTGTTGATAAGCTGCAAATTCAGTGAAGAAGAATTCGCCGACGACGCAGCAACTCCAATTGGTGGAGTGTTGGTCACTGTATTATCCGACACATTCGCTAAAATCGAGCAGCTTCCAAGGCTTTGTACTCTTATCCCCGCAACATTATGTGTAGTTAGGTCTATTTGATTTCCTATAATTGTACCACAGATAGATCCGCCTGCATTCGTAGAGAAATTTCCAAAAAAGATCGCTTCAGCATCCTGTGATTTGATAATCACATTGTTTTGTATTATGGCGCTCAAACTACCCTGGGGAGAATCTGAAGAAACCACAAGCCCACCTACGCCTAACAATATATTATTAGAAATATTTATCGAAGATGTTAAATTAAAATTTCCTGAGTAAATATTAACGCCAACTAATCCGTTTTCAATATAATTATTTTTTATAATTATATTTCCTTGGCAATTAGCCAGGTTAATTGAATTGTTGCCGTTATTTGTGAAAATATTGTTATGGACATAAGTGTTTTTAACACCCAAAACAAGCGATGAACCGCCATTAATGCCAAGCCCTCCATTGACATTAGAAATATTTAAGCCTGCGACCTCACAACTATTGCCTAACTCAACGGCATTGATATTGAGACTTGTATTCGTGATGTTAGGATATTTTTTGCTCATCGCAGAGACGCTAAGCTTACCGTGCGTTGTTGGAAACACCTGTTTGATACCGGACCCAAAAAGCTTCTGGTTATCTTTTAGTACAATCCCCTTGTCCATCCCTTTTGTTGTTCCATCTCCGGGGAAAATATAAATCGCATCTCCAGCTGAAGATGCATTTTGCGCCTGGACTAGTGTCGGGAATGGACTTTCATAAGTTCCAGAAGAGCTGCTGGTATTATTGACGAACCAAACTTGCCATGGTTTTCCCGTCGCTGGGTTGATTGCCTTGGATCGATGGGTCACTCTTCTAATCACAGGGATTTCAAAACGCTGCGGTGCGAAAGCTGCTCTTGAAAACCAGAGGCTCCGGTGCTCGCCGCAATTTTTTTTGCGGTTCTTCAGTCTCGCCCCAAAAGGTAGATTAAAGGCAACGGTTCCCTGAACGATGCTGTGGAAAAGGTGGTCATAGGAGTAGGAGGCTTCAAGGGTGATGTATTCTTTGTAGCGTCCCACGAGTCGCGCTTTACCGCCCCACGAAGAATCGCTGCTAGCATCGAAATAATAGGCTCCGGCTGCGGCATAGAGATCATACTTGGTGCTTTGCGTGATGTGGACGCCGATCTCCCCATCTCCACCGGTCATTGCCTCCCTCTGATGTCTTTTGACAATGATGTTGTGCCCCTTAAATTTGTCAAACGAGCGGCCATAAGTATGACTCTTTGTGCCTCCAACAGGGAAATATCCATTCAGGCGGTATTCCATGCGCGATCCCACAAGCTCAATACCGGGGCTGACTTGGTTGACGGTCAGTCCGTGGCGATCCTGGCGAACGTCATAGTAAAAGTAAATCCCTAGCAGATGATTGATAGAGAAGAGAGCAGTGCGCTCACCAATCCCAATGTTGCCAGCAAACTTTCCATCGTTGAACACGTGGCCGCGCAGGTCTATGAAGGGCATGAAGTCATTGTTTTTATCGTATATCCCAAATCCCTCGATTGTTGTGTATCCACTTCTGTACCCGATTCCTCGCGCTTCCGTATGTCTAATGCTTGCATGCATCACATGAAAAGGTGATCCGCAATTTCCTTTTGGCATCAGCATTGACTGACCATTCCCCTGACTCATCGAAGACGAGTCAGCATAGTAATCCTCGCTACCAACGATCTTATCGAGGGAATAAAAAACAGAGCCTTCTGCTTCTTGATCCGCAACTTGCTTCTCTAGATAATAAGTCTGCCCATTATCAGCAGCAAATAGAGAGCTTAGGAAAAAAGGGGAAAGAACTAACACTGATTGAAAAATTGAGCGCATAACAAATCCCATGTATAACCCTATTAGGGTTAGACTCAACAAACCAAAAATATATTTCAATAAAAAAACAGCTACCTTCCATTTTTTTATTGAGATATGCCTAATGATTGGCCGAGCAAGCCGCGGACTTCCATTTTTTTTGCAGAGGTATCGATCAGGTCTTGATCAAAGATAATTTTCCCGGGCTCGAAGAGAAGGATAAGGCTTGATCCGCCGAAAGAAAAATACCCTTTCTCATCTCCCTTGGCGTAGGATTTTCCCGGGACATAAGTTTGATGGATGCTCCCTACATAGGTAGCGCCTACATCGATGTAAAGAACAGTCCCGAACTTCTCAGTTTGAAGCTCTGTGATCACTCGCTTATTTTCGGTTAAGTATTCGATGTTGCGCTTCAGCGCAATCGGATTTACAGAATAGAGAGGGCCGTTGATAAGCTCAGGTTTTCCCGGAATACAACGGAAGGGAAAATGGAACCTGTGGTAATCGGTAGGACAGAGGCGGGCGATCACCATTGCGCCGCCAGCATAACGCGCAGCTAGCTCTCCGTTTTGCAGCAAAGAGCTTAAGGAAAATTTCTTGCCCTTCACCCAAAAACCATCTGCAGTGTCGATATTTTGAAAAACGAGATAGCGCGCATCTGCAGGCAAGACTGCCACATTCTCCGCAGCCGCCATCGGACGGCATTCCGGTTTTAGGCGGCGGATGAAGAAGTCATTGAACGAATTAAAAGAATCGACGGAATCTAAAAATTCAGAGGTATCGAGCTCAAAAGTGCGGATAAACGGTTTGACTTTGCATCTGCTAAGTCTACTTTTTTGAATTGCTCCATAAATGTGGGACAGAAAAGAAACTTTGGCAAATAGCGGACGCAGAAAAAAAGAAAAACATTTAGAGAGGATTCCGTTCCCATAGAGAACTTCTAGAAAAGAGCCTCCGTAGACTTTTTCTCTCTCTTCTTTTTTTGTCTTCCGGTCGAAATAAATGATATCTGTCATGGCCGTGTTACTGCGGTTTTTCCTGCAATTGAGGAAAAGAATGTTAACTCATCCAGATAATCTTTTGCAAAGAGATGTTCGAGATGGTTGGCCGCAATCATTTCATAAATTTGACGGGCGGTGCGTACCAGGCGCCCAGCTTTGGACCTGCTCTGATCGCCCTGAACAAAATCTTCCCGATACATTTTAAATTGAAGCATCAGCTCTTTAAGTTGCTTCTCAGCTTCAAGTTGCGCTGTTGTTGCAACGATCAATTCTTCAACAATTTTGATCTCATCGTCCTCGCCAAGCGGAAGACTCGTTTGCGTTAAAGATGACTGAGGGATGAGCAAGGTCGGATTTGCTCCATGGCAAAAAGGAGAAAAACCAACAAAGAAAAGGGCAAAGGAGAGTAATTTTTTCATGTTAAAATTAGGATATGAGCATTGAATAGGAAGATACGAAAAAACAGCTTATTGTCAAAGCTTCAAAGAAAAATTCCTAGACGATCTATTCCGTCGAAGGCGTTGGAACTGTCTTCTTCGGTTTTTTTGCAGTCCGTTTCCTTTCAGATAACGACTTCTTTATAAGAACGAGAATTAAGCTTAATGACAAACTGCCTCCCTTAGGAACCTGTTATTTTTTGCGGCTTCCATAACCTAATTCTAACAAATTTCTTAATTTAGATGTATATACATATTTATTAGTTTGCAAAAAAACCAAATAAATGAATTTTCGCTCAGAAGCTTCTACCGCTTAAGTTACTTATAATTAATAGATTGCAATTAGATTAAACACAAAATTTCAACTTTGGGGCCTGTTCTTTTTAGCGTTTCTTACCCCCATGTCACATCAGCCCTGTTCGGAAAATTACAAATGTAATATAATCAAGCTCTTACTTGAATTATATCCACAGGAAACCGTTATGTTCGGATTTGTGAAGAAAATTTTTGGCACTGCCCAAGGCCGCCTTCTAAAGAAGTATGGCAAAATTGTCGCCGAAGTTAATCAATGGGAAGAGAAATTCCAATCCCTCTCCGATGACGAAATTCGCAACAAGACACTAGAGTTCCGAGCAAGGTTAGATAGCGGAGAAACGCTTGACAACCTCCTGCCGGAAGCTTACGCCGTTGTCAAAAACGTCTGCAGAAGGTTCTGTGGAACAGATGTCCATGTGTCCGGATATAATCAACAGTGGGACATGATCCCCTATGACGTCCAAATTCTGGGCGGAATCGCCATGCACTATGGCGCTATCGCTGAAATGCAAACCGGAGAAGGTAAAACCCTCACGGCCTCCATGCCGCTCTACCTCAATGCATTAAGCAGAAAACCCGTCCACCTCGTCACTGTTAATGATTACCTGGCCCAGCGCGACTGCGAGTGGATCGGCGCTATCTTCCGCTACCTTGGGCTTACCGTCAACTCCCTAACGAATGCCACTCCCCACCATCAGCGCAGATCAGTCTACGAGTCTGACATCCTCTATGGCACAGCATCTGAATTCGGCTTCGACTACTTGCGCGATAACTCCATGGCAAGCAGAAAAGAAGAACAGTGCCAGCGCGGCTATTTCTTTGCGATTGTCGATGAGGTCGATTCGATCCTGATCGATGAAGCGAGAACCCCCCTCATCATCTCCGGCCCATCGTCTGTTTCTCGTCAGATGTACGACACCTTGAAAGACGATGTCGCAAACCTTGTCCGCCATCAGAGAGACCTGTGCAATAAGTACGCAAGCGAAGCGCGCAGAACGCTTGAAAAATATGGAAGTCTCGATGAAGTTCAAGTGGAGCGCAAGCTGACAAAAGAGCAGGAAAATGAAGAAAAAGAAGCTCTGCGCAAATTGTGGCTTGTCGGCAAGGGCACCCCGCAAAATAAAGTCCTCAAGAGAGTTCGCGAAAATCCGAACCTCAGAGCTCAAATCGAAAAATGGGACACCTACTATTACGGAGATACCAACAAGGAAGAGCGAGCCAAAGTTCTCTCTGATCTCTTCATCATCGTCGACGAACGCTCCAGCGAGTTCGAGCTGACTGATAAGGGAATTAATAGATGGCTTGATGACAACAGAGAGAAAGCCACTTCCGATGACTTTGTGATGCTCGATCTTGGGCATGAATATGCAAAAATCGACCAAAATCCAGATCTTTCTGAAGAGGAAAAGCTCCACCAAAAAGTCCAGCTTCGCGAAGAAGATGCAAGCCGCAAAGAGCGCACGCACAACTTAAGACAACTGCTTCGCGCCCATCTAATGATGGAAAAAGACGTCGATTACATCATCGCAGATGAAAAAATCGTCATCATCGACGAGAATACAGGCAGACCGCAACCGGGGCGCAGATTCTCCGATGGCCTCCACCAGGCGATTGAAGCAAAAGAAGGTGTTACGATCCAGGGTGAAACTCAAACCTACGCCACCATCACGCTCCAGAACTACTTCCGCTTGTACACCAAGCTTGCCGGCATGACAGGAACTGCCATGACAGAGGCGAATGAGTTTAAAGAAATTTACAAGCTCGAAGTTCTGGCCATTCCATCTCACCGCAAAGGACAGCGCAAAGACGCCGATGACGAAATTTATATGACGGAGCGCGAGAAGTACAACGCGATCCTCAAAGACATCCAAGAGGTCCATGCCAAAGGCCGTCCGATCCTACTCGGAACGGAGTCCGTCGAGGTTTCAGAAAAGCTCTCCCGCATCCTGAAACAAAACAAGCTCGAACACACTGTCCTTAACGCCAAAAATCACGCCCACGAAGCGGAGATCATCGCTGACGCAGGCTCACTAGGGGCAATCACTGTTGCTACCAACATGGCAGGCCGAGGAACAGATATTAAACTAAAACCCGGCGTTGCTGAAATCGGCGGACTGCACGTCATCGGCACGACCCGCCACCAATCCCGCCGCATCGATAGACAACTGCGCGGAAGATGCGCTCGCCAAGGAGATCCCGGAACGTCTAAATTCTTCGTCTCCTTCGAAGACCAGCTCATGCGCCTTTTCACATCGCCCCGCATCACAAGCTTCTTGCAACGTTTCCGTCCACCGGAGGGCGAGGCCATCTCTGCGTCAGTCCTAAATAAATCGATCGAGACAGCGCAAAAACGAGTCGAGCAGCGCAACTACATGATCCGCAAGCACACTCTAGAGTACGACGATGTCATGAACAAACAAAGGGCAGAGATCTACTCTTTCCGCAATGAAGTGCTTCATACAGAGAACACCTTGCCTCTTGCAAATGAGATCCTAGAAGAGATCTGCATCCAAATGAGCCATCAGTTTTTCTCCTCCCGCAACACAGAAGGAGGATGGAATCCCGAAGGTTATCGCGAGTGGCTCCTTAACCATTTCCCTCTTACCTTTGATGCCAAAGAATTCGACGATGACTATATAAAAATCGAAGATATCGAACAACTGGCGTCAAGAAAAGTGTTGACCGCCTTCGAGCACAAACTTGCCCATGAAGCTGGCAAAATCGCAAAAGCACAGAGCCAATTTGCAAGCGCGCCAAATGGCAACATGAGTCCCGAAGAAATCTTATGCGAGGTCATCCGCAGTCTATTGATCCGGAATATCGACCGCATCTGGCAAGAGCACCTTCTGAACATCGACCACCTGCGCACAGAAGTTCATATCCGCTCCGTTGGCCAAAAAGACCCGCTTCTCGAGTTCAAGCATGAGGCCTTTACCCTGTTCGACTCCCTCTCTTTGAGAATCAAACAGGAAATCGCCCACGCTCTTTTCAAGTTTGAGATGGTCCTTCCAGAAGCTCCTGAGCTGCCATCGCAACCGCGGATCCAGCCAAGACACCGCCCTCTTATCGACCTTTCCCTCATGCCCGAGTTTGAGAAAATCCATCCGGACATAGAAGAGCGAATCGATAACGAACCTGCCATCACTTAAGAGAAGCCCGCACTTTGAACATACCCAAACGGGTATGTTCGAAGTGGAGTATTGAGCTATAGGGAATTAACTTTCTTGAATCCAAAGAAGAAAAGAGGCGCAGCTGCCAGGCAATATACAAACCAGTAGCTGCTATTCCACTCTAAGCGCAAATAACCGCCGTCAGAAAAAAAGAGCTGCAGCAGGCCTAAAGTAAGCAGGTTCCCTCCGATCGAAAGCAATAGAATGGGCCAAAAACTGCTTTTATTACTTTCCATTTGCTGATCCTCTGAAGCATCAACAGGAATCGTCGGGACACCCATCGCAACGGACGAGTTGTTAAATCTTTTTTCTGCCATGGGATCACTTAAGGGTTCAGGTTTACTACTATTTGGAACTTCTTTTTTTTCGTTGCTCATGAAGCCGGAATTCTTCCCTGCATAGGGAGGACTATAGAGCGAGGTCAAACTGTCCTGCAAGGACTGGTGATGGAGCTCTTTGGTACTGCTTATTGGGGCTGAAGCGCCTCTTTGTTCCGAAGCGCAATAAGGACATACGCCAGCATCAAGAGGGATACGTCCATCACAGCTGGAACACATTTTCTGGCGGTCTTTGGAATTCATAGGCAACGCCGATTTCGATAATGTTAATAATGAATCATTTACAACCCCTAAACTGCTCAAACTTTCGTACAGCCCAGGTTCAATTCTCAAATCACCTTCAATATTGTCTCATCTTGTCATAGGAATTTCTAAATTACTAGCATTTTTTATAGTCTAGAATATAAAATCAGCTAAAAAATGGAGACTCCCGATTATGGAAAAACAAAATTTTGATCTGGCCGTTATTGGCTCCGGACCCGGAGGCTACGTCGCTGCAATTAAAGCGTCTCAAATGGGACTAAAAGTCTGCTTAATTGAAAAAGGCCTTTTGGGAGGCACGTGCCTTAACGTCGGCTGCATTCCTACAAAAACACTTCTTGCCAATGCCCACGTCATGCAAAAAGTCCTCCACGCCGCAGACTTTGGAATCACAACCGGACCTGTTTCCTTTGACTATGGTAAAATGAAAATGCGCAAAGACGGCGTCATCGATAAAATCAGAAAAGGACTGGAAGGCTTGATCCTATCCAATGGCATTGTGATACTTAAAGGCCAAGCAGAGTTCCTCTCTCCGCGCGAGATCAAAGTTAAAGGCGAGAATAACGTCATTGTCCAAGCTGCGAAAACGATCATAGCAACCGGTTCAGAGCCTCTCGATATCCCCGCATTTCCTTGCGATCACAAACGGGTGTTCAACTCCACATCCATCCTCGAACTAACGGCGCTTCCCAAATCACTCGCAATCATCGGCGGCGGTTATATCGGCTGTGAATTTGCATCTCTCTTTGTCGATCTCGGCGTTAAAGTCACTATTCTGGAAGCTCTGCCATCTATTGTCCAGCTTCAAGGCAAGACCGTAGCTGAAACACTAACGAGAGCTTTTGTTAAAAAAGGGATCGAAATCCAAACAGGCGTCATGGTAGAAGGAATCGACCACGGGACAGCATCTTTAAGCATTCGTTTAAAAGATAAGCCTGCACTTGAGTGCGACATGGCCCTCGTCTCCATCGGCAGAAAGATCATTTCATCGGGTCTTGGCATAGAAAAAGCGGGGATCGCTCCTTCCGAGAAAGGGATGATCGATGTGAACGACAAAATGGAAACAAATGTTCCCGGCATCTACGCCATCGGCGATGTCACAGGCAAATACATGCTAGCGCACGTCGCATCCCACCAGGGAATCATTGCCGGCTCTAACGCAGCAGGCCATCCGGCGCGCATGCACTACAACGCCGTCCCCGCTGTGATTTTCACAAACCCCGAAATCGCTACTGTCGGCATGACACTGGAACAGGCGATCGAAGCTGGTTACAACGCGACCATTGGAAAATTTCCCTTCCAGGCGCTTGGAAAATCTGTCGCGGCTCTCGAAACCGAAGGGTTTGCACAAATCGTCGTCGATCGAAAAAATGGACAGATCCTCGGTGCACAAGTGGTCGGCAGTGAAGCCTCCACTCTCATTGCCGAAATGGGCCTTGCCATCGCCAATGAGCTGACCCTCGATTGCATCACTGATACGATCCATGCGCATCCGACAGTTGCAGAAGTGTGGTTAGAAGCAGCTCTCCTTGCTAATGACACCCCTATCCACCTCCCACCAAAAGTGAGAAAATGACAGATTCCAAGTTGGATATCGTGGCGGCTTCTCTAGAGCCATCGCCTCCCAAAGCGAGGTTGAACAAGCTTCCGATCAACCCCGAATCCTACGAAGTGCAAAACGCGCCTGCCCGTGGAAGATTTCCCTCCTGGCTTCATCGAAATCTGCCGAAGGGCGCGGGCCTGTTCAAAACTAGCGCCATCCTTTCAAAATACCGGCTGAATACCGTTTGCGAAGAAGCCAAATGCCCCAATCGTTTTGAATGCTATTCCAATAAAACGGCGACCTTTCTCGCCCTCGGTAAAGAATGCACCCGCAATTGCGGCTTTTGCGACATCGACTTTAGCAAAAAACCTAAAGCTCCGGAAGCTGACGAACCCCAAAGGATCGCAGGTTCTGTCAAAGAACTTGGACTCAAACACGTCGTCATCACCATGGTAGCAAGAGACGACCTTCCGGATGGCGGGTCCAACCACATCGCAGAGATCATCCGCACTGTGCGAAAAGAAAATCCTGGCGTAGCGATAGAGGTCCTCACCTCCGACTTTTGCGGTGAGCACTCTTCACTTAACATCGTCCTTCAGGAAAGACCCGACGTCTTCAACCACAACATCGAAGCCGTCCGGGAAATCTCTCCACGAGTAAGACATAAGGCAACCTATGACAGAAGCTTGTCCGTCTTGTCCTATGTCAAAGCATCTGGGCTCGTCACTCATGTCAAATCGGGCATTATGGTCGGCTTCGGAGAAACCGTAAACCAAGTCGAACAAACCATTACTGATCTCTACCAGGCAGGCTGCAGCATCATCACGATCGGGCAATACCTGCAAGCCGATCAGCGCAAACTCCTCGTCAAAGAGTTCGTTACCCCGGAACAATTCAAGCGCTATGAGCTATTCGGCTACTCTATTGGCGTCAAACAAATGTACTGCGGCCCCTTCGTCAGGTCCAGCTATAACGCCGGCGAAATTTCAAAACTTGCCGCTCCTCTCTAATCACTCGATGTTCCACTTTTTTCTGGCTCATAGAGCGACTGCGGCTTTCGCAAATCGGTCCGGCCGATGCAGGAAATAGTGCCTCTAGCTATGACCTGCATCGGCCGGACTGATTTGCGTTTGCCTCGCTCGTTCTATGAGAGCAGAAAAAAATGGAACATCGAGTAATCAGTAAGCCTTTAAAACTACCCTGCCCTAAATTAAAGAACTTTATCAGGCGTTTTTATTTAATTGATAATGAAATTAAATAAATGATATAAACATTAATTGAGGGCCATCAAGAGGGTTTTCATGTCCCCTGACATCAAAAAACAAAAAGAGATCATGAATAGAGTCGCGAGTATCATCCTTGCCGGCGGCCAGGGGACTCGCCTCCATCCTCTGACTCAGCATCGCAGCAAACCATCGGTTTGCTTTGGAGGAAGATATCGCCTCATTGATATTCCTATCTCTAACTCCCTCAATGCCCACATTGATAGAGTCTTCGTGATCTCTCAATATTTTGCCTCCTCTTTGCACCAGCATATCCTGGAAACCTACCAATTAGATTACTTTAGACAGTCCAAAATCCAAATGCTTTGCCCTGAAGAAACCCCTATCCGTAAGCTATGGTTCAAAGGCACCGCCGATGCGATCAGACAAAACCTCGAACACTTTGAATCAGCCCCGGTCGACTACTTTTTAATCCTCTCAGGAGATCAACTCTATAACATCAACTTCACAGAAATGCTGGAGTTCGCAAAAAAACAAGACGCCGACCTCGTCATCGCATCACTTCCTGTCGAAAAAAACGAAGCCAAAAGAATGGGTCTTTTAAAAATAGACGCAAAAAATGAGGTCCAAAAGTTTTTTGAAAAACCCACAGATGAGAAAATCCTGGCAAAATTCGCCATGTCTGCTGAATCCCTTAAAGACCATACCCTTCGGAATGGGAACAGCACCCACTACCTCGGATCGATGGGAATCTACATCTTTAAGCGTCAGGCACTTTTTGATCTTGTTAAAGAAGAGGGGGACGATTTTGGTAAACATTTGATTCCGATACAAGTCAAGAAGGGAAAAACAGCGGCCTATGTTTATAAAGGCTACTGGGAAGACATCGGAACGATCCGCTCCTATTACGATGCGAATATCGCCCTCACCAATCAGGAAAACTGCCTAAATACTTACGATGAAAATAACCCGATCTTTACCCATCCGCACAATCTGCCTAGCCCGTTGATCAGAGATACCCTCATCAACCGCTCGATCATCGGCCAAGGCGCTGTCATCGAAGCCAAAGAAGTCACAAGTAGCGTCGTCGGCATCCGGATCAAAATCAATAAAGGATCCGTGATCCGCAATTCCGTTCTTCTCGGAACACTTTTTAATGAACCCCACCTCCCTCATGGCTCTGCGCTATCCGGGAAATACTCGATTGGAAAAAACTGTCTGATCGATAAAGTCATTCTCGATGAGTATGCATCGATTGGCGACAATGTCGAACTGACCAATAAAAACAATCTCGACAAATTCGATGGCGACGGCATCTTTATCCGCGACGGGATCATCATCGTCACATCCGGCACAAAAATCCCAAACGGCTTTGTTCTATAAACGCCCAAGTAATCTCAAAGGCTTGCCCGCATGCACATGCTCTTCGATTTCCTCTAACGAAAGTCCTTTAGTCTCCGGAGCAAAACGGATGGCAAAAATTAAACCAATCACACATGCGATCGCATACACTAAAAAGACAGCTGAGATTCCAATAGCCTGCAATAAAATGGGGAAAGAGGCTACCACTAAGGTATTGAACGCCCAATTGCTCGCTGCCGATAAGCTCATTCCCTGTCCCCGAATTTTCAAAGGGAATACTTCGGAGATAAGAATGTAGGGCAAAGGCCCCAAACTCACTGCAAACGCTGCGATATAGAGAAACACGGAGATCGCAGAGAGCCACTGAAAAACGGGCCCTGAAAATTGCGTAAAGAGAGCGATCATTCCCAAAGAAATGGCAGCTCCTGCAAACCCTAATATTAAAAGCGGCCGCCTTCCAAGGCGCTCAACAAGCGCCATCGCGACCAAGGTCATCAGCACGTTGACAGTTCCCAGGCCAACGGTAGCTAAGAGAGCTGCAGATGTCGTACCAAGTTGCATCTGCTCAAAAATTTTAGGAGCAAAATAGATGATGACATTGATGCCGCTCATCTGCTGCAATAAAAACAGCACCACCCCAAGGATCAAACAAGGGAGCCCCCGTTTTGAAAAGAGCTCGCTCCAAATACCGACTTTCTTTTTTTTCAAAATGGAATGCTTGATGGTAGAAAGTTCTTTTTCAACTCTACCCTCATGAAATTTCCGGCCGTATAATTGATGCAAAACCGCATGAGCTTCTTTTCTTCTGCCTTTGAGAAATAACCACCTGGGGCTTTCGGGTAAAAAAAGACAGCCGATAAAAAGGGCGACACTAGGAACAAGTCCCATTGCAAATGCCCATCTCCATGGGATTCTCCCCACAACAAAGAGATTGATCAAATAAGAACAGAGAATTCCAAGCGTGATCGCAAGTTGAAAATAAGCGACTAGCTTACCCCGAATTTCACTCGGCGCTGTTTCCCCAATGTAAAGAGGAGTGACGACAACAGACATCCCGATGCTTATCCCCAAACAAAATCGCGCCAAACAGAGTACAGAAAAAGAATGTGTAAGAAGAATGCCGATTGTTGCCAGTGAAAAAGTGATGGCGATCAAATAAAGAACCCGCAACCGACCAATCCAATCGGAAAGTCTTCCCGTTAAACAAGCCGCAAAAAGCGCCCCAAATGGAAGCAGCCCCATAAGGAATCCCGTTTGATATTCTGTAAGATGAAAATCTTTTAAGATGGTATTCAGCACACCAGAAATGATCCCTTCATCAAATCCAAATAAGAATCCGGTGATAGCTGAAACAATAGCGATTAAATAGATCATAGACTTACATGTCCCATATTTTTTTATGCCGTCAAGAGAGTGCTAAAAAGTAACCCCTACTTGAGCTCCGATGACAAGCGCATTTTCAACATTCGAGTGGCCTTTGGGGTGGATGATATATTGGATGTCAGGAGTCATGACAATCCATTTAGTGATTTGCCACCAGTAGTTAAGTTCCAAAACCAGCTCAAAATCTTGAGGCCTGTTTCCAAAGGGCCCAAGGAGACCTCTTGACCTGGCCTCTCTTTGAACTGTTCTTAAATCAGAACTGTAGGAACCATAGGCTGCGCCAAATGCCAAAGCATCATCAGGACGCCCTTTTGCAATCCCGTCGCATACTACTCCGCAATCAAAAAAGTAAGGGAACAAATTCCGATCCTGAGGTGCATAAATGAAATTAGCAAAAGGCGTCACCCAAGCATCCCCTTTATGGTAAACGGACTGATCAAACATGAAGTAAATAGAGTAATTGCCTTTATGCACCTGTCCGGAAAATTCCGTTTTGTTTCCCGTCTGATAGAAATAACCCACTCTATAATTGCCTGGCAGGCCCTTGTCCTCTAAAGCCTGGTTCAAAAGATAGTTCATTTGGGTGATCAACAATACTCCACAGGTATTGTGAAAGGTCAAATTAGCGCCGTGATACCGATTCTTAAAAATAGAAGGATTCATGTTGTAAACAGCAAATTGCGCCTTAAATTGCTTCTTGATCGTAAAATCCAGGTAAGCTCCCCACGTCGCATTGGGATAAGCTGTAAAACCGGAATTTAAAAAAACGGATATGGGATTACCATCAAAAGCATTGCTGACGAAGTAGTAATTTAAAGCTGACTGCAAAAAATCATTTCCCACATCCAAACGCCCGGCCTTGAGGATTAAGTTGCCATGGCAGAGCTTCTCCTTCAAATAGAATTCATTGAGCCGATAACTCTCTCCTCCAAATACTTGAGCTACGTTGAATTGGTTGTCAATTTTCCTTGAGCTTAAATTGGTCCCATTGCGCCAAACAAAAGAGGTAAAAAATTCCAAACCCTTTGCAGAGGCCAGTTTTTCCAGATCCAATTTCATATCAAATCCCATCGATCCCGCTTGCGCAAACCCGCGATGCTTTCCACCAATAGGATTGCCCTGAATATCGCTCACATACGTTAAATCAAATTCAACGCCGCGTTTTGCAAGCTTTGCCCGCTCTCCATTCCAATCCCCAAAAAGATAAAGGCGTTCACCAGGGGCCGCCTCTTTGAATTCCGGAGGCGAACTGGGCTGCTCTGTATATTGAAAGATAGGGTAGTTGGTCTCTTCTTTGCGCAGCTCTTTGGGATTAGGTGAAGATTCCACCGCGAGTAGCGCCGCGCTGCAAAAAAGAAATGGATAAAATTTTATCTGTGCCATTTCCGCATTCTTGCGAACTCATTCAAAAAATAGCCATCAAAAAGTCTTATTCTGAAAAACCAGCCAAAAATCAACGAAACACTAGGGAGTGTTCTCAAAAGATTTCGCTGTTTTGGGCTTTGGCGCAGCCCAAACAGCGAAATCTTTTGAGAACGCTCCCTAATCGACTTTTACCCCACTCGGCCACAAATTTGGATTTGGACCCGCACGAAAGCTCTCGCGGTCCTAATTCCAAGTTTGTGGCCGATTGGGGTATACACTGTGAGAAACTCTAGGGCAGAGCATCAGGGTGTTCAATCAGTTTTTGTCCTTCTCTCTTGATCTGTCTTTCCAACTTCTTAATATCTTCTTCTGCCGGCAACTCTTCAGGATAAATCGAACTTTGAAGAAGCACTTTCCGAACACTTTGATTGTTCTTCACATGCTCTTCCGCAATTAAATTTTCTCCTTGCAAATTCTCTTTTTTGACATTGAAATGTGTGATCTCTCCTGCAAAATCTTTAGCTTTAATCGTAATTGTGGGTAAAAAATCAGCGAGCGGCCTTGTATCAGGAACTCCTAGCTTCTCCTTCATTGCGCTTGTTGTCCGTCCTCCAAAAAGAGCCCGATCTCCTTTACTGCGAATACGACCAAACCCTTGAGTGTCCACTCCATGCTCATAAAGAGTAGAAGATAACTCCGTTTCTGTCTGTGTGAGCTTTTGGCGTGCCTGCATTCGCTCAACATTTGCAATATGTTTTTCAAGGAGCTCTTGTTTTCTAGTCTGCAGTGCAAAATAACTCTGCGCGAAGGCGATGGGCTCTTTGCGTGGATCCCCGTTTTGGGCCACCAGATAACATGCATAACGCGAAAGCTTACAATCAAGAACTTCTCTTTGGGTTCCGGACCCCAGTAAGACCATTTTCGTGACTTCACGGAAATGGTTGTCTTTCAGGTGTTTAGAGGTCAAGCACGCTACTTTCGCCTTCTCAAGAACATTTGCAAAATTCTCCCATTCGACATACCCAAAAAGAACCTGGAGATCCCGCGCTAACCAATATTCAATACCCTCTTCTATATGAACGGCTTCTTCAAAACTCTTCGTGAGTTTTGAAATAATGTCTTTTTTCATATCAGATCCTTCCGCTTAAAATATCCTAAGGATAAATACATTCTTATTTTTTTAATAGGAATTTTTATTTGACTACTTACTGCACAATTATTTGCCATTCTGATAACCTGTAAAATGACAAGCCTCACAAAAAAGTGAGGATTTGTACTAGGGAGCGTTTTCAAAAGATTTCACTATTAGAGCTGCGTCAAAGCCCTAATAGTGAAATCTTTTGAAAACGCTCCCTAAGCTGTGTCATTTACTCTCTAACCCCACTTTTCTAATGTCTGTTTGGGTACTATCAGATCCTCATCTTGCCTTCGGCGTTCCCGAAAAAACGATGGAGGCATTCGGCCCTGCCTGGAAACAATATGCTGAAAAGATCGAGGCCAATTGGAAAAAGCTGATTTCTCCTGAGGACTTGGTGCTGATTCCAGGAGATATATCATGGGCGATGAAGCTTGACGAGGCCATTATCGACCTCAATTGGATAGATAGCCTTCCAGGAACCAAGGTTATCCTTCGGGGCAACCACGACTATTGGTGGAGCTCTCCTTCTAAACTTGCAAAAATCATGCCCCCTTCGATCCACTTCATTCATAACAACACTTTTATCTGGAACAACATCGCAATCGGCGGCAGCAGACTCTGGGACACTCCTGAATATAGCTTTAATAAGTTCATCGAGTTCCAAGAAAATCCCAAAGCGCGCATCAAAGAAGCTATAGATCTGGATAAACAAAAAGAAGAAGATGAAAGAATCTTTGTTAGAGAACTCGAACGACTGAAGCTCAGCCTTGCTGAGCTACCCAAAGATGCCAAGATTAAAATTGCAATGACACACTACCCACCGATCGGAGCAGATCTTGCCCCCTCGCGAGCATCTGCAATCCTAGAAGCGTTTCATATCGATATCTGCGTTTTCGGACATTTGCACAACGTGCGTCCAAAGAGCTTGCCATTCGGCGAGGCCAGGGGAGTAAAGTATATTTTCGCTTCATGCGACTATCTGGATTTTGTTCCCTTGAAAATTGAGATCTAATCTCTGGAAAGCTATTTGCGAGTTAAAATTTGGGAAGCTCGAGCAACTTCACAAAGTGTTTGAGTGCAGAATCAGAAGGGTCTAGAGACTTTTCTAAAGGATGGGCAGACCGCGCATCGAGCAATCCTTTAACTGTGTTTTCTTCCTCATCTCTATCGAGACAACGGAAATACTCTGCGACCATGGCTAGCAAGTTTTGAAACTCTTCTTCGGTTTTAAGCTGAGGAAGAGCGAGTTTAACAGCTTTCATAAAGAGGCGGACATCTCCGTGATGAATAAGACTCTCAGCAAAAAGCAGCGTTAGCTCGAGATCGGGCTCATCTGCCAGCTCTTCTAACACTCTTTCGTAGATGATCTTAGACTCTTCAAGGTCAATGATGGCAAACAATCGCGCCCTCAAAAGGTCAAACCTTCTGCGATCTGAGGAGTAATCATAAAAGGCATCGATCAATTCTGAGGCATAGGTGTCATTTTTTTCAGTGATTTGATCGGAAATAAAATCAAAAATGAAACGCTCGAGGTCGTGAGCGCAATATTTAGCAACTTCCGCAAAAATGAACCTGGGCTCTTCCCCATCTCTATCATAAGCATCGTCGAGGATATCTTCGAGGATGGAAAGTGCCTTTTGCAAAGTCTCTTCATCTTCCAGTTCACCGCGATCATAGAGATCAATGAGTTGGTCCATCTCGTCACAAAAAACAGAAAGACAGAGTTTTTCAGGGAGAAGCCTTCTCCAAAGCTCTAGAAGAATCAGATAAGCTTTGTCGTGACCTTCCAAGTCTTCTTCTTCAAACCAGACGCAATCAGCGAGCTCTTCCGGGCTGTCGCAATTTTCAGCATAGAGGTAAAAACTCTCCTCGTTTAAAATGAGTTCTAACTTTTTTAAACGAGAGAACAACTCCTCAATGCTCAAATCTCTCAAATCCTCGATTTGCCATGGCGCAACAGTGCCTTGCGCTTCATCGCCTGAGCTCATCTTCAGAAGATTAAAAAGTGCTTTTCCCTTAAATTCCATAATAAAAAGTGTATCTCAATGAAGCAATACCGTCAACATCGCACATTCCTGATGTTCGAGCTCATGATCGCCTTATTTCTGGTCGGATCCTTTGCCCTCCCTCTCGCTCGGTTCCCCATGCAGGCCATACAAGAGGAGTTTAAAAGTGCATATCGGATGCAGGCTCAAAGGCTTGCAGATCTTGCTTTTGCCGAAATAAAGGAGAAACTTTACAAAAATGAGATCCCCTGGAAAGAAATCATTAAGCCCAGAAACAATAAGGCGGTCGTATTAAACGATTTCCCAGAAGTTGCTTTTGACCCGCTGGGAAAAAGAACTTTTTCAAGACAGGCCACAATCCACTCCATTGGAAAAATGGGGAAAGACTCAGAAGAGTGGCGCCTAGCCACCGTCCGCGTCAAAATCACCCCTCAGGAAAAAAAACTTAAACTTTTTAGATCCAAAAAAAACCTTGTCAAATCGCGCATCTACACCTACCAGATTCTGATCAACAAAAGCCTACCCACACCTCCCGCCATCGCGGAAGTCCCTCCCGCTTAAAGAATGTAAAAGATTCTTTAATAATAAAATTTCTAGATATATAAATAACTTTACCCCATTTTGAAATTAAGAAGAGGGAATTTCAAAGCTCGAGGTATCGCTATGACCGCGCACCAGCCGTATATTGCTGCAAAAGATGTTAAAACACGCGAATTCACCTTTCGCGCAATCACCCTTGGGGTTGTGCTAGGACTGATTTTTGGTGTTGGCAACGCTTACTTGGGGTTAAAAATAGGAACGACGGTCTCTGCATCGATTCCTGCTGCCGTGCTTTCCATGGCCATCCTTCGAACTTTCTTTAAAAAAGTCTCCATCCTTGAGAATAATATGGTGCAGACCATCGCATCTGTTGGCGAGGGACTTGCAGCAGGGGTGATCTTTACGGTGCCGGCCCTGTTCCTGCTCGGCGATAGACCCCCTATCTCGCGGATTTTTCTGCTCGCTGCTCTTGGGGGAATTTTAGGCGTCTTGTTTATGATCCCTATGCGCCGCTATATCATTGTCCAAGAACATGGAAAATTGCCTTTTCCGGAAGGAACGGCGTGCGCTGAAATTCTTAAGTCGGGAGAATCGGGCGGCTCGAATGCAATGATGGCATTTATTGGCATCATTGTTGGCTCCATCCATAAAATATGTTCGAGCGCCATCTATCTTTTTAAAGAAGCTCCTTCATGGATCATCGCCCCCTTTCAAAGGACAGAGTTCAGCATGGACTGTACTCCTGCACTTCTCGGTGTCGGCTATATCATAGGGCCCCGCATTTCCGCATTGCTGTTTGCCGGCGGCGCTTTAGGCTGGTGGGTGTTTATCCCTCTGATCAATATGTTTGGTTCCGGCGATCTCATCATCTATCCAGGCACTATACCGATCTCTCAAATGTCCGCAGACGATATTTGGTCCGATTACATCCGCTATATCGGAGCTGGGACCATTGCAACGGGGGGTATTTTAAGCCTTTTTAAAATCGCACCTCTCATCGGAAAAACCCTGAAAGTGGGTTTTGATGAGCTCTTTCAAGGGTTTAACTTCAAAAAACATCCGATACGCACAGACCGGGACATTTCCCTGCGTTGGCTCTTGCTGGGATCTCTAGCCATTATCCTGACTCTTTGGCTGTTTCCGGGACTGCCGATGAACTTTTTGACAATCCTCCTGCTGATCTTGCTCGGATTTTTCTTTGTCGCAGTCACATCCCTTACTGTGGGAATTGTCGGGAGCACATCCAATCCTGTTTCGGGAATGACAATCACGACATTGCTGATTACCTGTCTGGTCTTTGTCTTGCTCGGCTGGACCGAAAGAATTTACCTCGTTGCAGCTCTAACAATGAGCGTCGTAGCCAATGTTGCCATCGCACTAGCTAGCACAACATCGCAAGACTTAAAAACGGGCTTTCTGCTCGGTGCCACTCCAAGACTACAGCAGATAGGGGAAATTATCGGCATTATCCTTCCGGCTCTTGCAATCGGCGGAACTCTGTACCTTTTAGATAGCGCCTATGGATTTGGGACAGCTCAAATGCCAGCGCCTCAAGGGACGATGATGGCGCTCATCGCAAAAGGGGTCATAGAAGGAAACATCCCCTTCACGCTTGTGATCGTCGGTGTGATCTTGGGACTTCTCCTGGAGATGCTCAAGTTGCCGATCTTGCCCTTCGCAATTGGGCTTTACCTGCCTCTTTCTTTGAGTACGGGAACAATGGTCGGCGGTGTGGTCGCATTGCTCATCAAAAAGAAAGAAAAAAAAGTCAATGTGGCAGACCGCGGAGTATTAGCTGCTTCCGGACTTGTTGCCGGAGATGCATGTACAGGAGTAATCATCGCCCTGCTGACAGTAGGAGGCCTTGTTCCCGCGAGCGCAAATGGCATCCTTCCTGGCTGGGTAAGCCTTGCAGTCTACGCAGCTTTGGCGATTGCCCTAGGATGGTTCACTCTTCATCGACCAGCCAAAAGATAGATCATTTTCGGTGTAGACGGAAGCGGCATAATTAAGCTCTGTGTTAATATCTCTCAAAATCCATACCTGTCGAATGGATATTGAGGGCTCTTGAGTGTGAAAAAAAAACGTTCCATCACCCTGCTAGAAGTAGTGATCGCAATCCTCCTGCTTGGATTTTTGCTCACAGGACTGTTCAACGTCTTCCAACAAGGACTTAAAAAAAGCCTTTCCGCGAGAGAGCTCAAGCAAAAAGTTCTCCAACTGGAACTTTTTCAGCAGAAGATTAAAAATATTTTCGCAGTAGTGGATGGTGTTTGGATCGATGAGCATCCGGATGCCAAAGACTATTGCCTCTATGTGGATCTCGAAGAAAAGATCGATCCCGACTTTGAGATGCGCGGGAAGCTTCTCGGTATGCTCTTCCTAAATGCAAATAAAGAAGTGTGTTTTGTCAATTGGACAAAAAAAGAGAAAAGCAGGATCGAAACTCTGCTTGGTGGCGTAGATGGCTTTTCTTGCAGGTTATTTGATCCAAAAAAAGCGCAGTGGAATACCATCTGGCCTCAGAAAAAAGAAGGGGCCGCCGTCATGGTAGCTATTGATCTAGATTGGAATGGGTCGAAAATTCCTTTTGTTTTCTTTCTAAAAACCTCCAATGAAAAAATCTCCTATTCAGGTATCCCGTGAATATCTTGCCCCTGATCTTCACATTCCTCATCATCTTCACATGCATTTCTGCCACTTTTATGAGAGAAATCAAAAGCTTTAATCTCATTGAAACAACTCTTCACGGATACAACCGTACAGATAGAGAACTCTGCAACAGGCTCACGAGAAAAGCCTACAAAAAAGCGACGAGAGCGGCTGCAGCTAAAAAAACGGACGGCACAATATCCGCGCAAAAAAAAGTATTCCATTCGATGCGCACTTTGTTTCCGCCACTTGAAAACTCAAAATTTAATCTCTCTCCATTGATTAAGCAGCAAGGAGATCTAAGGCTTCATCCGCTTTACGAACCACTCGCTGAGATGCTGCGATTGCTCTACAAAGAAAACCTATTCAAAAAAGAAAAAAAAGCAGAGAAGCTCGAGTACCGCCTTGCGGAAGAAATTCTTAAAAAAGCGCAAAAATTCCCCGATACAGAGGATTTAGCCGACCTCTATCCGGAAGACCCCGATTTAAAAAAGCTCTATTACAAGATGCTTAAAGGCACTAACCAATATACGCGAACTGAAGGCGTCCCTCCCTTAGGGAGTTTCTTGTGCGTTACTAAAAGCGAAAAAGCGCTTAATTTAGGATTTGCAGCGCCTGTACTTCTCGAGGCTTTTTTTGGATCTGAAATCTCTTTAGAAATCCTGAAAATTGAAAAAGAGAAATGCCGGGAATTAAATAAGCGCTATTACGCCTCCAAAGAGGATCTACAGGCAGCTCTCATGAAAAACCCTGCAAAAGCGCTGCTCCTCCCAACACTTGAGGCCTATCTCGATGACTCCAAGGACATCAAGCCTAGAAGTCAAATTGGCGGTAAAGACAGATTGACCGGCCTCGTTGTTAAAAAGGATATTTAGCGTTGTGATGGATTGGTAAACGGATCAAAAAAGTAGTTCCCTGGCCTATCGCCGACGTGACAGAAATCGTCCCATAGTGTTTTTCAATGATCGTCCTTACGATAGAGAGGCCAAGACCTGCTCCTCCCGATCTTCGGGACCTCGCCTTGTCCACAGTGTAAAATCTTTCAAAGATATGTTCCAAATCAGTGGGCGAGATGCCAATTCCCCGATCTGCAATCGATATGTTAACCCCGTCTCCTTCATACGCCAGTTTGATTGTAATATGCGCCGGAGGATTGGAATATTTAGCCGCATTGTCCATTAAGTTAATGATCGCAAGCTCGAGAATATCAGGGTCTGCAGCTACAATCATGCTCTCGTGGCTTTTTTCAATGACAACTTCTGCATTTTCATAAACGGAGAGCACAATTTGACGGCAGGATTCAACAAGGGAAACGAGATCGCACTGCTGGAACCTTGAGTTGGGTAAATTTTCTAAATCTGCAAGCGTGAGCAAGTTTTTCACCAAAGTATCCATCCGCTGGCAATTGCGGACGATTTTTTCAGTGATATCTATCACCATATCGCGAGGAAGTTCCGGCAAGTCCTGCAGAGTTTCCGCAAAACCTTTAATGATTGTGATAGGAGTCCTCAGCTCATGAGAGGCATTGGCCACGAAGTCTTTGCCCATTTCGAGAACCTTATAATGACTGGACTTATCCTGGAGGACCAGGATCGCCCCTTTGTGCTCTGCTTTAGGGACTGCAACCAAATCGAGATATATTTTCTTACCGTCTTCTAGCAGGATGGAATCGGTCAATGCATTCATTTTTTCCTGGCATGCAGCGAGCAATAAACGGCATTTTTTGCGTAAAACAAAACCTTGCTTTTCACCATCTTCCGGAAATTTCCTTCCCACAATCTGATGAGGAGCGATTCCGATCATTTTAGATCCAATGAAGTTGATGTAGCGCACTTGCATCTCTGAGTCCACTGCGATGACTCCTTCTCCCAACGATTCGAGGATCGCTTCTTTCTCATTGCGCTCTGTCGTGATGGTCCCAACTTGCTCCTCAAGCCTCTCTGAAAGAGAGTTCAGGGTTTCTGCCAACTTGTAAAAATCATCCTCCGGATCGATCGCCCCCGCCAGCGAGATCCTGGAAAGCATCTCTTCTTTTCTACTGAGATAAGGCTTGATCGCCCGAATAATCTGCCGAATAGGGAAGTGAACGCGGTAAAACATCAGCCATGTCACAGATCCAAAAAACAGCAAAGCGGCCATGCAAAAAATGAAAAACCACAGCTTAAATTCCTCTGTCAGATCTTCGACTTGCGAAAACGGCACTGCCGTTTGCAGAATATAGGTCTTTCCCTTGAAATAGAACAACTGAGAGACAATCCCAAGTTTTGTATGAGAAACCGAAGATTGACCCGTTGAGAAGACCTTCTTGTTTGCGATCACTTCTGTTAGCTCTGAAGAGACAAGCGGCATCAAGGCATTTTTTTTCCCATCACCATTTTCCCCTAAAGTTGAGTCGTAGAGCTTTTCCCCTTGATCATTGAACAAAGAAGCGCGAAAAAAGATATATTCCTTGGAACTTTCAAGTTTTTGAAGCATCTCGTTTTGATCTTTTGCCGTTTGCAAAACCTTGATCAAACGGCTCGAGCTGGACAAAAGATTGTTAAAAGCGATCCTGGCGACAGCTTGTCCAATGAAAGGAAAGGCAATAATAAGAAATAAAAAAATGAGAAGGATATGCCCTAAAAAGATTTTCTTGCGAAAGCTAAGGCCTTTGATCATTTTTTATTCCCGTTACTCTGTATGTCTCGACCGGAGCGTCAAATCCTTTGAACTCTATAGCCGGGAGCGCTGCGAATTCGATGCGCTGCCGGATATTCGGCTCGTCTAGTGTATCCTTTGTGATCAAAACTTCCATCTTTTTCGCTTTGCTGCACACTCTGAATGCCAAATTGACATGACTGCCGATCACAGTGTAATTGAGCCGGTTCTCTGCGCCCATATTTCCAGCTAGCACCTGTCCCGTGTGAATCCCGATCCCAATCTCTACAGACGGCTCTCCCCGGGAGTTGCGCTCTTTATTCCACGCGCTCATCGAATCCACCATTTCCAGCGCCGACTTGATAGCATTAAACGCATCATCGCCCCGAGAGACTGGAGCTCCAAATAATGCCATCGCCTCATCTCCGACATACTTGTCGATGACCCCATTGTTTTTGTCGATGATCCGAGAAATTTTGGTCATACAAGTATTGAGTAGATCGATAACCTCTTTGGGTTGCATGCTTTGCGTCATCTTCGTAAAGTCCCTAATGTCAGCAAACAATACGGTCACTCGTTTTTCTTCACCGCCCAAATGGACGCTTCCCTTCATAATCTCAAGAGCGATATCTTTCGAGACAACTTTGTTTAAGACCCCCTTGACCTTCTCTCTTTCTTGCAAACCCTTCACCATCTCTTCGAAAGAGTGGCAAAGAACTGCGATCTCGTCGTTGTGTTTTTGCGGAGGCAGCGATGCAATCGCCTTTTCAAAATTCCCTTCAGCAATATCTCCGGTAGATTTTGCAAGCTGCACGATCGGCCGGGTAATATTACGTGAAATATTGTGTAAAAGCAAAATGGCTATGAGTAGCGCGGCAAGCCCCGAGAGATGGATATTCCACCTGATCGCATCCACAACTTTTTTACTGCCGGCTTCGAGATCATAAAGGAGTGCAAACTCTTTTGCAGCAGGGTTCAGCAAATAAAAAGATAGATCCACTTCGGGAAAAGGCTGCAGTCGCACATAGAAGTAATTCTCATTGTTCCAGCAGATGATCCCGGAGGTCTCTTTTGCTGCTTGGACAAATGAAAAATCAACACCTTGATCAATTTTAGCTCCCCCATCTCCATAAGCGCCAAATGCCCTGCCGTTATAAATAAGCACAGCTGTTCGATGAAGAGCAAAAGCCAGTCTTTGCAAGGTGGCATCTGCGTTGATACCCAGAGTCAGATAGCCCACTCTTTCGGCACCCATCATCTTCACAACAAACTCTGCCGTGTTCCCAAGAAATATATGGTCTGATGTAGGAGATGGAATCACAGCAAGAGAAGTTGCGAGGTTGCTCCGAGGGTCTTTCGAGGCATTTGTCTGGTAATAAGCGGAATCATTAAAAATTTGCTTCTCAAAAAAAACATCTCTCGTTCGGATACCTACTCCCACAGCATTTCCTTTTGAAAAAACCGTACCCCCTGCAGGCGATGGAAATGAGAACAAATTGTTCCCAAACATCCCATTGTCAAACATCGCAACGATCGCCCAGATCACGTTGATTTGCGTATAGCGCAAAGCAACTTGTTCCATCCTCTGTTTCATGAGTTCTTCACTAGAGCCCGACGTGAGAAAAATCTCACTCGGAATTGGGGTTAATTCCGCCTCATGCAAAGCTGCAAGGCCATCCATCTTTTCTTTCAGTTCCTCATCAGTAAAATGAGGCGGCTCTATTTTTCCCGTCAAAAGAAGGTTCCTGCCTCTCTCAAACGCTCTTGCAAATGGCTGAATATCGAGCTCATACCCTTCAGTCCACTGCACAGGAATCGGAGGCCAGGACCTCTTATCGTCAAAGATCGGCTGGCTATCCCCCAAGGACTTCATTGCTTCTGTATCAAAGAGCACATAAGCATTTGGAACGACTCCGCTCATCTGCTCTAAAACTTCATCTCCCACCTGATTCAGTGAATGGGACACTTTGGAGTAAGGAATCCGGACAGCGAGGTAAGAGCAAGAGGCATCCAGGAACACCCAGGAGAGATCGTCATCGATATCGACTCGATAAACTGCTTCCATCGGCTTCTGCTCAGGGATAAGGGCAGCTGTCAATTTCCCCTGATTGGTATTCTGAATAAAGTCGAGCCACTTGTATTCAAGGAGGAGATTTGCAGCCTCGCCCCAGGTCCCATTCTGAGCGTTGCTCATCGTCGGCCCAAAGCGGAGCGCCTGAGGAGAAAAGCTCGCGATGTTGTTCAAAATGGCATCGATCTTCACCGCATCCTCAGCGATCGCGCTCGCGAGAAAATTCTGCAGATCGACCCTGCGTTTTTCACTGATATCGAGGATTTCTTTGCGGAGCATCAATTGAGCTTTTTTGAGCTCCTTCTGCACCACATAATTTTCAATGAAATAAGAACAGATGGAAACGAAGACAAATAGCCCACTCACCCACAGAAACAAGCGGTAGCGCAAACTCATTGGATCCATCCCTTTGAATTATGCTATATCTTCTTTAGCTCTCACTTTCAATAAAAGATTTGTCTGGCAGAGATACTGTCTGACATTTATCGACTGCAAGCAAAATTTAATCTGTTGATTATTTTTTTTTCGCGCATCAAACTTGGTTTTAAACTGAGAGTGACAATTGAATCAACGCTACAAGCTATACTGAAATTGTCTCAAAATTTGGTTATAGGCTTGTATTGCAGCCCAAACAATGACATCTTTTGAGATCGCTCCCTACTCCCTGAGGAAAAAACAATGATCGAATTTAGTAATGAACTCCATGCAAATTTTCTTGGTTTACTGAAATACATTCTTCTATGTCCTATAGCTGGATTCATGATGACTGTATGTTTTTTAAATATTCTTCCCGTTGTTTCAAACTCTCGCTCAATTCACTTATCGATCTCAACAAAAGGAAAAATGAAATGCTGGATCTACTTCTCAATTTTCGCTGCCACCATCGCTTTATTGGTTCATTCCTTCTCTTAAGAAGCTTTGTTACTGCTTCTCCAATGCAGAGCAAATATCTTCCTCCGTATTAGCCTTTCTCCCCAAGAGATGGGTTTTTAAGAGCCTCAATCAATGTTTCTATTTCTCTAATCATAAGTCATTCCGTTTAATTTCATTTATTTGTGCATAAGGTCTATCGTAAGGGGACGTTAGAATAGACTCCTCCCAATTTGTCGAAGGACTTTTTCGATATTGTTGCATGACGACGGGAGGAAGAAGGGTTTTTAAACAAAAGCATGTGATCGTAAACGTCTGAGGTTTGACGAAGAAAGGATCCAATCTGCTCTCCGGAAGAAAGACTTAAAAGATAGGGCGCAATGTCGCGAACAGTTGGCAAAAGATTTGAGACAGAATCACTCGCCGGCGGCGTCTCAATGACAACATTGTCTCCCAATTTCAATAAGGCGTTGGCAAATCGTTTCCAATTCTTTCCCTGATGATGCAGAACATGAAAGGCAATAACGACATCAAAATGCTCTTTTTTGGCTAAGAGCTCAAGTTCTTCTGCAGTGATATACTTTTTCAAATAGATGAAATTACCCCGTTTAGAGTTGAGTTCACAAATCTTTTTCAAACGATCTGTCCCGTCCACCATGACACAAGTAGCGCCATAATCTTCAGCAATCTTGATAGAAAAATAACCATTATTAGCTCCCACTTCCAAGACAGTAAAAGGCCGTTTAAAACTATCTAATAGAGGTCGGAGTACTTCGTATCGGGGAAGACAGTCCGGTCCCTGGCCCTTCCATATTGTTTCTCCATTTACAAGAAGATCCTGGTAAAAATAGTCTCTGTCGTAGGCCAGATCCTTTTCCAAATCTCCAAAAACACAGGAAATCAGGCAAAGTGAACTGAAAAGAACCTTTAGAAAATTACTCATTTATAAAACTCCTGTTTTTCAAATCTCATCAACCATTCTTTTATTTTTTGCTCGCGATCGGGGGGAACAATACCGTCATTTAAAGCATCGGGAAGCCCGGGGCCAAGTATACATAAAGAAGAAGAAGGTCCGAGCTCATATCCCAATATTTGCTTCACAAAACTACAAACCTCTTCGGAATTTCCATAATGCTCCGGGAAAAGAGTTTTAGCAAAATCCCAGTGAGACATTCCTTCTTCGAGCTTGCATTCCGTCAATCTTCGAAATCGGTCCCAAAAAGCCTCAAGACTACTATTTGAAAGTCCCTTGGTCAAGGGAGATAACGAAAAGAAATTCGCGATGTCATTTTCACAGGATTTCAGGGAGTTTAGGAACTTCGATATGCGTACACAATCTTTCGCATCAAGAGAAACATAAGCTAGGTCCAAATCAAGAAGAAAATTCTGGAAGGGCAGGTGTAACTGACCATCCCCACTTACAGAAGGAGTATTCGAATCGGGAAATGAGCAATCATTATCAATTAAAACAAACCCATTCTTGTTATGGTGTAGATTTGTCCCATTTAAATCTGAGTGTCCAATCAAAAAAGCGAAAATTGATAGAACCCAAAAATCAGGCAAAGAGATATTGGCTTTAATCTGGCTGCGAGGAGGCAGTAATTTTTTTAAACACCTGAGCTTAACAAAGGGTTGAAAACTTGATAATTGTCCATGGACATCCAAAGGGATGGTCGGGACGATATACGAATCACACCCTATAAGAACTGAAAGCTCCCAAACAAGAGCTTCTTTTTCAATATTGCGAGCCCCTCTTTTATAAATTCCCAATGACGGTGACAATATCCGACCTTCACGAAGAGGGTTGCAAATACGCGTGAGATCAGTGTTACTCACACTTAAAGAAAATTCCTTTGCCTCTTCAGCCAGTTGAATTAGCTTTTTCTTCTTCTTTAAGTAGCCGTTTTTCTTGAGAGATGGAATGGAGGCATTTAGAAAAGAACTCATCTTCAGTAAATCAACACTATCGCGACTTTTTTCATGAAACCGGAAGAATTGGGGCAAGACCACAGGATTTTGGGAAGTCCCAAATGTAAATTGTGCGGGTTCATTGGAGATATTCTGCCGGAAATTGTTAAAAATAAACAAAATATAGGCAACCCCAACAAACAGCCCCAATAATCCTGAACGCTTTTTCAGCAAAGAACAGAACCGGCTACGCAAACGCCTAAAGCTATCGGGAAGATATTGACTCTTACTCAAATTTTCTCTCAGGCTTTTCTGCTTGAATATACAACTATTTCCCAAAAGGCGAAATGGCTAAAGTCCAAACAGAGTCATCGATGTGATCCGATTCTCTAATGGAGATAGGTTGATCCAAAACATATCTGTTATTGATGGCTTTAGTGTCTTTTTCTTCGAGCTTGGCTAACAAAACCATCATTTCTTGATTGATTTGATCGATATAGATGCGGATTTGATCTTTTAGATCAAGCACTCCATCAAATTTTACAATCCCTTGCCGGCGCCAGAGCTCAAAGTCATTCCTCTGAATTGTCTTGGAGGCATCCATTTGAGCTTGGAAAAAAGTAGCTACCCACTTTTCATCTAGTCCATACTTTTTGCATTGCTCAACCAGGTTTGTTAAAATGATTTGTTCGCGGGCTTTGTCTTCTATCGCTAACTTTTGGTTCCATTTTGTACGGGCCACTTCGTGCATGACGGCAAGGCGCTTTTGAATGAGAAGGAGGAGTTGATCGGTAACTTTTTCCGTCTCATAATTTTCAATGGTTCTTGGGGTGGGAGGTTGGGCTGCAGAAACAGTCTGCATACAGATTAAAAATACTGACAAACAGGCTAATATTCTCGCGATCGGTTTCATAATTTTCCTTTAAGCACTTGTGTTTGGGTAAAAATTGTCGTGGCCGTTTGGGGTAATGACGATGGTGTCCTCAAAGCGAACGCCGCCAACGCCTGGGACATAAAGTCCCGGTTCAATCGTAATGACCATGCCGGGCTCTAAGATGACATTTTTATCTTCTCCATCGAACTTGATTCGGGGGAATTCATGCGTTTCTAAACCGATGCCATGGCCTAAGCTGTGGACGAACAGCTCTTCGACGTTTTCTTCCTTCATCACTCTTCTTGCAGCGAGATCGAGCTCTTTAACGCTGACTCCCGGGCGGCACAGTTCAAGAGCGCTTTTTTGGGATCTTTTTGCGATCTCATAGAGTTTGCTCAAATAGGGATCCTCTTTTTTAAAGAAGAGACACCTTGTCATGTCGGAATGGTAGCCATTCACAACAATCCCAATATCGATCAGGACAATATCTCCTTCTTTTAAGATCGCATCCCCGGATCGGTAATGCGGCATGGCGCTATTTGCTCCAAAGGCAATAATGGGCTCAAAAGAAAGGCCTTCTGCTCCTTTTTCCAAACAAAAAATCTGAAAATTTCTAGAAAGCTCTTTCTCGGTGACGCCTACTTTGAGAGCGCCTTTTATGAACTGCAAGCCCTCCCATAGAAGAGCTGCGCTTTTTTTCATTTTAGAAATTTCATTCAGATCTTTAACCGCACGAATGCTCTTAAAAAACTCTGCCTGGGGCTCTAGGCTTGTTCCTCCAAAGAGCTTCTCCAAATGCAAAAAATGCTCATAGGATGTATGCCTACTATCAAAGCCAAGCTTCTTTACAGCGTGTTTTTCGCAAAAAGAATGCACTTGATCCCTGCTATCTAGAAAACAGGGATAGGGGGACTTTTCTTTTGCAATCTGAAGATACCTGCCGTCGACAAGCAAGACACACTCCTTTGGGGAGACGAGCAGTTTTCCACTTGAGAATTTGAGGTTTGTAAGATAAAAAAGATCTAAAGGGCGCTCAACAAGCAGAGCATCTAATCCTGAGCTCTTCAAGTGTTGCTGCACACTTAAGATCCTATTTTGAGAAGTATCTTTCAATTTCATCCTCCGTAACGTGAAATAGTGTCTTTTTCCCCTGCGGGCAATGCAGCGGGTCGCTTGTTTGCATCAACTTTTGAACGATCAAACGCGCCTCTTCGAGAGAATAAAAACGGCGGTTGGAACGGGCCCTGCGACTTAAGACTGCCGCCAAATGGCGCAATGATCTCTCTTTCCAAGTTTTTTCCTGATGCTGTCCTTGCAGCTCTGCGACAATTTCTAGAGCCATTGATTGGATCTCGCTCTCATTTAGAAAAGGAGGGATGCTCTCAACTATGAATGCTGACTCCCCAACTGCGCGCACCTCAATACCGAGCTTTTGCAAGATGTCAAGGTTCGCAGTTAGGAGCTCCGATTCTGCCTTTGAGAAGTTTAAAAGCACCGGCAGCAATAATCCTTGGGAAAGAGGAACCCCTTCCGATCTGCTCATCATAGAATCGAGTGCAATACGCGCCTCTGCTGCAGGAAGATCGATCCAAACAACACCAGAAGCTCTTCGCTCTTTTTCTGTAAACGTGAACGCAGGCAGACTATCCGCTCTTACAAGCAAATAATGGCCATGGACTCCAATCAAAGAAATGGCAGATCCAAAAGAGAGCTCCGGAACCGGCAAGTCATCCCGTTCTTCCTTAAAGACAAAGGAACCAGAAAAATCAGAAAGGAGAGGTTCGGTAAAAAACGAAGAAAATGCAGGTTCTTGTAAGGTAGGATGAGATAATTGAGCAGATACCCCAGCACTCCCAAGCGCATCATTCACAGCAGAGTGAAGAATGTACTTGAGGATCGTTTCCTCGCGCAAACGAATTTCTTTTTTTTGAGGGTGGACATTGACATCGACAAGCTGCGAGGGGATTTTTAGGTGAAGCAAGTAGACGGGGTGCTTGCCAACATCTAAACGCGTACCATAAGCATCGCGGATCGCAAAAGCAATCGCTGGACAGTTCACCGGACGCTCGTTGACAAAAAGATACTGCCCTGAGCGGTTATGCCGGGAAAATTGAGGGTCTGCAATGAGACCACAACCTTCATAACCCTTCTCACTCAATGCAAAATCGCGGCAAGAGGGAAGAAATTCCTCCCCAAGCAAAGCCCCCGCTCGTCTCTTTAATACTACGTGGAAATCTTCTCCTGAAGATGCCGGCAGAGAAAAACTGGAGCGGTCCTGCTGAAACAATTCAAAGCCTATCTCCGGATGGGCCAAAGCTAGCTGTGTGAGGGTTTTGGTGATTTCCGCGCTACTGCTAGCTGGACTCTTTTGGAACTTCTTTCGCGCAGGGACATTAAAAAATAAAGAGCGCACTTCAATGCTCGTTCCTCTTGATCTGGACCCTAGGCCGACGTGAAGGATCTTGCCCCCTTCCACCTCAATATCAGTTGCGGTGGAAAATTCTTGGGCAGTCAAGAGACGCATTTTTGAGATGGCGGCAATCGACGCCAATGCCTCCCCGCGAAACCCCATCGTAGCCAAGGTGAATAAATCGTCTGCCGAGCTAAGTTTCGAAGTGGCATGCCTCTCAAGAGAAAGAACTGCGTCATCCGCCGCCATCCCGGAACCATCATCGCTAATCTTTATTAGCTGAAATCCTCCTGCTAAAATTTCGATCTTTAAATGCCTGGCCCCTGCATCAATGGCATTTTCGACGAGTTCCTTCACAACAGAAGCGGGATTTTCGATGACCTCGCCGGCTGCGATCTGATTGATCGTCTGATCAGAGAGGACACAAATTTTAGCGCACATGGATCATCCTTTCGCGAAACAAAAGCACATGATAACCTATGGAGAACAAATAACGCTACGCCTTGACTCCATATGCCAGCACAACCGTTTGCCACATCTGTAGTAAAAAGACTCGTTGATGCAGGCCACATCGCCTATTTTGCAGGGGGATGGGTCCGCGACCATCTATTAAAACACCCGTCCGATGACATCGACATTGCTACATCGGCGTCTGTCGATCAAATCCAAAAGATTTTTCCAAAAACAATCCCGGTAGGTGTTGCTTTCGGGATTGTCATCGTCGTAGAGGAAGGGCATCAATTCGAAGTGGCGACATTTCGTAAAGAAAGCGGATACCTGGATGGACGGCGTCCCACGACCATTGAACCCGCCCCTCCGAAAGAAGACGCGCAGCGCAGAGATTTTACCATTAACGGAATGTTCTGGGACCCGCTTAAAAAAGAGCTCCACGATTTTGTAAATGGACAAGAGGATCTCAAAAAAGGGGTTATCCGCGCCATTGGAAATCCCCATGACAGATTTTTAGAAGATCGGCTCCGCATGATGCGCGCCGTGCGTTATTCCACCAGGTTCAACTTCCCCATAGACCCTGCAACAAAGGCGGCTATTTTAGATCATTCAGAAAGCCTGCTGCCGGCTGTTGCTATGGAGCGCATCTGGCAAGAATTTAAGAAAATGTCGCAGTTCGCCCATTTTGATTTAGGGCTTATCGCTTTGCACGAGCTCAATCTTCTGCCAACGATTTTTACGCAGTTAAAAGGAGTCTCTCTCGATGAGGTCAAGAAACGATTAGAGCCCCTCTCAAGATACCCGAAAGAAGCTCCAACAATTGCAGACCTTCTCGAGCTTTTTCCCAACCACTCTTTAGAGGCGCTTTTTGATCTTTGCGATTACCTTAAACTGTCAAAATCAGAGCGCGAGAGCGTCCGCTTTCTACACCACGCGAAAAAAATGTTCGAAATGCCGGAGCAGTGGCAGGCAAAACTTGAAAAAATCGAATGGGCCCAATTTTATGCAGATCCCCACTCCCAAATTGGAATAGAGATTGCAGCAGCTCATCTTCCGGAAGCAAAAAGAAAAGCCTTTCTCGATCAGCACCAAAACCGCAGACAAACTCTAGAAGCCGCAATTACTCGCATTCAATCTCATCATCCCATCATTCGAGCGGACCATCTTATTAAAGAGGGAATTGCCCCCGGTAAAAAAATGGGCCTTTTGCTCCAGGAGGCTGAAAAAATCAGCGTCAACGAAGGGATCGAAAACCCTATCGCAATAATTCAGCTCCTCAAAAATTCCCCTCTGTGGAATACTTAACAGTCATGTTAAAAAAATTCTACGTCGGAACAGCCTTTTTGCTTTTTTTTGTCTCCCTTTTTTTGGGCCTGGATCGTTTTGCCCATCATAAGTCAAGACGATTTGGACTTGATAAAATCTACAATTCGCACCGCGCTTCTTCCCTCTGGGACGTTCCTCCACTCTCTTCAAGCGAACTCAAAGACCTGGACCAAATCTTGAGCCAGAAATTCACCTATTATAGCAAAGGATCTCAAGCATACGTCTTTATTTCCGAGGATAAAAAATACATACTCAAATTCCTCAAGCAGGAAAAATTGCGCGCAAACAGCTGGCTGGCCTACATTCCCCTTTCCTTTAATCCCCACTATCAGGCGCGTCTCTTCAAGGAAAGCAAATGCAACGCTACCTTTTCTGCCTGCACAACTGCATATAAAGAATTAAAAGATGAGACCGGGCTCATTTACGTCCATATCAACAATACACGAGATCTAAACAAAAAAGTCACCGTTTTCGACAAGAATGGCAGAGAGCATCGGATCGACATCGACCAAACCAGTTTTTACGTCCAAAAAAGAGCTCATCTCATCTATTCCCGTATTTCTGAAGTGATGTACAATGAAAATATTGAAGAAGCTAAAAAAATCATCTCCTCCGTTTTTTCCCTCATCGATTTTCTGGGAAAAAAAGGAGTTGTCGATAATGACCCGATTCTACGCAAAAACTTCGGACTCATCAACGATGTTGCCGTGCAAATAGATATTGGAAAGCTCCGCATCGACCCCGAACGTCAGCAAAACCACGCCTACAGAAGAGAAGTGGGCAGCATCACCCACAGCTTCAAAATCTGGCTCGAAAAAAACTACCCCGGTCTTAGCGCTCATTTCGAGCAGTGCCTGAATGCCATCACATCAACGGAAATCAATCCCATATATGAGGAGGAATCAAAATAACAGCCTTATGGCTCCTTTCCAACTCCTCATACAAAGGCGTTAAATCGTAATTAAAATCGTTTAAATCTTCCTCATCCACCTTACAATGTTTGACACCCATGATCATCACTACTGGAACATCACTTGGGAGATCCAGCCGATTTTTAATATCGCTCAGATTTTGCAGCGTAGATATCGCAGCAGTGTTACGCTCTGGATTTGTTTCCCGTATCGCATGCTGCTTAAGAACAGGTAGGTTATGAGAAAATTTCTGCACAATCATCTGAGCTAGATTCACTTCAGCCATTAACTCTATGAGTTTTGAATGTGCTTGTGTAATCTGATTATTTAATTCCATGATTTTTTGCATGGATTCCTTTTGAGCATTCTCACACAAGGACAATTCCTTTTCCAGGTCGCTTTCAGAGAGTTTTACTATTTCCGGCAAAATTTGTTTCATGATCAATTCACGATCTGAATCATTCAAATTCATAACAAGTGCTGGGTGCTCAAAAATTCCAGGGGCGATTTGACTACCCTGAGCGAACAACGCATTGCGCCGGTCAATTTTATCGATCAACTTATCCATCCTGGAAACCACGCTTTCAAGCGTCAACCTTTCCCGGGTGTCGTCCTGTTGCGCAGTATTAAGCTCTCTTTTTCCTTGGTTATAATTCTCTTCTGCGACTTGCAAAAGTGTATTGAGATGTTCCAGGGGGTTGGAGGCTTTTTTAATGCATTCTTCGGTGCCGTCCCATCCAGCGATACAAATGCTGTCTTCATGGATTGAATCAAAATAAGCGCGGACAAAGTCTTTTTTCATCTTATTCTGCTCATAGTCGATCAGCAGCTCCCCCGAAGGCAATCCTTCGTGAAGCAAAAGCACAGGTCCCTGAGAAGCCAAAAAATTCACCAGAGAAGCTTTCATTGCAATACTCTGTGGATCGCGATGTTCCTCAGCAATAATGAACAAACGAGCATTTAGTAGAGATGAGATATTGAACCTGCGAAATTCTCTATAAGAAGACAAAATTTTGATGAGTTTTTGAGACTGTACTGACTCAAGCTCCATTGGAGCAAACGCTGGCCCTTGCATATGCGATATAAATGGAGAGAATTGTTGTATTGACATAATTCCTCATGTTTGATTATGAGTTATTATACAAAAGCAATATACAATAGTCAACCAATGTTATATTTCAATTATCGTAAAATAAATTATTTCACTAAAACGCATAATAGAAGCTCACAACTTCAGAGACGAACCTAGAAGAGTTGCGTCCCCACACAGTAAACCAAACACCCGCGATAATACCACAATTGCCATTTGGATTAAACTCAAGCGCAGGAGCCAAACTGATCTGGTCATTAAAAGGCCCGCCTACAGGGGCTAGCGTATGACCTGAAAAAGTGTTTTTCGAGGAGTAGTTGTAAACAAAATCAAGCGCTGCAACCCAACGCTGCGTAAAGCTATATTCGTAGCCAAAATCAAACGCGAATGTGTTTCCTCCCTTCACAGTGCCATGCGTTCCCAGACCGCCTCCGTAGGTATTGAACCCTTTGACATGGACGTTAGAATTGACAGTGTAATTGAAAGATGTGCGGAAATTCATAGGATGGAGAGTCAACCACCAAACAACTTTTGAAATGTTCAAGCTGAATGTTGTCATGAAAGACCCAGAACCCGTCGATGCCACATTAGCCTTTTTGGGGTGGAACTTTTGATAATTCCCCGTTGGAAAGCTTTCCTGGACGACAAATTTGATCGCAGGGCGATAAGCCGACTCATTTAAAAGTCCAAATCCAAAACTCATCGTCGTATCACTCCAATTCCAATAAGTTTCGCCTTGCTGGTGATTGCGTTGCCCTCCAAAAGTTATCGTCCCATCCATCCACTGTGTGATGCCGTACTGAAAGGGTGATAAAGAGGGTTTGATCTGTTCCAAATGAGGAACCCGATGAGATTTTCCATGCTCATCGTAATGCGCAAAGTTATTGGTAAAAAAAACATAAGGTTGAACGACATAGTTGCCAACCGGCAGCACATGAGCAGACGGCGTTAAAAGAGGTCCTGTATACCAGGGGTTGAACATCTTCTTAGCTTCTTGAAACTCTTTTTCTGCCGAGGCGAGCTCTTGCTCAATTTTCTGTGGAGGAACGAGAGGCTCGGCTTGTTTCTGCTGACTAAACAGAGGAGCAGAAAGAACTAATGTAAACGGTAAAATCCAATGTCTGCGCATAAAAAGAGCCTCACAGGGTTAAAATTTAAGTTTTAAAAGAATCCCCAATTTAATAAAAAGAAAAAAAAGATGCAAAAGAGGTGAACCATGACAGATCCTATTTCCGGAAGACCTATTCCTCCCGAACTACAAGCGACCTACAAAAATGAGTTCGCGCGCGGGGTGAAATTGTTTGAAGAAAGTTTGAAAGCCTACCAAACAACGTCTGACGATCAGTATGCAAAAAAAGCCAAGTTTAAAGATGTCATGGACCAAGCTCTCAACATCATGAACCAATCGGCAAGAGGCTTTTTGAGCCCAAGCGGTCAAAAAGAAGAAGCCCATTTAGAAAAGGATTACCAAGCCTACATCGCCCAGCAAACTCCGGACAACGCCGAGAAATTAAGAAGCGACATCAACCACCTCAAAGACTACGTCTGAGTAGCGCCGAAGTTCCGCAGTCCTAGCAAAGCCCAGTACCTTGATATTTGAAGGATCAAGGTACTTTTACCCAAATTTTGAGACAACTTGGGTATGGCTACTGATGAAATCAATCTCTTCTCATCAGATCACTTAAAAACAATGGGAACCTGCGCGCTTTCGATACCGAAAGAATTCACGGAAGATACGGTGTAGACATATTTTTTACCGCAGCATCCAGTGCAATCCGTATATTTCAGAGACCCGCTAGATTTGACAGTTGCGATAATTCTTCCATTGCGCCGGATATTATAGGCTACAACATCCCCGCAAATATCTGGCGATGGTTCCCAATGCAGGATATTACAGCACCTTTTCTGCGAAGCAAAGGAGTCGGAGCAACGCTTACCTTGGGGATTTAGCGGTGAGGCCGAAGCAACTCCAACGTTTTCATTGATAGCAGCCAGGATAGCATTTGACCCTGTATCGTCTTGCCAACATGCTATTGCAAACCCACAAGAGGCAAGGCCAATGTTCGGATATATGGGGGGAGTATTAGTTATTAGTTCTGGGGCATTCCAGGTAGGGTCAAAGCTTGCAAAAGCGGAAACCAAATACGAACTCGTCCTATCTGCCCAAGTGGCTATCACATTTCCTTGTAGATCAACAGCAAGAGGCTTTTGGGCCTGAAAGGGGAAAAAAAAAGAATCTCCGCCAATGATCACAGGCGGCCCCCATGACCCATTAACAGGACGAAAAGAGGAATAGGTCAAACGAGCAATGTTATCTCTCCATACAGCAGTGGAATTGCCTTCGGGGTCCATGACGACATCAGGACTTTGTGCATCGGCATTACCAGTGAAAAGTATCACAGGGTCTTCCCACGCAGAACCATTAAAATAAGCGGCTTTAACCAGACCAAAATTAACCCAAACTGCTATGGCATTTCCATTTGAATCGATACCGCATCTAGGACTAATCGTTGTAATACCATAGTCATAACGACCGCCCGTCTCTAAAGCAGCACGCGTCCAAGTTGCAGTGGCTGAATTATATGTTGAGGCATTTATTCCTCCGTCATTTGAGGATAGCCTCTCGAACCAAGTGACAACGGCATCGCCCCTCAGATTAAGGTGGGGATCACCAAAGTTTTCTTCGTCTCCAAAGGATACTTCCGGGTTTGATATATTAAAAGGAGGTGTCCATGAACCGCCAAACGGAAGAAAACTGATCGTTGTGTAATCTAAAAAATTTATATCCGTATAACGCCAGACTGCTAAAGCTGTACCTGCCTCATTCACTGTACAGTTGCAATTAAATGCAAAGTTGTTACCAGTCTCTAGATCGTCAGAAATAATTTGGACGGGACCCCATGGACCACCGTTGCTGCTTATAGAAGCGAACACGCTGCCTGTAGGGAACGGATCAGTATTATAGGAACCCTCCCATGTTGCGACTGCATAATTTGAAGAGTTCATGGCGATATCGGGATCGCCTTGGGCTCCATATAAGGGCCCACCAAAGGGATTCAATGCAAGAGAGCTTACGAGCTGTTGCGGTGACCAGCCAACTCCGCGAGTGTAAAATGCACTAACAATAGCTATTTCGTAAGGGAAGTCCGGGGTTCCTGAAAGTGGCCATACGGCAATGGCATTCCCCTGGGGAGTTACCGCAAGCACAGGGCCGCCTTCTGTGCCAGGCGGTAGAGCATTGGGATCAGAAATCTGCACTGAAGGCTGCCAAGTACCCTGAAGTAAAGATTGGAACGTTAAAAAAACCAACAACGTCGCCATCACAATCGCGCGGCAACTCATAAAAAAATTCAAAGCCATGTTCATAAAGCCTCCGCTTTTCAAAATATTAACTATGAGACACGTTTTTTTTTGAGTCTAGCCGAAAGGCGAAGCAAAAATGCCAAGGTTTAAGTCTTCAAGCTAACCTTCTCCAATCGATCCACATCCAAATTGCAAATCAGGGAAAGATTTCGATTGATCTTCTCAATATCCCAATTCCACCAGGAAATTCGAAGAAGGCGTTCAATTGTTTTACCATCGAAGCGCATTTTGACGACTTTGGCGGGATTGCCTGCTACGATCGCATAGGGAGGGACATCCTTCACTACGACAGCGCGCGCAGCAATAATTGCCCCATCTCCAATTGTCACACCGTTTTTAACCAGACAGTCATAGCCGAACCAAACGTCATTGCCAACGACGATATCTCCTTTAACAGGTAGATCGGAGATGTTGTAAGCGCTTTCCCAACCGTTCTGAAATATGGGGAATGGATAGGTGCTGATCGCATCGAGCTTGTGATCGCCCGTCATGATGAAACGGGTTTCCGCTGCAATGGCGCAAAACTTCCCGATGATCAGTTTTACTTTGGAATGGTCATAGTTATACAAGACGTTATTTTCTTCAAATAGATCAGGGCCATACCTGCGATCATCGAAATACGTGTAGTCGCCAACAATAATATTCTTCGCCTTCACGAAGTTTTTTAGAAAAACAAGCTTCGTGTCGTCTTTACGGGGATAGATGCAATTTGGATCTGGACCCATTTGGAACCTCCTGAACTAATACATGGGCAAACGAACCGAAAAAACTTAAAAAGGAATCAGTGAGATGCCTATTCATATGGTGATATGTCCCTATCCCGACAGGAGATGAAAGAGAGAGCCTATGAGCTAGAGCTGCTATTTGAGCTAACCCAAGATCACTCTCAAAACTGCTGCTCAACACTAAAGAGATACCTCTTTTTTTTGCCCACTCGAGCAGAGGAAGGCACCCAAGCATTCCCCCTTGAATCGTAGGTTTATAAATGAGGGCCTTTAATGTTGGCAGCGATTCAAGCTCACTTAAGCTAAGGTCTTGCGGAAAAGACTCGTCGACTGCAAGCGGATGGAGAAATTGGCTTAAATCATGGTGGTTTTGAAATGGTTCTTCAACATAATCAAAGGTGTCTAAAGAAAATTGGGAGAAAAAACGGAGAGAGTCTTCTGTCGTCCAAGCCCGGTTAACGTCAATGCGCAAACGGAATTTATCTTTTAAGCGATGGATGAGTTCTGCTGCTTCATCAAATTTGAGGTTGCTCACCTTTAGTTTGGCAGATGTAAAACCCTCCTCCAATCGAAGAGCTGCTTGGCTCAAAATTTCCTCCCGAGATCCCATCAAAAGAGCGCTGGTAGGAATACTGAATTCGGGAAGGGGGTCTAGTATTGAAAAAAGGGCTGATTCCAATCCAAAAGATACTGAGGGAAGGAGATCTAACAATTTGAGCTGATTTAAAAAAGTATCTCCATTCCAATCGAAACTCACCAGCTCCTCTTTTCGCAGCCGGATTTGCTCGATCGCATCCTCTAATGTTTCCCTGCTCCATTTGGGAAGAGGAGCAATATCCCCAATCCCCCAATTTTCATTTTGATCCACTATTTTTATCAATGCACCAGAACGAATTTGACCGCTCGCAAGAGGGATTTCATAAGGATGCAATGAAAGGGATTGTATAAGCATCTGTTTAAAAGGCGTTGATGAGCCGTTGCGCTTCTTCCTGGATAAACAGGGTCATTTCAGGAAAATTATCCCGCGCCCAAAAATCAAGTCTCTCGGCTGTTTCCAAGACCTCTTGCCTGAAATTCATAGGGTATTTCATGGAACTGTCCCGAGTGAGCGTCGCGCAATCGAACTGAATTGCCTCATTATCAATGAAGCCAAAATTATTGCGGATGCTAACATCTCGGTCGACAAACCCTTTCTCGCACCTTACCGCAATGAGTTGCAAAAAGGATCGGATTGAGGCCCTTAAATCCTCATATCTACCTTGATTTAGCAGCTCTTCAAAATAGGTGTAAATTTTGGTCGCATTTTTTTGAACGACATATTCTATGGTATCCAGATCGACAATATGCTTTTTTCCTTTATTATCGACAAGGTTCACCTTTGATTTGAATTCTCGGGTCTTATTAAAATGGATATAAATAAGTCCCGTTTCCTTGCGAAGGACCTCATAGGCATCTTTATAGCTTGCGAAAATTCTTTCCGAAAAAAGCTGGTTGCTCGTTTCCTGATCGACACGGATCTTATTGAAATTGTCCAACCAGCCCTTTGGCAAAAGATGCTGCATTTTAAAAAACTTGAGAACGTATTGCCTATCCTCACTCACAAAGGCATAACATTGGTTCCCGGCAGCCAGATAATAATAGGTCTGCGGAAAAACCTTTTCCACGAGGAGCTCTCTCTGTTTTTCTGTGATTGGGCCCGTTTCCCACATCGGATTGTGGTCTAGCCTGGACGAAATTTTATCTAAGCTAAAACCCGAAGAGCGTGAACACAATAAAAGACCGCCTCCCATGAGCAAAAGCGGGAAAATCGCGAGAACAATCAAAAGCAAAACGCTGGACTTCTTTCTTTTCACCTAAGTCCTTATAACAATTAATTTATGACTCAATTGGAATCCTTTGCTCTCTTCTCTCCACCGCATCCATTACAGTAAGAATTCCACGAAAAATTACATGTCTCGCAAGGCATCCCTCCATGGACGGGCCTTGTACATTTCCATTCCATATAGCCACACTTTTTTACCCTTACAGTTTCGATGAAAATCCCTAGATCATCTGTATTAAGGCGCGCTGTTTGCACTCTCTCATTGCCAATCTGCACATAAATGGCATTATCACAGAGATCAACATGCTGAGGTTCAACATAAATTTTAGCACAGGGTATAAAACGAACTTCATCATTGGCGCACGAACAATCAGCTGAACAATTAATGTAAGATGAGATAAAAAAAATGAAAAGCAGTTTAAAAAGAAAATGTCTCATAATTCACTCCCATAACAGGTGTTAATACCTTGGAGAGAATCTACGAAATAGGGCTCAAAAACCCAAAATCGTTTGCACTCCCTCAAATCACAGGAGTTCGAACCCCCGATTGCAAGGTGCAAATGATTGTAAGGGCGTTATTTTTCCTGTCAAGATTAAATCAACTGAGACAGGAACGTTGAAGCTGGGACAATTAGAGGCTGATCGAATGAAAAGCAGTCTCGATCCACATACGGCAATCCAAAAACAACCTGAAATGCATGAGGAGCTGCTGTTTGCTGCTGAAAGTGAAAGAGGGATTTAGATACGCCCCCATTTAAAGAAGCTTTAACTTCGACTAAAAACCACGGCTTATCATTTTTTGTAACAAGAAAATCAACTTCTCTTTTTTCCTTGTCTCTTAGGAAATACAAACCATAGTCCCCAAAACCCCGGTCCGTCCAAAAGTGAATTGCCTTGAGCAAATGCGAAGCCACGACGTTCTCCAATTTGTGACCTGGATCATTAACTAACGACCAATCCCAAAGATAAATTTTGGGTTCCTTCAGCAAGGAGCGAGAAACATTTGTCGTCCATGGTTGAATAGAAAAGCAATAATAAAGCGCTTTTAATGTTTCGATCCAACGACGTATAGTCTCTGATGACACATGTACTTTTTTTGCGAGTTCACTAAAATTGACAAGTTGTCCAGCTTGAGCTCGCAGCAAATCGGTTAGAATTTGAAGCTGGCCTATTTCTTGGATGTTAGAAATATCCTTTAAATCCTCCTGAAAAAGCTGTTTAATCCGTAACTTTTTCCAACGATTGTAAAATCGGATGTTTTTTTGAATAAATGGTTCAGGAAACCCCCCGAACTGAAGAAGGTTTTTAAGGTCTTCATCGCTTATTTGCTTTGGGAGTCTAATTTCTTCTTCAGCTAGAGAAACGTCAATAATCTCTCTAATTGAGAGCGGATGCAATCGGTAAAGAAAATACCGTCCCATCAGACTATCGCCACCAAAATTAAGCACATCCAACCGAGCGCTGCCAGTCACCACGATTTTCGTCAACTTCCCGTATACATCGAAGAAACCCTTTAAAAAATCTTTCCATTTCGGAAATTTGTGAATTTCATCGAAAATAACGATCGAAGGCGTCTCCTGAAGTTGGTCCAGATTCATATGCCTTGCAACTGCTTCCTGACCTTCAACAATCAATAGCCGGTGCGCCTGGTTGTCCCAATTTAAATAAAAATGATGTGGGTTTTTTGAGGAGCTCTCAAGACTTGTTGTTGTCTTTCCTACCTGCCTAGGACCCATCAAAAAAAGCATTTGTCGATTATGAGCAAAATGCTCTTCAATGACCTGCTCATAAGCCCTTTTCATCATTAACCTCATTTAATGACTATTTTTCATAGCATCTTATTTTGGTCAAGACTATTTTGAGATCGTGTTATCTTTGGTCGAACATAACACATTAATTATTAGTTGATTACATTTTTGAAACGTAAATTTTACAGGAGGATTACTCCACCGAAAAAAGCCATTTGAAAAAGGAGACCAGATACCCATCTTCGACCACAGGCGGTTTTTTCAGCCTAACAACTCCTTCGCTGACAATCACAGTGGCAAGCGGAGGAATGTTTAAAGTGTACTGGACAGCTTCTTCAGTTTCCTGAATCGAAATATAGGGATTGCTAGATCCCGCTCCACCAAATTTCAAGGCATCGGAACTGAAAATTTCTTTTGGAGCGATTTTGTTCTTTTCGTGTTTGGGGATACTGACTACAAACCCCTTCACAGGTTGATCCGTCAGGTTATGGAAACAGGCCAGCGACTCTTTACATTCGCTTTGGCGCCTGTAAGCATGGACCTGTTTGTTAGGATCTTCGATCCATTCGATGTCATGGCCGTTTGCATCTCTTTCATGTAAAGCTTTTTGCGACTTGTAGAGCTGCTGTAGTTCTGTCATCATCGCAAGAAGATGCCTTTGGTTTTCATGAGTTAAATCCATACCATCTTGCACACCGACTTGCTTGCCAATAAAATGATTCCACGTTTTTTCATTTCCCCAATCATTGCCTGCGAAATTTAATTTTTTCCCAGGCGAGCACATCATGAAACTTAGAAAGGCCCGCATGTTGGCGTTTCTTTGCGCCCTATCTTTAATGTGAGAAAATTTATTCATAAGCGTTCCAATGCGATCGTTGGACATGGCTGCTTTTTCCTGCAGGGTTTTTACATTTTCTCCCTTCACCTCGTCATGGGAAATACAAAGCACCTGCTTATGCATTAGGTCGCTCATGATCGCGTTTTGAATCTTATCATAATTGCCCTTGCGGCTTTGAAGAGGGGAAATAAAATACCCAAGAGTTTGATACATCCAGCTGAAATTCCATTTCATATCAAAGCCAAACCCGTCATTAAAATAGGGAAAGGTGATTCGATGATCTCCGGAATAGTCTTCTGCTATTGTCAGTGCGCCCCTGCATTTATCATGAACGACCGCATTGAAATCCCTTAAGAAAAGATGGGCGGATTCCTTATCTTCAGAATAGAGAACGCCTGTTAGACAATCTCCTCTAATTCCATCGAGGTGCATTTCGCTCAGCCAATAATGGGCGCTTGAAATCAAAAATTCCCGCACTTCTTTTTGAGAGTAATCGAAATGATACCCATAGTTGCTGAACCAGTTGCGTATACTGAGCCAGTATCTAATTCCTGAGGCCTTAAAGCTATCGTCGAGCACTTGATCATTTTGCTCGTAATGTGCCGGCACCCAATCCAAAATAACGCCAATATTTTGATTATGGAGATGGTTCACCAGATATTTAAAGTCATCGGCACTGCCGTGCCTGCTATTTGGAGAAAAATATCCGCAAGCTTGATATCCCCAGGATCCCTCGTGGGCATGCTCAAGCAATCCCATCAGCTCGATATGAGTATAGCCTACTTTTTGACAATGGGCGCTTAGTTCGTGGGCAAGTTTGCGGTAATTAAGTGGTTTTCCGTCAGTGTCTTTTTTCCAGGAGCCAAGATGCATTTCGTAAATACTCATCGGCGCTGGAATACCTGCATTTCTGGTCCGATTTACAGTCCATTTGTTATCTGTCCACTGATGCTGGTTTGCCACGACAACAGATGCCCTTATGTCTTTATTGGAATGAAAAGAGTGGGACCTCCCATAGGGATCCATCTTTATTTTCCCATCAATTTTATACTGGTATTTCTGCCCCGCTTTAACATTCGGAAGAAAGGCTTCCCATTTTTCGGTGCCTTTGCGAACCAAAGGGACTTCTCGAGTGACCTCCATAGCATCGTTTAACAGAACAACCGACACTGAGGAAGCGGCGGTGGAACTGGAAGAGAACTTCACACCACTTGGATTTAGGAAGGCCCCAAATTCTTCATACTTCTGATAATTGACATCGATTCCATAAGGATGGGGAACGCTTGCCCGATTGCTAACTGGGATCGCCTGATACAAACTATTCAAACGCTGTCTATCTTGGTGCTTAGAATAAAAGCTCTCAAGATAAGCTTCATATTTCACATTCACTTTATATTCTGAGGTCGTGCAGCCCGTTGCAGATGCAAGATATCTTGCCCTTAGAGATTCAATCAGATGAAAAGATCCTTTCACATTGCGAAGGTGGGATCTGGCTTTTGCATTCTCATAAACAATGCGATATTGCTGGGCAGGAGAGATCTTATCTCCTAGAGTTGGGCTATTCCAATCGTATTTTTTTGACTCATTAATCAAACGACGAAGAAGCGTCTCTTTATCCCTTTTCTCAAGATTCTTCCAAAGCTTAAGCGCCTGAGAAATGGCTTGAGATAGTTCGCCGGATTTGTCGCGATCGAATAAAAACCCATTAAACGTATTTTGGTTTCCGCTAAAAGAAGAAATTGTATCGGCCAATCCTCCCGTATTTGAAGCAATCGCCAGAGATCCAAAGAGCCAACCTTCAAATTGCACAAGTCCGCAAGGCTCATACCTGGATGGAATAAAAATGAAATCAGATGCAGCTCTTACGAGCGATCCAACACCTAATCTATTTTCATCTGCTTCCGGATGGGGAAATTTTCTCTCTTTTTCCCAAAAAAACTTTTTCTTGGGAGGAGCTTGAAACTTCCCGCCTTCTTGATAATAAAACTTCCCATCGCTTCCTTTAAAATCTCGAATAAAAAGCGCGCCGTTTCTGTACTTTTTTTCAAGGCGATTGAGTAAAATGGTAGATTTCTTATCCTCTAAGCTTCCCATGCAGAGGAACTGCCCGCCATTACGCAGGGTTTCCTGAATGCACTCTTCCAACTTGTCCATTCCTTTCTGCGAGGTGTCGAACCTGCCAATGTAGGTGACGATTGGCTTTGAAGTGTCAAATTGAACTTTTGGGAAATAAGCTTCTATCCACTTTTTCAATTCCGCCTTACACTTGTCCTTCTGACCTAGGATATCGTAATGATCGGGACCGTAGCACAAGTTCTTTCCCTTCCAGTTCATAAGAGAGCGGTCAGTTGCCGGGTCGAAACGACTTGGATTGCTTCCGTTAATAATTCCCACCAACTTTCCAACTTTGGCCGCTTCTTTAACGGCAAATGAAACGCCATGGCCTTTCTCAATTTTTTGCGACTCCATAGCAAATGATTTGGAGACCGTTGTCACCTGGTCAACAGCTTCGATCGCTTTAACAAAAAGATTGCCATTGTGGTCGAGAATTCCCCTTCGGATAAAAGCGTCATTCACAGGATCGTAGGAGTAAGGCCCTGAAGGGAGGATTCCTTGAGCCGCTTGGTTATTATTGTGAAAAGTAAAGACAACAGGAGGGATTTTTCCACTCTCCCATTCTGCCGGGTAATCGTTTTTAAGCTTTAAAGCAACGCCGGACACGTGCCAATCATGAAGATGAATGACATCTGTATTTTTATTCTCATGAATAAAATCGGCAGCTTTTGCAGTGAACGCCGCAAAACGTTGATGCTGCTTCTTATCGTAGATTTTGGGTTTTTTAGGGTTTAGCTCAAATAAGGGGTCCTCAATAAAATAACAGCAAACACCATTTATCGTTTGCGTGTATACCAGGTAAGAGTTTCCCTGCTGATCCACATGCGCCACGGGATTTTGCATCCGTTCCAGCACGTTCTTTGGCAAATGACTATATTTGGGGAAAACAAGGCTCACTTTGTTCAGAGGATTGAGCGCCAGTATGCCTCGGCTCATCCCTTCCACCGCCTCTGCCAGACCGCCTTCTTTCAGAAGCCCAGAGTATTCCGCACTGACCATGGTCACATGGATTGGCTCTCCTGCAGCAGCTCCCGGAACCTTTTTCAAAACCCGGCCAATGCCGGCATCGTAAATAGCATCCCTATCATGAGTTACCTTTTGATTGATCAAAAGATTGATCACACCGTCATTCGAACTAATCCCCTTAAGAACACCGCCTCTTTGCTCCGCATCGCTGCACTTAAGCAATTCTGTGTAACTCGACAATTGAGAATTGAACACTTCGAGAAGTTGATCCATCAGACAAGGAAATTCATCTTCTTTTTGGGTGAGGACTTTAAAATCATCAGGAGCGCATTCCTTTGAGGCGATCAATTCTTGAATAGAATCCTGAAGCCAACCCGGCAACTCTTGATACAAGCGCTTGCTCTCAAATGGAGGTGCGTTTAGCAAACTTTGTTTAAACTCTGTGAGTAGCTTTTGAATCGTTGCATGCCTGCATTGAAAGAGCTTGAGCAGCCCGTCAGTTTCACTCTGAAACTCTGGATATTCCATCGAAGAGGGATCGAGCAGCTGGGAATAATTGGTGATGAGCTTCGCGGCTAAAGAGTTGCACTCGAGAAGGTCATCTAACGTGGAACGCTCTTTCGAAAAAAATTTAATAACTGCGTTAGCAACTCTTAGAATGACCGCTTCGATGCGATAAAGGGTAATATTTTCTAATTCTGATCTCCAAAGGGAGTAATTATTTGAAAAATCAGAGTTTGAGTTAATTAAACTTAATTGATTGCCAACCTTAGCTACCAGCAAATCTTTTTTTTCAGCATAAGATACGCCAAAAACAGCACGTTTTAAATCAAACGATGCATCCTGATTAATATTAAAAACTGGAAGATCAGATGCCACGTGTAAAACACCAATCAATTAGTTGATTAAATTCGGCTTATTATAAGGTTATCAAAGCTAAAAATCAAACAAAAAGAAAAACAATAAAAACATACAACTATCAACTAATGATATAAAATTAGCGCAAAAAACACCACGCCACAACAAGTGATTATTATTTTAAAACAGAAAAAGCGCTTTGAAAATTAAATTTTCACATGGGTCTCAATCCAGAGGTTTGCTATACTGTCTTCCACTATGACGTCCAAAGAAATTACGAGTCTACAGCACCCGCTCGTCAAGCATCTTGTTAAGCTTAGACAGGACCGCGATTACCGCTATGAATGCGGCCGGATTCTCTTGAGCGGAATCAAACTGATCAATGAACTGCCCCCCGCCATACGTCTCCGGACCCTTTTTCTAGAAATAGGCGCAACCTCTTCACTAAAGGCGGACCACGTTTTTAACGTCACCCCTGAGATTCTCAAAAAAGTCACAGGGCTGAATAACCCAGAACTTATTGCTGCTGAAATCGACATGCCAGCACCTGGCGATCTTTCAAGTGCCAACTTTCTTCTTATCTTCGATGGGATCTCAGATCCCGGCAATTTGGGAACGCTCTTGCGATCAGCGCGCGCGCTCGGCTGGGATGGAGTCTTCCTGACGAATAGCTCTGCGGACCCTCTAAACGAAAAAGCGATCCGCGCAGCGAAAGGAGCTACCTTCACCCTTCCATGGAAATGTGGAACATTGAATGAGCTTTTTGAACTTCTAAAACAGAAAAAAATGACACTTCTCGCAGCGGATGCTTCGGGCAACGATCTAATGAACTGTAAAGCAATCAAGCCGCTGGCACTAGCTCTTGGCAACGAGGCTCACGGCCTTTCTCCACAACTTACAGAAATCGCTAAGCTCATTGCCATTCCGATGAGAGGACAAATGGAGTCGCTGAACGTGGCTGCAGCAGGTGCCATTTTAATGTACGCGTTGAGGAACTGATGAGCAAATACGAAAAGCACTGGGACATGGAAGAGGACTTTTGCTCAATGGATCGCAAAGCCTCGCGCAAAGAGAGAAAGATAGCCACGAATAAAGACCGCTCGAAATACAAAAAGAGCGATCAAGATCAGCTTAAAAAACAAAGCAGCTCAAATCTCTCTGAAAGCGATCATTTGAAACTAGGGAGAGTCCTTTCGATCCTTTTAGATGGCGTTTTGGTCTCCTGCGATGGGCAAGAGTACGTCTGCAGCTTAAAAGGGTCTCTTAAACAAGATAAAAACCGCACCAAGAACCTCATTGCAGTGGGAGATCTCGTCCGCTTCGAAGAAAGAGGGACTAGCCAAGGCTGCATCGCAAAGATCGAAGAGCGCAGATCTATTTTATCCCGAGCGGACAACCTCTCTCGCAACAAAGAACAACTGATCGCTGTCAACATCGACCAAGTGCTCATTACTGCTTCTGTCGTCATGCCGCCGCTCAAACCTTTTCTAGTGGACAGATACATCATCGCAGCTAGAAAAGGGAACATGGAGCCGGTTATCCTCATCAACAAAATCGATCTGCTCAATTGCCCGCCGGATGGCGATGTCGAAATAGAAGAGCAAAGAGCCCTCTATGAAGAGTTTGTGCAGACATACCGCGGGCTTGGTTTCAAAGTGATTCCCATCAGCGTAGAGACAGGAGCTGGCATTGATGATCTAAAAGCTGCGATGCATCAAAAGACATCGGTATTTTCCGGACAGTCAGGTGTTGGCAAATCTTCCCTGATCAATTTAGTTCTAGGCTCTTCTTTGGCAACAGGTTCAGTTGTGCAGAGTACAGGCAAGGGATGCCACACGACGACAACCACGCACCTGCTTCCTCTTGAAGATGGGGGATTTTGCATCGACACTCCGGGGATCAAAAGTTTTGGCGTTTGGGAGCTGCGAGCAGATGAGCTCGCCTCTTATTTTCCTGAAATCGCAGCGCTTAGCGCACAGTGCAAATACCCCGATTGCGCTCACCTTAACGAACCCGGATGCGCTGTGAAGCTGGCTGTCAACGAAGACAGAATTTCCCTCTTGCGATTTGCTTCTTATTGCGCTTTAATGGCTTCTGTTTCCGAAAAACACCGCCAGAGATAGTAATGACCACGATCCAATCCCTTCATGCAATTGAAATTTTAGATTCCCGAGGCAATCCAACACTTGAAGTAATCGCAGTAGCAAGTGATGGTGCTATTGGTAAAGCCGCCGTTCCGTCCGGCGCATCGACAGGAGAGCATGAGGCAGTTGAGCTGCGCGATGCAGATCCGAGGCGCTACTTTGGAAAGGGAGTTCTTAAAGCTGTGGCCAATGTCAACGGACCGCTCTCTAAGCTACTTGTAGGCAAAGACATCTTCGATCAAAGCGACATCGATGCATGCATGTTGCAAGCAGATGGTACTCCAAATAAGTCTCAATTTGGCGCAAACGCCCTTCTCGGAATTTCACTAGCTGTAGCTCATGCCGCAGCTTGTTCTAAGAAGCAACCTCTCTACTTTTACTTGGGCGGAAAAGAGGCTACCCTTCTTCCCGTTCCGATGATGAACATTCTCAATGGTGGCGCCCATGCAGACAACCTGCTCGATTTTCAGGAATTCATGGTCCGTCCAATTGGAGCTCCGACGTTTCGCGAAGCTGTCCGCTGGGGAGCTGAAGTGTTCCACACTTTAAAAAAACTTCTCCACAAAAATGGTTACTCCACATCCGTTGGCGACGAAGGGGGATTTGCACCGCGTCTAGAATCGAATGAAGCGGCATTAGAGATCATTATCCAAGCGATCGAAACTGCAGGCTTTAAGCCAGGACGCGATATCACTATTGCTTTGGACCCTGCGGCCTCGGAGTTTTACGATGCGGCAGCTAAAACATATCTCGAGAAGAAGAAGAAAGAGTTAAAACAGACTTTTTTGACTCGAAATTCCAGCGAACAAATCGCCTATCTTGAAAAACTCTGCTCTAAATATCCTATCGATTCCATTGAAGATGGGCTCGATCAAAATGACTGGCAAGGATGGAAACAGTTTACTTCGCAAATGGGATCTAAACTTCAAATCGTGGGTGATGATCTTTTTGTCACTAATTCAAAATTCCTGCAAAAAGGAATCGATGAAAAGGCAGCCAATGCTATTTTGATCAAGGTCAACCAGATTGGGACATTGTCGGAAACGCTTCAGACAATCGCACTCGCCAAGAAACACTCGTATGCAACTGTTATCTCTCATAGATCAGGAGAAACGGAAGATACGACGATTGCCGATCTTTGCGTTGCGACATCTGCTGGCCAGATCAAAACCGGATCGCTATCTCGCTCCGATAGAGTGGCGAAATACAACCGCCTTCTTGAAATCGAAGATGCGCTCGGGTCTAATGCCAAATATCAAAATTAATCGGCGTTTGGGCCATGCCAAAGCCCCAAACGCCGATTAATTTTGATATTTGGCATAAGGCTATTTATCCAAAGCGACAAGCGCCATAGAGAATACAGGCTCACTGCAAATGAGTGTTGTATGCGCTGTAAGAGGCTTGTAACATCTGGAAGCCGATAAACAGTAAACAGTGCCAAACAAGTGACCGACCTTAGAGACGACATCTCCAGTATAGACATAACTTATAAAACCCTTTTTCCTTTGATCCGGCAATGAACGCCAATCTTCAAGCACTTTTTCTCCAACGCCGGGAGAACACATTGCGATCGAGCCGCGATCGGAAAGAGATGCGTTTTCGTAGATATACGTATAAGCGGCGAGTGCGCCGCCTAAGCTAAATCCCATCGAGATCGCTTTTTTTCCCATAGGAATCACCTTCTTGAGCCACTCAGAAATTTCATCTTGCGCATGCCGAAAAGCGGAAAGTCCGGGGCCAGCGATATCCAGGTCGCTAAGAAGCGAGGCCCAGCCTCGCTCTGAATCCAAAGAAAAATCCGTTCCCCGAAAAAGAAGAATCGAGGAAATCCCCGCTCTTTCAGGGACAAGGCCAAATGCGGGCATTCCACGCCAAATATCAAAGACCTTATCTACGATAAAGGGCTCATAATTGATCCTGTCTCCACAATCGATCGGGATATGGACCCTCTGCCCTTCTTTCAAATCGCGATAAGCCAGGACCTTCGTCAATGCCTCAGCGACAGCGATTTCTAAATAGTCTCCATCAGCTCCACTCTCAAAGAGAATTTTGAGTAAACTCTGAGCCAAGTCTATATCTTTTTCATCGGATGTCACTTTTGCAATAATGGGCCGGGCGGGAGAGAAGTAGCTATATTTTTCAAGAAACTCCCTCAGTCCAGGAAGGTCCCTTTCCATGCGTTTTTCCTGAAGAGGCTCCTGCAGAGGATAGTTCTTTTGCTTCTCTGTAAAACTCCAACTCAAAAGCAAATCTAATTTCTGCAAAGCTTTTAGGCGCATTATTTCCTGATGGATAAGATTCGATCCAATGCAGGACCAAACTCTTCACTGATCTTGTCTAGATCTTTGACTACATTCTCATCCTGAAAATTTTTCGTCGAGATGACCTTCATCACCTTTGAATTAAAAATATTTGGCTCGCTTCCAAAATTAGCGATCAATTTATCTTGACCATTGTGAATGCAATATTCGCAAGGAACTCGACTGGCGTTAAATCGAGCGACAACCGTAAAGGGCCATCTATTAGCTTTAAAGATCGATTGCCCCTGCATCACTTCTCCCATTAGATCTTCCCCAGTTAAATAATGGAAAATCGTTGGGAAGATATCCATGTGACATGTCATTTTACGCGTTGCGAGCTCTTTAATGGCCGTGTTTTCACCAAATCGATAGTAAAGCGGCGGACTGATCTGAGGATGACTGAGACTTGAAGCATGATAAAGGTTGCCATGCTCATAAAATTCTTCACCGTGATCTCCTGTAATCACAACAACGGCCTCTTTCCCCCCCGGAGCATCTTTTAGTGCATCTATAAATCTACCCACTTGAAAATCTAAATGATGCAGAGCATTCCGATAACGATTAATGATCCCTTCCGGTCTTGCTTTGCCAAAAGCTGCCTTGAGATAATTGATCTTTTCGTCATAGGGCGTGAACAAGGTTGCTTCTTTTGGCCAGCTGTAATCGAAATGGGTCGCATCGAGAAAAACGATAAATAACCTGCCTGACCCTCCCTTGTTCATTTGCTTAATCAAGTTATCGATTGTGCTTTGGTCCCTCAAATAAGGCTCGTCGCACTCTTCCTCATCTGGAAAGAACATGGAATCGGCGAGATGCTCTCCCTCTCCAAAAATCAAGCGGTTCATTTGATAATAGGTAAGACGCGTCGAAGATGAGACATGGATCTGATACCCAATCTTTTTAAGAAGCCTGAGAGAAGTGCTTCCCCCTTTCCAAACCTCGGGATCAATTTTTCCCCACAGGAATGGAAATTTGGAATAGAAAAGAGAAAACCAGGATAGGTGTGTCGCATTCGCATTGGAAAGGGCCATCTCAAAGGAAACATTTTGCTCTTTGAACTTCGTTAAAAAAGGAGCGTTTTCAGCATTGATAAAATCTTCGCGCAAAGACTCGGCGATAAATAAATAAATGTCTGGCTTATGAGAAAGGGAGAACACTCTTGAATCCAATTTCCTCATGAGCTCCTCTTCATCTTCCGGCTCCTGAAGTGAATTTCTCAGCGCCAAATAGTCGGTCCTCGGAGGGAATAGAGTGCTCTTCCAAGGAAGGGTCTTTTCAAAACGGTCAAAGTGCAATGTCGCTATTCGATTTTTTATTCCATAATCCCAACAGAGCAAAAATAAGCCAGAAGCAGAGATTAAAACCGCTAGCATTGGCAATGACATAATAAATTGACGCTTGAGCGTCCATTTTTCTGTCACCTTGTAAAAATAGATGCCTGACAAAAGCGCACCTATTGCAAAGACGCCGGCCAGAACCCATACGAAGATAGAGATACTGCTCGCTAAAAGAAGCTCGACAAAATTTTCATAACTCTCTTGGGAAACAAAATGCAGCGCATACCAAAATGACATATCCATTAGCCGCACGAGCGGAAAATCGATGATATGTCCTAAAAACAGAAAAAAAACAGCCACTATGTATACGCTCATCAGAGGACGGAGATAAGTTTTTATGATGCCTGCAAATAAGACTAAAATAAGCGTTTCGGCAGCAGCTTGCGCTAGAGCATAAGCTGCAAAAAAATAGGTAGAAAGAGAGATTGAGGGTTCAATCAAAAACACATGAAAGACATGGATCGCTGCGACAATAAAAAAATAAAAGCCGAAAAATGGATAATTGATCGGCGCGCTTGTCGCTTCTAGATTTTTTTTTCCCTTACTCATAACACCTGTTTATCGGATAGTAGGGAAATTTATTCAACTGAATATATACCGAAAATGATTCAAACGGACCCTGCGGCGTGCGTTTGAAGAAAAGGCAACACATATTGCTTCTACTGCAAAGCTAAATGGAATTTCCGTTTTAACTTTGCAGAGTCAGCAGTATATGTCTTACAAAAGAGACCTGACAAGGCCTTCAAAATCTTTCCTGTCGATATACTCATTTACATGATGAGTGCTGGAACCGGTCTCTTTTGCAAAACCTGGCACATACTGATAAACATTGTCATGTGCGAGCTCCTCTTTCATCCGCTTTGAAAAACCCTCAATAATTGCATCCCATTTGAAAGAGCTCTTTCTGATAATTCTTAAATTGTCCTTCAACTTAGGAACAGAAAGGATGTAACCAATAAATCGCAAAGGATGGACCCCAGTGATCTCCTTCCCTTTTTTTTCTAAAGTATATTTTTCAAACATAAGCTGAATGAGGTTTTTTTCTGCCATCGTTGAGACGATCACTTTGATATATCTCTTTTCTTTTTCACTCAGCGGCAATTGATAGAACGGCTCTGTAGACCCGGAGCTGCTGAGAACAATTGGAGCGCTAGCAGCCAAACGGAAAGAGGCTTTATTATTATTGGCAAGCCTTACAACATCCATCGTCTCTGAAGATTTTTTTCCGCTTCCTTTCAAAAAGTACTCATCATCGACTTCAAACTGATCCTCCTCATCTTCAAAATCCTCACTTTCACGATAGAAAGAAGAGAGCGCCTCAACCCTGGAAATGAGTTCCTCAATGCGATCTCGGGTCATCATCTTTATATTTCTTCGATGCGGCTGCATCACTTGGATCTGTCGATTACTACTTAGGAAAAAGGAATCAAGGCAGTAAAAAAGGTCTTCAGATTGAATCTCTTGAACTAAGTCAGAGGAAGCTTCCAAAAAACTTTGAGGACATAAACATCCGCTTCCCAGCAAAAACAGGTCGGCATAATAAGACGCTAAAAATGCATTGCTTGGCACGCTCGCATTGAAAGAGAGGTACTGCAATTGATTGATCAACTTATTTTTTGCGACAAAAAACTCGTCCTCGAAAAACCCTGTATTGCTCACAGTTTCTACTTGCCACAGCAGAAATGAAAGCAGGTTCTCCGAAAACTCCTCCGAGACATACGCATAGCCGCAAACCGGATAAAAGAAGCGCGGATGGGGATGGATCCATGTTTCATTCAGATCCCGAGAGCAGCGCTCCATCCGCTGTTGGAAAAGCTCTTGCAACAACAAAAATTTCCAAGATTCCTTTAGATCCCGATAAGTAGAAATCAACCTGGGAACATTTGGATAAGAAACGCGAACTGCAACATTTGATATTCGATCATCGAGGCCTATCTGAATAGATGACGAGGTCTCCCTGGAATCATTTAAGGGACTAAGAACAATGCTGCCAAAGTGCTTTTCGATGAGAGCTCTCATCTCTTGATGAACAAAATCCCCTACGGCAATGACAGCAATCTCACACGGGTAGCTCGTATAAGGCATCGGCAGATCTGAATGAGTGAAATTGCATTCTGTGCGAAGCTGGGCGCATGGAGCAACATCCCGTATTGCCCTCTCGCTGCAATAGGAGAAAAACTCCTCAATCTTATCTATAGAATCCACTCTTTCTTCTAACGAAAATTGCTCATCTCCACAAGTCGCACGTTTAAAGACCACTCTTAGCGAACAACTCTTAGAAGAGATGTCACTTGAATGGAGAAAGGTTATGATCCCATTAGGTAAATGCATCACCTGCACCTTTTGTGCTTCAGGAATCAAATCGTCCAAATACAGTTCACGCGCTGTTGCAATATTGACAAGAAAGCTAAGGACGATTGCAGCCCCGCAAAACCTGAAAAATTGTTGTTTTGGCCAAGCAAAAGCCATTTTCACAAGTTTCTTGGGCACAGATACAAAAGAGATGATCATGCTTCCTCCAATGGTCGCAAATGCGGTGTGTGAAATATATCCAAGTTGCCTCAAATTTGGGTACAAAGGAGGTTGATATAGTAAAAAACTTTTATTCCATTCAAGCTATTTCTTTCCCGGCTCCTTGGCAAACTCAGCGGAATCATTGATCTTCAACAACTTACATGTAATCGAAAACCAAAAAAATCTGTTCTAATCAATCCTGTTTATTTAAAATAAATTCTTTATGCTATGATGAAATTAATTATGAGTTCGCAAGAGGACGTGATGCGCCATACAATCTTTCTATTTGGAGAAGCGGAGAAAGGAGATTTTTGTACCCCGTTGCTTTGCAAATCCCTGCCTCAACTCGCAGAAACCTTCGGCAATCCGCCGGAAGAGAGCTTGGGACTGCTCTACGCTGTCCAAGCCCTCATGTTTGAAAGAGAACTCATCTATTTCAGAGTAAAAGAAGAAGGATTTAGCACCGCCGACTATATGCGGGGAATCCGTCTTCTTCAGAACAAAGAGCTCATTCTCGATTTAACAGCTATCTGTATGCCCAATGTTGGCGATGCAGAGATCATCGATGCCACAAGCCCCATCTGCACCCAATACCGCAGCCTGCTCATCACGACAGAAAGAGATCTGTACGATTACCTAACCCATGGCAAAAATCCTTGAGCCTAGTACTCAGTCAGCAAAGTTTTTGGCATTTGGGCTACAACACAAGCCCCGGGGTTGAGTTCCCGCTAGTGGGTCCTATGTTTTCAAATATGGACCCACTTGAGCAAGCCATCTTTTGAAAATTTCTGCTTTGGGTGAGGGAATAGACTGGATGATACGAAAAATGGTTTCCGTATTGGCTGTATCGGTTTCCCTCAGTTTCCCGTCTGGAGCTTCCAAATTCAACTGTACCGTTTTTGGGTACAGTTGAATAAAGACTTCATGACTGGGGATTTGCAACCTTAATTAAGGAACTTAACAAGTCCTTCTGCTGTAGGTACGATTCCTTTTGCCCCAATTTTCCAATTTGCCGGGCACACTTCGCCATTTTTTTCAAAAGAGATCAGAGCATCCAGGATGCGGAGGGCCTCGTCCACAGAACGGCCGAGTGGAAGGTCGTTGATCAACTGGTGTCTGATCACGCCTTCTTTATCGATTAGAAATAGTCCGCGATAAGCGATCCCTTCAACTTCATTGAGCACCTGAAAATTCCGCGCGATTGTTTTATTGATGTCGGAGACAATCGGATATTCCACACCTTCAATGCCTCCCTTGCTCTTTGGCGTATTCAGCCATGCGAGATGGGAAAACCAGCTGTCAATGGAGCAGCCGACAATTTGAGCGCCCCGTTTTTCAAACTCAGGCAGCATTTCCTGAAACGCATGAAGCTCAGTTGGGCAGACAAAAGTAAAGTCCAAAGGATAGAAGAAAAAGACGACATATTTTCCAAAAAAATCGTGAAGAGAAAATTCATCGACGACCGCATTTCCAACAACTGCTTTAGCTTTAAAATGAGGGGCCGCCTTTCCTATCAATACTGTGTTCATAATTATTCCTTGTTTAAATTTTATGATCCCTTCGCATGAGCTATCCACTTCTCAGCAGCAATCGTCGTCGGATCTCCATGGCCGGGATATACTTTTGTGTCCGGCGGAAGCGCTGCCAACCTCTTTAGAGAAACCCACATCAGAGCTGGGCGCGCCGTTGGAAAGCTCAAATTCCCGATCGTTCCTTTAAAGAGCGTATCGCCGGAAATGAGCACTTTTTCATTTGGCAAATAAAAACAAACGCCGCCTGGAGTATGACCCGGAGTATGAATCACCTGAATAGTCAGATTACCCACTTTTAATACTTGTCCGTCTGTTAAAAAACCATCTGCTTTTACACCTTTGACCGGAAAAAAAAGAGGGAGTTTATCAGAACCTGGGTTCTCCAGGTTTCCCACATCATCCTGATGAATGTAAACGGGGACATTTAACCTATCCTTCATCAGGGCGACCTCAGCAGTGTGGTCCCAATGAGAATGCGTCAAAAGGATCATCTCAATCGAAAGAGATAACTCTTTTGCGCGCTCTAAGATCAAATCAGTGCTATCAAAGGGAACATCGATAAGAGCTGCCCGCTTAGTCTGCGGGCAAGCTAAAAGGTAGGCATTGGTGTCCGCTGGACCAGAGGGGAATATTTCCAGAATCATCAGTCACCAAAAAAAATTGCACCGGAGAGGATTCGAACCTCCGACCTTGCGGTTCGTAGCCGCATGCTCTATCCAGCTGAGCTACCAGTGCATAGGGGAGTTATCATCTCTTTCTAACGAATTTTCTGCAAGGCATTTATAGATCTACGGGTTATAATGCTGCGAAATTACTTCTGTAAAACTTATGAAATTCCGCTATCTGTTTCTCGTTAAAAAAGATTCTACCGCTGAAGATGCTCTCTCTGAGCTCGAACCATTGCTAGATGACATTTACGAAATGGAGGATCCCGAGACGGGGTCTATCCATATCGGCGGGTACGCCGATCAAGAACTTCCGACCCTCACCCATTCGACCCTAGAAACCTCAGAATCTGCAACTGAACCCAACTGGGAGGAGCAATGGTCCCATTTTGCCCCCCATTTCCACAACGGCTGCGCCCACATCGACCTAGGACCCGCAACCCTTCTCCTCAAACCCGGAGGCGGTTTTGGAGACCTCTCCCACCCAACAACCCGCCTAGTCCTTAGTCTCATGGAATCAAACGTCAAAGACAAAGTTGTTTTTGATATCGGCTGCGGAAGCGGCATCCTCTCCGTTGCTGCGGCTCTCCTCGGAGCGAAACAGGTCTACGGCATCGACATCGAAGAAGAGGCCATCAAACACTCTCAAGAAAATGCTGCCCTTAACCAGGTTGAAACAAAGACTACTTTCTCCAAAGAAATGGATCCCTCATGGATTCCCAAAGAGCCTTTTGTCATCGTCATGAACATGATCGAATCGGAACAAAAAGCCGCTTGGGAGAGCTTAATTCCTTTTCATAAAGAGACAGCTTCCAGACTAGAAAACCTCACCATGATCACCTCCGGCATCCTTGCCTCCCAAAAAGAACGCTACCTTAAGCTCGCTAAGAGTTGGGGCTGGTCTCCTATCCATGAAAGAGAGGAAGAAGGGTGGGTGGGCTTCGTCTTCCGCCCTTTCTCTCCACAATCTTCAAATTGACCTCTTAAATGTATACATATTAAAAAAACAACCAAAAGTGACTAACAACCAATAAGTTAAGAAGTCACATTGGCATATAGTCTTTTTCTTTGAAATCAATCTAAACTTTTGATCACAAACTACTTAAGTAAAAAAACCATAACAAATTGTAAAGATTTAATAAAGAATAACGTTGACATTGGCCTTATTTCATGGTAAACTGAACATAGGAAGAAATTATTCGGTTAGTGTTAAATAACAAATACGTAATTTACATTATAATAAAAACAAAACAAAATCAGAGTTTAAAACAACATGCCAAAAATTAAAAATCAGACATTTTACGTGCATTCTGACAAGAACTTTAATGCATTTCTAAATAAAGCTTTAGATTTAAAATACAGCATTCTCACGAGTTCGTTAGAATCTATAAGCTGCGTTAATATCATCTCATGGATTTTTGCAAAAATTTTCCGTAGAGATGAACTTACTGAAGACTCGATTTGCAAAAATCTCGTAGAAAAATTTGAAGACGTAAAGCGATCCACGCCACTTCACTTGCTTGAGTTCGATCAAAGAACTACGGCAATGGGAAATTTAATAGAGCTCAAGAAAGAATTCACAAACAAACAGTGCATTAATAAAATAGAAAATCTTATCGATTCCCTAAAATTAAGCACCTACACTAACTCATTAAAAGCTGAAACACCAGGCAAGCGCACCTATATGCCTAGACCTCTTACCCACCATCCCGTTGAAAAGCCATTTAATCCAATACAAACCGCAAATCAGCCCAACCGCTCTATAACCCCAACAACACCTACCTCTTCAAAAACACAGGCTTCAAAACACACTTCATCTGGGAAAAATGTTGAAGGGAAAAGGTCGCAACATTCAAAAAGTGGAGCAACCTCTAAAGAAAGGACTACATTTTCCTCAAAAAATCCAACGCCATTTAACCTTCATTCGGATGACCCAAATGACCCAAGGATCAATCCGAAAAAAGAAGGAAAATGGATTCAAGGAAAGTTCGTGCCTTATAAATAAGTTTTCGAATTCTGAAATCGATTAGAAACAAAACGCCCTCTCAGGGATGACCTGAGAGGGCGTTTTTTATTGGAAGAGCGTTGCCAGCCTTTAACTCTTGCAGCTTCCTTTGTCCTTGCCGCAGGGGCAGCAAGAAGGAGAAGGAGCGTTGGCTTTGCGATAGTCCGTTTCATAAAAGCCGCTTCCCTTGAATTGGAAAACGGCATTCCCACCGCCAAACCCACGCTTTAACGATTCCTTGCCGCATTTTGGGCAGGAGATCAGCGGAGCATCTGTGATATTCTGAAAGGCATCGAGCTCGTGCTGACAATCCTTGCAAGTATAGGAATAAGTAGGCATGTAAAACCGCCTTACATCATGTCCATTCCCATTCCGCCCATACCACCCATGCCTCCCATTCCACCCATACCGCCCATGCCATCCATCGGCGATCCCGCTTTGGATTTGGGTTTTGGCTTGTCGGTGATCATGGCAGCAATGGTGATGAGCAGTCCGGAAACTGATGAAGCGTTGAGCAATGCGCTCTTAGTGACGAGCACAGGATCGATCACACCTGCTTTGAGCAGATCTTCAAAAGTATCGGTCAGGCCATTATAGCCCCAAGCACCGTCTTTCTCAAAGATCTTCTCCGCGATGAGATTGCCTTGTTTGCCGCAGTTATTTGCAATCGCTGTGGCAGGTGCAAAAGCTGCCTCGCGAATGATGTCCACGCCGATCTGCTCATCCCCTTCGAGAACGAGCTTATCCAGGCATTTAACAGCGCGCAGCAATGCGACGCCGCCGCCGGGAACGATCCCTTCTGCGACAGCGGCGCGCGTCGCGTGCAATGCATCTTCAACGCGCGCTTTTTTCTCTTTGAGCTCAGTTTCCGTTGCTGCGCCAACATTGATGACAGCTACGCCGCCGGCAAGTTTTGCCAGGCGCTCTTCGAGTTTTTCACGATCGTAATCGGATGTGCAATTTGCAATTTCTGCTCGGATCTGAGCGATGCGGTTCTGGATTTTTTTAGTGTCTCCGGCGCCATCCACAATCGTCGTTTCTTCTTTGGAGATTTTGATCTTCTTGGCGTTGCCGAGAACTTCGAGACCAACATCTTCGAGAAGAAGGCCCACTTCTTCAGTGACAACTGTGCTGCCTGTCAGGATCGCGATATCTTCGAGCATCGCTTTGCGGCGATCGCCAAAAGCTGGCGCTTTCACTGCACAGAGCGGGAGGCCGGCTTTGAGCTTGTTGACGACAAGCGTAGCGAGCGCTTCGCCATCGACATCTTCTGCGATGATCAGAAGAGGGCGCTGGGCTTTTTCCATCACTTTTTCCAGAATGGGGACGAGGTCTCTAGCATTTGAGAGTTTTTTATCCGTGATGAGGATAAGCGCATTTTCGTACTCGACAGTCATCTTCTCTGCATTCGTGATGAAGTAAGGAGAGAGGTACCCTTTATCAAATTGCATCCCTTCGACAACATCAAGAGTAGTGTCGATCCCTTTGGCTTCAGCGATGGTGATCGTGCCGTCTTTGCCCACTTTTTCCATCGCTTCGGCGATAATTGCGCCGATTTCAGGATCGTTGTTGGCGGAAATGGTGGCGATCTGCTTCACTTCTTCAGGGCTGCTGATCTTTATCGCTAGCTTGGAGAGCGCTTCATTCATTTTTTCCACAGCTTTATCGATGCCGCGTTTAACGCTCATCGGGTTTGCGCCGGCGATCACATTTTTCACGCCTAAAGAATAAATGCATTCAGCAAGAACAATAGCTGTTGTCGTTCCATCGCCTGCGACATCGGAGGTTTTGGAGGCGGCTTCTTTGACGAGCTGTGCGCCCATATTTTCGAATTTGTCTTTAAGGGCAATCTCTTTGGCGACTGTCACGCCGTCTTTAGTGGAAAGGGGAGAGCCAAATCCTTTATTGATCACGACATTGCGTCCTTTAGGACCGAGAGTCACAATGACCGCTTTAGCTAAAGTCTTAACGCCTTTTAAAATCGACTTAAGTGCTTCTTCATTGAATTGCAGCATTTTTGCCATAGTCTCTTTTTCTCCAAAATTATTTTTTAGGTTTAAGCAAGGACGCCGAAAATATCATCTTCCGACATAATCAGAAAATCTTCCTGACCATCATCTGTTTTTACTTCTGTTCCCGCGTATGAAGAAAAAAGCACAATGTCGCCGACGTTAAGTTCTGGGGCTTTCACATTTCCCTTTTCATCCATTTTGCCGGGGCCAACTGCAATGACTTCTCCCTGGCGCGGTTTTTCTTGAGCAGTTTCCGGCAGAAGAATTCCACCCTTGCTCATCTTGATCTCTGATCGTTTGACAAGGACACGATTGCCGAGGGGCTTGATATGTTGTTTAGCTGACATGGTAAAATCTCCTTTAAGAGTATCTCGTTGACAAAAGAAAGGAGCATATGTCGAAAAACGATTTCTGTCAAGGGATGAAAGGTCTTTTTTAGCAAAGCCGTCGTTTGAGTGCTAATGACTCAGTATAAAAGATATTTTTTTCTTTCCTTGAGAAATTGCTCCCTCTCCTCTTTTTGGAAAAGGATCAATTTCCAGGCGACATATTTTTCCTTAAAGAGGAAAGAGAGCATCTCGTCGTTTCCATTTGCCTTGCAGAACAGCTCCTTTTTAGATGGGTCCAGGGCATTTAATCTAGCCATCACATGTTTGGGGTAAAGATTTTTTAATACCCCCAACATCATGTATTGGGAACTGACTGGGCGATAGGTTTTACAATCGGTCACCACGATCATCACCCCTTGGCAGTCCTTTCCTTTATGAGCACCGTAGAAGGGGCGATAGTGGAAAGGCATAAAATAGATTCCCGGGAGCTTCTGTTCATTGAGCTTATCAGCAAAGTCTTTAGCTTTGATCCAGGGTGCTCCAATGACCTTAAACGGAAGGGTGTAGCCGATACCAATATTCAGGAGGGAAAGCTCTCCTAAAAGCCCCGTTGTTGCATAAAATTGGGGAGTATCTGCCTCTGGGATATAAGGGCTGCTCGGTATCCAGGTAAGGCCTGTATCCGCATAGCTCATCGAGCGTTTCCACCCCTTCATACTAATCACTTTCAAGGTGCAGCCAACCTGATACTTGTCGTTAAAAAATCTGGCAAGCTCTCCAATTGTCATCCCATGGCAATAGGGCACATTGATATATCCAATAAAGGAGCGCCACCTCTTCTCCAGCATCGGCCCATCGACGACAAGCCCGTTGATCGGGTTAGGACGATCGAGAACAACGACGGGAATCCCTTTTTTGGCAGCTTCTTCCATCACATAAAATAGAGTCGTTGTATAGGTATAGGTCCTGCAGCCGATATCCTGAATGTCATAAACGAGCACATCGATGCCGGTAAACATCTGGTCTGTTGGCCTGCGCGTTGTTCCATGGAGACTATAAACGGGAATGCCCGAGGGATCTTTTTTGTCAGCGACCTCTTCAAAAGCATAGGCATGGCCGGTCAACCCATGTTCGGGCGCAAAGAGCGCAACGAGTTTGATTGCAGGAGCATGCTGCTTGAAAAGATCGATCGTCGAATGCATGTGGCTGTCAACACCCGTATGGTTGGTGATGAGCCCAACTCGCTTACCATGAAGCTCTTGAACAAGACCATCTCTAAAAAAAACATCGACGCCGAGTTCAATATTGGCAGCAAATGTCGTAAAATGAACACAGATGGCAAAAAAAGTGATTTTCCAAAACGATCCCATACCGACCCCTAGTTGGTACTAATATATACTAAAGTTCTTTGCTGACACTAGTATCTTTAATTCTAAATAAATTAAACCCTGTTTTAAACAAAATAATTGTCATCCCCTATTATTTATGTTATAAATAGAAATGAGTCGCGATAGAGATGACAAGGGAGCCACTATGACCGTTCAAGAAACAGAATCTGAGTATTTAAAGCAAGCAAGGCTCATCCTCTCCTCCTCACAAGGCAAAAAGCTAGATCCCGATCAGCGCGTAAAATTGGCCGTTGATCTCGCGGCAAGCATGCTCAAAGAAGCCAACCGCACCATCACCTGGAAAGAAAAGCAGATCCAGGCGGAACTTTCTCGCATGATGCGAGATCCCATTGGAAAGGTCTTCACGACGAGCATGACGGACCAATGCTTCAGGTCTCATAAAAGCCCGCGCGTTGCAAATCAGCTCGTCTATCTTCTCGAGCAATTTGGCGTTCCAAAATACCTCGGATGGACAAAACGATTAGCGCTTGGCGCCTTTCAAATGCTTGGGAAAGCCTTCTCCTGGATCCTCGTTCCTCTTGCGACCTTTTCTCTTAGAAAGGCCACTGCACAAGTGATCCTCCCCGGAGAAAAAGCCGCCCTGAAAAAGCACATGGAGAAAAGAAGATTAGAAGGGGTCAGGCTCAATTTGAACCACCTCGGCGAAGCTATCCTTGGAGAAGAAGAGGCGAAAAGACGCCTGAGCGTCTATCTTTTGGATTTAGAGCAGCCCGACATCGAATACATCTCCGTAAAAATCTCCACCATTTTCTCTCAAATCCACCTTTTAGGCTGGGAAGCCACACTCGATGCTCTTGCCGAACGCCTGCGCCAGCTTTACCGTGTGGCGATGCAGCATAAATTTACAAGAGCAGATGGGACAATCGTTCCTAAATTTGTGAACCTCGACATGGAAGAGTACCGCGATCTCGTCTTGACGAAAGACCTTTTTAAAAGAGTGCTCGATGAGCCGGAATTTAAAAATTTTGCGGCGGGCATCGTGCTTCAAGGCTACCTCCCTGACTCTCACGACATTCAAAAAGAGCTGACAGAATGGGCGATGCAAAGAGTTAAAAACGGCGGAGCAAACATTAAAATCCGGATCGTTAAAGGCGCAAACCTTGCGATGGAGCAATTTGAAGCAAGTGTTCGCGACTGGAGCCAAGCCCCTTACACTAAAAAATCGGATGTCGACGCCAATTACAAAAAAATGGTCACCTATGGCTGCGAGAGGACACACGCCAAGGCTGTTCATTTAGGAATAGCAAGCCATAACCTCTTTGACATCGCCTATGCGATGCTGCTTCGCGCAGAAAACGACGTCGCAAAAGAGGTCAACTTCGAGATGTTAGAAGGGATGGCCGACCATATTCGCAGAGTCGTGCAAAAACTCTCCTCCGACATTCTTCTCTATTGCCCAGTTGCTACAAAAGAAGATTTCCAAAGCGCGATCGCCTATTTGATCCGCCGTCTCGATGAAAATACCGGCGCTGATAACTTTTTACGCGTCACATTCGGTCTTCAGCCGGGAACCCATGAATGGGAAGAGCAAGTATTGCTCTTCAACAAAGCGTGCAATGAAATGAACACCGTCTATACAAAACCGCGCCGCACCCAAGATCTTAACAAGCCCCCTGTGCATCTTCCTCTTTCTGCGCACTTTGAAAACGAATCCGATACCGATTTTTCTCTCCCGCAAAACAGAGCGTGGGCGCAAAAAATCATCACCAAGTGGAAAAATTACAAGGCAGATCTCATCCCTCTTGTCATCGCAGGCAAAGAAATCCTCGAAACGACTGCTAAGGAAAATGGCGTCGACCCCGGGAATCCCAATCAAACCCTCTATAGTTATGCCCTCGCTGACTGGGCGCAAATCGATCAGGCGATTTCCTGCGCTAAAGAGTACGAAAAAGTATGGAGCAAAAAAAGCGTTGAAGAAAGATGCAAGCTGCTCTGCAGCGCCGCTCAAAAAATGAGAGAAAAGCGCGGAGATCTCATCGGCGTCATGATGATTGACGGCGGCAAATCGATTGTCGAAGGGGATCCGGAAGTGTCTGAAGCGATCGACTTTGCCGAGTATTACCTTCGCAGCCTAAAAACAATGCATGAATGCAATGACATCGAATGGACTCCTAAAGGCACCATCCTCGTTGCTCCGCCATGGAACTTCCCTATCTCCATCCCTGCCGGAGGAATCCTGGCATCGCTTGCAGCGGGCAACTGTGTACTCTTCAAACCCGCTCCTGAAGCGGTCCTGAGCGGCTGGGAACTTGTCAAAACTCTATGGGACGCGGGTATTCCGAAAGAGGCTCTGCAATTTATCAACTGCGTTGATGAGCCCGTTGGATCCAAGCTGATCGCCGACACAAGGGTCAATTGCATTATCCTCACGGGAGCTACCGCCACTGCCAAACTCTTTATGCGTCTTCGCCCAGGCCTAGATCTCTCTGCAGAGACCGGCGGCAAAAACGCCATGATTGCCACAGCACTTTCTGATCGGGATCTTACCATTAAAGATGTCGCACACTCTGCTTTTGGCCATTGCGGTCAAAAGTGCAGCGCTTGCAGTCTACTCATTCTAGAAGCTGAAGTTTATGACGACCCCCATTTCTTGGCCCAACTCAAAGACGCGATCACAAGTCTCAAAGTGGGCTCTTGCTGGGAATGTTCATCAAAGGTCACCCCCTTAATCCGCGCTCCCCATGATGCTCTTATTCGCGGGCTCACTACTTTGGAGCCTGGAGAGAGCTGGCTCGTTCAGCCAAAACAAGATCCCCACAATCCAAACCTTTGGTCACCCGGCGTAAAACTCGGCGTCAAACGGGGAAGTTTTATGCACCAAACGGAACTATTTGGACCGGTGCTTGGGATCATGCGAGCAAAAAACCTCGAAGAGGCTATTGAACTTGCCAATGATACTCCCTACGGTCTTACTTCCGGATTGCAAAGCTTGGACGAAAGAGAAAAAGCCATCTGGATGGAAAAAATTGAAGCCGGCAACTGTTACATTAACCGGGGAACCACTGGAGCGATTGTCAGACGGCAACCTTTTGGTGGAACCAAAGCCAGCAGTTTTGGCAATGCAGCAAAAGCCGGCGGCCCAAACTACTTGATGCAGTTCGCAAAACCAAAAGAGGTCGCTCTGCCTCAGGAAAAAGCACCTGTCAGCCAGGAAGTAAACAACCTCACCCAGATCCTTCAAAAATACAACCTCTCGACAGAAGAGCTCGGCATCTGGTATGCGAGCACCGCCAATTACGCTTACTGGGCAAGAAAATTTGCAGAGGATCACGATCCCTCCAAGATCATTGGCCAAGACAACATCCTGCGCTATAGACCGCACAAAAAAGTCTGCTTCCGAATTCAGGAAACGGACACACCGCTCGATATCTTAAGAGTATTAGCAGCAGCCGTTAGCTGCGGCGCTAAACTCGAGCTCAGCTGGGCTCAGGGACACTCCCACATCCAGGTCCGCGACCACATCAAACCCCACCTCAGAGATTGGCATATCGTCGAAGAGAGCGAAGACAAGTTCAATCAGAGAGTGAAAAAAGGGGATTTCCGAAGAGTGCGCCTGATCGGTAAACCATCAGATGCACTCAAATGCGCATCGAGCGAATCTGCAACGTTCATCGACTCCAGCCCTGTTCTCTCAAGCGGCAGGTTCGAGCTGCTCCACTACCTAAGAGAGATCAGCTTCAGCATCGATTACCACAGGTATGGAAACCTCGGCACTAGAGAGAAAGAGCCTCGCAAGCCTCTGCATTAAAAATTATTAATTTTGCGATTTTCTTTTCAGCTTGTCCGCTACAAGATGGATGATATCAGCGTTGAATTTCTTATAGAATTTAGATTCGACGGCCCAGTAATGCCAATATAGAGGGATCTTCAAGACCTTATCTTTATAGAGCTGCAGCAATTGTTTTTTATTGAGCTCGTCGATCACATCAATTCTAGGAATGAGCGCACACCCATGTCCCAAAAGAGCGAACTTTTTAAATCCTCTTACTGATGGAACAATGTGGTAGTTCAACTCTTTCCCTCTTAAGTTGAAAAACTTCTCCAAATACTTATCGTACAACTGATCCTTCTCGTCAAATTTGATCGCAGGCGCCTTGCTTAAACACTCTTTAGGAGTTTCTTTAGAAAAATATTTTTTCGCAAATTCCGGTGATGCCACAAGAATATAGTCCATCTCTCCCAAAAACTGAACTTTACCTCCAGTAATCGCCTTCTCAGAAGTGGATAAGCATGCGGATACAAGTCCATTTTTGAGATAATCTAATGTCAACTCTTGATCATCAGCGATGACTTCTAGAATGACATTCCCAAAAATGTCGGTCTCTTCAATCAAATCTAAAAACCATGTCTCTAAACTATCTCGATTCATAGCGATGCAGATATGCGGTATTAGCTTGGTCGCTTCTATTTGTTGCTTCAAATCTTCTTCCAGTAGGCAAATCCTTTTAAAATGCCCAATGAGTTGCATTCCCAGCTCCGTAGGCCGGTAAGGCAAGGTGCGGATCAAGACAGGTTCACCATACCTAGCCTCCAAGCCCTTAATCCGTTGTGAAACCGCCGACTGGGTAATATGTAAACTACTAGCCGCAGCCTCAAAACTCTGTAGCTCTTGTACTGTGTACAATGCCTCTATCCCTTTATAATCCAACATCTTCCATCCATTAGCAGAACTTATCTATCATAAACTTAATTAATTTTACTTATACACGCTTGTTGATTAAAATAAGAGCATAATTTGAAACAAGGTTCACCCTTAAGAGGTAATTTATGTTGGTTAGTATAGAAAATGAAATTTTAGAAAAGTATCCAGGAGCAGAAATCGGCTATTTAACAGCTAGAATTTCAGTTAAAAAAACCGATCCTTTCGTTGAAAACTTAAAACAGGAATTGAGCAAACACCTTCAAGATCAAGGCATCAATGCAACAACCTTTGTTACCCATCCGGGCATTTCTCTTTGGAGAAAGATCTACGAAGAAGACTTTCACGTGAAGGCAAAAACTTACCGATCTTCGATAGAAGCGCTACTGAGGCGGGTGGTTACTGGCAAAGATATCTGGAATATCTGTAATGTCGTCGATCTTTATAACTGCTGTTCGATTTTATCTTTGTTGCCTATGGGAGGTTATGATCTAACAAAGGTTTCCGGCGATATCAAAATTAGATATGCCAAAGAGTCTGAACCCTTCCGAAGCTTAGGAAGCAAAGAAACAATAGCAGCGCAGACTAATCATGTGGTGTATGCCGATGATAAAAATGTGATTTGCTGGCTTTGGAATCATAAGGACTCAGCTGAAACCTGTATCGGTGAAAATTCAGAACATGTCCTATTTTTTATCGATTCCTTTGAGCATAGCAAAACTCAAGCTGCATTAAAACTCTTGGCTGAAAATCTGAAAAAGATCCACTGCATTCCTCTTGAATCAGGAATTCTCAACAGAACATCCCCTCAAGCAATCCTAAAGAACTATTGATTTTTTAATATGCAAAAGAAACTTAACGTCTTTACCCTTGCGATGATCAATGTGGCGGCTGTAAGCAGTGTACGCAATTGGCCAACAATTGCCGAATATGGCTTTTCCTCATTATTTTTCTTTGCCCTTGCCGCAATCTTATTTTTTATCCCTGTTTCTATGGTTGCAGCAGAACTTTCTACCGGATGGCCAAGGACCGGCGGAGTGTATATTTGGGTCAAAGAAGCATTTGGGCACCGGACGGGCTTTTTGGCGGTGTGGCTGCTCTGGGCTGAAAATCTCGTCTATTACCCAGCGCTTATCTCTTTTATTGCGGGAACTGTTGCCTATATTATTAACCCGGCTTTATCGCAGAGTACTTTTTACGTTTTAGGTGTTGTCGTTACTATATTTTGGGCGACAACTTTTGCTAATTTATTAGGAATGCGGGCTTCTGCCTGGATCAGCTCTTTTAGTGTCATTTCAGGAACAATTATCCCGGGAGGGATCATTATCCTGCTTGGGATTTTGTGGTATTTTAAAGGAAATCCCATCCAAATATCTTTCACACCGGATAACCTCATCCCCAATATGAGCTCTCCTGGAGAGCTCGTCTTTTTTTCTGGAGTTTTAGTCTCGCTTTGCGGACTCGAAATGTCGGCTGTTCATGCTCGCGATGTAGAAAACCCTCAAAAAAATTATCCCAGAGCGATCCTTGTTTCCGCTGCTTTGATCCTCGGGCTCTATATTTTGGGTGTTCTTTCCATTGCAGCAATTATCCCACAGAAGCAAATCAATCTCGTCGCTGGATCTCTCCAGGCATTTTCCTTTTTCGTCAATGCTTATGGCTTAAGCTGGCTTACTCCCGTTATTGCCATTTTGCTCGCCTTTGGGGCTTTTGGAACACTTAGTACTTGGATTGCAGGCCCCAGCAAAGGCCTTCTCGCTGCTGCACAAAATGGGGATCTTCCCCCCTTTTTCCGTAAACTTAACCAACATCAAATGCCTGTCTCCCTTCTCATTGTACAAGCAATTATTGTGACCCTCTTTTCCTCTGTCTTTTTATTCATGCCAACAGTTAGCAGCGCCTATTGGATTTTAAATGCAACCCTGGCTCAAATCTATTTGATTATGTATGTCCTGATGTTTGCTGCTGCCATAAGACTCCGCTATAAGTATCCCCATGTTAAAAGGGCATATAAAATTCCTGGAGGCATTTTTGGGATCTGGGCGATAGCGGGAATTGGACTAATCGGCTCAATTGCCACGTTTTTTATCGGCTTTTTTCCACCAGCGCAAATTGCCACAGGAAATACACATCTTTACGTATCATTCCTCATCTTAAGCATCCTTATAGTCTGCCTGGCTCCTTCGGCAATCCTCTTGTTCAAAAAACCAGAATGGGAAAAAACTCTGTCTCATGAAAACAGCAATTCAGATACCTAACCATTCATTTGGGCCCAATAAAAACCTCGGCACAAGAGAAAAAGAGCCCCGCAAGCCCTTGCATTAATTTTCTCATAGCACACTTTTCGCTTCTGATCGATTATTCGGCTCTTTAGCTTGGAGAATAGTTGTCATTTTGATACCAAATTTGGGTTTCTGCAATTTCTCGTTTTGAAAAACGCCATGAATCCATTCCCCTTCACACGTTTTTCCATTGGTAAGGATAACTTTCCCTTTACCATGCTTCAAATCGTAAGCGAATTCCCCCTGGTAGATTACTCGATCGTCTTCATCGATGATTACTCCTTGGCCATGGCGTTTCCCATCAAAAAAGTTCCCTTTGTAGGTATCCCCATTGAGATGGAACATCATGCCATTTCCATTTGGTAGACCGTGCTGAAATTCTCCGTTATAAATTTCTCCATTTAAGCTGATCATTTTTCCTTTACCGTGTTTTAAGCCGTTAAGAAATTCTCCTTTGTAGATCATGTTCCCATTTAAGTCGGTAATAACCCCTTGGCCGTGCTCCATATCATTGAGAAGATCCCCTTCATACTTACCATTTGTGTAAAGCATCATCCCTTTACCGCTTCGCATGCCATTTCGCATTTCCCCTTCGTAAAGCTTAATTCCACCAATGCTCGTGATGACCCCTTTCCCGTGTTCCGCTCTGTTACGGAAATCTCCTTCGTACATATTTTCGTTTGGATAATATTTTTTTCCTATGCCATTTGCCAAGCCGTTAGCCATTTCTCCTTCATAGAACTTTCTTCCCTCTTGATCGAAAACGATTCCTTTGCCATGTTCCTTCCCATAGCGAAACTCTCCTTCATATGAACCTCCTTCCAAATAGAACATTTTTCCAATGCCATGGGGCAGTCCATAACTAAATTCCCCCTCATAGACCTTTTTGCCATTTTGATCAGTAATGACTCCTTTGCTCTGTAGCAATCCAATATGAAATTCCTCGTCATAACATTCACCATTTAGGTAATATTTTTCCCCTTTGCCGCTCGACAAGCCGATAGCAGATTCTTCTTCAAAGGGATTTGTTCCTTTTTGATTGATAATGCATTCTTTGCCATGCTTTGCACTGTTTGAAAATTTTACCTCGGATGCAATTTCATCCTTACCACTTGACCCATCCCCCAAAAATGCCACAAAGTTCATTTCTCTATAATCAACGCTTCCGTAAAAAACGGAGCCTCCAAATTCGGCTTTATTAGAAAATGTGATAGAGCTATTAGAATGGATCTTTTTAACGAAAATATTATTAATCTTAGCGTTAATATCGAGCGGAACCATACCCTGAGATTTTGAATAATTAAGAAATACACACGTGGATCTATCGTTTTGTACAACGCTTATCGGTTTACTCATAAAATACCTTTTACTTTTTTTGGATGGAACAATGACCTAACATTTTGGTGCTCCGATCTGAATTTTAGCAAACAGATTTCGGGAAAATGCAGAAGAGGACGGGTATTCCATTTAAAAATATAAAAAATATTTTGAATAAATCCACTACTTGGATACTGTCCGGATTGTGCCGCAACTAAACAATAACAAAAGAACGTCAGTAAATTATGCTCGCAACCTTCCTCATTAAAGCCCTACTTAATCCAAGTATCAAGTCATCAGACAAATCCCACCATCTGCAAACAATAAAGCTTCAGGAAGACCCTCCGGAGCCCACTCAAGAGCAAACGCCCAGCCAACTAATTAAATAAGTTGCAAAGCTCCATGTTCGAGAAAAAAAGCCAACTGTTTTTTATCTACTTTCCCGTTTGCGACATCGATTACAATGTTTTCGAGATCATTTTTGTCTAATATCAGAACGATATCATTTGCCTCTAAGAAAATTAAGGCAGACAAATAGCCGGTCCGTTTGTTTCCATCACAGAAGGGATGGTTGCACACAATGAAGAAGAGATATGCTGCAGCCTTGTCATAAATTGATGGGTAAAGCTCTTGCCCAAACGCCATTGTTTGAGGGGAGAAGACCGAAGACCGAAGAAGATTAACATCTCTGATTCCAGCTAAACCACCATGCCGACTTAACATTTCATTGTGGATCTCAATCACTTGGTCCACTGTCAAAAATTCAGTCATTTATCCGCCAGTCTTTTCAGAACATCGTCATGTTCGTCAGCAACATTTTTCAGTAACTTTTTAAATTTATTATCTTTCATGTCGACATGTTTAACTTCTTCTATTTCAGCATTCTTACATAGAGATTCAATTACGTACTCCCGCATGCTGACTCCTTTTTTGGCCGCCAGCATCTTAAGGTAAGCATGCTGCTCAGCAGGGAAATCTATAGTTAATCGAACCGTCTTGCCGTGATGATGGTGGTGTTGCTTCATGAAAATACCTCCTATTTCCCTTCATTATGCCGTAAACACGGAAATAAGTCAAATCTCAGACCCTGGAGCTGTATGCAACAAGCTTTGTTTCAATATGTTATGAAGATAACCACACAAAAGCACCGAACTAAATGTATGGAAAACAGAAGGCAACGCGCTACATAACTAAAATTTTAAGTTACAATTTAATAGAGATCTAATTATATTTTTAGTGCAATTATGCTATTACTTTAATTAACAGGCTTAAAAACAAAAAAGATGTAATCATGAACTCACTAACTGAAAGCAATCATATGTTACAAACGGGCATCTGGGACAAGCCTCAAATAATCTCGTTTGATTCTTTATTCACAACGTATTCGGTGGAAAACACTTTTGAACAAATGGAAACAGAGAAAATGACCCCTCCGGGCCCCCATGGCATCTCTCATTCAAATGACGATTTCCAAAGATCTCTTAGACCAAATGGGTGTTCCTAAGAAAGGACTATATCCGCTTTTCTCTAAAGGCGTCATCTCAGAATTAAGTGAAAAAACAATCTAGGACTAAAATGGTTTAAGGAATCCTCTAACGTGCATCAATTAGAAATTTTTGAAAATACTGCCGTGTTCCACTTAGAAAAAATCGACTAAGATAGCCATCATTTCTCTTCTACACTTGGCTCATATGGCCCCCGCTATATGAGCAAAATTCCAATCCAGAAGTCATCAAAAATTCAGGATCTCGTATCTATATTACGAAACAAAAAAATTCTTCTTATTGTACATGGGATTTTTGCCTTATCCACCTCTTAAAATTGCATAGGCGCATATTCTTTTTTTAGGATATAACGAATAGAAATAAATCAGCTTGGGAGCTGACATGCATCTGAAGGGCTTTGGGATTTTTTCCGCTATTTTCTATTCTTGCTGTCTGATATTTCTCTGCGCTAGCAATCCTTTTTCGATGGATCAGCTGGAATATTTTTACGATGAATTCTTGTGTGAAGAGAAGGCTGCCCTTGCAGCAGCAGGGATCGGCTCTCCCTGTGCATGTGGAACGATCGCCTATCCCTCCAATACCGGAAACGTTACGCCCGATCCCATTCTTTATTCGCCGCAAGTATGGAGCTTTGTAAGCGAACCCAATTTGCATCCTATGAAAATCTCAGTCAATGTATTAAATCCAGGTATAGCCCCCGGTTTGATATTTGTGGCCCCTTATGCTTTTTCTGCGGATGCCATGTATGGACAGACCGGATCATTGATTATGGACAGTACAGGAAATCCATTTTGGTTTCGCCCTTTAAGCAGTCCCAATTTGATGAACACCGATTTTCGTGTGCAACAACTGGGTGGCAAGCCCGTTCTCACTTTCTGGCAAGGCACCCTTGCCACGCCGCCAACTTACACAAACGTTCCCGGTGGTTCCTCTGAGCCCGGTTCTTGCTATTACATTCTTGACAACACATACGAAGTGGTAACAACAATATCTGCCCGGAATAATTTCACCTCAGACATCCATGAATTCCTCCTCACGCCAAATAACACTGCGTTGTTTCTTTCTACTAAAACTGTGCCAATGGATTTGACCCCTTACGGCGGGCCCAAATACGGGTATGTTCAAGATTTTGCGATTCAGGAAGTAGACCTGCAAACGGATGAATTAATATTTTTTTGGGACGCGCTTGAGCATATCCCTCTTACAGATTCCTTCGAACCTGCCTCATCTGCAACCTCAAGCGGAAATATTTGGGATGCATACCATTGCAATTCTATAGGACTTACCGATACCAGCAGCGATATCATCCTGTCAGGGCGCAACACTTGGACAATTTACCGAATAAACAAACCTACCGGAAACATTGTTTGGCGGCTTGGAGGCAAGCAAAGCAGCTTCACAATTGAAAGCGGCGCGGAATTTTCCTGGCAGCACGATGCTAGATTTCTTTCGGGCACCGTGGCGACAAGCACGATCAGCATGTTCGACGACAATTGCTGCGAAGGGGAAACAGTTCCTCCGGGAACACCTCCCTCGCACGGATTGGTGCTGCAACTGGATTTGACTGCTATGACTGCAAGTATGATGACCAGCTATTATCACGATCCCCTCATCAATGTCGCATCACAGGGAAATGTGCAGACTTTGCCAAACAGTAATAAATTTGTCGGCTGGGGACAGTCGCAATATTTTTCTGAATTTGCCGCTGCCGGCAACACAGAAGCCGACCCCTCTCTTAATTTACTCTACGATGCCGAATTACCGGGAAACAATTACACATACCGTGCCTACCGCAATGCTTGGGTAGGAACCCCCTACTATCCGCCGAGCATCGCAGTGAGGTCCAAAAGTGGACAGACTACAGTCTACGCCTCATGGAACGGATCCACCGAAACCACAACGTGGCAGGTATTTGCCGGTAAAAAATCGGGTAAGCTGACCCTGGTTGCAATCCAAGCGAAATTTGGCTTTGAAACCGCCATAACAACAGCTGCCAAAGGCCCCTACTTCCAGGTAAAAGCAATAAATGCCGGCGGCGAGGTCATTGGTGTTTCAGATATCGTGCACTTGAATAAATAGATTTCTTGCGATTCCCCATTAATTCGGCCATTTGCCAGCCAGCCTTTTAAGAACATCTCCATGTTCATCAGCAACTTCTTTCAATATCCCTTTGAATTTGTTGATTCTTTACGAGAATTTGCGTAATCTCTTTGACCAGTTCTCTGGTTTTAACATTACAATATCATGATTCACCCTCTTGCACGTAAGCATTATAGGGATATCCAACGTTATCCCATCCAAATGGCCGAGTATGATTCTTCGGTCCATTACCTAAATCTAAATATCAATAGCGAAAGTGACCCATCTTATAAATGGTATCCACTACTCAGAAACGATCGATTGGCTGAGTCTTGTCTACAAATGCTCTGCCAGTTGTCTCAAATAACAAGGGACTCTGTTCAACTCACCGCTGAAAATGTCCTAATCACACAGGGGTCAACAGAGGCCATCGATTTGATCATCAGAGCCTTTTGCGAACCTAAAGAAGACGCAATCACAGTGACAAGTCCCACATTCTCCTACTATACCTATCGCGCGAGAATTGAAAATGTCTCCGTAATAGACATCCCTTTAAAGGGGGAGGATTTAAATGTACTCGATGTAGAACAAATCCTGGCATATCCGACAAAAGTCTTATTTCTTTGCTCTCCCAATAATCCTATTGGAACCTCTCTTGACTTAAATGTTGTAGAGCAACTCATCAGACAATTTCCCGGCATTGTTGTGATGGATGAGGCCTATATCGAATGGACGGAAACTCCAAGCGTGATGCAGTGGGTAGAAAAATATGATAATTTGCTCGTGCTTCGCACTTTTTCTAAAATTTGGGGTTTAGCAGGCGTGCGCTGTGGAATAACAATCGGATCTAAAAGCGCTATCAGTACGCTTAATCTGGTCCAACCGATGTTCTGTTTTCCTGACTCTTCAAAAAATGTTCTCCTCGAGAGAATACAAAATGTCGAACTGCTTTTTCAGCATCGTTCCAAGATGAAACAGTTGCGAGCGGAATGTTATTCTTTTTTCAAAGGCCTTAAGAGCGTAAAAAAAGTTTATCCAGGAGAAGCGAATTTTCTCTTCGTGCAATTTCATGATGTATGTAAAGTTCAAGAAGCTCTTTTGAAGGAGAAAATTCTGGTTGCTAATACTTCGCATAGCTTACCGGGAACGCTGCGCATTTCTATTGGATTGCATGAAGAGATGGAAAAATTGAAAACAGTTCTCGAAGCTTGCGTCTAACAATTTTTAGGTTTCTTATAAATGTCTAGAACCGCTTGGGTTTTGATCGCAGGGATTTTATTTGTAAGGATGGCTCTTTTCATGAGCTATCCTTTTCTAGCTTTACATCTTGAAAGTCTAAAGTTTAATGCTCTTGAAATTGGTATCATTTTAGGTGGGCATTATTTTTTTGCTGGAATCGTTGGAATAGCGGGGGGCAATATCGCCGGTAAGTGGAACCCCAAGTGGGCCCTCACCTGCACTCTGCTAGTTGGGGCACTGTCCTTTTTCTGCCTAAGCCAGGCGCAAACCTTCACCGTTTTCATGCTTTCCAACTGCTGCCTGGCAATTGCAACATCGACATTTGAGCCTGTTGCAAGCATGCAAATCACCAGTTTTGTACCTAAAGAGCTGCACGCTTTAGCATTTCGCTACCGTTATATGGCCATTAACATCGGCGCTGCTTTAGGTCCATTGCTCGGCACGGGGCTTATTTTATTCGGGACACGCATTTCTTTTCTTACCACCTGCGGACTGCTTCTGACTTATTCCTTATTATTTCTGTTTTTTAATACGAAAAAAAACGAAGAAAAAAGCCAGTCGTCTTCTTTAACATCAAACTTGACAAAGGTGCTCCAGCACATGGCCGGCAATCGGTCATTTTTACTGCTCATGGCTGCGAATTTATGCGTTACAATGACGTATGGACAAATTTTTTCAACCCTTCCTCAAATTCTTAATGCAAAAATGGAAAATGGGCGCCATCTGTATACCGTTTTGCTGATAACCAACCCCATAACAGTCATTACTAGCGGTCTCATTCTAAATCGTTTTCTTGCAAGGCAATCCCTAGAGCTTCTTCTAAAAGGCGGAGCCATTCTGCTTGGAATTTCTTTCCTCGGATTTCATTTTTCTCCCCTTACTTATCCAAACTACATCATCTGCATGGTCCTCTTTACCCTTGCAGAAGTGGCCTTGATACCAACGACCTCGAAATTGCTATTTGATTTGGCTCCGGAAGAATACAGAGGGGCGTACTTAGGCGCTGAGAGCTCATCCTATCTGGGATTTTTTTTCGGGAATCTGATCGGAGGATGGCTTCTAAAAAATGGACATGAGGTTTTTATTTTTTGTGCGATAAGCGCGCTCAGCGGTTATGTGTTCTATCGCTTATGTTGCAAAAAACAAACACTCACCCAAAATGTACGGCCGCTTATATAAAAACGGCCGCCTAAAGCTATTTCACAGTGTCACACTTTGCAGCTAAAATAAAGTCGCTTTCCGACAAGCCGTCGATTTTGTGCGTCCATAGCTGGATTTTAACCTTTCCATAGGCCAAGAGGATATCGGGGTGATGGTCTTCAAGTTCTGCGATCTCACCGATCTTATTTGTAAACTCAAGAGCCTCTTTAAAGTTATTAAATAAATACTCTCTTTCAAGGTGGTGCTCGCCTATTACCTTCCAACCTTCGTCAAGTTGCTTCTGGAGCTGCACCAACGCCTCGCCTTTCAGTGGAGGAACTCCCCCTCTGCAGGGAATACAGTGCTTTTTAGAGAGATCGCATGTGGAATTCATATAGTCAATCCTTTGGTGTCTGTAATTATTGGAAATGCATGAATTCTGCTTTTTGGTCTTCCTCGAACCAAAAAGACGAGAAAGTAGAAAAGAGGAGTGCATGCAATGCTAAAGAACGCTTTGTATGCATACGAAAAGACCATGATGGGGGCGACCTCTGCCATCGTCATGCCGAGTCCCCACCATAAAAAAATGAGATCGATCATGACTGTATCCACAATTTGCGATACACAGGTCGACCCATTATTGCGCAGCCATAGAAATTTCGAGCCAGTCCAGCGCCTAATTGCAGCGTAAAGCTGGATATCGACAAGCTGGGAGGTCACATAAGAAATGAGAGAGGAAAAGATCCGAAGGCCGCTTAAACCCAGGACAACCTGGAAAGCCCTCTGCTCTTCTAACTCACTTCCCGGTAAATATACAGCAAGCTGGATCATGCCAAAACTGAGCAGGCTCATAGCCAAGGCAATATAGACCATCAGTTTCGCTCTTTTCGCTCCAAAAATCTCTGTCACAAGATCGCTTAGCAAAAATGTAAGTGGATAGGTGATTAAACCCGCTGGAATACTCAGCGCTAAGAAAGGCAGAGCGACCAATTTTGCTGAAAGAATGTTGGAGATCACTACGATAACGCAAAAACTAGCGCAGATCGCCTGATATAGGATAGGAAGCTTTTTCGATTTGATCATCAGACCTTTCCATGTAATAAAAATGTCTGCAGATCGTCTTCGCTAACTCCTGGCTCTCCCGGGGCTACATTGTCCAGCTTTCCACTTAAGAGCCACTCTTCAAGACGGTTGACCTCAGCATAAAGATGCTCGAATGAATCAACGACAAATAATAAAGACTGAAAACGGTCAATCTCAAACGACTGATTGATGACCCATTCAAGTTGAAAGGGGAAACGCTGCACCTCTGGCGATTCAATACAATATTCTATTTCATCTGCAGAGCTCAGCAAGCCACTTCCATACACACATAGCCTGTCCTTCTCGCGCATGAGCCCAAACTCGATTGTGAACCAAAAAAAGCGCGCTAAAGCCTGGATATTGCTTCTTGTTTTTGATATTTTTTCTTTCTCGCATTTCAAATGCGCATGTCGTTTTGCAGCTAACTCTGCAAGAGATCCAACTTTTACGAGCACATCCGCAAATGTCCTATCTGTATGCATCGGCACGTGTCCGGCAATATCATGGAAAATATCGGGCTCCGGCAAATAGTTTAGAGTCCTGCTGTCACGAATCGTAATCGTCGTTGGGAACTCTCTGTTTTTTAATCCATCAAAAAACAAAAAAGTAGCAACGTAACCGCTCACAGCTTTTGCCTTAAAACCGGTCAGCGGCTCTAAAAACGTATTCACCTCATCAAGAGTGGGGATGCGATCCGGTTTTAAACAAAGACTCTTAACGCCCTCTATAAATTTCGCATTGGCATAACGTTCCCATTTTGGAGAAAGCATTTCATAGAGTTTTCTCCAGGCGTTTTGGTTGTCCTCACTGTACAATTCATAAGGTTGTTCTATGTATATCTGTCCTTCTTTTTGGGCATTTTCAATAAATGGGGCCTTAGTTGTCGTCAACCCATAGAATTCTTGCGTACTGATCATAAAAACACCTCCGAAATTAAAAACGATCTTTTGATGCTCGTAAATCGAGATCAAAAATGTAGTGCTGCTATTGCATCAGCTAATTGTGTTTTTTGTCAAAATATTTTGTGATATGCCCAAGTTGTCTCAAAATTTGGGTATACACAAAGAATAAACGAAAGGAACCTATCCTAATAAAAAGTTTCGGTCGATTTTTGGGTTCTTTTGAGCCAAATTTCGATCCAAAATAATCCCGAAAATCGACGAAAAATTTTATTAGGATAGGTTCAGAAGGCTCGGCCAAGAATATTGGCCGAGTTTGATGAAAGAGACCTATTTTTTATAGGTTTTCAGAATAGTCAAAGGAACATGCAGAATGCATTCATCTCCGTTTCGCGTTACTTTCATGAACTCGAGAACCTTTTGGAGGCACTCTTCAGGAGTTGTTTTTGACATTCCATGGAGTTTATACATGAACAGTCCCATTTCTTTTTCTGTCTTAAAATTCCAAGAGTAGTCTAACTCGAAGAACTCAGGTTCTGAAAAACCGTAGAGAAAACAGAGCGAGCTTGCAAAATTCTTCGTTAGAAAGGCCACTTCATGCCCAGTAACGGAATATCTAGCAACTTCTGCATCAAAATAGTCTGCCAAGGAAGATCCAGAAAAAACATCGCATATCAGAACACGACCGCCTTGCTTGAGCAAGTGGAAAAAATTTTCAAAAGATTTAGACTTGTTTGGGCAATGGTGAAACGCTCCCAGGGACCAAATCGCGTCAACGCTTTCTTTCTGAGACAAAAGAAAAGGGTCGTCCAACAGAGTATCAGCTCCTTTTGGAATCACTCTAATGTTGGAAACATTTAAAGCACGGATGTTTTCCAACTGATCTGAGGAGGGATCTGTAGCGATTACCTCCCCTTCTGTCCCAACGCGTCTAGCGAGGTGCCCTGTGTAGAGTCCACTTCCTGATCCGATCTCTAAAATCTTCTCGCCATTTTCTGGCTTTAGATATCCGAGATTAATTTCTACCTCTTCAGCTCTCACTAATGGAAAATCATTGAGTATCTCAATGTATAGTTTGGCTCGTTCACCAAGAAATGCTTGTGTTTCGATTGACATTGCGACCTTCTTATTTTGGTATTCGATTCTCACTCAACTTTTTAATGAATTGAATTTGTGGGCTTTAGGCCATAAATCCAAGGATATACTCCCCACAACCAAAAATGGGAATTCAGGTGGGAGGAGTATGAGATTGCACTTCCGATTAAACCAGGTTATAGCGGACGCGTAGCGTTCCTTCCCTTTCATACCTTACGGTGACTATTTCCAAATTTCCCACGTCAATTAACTGATGCACATGAGTTCCGCCACAGTTAATGGGATGCTCTCCAATTTTAAGCTTTCGGATGCCGTCCACATAAACTACATCTAATTGAATGTTCGCAAGTTCCGGAAGACCTTCTCTTACTGCAGTTTTTACCTGCTCTTCTGTTGGGCATTCCTCTTTAGCAAGACGGTTGATTTTGCGAGCTCCATCTTCGATAACATCACCCATATTCTTATCAAATTTCATGAATGCATCCTTGGGATAACATTGACCGGAATGACCTTTGAGCTGCGGAAACGCGCGTACGATAAAGTAATCAACAACATGAGCTGCAGTGTGCCATTTAGAATTTTCTATTCGTGTTTCTTCTTCCACTGCCAAGTCAACTTCTTGGCCCTCCTCAAAATAGACTTCCTCAGTAAAGCAATGCTGAACTTCGATTTCATTAAATGGGCGACCCTCCAAATGTTCTTTGTGTACATAGGCGACCGGATGTCCATTAATCGTGCCTTTATCGCTCAGCTGACCTCCGCCATGCGGATGAAAAATCGTCTCATCCAACCTTATCCAGAAATACTCTTTATTTTTTGCAGGCCCTGAATGGGCGACAACACCTTTGCCGCAAGAAGTAATCTTAGCTCTTAGGAACAATAGATCCGATTCCATATAAAGAGTTTTAACTAGTGGACCTGATCGAGTAGTTGCAGATGTCAATGCTGGTATCATAATTTGTCACTCCAAAAAGTTAAGTTTTTTTGAACGCTTAAAAATTAGTGCAGGCACTTTATTTTAGTCAAATAGAAATGGATAATACCAAAAAAAATTAACTTCACAGAAGCCTCATTAGCTATATGAGCTCTTGGGTAAAAAAAACGAAATCCAGTATCATCCAGAGCAACTTAAGGACAAATCGAAGATATGGACACACTTAATCCCCAGCAGCAAATTGCGGCAGATCACGTCGAAGGACCGCTACTCGTTCTAGCTGGCGCCGGATCGGGAAAAACCCGTATCGTCACCTATCGCGTGTCCCATCTTTTGCAGCTTGGAGTCCCGGCCGGGGAGATCCTGGCTGTCACATTCACCAATAGAGCTGCTGCAGAGATGCGCCATCGTATCTTCCAGCTCACGCAAAAGGCCGTACTCACCTGTACATTTCATAGCTTGTGCGCGCGTATCTTAAGAGAATCCATCACAGCTCTGGGATACTTACGCGACTTTGTGATTTACGACGAGGAAGACAGTGAAAAAGTTTTAAAGGAGTGCTTTGCAGCGCTTAACATCAAAGGTGAAAAGGGTGATTTAAGAAATTTCCGCGCTCAAATTTCCCAGGCGAAAAATGCCTTGATCGAACCGTCTGCTCTTTCTAAAGACGATAAAGTTCTTCAAGAGGTGTACGAGCTCTACCAAAGAAAACTAAAAGAATACAATGCGCTCGACTTCGATGACCTCCTTTTTCTGACAGTCAAACTTTTCCAGCATTCCCCGGAAATCCTAGAGCTGTACCAAAAACGCTGGTCCTTCATTCTGATCGATGAATATCAAGATACAAATGAGGCCCAATACAACATCGCAAGACTCCTTGCAGCCCAGCACAAAAATGTCTTCGCAGTTGGCGATCCCGACCAGTCCATCTATTCTTGGCGCGGAGCTAACATCCACAACATTTTAAATTTTGAAAAAGACTTCCCCGGCGCGCGCGTCATTCCCCTAGAGCAAAACTATCGCAGCCGCAGCAACATCCTCGAAGCTGCAAACGAGCTCATTCGCCAGAATAGAAGCCGCTATGAAAAAAATCTGTGGAGCGACAAAGGGGAGGGCCAAAAAATTGGGCTCTATATCGCAGAAAATGACCACGCGGAAGCAGATTTTGTCGTCAAACAGCTGTATAAGCTCAACAGAGAAAAAGGGGTGCCCTTAAGCGAGTGCGTCATCTTCTACAGAACAAACTTCCAATCCCGTATCTTTGAAGACCACCTCTTAAGAGAAAGAGTTCCCTACATCATCGTCGGCGGCCTTTCCTTCTACCAAAGGAAAGAGATCAAAGACGTTCTTGCATGGCTCAGGATTGTCTTGGCAGGAACAGACTTTCTCGCCTTTGCCCGAACAATCAACCTTCCCAAACGCGGCCTTGGCGAGGCAACCCTAGAAAAGCTGCGGGATTTCGCAACAACCTTGCAAATGAGCGTCTTCGATGCTTGTGTTCAAATTGCGGAAAAAACTGTTTCTTTCAAACTCTCCCAGCGCCAATTTGACGGGATAAAAGAGTATGTTCAGATTATCTCCGCTCTTCGCGAAATGGTAAAACAGTCGCGGCCCCTGCATGAGATCATCACAGAAGTTCTTGAAAGATCCCGTTATCTAGAGTATTTACGCGAAGATCCTGAAAGCTACGAAGAGCGGAGATCGAATATTGAGGAACTCAGTTCAAAGGCTGCGGATTGGGAAAATGAAGTGGAGCATCCAACACTCGCTGCATTTCTTGAGGAATTGACCCTCAAATCGAGCGCTGATGATAAAGACATGTCCCAAGACCATGTGCGCATGATGACGCTCCACAACGGCAAAGGACTCGAATTTACCGGGGTCTTCCTCGTTGGGATGGAAGAAGAACTTTTCCCTCATGCTAATTCTTTGGAGAGCGATGAAGCCCTCGAAGAAGAAAGGCGCCTCTGCTATGTCGGCATGACACGCGCCAAAGAGTATCTCTTTCTAACAGCATCGAGATATCGCTACCTTTGGGGTATGCCTAGAATGATGCGTCCCAGCAGATTCCTCAAAGAAATCCCGGACAAATTCTTCCATCCCTATCATCTAACTAGCACATCCTTGCAAAGAGACGACATCGTCTATGATTACGAGGAAACCATCTTCGAAATAGGAACCAGCGTTGCTCATAAAGATTTTGGCATCGGGATCGTGCAAAAGGCTTATAAAACGTCGCTTGGGCTTACCTACGACGTCTTTTTCCCAAAAGCAAATTCGATGCGCTCACTTGTCGCTAAGTTCGCCAAACTTACCCCCCAGTAAGACTCCTTGTGCGGATGTACTAGGGAACGTTCTCAAAAGATTTCTTCACTTACAACATGCTTATAAATAGCCGATTATGATTAAATAGTAGAAATATCATGATATTGGTATAATCAAGGAAGGAGAACATGAGTGAAGTATCTGACTTGCGGCCACTGCTTTGGGTTGCTTCTTCGAAGCGCGACTTTATAGAAATGCCAGAAGATGTGGTTGGAGATTTTGGACATTGGCTTTTCCAAGTTCAGAAAGGAAAGACCCCCAAGGGGTCAAAACCTTTGAGCGGATTTGGAGGAGCTCAGGTTATAGAGCTTCGTAAAGATCATGCTGATGGAACATTCCGAACGGTTTACACAGTAAGATACGCTGATGTTGTAGTGATCCTGCACGCATTTCAAAAGAAAAGCAAAAAAGGAATTGCAACACCTAAGCAGGACATAGATCTCATTCACGCAAGGTTGAAACTCGCTGAAATAATGTATATGGGTTGGAAAGAAAAAGGGGGCAAAAAATGACTCGAGAAAAAGAAACCGATTACGAAGTTGACGAAGGGAATATTTTTGCCGCAATTGGTCGCAAAGATGCAAATGAACTTGTCGCCAGATCTGAGCTATTGGACGATGTTAGCAATCTCATAGAAAAAAGCGGTCTAACACAGCATGAAGTCGCCAAAAAATTGGGGATAAAACAATCCAAAGTTTCCATGCTTGTAAACGGTCATTTATCAGAATTTAGCACTGACACACTTCTTCATTATTTAACTGTTCTTGGATGTAAAGTAGAAATTCGAGTAAGAAAGCCTCGCCGTCAAAATATCTTCTCAAGTAGAGGTCGCATCGCAGTTTTCTAAAAAACGGCTTAAGACTTTGTCAACGGAGATCCATTTCTTCCAGTGCTTGTCGCGCAGGCGGAGGCCCTTGATATTGGGAACCCAAGGCGAAGGGGTAACAACTTGCCCTCTAGCCCATGCCGGGCGCCAAAACTTGGACGCTTGTAAACTTCGACAGATCGTTAGAGTGGGAAGTCCGAGACAAGACGCTAGATGGCCGATGCCCGAATCATTTCCAATCATATACCCCGACTCTGCAATATAAGAGGCCATCTCGAAGAGATTGCTAAAGAGTGGCGCTTCTATCCTATTTAGATCCCATCCGAGGCGCTCTTCTTGAGTGAGGATCAAAGAGGCTGTGTACCCTTCCTTATCCAGGCGGCGAATCAACTGAAGATACTTTTCCTTTGGCCAATTTTTTCCCTCTCTAGAGCTGGAAGGATGTATGATGACGCGCTTTGGAAAGCGCTTTGGCTGCACTGTCTTAGGGATTGCGATTCCATTAGATTTGGTAACGACAGTAAACCTTAAAGTGTCTTTGCAGAAATTATAGAGATTTTCAACAAAAGGGCGGTTCCCATCAAACTTGCCGCCTTCCCAATAGGGATAATCGCGCCTAGGCGTTGCGATGGGATTGAGAACTGTCGTTTTGTCCCGGTGGTGTTTATGGCAGTGCTCCAAAATGGCCTGCATCCAGGGTGATTTCTCATAAATGATAAAAAATCTGTCGTACTGAGACAAAACAAGTTCCATTTCCTCAGATGACGGAAAACTGTGGATGGATAGTTTTGGAAACCACTGATGTAAGGAGCCTAAAAAAGGGTGGAACGTCGTTACAGTTCCTCCATTGAGCTGAAGATTGTTCGAAAGGACAAGGGCCATCAGCCCATCACCCATTCCCAAACAACTAAATACGGCGCACCGCTGCATAGACTCCCAAGCGTTGAAACCCCAAGTATAATAAGCACTGGCTTTTCAAACTATGAATTTAGTCATGTAAAACAGCTTTACCTTCAATCAACTGGACAATTTAATTTAATAAATATATGAATTAGTTAATTGCAAATAACTAATTTATGCACTCGATTTCATTATCTCAAGAAAATCAAACAACGCTAAAACAACAGCAGCAACTGCTAATTAATTTAGCGATGAAACAGGCATTTCATGTGATGCAGCTGCCGATGCTAGAACTCGCTGAGTGGCTGAAGAGTGAAATTGAAAGCAATCCTGTCTTAGAAATCGACCTGTCAAGGGAGCCGGCACGCGAAAGCCTTGAAGAGCAGAGGCGCAGCCCCTACACTTTAAGGAACAAATCTCAAGAGGTTCTAGAGCAAAGGCGCAAAGACCATCAGGAAAATATGCTCATAGCTCAGGTATCTCTTTACGAGCATCTGATGAGCCAGGTTCCTATTGCTCTAGAATCAAGACAGGATCTCAATCTGGCTGAATTAATCATCGGACATCTCAATGAGAAAGGGTTTCTAGAAACGCCGCTGCATGAGATCGCTCCAGGCACTCCATTTGAGAAAATGCAAGAAGTATTAGAAACGATCCAGTCCCTGGACCCGCCGGGAGTAGGAGCTAAAAATTTGCGGGAAAGCCTTCTCATCCAGCTCAAACTAAAAAAAAAGGAAGATTCTAGAGCCGCAAAAGTAATCTCAAAGCATTTTGACGACCTCCTCCATAACCGCCTTCCACTGATCTCAAAAAGTCTTCACATTCCAATCAAGGATCTGATGGAAATCGTAGAAAAAGAGATCGCCCCTTTGGATTTGAGCCCAGGATATAAATTTTGCCATCAACAGGCCGTTGCGATCCTTCCCGATGTCCTTCTTCTCCACAATGATGGAAAATGGCAGGTCAATGTGAACACCTCTTTTCTTCCCAAATTCCAAATCGCCCCCATTTATGTGGCAGCGCTAGAAGATCATAGCTTTGAAAATGAGGAATACGCCTATTTGCGAAGACAGCTCGCAGGGGGGAGATGGCTAAAAAGGATTGTTCAAAAGAGAAACCATACGCTTCGTAGAATCAGCGAATTTGTTCTGGCCAAGCAAATGGCGTTCTTTAGCGGGGAGAAGGGATCTCTCGTCCCTCTCACCATGAAAGAAGCGGCTGAAGAACTCGAGTTAAATGAGTCGACAATCGCAAGGGCCGTTGCAAACAAGTTCATCGCCTGCCCTCAAGGGATGTTTTCCCTAAAGTCTTTTTTCAAGCAAGGAGTGCAAGCAAAAAGCGGGGAGAAGATTTCCAACCGCAGTTTGCGCGAAATGCTTGCTAAAACAATTAGCGAAGAAGACAAACAGAATCCACTATCCGATGAGCAGCTCTCTTCTCATTTCAAGAAGCTTGGCATCCCTTGCGCAAGAAGGACCATTGCTAAATACCGCTCTTCTCTCAAAATCTCCCCCGCCTGCAAACGCAAAAGATGGTCTTAACCGCTTGAAATGAAAATTAAAAGTTGTTAGCGTGGCTCCTACGAATCAAAATCTATCTCGTAGAGAGCCTCCCATGAATTACTCAAGCCTTCTTTCTCGCTCGATATCGTACTTGCTGCTTCCTGTTTTTATCCTCTCACAAGCTGAAATTCCCGCTCTAAACATTCCTGCTCAACTTTCTTCTGATTGGATAGACATTGCTCAGATATTTCCAAATAATTATCAGTCTTCCTATGACGATATTCTGGAGTTGCTCGATACAATCGAAGAGGGCGATCTAGAAAATAGGTTTAGCACTGATCAGCTCAACAAAATCAATCATTTTTTGGCGTATTTGGCTAAAAAAGGAGTTCTGCCAAATGAAAGTGAGGTTGCACTAGAAAATGACATTCAAGAATTACTAGCCGAAAGCCCTCCTCCGTATTTCTACTTGTGTAATGGAAATGGAGAAGTAATCCTCTGTAAGACTTGGGTTCACAAAAAATGGGATCAGACAAAGAAATTTGTTAAGAAGCATAAAAAGGCCATCATCATTGGAGTAGTTTGCGCAGTGGCTGTCGTAGTTGTTGTTGGTGTTGTGAGTGCTGCAACTGCTGCTTCAGCAGCAGGTGCTGCTGCTGCCACAGGATCCGATGAAAAGCCCAAAGGATCCTCCGAATCAAATCAAGATGCGAATTTGCCTCAAACTTCAGAACCTGAAGTTCAACCGAATGTGCCCGATCTAAACGATACAATAGAAGAACGAATTTCTTCTTTCAAAGAAATACTAATCGAAGATAATTTACTCCAAATTTCCGAGAATGCTAGTGTTGGGAAAGATATTTCTTTGTTAGAAAAGGCAAGAGATTTAGGATCTTTTCTTGCCCATGAAACATTGCAAGGAATTGGGGAATTAACCGCATTTATTCCTGAATTTATTGGGGAAGTCAATGAGGTGGCAGGTAAATTTCCGCTATTCACATCAGAAAACCTCCAAATTCCAAATGGGCTTTTCAACCCAACCCCTTTGGAAAGTTATGAAGAGTTAATTGTGGCAGGACACAAAGAAATAGATAACTTTTTCCATACTGATCAGGCTGAAAGATACACTCCAGAGGCATTAGAGAGTAAAAAAGCAAGACAAAGCAATTTTACATACGGAATAATACCTCCTCCTGGAATAATAAGCGAATCCTCTATTAATATTAAGCAACTATTAGAAGCCGGAAAAGCTTTAGATAAGGCTGACTTAACTAAAGCTGGTAGAGCCTTAATGAAACATGGTTATAGAGAAAATAGCGCTTTTCCAAAGCCGATTGGAAATTCAGCTCAAGTGAATGAGCATGGTCAGAAAATCTTAGAGTCCATTTTGAGTCACCCTGAAAAACTGATTTGTGAACGGCCTCACCCAGATTTTGGAAAAGTTATTGATGTAATGGTCCCAGGAAAAGGCGGAGTTAGATTCTCAGTTGATGGGGAAATGATTGGTTTTCTTGAACCCTAAGGCATAAAAAATGAGTAAATTTGAAATAATAATAGCCAGCCTTCCTCATAGAGAGAACCTTGTCGCAGAAGTATATTTTAACAATATGTATTGGGTTCAAATCTCTCAGGAAAAAGAAGAGTTGGTTATCCTGTTCTATCCCCACCCTAATGAAAAATGTTGGGAATTTCCACTAGACGAGGCGTTATCAACCCTAGAGCTTGCGAAAAAGAAGCTTTTGGGACTAGGCGAAAAAAGACGATAAGGAGATTCCAAAACCTACCCTGCGTAAGGAAAAGACAAATAAAGCTTCTCTAAGTCGCATTCTGGAAGCCTCTCTCCTCCCATTTCCAATGCCTCTTCAATGGATGTTGCGTATTTGAAGTCAAATCGGCCTGTCCCGTAATAGTAATCGCGATATTTGAACAGATCTTCTGTATTGCCGGAATTGTCCAGTTGTAATAGGCGAGCGGGGATACCAAAGGCTTCTGCAACAATCACTCCTGAGAGAGCGGATGCTATGACGAATTTGCTATCAAGGATCTTTTTAATCACCTCGTCCCAGTTTTCTTTGACACTCACGATGTCGGGCATCCCTTTAAAAAGCGGCTCATCGGAAAAATGGGGAATGATGATGTAGTCTTTGGAAGGCTTTGGCTGCTTTTGAAACTCAGGGAAGAGTATTGGCAGCAGGAGGGTGGGATCTCCATAAACTTCAGGGCAATCCACCCCCATCTCAAGTAGGAATTGTCTAGAAAGAGGACCGCGCACAGCTTTGACATCCAAGTGGGTAAAATGATGGTCGGTTTTTGGATTTTTTCCATTCACTCCAGTTCCCCAAACCACATCTCCGTCTGAGGCATAGTGCATGATCGATCCAATCGCGAGGAGTTTTACTCTTCCAATATTAGGAATGCCTGTGACTTCAATAGAGTGGCCGACCATTCTCTCGACAATCTTTTCAGAGAGAGCATCTCCAAAGTTTGTAAAGCCGTGTTTTGCCATCGAATTCCAATAATAGAGCGGGGGCACATCTTGGGCTGTAGCAGAAGATAAGGCGAAAGAAAAAAGTAGGCCGAGAAGAATTTTGATCATTTGCTTTCCTTAAAATAAGAAATGTAAAGCTGTCGCCAGCGAAAGTTTTTCTCTTGCTTTGCAAAGGAGTGGATTTGTTCGGGAGTGCTTTTAGCAAAAAGCTCGATCTCTTTGTCCGTAAGGCGCAGCGCCAAGGGAAGCGCGCTTCCCGTTGCTGCCTGGAGATTGCCGAGGGCTGCTGAAAAAATGCGCTGCGATCTCACAAGTCTAAGGACTCCATATCCAAGGGCTAGCATAGGCAGATAAAGGACAAAATTCAAGAAAGGGTGAACTTCAAAAAAAATGTTCATCCCATAAAGGCACCATGAGATGGCCACTAAACCCATTAAAGCTCTGGACTCTGTTGGGTTTGAAAAGAGAGGGCCGAAATAGCGTCTGAATCGATTTTTCGAAGTTTGATAAGCCAAAACCTCTTCAAACCTCTTTTCATCAAACATCAGGCGCATGGCGTGCACCATTTCATGGGCAATCACTTCCTCTTTTGCATAGAGTTTTGAAAGACGGGAATCTTTGATCTGAATCTGACAGGTGCGGATACCCTCTTCCGTTTCCTCGATCCAGGTAGCTGCAGCCTCCCACGGAAAAAGCCCTTTGGATTTGACGATGATCTGAGCCCAGTCGGGAGTTGAACGGAAGTTTTTTTGAATGAGGGCAATAGAACTGGGAGGAGTTTCGGTTGCTACAAGAGACCCCGCTCTAGCGTAAAAGCGATCCTCAGGTTCTGTGGGGCCCGGAAAAATCCCGCGTTCATTCCAATGCAGCAATTTGCTATCCATCAAGTCCTAACAAGAAGAGATCGCTTGATGAGGAAATAAAGAGCCAGAAATCCCGCAATGTTAAGTGCTGCAAGCGCTCCAAACATCAGCATCATCTTGTTGCTTTTTTTAGTGAGGGTCATGAGGCGCTGGCGGACCATTTTTTCGAAGTCGGTTTCCGTCTCATGCCAGGAACCTGCGTATTGATGCCGGGCAAAAATCGCTAGCTCTTCCTTGGGGGCGTCAAAATAATAGGCAGGAAAAACGATATCGCGATTGCCGTCTTGATTGGCGGTTGTTTTGACAGCTTCTCCGAAAAGCCAAAAAGTGCGATGGAGCACGCGGTTGAGCATCTCATCACGGTCTACGCCCGGGTAATCTTTATCGATTTGGTCCCAATTTTCGACAAGCAGTTCCATGCAGCGCGCCAGGATCGGATGGTGAGGCTTTGCTCCAATGACATTGTTTGTCGTAAAAATACAAGAAGGCAAGCTGCTCGTATAGGGCATATCGATTCCGCAGTAGAAATCATAGGCCCCATTCAGAACATCAAAAGGTTTGAAACATTTGACGTCGTGATCGACATAAACGCCCCCTTCTGCATGAAGAATTTCATAACGGAGCAAATCCGATTTTTCCCCGTAATTGTCTGATTTCGAAAAACAATCCTGTAATTTTGAAAAGGACAGGTCTTGAATCATCCGAACATTCATCCCGGGAATGGGGGCCGGGCGCTGCCGATCGGTCCAAAAATTAAATGTCCAGTCGGGATTTTTAGCCATCCAAGTGCGCACATTTTCTACCGATTCTCTCGGGAAAGCTCTAGGACCGATCCAAATGAAATGAATCGTTTTTGGAATGCTCGCCATGCTGCTTGGAATATTAATGAGCCCTTTCCGCAGATCATACATTTGCTTAAAGAAACGCAAATGCTCGGTATCGTCCTTAGTCTGCACATATTCCCAAACGGGAAGGCCTTTGCCTGTCAAACTCTCAAAATCATCGGATGTAGGGAGATGCATCTCTTTTTTCTTTTGGCAACTCGCCAGCAAAAGCAAAATGCATCCCAAAAGGGTCAGTAACTTTGACATATTCATAGACTTTTTCCCCTTGAATCTCTTCAGCCTAATCTCTCTATCCATTACCGTCAAGCTGGCCAAAAGGGGGAATTCAAAGTAGCGCGAGCGGGCATCCCTCAAAGCGACCTTTATTCCAAATATCGAAATTAATCGGCATTTGGGGTAACGCAAAAGCTCCCGATATTTAAAATTAAATTATAGGAAGCCGGAAAAATTCCCTTGATTTTCAGCAGGATTAACACTAATCTCACCGATTTTGCCACTTTTGTGGCTTGTAATATATCTGATCACTCATGTACTTCCTAAGTATAAAGCGATCGAAAGAATAGGTTTATATCGATGGCAAAGGCTCTCATTATCGTCGAGTCCCCGGCGAAGATTAAAACGTTAAGAAAATTTTTAGGGCCGAATTACCTCTTCGAGTCTTCAATCGGCCACGTTCGCGACCTGCCGCAAAAAGGTTTTGGAATAGACGTCGAGAACGATTTTGAACCAAGCTACGCGATACTTCCCGACAAAAAAGAAGTGATCGACCGCCTTAAAAAGGCTGCAAAACTAGTCGACATTGTTTATCTCGCGCCCGATCCTGATAGAGAGGGAGAGGCGATCGCTTGGCACATTGATTCTATTTTGCCTAAAGGAACTAAGTCCAAGCGGGTCACCTTCAATTCGATTACAAAGGACGCTGTAACAGAGGCTCTGAGGCACCCTCGCGACATCGATCAAGCCCTAGTCGATGCGCAACAAGCGAGACGCCTTCTCGACAGGATTGTCGGTTATAAAATTTCTCCTATCCTGACCCGAAGGGTCCAAGGAGCCCGAGATGGAGGGTTATCTGCCGGAAGGGTACAATCTGTCGCCCTCAAGCTGGTTGTTGATAGAGAGAGGGAAATTCAGGCTTTTATCCCGGTTGAGTACTGGAACATCAATTCCATTCTGCAAACAAAAAAAAACGAACCCTCTTTCCAAACTTATATTTACTCTGTAAATGGCAAAAAAGTTGAGAAAGAAGCAGTTGAAGGGAAAGACTACTTCCTGATTTCAAATGAAGGGACCGCTCGCGACATCGTCTCAAAACTTCAGGCCGCCACCTATAAGGTCCAATCTGTTGAGAAAAAGGAAAAGAAAAGAAACCCTGTGGCCCCTTTTATCACCTCTACGCTTCAGCAAGAGGCCAGTCGCCATTATGGCTTTTCCGCTTCTCGGACAATGAATATCGCTCAAGGTCTCTACGAAGGGATGGATTTAGGCAATGAAGGCGCGGAAGGCTTGATCACCTACATGCGTACTGATTCCGTGCGCAGCGCTCCCGAGGCCATCGATGCCGCTCGCAAATTCATTGAAAAAACATATGGAAAGCAGTACCTCCCTCCAGAGGGCCGCCAGTATAGCACAAAAAAAAGCGCCCAAGATGCCCACGAAGCGATCCGCCCCACCAACCTCGCCCACTCACCTGAGGCGATCAAATCCTATTTAACTGTAGACCAATTCAAACTTTACCAGCTGATCTGGCGCAGATTTCTCGCCTCTCAGATGAACCCTGCGATCTACGACACCGTTTCTTGCGACATCGCAACGGATAAAAATATCCTGTTAAGGGCAACGGGATCGACGATCAAGTTCTCAGGATTTCTTGCTGTTTATGAAGAAAAACATGACAAAGATGCCGAAGAAAAGGAAAAAGAGGACCAAGACAAGATCCTTCCTCCTTTGAGTGAAGGACAGCCCTTGCTTCTTTTAGAAGTTCAGTCAGCCCAGGCCTTTACTCGCCCACCTCCGCGCTTTACAGAGGCCTCTCTTGTAAAAGAACTCGAAAAATCGGGGATCGGAAGGCCTTCGACCTATGCGACGATCATGAATAAGATCCAGAGCAGAGATTACACGACGAAAGAAAAAGGCACGCTTAAGCCCACAGAGCTCGGCATCGTCATCGCTCGGATGCTTGAAGACAATTTCGCTATGATCATGGACATCGGCTTTACGGCCGCAATGGAAGATGAACTCGAGCATGTCGCTGAAAACCAGCAGAACTGGAAAACTTTGATCCGCGATTTCTGGGAAAAATTCATTCCTTTTGTCAAATCGGCAGAAAAAGAGGCGCACGTCCCAAGAGAACTTACAGATCTCAAATGTCCAGATTGCGGACTCCCTCTGCAAAAAATCTGGTCGAGAAAAAAATACTTTTACGGTTGCTCAGATTACCCGAACTGTAAATACACTGCTCCTCTAGAATCTCTGACCTTTGACAAAGCGGATTACGATCCGACATTTGATTGGGATCAGAATTGCTCCAAATGCGGCTCTCCTATGAAGATGCGCTTTGGCAAATTCGGCGCCTTCCTCGGCTGCACCAAATATCCTGAGTGCAAAGGGATAGTTAACATCCCTAAAAAAGACGAGATGTCGGCTAAAGACATGCCAACTTGTGTGGCGCTTGGATGCGATGGCAAAATGGTTCAAAGACGTTCACGCTTTGGAAAAGCCTTCTTCTCCTGCTCCAACTTCCCTGATTGCGATGTCATTGTGAACAATTTGGACGACTTGGACGAAAAATATAAAGACCATCCTAAGACGCCCTACGTTCGCAAAGAGAAAAAAGGAAGATTCGGGGCTAAAAAAGGCGCTAAAGCAGAAAAGTCCTCAAGTAAAAAGGCCCCGGCCAAAGCGAAGAAAAAAGCGGAGCCTAGAAAACAAGCGGCGCACGAGCTTTCTAAAGAGCTGGCAGCAATCGTCGGAGCAAAGGAACTTTCCCGCCCAGAGGTCGTCAAAAAAGTTTGGGACTATATTAAAGAGCACAAACTCCAAGACAAAAAAAACAAACGCCTCATCGTACCTGATGCTAGTCTTGCGAAGGTCTTTGGAAGCAAAGAGCCTATCGATATGATGAAGCTCGCAGGCGTCCTCGGCAAACACATCAAAAAATAAGAAATTATACGGAGAAAGGTTTGCCTTTCTCCGCTTCTTCCCTAGTTCTGCAATTCGCTCTAATCTTCATGACGTATCCAACGCCAAAACCAAGGTGAACCCAAATATAGGTTCGAAACAGCCCTTGGTTGACCTGCAGGCAAATCAAAATCACAACAATTGAAATTAGAAAGGATAAAACATTGATCCGCTCTGAAGGAAGCATCCTGCGGTCCTTCAAAATTTTTCGAAAGCCGTTCCCTATCAAAGCTAATAGACATGAAAAAGCAACAAATCCCAAGATCCCCAAAGAGCCTAGAATCTCTGTAAAAACATTTGTAGCTTCAAAATGATGGATCAGCAAACGATTAATCTCTGTTATCTGCCCTTGGAAGTCCGGTGAATATTCATTTAAGTAAAGGTAAGGGCCAATTCCTCCCAGGCCGACTCCAAATAGCGGGTATTTTAAAAAGACATTCACAGCAGAGACGATCCCCTCAAACCGGTCCTGAAAAGATTCGTGCAAAATGCCCACAAAAAAGAACTTCAAAAACGTCTTTTTAAAAAGCTCGAAAAACACGCACGCGCACCCAACAAAGCATAGTGAAAAAAGCATAGAGAGTTTTAGAAGCTTTCTTCTTAATCCGGAAAAAAACAAGCGATTGATCGCGCTTTTCTTAATCAACAGGATCACAACAAAGAACACTAAATAAGAGAGGACCGCCGTCGTAGATGTTGAGGCGAGAAGGCAAAGGTTGGCATAAATAAGTCCCTTATAACCAAATGGGAGCGAAAAACATTTTTGCCCTGATTTTTCTTCGTATACTTTGGTAAGCAGCCATCTGGAATTCAAGAAGACGACGAAGGGGATGGCGTATAGCGCATAGAACGAGGGTTCATGCGCAAATCCCGACCCTCTGACAAAGATCATTTGCTGAACAGAAAAAGGCAGAATAATGCCAACCATCGAGCTCAAAAACTGCAATACTGCGTAAGATCCTATTACAAAATAGGAGGCAAGATAAATGCGTATCAGTTTGTTCTCTTCAAGAAACTTGATCAAGTTCACGGGAGTCAAAAAATAGGAAAAAAAAGTAAACACCCAAACTGCACTGTAAACAAAGCTTCGATGAAAACAGCAGCTAAATAAAGAGGAAAATAGCACAGAGGCAAGAATGCCTATGAAACAAAAAAAGTACCGCCTCTCGAGAAAAATCCCCCTTTGGAAGAGAGCGAGAAGAGCTAGCATTGAAAACCCCACAAGATGGGGGAGTTTTAGTTTAAAAAACCCAATGTCTACGTTGATCAGATCGGCGGAGAGCGTCAAGAAATAGAGAAAAATGAAACCGATCGCAACATTCATACCCTTTGATAAATATCCTCATATCTCACGATATCGTCTTCGCCGACATATTCACCCACTTGAACTTCAATCAGCTCCAAAGGCACTTTCCCTGGGTTCTCAAGACGATGCACTTCTGATTTGGCGACGTAAATGCTCTCATTTTCGTGAACGAGCTGCTCTTTATCCCCAATGGTCACTTTGGCAGTGCCCTTCACGACGATCCAATGTTCGCTGCGATGATAATGCATTTGAAGGCTTAATCGCTGTTTGGGGTCGACGACAATCCGTTTAATTTTGTACCGCTCATCTTCTTCTAAAACTGTAAAACTTCCCCAAGGGCGATGCGATGTCAAATGATCAAAAGGCTCTATGGAATTTCTCTTTTTCAGCGCCTCGACAAGCTCTTTGACCTTTTGAGATTCCCCCTTTTTGCCGATATAGAGAGCATCTTCTGTCTCTATGATGAGCAGATCTTCAAGCCCAACTGTGGAAATGAGCCGCTTGTTTCCCATGATGAGGCAATTTTTGGTGTCGATATCGAGAACATTCCCAATTTTGACATTCTGGTTTTGATCTTTTTCAAGAAGATCATAGACACTGTCCCACGAGCCGACATCCGACCAGGAAATATCGAGCGGCATTACCATTGTGTTTTTGGAATGTTCCATCAAGGCGCAATCGATAGAAATATCTGGCATCTCTGAAAATTTTGACACCATTTCTTTAAAGCTACCTGTTGAAAGAGCTGTGATTTCAGGGCAAAAGCCGGCCATTTCTTTGAGGAATGCTTCAATCTGAAAAAGAAAAATCCCCGAATTCCACAGATAGTCTCCTGAAAGAAGATAGGACTGGGCTGTAGAGCGGTCCGGCTTCTCGACAAACTGCTCCACTTTGTGAACACCTCTAATTTCTGTCTCTACAGATTTGATGTACCCGTATCCCGTTTCCGGTTTGCTTGGACGGATCCCGAAAATCACATGGCGGCCGTTTTTGGCGATTTCTTCTCCCTGAACAAGAGCATTGATAAAGACCTTTTCAGGAGAGATGCTATGATCCGATGAAGAGATGAGAACGCATTCTTTCGAATCTGCTCCTAACATTTCCTGGAGGTATTTGACAGCGAGGCAAATAGCAGGGGCTGTATTTTTTCTTTCCGGTTCAACGAGGATTTGCGATTCAAAAGCTAGATCAATGGCAGTGAGCTGGTTTTTAACCAAGTGATAATACGCTTGATTGGTCACCACCAAAATATCTCTTGGATTTACAACAGGATAAAAGCGTTTGACTGTTTTTTGCAGCAAGGATTCTCCGTCGCCAAAATGCAAGAATTGCTTGGGAAACGAGTTTCTGGAAATGGGCCAAAGTCGAGTACCGCTACCGCCTGCTAGAATGACGTATTTCATGCATTTCCTTTTTTTGTTCGACAAACCGCTTAAATTCTTTCACAAATCTCTGCCTACTAAATCTCTCGGCATTATTGCGAATTTGGCGAGGATCAAATTCCATCTGCTCAAATTTTTGAATTGCAGAGACGAGACTGCCCACCTCTTGACTTTCAAAAAAAAGTCCTGACTCGCCATCTACAACTGTTTCTAACGCAGCGCCCCTTCCAAAAGCGATCACAGGCGTTCCCGCAGCTTGAGCCTCGACAACAACGATGCCAAAATCCTCTTCAGCTGCAAAAAGAAATCCTTTAGCACGGCTCATTAGCTCCCGGACCTTTTCATCGGACTGCCAGCCTAAGATTTCTACGTTATTTCTTGCGAGCGATTTTACTTTTTTCATCTCAGGTCCATCGCCAACGACAACTAAGCGTTGACCGGGAAGATGGGAGAATGCCTCTACAATCAAGTCAATGCGCTTATAAGGCACCATGCGAGAGACTGCGAGGTAATAGCCATCCTTGGCTAAGCTGAAGGGGATCTGATCGACATCAACCGGTGGATAGATCACCTCTGATTCTCTGCCGTACACTTTTTTGATGCGCCTCGCAATATAATGCGATATCGAAGCGAAGTGATCGACTCTGCCCAAGGATGCAATGTCCCAATTTCTTAAGTAATGCAAGGAAGCTTTGGCAACTGCCTTTTGAACTCCTCCGACACCCTCTAAATAGCGATGGGTGAGATCCCAAGCGTATCTCATCGGAGTCAGACAATAGCAAAGATGCAATTGATCGGAATGGGTCAGCACTCCTTTAGAAACAGCATGAGATGTCGATAGGATCAAATCGTAAGCGCTGAGATCAAACTGCTCGATAGCAAGCGGAAAAAAAGGGAGATAATTGCGATAGAGGCGTTTTGCGAAGGGAAATTTTTGAATAAAAGAAGTGTGAACTTCTTTCCCTTCCAACGGAGTTCCTTTTAACTTCTTTGGATCGTGAACGAGAGTGTGAATAGGAGCGGGATATGCTTCTTCGATGACAGAGAGAGTTTTCTCTCCTCCTCCCATGGTGACTAGCCAATCATAAACAAGAGCTGTTTTCATCTAGCTGCCATTTCAGTGCCTGCGCTTTTTTGGGCAAGCTCCAAGTCAGATTTCATCATAATGTGAACAAGTTCGGAAAGTGTTGTCTTTGAGACCCATCCGAGCTTCTCTTTTGCCTTCTTTGGATCTCCGATCAAAAGGTCCACTTCTGCAGGTCTGAAAAATTCAGGAGACACTTCCACAAGCAGATTTCCGCTTGCTGCATCAAATCCCTTCTCCTCAACCCCTTCTCCTTCCCATCTGATTTCAATTCCCACTTCGCGGAAAGAAAGTTCAACAAAATCTCTCACTGTTGTCGTCTCGCCGGTAGCAAGCACGTAATCTTCAGGGGTGTCTTGCTGAAGCATTCTCCACATTCCTTCGACAAAATCCTCAGCGTATCCCCAATCTCTTTTCGCATCGAGGTTGCCGAGGACAAGTTTTTGCTGTTGTCCCATTTTGATCCGGGTAACTGCAAGCGTGATTTTTCTGGAGACAAAAGTTTCCCCTCTTCTTGGGCTTTCATGATTAAAGAGGATCCCGTTACAAGCATAAATCCCATAGGCTTCGCGATAATTGACCACGGCCCAATAGGCGTAGAGTTTTGCAACTCCGTAAGGGGATCTTGGATAAAATGGGGTAACTTCCGATTGAGGGATTTCTCTCACTTTGCCATACAGCTCCGATGTCGACGCTTGATAAAATCTCGCTTTCGGACAATTTGTTCTAATGGCTTCAAGAAACCGTAAAACGCCTATTCCATCGATATCTGCTGTGTATTCAGGAATGTCAAAAGAGACCTTCACGTGACTCATTGCAGCCAAGTTATAAATTTCATCAGGCTGGACAACATCGACGATCCGTTTGATGCTCGAAGAATCGCTCAAATCCCCTTCGTGAAGAGTGAGGAGGGGGTTTTCAAGCAAATGGGTGATGCGCGGTAAATTGGGAGATGATGACCGTCTGACAAGCCCATGCACGGCATACCCCTTCGCCAGGAGCAGCTCCGCCAAGTAAGATCCATCTTGTCCTGTAATTCCCGTGATCAGCGCTTTTTTCATTTTTGATCCTTTATTTGCCAGAAGATTACTACATCAGCTCCCGATTAGTCTCTAAGTATTTTATTATTGATACCCGATAACACTTCATCAAAAACGGCAAGATATCCTTCGGCGCTGCCTTCCCATGTAAAACGGCTGATAGCGGATTTGGAATGCTCAGAATCTTCTGCCGCTTTTTGTGGATTGGAGAGAATCTCCCCAAGTTTTTCGGCGATATCCTGTGGAGATCTGGGGTCGAATATTTCTGCCCGCACATCGTGCGTTTTGATGTGTTCGAGAAAAGGAGGAATGTGGGACATCGCAACCGGGACGCCCTTCGCCCATGCATCAAATCCTGGACCATTACCCCCTTCATAAAGAGAGGGATTGACGACAACTTTAGCACACTGGATCAAAGCGTCGATCTCTTCATTGGATACGTAACCGAGTCCGAAAGTGTCTTGCGGAGCGCAGTTTCTCTCAATCCCAATTTCACAGGCTTTGCCATTAATCCCCTCTGTTCCTGATCCCGTAAAGACAAGAGCAACTGAGTAGCCTTTCTTTCTAAGTAGCGCATGCGCACTAATAAGGGGACCTGCATTCTTATGTCCGGTTGTTTGAGTAGGGCATAGGATGTAATCTTTGGGGATCCCGAGTTTCGCTACAATTTCAGAGGCCTCATCCTTGCTCATAGAGGCAATATCTCCCATCGGTGCGATGGGCACAACTCTTACTTTATCTCCAAAATCGGGGTAAAATTTCTTCACTTCCGATTTCATAAAGTCTGTAGAAACAATCGGTGTGGCATTTGCTAGCCAAATCGGCATGTGGTCATTTAAAAATTTCTCAAGGGGCGGGTGCATTACATTGCCAGAAAAGTAGTACTTATAGTTGTAGTCATGGAAGATGCCGGCCATGGGGCAAGAGAGTTTTGGGCATTTGAGGTGAAAGGGCCATGTGAAAAAAGCAAAATCAAAATCCTTAATAACGCTTTCGAGTTCCCTTTTCAAATTTCCTGAAAGGGAAAGGGGAAGTAAAGGCTCTATACCGCTTAGCTTGCGCTGTAAAAGACTTACGACATGCCGGCTTCCTCGAATCCCAAGCAAATCCTTACCCGATAATTTCACAGAGCGAAGATAGGAAATTTTGATTTCATGGGCTTTGAGGAGATCTTTAAGACCATCTCTTTTCATTCCGTGCTCATTGGCAAAGAAGGTGATTTCAAGGTTGGGCCTTACTTTTTTCATCGCAGGAAGCAGGGATCTGGCAACGCGCACTCCACCGCCGGGATTTAAGATGTGATCGACAACAGCAATTTTCATGTTTGACAATGTTTAATTTTTTTACTAATGGCGTAGAGCAGGCCCGCGATACCAAAAAACAGGATTGAGCCTTGGGGATTCTCTAGGAAATAGAAATCGCAGCAACCGATGATCAAGAATCCTAAAAAAGCGGAAAAAAGAAAAGCCTTTTCCTGCGAGGAGTTAGAATAAAGACCCTTCCCGGCTGAGATCAAAACTGAACCTAAAAACAAAAGAAAAAGGCCGCCGCCGATCAAGCCCGCCTCGGATGCGATGAGAAGGTAGGTATTGTGTACTTTTGAATGCAGGTGGTGTTTTGGATACTTGGACTGCTCTTCATGCGCATAGATTTGAAAGTTGTTATAGCCAACTCCCAAAAGGGGATGTTCCTTGATCATGTTGGCCGCCGCCTTCATATAAACAACGCGCTCGCTGTCTGCTTCTTTAGAGATGGAGTTGTAATTGATAATTCCTCCCCGAGTTTTAATCTGGGGATAGAGCAAAACAAAGCCGACAAGTGCGCTACAGCAAATTACAGCTCCTAGAAAAACCATCCTTTTAATATTTGGTAAAATTTTCAGTTGAAGACCAAACCATAAAAAAGTGGAAAAAACGAGGGCGATCATCGCCGACCTGGAAAAGGAGAGATAAAGAGTGAAAAATTGCAGCAGGATCGCTAGTTGCAAAATGAGGCGTTTGATTTTGCCGGTTGCAGAGATGTACAAATAATAGGATGCCATCACAGAGCAAAGGAGGAATCCACCAAGGATGTTGGGATGCGCGAATGTCCCGCTTACTCTGCATGTGGCCCAAGGGTTAGGTTTTGCTCCAAGGGCCTTTCCAAAAATCCAAAGATGTTCGCCGGGATTTTTAAACCGAAAACTTTCCAAATTTTTTTCACCAAGCATCTTTAATCCAAGGGAGCCTTGCGCAAAATATTGATATACACTGATCGCGCATTCAAAAAGAGCGAGGAAAAAAAGGAGCCATGCCAGTCTATAAATGAATTTTGGGAGATCGATTTTTTCTCGAAGGCAGCTAATCGCATTAAAAAATAAAAAAATGAAAGAAAACTCAAGCAGTCTCAAGTACTGAAGCGAATAGCTTTTTGATATGGAAGTGCCCGTTGAGAGCAAAAGAACAAAAAACAGGAGTGTCAAATATTTGGAAGGGCCATCCCAAAAAAACTCCCGAAAAGAAACTCTTAAGCGGTAAAGGAGAACTAAAGCTAAACCAACAATCAAAAAATCTGAAGTGAAGAGATGGATTTTGCGAGAAAAAAAATCGGGGAGAGGAAAATCGGGAAGTGTCAATGATCGCGACCAGGACTCAACAGCCCCGTGAAATCTTCTTTGAAAAGGGATTAAAAGAAATAATGAAAATAATAAAAGAGTGGCAAGTGGTGTGCGGAGGAGAGGTAGAAAAACCGCTTTTCTTAACATCGTTTAAGGATCCTCTAAAATCTGGAGCTTTTGATAATGCTGCAGAAGATCGCGGAAATGCGCGGCATCTTCAAAGCGAAGCTCTTTTGCGGCCTTCCGCATTTCCATTTCACACTCTTTGATCTTTTTGTCAATCTCATCGCTAGATAGGTGCGATGGAGCATTGTCTTCTTCCTTCAATGTTTCTGCAATTTCCCCAAAGGTCTGGGCCAGGTCCTGAATCTGATCTCTGCGAACCGAGCGAGGAGTGATCCCATGTTCTGTATTGTAAGATTCCTGGACCTCTCTGCGATGCTTCGTGGTGTCCAAAGTTTTTTGAATGGATTGGGTAATTTTATCCGCATACATGATGACTCTGCCTCGGACATTTCGCGCAGCTCTTCCGCAGGTCTGGATAAGAGCTGTTTCGCTGCGCAAAAAACCCTCTTTGTCTGCATCCAGGATACAAACAAGAGATACTTCGGGGATGTCCAAGCCTTCGCGAAGAAGGTTAATTCCGACAAGAACATCAAAAACTCCACGGCGCAAATCATTGATGATCTGGACCCTTTCAAGCGTAACGATGTCGGAGTGCAAGTACTTGGCCTTTACTCCAATGTCCGTCAGGTATTTGCTGAAATCTTCTGAGAGTTTCTTGGTAAGCGTTGTGACTAGAACACGCCCGCCGCGCGATGTTTCGAGGCGGATTTGCTCTAGACAATCGTCGACTTGAGCAACAGCCGGTTTGATTTCGATTTGGGGGTCGAGCAGCCCTGTTGGACGGATGATCTGCTGCACGATCTCTCCTCCGGCTTCCCCAACTTCCCAAACTCCCGGTGTCGCAGAAACGTAAATGACTTGATGCATGCGCTCATAAATTTCTTCAAACTTCAACGGACGGTTATCAAAAGCGGAGGGGAGCCTAAATCCAAACTCGATAAGAGATTGTTTGCGCGCCCTATCGCCATTGTACATGGCGTGCATTTGGGGCAGGGTCTGATGGGACTCATCGATAAATAGGAGGAAATCCTTGGGAAAATAATCGAGAAGGCAAGGAGGGGGATCTCCAGCAGATCGCTTACTATAATGGCGGGAGTAGTTCTCAATCCCCTTGCAAAAGCCGATCTCCTTCATCATTTCAATGTCGTAGGTCGTCCTCTGGTGGATCCGCTGCTTTTCAACGAGAAGATTTTCCTTTTCGTAATGAGCAACCCTTTCTTTAAGTTCCGCTCTGATCGTCTCAATCGCAGTGAGTCGGACCGATTCGGGAGTGACGTGGTGAGAGCCCGGATAAATGGTGATTTGCTCCAAACGCTTATGGACTCTGCCCGTCAGCGGATCGATTTCACTGACGCGCTCGATCTCATCTCCAAAGAATTCGATGCGGTAGGCTAGTTTTTCTTCATAAGCCGGCATGATTTCAAGGACATCTCCGCGAGCTCTAAAAGTGGCCCGCATCAAATCGAAATCGTTGCGCTTATAGTGCATCTCAACTAGATGCAAAAGGGCGTCGTCGCGTCTTCGTTTTTCTCCCACCTTCAATGTGAGGATCATCTGGCTGTAATACTCGGGTAGACCTAGGCCGTAAATACAAGAAACGGAAGAGATGATGATGACATCGTTTCTTTCGATGAGAGAGCGCGTTGCAGAAAGGCGCATCCGATCGATCTGGTCGTTAATCGCAAGGTCCTTTTCAATGTAAGTGTCCGTGCGCGCAATATAGGCTTCCGGCTGATAGTAATCGTAATAAGAAACAAAATATTCGACAGCATTGTCAGGAAAAAAAGATTTGAACTCCTGATAGAGCTGCGCAGCTAAAGTTTTGTTGTGCGCGATAATAAGCGCAGGGCGCTTCGTCTCTTTGATGATGTTGGCCATCGTGAAGGTCTTGCCGGAACCTGTCACCCCGAGAAGAACTTGAGATCTCTTTCCAGATTTTACACCATCAACCAGGTTTTTAATGGCCCGCGGCTGATCGCCGCAGGGGGAAAATTCTGTTTTAAGATGGAACATGATGGCTACTACTCTTTAGATCATCGCCGAGATCTGGATATACAAAATAAATAAGGCGAAGGAAAAAATAAGGACCAGCGCGGGTTTTCCTCCGGGCATTTTATAAGCTCCGGGCGTGGCCTTTTTGTATCTTCCTATCCAAACCATCGTTGCAGGGAGTATACCAAAAAGGATCACAGCGCAAATACCGCCGGCAAAATTGAGGGCCTTGAAAAAGAGTTGAGGATAGATAATAGAAAAGATAAGAGGGGGAAGGAGCGCTAAAAGGCATAATCCCATGTTCTCATGCTTTTTGTAATTGATCTTTAGCCCGTCTGCTAAAAAGTGCACGAGGCTAAGCGATTGGGCCAAAAACGAAGTGAGGATGGCAAAAAAGGCAAGCCCTTGTGCAAAGAGACGGATCGACGGCGAACCAACAATGGCAGAAATTGCCTGCGACGCTTCATGATCTTTACTTAAGCTTTCGATCAAACCATTTGGGCCCGCAATAGGGACGATACCAAGGACGAGAACCTCCCAAATCAAATAGATGCCAAACGCAAGCAAGCTGCCGCCTAGAATCGTCACACGGACCCTTTTCAAATCTCCTTTTAGATAGGCTGTAAGGCTGGGAATCATGTTATGAAAACCGAAAGCGATCACAAGAAGAGGAAGCGCTGACGCTGCATAACTAGGTTCTACACGCAAAAGAAGGTGAGGCTTGACATATTGGGCGCCGACAAGAACGAGGAGAATGAAAAAGCCGATTTTTCCAAACATAAGACCGCGGTTGAACAAATCAACCTTTCGGGTTCCTAGTGCAACAATCGCGCCAAACAAAATGACAAACACAAGACTTCCAACCCAAGGGGAAAGCGCAGTGTGAATATTCACTTCAAAAAATGTGCTCGATAAGCTGCCGATGCCGGAGATGTAGGCAACTAGCAGCGCATAAAATAAAAAGAGGTAGGTGACCCAGCAGATTCCTTTGCCCCATTTTCCAAGTGAATGCTCCGTCATCGTCAACAAATTGACCTGACGAGAGAACCAACCGTTTACCTCAACGAGCAAAAGAGCTGTTGCTGTCATGAAGAGCCACGCTAAAAAAAACATTCCCAAAGAAGGAAAAAATCCGGAGAGGCCAGTGACAATCGGCAACGCCAGCATTCCGGCCCCGATACAACTTCCAGCGATTAGGAGCATGCCCCCAAGAACGCTACCCTTTTTTTCACTCATGTCCGCTCCTTACCAGGCGTTTTTCTACAATGCGAATTTCTTGGCCCAGCCTTCCGAGCTCATAACCTTCGTAATCGACAAATTTAAAGAACCTTTCGAAGGATGGGATCGCTTTGGAGACTTGTTTTGCAAGCTCTTGTGCGATAAATCGATAATTCGGATGTCCCGCAGGCGCGGAGCGGAGCTCGCACAGCCACTGCAAACTGCGCAGGTTCACATGGAAATACCAATGCATGTTGTAAGCCATAGGAACTACATATTGCGCTTCTTCCGGCAACTCTTCTGCGATGGCATCGTAAACTTTTTTTGCCTCTTCCATCGCATCCCGGTACTGCTTCTCCATTTCCGTCCCAACAATTTCATTCGGGGTAAAGTAACCAAAATCACAAGATAGGAGCTGTCTTTCTTGAGTGAGCATGCGATGGCGATGGAGATCACGGTAGGCTCCGAAATCGGCGACGATCTCAAATGTAAACATCGCATGTTCTAAAGCCCTCGGAGATTTATGACGTCTTGTTTCACGGAAATTTGAACCGGAATCCAAAATTCTGTTGAGCTCTTCTTCGGGAAGGGAGCGGCAGTATTCTTGCAATTCATGGAGCCCCGCATCGCAATGTTCGAATAGAAGCGCAGCTGCGACCTTGGAAGGGCTCTCGACATCGTAGTTGATCAAGCGCACACCGGCATGCTGCATTTTAGCGATAGAAGAAGTGTGCCTGTCGGCATTCACTTTCAAATCACTGCTCATCTGCTCGCGAAACTCATTAAAAGCTCTTTGGTACTTATGAACGGGATCGCCGCGGCGAACAAAAGAAGGGATCACTCTAGAGAGTTCCTGAAAAGATTTTTTCCCCACATCTTGCATTTCAGCTAAGTTATGACCGTTAAGTTTTTGGATCAGGCTTTCAAAAAATCTACCATTGCCATACATCCCCATGTTCGTAAGTGCGCCAGAGGGCAAAAGGCCCCTTAAACAATCCAAAACCTTTGCACGAAGAGCTGCCGTATAGGCAACCTTGGAAATGTCATGCTCCTTAGGAAATTTCTTTTCCATGAGTTCTGTTAGGGGGGGGATCAGAGCTGAATAGGTTTCAAAAAGAAAATTGCTAGTTTTGATATACGCCTCGCGAAAAGCGCTTGTCATCAAAATCGGCTCGCGATAGTAGAGATATTCGCCATTAACTTTTTGATCAAAGTAGATATAGCGGGTCGACTTCTCAAGAGGCGATCCCCCAATGCGGCTATCTTCAATATTTTTTGCCGCAATCATAGAGACGTTCTCAATTGCGAGATGCGCACCGCCGAGCTCTCCTATCGAATCATCGCCGTAACCATCCAAAATTCTATCATAGAAATTTTGAGCCTTCTTGATAGCCATGACCTGATCTTCAAGCTCGCTCTCATCCTGTTCCGGACCTGAGTGAGCTCCTGCAATGGCGCTGAAAGCTGTTTCTTCGTTGAGAATGAAATCTTTTAATAACAAAGATCTTAGTCCCAGACTTGACCTTGAATATCTGGAAAAAAGAGCACCCTTAATAACCTCGGGGAGATTGCGAAGGGCAAAGATATTGCTGGAAGTATTTGTAACATAGCGTTGCAGAATTTTTATCTGGCTTTCTGTGAACTCTTCATAGCCTTCAATCATTCAACGACCTCATTGTTGCATCTCTATTAAACTCTCAGAGTGACATAATCTTTGCTGTCAAGCAAGAGAAAACATGTTATACCCGAGTTGTCTCAAAATTTGACCGCCAGGCGGCCGAATTTTGAGACAACTTGGGTATATATCGAACTCGGCTCAATAATTATATCGCTCTTCTTCAAGCGTCCAGTATAACTTTTTACCGGTCTCCGCACGCGCGCCAACATCTCTTAACCAGGCAGCCATCGCGTAACCGATATAGTTGCGACTGCTCTGTTTAAGGAACATATCAAGAGGGATTGAAAAAGCAAAGCCCTTGTCAAAATAAGTGTGCCCGTTCACCTTGTCATGCCCATTCGTAAAGGCACACCACAGAGAAAACCGCATCCCGCTTTTAAAATATCTCCCCACATCAACGCGAATGCCTTTATCTTTGGCTAAGAACTGTCCCGCACTGAGCAGAAGATCCATATTCAAAGGTTTAAAATCATAATAGAAATCAAGAAAGTATTGAATGCCGATAAAAGGCACTTTGACATAATGATCGCCCCTTAATTGGAGTGTTGTGCGTCGAAACTGGACTCCGTGGTAACGTCTCTTCATGACTGCTGCGAACTGCACTCCCACAGCCCAATTTGAATTCACAGGATAATATAAAAATTCTGTCGCGGCCCCGCCGTATGCCGGCTCGAAATACCCCAAAGCAAGCCGGTAATACCACCCCTGTCCCAAATTCCAACCGCGCTGCAAAAATGCCTGCTCCATAGAAAATGAGTTAGATTGAAAATATTTTAGAGAGTCAGTGCGGACAATTAATTCCCGAGAGGGATTTGTCCGATCAGGCCCCCCCAGACCCTGCATACTAGATTTAATGGAGTAACCAACCTGAAACTTATAATAGACTTGATTGAAAATATATCCTTCCGGAGAGGCGATTGCACTGACACTATATTTGAACTTTCCAGATGTACTTCCGAAAAAGGTGAGGAGACGAGGCCGGATGGTAAACGTCCAAATCGGCTTGGCCCTTTGGAAAATACGCGCAGCGACATATTCGCTAGGAATAGGAGTTGCCTCTCGCATGGGCGCTAAAGTCTGAAGTTCAAAGTCACTGATAATTCCCCGACGCCACCTCTCTAAATCTTCATTCCTAAAACAATAAGCCTGGCAAGGGAGGGCATCCGCTTCAACAATAACGTATATCGTTTTAATATCGGACGGCGTTAGCGCAGCAAGGACGTGCTGGATGCGATCTCGCACAACCTTCTCTTCGCGATAGCGGTTATTGACAATCTTCAAATAAAGCTCTTTTCCTCCTTCATCGTCATAACCAATAGAGGCGGTATAAAGATCTAGCCCCTGATCTCCCAACGCATAAGCAATCTCCTGCGCAAAATCTCTGGTCTCCCGAGTGATGCCGAGGGGTTCTGTGTCCACAGGTGATTTATAAGGAATGGGATCATCCATTTTCGGGAATAAACCCTTAGTCGTTCCAATGGGAAAGCGGAGAGATCCTAAGCCAGCAACCTCGGTTCCTCGAACAGAACTTAAAGAAAGCTGAAGAGTGTCCCAAAGGGAAAAAGCGACCCCCCCATTAACTCTAGATTTTACCGTCGTTCCCGAAGGATGCTCATGGGGATGTTTCTTGTAGTTGACCGCGTCATATTCCAGAAGGAAAGTCAGGTCTTTAATGACAGGAACATGAAAATGGCGAAAGGGGCTCCATGAGGCGCCTCCAAAAAAACCCTTGATACGCCCTTTTCCATAACCCAGTGTACATTCAAGATTCCAATCGAGAAACTGCTTTGTAGCTAAAACATATTTGGAATTAAATCTTTTTGTGCCAATAAAATCTTCAACGCCCACCGAGATCTCCGGCAATGAGGGAAAACCATCCCTCAGGGTAAGAACCCCCAACTTAACATTAGCAGTTCTCTCTGCGTCATCTCCAAAACCCTCATGGCCAAAATTATGTTCCACCATGCCATTGTAAATGCGGTAATTCAGAGAAAATTCCAGCCTTTGAAAGGCCTGAAAATTTAGACCATAAATTGTATAAGGCTTAACGGATGCCGCCCCGGCAGCGATCATTCCCTCCCTAAACATGCGAGCGGACGGCATGTTGAAATAACCCCCCATCATCGAGTAGTTGTACATCAAGGGAAGCTCATCTTTGATTTCTTTATCAATTTTCTCTACGAGTTCAAGATCTCGAAAAAGAGCCATTCCTTCTTCAGAATAAATGGAGCGCACTGCAAAGAGAATCAAAGAAGAAACAATCAAAAATAAGTTCAACACAAGCCGCTATTGAGATGATTTTATAGTTTAGGGCGTTGAAACATAAAGAAAAGGTTTGTTTTTAGCAAGGTGGGGGGAGTTAAAATCACCCCCTCAAATTTTCCGCTTAGAAAAATTCAAGCGTCCAATTGCTGAGCCTTAAGAGTTTTAATTGAAGATAATTATAGCCCGATCTATACTCGGCCATAGCAAAAGCATCGTTACGTCTTTTTGAGAAGTTTTGAGCCGATCTAATTTGGTAAATTTAATATCGCTAATGCCCTCGATTCTCAAGCAAGAATTAAAAGAAAAGTATGCCTGCATTTCACATTCATCCACAGCAAGGAATATCCATGAGTTATCTTAAGGACTTTCAAACTCATATCGCCAATCATGACTATCCCTCCTTCCTAAAACTTTGGGAGGAATATTGTTCAGGAGATGAGCTGGAAGCAGACGAGGTCATCGAAATCCTCCGCGCTGTAAAAGCTTCCGATATCGCAGAGCCTGTCGGTAGGCACGTAGAGAGAATCATTCCTCTTTGGCAAACAATGCCCGAAAATGAATTGTCCTACGAAGTGCTCAAGCTTATCATTGATGTTGAAACAAGCAACAATGAAAGTCTGGCAGAACTTGCCTATAATTATCTTAAAAAGCGCTATGGAGACCAAAAATATTTCAATGATAAAATTCGTTTGATCGGGCTGCGCGGCAAAGAAAAATTTCAGGGAGCTATTAGCAATTACGAACTCCTATCGCATATGGAAAAAGGGAAGTACGTATTCCATACCGGCGGGTGGGGAGTCGGAGAAATCGTCGATGTCTCTTTAGTTCGAGAGCAGCTCACATTAGAGTTCGACTACGTTCCCGGAAAAAAAGAACTCTCTTTTGCCACTGCATTCAAAGCCTTGCTTCCAATACCCGATGACCATTTCTTGGCTCTTCGATTTGGAAACCCAGACCTTCTCGAGAAAAAAGCAAAAGAAAATCCTGTCGAGGTCATCCGCATGCTCTTGCGCGATTTAGGCCCTAAAACTGCTATTGAAATTAAAGATGAGCTTTGCGACTTAGTGATCCCCGCAGCTGAATGGACCAGGTGGTGGCAGACCGCTCGCAGCAAAGTTAAAAAAGATACAATGATTGCAACGCCTCTTGATATCCGAGAGCCTTTCCGCGTGCGCAAAACAGAAGTGACCCACGAAGAAAGATTGCAAAAGGTTTTGGAGAACAAACCCGACGCCAATACGCTGATCCAAATGGTGTACACCTTCATTAGAGATTTTCCAGAGACTTTGAAGAACAACGATTTTAAAGCAACCTTGCTCGCAAAAATGACAGAAATGCTCTCCTTTAATGAGATCAGTCCTGCTCAACAGCTGCAAATCCAGTTCTTCCTCCAAGATTTAAATAATATCAAAGATTCGCCAGCTGTTAATGAATTGGTTAAATCTTTTGAGTCCATCGAGAAAATTATCGACACAATCGAAGTTTTGAGCTTTAAGAAACGCGTCCTGATGGAAGCTAGAAAAAATCGTGCCGATTGGAAAGAAAGCTTCTTGGACTTATTATTCAAAGTTGGCCAAGCGCCGCTTAGAGATTATATATTATCTGAATTAATCTTGGCTAAAGCAGATTCCGAGTTAAAACAAAAATTAGAAAATCTTTACACCAGGCCCTCGCAGCATCCCGATGCTTTCATGTGGTATTTCCAGAAGCTGCAAACTCAGAATTCGATCCCCTTCAGCGACAAAGAAGGGAAAATCCGTTTTTTTGAAGGGCTTTTGATCCTTCTCAGTCATATTGAGAACGATCCTGAAGAACGCGAGATGGTCAAGAAGATCCATTCGCTCATTTCAGGGGACCGTTTTGCAATTGTCAGACAGATGATGGCAAGCGGATCAGCCGAAGATGCGAAGGAATTCATTCTTCTCGCTTCTAAATCCCACTCGTTAAGCGATCACGATCAAAAAATATTCCAATCTCTTGCAGAAGTTGCCCACCCATCTCTTGGCAAGTCCCGTAAAAAACAAGACTCTGCTGCAAATCAAGAGCCCCAGGTCATCTGGACAACCCAAGAAGGCTACTCTAAGCTAAAACAGCGCATTCAGCAGATCGCGACAGTGGAAACTGTCGAAAATGCGAAGGAAATTGAAGTTGCAAGAGCGCATGGAGATTTGAGAGAAAATGCAGAATTTAAAGCGGCGCTTGAAAGGCGCGACCGCTTGCAATCAGAACTCAAAATGCTCTCAGACCAACTCAATCTAGCCCGCGTGCTTACCAAAGATGATATTTCCACTAATGAAGCTTGTGTCGGAACAATTGTCGAATGCGAAAACGCCAAAGGACAAAAAATTACCTACACTCTGCTTGGACCTTGGGATGCTGATCCTGAAAAAAACATCCTATCCTTCCAATCCAAACTCGCTCAGTTAATTCAGGGCAAGTCGGTAGGGGATACGTTTAAGAGCCAAGGCGATGAACTCACAATCACCGCGATTCATAGCGCCCTCTAAATATCAGTTTTCCCCGTTTAAGCTGCTACCACAGTTTAAACGGGAAAACTTTTTCTAGCCGGCACCAAGCCGATATCGCATATATTTATCCATTCAGGTATTTTAATGGATTCTAAGGGGAAACACGACTGATGTCGTCTTCTCAAACTTCTGGAGTCTGCCTATGGAACTTGTCATCGCTAGTCACAATGTGCATAAGATCAGAGAATTTCGCGCTATTTTAAAAAAAATAGGGAATTTTGATCTTTTAACCCTCATCGACTTCCCGAAATACACCCCTCCCCCAGAAACAGGCAGCACCTTTGAAGAAAACGCAATTGTTAAAGCAGAACATGCAGCAAAAGCGTTAAACCGGTGGGTAATTGCCGATGACTCAGGCCTTGTGATCCCGGCGTTATCCGGAGCTCCCGGAATCAACTCCCGTCGGTATGCAGCAGAAAATGCGACCGATAAAGAAAACAGACAAAAACTCCTGAAAGAAATGCGCCACCTCGACGAACAAAACAGACAGGGCTATTTCGAGTGTTGGATCGCGCTTTCTTCTCCTGCGGGCCTCAAAAAAACAGCAAAAGGCGTCTCTGAAGGACTGATCCTTGAACAAGAAAGAGGGGGCATGGGGTTTGGCTATGACTCTATCTTCATCAAGCACGAATATGGAAAAACATTTGCCGAATTAGAAGAGGAAACAAAGAATAGAATTTCCCATCGCCGCAAAGCTATCGACAAACTCATTCCTGTTTTGGAATCCATTCTCTCCACTGACTCCTGATGCATTATTTAGTAGATGCCTACAATCTCCTCTTTCGCGCTCAAAAAAAACGCGTCTCATTAGAGAAGAGCCGCAAGCTGATGATTGAAGAGTTCAACGAACGGGTCTCACAATTAAACCTCCAGGTTACCCTCGTCTTTGATGGCGCTGAAAAGGCCGAACCCCTGCCTTCTCGAAGCCATTACGACTCTATAGAGCTCGTTTATACCCCTAAATCAATCACTGCAGATGAGTACATCTTAAGCGAAGTGATGCGCTCTAAAACGCCCTCCCAAATGACTGTTGTGACTAACGACAGGGAACTATCTATCAGGTGCCATAATCACCGCAGCAAAACGATGAAAACGGAAGAATTCATCGCTTTTCTTTCCAAAAAAATTGCCAAGAAGAAAAAGATCCCTTCAAAGACGAGGAAATTCTTTAGAGGGTCGAGCTCTGAGCTGGCCCGACTTCTAATCATTTTTGAGAAAAAAATTTCAGAAAAATCAGACAAAGATTCAGAAGAATTTTGAACTTAATGATGGACAATTTTGAAATCGGAGATGATTTGAGAAACAGGATGAAAATCAGATTCGATGCTGTCGATATATTCGGGTGGGAATTTTAACCGAAGTTGGGAAAGAAATTGTTCTAGCTCGTCCCTTTTATACCCAATAAACCTCAAAAATTGGCCTTCAGGCGGGATTGAAAGCTGCCGAAAATCGATTCCCGCGAAGAGGGCTAGTATTGACCAATACGACCCTCTTCGCGGGAATCGATTTGCGGCGCTTTGAAACCGCCTGAAGGCCAATTTTTGAGGTTTATTGGGTATACCTTGTGCGCAGATCTCAACATCGCCATTAATGAGATTGCGAACAAAACCAGTTAACTTTAAGGCATCCGCCAATTGCTTTGCTTTTGCGCGGAAACCCACTCCTTGCACCCTTCCTTTGATGGTTGCTAGAAGCTCAATTAACAACTCTCTATCTCGCATGCTTCTTCCTCTTTAACAGGTTCGGAGAGATCGGCCTCATGCCAAGGGTAATTGCAAATCATCTCGCGAATTTCTACAGGGGATTTTGATCGAGTCAGGGATTCTCTCAAATGACGCATGTTCTTACCACCGCGCAAGAACCAGCAGCCGATCCTTCTAAGGTCTAATAAGGCCCGTCTTTCATTTTGATAAGAAACAATGTGATCGAGATGCTCTAAAAGGATATCTCTATACTCTAGGCCGGCGCGCAGAGCAGGCTCTTCACCTTCAAAATGACGATAGATATCATCGATCAGCCAAGGCTTTCCCATCGTTCCTCTCGCAAGCAAGATAGCATCGCACTCTGTATGCTCAAAGAGCTTTTGGGCGCTTGGCGCATCGAACACGTCCCCATTCCCGATGACGAGGATCCCTCGGGAAGCCTTTTTGCAGTCTCGAATAAAGTCCCAATTGGCTGGTCCCTTGTACCCTTGAGCCCTCGTACGCCCGTGGATGCAGATGGCAGCAGCGCCCGCCTCTTCAGCAATCCGAGTGACCGCCGGCGCTACGATTGAAGAAGAATCCCAACCCGCACGGATCTTTACAGTCACGGGAATTTTGACAGCTGCGACCATATTGGAAATGACCTCGCCTATCAAATCGAGGTTTTTCAGCATCCCTGAACCACTTCCATCTTTTGTCACCTTATCGACCGGGCACCCGCAATTGAGGTCCACCACATCAAAACCCAAATCCTCAATGATTTTAGCGCACGGTCCAGCGATCTCAGGTTTGGATCCACAAAGTTGCCCCCCGATCGGATGCATCGATTTCTCATAATCGAGCAAACGATAAGTATTGGGATCATGGCGGATCAAGGCATCCATCTTGACCATTTCGCAATAGACAAGGCCGGGTTTGTACTTAACCGTCATGCGGCGAAAGGGCAAGTCAGAACACCCTGCCAAAGGAGCGCAAAAAATATTTGATGGCAATACCAGCTTGCCTAATTGAAACGGCCTCTTTAACACAGTCCCATCTTGTAAAGGATGAATAGAATGAAGTTTTCCATAAGCCAAAGTGAAAACCAGGCAAGCATAGGGGTCAGGTCAAGAACTCCACCAAGGGGTGGGATGATTCGGCGGAAAAGATTCAAAAAGGGATCGGTATAAAATGCAACAAACCGCATCAGTTTATGACGGGAAAAATTCGGGAACCAAGAACCTATAATTCTCACGATTAAGAAGCCCATGTAGATCAAGAAGATCCAATGAACGATTTCACATAAGGATAATGCCATAAAAAAATAATCAATTATTTGAAATTTCAGAGCCTTGAAGTATACCTCTTGCCCTAAGAAGTTGCAATTGGAATTCGGGCCCGGATTGCACCCGCTAATTAAAAAAATCTGGCTTGGGTCACAATAGCCTGGTTTGCTATGATCTGCCGATCTGGACACCTCACTGTCTTAAATGGAATAAAATTATGTTCTATATAGGGATTTCTCTCGAAAACGACGTCTTTAGGGTTGCCATCCTCAAAAAGGAGAAGCAGGCCCTTTCCGTTGAATCTCTCCACTCCTTTCCTTACGGCCCCGACAATGTAAAACTATTTTACAACCTCCCTCCCTTCCATACCGGGAAAGAGATTTTGGTCGCCTCCGGGATGCCTCACTGCGACACCTTTATCCGTAAACTCCACATCCCTCTAAAAGATCAAAAAAAAATCCTCACAGCCCTGCCTTTTCAGCTCGAATCCCTCCTCCCGTATTCCGGGGAAGCCCCTGTTATTTGTCCTTTGTTCCGCCCCTTAAGCCAGCAAATGACCTCGGTTACGATCGTTGCAACCACAAGTGAGAACCTGGCAGCAAGACTTGCCGCACTAAAAAATCTCGATATCTCTCCGGATGCGATGTCATGCGCCCCGACTGCGCTCATGCGATTTGGAAGATGGTTGTTTAGCGAGGAAAACAGAGTTTTGCACTTTGACGTTCGAGACCAGAAAGTCTCCTGCGTTGTCTACGATGGGAAAGAAATGATCCTCTCGCAAACCTTATACGGTGACATTGTTCCTCAACTGGAGAAATTAGACATCTTTCTAAAACAAAAAGGGGCTGTGGATGAAAAAACCCCATGGATCCTTACAGGGGAATATACTTATTCTGAACAAATCAGCAAGATTTTCCCCGGAAAAATGCTCCAACTGAATGATTTAAACCACTCAGCGTTTGCCATCGCCATCGGCTATGCACTAGATGTGCTAGAGAGCGACGAAGCATCCGTCCAGTTTTGCCAAAAGAAATTTACTCCCGCACACACGCTTGTGAGCAGAAAGAAAAAAGCGCTCTCCTATCTCGGCCTTTGTTTGGGTTCTGCATTATTAATGGCAACGTGCGGATCCCTAATGCTAAGCAAAAAACAATCCATTCTGGCGGACCGTTTGCAGGGATGTCTTCCAGCCAATCTCGCAAGTTCCTCTTTAGCATCTATAGAAGATATTGAGGAAAAAATTGCCGAATGGGAAGGGACGTTAAGCGGGCCCAAAAACTCGTTTGCTTATGTTCCTAATGTTCCCAAAGTGTGCGATGTCCTTGCATGGCTATCCTCCCATCCCGCATTTTCAAGTGAAGATGGAGGACAAAAAGAAGGAATCGACATCAAATCACTCCATTACACTCTTACTAAATATCCCAAAATTGGAGAGGCTTCCTCGCCGTACATTGCTCATCTTGATCTCGAATTCACATCCGATGCTCCAAGGGCAGCCAGAGATTTTCATGAGGCGCTTTTAAAAGGGGATCAAATCGTCAATGCGAAAAAGGACATCAAATGGCAAACGCAAAACCAGATGTACCATACTTCTTTCGAGCTCAATAGAGGAGTCCCCCAATGAAACAAATTTCCATTAAACTCGGCACCTCAGCTCTTTGGCTCATCCTTGGCCTGGCTCCCATTCCCTTTTTTCTCTTTTTATTCCACTTTGTCTTCGGGATGCAAAAACTCCATCAACTCGAAGAGGAAATTGACAGAGTGCAGGCCAGAAAAATCCAGGCGCAAGAAATTCAATACAAAGAAAGCGCTCTCCTATCTTCTTTAAAAAATCCAGATCCCCACTACCTTGAAAAAAATATAGAAACACTGACCTTCCTTCTTCCTGAGATGAAGAAACTCGAAACGATCCAATTGGAAAATCCCGATGAACAGCAGGCCAGCAAACGTCTGCAATTTCTAAAAGGTGGAAACAATCGCCTTGTTTTTTCTGAAGAACAAATTCGGAGCAACGACGTCTTCCGCGAGATTGAAGAAATGCAACAGCATCCCGTCGAAATGAACGAAGAAGATCTTAAAAAGCTCCTTTGCTTAATAGAAGGGATCACCATCTGGCCCTACGGTCCTAAAGAAAAGCGCCCCCAACTCATCATCAAAGATTTTAGACTTTCGAAAAAAGAGCTCTCTTCTCAAGAGAAAGTATTTGTCGTCTCAATGCAACTCATCAAAAGAGAAAACCTGGAATACTCAAAATGAATATACCGAAATCGTTTCAAAAATTGGATCCCAGGCTGCGTCAAAGTCCCGGGGTTGAGATTCCCGCAAGTGGGTCCTATGTTCTCAAATATGGACCCACTTGCGGGAACTTAACCGCGGGAGCTTTCACGCAGCCTGGGACCCAATTTTTGAAACGATTTCGGTATAAAATAATTTTAATACTGGCATTAGCATTTCTCACCAGTTGCGCTTCCAAACAGTCCGATCAAAGCGGAACTATCGTTAACATGCAGATTGTAGACCGTAACGGGTTTACAGAGACGATCAGCAACAAAGATAGATTAAGCGCCTTTCTCACAACCAATTTTCAGCATCCGCAGCCCTATCAGAAAGTATTGCGCGTCTATGGACGCAATCCAGATGGTCAAAGTACATCAAAAATCACCAGCTACCACGACAATGGCCAGCTTTGGCAATATCTGGAAGCCGTTGATGGAAGAGCTCATGGCGTCTATCGAGAGTGGTTTTCGAACGGCCAGCAAAAAATCGAGGCCAATCTCGCTGAAGGTGTTGCGGATATCCACGATCTTGCTCAAGCGACCTGGATCTTTCAAGGTGAGTGCAAAGTATGGGAAGAACAAGGAAACCTCACCGCTGAATTTTACTACGAAAAAGGACTGTTAAATACTCCTGCCAGGTATTTCTTTGAGAATGGGAATTTGCAGAAAATTGTCCCTTATGAACAGGGAGAGATCCATGGCACTGTGCAATCCTTTAACGAAAACGGCGATCTACTCGAGGAAATCCCCTATGTTAAAGGGGAAAAAGAGGGGACAGCGCTGTGCTGGTGGAAACCGGGCCAGCAGCTCTCACATGAAGTTTTTAAAGAAGGGCGCCTACTCCAATCTTCCTACTATGATTCGATGGGAAATTGCGTTGCAAGTGTCACAGACGGGAACGGGAAACTAGCCCAATTCAAAGATGGACAGCTTTGCTCCCTTTTTACTATTGATAAAGGAATTGTCGAAGGAGAAATGCAATTTTTTCTTCCAAGCGGCGCACTCCACTGCTCCTATACTCTTAAAGACGGAAAAAAGTATGGGGAAGAGTGGGAATACTATTTTTCTGAAAGCGGAAAAGACCTAAAACCAAAGCTCTGCGTGCATTGGAATGATGATAAAATCCAGGGGCAGGTCAAAACCTGGTATCCCAATGGCAATATTGAAAGCCAACGCGAGATCAATGGGAATAAAAAACAGGGACTCTCATTCGCCTGGTATAAAAATGGCGATCTGATGCTAGTCGAAGAATACGAAAACGATCTTCTCTTCAAAGGATCCTATTATAAGATAGGCGATAAAAAAGCAGTCTCCAAAATTGAATCGGGTAAAGGGCTTGCTACTCTCTACACAAGCGACGGTTTTTTTCTTAAAAAGGTCTCCTATGAAAAAGGAAAGCCTCTATTAAATAATGACTCCATGCGCTAAGAGGCTGTCTCTAACGCTACTGATTCAAAGGGGGGTGTTTGGGTTCTTCGTAGAGGTAGTGACCTTCCGGCTCAGGAGGATACTTTTCTTTTTTAGCCGGTTTGCACATTCTGGCTCCTAGACACCCTTGTGCAGTGACAACAGCTCCGGTGGATACGGTATCGCAAATCGCATAGTCCGTTCCATCCATGCAATACCATAAGGTGGTATAGGGCGTTCTCGAGCGATAGTTTTGATTAACACTGGAATCTGCCCCACCATACGACCCATAATTGCCATAAGTGTCTGTCCAGACAGTTTCTTTCTGAGCTTTAACGACAACCTCTCCCAAAAAGGAGCCATCGGCACCTCGAATGACCACCCTAAGGTTAAAAGGAGAGTTATTGATTAGGCGGACACTCCCCGCAAAAAGCAAATAGGGGGAAAAAACGAATGCTAAAACAACAAGCAGAAAACGTGAAAATTTCATATTTTAATAACCATTTTGCTGTTGATCACATTCTTGAACACCGCCGCAGCTTTGCGCAGTGACGATAGAGCCCGGAGAAATATTGTCGCAGGAACCATAGGCATTCCCTGCCATACAAGTCCAATTAACTGTGTACGGAACTTGGGAAATGTATTGCGTTTGGGATCCGAAATTATATTGATCGTCACTCCAATCAATGGCATCGCGTGGATTTAAAACGAATTCACCCATCAAAGTTCCATTCGCATCATAAATCGTCGCAGTTAGCTTGTATTCAGAATCGTTGAACAGATTGATTGAATTTGCAAAACACGCGATTTGAGCGCAGATAAAAAATACTGCCAACTGCATCCACTTCATCTTGAATCTCCCTGTGCAATCCTTGCCCATTTAAAATCGATCTGTCCCATTGATGACAGAAAAACATCTTTTAGAGCCGGCTTATTGACATATAGCATGGTATAATAAAAAATGGGAATAATCGGCATCTCTTCCATCAAAATTCTTTCACTTTGCTTTAAAATCTCAAGGCGTCGGTTGGAATCTGCCACAAGCGCCGACTCTGAGAGAAGCTCAGTAAAGCGGGGATTTTCCCAAAGCGTATTGTTAGATCCGCCGTTTTTGTATTTAAAAATTTCCAGAAAATTGATGGCATCGGGAAAATCTGCAATCCAGGAACCCATCGCGAGTTGATAATCCTGTTTGGATGTCCTATCGAAAAAAACCTTCCCTTCCACCGATTCGAGCCTAACGCGAATTCCAAAAGCTTCAAACCATTGCTGCTGGATAACTTGTGCGATTAGATGCGAGCGCTCATTGCAGCGATACATAAAGCTGATTTCCGGAAGATCTCCTCGCAAACTTGCCTTTACCTCTGAAAATAAAACTTTCGCCTTTTCTATATCTCCATCCAAGAAATAGGGCTCATCTTGTAAATTTAAAGAAGTTGGCACAAGTCCTGTTGCAGGAATCTGATTTCCTTGCGTGACATGATCTACGATCTCCTTTCGGTTGATCGCGAGTGCTAAGGCTTTTCTGAGTTTTGGATCCTTGAAGAAAGCATGTTCCGTATTTGCGCGTATAAAATGGGTTCCAAGAAGTTCCTTCGTCTTAAGACTGCCTTCATTTCTTAAACCCTTTATAGCATCAAGAGGTAATATGGAAAGGGGAGAGCCGACCCAGTCCAACTCTCCTTTCTCAAAGAGTTTCAATTCCGCCTCGGCCTCTAGCATCGAAAGTTCAATGGAAGCAATATGAACAGTCTTTGCATCCCAATACTTATCGTTTTTTTTCACAGTTAAGTGATCTTGATGCTTCCAACCGGAAAGTAAAAAAGGACCATTGCTGACATAAGTATCTGCACTTAAAGCCCAAGAGGGATTTTTTTCATCGACTTTCTGATTAACGGGAAAAAAAGCCGGAACAGCCAGTAAATCTAAAAAGTAAGGGGTGGGATTTTCCAGTTCGACAACGAGCGTCTTGCTATCGATCACTCTCACTCCAATTTCATCGAGGGGAATTTTTCCATCCTTTGCACCCTTCCCATTTTTGATCACATAAAGATGTGATGCGGTATCGCTTGGAAAATCCGGGGAGAGTATTTTTTTCCAGGCATACACAAAATCCGATGCCGTTACAGGATCGCCGTTTGACCAAACACTGTTTTCTAAGTGAAATGTGTATGTCTTTAGGTCCGGAGAGATGTGAACGCTTTCTGCAAGGGCGAGTTCAGCTTTTTCCTCGGGATTGATTCTTGTCAGCCCTTCAAAAAGCATCCGAGAAATCGTCTGGCTGCTAAGATCCCTTGCTTTGCGTGGATCGAGTGTCTGCGGCTCATCTCCAATATTTATTTTCACGACTTTGCAAACAGAGCTTGAAAATTTTTTCTCAGAGGAAGATTGACAAGCAAAGCCAATCACAGCCAAAATTAAAGTAATAAAGTATACCCAAGAAACCTCAAAAATTGGTCTCCAGGCGGGATTGAAAGCTGCCGCAAATCGATTCTCGCGAAGAGGGCTAGTATTGACTAATACAACCCTCTTCGCGAGAATCGATTTGCGGCGCTTTGAACCCGCCTGGAGGCCAATTTTTGAGGTTTCTTGAGTATATCGCATAACCTAACCGTAATATAACCAAATTGAAAAAGTCTACATGAATTCTTTCGCCATCACAAGTTTAGCTACGCCGCTATTTAATACTCCAGAACTTGCCGTCTGTTTTGGCGGAGCGGATGGAAATTCCCTCCCTCTCGATGATCAAAGATTAATGCGCACTCTCGAAACAATTCTTTTTCCTGGATCTAAAGTCAAACTGTTAAAACAAACTGCATTTCCATTTATTTGGAAAATTGAAACAGAGGATTACTCTTACGCAAAGGACCTCTTCCTCGATATTCGATTTCTCTCACGAGAAAAGCAACTTCCGATAAAGAGAATCCTTCCTCCTGCCTCTTTCATTTTAAAAACCCTTCATCAATTAGAAAATACCCGCTATATCTGGGGAGGGAATTGGCCAAAAGGGATAGACCTTCTTTCCACTCTTTATCCAAGCAAAACCCATTTCGACGAACTGGATCCCTTGCTCAAAGATACCTGGCTACTAAAAGGGGTCGACTGTTCAGGACTGATCCACTATGCCACAAATGGCTGGACACCTCGCAATACCTCTTCACTTGTCCATTTCGGAAAACCTGTTGCGATAGAAGGAAAAGACGCTCAATCAATTCAAGAGCTTCTCCAAGAGCTCGATCTCATCGTATGGGATGGTCATGTCGTTTGTGTTCTAGATAAAATGACAACAATTGAAAGTAAAACCCCTGAAGGAGTGATTAAAATAGATTCTAAAAAGCGTTTATCGGAAATCATGAAAGAAAGAAGGCCTGTGAATGATTGGGACGCTTCTGATAAATCAACATTTGTTATTCGAAGGTGGAACTCTATTAACTTGGGCAAATCTCGCAGCGCCGAGTAATGCCGTTTTTTCATTCAGAACAACTTTGATGGGAATTTTTGAAAGGACAGCTGAGAGCCTTCCCTTTCCTACGAACGCCTTCATAAAACTATCTTTTTTCAGAAAAGAGAGTAGATGAGGCGCTATTCCTCCTCCGATAAAAACCCCTCCCACCGCAAACAATTTTAATGCCAAATTACCCGCTTCGCTAGCTAATAGTTCAACAAAAAGTTGACATGCGCGCACACATACCTTGCATTCCTTGTTCACTGCCTTTTCCGTGATCACTCGCTGAGGGACATTTTTTTTCATAAGGTCTGCAATGAGAGGATCCTCTTTTTCCCGCTTGGTGTCGATTAAAAATCGATAAAGCTGATAGAGCCCAGAACCTGAAACAATGCGTTCAAAGGAAACATGCTCGTGCTGTTTCCTTAAATAATTGAGCAAATCAATTTCTTCCTCGTTTACCGGAGAAAAATCACAATGTCCGCCTTCACAAGCAAAGGGTCTATGGATCTTTCCATCCCAATAAATCCCCGCTTCGCCAAGTCCTGTCCCCGCGGAAATTAGCGCTTGGTTTCCGGCAATTTTATCCCCAATATTGATGGTACAAAATTCTTCCGGAACAAGACACCCTAGCCCCCATGCATTGGCTTCTAGGTCATTGATTAAGTCCACTTTGGGGATATGCAAATCTTTTTGCAGCTCTTTCGCAGAAATCTCCCAAGGCAAGTTCGTCGCTTTGCAAACTCCTTCCCTTATTGGCCCGGCTATTCCAAAACAGGCTTCTGTAATCTCTTTACCTGGCCTGCTCGACAAAAATTTTTTAAGTAATTCGCTTAAGTTAGGAAACTCCTGGCTTGCAAATTTTTCTTCATCGACACAAGTAATGCCACCTCTTTCGTCAAAAAGGGCCAACCTTACCTTTGTTCCTCCGACATCACCTGCAAGTATCATGAGAGCTCCACCTTCGCCTTCAACTTCCGGTGTATACCGGTCAGAATTTTTTGTCCATTTTTCTGGACTCTAGCAACAAACAGGTGATAGGATAAGATATAGGAATACTAAGAATATAGGTAATTTTATGTCTCAACCTAATGACTCCGCAAAGAAAAAAGCACTTGAAGCTGCAATTGCGCAAATTGAAAAACAATTTGGCGAAGGCTCGATCATGACGCTTGGAAAACATTCCGCAGCACGTGAAATGAGCGTGATCAAAACCGGCGCTATCAACCTCGACATCGCCTTAGGAATAGGCGGCGTCCCGCGTGGACGAGTTGTCGAAATCTTTGGCCCTGAATCCTCCGGTAAATCTACCCTCGCTACTCACATTGTCGCTAACGCCCAAAAAAATGGGGGGCTTGCCGCTTACATCGACGCAGAGCACGCTCTTGATCCTTCTTATGCCGCAAAAATTGGCGTGAACCTGGATGAACTGATGATCTCCCAGCCAGATTCAGGGGAAGAAGCTCTCAACATCGCAGAAATGCTTGCAAGGTCCAATGCAGTTGATGTCATCGTCATCGACTCCGTTGCAGCTCTTGTGCCAAAAAATGAATTAGAAGGGGAGATCGGCGATTCTTTCATGGGATTGCAAGCGCGCATGATGTCGCAAGCGCTTCGCAAACTCACAGCATCGCTCTCTAAAAGCAATACCTGCGCAATCTTCATCAACCAGATCCGTGAGAAGATCGGTGTGATGTTTGGTAATCCAGAAACAACAACGGGCGGGCGGGCTTTAAAGTTCTATGCTTCTATCCGTATGGACATCAGACGCATCGGCGGCATTAAAGGTCCCGATAACTCAGAGGTTGGCAACCGCGTCAAGGTTAAAGTTGTAAAAAATAAAATGGCTCCTCCTTTCCAGGCAGCTGAATTCGATATCCTTTTCAACGAAGGGATCTCCCGCATTGGCTCGATCCTTGATTTGGGAGCAGATCTCGCAATTATCGACAAGAAAGGGACGTGGTTCAGCTACAATGGCAATCGCCTAGGCCAAGGAAGAGAAGCTGCACGTGAAGAGCTTAGAAAGAATCCGAAATTAGTCGATGAAATTGAAAAAGCAATTCTCGCTAAAGTCGCTGATGGGAAAGATCTACTAGTTAAAAGCGCTCCAGCAGCAGATTTTGCAGAAGTCTAAAATCCAATGAACAGAGAAGTCGGGTCACCGGCTTCTCTTCACGCATAGCTAGGTGAGCGAGCCTGATGGGTCCTTTGCGAGTCCAGAAATTCCGCTTTCCATTTTTTAAGATAGTCCACCCGATCGGAATAAAGAGGATGGTCTTTGTCCCTTAGATTGTTTCCTCTTTCGTCAATGCTAGATCGTAAAGAAGGAAGACGATTACGCAATTTCACATTGGCGAGCATCTGAGTTTGAAAATAGTAAACGCCTCCATCTACATCCCCAAGCACTCTAGCTGAATCTAAATCCGCTTTTTTCTCTTCTTCAATCTGCGAAAGCGGAAGTTGAAAACCCTTGGATTTGTGCATCAAATTTATCGTGCTCGCCCCAATCACGCCAATCGCTATGCTCGAAACCCCTATTGTGACAGACAATTGAGCAACGGGAACAATGGAAATCACTGCAAACAATATACAGATACCTGTTGTTATCCCTCCAAAAGAAACCAACTCCTGAAATAATCCGCAATAATGGTCAAGCTGCTCTCGCCTATATTGCGAAAGATGAGATACTTCATGCCCCATTACAAAATCTTTGCTTTTAGCAAAAAGTACAGGATCGCGCAGTAAAAGGATCACGCGCTGCAAAGCCCCAAAATCTGCAGGGCGGCAAATGGATGTCAGACCAAACTCTGTAATTTTTCCATTGATCCATGCGGCAAATTGATTTAGGAAATTGGGATCGGTAAGGCGAGGATCATTCGCATCATGAATGCGAAATTGCGCAGGAATATCTTCATACTTAAACAAATACCAAGGGGGAAGTTTCACGACATTTCCACTCGCACCAGCACTGGCTGGTTCACGAAATTTATCGATAGATAAACTCGCAGACTGAGTGCCTTTGATGTGACTTCCAAATAAAGATGTAACAAAAAAATCTAAAGGACTGTCATTTTTCATTTTGCTGTGAAAAAAGCGCAGCCTTTCCTGAATTTCAGTAAATCTTTCACGATAAAATGAATTCTGAACAGCTGCCGCCATACTAACAAAGAGCTTTGGAATTCTCAATCGCAAAGCGAATAAGGATATCGCTCATCTTCTCAAAAGAGGGGGTCAAAAGATTTAGCTCAAACAGGTCATTGCGAAAATGACGCATTTCTTCGTCAAACAATATTAGGCCGCGTTCTTTTCCAATCAGGCGGGCTATACTGATCTCACGTTGCTTCTTCTCATCCTGGATCATGTCTGCTAGGTCGTCTGCAATTTGAAATGCCATGCCGAAATGATAGGCTGCCTTTTTAACCTGGTCCAATTTCGCCACGTCGCCGCCTCCAAAAAGCCACCCTAAAACAAAAGAGACCTCGAACAAAGTCACAGTCTTTTTATAGATCACTTGTTTAACGGTGTCGAGATTTTGATTAGGGGGGAAGAGATCGAGAAACTGTCCGCCTGTGGCACCTAAGATCCCGGCACAATGGGTAGCTGATTCAAGTGCGAGTGCACAAATACGATCACTCGACTGAGAAAAAGGAGAATCAGAATCTTGCAAAACTACAGCATTGCTATGAATTTTTTCAAAAGCTGCTGTAATCAATGCATAACTTGCTAGTAACGCGATCGCTTCACCATAAGCTTTGTGAAGAGAAGGTTTATCGCGTCTCTCATCATCGTTGTCCATGCATGGTAAATCGTCTGCAATCAAAGATGCCGTATGAAAAAATTCAACAGCTAAAGCCGCTTCATAAACATTCAGACCATTTCCCAGACCTTCCGCTATAAGAATGACAATTAACGGACGAAAGCGTTTGCCGCCGGCTGTTAGCGCATACTCACAAGCGTCGCGGAGCTTCGTCTTGTCGCCAAAAGAAAGGATGCTTTTCGCTATTTCCTGTTCAATTTTATCGCGATGGAAAAAAAAATGGGAATTCTCATATTTGTGAGAATCCGTCGACGCATTTTTAACCACAGTTTGCAATACCATTTTCTACTCCACAATATTTTTGAACCTGAACCGGTAAAATCCGCAGAAAATTTTTACTTAAGTCAGATTCCTCATCGATGATTTAACTTTTCCATTTTCAGGAACAAATCCATAAACATTTAAGCAGGGGAAGCAAAAGGAATTTCTCCCCAAAATCGTTCCCGGATTGATGACACAATTACAACCGATTTGAGCTCCATCCCCAACCAAGGCTCCCAGCTTGTTCAAGCCGGTATCCAATTTTTCACCCAGCGCAATCACAGAAATCGATAAATGGTCCAATCTCAGGTTTGCACATTTAACGCCGGCACCAAGATTACTTCCATTGCCAAGGATCGAATCCCCGACATAATTGAAATGCGCAGCAGCAGCACGGTTCAAAAAGATGGAGTGCTTAACTTCCGTGCCGTGACCAATCACACAAGAATCCCCAATAAGCACATCACCGCGAATATAGGCTCCATGGCGTATTATGCAATTCTTACCGATGAAACAAGGTCCTTGGATAAAAGCGCCAGGTTCAATAACCGTGCCTTCTCCGATAGAAATCGATTCAGGACCCACCAAATGCACACCAGGTGGAATAGCGACAGCGATATTCCCCAATTCCAATGATTGGAGATAATCCTTCAAACCCTTCAAAGCTTCCCAAGGATACTGGCATCCCTCAAAAAGAGAAGCGTGGGCATATCCCTGTAGAGTAAATAACTGAGCACAATCGTATTTGGTTTCCATAGGTGCCAGTTTAACCTAAAAACGGCGATTGGGTCGAGAAAAAAAATGCAAGATTTTGAGCCAGAATCGTTTGCGATGATAACCCAACCCATTAAATATCAGGATAATATCCAATATAAGATATTGGTTATTAACATTTTATAACTATCCAGAAGCTCTCTTACCATTGTCTAAGCATCCCTTTCTACACCCCTTTTCGGGGCTTTGGTTTTCTTTGAATATAGATATAGATATAGATCTCTTAGTCTTCTTATGTTGTGGAAGTGTTGATAACTTGGACTGATTGGTGGGAAAAAACCTTGTTCATGGATTGTATAAAGAGTGGTCATAAATGTAGGGGTTTTGGACAATCTTCAGTTTATCGACAATCTATAGCTAGGGTTTATGACAGAGTTTTCCACACCCCTTAAATGTGAATATTTTCCTTTGTGCTCTGGATGCAGCTATCAAGGCGATGTATCCTCTCCCCCTATATGGAAGAGTGTGAAGGATTTTTTTTACTCTGCAGCTCCTCATGTTCCCATCTCCCTTATTAATGGGGAGATAACAGGGAGGCGCATGCGGTCGAAACTGGCAGTCAGAGGCACATCTCAAAATCCATCTATTGGCCTTTTTAAACAGTGTTCGCATGATGTGGTCCCAATTCCGACATGTCCCCTCCATCATCATTCCATTAACTCCATTTATTCGAAGATTAAAAAATTAATGATCGAGTGGAAAATTGAACCTTATGACGAAGAAAGGGGCTCGGGAGTATTGAGATATCTTCAATTTGCCGTTGATCGTAGAACAGACCTTGTACAGCTAACACTGGTGATCAATCGCCCGATTAATGAAAGTTTTGTAAAACAGCTTTACAACCAAGGCGGCATTCATTCTGTGTGGCTTAATCATCAGTCTCAAAATACCAACCGAATTTTTGGTGACAAGTGGATCCGCTCTGAAGGAGAGCGTTATTTGTGGGATTTACTTGGGAATGTAAATTGCGCTTTTCACCCTGCAACCTTTTGCCAGGCGAACATTTCCCTTTTTGAAAAAGCGTTGCAGCGCATTCGCGAGTGGGTAATTCCAGACAGTTCCATTCTTGAGCTTTATGCCGGCATCGGAGTAATCGGGATGAACCTTATAGACACAGCGCGTGATGTGGTTTGTGTGGAGATTAATCCTTTCTCACTGGAATGTTTTGATGCAAGCAAGTCGAAACTCGCTCCTAATCTTCAGGAAAAAATTTCCATGAAGATATCTTCTTCTGAAGATGCGACTGCACTTATTCCAGGCAAACAAGTAATCATCGTGGATCCTCCGCGCAAAGGAATAGATACAAAAGTACTTGAAGCTTTTTTTATTGCAGAACCCGGAACTCAACTCATCTATTTAAGTTGCGGTCCCATATCTTTTCAAAAAGATGTGGAGAAATTGATGGCCCATGGTTGGAAAATCGAAAATGCAGAGGCCTATCTTTTCTTCCCGGGAACAGATCATGTGGAAATCCTCTGCTCTTTGAGGAAGGAATTGTAAAGCTAATGGGGTTCTATGGACCATCACGAAATTGATCATTGTAAAGCAAGAAAGGCAATTCCAAAAATCAGAAATAAAAAAATATATAAATAAGAAAGAGATGGCTTTTCTGATTTTTTTTACGATACTTTTCGACGAAAATAAAAAAAAACTGCACAGAAAGACATAAGAGAGAAAGAAACTTGAACAGGATAGAAAAATGGCCATCTCGATGGAATTAGCAATAGGACCAGGATGGCATTAAATAAAAACCTAAGGTTGTGTTTTTTGAACCATTTGTAAAAAAGCCAACAGGAGAATAAAAAAAGGGCTATAGTTTCCAAGGCATCTTGTGGCATTCTATCCCCCCATTATAAGTTAATTAATTTTTGGATTTAGCCGAGAGGTAATTTTTATCAACAATTTTTCCAATCGAAAAATAGGCGAAAATTAATTTTTCGAATGGTTGAAGTCTGGTTCTTCACTGGATATTGCTTGTACTATTTTGGGAGGCAAATAATTTTCTCTGGAGATCACTTTTTTTTGAGTTTTCTCTTCCAGCTCCAAGCGCGCCTTTTTGGCGATATTGCCGCCTTTTTTTGCGGCAGTTTTGTTTTCGACCATGCCGGTGGCTTCAACGCTTTCAGCAATTTGTCTTGTAGATAGCTCAGCCAGGGCAGTAAAAATCAACTCAGCCTCGCTCATGTGATCACGTAAATTTTGTGTTTTTAATCCCTTGAGATCTTTGTGCTGTTTTACAGTAACATCTGCCCATTCTTGATGAATGATGTTGGTGAGGATTGCAAATTCGCGAGTTTCTTTAATCTCATGATCTTTCCAATAATCAGTGAGTTTATTTCGCGTCTCTTGCCCCATCATGCGCTGTTGAATCCATTTATCACTTCGTCCGTGTTTTTGCCAGGTTTCACGAGCTCGATTGAGTGACTTTTCCGGGTCAGACATTTCTTGTATGCGTTCATACCCCACTTTTGCAAGCCAGAGCTTGATTGGCTCCGCTTTTGGACTGGGAATTGATTGGATGAGTCGCAATACAGTTTCGGCGTTTGCCACATCAGTAAGGTATTTTTTCCCATCAGCAGCTTCCAATTTCAGTCGCTTACATTTTGTAAGCGACTGACTACCCTCTTTATTGAGTCTGGTTTTTAAAACATTCCAGTAGTTTCTAGATGCTTGATAATCAGGCTGTTGAGTCAATATCTGAACGATGTCTATCACGGAAAAATACCAAGTTTCCGTTGCCTCGTCATATAGACGGCGCACTTTATAGTCTTCGAATAGAACCAAGTCATTTTTCATGAGTTAGATACCAAGAGGATGTCCATACAGTATAGATCTGAGGAAGAATTCAATCCAAATAAAAGTTTAAGCATTAACCGACAAGAAAGGCAGAGATATGAACCTCCACCCGAGGGAAAGATCGGCTTTATTCAATTGAATCTAAGTAATTAGAAATAAAGAATCTGGGTGAGAGGATTCGAACCTCCGACCTCAAGCACCCCATGCTTGTGCGCTAGCCAAGCTGCGCTACACCCAGATAAAAATTGATTAGATAGTTGTCAGGCCTTCAAATTGGAATTCGGCGCGTTTGAATTCTTTGACGCCAATGCGCGCGCATTCCTCGATGATTTTTTCAAGGACATCTCCGGCATGAACTTCAGCGGCGGAGATATCGACAGTGATCGAAGCTGAAAAATTCACCCCTGCTCTCACACCTTTCACACTAAAATTGGCGTAGATCGCCTCTTTTTTCTTGGAGATGTTTTTAAAGCGGATGAGGTTGTTTTCAGCGAGGTCTTTCATTGTATTATCCTTGGTATTGAGCTAAAAATCCTATGTTTTCAGAGCGGTTTCTGTCAATATATATACTCCGGACACATCAATCTAAAGGATTTTTTATGGAGGCTAGACTTGAGAAGGATTGGCTGAAACTGCTTGCAAATGAAATTGCGCAGCCCTATTTCACAGAGTTAAGAGAGTTTATCTCTAATGAAAAAAGAGAGCAAAAGGTTATCTACCCGCCCGAGCCCCTCATTTTTAATGCTTTCAACTCCACTCCTTTTGATAGTGTGAAGGTTGTGATCGTAGGGCAAGATCCCTACCATGGACCTGGTCAAGCGCATGGCTTAAGTTTCAGCGTTCCGGGTGGGATTTCCCTTCCTCCTTCTCTCAAAAATATTTATCTGGAGCTGCAAGCAGATTTAGGGATTGAGCCCTCTCAAAGTGGCGATCTTTCTGCATGGGCAAAGCAAGGGGTTTTATTGCTAAATGCATCTCTTACAGTGCGTGCGGGAGAGCCGGGATCTCATGCGGGTAGGGGTTGGGAGCGTTTTACAGACGCTGTAGTGGAATGCTTGATCCAATCTGAAGGTCCAATTGTATTTCTTTTGTGGGGGAAATCAGCCCAGGAAAAGCTAGGGCCTATCTTGCACGAGCAGAAGACGCCGCACGTTGTTTTGACAGCGGCGCATCCATCCCCTTTTTCAGCCTATAGGGGATTTTTTGGGTGCCGTCACTTTTCCAAAGTGAATGAACTTCTGGAAAAGTGGGGCAAAGAGCCGATCGATTGGAGAGTTTGTTAGAATTTGACTTCTTTAACGCCGTCTTTGTCTCTTGTATGTCGATTGCCTTGATAGTTTTCATATTGCTTGACATTGTCATTCATCAGGATCTTGAATTCAAACTCAGAACCCTCAGGATACCTTAGGGACCAGGTTCCGTTGAAGTTGTTGTACAGCTCTACTCCCTTGGTCCAATTTTCCATTCCAGGTCCATTGCCTCTGGCAAAAGGTCTGTCACCTTCCTTCGTAAAAATTCTGAATTGAATAAATGAAAGTTTGGGGAGAGTATCTTTAGTTTCAATTTTAACCGAAGTGATTGGCGCCCTAATAACAGGAGTTGTTACAACTGGAGCATCGTCCTTTAAGATTTCAAGATCTTTTGGAAGGTTGAAAGTAGGGGCTGTGCAGGTTGAATTTTTATCCCCAAATTTGCGGTTGCCATTCCAGTTTTCCCAGATTTCATCGTTGAAGAGGATTTTAAATGCGCAGTCGTTCAATGCGTTTGAAGATCTAAACACCCATGTGTCGCCTTTTTCTGTAAGAGGAATTCCTTTGCTCCAGCTCAAGCCCGCTTTTTCATCTCCGCGAATAAAAAGGGCGTTTCCGAAAGGGATTGTGCAATGGAACGCGATTTCTGTTGGCTTTTGCGCCGTGGTTGATTTTGTTGAAATGTTATTTGTGTTAGTAGTGATAGGTTGTGTTGTGACATTATTGTTTGTGTTGATGATGGAAATAGGTCTATCTTGATTTGTGTAGAGCACAAAATAATGAGTGTCATTGCGACAGAATGTAGCTTCTGGTGCTTTGTCATCGAGAATGTTTTTCCCATTAGGACTGCCGAGTTTTGGATCGATGATGTTCACAGAAAAATCCAATCTTTGGCAAAGGGCTGTAATGGATGAATGGCTGAAATCAGCTCCCATCGCAAGAACGTATTTGGAGATAAGGTCTTCGTAGGATTTCCCTTCTACATCTTGATCAAAGTTAAATTGAAGATCGAATCGGAAGGCATCTTCGAATTGTTCCGAATTTTTTCTCATTTCATTAGCAGCTAAAAGTCTAAAGTATTTGATAAATGGAAGAACTTTTGAGTTGTCTTGAAGGATTTTTTCCAAGTTAAGGTCGCCTGTATTAAGAAGCATCAAGGCTTCGCCGATCTCTAACTTGATGTGGTCATCAACAATACCGTCATCCATGATAAAGTTAAGAAAAGCTTCAAAAGCCTTTCTTTCAAAAAGAGCTTCTAGGAATCTTGTTGTGAAAGCGGATACAAAACAGTTGCCATCGCCACGGATTTCACGTAGAGATGAGCATTTTTTTAGCATTTGCTGGATTTGCGGGTTTTCAGTTTCGTACGATGTGACATTTGGGCCGATGCATGCTCTTCCATAGGCAATTTTTGCAGTTGCGTAATCTGTGAGAAGAATGTCTGTGAAGCAATTGTATGCTTTTTCAAGAGTGGTCTCAACTTCTGTCACTTGCTCTGCTAATAAAAACATATCTTCTTCATTACTATAGTTCGTTTTTTGTTCGATGTCATTTTTGAGGTTCGCAATTTCCACCATTGCATTATCATAGATGTTTTTGATGTGCCCATGGGATCCTTGAGCCTCATTGATCGATAGGGAGCGTCCTTGTAAATTATTTATTTGATTTCCAATTTCGCTTTCAACTTTTTGAGCTAGGATTTGCAAATTTTGAATATTTAAAGAAAGATTGTTCATAATTCCCTCATTTGGTTATATTTTTAATGCATATTTTACTTTATTTTATATTAACTATCAATTATTAACGAATTTCAAATTAAAAAGTGTAGTTTTGTGTCACTAGCCTCAAAAATAGAAACCCTTTTGATAGGGCAATCGCTTAATGATCTCGCTAAAGAGAGAGAGAAGCTTACGCAACTCTATCGCGGCAACGACTGCAAAAATTACTTGAATTCCTTGACCTCTGACCGTCAGCGACTTGCGTATATCGCAGCTCGCCTCCCGGCTACTTATGCTACTGTATATCAGGTTCTTATGGAGTTAATAAGGAGAGCTCCCGGGGTGCAAGTCTCCTCCTTATTAGATATTGGGGCAGGACCAGGGACGGTCTTGCTGGCGGCGGTAGATGCAGACCTGCCTCTGCTCTCTGCTACGATGCTCGAAAGGGATTCTGGGTTTATTGACTTGGGCCGGAATTTAACCCAAGAGTTTGGGCATATTGGGCAGAATTGGATCTGTCAGGACCTTTCTAAAGAATTTCACACTGAGGCTCACGATCTTGTCATCGCTTCTTATTCTTTGAATGAGCTTAAAGAAAGAGATCGATTGAAACTTGCAGAAAAACTTTGGGACTCTACTAAGGAGTTTCTTGTCATCATTGAGCCCGGCACAAAGGCAGCATTTGAATCGCTGATGAAGTTGCGCCAATGTTTGCTTTTAAAAGGAGCTCATTTAATTGCTCCTTGTCCTCATTCAAATATTTGTCCATTAGCAGAAAAAGATTGGTGTCATTTTTCTGTTCGCGTGGAGCGCTCTTCTTTTCATCGGAAAACGAAAGATGGAACTTTAAACTATGAAGATGAAAAGTTTTCCTATCTTATTTTTGCCAAAAACGAATTCGAACCTTGTCATTCGCGCGTTCTACGCCGTCCGTTTAAAGGAGAAGGTTTTATCAAACTCCAACTTTGTTCTAAGGATGGATTAGAAAGAAAAACTGTTACGAAAAAAAATAAATCTGAATATTCATATGCCAGAAAAATTGAATGCGGTGATGAATATACACAGATCTAATTTTCATTTGGTCGAATGTAATTTTTGTTCCTTATTAATCTGATTAAAATTAATTAGTCCGTTCACATTAACGTTGGGATGATATATAATCATGAGTGAGAGTTAATGTGTTTAAAAAGGATTAAATCATTTTATGTCTTACAAAGCTTTTCTACTTGTGATGAGTCAACTCGCCGGCAATCGAAAAGCTCGTGTTGTGATTGATGATGAGGTGATTTTTTTTGAAGCAAGTGATAGAGCAAACCATTTAATTCTCTCAAGCCCTGTTTATTCCGGAGACGGTTATCTGCCACAAGCTGTTCGGTCCTGTGTTTCAAGCAGAGGTGTATTGCGCTGGCAGGATAATGGAGCTTATCTTAAACTCGATCCTTCATCTTCTTCTATCCTACTCGTCCAAGAAATCCAAATGGAAGAAGGTAAATATATCCCTTTCAGACGTCACCTCAGCGACTTTTCCATCCGCGCTGGTCAGTGGCGAGAAATCCTCCAAGACTTCTCTGAAAGGGATAGTTTTTCCGTTCGATCTCTTGCGTAATTCCATTTGCCCGCTATATACTAGGGAACTGCTCATCTCGGTATATAAAACATGCGAACGCCTACGCGGAAAATACTCATCCCTTATGCAATTGTAATTCTATTTGCATACATTGGATTTGCTCTTCCCCTTCCCATTTTGCCTGAAATGTTTTTAGATTCTAAGCGCTCTATCCTTTCAGGAGCAGATCTACATACCAGGATGATCTTGCTCGGTTTAGTGATGGCAAGCTTTCCTTTGGGACAGTTTTTTGGATCGCCTCTCTTGGGAAGACTGTCGGATTATTTGGGGCGTAAAAGAATTGTTTTGATGTCGCTTGCAGGGACGACAATTGGTTATTTGATTACAGCCTATGCTGTGCACTGTTATTCGGTCTGGGGAATGTTTACGGGGCTTGCCGTTTGTGGATTTTGCGAGGGAAACGTGACGATCGCCCAATCGGTCATTGCAGATTTAACGGAAAAAGAAGATCAGCAAACAGAAAAAGCAAAGCACTTCGGTTGGATCAATATTTTTATTTCGATTGGTTTTATCGTTGGACCTTTAATGGGCGGACAGCTGGCGGATCCCACTGTTGTGAGTTGGTTTACTTATTCCACTCCTTTTTGGGCTGCAGCTTGCATGACAGTGGTTGGAATAGGTGTCATTTATTTGTATTCTGAGGAAACTCTAAAAGAAAAACCTCCTGGAAAGTGGAATCCTTTTTCGCGAGCGATGCGTCCAATAAAAACTGCAAATAAGGCTCTTAAGAGGTTCTACGCGGCCAATTTTTTTCTTGCCCTCGGATATTTTGCATTTTTCCGTTTCTTCCCGGTTTTTTTAGAAAGGCAGTTTAACTTCACACCTTCTGTGCTCTCCTATGTTATGGTGTATAATTCCCTGGCGATTGCAGCCGGAGTGATTTGGCTTGTTCCCTTCTTATCTAAACGCTTGAAGCCGATTGAATCGCTTGCTTTACTTGCCTTTTTGCTAGCAGTAACTTTTGTCGTTTGTTCGATTTCGACATCGCCCTATGCTCTTATTTTTACACTTCCTCCTTTGGGCTTTTGTCTGGCTGTTGTGATCACCAATGGAGCTCTTCTCATCTCCAATACTGCTGCACAACAATTCCAGGGACAGGCGCTAGGAACTCTGACATCGGTTCAGGTCCTGGCTGAAGTGATTACGGGCCTTGCCGGTGGAGCGTTAGCTGCTTATGCAACCAGTTTGCCTCTTTATATCGGCGCTGCCATGGCGGTTATTTGCAGTATGATTTTATTAAAAACAATTAGAAGAGAAAGACATGTTTAAAGGATCTATTGTTGCTTTGGTGACCCCTTTTGATGAAAGGGGTAATGTTGATTACGCGACCTTGGCAGAACTTATTGAATGGCACATCGCATCCTCTACGGATAGCATTGTTTTGTGCGGTAGTACCGGCGAGGCTTCTACCTTAAGTTATGAGGAAACGCTTAAAATTTTTGAGATAGGCGTCGCTGTTTCAGGAGGGCGCATTCCGATTATTGCCGGAACCGGAAGCAACGATACTGCTAAAGCTGTCAAATTGACTCTAGATGCAAAAAATCTCGGTGTCGATGCCGCTCTTGTGATTGTGCCTTACTACAACCGTCCAACGCCGGAGGGTTGTTTCTTGCATTTTCAAGAGGTCTCTAAAGTGGACCTACCGATGATTGTTTATCATCATCCAGGGCGCACGGGAATCAAATTGACTCCGAAGGCTTTGGCTCGGATATCAGAGCTTTCCTCGGTTGTCGGTATTAAAGATGGTGCGACTGATTTGGACCACACGCTTGAATTATTAGAGCAGACGAGCGTGCCTGTATTATGCGGAGACGACTCTTTGCTGCTCCCTATGATGGCCTCTGGCGCTGTAGGAGTGATTTCTATTGTCGCCAATATCATTCCGCGGCAGTGGAAAATTCTAACGACGTTGATGGAAAATGATGAAGTGGGCAAGGGAAGAGAATACTTTCGCAGGTACTTCTCCTTGGTTAAATCGATGGTCCTCGAGATTAACCCTCAATGCGTCAAATATGCGCTTAGCGTGATGGGAAAATGCTTACCGGAGATGAGATTGCCTCTCATTCAGCCACAGGATGTCGTGAAAGATCAAATTGCGGCTGAAATTGCTAAATTGATGGATTACAGCTTGATATCTGAAAGATAGGAGCTGATGGCTTCATGTTTTTTTAAGATCGGAGCCACTTCCGTATTTAGAAAGTCATGTGTTTGTTCGATTGCGCGTCCGATGAAATGTTTAACGTGCATCTGTTCTTGCAACTCAAGGGTGCTGAGTCCAATCTCAGAGTCGCTTGCAATACGCTCTAAAAGATCGTTAGGCATCCCCTCTTCTTTCATTCTGCGAGAGGTTTCTAGGCTATGGAACCTCAGCCTTTCATGCACTGCCTGACGGTCTTTTCCTTTTTTGACCGCTTCCATGAGGATTTGTTCCGTGGCTAAAAAGGGCAGTTCTTCTTGCAGATGTCTTTCGATCACTTTGGGATTAACGATCATTCCGGCAGTGATGTTGCAAATTAGGTTTAAAATAGCGTCAGCTGTTAAAAAGGCTTGCGGAAGATAGAGTCTGCGGTTTGCAGAATCGTCGAGAGTGCGCTCAAACCATTGAGTAGCTTCTGTGTAAAGCGGGTTTTCATTCAGGGAAATTAGAAATCTGGCAAGTCCGCAAATTCTTTCGCTGCGCATTGGATTGCGCTTATACGGCATGGCGGACGAGCCGATTTGTTTGTCTGCAAACGGCTCTTCGATTTCTTTTAAATGCGCGAGCAGACGCAAATCTGTAGCGAATTTATGCGTGGATGCTGCAAAGCTGCTGAGGGCCGAGAGAACGCGAATGTCTTGTTTGCGCGTGTAAGTTTGACCGGAAATCTGGAAGAGTTTGGAAAAGCCCATTTCAGTGGCTACAAGCTCTTCTAGCTTTTTCACTTTGCCATGATCCCCTTGGAAAAGAGAGAGAAAAGAGGCTTGTGTACCTGTCGCTCCCTTGACGCCGAGAAAGCGTATCTCATCAATTTGATGCTCGATATCGGAAAGGTCGATAAGCAGATCTTGCAACCAAAGACAAGCGCGCTTTCCGACGGTTGTGGGTTGGGCCGGTTGAAAATGGGTATAGCTAAGGCAGCTCAAACCCGCATGCTCTTTGGCAAAGCAGTCGAGGTGACGGAGTGCCTGAAGGATTTTGTTCCGCAGAATCTTTAATCCCTCGCGCATTTGAATCAGATCGGTATTGTCTGTGACAAAACATGAAGTGGCGCCGAGGTGAATGATTCCTTTTGCGCCAGGACACAGGTCTCCGTAGGCGTGGATGTGGGCCATGACATCGTGGCGGAATTTTTTCTCATACGCATCAGCGGCCTTTAAATCGATTTGATCGCATGCATTTTGCAGCTCGGCAATCTGTTTATCCGTGATGGAAAGACCGAGGGCTTTTTGTGATTTAGCAAGCGCGATCCAAAGTTTGCGCCAGGTGATATATTTGAAGTGGGGAGAAAAGAGATAGGACATTTCCTCGCTAGCGTAGCGATCGGATAGCGGAGATTGGTAGGTTTTTAATTCATCGCTCATCAATGTGCATCCTTATCTCTTTTAAAATCTGTTGTAATTGGCTCTTCTGTTTGGGACTGGGCGTAAAAGAAGAGGAGGTGAGATGGGAGAAGAGCCTCTTAAGCTCTTTGATTGCAAGTTCCGCAATGTCTTGGGCTCTACGATCATTATCTGCGAGCGGGAATGTTTCACGAATGAGTTTGAGAAGTTCCTGTTTAGGCTCGCCGTTGTAATTTTTAATAATGCGTTCTTTTTGGTCTTGATTCCCCTCTCTGCTAGCTAAACTATAGACAGCTTGGCGCGGCATTTCGCCTAGTTTGTGATGCAAATCGCCTGGGAGGGCTGTATGAAGCTCGTAATATTGCAAAAAGTTATAAGGGGTCTGGCGGTTGCCGTAGATCGCCATTAACCAGGCACTGAATGCGCCGTCTTGGTAGTTTTTGAGGATGTTCTGGGCCTTTTTGATGCGCTCGCCGTGAAGAATAATCGCCTGGTTGTTGATCGCTTTGACCTCTGCTGTCAATGCGGTGAGTTGATAGAGGTCTTCTTCTACTTCTTGTTCTTTACTTTTATATTGATCGAGCAGAGTTGCAAGGGTTTCTTGTTCCTTTCCGCTTAGAGGTGCAACTTGGAAAACGCCAGAAAAACTTGAGAGGTTGCCGGCGGAGGACCTTTCGACAAGGGTGGTCATTTTAGAGAGTTTATCCGTCGCCCTTTTCAGGCGCTCTGAGAGCAATGAATTCACTTTGACCATGTGATGTACATCTATTTTACATGCGTTTGAGGAGTTCTTTCGTTAATGCGAGATAGTCTTCTGAAGCCCTGCTATTGGGCGCGATTTCGAAAATGGGCTTGCCGTGTACGGAAGCTTCTGAGACGCGGATATCTCTGCGAATCTTAGATTTTAGCAACTTTCCCGGAAATGTCCCTTCGATGATTTCAAGAAAGGCGTCATTGCTCTTGCCCCTGGGGTTCCAGAAGGAAAGAGCGACTCCCAGGATGTTGAAAGGATGTCTCTGGGAGATACTGTTCATAAACTCTGAGAGCCTTTGCAATCCTTTGATGCTGTAAAATTCAGGTGTTGCACAGACAATCGATTGATTGGCAGCAATGAGGGCTGATTCTGTGAGCCAACAAAGCGATGGAGGCGTGTCGATGAGGATCGTATCGTAATTGAGAGGCTTTAAAATTTCTTTCAGGCGTTCGTGAGAATAACGGTCGCCTGCCAATTGTCCTGTCACTTCAACGCGCTCTAGCCAAGTATCTGCAGGGATCAAATCCAGATTTTTCATCGAGGTGGGGAGAATCACGTCCTGGATTTTTTTCTGTCCTTGAAGCACGGGCGCCATGCTGTCTTGCGCATCGGGATCAAGCCCTAGGCCCGCTGTCAAATTTGCCTGAGCATCTAAATCGATCAGGAGCACTTTTTTTTTATGGAACTTGGCAAGAGCTGCCCCGATATGCAGGGATGTCGAGGTCTTTGCTGTACCGCCCTTAAAGCTGCTGACGGTGATTGTCTGCGTCTTTTGCATCTCTTAAGTTTCCTTTGTAGCGAAATGGGATGTTAGAGATTTTTCCTCTCTTTCTTTTTCAATCGTATGGATAAATGAGATCAAGTCAAGCTCTCCGTGTACGATATTATCGCGAGTGCGCAAATTAATTGTCGAATTTTCAAGCTCTTTATCTCCGACAGTGAGCATGTAGTTGTACTGCATCAGCTGTGCGTTTCGAATTTTTTTATTCACAGATTCTGCTGAATCGTCGACATCGCACAAAAATCCTGCTTTTTTAATTTCACTCGCTAGCTTATGCGCATAATCATTATGCCTGTCTGCTATCGTAATGACACAAACTTGTCTAGGACTTAGCCAAAGCGGGAATTTACCGGCGAAGTGCTCAATTAAAATCCCAAAAAAGCGCTCGATCGATCCAAATAAAGCTCTGTGGATCATTACTGGACGTTTCGATTCGCCATCGCTATCCGTATATTCGAGTTCGAATTTTTCTGGAAGAGACATATCGAGTTGGATCGTTCCGCACTGCCAGGATCTTCCGAGTGTGTCCTTAATGTGGATGTCGATTTTTGGTCCATAAAAAGCTCCATCTCCCTCATTGATGCGGTAAGGTTGTCCCCATGCATCAAGGGCATCTTTGAGACCGGCTGTTGCAATTTCCCAGTCTTCATCGGTGCCGATACTTTTTTCGGGACGCGTGGAGAGCTCTAACCGGTAAGGAAGTCCAAATGTGCCATAAATTTCGTCGATGAGTCCCACGACATTTAAAATTTCATGTTTAATGTCGGATGGGCGCATGAAGACGTGGGCGTCATCTTGGTGGAAACTGCGCACGCGGAAAAGTCCGCTGAGCGCTCCCGAGGCCTCATGTCTGTGAACGTGGCCGATTTCCGCAACGCGGAGCGGCAGCTCTCTGTAGCTGTGCAATTGGGATTTGAAATAGAGCATGCAGCCCGGGCAATTCATTGGCTTGATAGCAAAATGGCGCTCTTCAATATTGAAAGCGTACATGTTCTCTCTGTAGTGAAACCAGTGACCGGAAGTTTCCCAGAGGCTTTGGGAAAGCAGCTGTGGCGTTTTGATTTCAACATAACCTGCTTTGTCATGCAAATCGCGCCAAAAGCTGATGAGGCGGTTCCAGATGATCATGCCTTTGGGATGGATGAACGGCATTCCAGGGCCTTCCTCTTGCAATGAGAAAAGACCAAGTTTTGGGCCGATGATCTTGTGGTCCCGTTTTTTTGCCTCTTCCAGGAAAAATAGGTAATCTTTGAGAAGTTTTCGGTCGGGGAAGGAGATTGCATAAATGCGGGTTAGCATTTCGCGATTTGAATCCCCTCTCCAGTAGGCGCCAGATGTTTTGAGGATTTTGAAGGCTTTAATCTTGCCGAGGTTTGGCAGATGGGGCCCTCTGCACAAATCGAAGAATTCGCCCTGAGAATACCCGGAGACCTCATCTCCTTCTTTAAAGCCTTCGATCAGCTCGCATTTATAAGGATTGTCCTTGAATTTCTCCAAAGCTTCTTTTTTCCCTTTGAAGACGAGTCTTTCCGGCTTATAATTTTCATCGACGATCTTTTGCACTTCTTTTTCAATCTTCTCAAAATCTTCTTCAGAAACTGTTAAGCCTGCAAAATCGTAATAAAAGCCATTTTCAATCGGAGGCCCAATGGTTGGTTTTACATTCGGATAAAGGCGCAGTACGGCTTGTGCAAGCACGTGGGCGGAAGTATGCCAGAAAACTTCTTTCCCAAGAGTTTCCTCAAAATGGATAAGATCGACTATGTCGCCGTCTTTGAGTGGAGTTGACATGTCGCGCAATACCCCATTGATTTTCGCGGCAATGGATTGGTGGGGCTCTCGCAAGTTAAGTTTTTCGCTCAAATCTCTGGCCGAGCTGCCCTCGGGGAGTTCAATTTTTTGTTTATTTGAATGAATCAACATTTGCATTCTTCCTGTGTTTTTTTTGTTGATTGTAAATCAATCCCTCACAAAATATAAAGGCTAAATGTCTGAAAGTTTTCCCGTTTCCTGCACGGATCCTCAGTTTTTGACGCACGTTTATTTTGAACTGCTGAAGTCCCAGCAGGATCACCCCCTTGTTAAGTTGTTCGACCTTACACATGAGGCCAGGCTTTCCCTCTATTTCGATCTCTCGGCGATTCAAGATGGCTTGAGGTTCAGGGCTTTAAGTCGGGCACGTCTTTTAAGTCTCTCTTTGGTGGATGGAAAGGGGGAGATCGATAGAGGCTTTCTTGAGACTGTCATTTCTCTTTTTGAAAAAGAGGGGTTTCTGTTTTACCCGACAGGGACCTCCGATGGTCAAATGAGCGAGCATATTCTTCGCGTTTTACGGGCTTTAAAAGATGAGAATGTCCTTCAATCTCTTAAGCGGTTTCAGCGGCCGCTTACCTTTAAGTGGGCTGAGAAACTGGTCTTTGAAACATTGGGGATACACTCTTCTAATACTCCAACTGATGGGCAAATCAGAGCTGCAGTTTTGTGTGCAGCTTTAACTCCGCTAAGACAAAATGTGGGATCCTGTTTTGCTACGGCTCCTGCGATTTTGATTCAAAGCGATCAGCTCTTAGTTTTTCTCGATGATCTTTATCAACTCCTCTCTACCGGAAAGCTCAAGCGCACTTTTGGAGGGATAGAGTATGCCATTCCCTTAAGTCCGAGTACCGGGATCGGAGATCTCAATAAAAATTTGATCTCAGGCGCAAACGCCGGCTTTTGTCCCGGACTCATCTTAGCTCTTGAGATGGCAGGAGTTCTTAGCTCGGGGATTGCTTTTGAAGAGAAGGGGAATGCCGTCCAATCTTTAATTGTGGAATTTTCCTCAGGAAAAAACATTTTTACCGCGCAGGACCTGATCCATCAGGTTCTTTTGAGAAAATTTCAATTGAGCGATGAGGATTTAAAAAAGGGCCGCCTTCTTGAGAAAGAGCGCTTTAAGATGACAGCGAGAGTAGCAGGTAGGGTCGAGCAACTTCTAGCTTTTCGCGAAAAAGAGAAGGAGTGCAGAAGCGCTTTTAAGGGTGTATGCGATAATGCACTGCTTAAGAGCTGGGAATTTACCATCGCCTCTTTTTCTGAAGTGAAAATGGAATTTTCTAGATGGAATCTTTATTCAAGCCTTGGCCTCTCTCCTCAAGATCCCGGAGGGATTGGGCAGCTTGTCTATTCTAGGATCGATGAAAAAATAGCCGAGATCAATAAAAAGCTTGAAGAGTATCAAAAACAATATGAGATTGCGTTTGATCAGGTAAGGGCCACAGAGTCTTTGCTGCGAAATGCCGCGTCTGAATCAGATGCGCGCCGTTTGCAAGGGGAATACCAAAGCAGGGCCTATCATATGAGGGCCTGTCAAGAAATGCGCGATAGTATTTATTTGAAGGGATCTAATTATTCCAAACTGCTTTCTTTTCTAACCAAGCAATACGACGAAAAATTCCCCGAATACTTTCAAGAGATCTACGATGCAGAGATGCAGGATTTTCAGGGAGAGCTTTACGACGATAGTCCTGCCGGTTTTCGACTCGTCTATAAACATGGGAGATCAGACCCCTCTCTTTGGACCCTGATCTATGATGAAGATCAATATATCGATGCCCTTCTCGCTTTTTTTTCAGCGACGGAATCTGAAATTGCGGCAGCTTGCGATTGGGAAGGAGGAGATGATGCCATTTTTGAAATCAATTCCGCTATTATCGCCCACATCAGGACTCAAGTTTTTTTGGAGACAGCGCTGCAGCGCATGGCAAAAGCGCATGCATCGCCGGCGCTTAAATCTCCTCTTTCTAATTTGCAGATGATTGAAAAAAAACCTTGGGCTTATACGTCCGGCGGAACGATGACAACCCTTCTCAAGACTTATTACCGCCTTGAAAGAGAACTGACAAGCGAGGGAAAATGGGTAGAGAGCGAATCTGAGCTTTTGATTTTTATTCTCGATACTTTGAAAAACCTTCCGCCGAGAATCACAGATCCTTATCTTAAAAACTTGCAAAGGGGGATGTTAATGGCCTCCCCTACACATGCATTTATTTTACTTCCTGCTCAAGAGGGTTTCTATCAGGGATGGAAAGAGGATATTTTCACCTATACCTGGGTTCGCGACGAAATCTTTCTTCCAGGTCAGAAGTTTTATTCTGAAATGCGTTTAACTTCCGATATGCAGGAGTTTTTGCTTGCGATGTTCCGTCATAAGCTTCCACCGCTTTTAGGTCTTCATCTGGGACAGGGTTTTCGCCCTAAAGAAAAAAAGGTTACCGTGATCGAGTGGAGAAATCATGTTCTAGAAATAATGCTAAAATATTCTAAAACAGGTACGACCGCGCCAAGACAGATTCTTTCCGACACCCTTGATTCCTTTCTTTATCAAAACCTTCCCATAGTGCCAGGGGGGGAATGGAAGTCCATCGCGCGACGGATCCTTTCTGATCTGATGAGTGAAAAGGTGGATGAGGTTTTCGATCGCTTCCCTGATATCCCCGCTCCTCTTCTAACAGCAGCCGAGGTCAGGGAAGCTGCCAAAGGGGTATATCTTATAGCTTCTCAGCGCATTTCTTTTTCTTTGGATTTGCATCAATTTATAGCTAAGCATGCGAGGTTTACCGGAATGGCCCAGCCGACTCCCCTGCTGTTTGCCGACACGAACTGGACGGGTAATTATTTTGCTTTCCTCGTCAATCCGGGGACATCCCGTTTGGAGCTTTGGCGACTAGATCAGTCGCAATCCCAGGGAACACAGATGAGCGAGTGGAAGCAGTTTGTAAATGGAAGCGATCGTAAGATCTGGTCGATCTACACTCACCCCTATGAATATGAGATGTCGGTTCGATCGCCCACCGCTCTAAGAATTTCGTAGAAGTTCGAATTTGATTTTGATATATAGGGGTTCCAGTTCACCTTCGGGCTACTATTATGTTTTCTCTCCGTTTCTTTTTTTTCATTTTTTTCATCGCAATACGGGTGAGCGCTTTTGCGCTTTATAACGGCAATCCCAGCCTGCCGATGATGCCGGAGACGGGAGCATTTATCCCTAGAGAATGTTGGTTTGGACTGAAGGCGGGTTATGAATGTGACTTTGTCTATGATCGCAAACTGCATATGGATGGTCATCACCTTGGTCATTGCAGCAGAAGTGTGCCAAAATTTGAATCTCTCTCCAATTTTGGTGTGGTGACTTTCAATTTTAATGACCGGGTTGAGATCTTCGCAGATCTTGGATCGATGTCTAGTGAAATTTCCCATCGACCGTACTCAAATACCACAATTTCTTATCAGACTTCTACCCACTTTACTTGGGGTGTCGGAGGGCGCGCTATCTTGGCTTATTGGGGAGATCTGCAGCTCTCTGCAAATGCGACCTACATAGCGACAGACTCTCCCCTCTATTCACTAAAAGTAAACGGCGAGTCCTATTCCACTCGTCACGCAGCGTTCGATCTTAGGGAATGGCAGATTGGGATTGGTATTTCCTGGAGGTTTAAGTGGATTATTCCCTATATCGGTGCAGATTTTTCCGATTTCAGGGCGCGTATAGATCACCTGAACTCAATTAATTTTTTAATTCCAGGCAATCATATTACGGTTAAAGATTCCTATCCTTGCGGCATATTCTTGGGAGTGGGCCTTTCTCCAACTAGGGCCATGAATGTGAATTTCGAGGCGCGATTCATCAATGAGAATGCCGTAGCTGTTAGTGCCGATTTTAAGTTTTAAATCATATGGGTTGGGTATCCCCAAATTTTGAGACAACTTGGGGATATCTTCCCCAATTAGAGTCCTTGTAATAAATGGTTCTCCTCTATATAAACGTATGAGTGTTTGCCATCCGAGGAGACTTAATTTATGAAATTCGATCCATTTTTACGCCGTTTTTTTTATCTGTGCGCTGCATGCTCTCTTACAGCCCATCTTTCTGCGTCTACAATTGATGATTCTGATGATATCGACCAAAAAGATGTCAACGCCGTGCGGGAATGGATCAATACAAAGCGCCAGGTCACAGTTCGAGAGCTTGGAGGTGCCCTTTCCATCAGTGGCGAGGTGCGAACAGAATTTCAGTCGACAGCCGAGACTCTCAATGGTGTTAAGCAACGCGGCAGAGGCGGGCCTATTGTTAGGGATGGGCACCCTCTCCCTCAGAATGCATTTGATATTGAAGTCAATTTGATGCTCGACTACAGGACAGACAATTCCTGGGGTTCGATCAAGCTCGAGTTCGACAACGACGCAGGTATTGACAGCGGTTCCTTCAACAAGCTAAAACTTGAGCGCGCTTATTGGGGCGTACGGGTCCTTGAAGGAGATACTTATACCTTCGAGATTTTAGCTGGCCGAAACAGAATGTCTTCGATGGTTGACTCCAAAATAGAGTTTAGTAACTTCTTCGATGGCGTTTGGTTCAAATACGATCAGAGCTATGATGCTATAGGCGATCTTTATCTGCACGCCGGTGCATTTATTATTAATGAGAACAAAAGCCAGTTTGGTTATTTGGGAGAAATCGGAATTTTTAATGTAGGCGGCACAGGATTATATACTAAATATTCCCTTATTGATTGGAATACGAAAGAGCTTCACAATAAAATTCAAAATCAACGATTTGACTTCGTAGTTTCCCAATTGTTGTTTGGTTACAGATTTTTGCCAATTAAGCTGCAAAAAGTGGTGCAGATTTATCTTGCGGGCCTTTGGAATAGCAATGCGCGCAGATTAGAAATCACCCATAATAAGCGAGCAAATTGGGGCACCTACGTTGGTGTGTCCATTGGCGAGCTGAAGAAGAAAGGCGACTGGGCATTTGATATTAACTACCAAGTACTCGCTGCTCAATGCGTTCCTGATTTCGATGTTCAAGGTATTGGTCTTGGCAACTCAGATAACAGTGGATTTTATACAGCAAATATCAAGGGTACAGGCGCTCCAACAACTAGGGCAACTGCCGGGGGCAATGTCAACTATCGCGGTTTTCAAATGACATTGGACTATTTGCTTACAAACCAATTGAACATGCAGCAAAGTTGGCAGCAGTCGATCACACTTGATCATTCGTTTGGGCCATTCCGCAGATACAAGCAATACGAAATCGAGTTCATCTACGGTTTCTAATCTATACTGCTTCCACTGCAAAGTCAGCAGTATGTATTCCGTCCACTTGAGTACTAGCTGCGAGCTTTTTTTTCTTTGTGCGCTCGGCATGGGCGCGATTTTATCTTTCAAACTGAAATGTTTTTCTTCCGGTGCTTGCATCTTCAATGCGTCTGACGTAGAGCATTTGCATATTGGGGGATCGATTAAAAAACTTGCGGGACGGATTTGTTTGAGCTTGAGTTTGCTGTGGCAAAGTTTCTTCCAACATGATGCAGGGAATGAGGCCGACATTCATGTATGTTTGTGCTGTTTTGAGGATTTCACTGATGTTTTTTTCCTCGTCTACAAGGTGCAGGGAATAAAAGAATTTATGAAACCAGTGACATCGCTTGCTATTTTTCGGAATCAAAAAATGGACGTTTGGCAAAACGCCAGCAAGCAAAAGGGCATTTGACCATGTGGCCTTCTCTAGGATAAGAACGTTCTCGGATGAGTTTTCAATAGCAGCTGTTTCGGGGCGTTTAAATCTTAGCAGCGGCTGAAATATTTTCCTCGAGAAGTAAGGGAAGAATAGATCAGAAAGGCGGCAGCTTAATGCGAGTGAAACGATCAGTATCACTACTCCCATAACGCCAAAGCTCGCAGCAGCAGAGAGTCTGCAGATATCATTAAAGAAATAAATGGACACAGATGCAATAAGCACTCCTGCAAAGCTTAAGAAATTGGCTGCGGCGATCGTCTGTCCCCGTTTTTCATGATCGCTATGGAGCTGAATGAATGTATCAAAGGGAACGATGAAGGCCCCTCCTAAGATCCCAATAGCAACAAGACAGATGATGACGGCGAAAAGGTTGGCAGAAAAAATGGAGGTGAGGATAAAAAACAATGCGATTCCAAATCCTGAAAGACAGGATAGTCCAAGTTCTATCCGCTTGCGAGAAGCTTTGCCGGCAAGAAAAGATCCTAGTGCAATTCCAAGCGCTGTAGCCAGAAAAAGGTATCCGCCCGCCACTTCGCTCAAGTTAAGCGATTGTAGGGCAAATGGGATGATATTGAGTTGGGTGAAGGCTCCAATCAATAGAAAAAATGCTGACCCAAAAATTGCAGGGAGCATATGGCGGATGCTCCTGGTGTTTTGAAGGGTTTTGTAGATTTCCCGGACAAAAAGAAAGTTGATTTTTTTATTTGACCCTTGAGAAACCGTTTCCTTGACTGCGAGTGCACTAAAAAATCCCCCTATTGCGACGACGAGGCAAAAGATCGCGATCAGGGTGAATCTGCGATCGGTGATTTCAGTGAGGAAGGAAGCTAAAAAGGTTCCTACGATGATCGCGAGGTAAGTGAACGAAGTAACAAGCCCGTTAGCCCTCGAGACCCTATTGGAAGGGACAAGTTCCGGAATGATTCCATATTTTGAAGGGCCGAACATCGCGCTATGTGTGGAGAGAAGAAATAAAAGGCCGTAACAACCCCAGACATTTTTAGTCGCAAAGGCAAAAATTGCAAGAATCATTATGGCCATTTCAGCCACCTTCATGACGACAAGAAGCTTTTGTTTGCTGAACCGATCTGCTAATATTCCGGCTGATGAAGAAAAGAGCAAAAAGGGGATGACGTAGATTGCCCCGGTTGCAGCTAAGACACTGCTCGCTTCGGAATGTCCCAAGGTGTCGATGAGAAGAAAGGCCATCACAAATTTGAAAACATTGTCGTTGATGACCCCGAGAAATTGAGCGATGTTGAGATAGGTCAGGGCATGCTTATTCGTTTTAGAAAAAGAAGGAATATTGCTGAAAATCCTTTTTAAAGCAGATGGTAATTTTGACTGCATGACAGGCTCCGAGCACTATAAAAGATAACTTTTGATATTATACCCAAGTTGTCTCAAAATTTGGCCGCCAGGCGGGTTCAAAGCGCCGCAAATCGATTTCCCCGAAGAGGGTCGTATTTGGTCAAATACTAGCCCTCTTCGGAGAAATCGATTTGCGGCAGCTTTCAATCCCGCCTGCCGGCCAAATTTTGAAACAACTTGGGTATAACAGATATGCAAAAAGACGGCGAGAATAATTACTTGAATCTTGAATCAGGAGAGATTTCAAATCAGGTTCGGCCTTGGCGCATTATTTTTGGCAATGATCTGAGCTCCCTTGCAGATAGCCTTGGAGAGGAATTTTTTCCTTCTTCTTCACGCCCCTTTGCAAGTCGCATCGTTGCTGTTCCGAATACAAGTTATAAAGATTTTCTATTCCATCATTTTGCTACAAAATCCAGATTAAAAATAGCTGCAGGCGTTCAGGTTTTGCCGCTCAATCAGGCTATCATGGAGATCCTGGACAGCATTTCAGCAAGTCCAAGCAAAAAACGGATCCCTTCTTTTCTGGAGTTATCACTAGCAATAGAGGAAAAACTGCATGAGATCTTCGATAGGGGGGAATTTACTGCGCTCTCTGTTTATTTAAGCGCATCCGGCGGAGAAAAAAAGAGGAAAAGAATCTCAAGCCTTAGCGATGAAGTGGCAAGGATGTTTGCAAGTTATGGACTTTACGGAAAACATTTTTTACCTTTATGGCTTAGCAATCAGGGCTGGCAGCAGAGTATCTGGAAAAGTATTTTTTCAAACGATTCGCATTGGACTTATCCGCTCGAGTCCTTAAACCAAGATCCGGCTGCTATCTCAAAATTTAGCGGCAAAATTGCCCTTTTTGGATTCTCTTATCTCTCCCCAGCGCACTTATCTTTCTTCGCTTCTGCTGCCGCTACCGTTTTCCAATTCTCTCCCTGTGCTCTGTTTTGGGAAGACTTTACATCTGACAAACAGAGGCTATATTCTAATCGCTTTTTCCAGAGAAAAGGGGTGAAAGAGGTTATTCGAGAAGAGATTGATCGCTACATGGAACAAAGGCATCCTCTCCTTGGAAATTGGGGAAAGCTAGGAAGGGAGATGCTCAAATCCCTTGGCGGTTTTTTGCAGGAAGAAAAAGAGGTCTATGTTGAGAATGATCAAAATCATTTGCTCTCCAGCTTAAAACAGTCGCTCTTGACGTTAGATGAGTCTACAAGTTTACAGGAAGATGACTCTATCCAACTGCATAGCGCCATTTCTAAACTTCGCGAAGTGGAAATTTTGCGCGACCTGCTCGAAACCCTGCTTCAAAAAGATCAGATCTGTTTACGCGACATCCTCGTTGTATGCCCTGATATTCCCGGATACGCTCCTTACATCCATATGGTTTTTTCCGAGAGCTCCTTTCCCTATGCGATTGAAGGAATGCCGCTTTCAAGTTACAGCGATACCGTTAAGGGTTTTTTGCAGCTAATTGAACTTGTAAGTGAGAATTACTCATTGGATTGCATTTTTAAACTTTTGCGATGTCCGTCTTTCATGGAGAAACGGGGATTTTCTCCAAGTGAGGTCCACCAGCTTAATAAATGGTTCAAACAGGCGCAAATTCGCAAAGGAATCTCTGGCACCGCCAATAGTTGGGAAGACGGAATTGATCGCCTTTTGCATGGACTAGGGGTTGCCCCTGATCCTAAAGCTGTTTTAGATGTCTGGCCGCTGGATTGTATTCCCGGATCTGATGTCGATCTTTTCAATCGTTTTCTGGAATTTTTTTCCGAGTTAAAAGGCGATCTCTCTTTTTTCTCAGGTCTAAAAGGAGCCGGCGATTGGCTGGATCATCTTTTGAGGATCGCAGACAAATATTTTGTCATCGATTGGACGAAGGAGACTTTTTTCCAGGAATTAAAAAGCCTCTCTTTGTCCAGTAGATATCTTGAAGAAAAATTCTGGGACTTTGAGAGCATTTCGCGCATCATCTACCACTTATCGCAAAAACCTGCAGGAAAAATTCCGTCGTCGAAACTGGAAAAAATTTCTTTCGTCCCTCTATCCCAAGGCAATATCGTTCCTGCAAGAATCCTTGCGTGCTTGGGGATGAACGAAGGTTCTTTTCCGAGAAGCGATGTGCGCAGCTCACTTTGTCAAGCAATGCCTGTCGAAGATTATTTTCCAGTTAAAGCAGATGAGGACCGTTTCCTTTTTCTAGAAATGCTAGCCCAAGCAAAAGACTATCTTATTTTTAGTTATCAGCGCATCGATCCTGAAGATGGGAAACACCAAGGACCTTCTTTTCTAATTGATGAGCTGGACCAATATTTGGAAAAAAGGGGAAGCCATCTGATGAAGACAGATCATCCGGCCTTTCCTTTTGATAGCATGTATTTTGCACCCGATGCCAAAGTTAAAAAGTGGTCTCATGCTGAGTATCTCGCCGCCAAGGCACATTATACCGAAACAGTTTCGGTATACTTTCCTAAGCCGCAAATCATTCCCTTCTTCAATTTAAAGCCTCATTCAATGGCAGCTCAAGAAGAGATGACTATTGATGTCCGCCAGTTAAAAAAATTCGCAAGCAATCCCTTGCGGTTTTATTTTAATGAGACGCTGAAGATTTTTCTGAAGGAAGAGCAGGATGCAGAAGAATCAGACTTTTTGATCTCTCATTTAGATAAATTCCTTTTACGTAAGGAAGCGCTCCGGGCCTCTTTATCTCAAGTCATGAACCAAAGCTCAGCCAAAGGGAAATTGCCAAGAGGGCTTTTTAAGGCCGCAGCTGCAGGAGAGCTCGAAGACGAGATGCATGATCTCTTGGAGGAGCTAGAAGGGTTCGATCTAAGCCCTAGCGAAATATCCTCTGTCCATCTCTCTTCATCTAGCCTAAGTATTTCTTTGGAGGGCTCACGTGTTGTTCATATCGTAGGAGAGCTGGAAGATGTCACGCCAAAGGGATTATTAGCACATGCGGAAAACAATTTAAAAAGCCTTGTAAAGCTTTGGCCTCTTTATCTCATCTACCGCTCATTAGCTCCCGAGAACCAGTTTCTTCTATTAACAAAAAAAGGGGTTAAAATAGAAGTTGCAATGCAGGATCCAAAAGCTCTACTCGCTTCATACATCGAGTATTTTCTTTTAGCTCGGCAGAGCCCTTCACCTCTTATGCCCGACTGGTCCAAAGCGATCTTTGAAGAGAATGAAGAGGGGTTAGTATCCGCAATGTCAAAAGAAGCAGACGATTTATATTTGAATTATTTGAAGCGGCGTCAATTTGAATTTGATCCCAAAGAACTCTTTTCTTTATGGGGCGCCCCGTTAAAAAATGCCTTTTCACCCTTGATTGATGGGGCTATCCATGCGCTTTGATGTATTAAGCCGCGAGCTCGATGTTTTTGGGCATCATTTTTTGGAAGCATCTGCAGGGACGGGAAAGACCTTTGCAATCGAACATCTCGCTGTGCGTCTTTTGATCGATGGGGATAGCCCGTTTTCTATTGAACAGATCCTAGTTGTCACATTTACAAGAGCTGCTACAAGAGAGCTTAAACTGCGTATTCGCCGCAATCTTTCTAATGTGAAAGAAGCTCTGCTCAAAGGGGAATCCTCTATTGACTATCTTAATGCAGTTTTAGAAAAAGGAGAGATTGCAACCAAGGCGGCAATAGATAGGATCGATGCTGCGCTCATTTGTTTCGACTCAGCGCAAATTTATACTCTGCACGGTTTTTGTCACCGCGTACTCAAAGAATTTGCGTTTGAGGCAAATGTCAGCCTGGAAGTTTCTGATCCTGAAAAGCAAGAACACCTTTTCCTTCTTGAGCAACTCGTTCGCGACCACTTGCTTGAAAATGTAACAGCTCCTCATTACAGCCCCTTTCAGATTAAGAGCGTCTTGAAAAAAAATAAGAGCGAATCGCGGAAAATGGTTTCATCGCTTTGCCAGCTTATCAGCAGTGGAAAAGAGATCGCCTTGATTTCTTCTCACTCAGAACTTTTGGAGCTTTTCCTTAAAGAAGTTCGCAAATTGCCTCAAATAGATAGGGAGGATTTCAAAGCAGATCTCTCTCTTCTTTTGCCTCAATATAAGCAAATGACAGATGTTGAAATCCCCTCTCAAATTGATCTGTTGGCGGAGATCCTCTCATCGAAAGAGTGCAGCAAAGAGCAGTTCGATTCTCTTTTGATCAAAGATTTCTTCCTGGAGAAAATGCGGGATGACAACAAGAAAATCAAAGCGAAATTTCCAGAACCATCTTCCTTGCATTACCCAGGTCTTGTGGAGAAATTGCGCATATCCTTACTTGGTTTTCTTGAAATTGCCAGGGATCCTGCGCGGACATTCTTACGGCTCGCAAAAGATCTGCAGGAAAAAGCTTCTGATTTTTTAGAGAAGAGGGAAAAACTCTCGCCGGACGCTCTTTTGCTTAAGGTGCAGGAAGCTTTGCAGAGCCCCATCTTTGCTAGGTGCGTGCGTCAAAAGTTTAGAGCTGCGATCGTCGATGAGTTTCAAGATACTGACCCTGTGCAGTGGGATATTTTTCAAAAATTATTTCTCTCTAATGTAGATGGCTTGAAGAGCGCTGTGTGCCTTGTCGGCGATCCCAAACAATCTATCTATGCTTTTCGAAATGCGGATGTTTATGTCTACCAGGGCGCTGCAAAAGCGATGGGAGAATCTTCTAAAAAATATCTCGATACCAATTTCCGATCTACTGAGCCCTTAGTAAACGCCCTTAATCTTCTTTTCTCTAGAGCAAAAGGGGGATGGATGGACCTCCCTAAAACTAGAGAAACTCTTGAAGTGATCCCCGTCAAATCGGGGGCGGGGCTGCCTTTTGATGAAATGGAAACTCCGGTGGAGTTTTTTGTCGCAATCGATAAGAAGGGACGGAGCAAGAGTTTTCCGACAGCAGAGATGTTCGAAAGTAAAGTTTTCCCTTACCTAGCAGCAGAAATTCATCGGCTACATACAGAAAAAGGAATCGAGTACCACGATATTGCGATCCTGATCAAAGATCGTTTTCAGGGCAAGTCTGTGATTGATTATCTCAAGAGATGCGGCATTCCAGTAAGTGCTAAGCGCGGAGGGCTCATCACAGAGACAACGGCATACCACGCGCTCAAAGAGGCACTGGCCGCAGCCTGCGCGCCCTTTGATTTGGGCCGCCTGAAAACAGCTCTTGGCGGACCGCTTATCGCATGGAAGGATGAAGATCTTTCCAAAGAGGCTAAAGATCTCTCCCTGTTGGAAGCAAAAGCCAAAATGCAACTTTTAAGCCAGGTCCTCTTTGAGCAAGGATTTGGCCCTTTCTTTCAATCATTGCTAAGTACTGCATGGGGCCCATCTCGCGTTCCGCTTTTACAAGAACTGTTTTCTAGAGGCGAGCTGCCGCTTTATCTCGACTTGAGAAAGCTCTCCGAGCTTCTGATCGAGGAAGAAATAGAGCGGGGACTCAAAGGTGAGTCTTTCTTGACGTACTTGGAGGAGATTGCCCTTGAGGCCCATCTCGATGAAAGCCGCCTAAAAGTTGCCTCAAGAGAAGAAAAAGGAAGCGTCACAGTGATGACGATGCATATGAGCAAAGGGCTTGAGTTTGAAGTTGTTTTTGCGCTCGGGCTCGCCTCCCGCCGCAAACCCTCCGAGCAGCTCGTGATTAAAGATGCCGGTAGAAGCATTGTCACCCTTTTTGATGCGAACGACCCTGCATCTCAAAGGGCCCTCGAAGAACAAGATGCGGAGAAGATGCGCCAACTCTACGTCGCGCTTACTCGTGCAAAAAGACGCCTCTATATTCCACTCATGATCGAAGAAGATAATAAAGGTTTGGAGCTTGGAGAAGCTTCTCCTTCTGAGCTGTTCTTCTCAAGATTGATAGGCCATCCATCTGACCACGCTGATCTTTATCGAATCGCTGGCAGCATCGAGGGACCTCTTGCTATCAATATCCTTGAGAGCCTTTCTCCTCTGATCAGCTATCGTGTTCTGCAAGAGACGCCGGAATTTACAATCCCCAAAATTGAGGCGCAAAGCACCCTGCTTGTGGCTCCTTCGCCATTGTCCCTACCCTCTTATAATGAGCAAATCCTCTCTTTCTCATCTCTTGCTAAGAAGGAGCATTCGGCTGAAACGATCAAGCTTCCCCTAGACGCTCCTCTTTCTCCACATACGATGCCGTTTGGTTCTGATACAGGAATCCTTTTGCATTCGCTATTTGAAAAGATTTTTAAGCGAGGGTTGCATCATCCCCTTCAAGAGAGCAGTATTTCCGAGGCCCTGGATGAAGAGATCGCCTATTCTCCTCTGGAAGCTTGGAGGCCGGTTTTGCTCCCTTGGGCAATAGAGATTTTAAAGAAGCCTCTGATCACTTTTTCACTTTCTGATGTTCCCAAAGAGCAGCTCTGCCAAGAGATGGAATTTTTCTTCCGGGCGCATCAAGGAATGATGAAGGGATTTGCTGACCTCGTATTTGAATTTGATGGGAAATATTATCTGGTGGATTGGAAGAGCAACTACCTTGGGCCCGCCGATGAAGATTACACGCAGGAGAAAATTGCAGAAGCGATGCACCAGCATCAGTATTATCTACAGGCCTCGATTTACACAGAAGCTCTTGAGCGTTATGTAAAGCTGTTTGACACGCGCCCTTTTTCAGAAATTTTTGGAGGCGCCATTTACTATTTTATCCGCGGCAAAGCAATCTTCCATTTCATCCCAGAGAGGTTCCATGGATCCATTTGAGAGATGGGTAACGTTACTTAAACTTTTAAATCGCGGACATCTGGCTTTTATCGATCTTGCATTTGCAGAAAGCGTTCTAAAAAAATTAGGGAGCGACGATGAGGCGCATGCAGCGCTTTTGGCAATCCTTTTTGCCTTATCTCGCAAAGGGCATTTGACTCTCGACATTTCCGCGCCTGCTATGCCTGAATTCGAAGCTGCCTACGATCTTCTGCATCAGGGTATCGCCACTTTCCCGGAAAAGGGGATTGCAAATTCTCCCGAGGGCCGCCCAACCGCATGGATATGTAAATCCGGCAATTATTTTTATCTGCAAAAAAATTGGGTGTGCGAGTCAGAAATTCTCGCCCATTTAGACAGGTTGTGTAAAAGCTCCCCTCTGCTGCAGCTTTCGGGCAATACGTTGGATCCCGCTCTAAATGAAGCCCAAAAAATGGCCGTCGAGAAGGGGCTGCAGCATTCCCTATCCCTTTTGACAGGAGGTCCGGGGACTGGAAAAACATTTACCGCAGCTGAACTCGTCAAAGCTTGTCTATTATCGCTCTCCTCTGATGAAAGGGAGCATTTTAGAATTATTGTAGCGGCACCTACAGGTAAAGCAGTGGCCCAGCTTGAAGGGAATTTAAGAAAAGCAGTGGGCGCGGAAGCGCACTTTCGCTGTGGCACACTCCATTCCATTCTCGGAATCAAGCCAGCTTTCCATGAAGAGGAGATCCAGCCCCTTTTTGCAGATCTCGTGATCGTCGATGAATGCTCCATGATTGATGCCAGGATTTTTTCCAGGCTGCTAGCTTCTGTGCAAACAGGCACAAGACTGATCCTAATCGGAGATAAGGACCAATTGCCTCCGGTTGACGCCGGCAGCATTTTTGCCGATCTTCTCGAGTCGGGGATTTTCCCTGTAACACATCTTACTAAGTGCCTGCGCTCTGATCGCATGGAAATTCTCTCTTTGGCAAAGTCGATTCGAGACGGCGCTGAAGACGAAGTTTTAGCCTTGTTATCATCCGCCGATTGGACAGATCTTGAAGAAGGAAAAAAAACCGCCTCCCAGCTTTACAATCAGCTCTGGGATCGATGCAAAGGGCGGTTCCCTTCCTTTTTTCAGGAAAAACCAAAGCCAGATCAAATTCTCAAACTCCTTGGAGAATTTAACATTCTCTCCTGCATGCGCCAAGGATCGCTTGGCGTGGATGCCCTCAACGCTTATTTTCTTAGCCAGTATTTAAGGCAGGCAGTCGCAGGCTCTTGGTGGGCGGCCCCCATTTTGATTACGCGAAACGATCATGAATTGCAGCTGTTCAATGGGGATTTGGGCCTTGTCGTGAGGCAAGTGAGCGGCGATTTTTCATTAGGACAGTTCCATATCGATGACTACGCTCTGTTTTTTGATCGCAAAGAAGGTTTTAGACAAATCCCTGCTCTAGCTTTAGGTTCCTTCGAATACAGCTACTGCCAATCCGTCCATAAGAGCCAGGGGAGCGAATATGATGAGGTTCTCATCTTGGTTCCAAGCGGCTCAGAATCGTTTGGAAGAGAGGTTCTCTATACTGCAGTGACGAGAGCCAAAAACAAAGTCTCTCTCGCAGGAGCTGAGACAACTCTTCGAGGGTTGATTGCGACGAGCTCTAGAAAAACATCGGGCTTGAAACATCGATTACAGAAGAACTGAAAATCTGGAGACAGACTTGTTGTTTTCGAAGACAAGCAAATTCGGCGCATTTTTCACAAAGATGAGTGGTATTTTTCGGCCGTTGACATTGTTCATGTTTTAACAAGCCGTTCTGGTCAAACTCGTTATTGGACTGAATTAAAATCCAGTTCACTGAATCAGAAGAATTTGTTCAGTTATTCGGAAAAATCGAACAACTGAAATTGGAATCACTTTCGGTAGAGTGGTGGAGTTTGGACATTCGCGTGGTTGAGACTCGCCTTGGGCTTTCATTATGATCTATTGTTGAGCTCTCGAACGAGGATCTCACTGCCGTATACCTTTGTTAGCCAAGTAGACAGCTTCGTTTCCTGCGTCGCATCCAATATCAATGGCTTTTCCTTGCTCTTGAAAGAGGTCCAGTGCATCAACGACGAGCTGGCGAGGGGGCTTTCCCAACTTATTTTTATAATAGCTGTCCCATTTGCCATGCTGGAAAAATAATAGGGCGGATAGAGGCAGCAGTCCTGCAAAGCAGGTTATGCAAATTTTCTTTAATTTCATGGATGAGGGAGATAAAGAGTTCACCTCCCGACGAAGAAGGGAGGTGTGAACAATGAATTATGCAGAGATTTGGTTAACTCTAGCGTGCAGTCTGGATTTTACGCGGCTAGCTTTGTTAGATTTGTAAATTCCTTTTTTGACGCCTTTGTCCATGAGGCTATAAACGTCATTAAGTTTTACTTTAGCGTTAGGAGCGTCTTTTTTAGTGATTGTGTCTTCGAAAGCGCGCACTGCTGTAGTAACTTTAGATTTGAATGAGCGGTTACGGAGGTTGCGCTTTAAACTTTGCTCGTCTCTTTTCAGAGCTGTGAGCTTTTTAGTCTTCGGTTTCACTTTTTTTTCTTCTGCCATAGGAGCATTTCCTTAATAATTTAAGAGAACGCTCACGACCCATTTTAGCATAACGAGTGGGTTTACGACGTTCTCAGTTTCAGATGGAAAGTAATATAGCTGTCTTGCGATAATTCGTCAAAAGCGAATTTTTCTCTTTAGTGCTATTGAAGAACTTAAATCGCCGTATTAGATATAAAAAACTTTAAACCAAGTCTTGGACCATGGCACGAAACCTTTATAAAATGTGGCTCCTCTTACTGGTCATTTCCGGAGCAATTGCTTTGTGGTTTTCTTGGAGCCTTGCATCTGAGTTATGGAAATTTACCCAGCTAAATGCCCAAACTACCGCAGTTGTTTCCCATTGGAAAGTCAAAGATCTCCCCTCCTCCAGATTTGCAGTTGAAGCAGAGTTCCTCTATGAAGTCGAGGGCACCGTCCATAAGGGAAAAACAATTTTTGACCGCCCTCAATTTCTCAATCGCTTTGCAGCGGAGAATGAAATAAAAATCCTCCAAGCTAAGAGCTGGCAGACGTGGTATAAAAAAAGCGACCCGGCTTTTTCCAATCTTGAGAGAGAATTTCCGCAAAAACAATGTCTTCAAACGCTACTGACAGTCGGCGTCTTCGCCTATTTTTATTTTGCTAGGTCCTTGCTCTCAAAAGCAAGCAGCTAAGAGGATGCCTTCCCTTGCCCCCTTAAGAGCCATTCCAGAGCTGATAGATAGCTTTTGGCGATGAGGGATATTAGGGGCAGCCTTTTGAGTGCGCGCTTATCTGTTTTCATCGCAGACTCAATTGCGAGCATTTGTTTTGCAGAGAGCGAGAGGTTTCCCTCTTTGAGGATCCGGTAGAGAAGATCTCCTTGGGCATGGCATTTCCAGAATGCCAGCCTATCCAAGAGGACCTGCGGCAAAGCGAGATCTGGAGATGCGACCTGGGGATGTGAGAAGATTTTCAAGGGGTTGACAGTGAGCTTGGGACCTTTGAAGAGCCTTCGATGTAATTTTAGAACTTCAAACTGATCATAAACGATCCCATTTCCTGTTTTGTCAATATTTGTAAAGTAGCAGTGGGCCCCTCTCAAGAAGCTCTCAGCTGCGGAGAGGTTTGTTTTGTTAAATTGTTTGTCGTGCAGGATCCAAATCACGGCGTAGCCGACCTTTTGATAATCGCTGATGCGCTCTTTAGCCTCGTGAAGGGGGATGGATGAGCACTGGACCTCGAAGATAAGCTTTTTTGCATGCCAGGCTAGATCAGCGATGCGGCCCACTTCCGGGAAGGGGCATTCGATCTGCGCCAAATTTTCGCCGATCAGATTAAAAAGTTTTAGCTGCATCTGCAGATGTTCCAGGCTTTTTTGGTGCTGGCGGCAGTTTTTAGGCAGGTTGGGATGGTAAAAATGGATTTGACGGGAGGGCCCTCCGCGCAAGCGGACGGTCCCTTTGCACTCGGGGCAGAGGTAGTCTTTCCCTTTCTCAGCCTTGTGGGCTCCAATTGGAAAAGTGTTGTCTAAAGCATATAATTGCATGAATTTTCTTTATTGAAGGAGTTTTTGTAATTCCCTTCAAAATGCCCCATATGGTAATAAAGTAGGGATCAGCTTGACAATAAGAAACATTCCCCTCAAGATCTGCACGTTGATTTAAAATCGGAAGGACATGGCAAAAGGTTCATTCAGCAATCTATTCAGTCAGCAACATCAGCAAAAGGTCGAAGAGCTCGTCGCGATAGCGAAGGAGCAGGGTTTTATCACCTATGAAGAGATCAATGAAATTTTGCCGATGACTTTCGATTCTGCCGAGCAGATCGACCAAGTGCTCATCTTTTTGAGCGGCATGGACATCCAGGTTTTGAACCAGGCGGAAGTTGAGCGCCAAAAAGAGCGCAAGAAAGAAGCTAAAGAGTTAGAAGGCGTCACTAAGCGTCCTGAAGGGACCTCAGATGATCCGGTCCGCATGTACCTTAAGGAAATGGGATCTGTCCCTCTTCTTACGCGCGAAGAGGAAGTTGAGATCTCCAAGAGGATCGAAAAGGCCCAGATTCAAATCGAAAAGATCATTATGCGCTTTCGCTATTCGACGCGAGAGGCGATCTCGATTGCCAATTATTTAATGACGAGCAAAGAGCGCTTTGACAAGATCATTGCCGAAAAGGAAGTTGCTGATAAAAACCAGTACTTTGCCATGCTTCCGCGCCTTTCCCAACTCCTTCGCCAGGAAGACCGCTCTCTTGAAAAATTCCTTTTCGACTTATTTAATCCGGAAACGAAAAAGTTAGACAAAGTTAGGATTTCTGAAGAGATCGAAAAATGCCGCATACGCACCCAAGCTTACTTGCGCCGCATGCATTTCCGCCATAATATTATTGAAGATTTTGGCGAGGTCATCCTCACTGCATATGACAGATTTTTGACGCATGAAAAAGAGATCCAGGAACTCATTCCAAGAGCTGAGAAGAATAAATTTGCCGCTGCAAAGCTGCTTGCTGCGCGAAGAAAGCTTGCTAAACGCGAGCTTGCTGCAGGCCGTTCGCTCGATGAGTTCAAAAAAGATGTTCGCATGCTTCAAAGGTGGATGGACAAGAGCCAGGAAGCAAAACGCGAAATGGTCGAATCCAATTTGCGCCTCGTTATCTCCATCGCCAAAAAATACACAAACCGCGGCCTTTCTTTCCTCGATCTGATCCAGGAAGGCAATATGGGCCTCATGAAGGCAGTAGAGAAGTTCGAATATCGCAGAGGCTATAAGTTTTCCACATATGCGACATGGTGGATCCGCCAAGCTGTTACCCGCGCAATTGCAGATCAAGCGCGCACCATTCGTATCCCTGTCCACATGATCGAAACGATCAATAAAGTGCTCCGCGGCGCTAAGAAATTGATGATGGAAACAGGGCGTGAGCCAAGTCCGGAAGAATTAGCGAGCGAGCTTGGATTGACGCCAGAGCGCGTCCGTGAGATCTACAAAATCGCTCAGCATCCTATCTCCTTGCAGGCGGAGGTCGGTGACGGAGGGGAGAGCCAATTTGGCGACTTCCTCGAAGACACAGGTATCGAGTCTCCTGCAGAAGCTACCGGTTATGCGATCCTTAAAGACAAAATGAACGAAGTGTTATCGACACTTACCGATCGCGAGCGCACTGTGCTCATCGAGCGTTTTGGATTGCTCGACGGCAAGCCCAAAACTTTGGAAGAAGTAGGCGTTCGATTTAAAGTCACAAGAGAGCGCGTTCGCCAGATCGAAGCCAAGGCTTTGCGCAAGATGCGCCATCCAACACGCGCAAAACAATTGCAGGCATTCCTCGATTTGCTCGAAGAAGAATAACAGACTCTAAGGCTGTCTCTTTTTCTAAAAGAGGCAAGCTCCCTCAAACGCGAAAATTCTCTTGGGAGTACTCTTTGTGAAGGAAAAGAATTCGAAGCAGCAGCTTCTCGATCAAATCTTTTCTAAAGAAGGACTCTTAAGTCGTTTCCTAAAAAATTATGAAGAGCGCCCGGGCCAAAAAGAGATGGCTCAGAAGATCCTCGATGCTTACGAGGATGAAAGTGTCGCTTTAATTGAAGCTGGGACAGGTACGGGGAAAAGCCTTGCTTATCTTGTTCCTGCCGCTTTTTGGGCGCTGAAGCATCAAGAAAAGACAGTCATCACTACAAATACGATCGCGCTTCAGGAGCAGCTTCTTCTCAAAGACATTCCCTTTTTGCTTAAAACACTCGATATCGACCTGAAAGCTTGCCTTGTCAAAGGGATGGGAAACTACCTTTGCCAAAGAAAGCTTAAGGAATTACAGGACCAACCTCTTCTTTTCTCTATGGAAGAGACCAAAGATGTACAAGCAATCGAGCATTGGGCGGAAAAGACGAATGAAGGCTCCAAATCGGATATTTCATTCCCACTCGCTCCTGGAACTTGGGAAAAAGTTGCAGCGGAAGCAGAGGCTTGCAACCATGTCCATTGTCCCCATTACAAAAGTTGTTTCTTTTTTAAAGCGCGTAAAGAAGCTGCCGATTCCCAATTGCTTATTGTAAATCACCATTTACTTTTGGCAGATATTGAAAAACGCCGTCGCAATCCCACGCAAGAATCCATCCTTCCTACCTATAAACGCCTTGTTATTGATGAAGCGCATAATCTTGAAGATATCGCTTTAGAGAGCTTCGCCCAAAAGTTTGATAGGATCGCATTTTTACGCCTGCTCGCAAAGCTGCACTCTGAATCTCATTCCGAGCGCTCCAGATTGAACCTTCTTAGACAAGAACTTTCTTCAATGTCCGTCATTCCTCCTCTTTTGTTGCAAAAGATCGAAATTGATATTCCAGCACAGAAGCGCACATGTCAGACGCAGCTGGAGGAGACAATTGTTGAGCTTGCCCGTTTTTTTGAAACTATTGAAACAGCGAGACCTTCTTTTAAAAACCGCGAGCCTAAAACAAGAATTACGGAAGCTGTATCTGAAAATCCTGTTTGGAAAAAGATCCATGTCCCGGCACTTATAAAACTCTCCGATGAGGCCCTGCGTCTTTCTCAGATGCTCAAAGGAGTTCTCGGAGATCTCGAAGAGTTTAAAGGCGCCCCCATATATGAAAAGTTGACATTCCATCTTTTGGAAATGCAGGCGATCTCCTTGCGATTGGAGCTTTCTTCGACATTTTTAGAGCAGTTTACTCAAGATGTGCCAAGAGACAAAAGGGTGCGCTGGTTTGAAAGCAATGGGACAAGTGTGACCCTGGTGGATGCGGCTCTCGACATTTCGAGTTTATTAAATGAGCATCTATTTTCTCAGCAACTCACCTCTGTGCTATGCAGCGCAACGATTGCAACCGCGCGCTCTTTTTCTTTTTTAAAGAAGAGGCTCGGTCTAGATGAAGAATTGAACTTGAAGGAAGAGATTTACGAGTCCCCTTTCAATTACCAAGAAAGAGCGTTATTTGTTGTCCCGACAGATCTCCCCCTACCTACAAGTCCCGATTTTTTACCCGAGTGCATTCAGGCGATGGCAGAAGCAATTGAAATCAGCCGGGGAAGTGTTTTCCTTCTCTTCACTTCTTATGACATGCTGCAAAACTGCTACCGTACCCTATCTAATTCCGGGCTTTCCCAGCGCTATCCGTTTTTAAGACAGGGAGATTTGCCCCGTCATCTTTTGCTCGAGCAATTCAAAAAGAAAGAAGGAAGCGTTTTATTTGCCACAGATTCGTTTTGGGAGGGGGTGGATGTGCCGGGAGAAGCCTTGCGCTGCGTTGTCATCGCCAAGCTGCCCTTTGCAGTGCCTAGCGATCCTCTTTATGAGGCCTATGCCCAGGCTTTGGAAAAAGATGGGCTAGATCCTTTTTCCGACTATTCGGTCCCTCAGGCTGTGATAAAATTCAAACAGGGATTTGGTAGGCTGATGCGCAAGAAGGACGATAGAGGATGTGTACTCTGTCTCGACCACCGCATAGTGAAAAAGAACTACGGTAAGCAATTTTTACACAGCCTTCCGCCATGTAAAACAGCTTTTCTTCCTAAATCGGAAGCTTTTGCCGAAATGCGGCTTTTTTATGAGAGAACTAAAAAGAAATAGAATTTGGAGCGTAGCGGTCTCGAACCGCTGACCTCAACAATGCCATCGTTGCGCTCTACCAACTGAGCTAACGCCCCAAAGAGTGATCGTCTAAGATTCTAAAGCGTCTTAAGATTTTGCTCCAGAGGGAAGTGCAAAATCTTTACAGAGCAGCGATCGCTGTTAAATTTATTTTGATATTTGGTATAAGTTGTTAATTGAAAGGATAAGGGGGTCTCTATTATCCGCGCCATTTTTATATGCGTCGCTAGAATAGCGCATGAGCAGATGTTCGTGGGTTATTGGCAAGCCTTCTAGGACCTCAATGCATTTTTTAATGATTTCATGCGTTATTGGAGAGAGGTTTTGCAGACAGAAGATTATGGCCTCTTGTGTGGATGAGTTATTAAGAATCTCTTTAGAGGCGCGGATTTCTTGGCTGCACTGATAAGGGAGAACGGACCGTCCGTTTTCTCTAAAGCATTGAATGGCGTTATTGACGCTATTATGTGTTGGGTATGTGTGGAAAAAGTTGGACCCGAAGTTTGGATCTCCCATCGGCATTCCTTCAAAAACCCAGATCCCCCAGCCCAAGGAGCCTTGGATCGTTTTTGGTAATTGATTAAAGCAGAGGATTGTTGCAGCTTCATTTTGCATAACGACGGCTTCATGCATGTCCTTTAACAAGACATGCGCTAAAAGAGCCTGCTTTCTTAAAGAATCGTCGAATCTAAATGCAAAGAAATGGGATCCATAAAACGCATGCTGGGCACACCCAAAATAATCCTCGTAGGGGCGCAATTCTGGTTTGATCAAACAGTAAAATATTCCGCAGATTTGATTTTTGTCTTCATCGGGAAAAGCATTGAAATTGTTTAAGTCGAGATGCCAAGCTTTGCTGTCTTTGGGCAAAAAATTAAGATCATAAATCTCCACTTCAAATCTAAAAGCGTTTCTTAAATAGATTTTGCTATTAATGACATTGATTTTGTCCGCTAGGCGGATGATTTTGCCAAGATACTGCCCATCAGCATCCCACACCCTAATCGATTTCTCATATCCGTCTGTTGGCATATCATCTTCTAGGATGTAGATTTTCCCTTCGCTTATGCTCATATTTTTAATCTGAGAATTAACTGATAGGGGAATTGGATCATGTTTTGTGCTTATAATATAAGCACCTGTTTTATCATCTTTATTCAGAATAATAGCGAATTGATCTTCACTAAGCTTGTTCACTGCAGTAATGTGGATATTTTTTAATGTCTCCAGATTTTTTTGCTCAAGTCGTTCACCATCTATTCCATATAAGCTGATTGTTGGTATTGAATCGGCATAATGCCACGCAAGGATTGCTGGTTTGCCACCCGGAAGCTGGGTGGAAAATAAATTCAGGACCATTCCTTCCGTTTGGCCGATTGCGCCAAAAGAATCCCCATTGAAATTCCATAATTCTATACTTCCACTCTCTGATCCGGTGATAAGCCCTTGTTCTAAAACTTCAAATGTCAGGAGTTTTTCGTTGGATGTGATTGACGTGATGAGAGATAGTTTAGAATCGAGCAGTTGATAAGTGTTGTTCGCTTCGTTCTGTAATACAAACGTTATTCCATTTTTCGAACACAAAAAGGAACCCGGCAGATGAAGGGGTGCCCCAGCCATCGTGGTTGTTCTGTAAGTTTTGCTTGATCCACAAATGAATGCTCGCTCTTCCGTATCAACATGCAGTTCCGGGAAAATATAATATTTATTTTTCCCTTCAGTGGAGAATGACCCGGCATAGACCCCTCCTTCAGCAAAAACTTTTTTCATGTGCAGAAATAGGAACTTGTATTCTTCTCTCGACATTCCCAAGTTGAGATATTTTCCGGGAGTAATTTTAAAGTCTCTTCTGATCAGGTGCTGCCACAATTCATTATTGTCGATAATAAATAGAGCCCACTTTTTATCGACTAAAGCGCATCGGAATACAGTTTTTATGTCTGTATTTCCTGTAATGAGTGAAAATATTTCTTTAGGAATTGCACTTGTAATCGAGTTCATTTTTTTACCATTTATTAAATAACTATTATGCTACTAATGATTTTAATTGTAAAGTTTAATAGGGTGACAATAATTTAATTTAAATGGATGGGTTTTATTTGCTCATCCTTAAACTCTTATACCCAAAAAACCTCAAAAATTGGCCTCCAGGAAGCTCTGAACCCTCCTGGAGGCCAATTTTTGAGGTTTCTTGGGTATACGCTTAGGTGTTAAGATAATTCTTTATTTTCAATTCGGATAATCCAATACTAAGGCTATCTAGTTGGGGTTGTTTCTCATGGGTTTTTTCGAAAATGTGCCTTTAGTGCCTCCCGATCCAATTTTAGGGCTGACTATCGCTTTTCAAAATGATACTCGCAAAAATAAGGTCAATCTTGGTGTTGGGATATATAATACGGAGGAGCTTAAAACTCCTGTTTTGCAATCTGTAAAATTGGCAGAAGCTTTTCTTTTAGAACGGGAAGAGAATAAAAAATATTTGCCGATTAGCGGAGACCCTCTTTATTTGGACCGGCTCGGGGGGATTGTTTTTGGCGATGATTTTTGGACGAAAGAAAAGGAGAGAATAGCTTCTTTTCAGACAGTGGGAGGAACCGGCGCTTTAAAAACGGGCGGGATTTTTATCAAAGAGGAGCTGGGCAGCTCCGTTTGGATTTCTACACCCTCATGGCCAAATCATCGAGGAGTATTTCTTCATTGCGGGCTCAAAGTTGAAGCGTATCCCTATTATGACAAATTAAGCAGATCTTTGGACTATGAAAAGATGATTTTCTGCCTTGAAAAACTATCTCCGGGATCTGTTGTCGTCTTGCACGCAGCTTGTCACAATCCCACGGGCTGCGATCTTTCTTCGCTACAGTGGAATAAGCTTTTAGATCTTTTCAAAGCAAAAAAATTGATTCCCTTTTTTGATTTTGCCTATCAGGGTTTTGGAAGCGGAATCCAAGAAGATGCTAGAGCTATCCGCCTTTTTTCTGGCAGTGGACTCGAAATGTTTGTTGCTGTTTCCAATGCTAAGAATCTTTCCCTTTACGGAGAGCGCGTTGGCGCCTTGTATATCGTTTCTGAGTCTGCAGTTCATGTTAAGCATATCTCTTCTCGTGTGAAGCAGATGATTAGGACCAATTATTCCAGTCCGCCTATCCATGGAGCAAAAGTTGCAGCTCATATCTTCTCTAGTGCTTCGCAGCGATTGCTGTGGGAAGGTGAGCTTGCTGAAATGAGGGAGCGCATTCAAAGGGTGCGACTTTTATTTGCGGAGCGCTTAGCGCAAAAAATTCAGGCAGTCGATTTCAACGCTATTGAAAAAGGAAATGGGATGTTCAGTTATATTGGTCTTGAAAAACTGCAAGTAGAGCGGCTTACAGCAGAGTATGGGATTTATATGCCAAGCGATGGTAGAATCAATGTATGTGGACTCAATTACAGTAATATGGACTATGTCGTGGATGCAATAGAAGCAGTATATCGAAAATGATTCAAGAATCGATCCTAGACCGCGGGGGCTTTCACGCGCTCTAGGATCGATTCTTGAATCATTTTCGGTGTAACTCATGCGTAAAGTCTCTTATCGATCCTATCTCTTTTTGCTGCTTTTCTTTTTGTGCCTCTTGAGCCTTCCTATGGGAGCGTCAGAGAGGATCCGATCGACCTTTGTGTGCTCGTTTGCTCCCTGTTGGAGGGGCTTTAGCTTTCTGCATGAAAAAACGCAGCTCTTGCTTACGCTTCCTTTTCCCGGCGATTCCAGGTCTCTTAAGCATTCTCTGGAAAATGAACGTCTCTCTCAAGAGAATCAACTCTTGAGAGCTCAGATTGAAAATGTCAGGGAATGGCTGCTCTATGAAGATAGGATCCAAGAACAAACAGCGCGCTGTAATCACCTCCCTCAGGCGCCCTCTCACGATGAGCGTTGGAAGGAGTTTTTTAAGAGGAGAAGTCAAGAGCTGTGCAATGCGATCGATTTGCAGATCTGTTCTCTTCCGGCCAAAGTGATTTTCCGCGAGCCTGCTTCTTGGAGCAGCACTTTTTGGATCAACCTTGGGGAAAATGACAATGTCAAAGTTGGCAAAAATATTATCGGAAAGAACAGCCCGGTTCTTTTAGGAACATCGATTGTAGGTGTTGTTGAATATGTCGGCAAAAGCCAGTCTCGCGTTCGGCTCATCACCGATGCAAGGCTTACTCCATCTGTTAGAGCTGTCCGTGGTAATGAACAAAATCGTCATCTACTTGAACATTTGGAAGCGCTAATTTTTGCTTTGGAGATTAGAGAAGATCTCTTTTCTTCCGATGAGGAAGGCTCAGCTGCAGCTCTAGCCCTGTATCGACTTAAGAATACTTTAATGCAGCAGTCGGGAGATTTTTATCTTGCAAAAGGGGAACTTCGGGGAACCAGCAATCCCCTTTGGCGCTCGCGCTCTCAGGTCTTAAAAGGGATCGGGTTTAATTATGACTTTCCTGATGTTGAGGGGCCAGCGAGAGATCTTCGCTCAGGAGAGCCATACGACGCATCTCGCAAAGGAGAGTTGATTCGGCTGCTTCTTCCCGGCGATCTTTTGGTCACAACAGGTCTTGACGGCGTATTCCCTCCGGGATTTCGCGTCGCCATCGTCTCTTCTGTTCAGACCCTCAAAGAGGGCGCATCTTCTTACGAGATAGAAGCAATATCTACAGCCGGAAATCTCGATGAGCTCACACACGTCTTTGTTTTAGCGCCAAGTTCTGCCGGAAAAATCTGACCTCTTCGATATAAACTAAGAGTTCGTTTGGGAGGGTTGTTGCGGGGGATTCTTTGCGCTGTGAATTAGGCAGCCTGCAAAAGCAAACAGAGTTGTAGAAAAAGCAATGGCGCTGAGTCCAATTTCTGGAGAAAAAGGAGTCATTGTAATGCCTATAGCTAGGCTTCCTGTTGCAACGATGCCTAAGACGGCTGCAAGGAAGTATTTAGCTGTTTTGGTTGCTGTTTCAGTAAGGGATAGAGTTACCAAAGGCAGTGTTGATAGACCTGATTGGTTTATGGGAAGATTTGTTACATGTGGAATAGTAGTCATTGTATCTCCAAAATAATATTAGTTGGGAATTATAACAATATAGCAATTAAAGGTCATTTGTTTTGTTTGTTAAAAAATATCCTTTGTTTCTATTGTGTAATGTGTTCGATCTTTGCGCTTAAAATAATAACTGTTTATACTCAAGAGGTGGAAATTGTTGGAAGTGTCTTGTGAAAATATTTTATTGACACTCAACTGGTTTATCCGAATCATGGGCTGCATATGAATCAAACAAAATGTAGGACGCTAGAGGAAGATCTCGCTATTCTTGTTGAAAAATCTCGAAAAGAGCCGTCTCTTACCATAAAAAAAATTCTAGAGAGTTTATGTGGGAAGAGTCGACTATTACTCTTGGTTTTTCTGGCTCTGCCATTTTGTCAGCCGATACCACTTCCCGGTCTTTCGACTCCAATTGGAATAGCGATCGCTTTTCTCGGTTTCCGCCTTGCTTTAGGAAAAAGCATATGGCTTCCTCAGAAAATGCTAAAGAAAACCATTTCTTCAAAAACGATTCAAAAAACAGCGAGGCTTTTTCTTCGAATATTGAAGAAGACTAGCCGATTGACCCATCCAAGATGGCCCGTGCTCTGCGGCCATGCAGCAATGCAAATTTTCAATGGTTTGTTGGTCCTTTTTTTGGGTCTTTTTCTGGCATTGCCTCTTCCTATACCTTTCAGCAATCTCCTTGCAGGGTGGTCAGTATTTTTTATAACCTTAGGCTTGCTGAAAGACGATGGCGTTATCGTTTTCATAGGCTACTTGGGTTCTTTTCTCACGCTTGCGTTTCTAGTTTTGATTTTTGTTTTCGGCTCCGAGGCGATTACAAGTATGTTTAAAACCCATAGATAAACTGCTTAAAAGTCGAACAGCCGCTTAAAAAAAGTTAAGGTCTTTTTCCGGAAAATGAGAATAAAGCTGAAGGATTTTTGCCTTCAGTTCATCTAGCGGCTGGGAGTGTCCGAAGGCATACTGGTAGACTTCTTTTCTGATTTCTGAAAAGTTTCGAAGTTCATAGCGGAAGTAATCTGAAATCATCTTGTGGATGTCGCTGTACTGCTCCGGTTTGATTTCAATGCCGCACCTGAAGAGATAGAGTCCGGTATCTTCCTTAAGATCGCGCAGGTTCTGGTTTAAGAAGAACATGGGCTTATTAAAAGAGAGAAAATCGTAGCCGATAGAAGACATGTCGCCAATATAGACATCAACTAGGTTTAGAAGTGGATAGATAGCTGGAAAATCGGTGAGGAAAAGGATGTTGTTCCTGTCCTCGTACTTGCTAATCAGTTCTTCGACTTTGGATTCTTCTTGCAACATTAAATTGGGATGGAGCTTGATGATGAGGTTGTGTTCGGTAGGCAATTTTTTGATGAGGGGATCTGTTGCATCAAAAAAAGAGGTGGATTTTTCATAGTCTTGCCATGTTGGAGCGTAGAGAAGGTTCTTCTCAGCTTTTGGAAGCTTGCTTGCGATCTCCCTTTCAGCGATTTGATCATAAAAGGTGCGATGTTCGAGATAGAACTGGTATCGAAAGTTTCCTGTGGTTACATAACCCTTTAGCTGATCGAACGCCCCTTTTCGGGTTAAAAAGTCGATCATTTGTTTTCCGTATAAAAGAGCGGCTTCTTCTTTTTTTAGGGCTTCCATGAAGAAGATGGATGTTCCTTTGTCTGAATTGCCGTGCGGACACCAGATGGCATGGATGCGCTTTTGGACAAGTTTCTGAGCGAAAAAAAAGATCTCATCAAAGATGTCTCTAGGCATCGAATAAAAAATCATCTCAAAATGGGAGACTAGATATTCAGCGATGGCGAGGTAGTCAAACAGGATGACTTTCAAGCCTGGATAATAGTGTTCTGCTAGAGATGCAATGTTTTCTTCAGTGACAATGAGGGGGATGTTCATGATGCAGCAAAGCGGTCCCAAGTGATCGAGATGGTGGAGATCGGGTCCGTAAATGAGTCCGGCCGCACGAAAGTCACGGGTCATGAATGTAAACCTGTTTTACAAGCTACTTCTATTGTCACTTTTTAACATTTATTGTTGCAACAGCAGCTTTTCGTTTTGGGCGATTTTGAGGGCAAAGCTGCAGCTGTGGGTAGCGAGCGTGCTCTCCAAGTTCTGTCAGGCGTTGATTTTGGGTCTGTTGTCGGTTCATTCTTTCGGTCAAGGCCATCAGTTGGTCGCTGAGTGAGAGGATTTCAGAGCTGGTCTCCTCGTGAGGGGGGAGGATTTCATCGAGGGTAGGATTTTTATTTTTCTCGGAAGCAATTTTTTCGATCTTGCCGGTTGTGTTTAAGCGATTCAATCGGAGCTCGCTTAACGTTTCGAGCATTTGATGGCGCATCTGCAAAATCTGGTCTATGTTGCCCACATCGTGAAGCATCAGCGAGATTTCTTCCTGGTGCAGGTTTGATAAAAGTTCCCTGGTAATGCGGATCTCTTTTTCCAACCCCTTTTTTAATTCGTCATGAAGTTCATTCCAGCTATTCATACTCGCCTCTTATAATTTACAGGTAACTATTAGTAAGGATGCAAGTAGCGTGCCAACCTGGGTATATACTGCGTCAGCAGTATAGTTTTTTAGTTTTCGGTATATACCCAAGTTGTTCAAAATTGCGGGCAAGGGTTATGCTGCTGCCAGGCAAAAAATTCCCAGCAGGGCAATATTGACGATGAATAGTTTCCCCTTCCAGGAAGATGCTTTGAAGCGGTGGTTTCTTAAAGAGGCTCGTGATCTTCCTTGGCGCGGCAACCCCACGCCCTATGCCGTTTGGATCTCCGAGGTCATGCTTCAGCAGACTCAGGTCTCTGTTGTAAAGGATTATTTCCTTCGATGGATGGATCGATTCCCAACGATCGAGGCGCTTTCTTGCGCATCACAGGACGAGGTGATTAAGGTCTGGGAGGGTTTGGGCTATTATTCAAGGGCCCGGAATCTGCATGCGGCAGCCAAGTTTTTGACCCAAAAACATGGCGGCGTTTTACCGCAAACGCGCAGTGAGCTCTCCGAAGTTAAGGGTCTGGGGCCATATACTATTGGGGCCATTTTAAGTTTTGCATTTCGAAAGAAGGCAGCAGCAGTCGATGGAAATGTCATACGGGTCCTCTCCCGTTACTTCTGTATTGAAGAGGATATCGGAAAGAGTTCCACGCTTAAAAAGATCTGGACTATTGCCGAGGAGATTTTGCCTGATAGCGAACCTTGGCTTGTGACGGAAGGGTTGATAGAACTAGGGGCCTCTGTTTGTAAACGAGAAGCTAATTGCTGGGCGTGTCCGCTGCAAAAGGGATGTTTAGCATTTAAACGGGGAATGCAAGCCGAGCTGCCAAAAAAAGAGAAGAAGGTCAAAATTACATCCCTTATGCGCGAGGTCTTTGTTATTTCGCGCGGGGATAGGTTTTTATTGAAGAAAGTCGCTCAGGGGCAGGTGATGGCAGGTCTCTATGAGTTTCCTTACCTTGAGAAAAAACGGGCAGGCTTCCCTTTTTCATTTGCAGCGAAGAAGGTGAAGAGTTTGCCGGAAGTGAAACATAGCTTTACACGATTTAAAGTGAAGCTAATCCCCTCGTATTGGCAGGCGGAAGATTGCCCTGACGTACCTGAACACGAGTGGGTTCCTTTAGATGTGATTAAAAAATGCTCTTTTTCGTCTGGTCATAGAAAAATATTAATGAATTTGGAATTGGAACGAGGAAACTGATTATGCGTCTATTACACACGGAGAGTTCCCGAGGATGGGGAGGGCAAGAGATCCGCATTTTGCGAGAAGCTGAAGGGATGAGAAAACGCGGGCATGAAGTTTTTCTGGCGGTTAATTCAGGGGGAGCTCTTATCCCAAGGGCAAGAGAAGCGGGATTTACTGTTTATGAGCTTCCCTTCAGGAAATCCAGTGCTTTGAAGACGATCTATGCCTTAGTTCAGATTTGCAAGGTCCATAATATCGATTTGGTCAATACGCACTCCTCTTTAGATGCATGGATAGGAGGAATTGCTGCGCGGATTGCAAAAAAAAAAGTAATTCGAACGCGCCATTTGTCCACGCCGATCCGAAAAGGGCTTAACAGCCGCCTTCTTTATAGGAGTTTGGCCGATTTTGTAGTGACGACTTCTTCTCCTATTTTATCGACGATCGGCATCCAAGCGGGATTGCCGCCCTATCGCCTGCAATGCATCCCAACGGGAATCGATCCCCATATTCTTAAAGCGGATCTTTTGAAGGCAGCTGAATTCCGCGCTTCTTTGGGGGTAGGGCCGAGCGACGTCCTCATTGGGACAGCTTGTTTCGTTCGCTCATGGAAGGGAATTCAAGACTTGCTAAAAGCTGCCGTGTTACTAAAAGATCGCAAAGAGATCAAATGGGTGATTGTTGGCGGCGGGCACGTCGATGATTACCGCTTAAAAATTCCAGAGATGGGACTGAAAAATATCGTCACGTTTACCGGCCACCTCGAAGCTCCTTATTCAGCGATCCGAGCGATGGATATTTTTGTTCTCTTGAGTACAGCGCATGAGGGAGTTTCTCAGGCGAGTTTACAGGCTGCTTACCTGGAACGTCCGCTTGTGACAACAACAGTCGGCGGGTTGCCGGAAGTATGCATGGATGGGGTAACGGGTTTTGTCGTTCCTCCTTTTTCTCCAGAAGCTGTTGCGGTTGCGATTGTGAAACTCGTCGACAATCCTAAGCTTAGAGAGCAATATGGCATTCGAGGAAAACAGCTTGTGGAAGAAAAATTCACTCTAACTCACACTCTCGATGAAATGGAAAAGGTGTACAGTATGGTGACCAGTGGGGCATCGACTTAGATGAAACATTGCTGCAGGGATCATAAAAAAATGAATCACTCAATTTCAGCAGGGAACCCAGACGAGTATACCTGTCCCATGCATCCTCAAATCGTCCGGTCAAAGGCTGGGAGCTGTCCCATTTGCGGGATGGCGCTTGAGCCCAAAATTTTTACAGCTGAGCAAGAGGAGAATATTGAGCTCAAAGAAATGACCCGCCGTTTTTGGGTGGGCCTTTTCTTAACGCTGCCCATTTTGATTTCAATGATGGTGTGGCCTCTTTTTTCTCATGTTGCCCAAGCAGCTTTTGCAACTCCCGTAGTTCTTTGGGGCGGGTGGCCATTTTTTAAGCGAGGGTGGGATTCCATTCTTCAACGCAATTTAAACATGTTTACCTTGATTAGCATCGGCATTGGGGCGGCTTATTTTTACAGTTTGGTTGCAACATTTTGGCCTGCATTTTTTTCTTCTTCATTTCAAAGTGCAAATCATGAAGTTCCCGTCTATTTTGAAACAGCGAGCGCAATTACTGTTTTAGTTCTCTTAGGCCAGGTTTTAGAGTTGCGTGCTAGAGAGAGAACAAGCCACGCGATCCGGGCCCTTCTTAATTTGGCGCCCAAAACTGCGCGTCTCATCTTAAATGACAAATCTGAAAAAGATATTTCGCTTGAAGAGGTTAAAAAGGGAGATGTGCTCCGTGTCAGACCCGGCGAAAAGGTTCCTGCGGATGGAGTCGTTGTTGAAGGAAGCAGCTCAGTAGATGAATCGATGATCACAGGAGAGCCTTTTTCTGTGATTAAAAATATTGGGGACAAAGTAACGGGCGCTACTTTGAATGGCAGCGGCAGTTTTATCATGCGCGCTGAAAAGGTCGGCAGCGAAACATTGCTTTTCAGAATTATTCAAATGGTAAGCGAAGCACAAAGAAGCAGGGCTCCGATTCAGAAACTAGCTGACGTAGTTTCCTCTTATTTTGTTCCTATTGTTTTGGGCTTAGCTATTCTCACTTTTATTATTTGGAGCCTTGTCGGCCCTTCCCCTGCTCTTGCCCACGCGCTAATAAATGCCATTGCAGTTCTCATCATAGCATGTCCCTGCGCGCTAGGCCTTGCGACTCCGATGTCCATTATGGTGGGCGTGGGGCAAGGCGCAAAAGCCGGCATCTTAATTAAAAATGCAGAAGCTTTAGAAATGATGTCTAAGGTAGACACTGTTGTCGTAGATAAAACGGGAACTCTTACTGAAGGGAAGCCAAAGTTAAGAGCGGTGATCTGTCTTGCTGAAAAAAGCGAAGATGAACTTCTACAACTGGCAGCCAGCTTGGAAATTGCAAGCGAGCATCCATTGGGAGGTCCCATCATATCCAGGGCCAAAGAGAAAAATTTACCTTTATTGCCGGTAGCAGATTTTAAGAGCGTTTCTGGAAAAGGGGTTATCGGAAAAATTTCCGGAAGATTGATGGCGATCGGCAATCAAAAACTCTTTTTAGATTTGAACATCGATTTAGGGAGCTCTTTAGAAAAAACGGAATCTCTCTACCAGTCAGGCCAAACAGTTTTATATCTTGGAGTGGATGGTCAATTAGTCGGAATTCTTTCTGTTTCAGATGTCATTAAAGCCTCTACAAAAGAAGCGATTGAACTGCTGCACAAAGAGGGCATTCGCATTGTCATGTTAACCGGGGATAATCAAACAGCAGCTAGAGCTGTAGGCAAAGAGTTGAATATCGATGAAATTGAAGCGGAAGTACTGCCTGTTGATAAAAACAAGGTTATCAAGCGCTATCAAGCTGAGGGGCGGATTGTCGCTATGGCGGGAGATGGCATCAACGATGCCCCGGCACTAGCTCAGGCTGATGTCGGTATTGCGATGGGCACAGGGACCGATGTCGCTATAGAAAGCGCCGGGATTACCCTCGTTAAAGGCGATCTAAGGGGGATCGCAAGAGCTAGAAGTTTGAGCCATGCCACAATGCGCAATATCAAACAAAATCTCTGGTTCGCTTTTTTTTACAATACTTTAGGAGTGCCGATTGCAGCAGGAGTGCTTTATCCCGCATTTGGTCTTTTGCTTAGCCCCATTATAGCAAGCGCTGCTATGACTTTGAGTTCGGTGTCCGTCATATTGAATTCGCTTAGACTAAGTAAACAAAAGTGGTGATGGTCTGCGAGGTTTCATGTGAAAATATTTTTTTGTTTTTTGTTTCTTTCCCTTAATTCGGTCCAAAATTATGATTTCTATTTATATACCGAAAGCGATTCAAAAGTTAGCCCTGGGCTGCGTCAAAGCTCCCGCGGTTTGGCGATCGCAAGTCGGTCAATATTATACAATATGAACCGACTTGCGATCGTCGAACCCCGGGGCTTTCACGCAGCCCAGGGCTAACTTTTGAATCGCTTTCGGTATAAAGTTACCCAAGGGAGACCCATGGACAATCGACCTAAAGAGCAGCTTCCCATCGGAAGAGCAGCTTTTGCTAAAGCTTTTTGCGCAGAATGGATTTCTGGGCATAGCAAGGCAATTCTCGTTTCGTTTCTCACCCTGATCGTCCTCTCCTTTTGCCTTTCTCAAGTGGCAGGGAAGTTTCTGACTGGAAAAAAATCGGACTACCTTGAAGTTCAAAAAGCTTTTACTGCGTGGGCTGCAGAAGGTAATCAGGATCCCATCATCCCCAAATCCCTCGCAAAACCCTTAAGCCACCACCCTGAGTTGGAGACGAAATTCGGCACTCATATTGCTCAGAGGCTTGTGACCCTCGGAGAGGTGAAAAACTCGGGACGGCTTGCAAGCGCTGCTATCCATAGATCTCATGAGCTCCTCTCTCCTTATTACGAGCGATTTTCTCGGAATACTTTGACAATCACTCAAGGCAAATATGCTTTGGCCCTTAATGAAGCTAAGTCTTTAAGAACCGATCTGGAGAAGGATGATGCTTTTTGGGATAGTCGGGACAAGACCGCCAGATCAGGAAGTGTGCTTTATGCTTATAATTTGTTGCGGATTGCAGCTTTAGAGAGGCAGTTAGGCTCGAAAGAAGGAGAGTTAGCCGCCTTAGACGAATTAATTGGAAACGCGGGATGGAAGGATCGCCCAGTGAACTTGAAGACTTATGATCCTGATGCTTATGCCCTACTCGCTCAGAACTTCAAGCAGGGAGACGTTTCTCTGCTCGACTACATCGAGCAGAGAAAAATAGCGCTTAACGGGGCGGGTTAGCATTGTCGATAGCATTGCGGTGGATATCTTTTCCGCCGTGGAGGCCAAGGAGCAGGAAGTAAAGAGGCGGGATAAAGATAGCCAGGATCAAGAATACGATGCCCAATATGAGTTGCGTCGTTTTTTCCTGTTTAAAGACAAATTGCATGGTTGCTTTGCAGAAATTAGCTACTTTATCATGTAGCAAAATTCCGACTATTGCGCCGATTGTGGCTGCAACTATAGACCATGCGGGACCCCACATTACAAAAGTGAAAAAGCAGGCAAGGATGAAAGCCAGACAGAAAAACACTTCGAAGCGGTGTTTTTTTGTAAATTCTTCAATTTCTCTCACAGAAACTCCCTCTTTCGGTTTGTTACCGTCCATATATCCTCTAAAATAGAATTCTCGTTCTTAGTTTTGATTAAAGTATTAATTTAATTTTTACGCAACTTAATTATAGTTGTAGCCTCTGAACCTGTCCTAATAAAAAGTTTCTGTCGATTTTTGACAGCTTGGGTATAGCGCTGCGAATTCTCCCTTTTGTTTATTTTTGAAATTTCATAGACTCCTCTGTTTTGAAAGCAGAGTTTTTCGTGTTGATTATTCCGCCAAAGAGATTGCATATCGACAGATGGTTGAAAGAGGGCGCACGGATTGCGGCGGTTTCGCTTTGCGCTGTTTTTTTGGGTTTGTCCCTTTTTTACTTTGTGTATCGATGGAACTCAAATGGGTTTGAGACGCAAGGAAGTATGTCTTTGCATAAAGGGGGCAAGGCGCTATTTCCCTACGAGACGATAGGCAGTGGCGCGCTTGCGCTTCATCCTCGCTACGCATTTGGCTGGGTTTCCAGATTAGCAGAGGAGCTGGCTCTAATTGCCTACAACTCTCGTCCGGATATCGATCCAGCGCAAGTGAAAATTCTAGTTTCGTTAAAGAACGGCAAGGAGCAACTTACCTTGCCTAATGGGCGCAGTCTTTATCTTAAAGAGTCTGAGAAAGGCAAAGGACTTCTCTCCTCTGAAGTTGCAACGGCGCTCTGGATCAAGCCGATCTTGCTCGACAATGGTGCAGTCCTAGTTGAGGCAGGGAGAAAACTTGTCTCAAAGGAGGGCAAAGAAGGCGAGGAGAAAGGACAGTTTATCATTAGCCAGCAAGGCGGGGTTCCTGCTTCTTATAACCCCGGCAAACAGGAATATGTGAGCCAGCTCAAAGCTGCCAGAGGTTTTACTCACGACCTTTTGATTCAGAAATATGGCGGACGAGAGTATTCTCCTTGGAAAGACAAGTCGGTCCTGGAACTTAGCTCGGGATCAAGCACGTATGGGTTCTTCGTAACTCCGGGAGACTATATGATTTACGATGAAGGAGAGTGGCGCGTTGCTCACCGTGAAGGACTGAAAAATGATTGCCCCATCGCCTATATCAGAGCCATTTCCGGGAAGTCGATTGATATTGAGATGTGGGATGAAATGGGGTTTTGTCCTCTCCAATTGAATGTAGAGATGGACAGGCAAGCGCGTTTGCAGCTCAAAGCCGAGGCGATGCCTTCCAAAGTGCGTCTAAGAAGCGGGACGCAAGTGAGTTGTGCGCTCGGCAAGCGGCGCGTGATTATAAGACAGGGAGATTGGCTGCTTAAAACCCAAACGGGGTGGCGCAATTTAAGAAGAAATGAAGAAATCGAGCTGTATTTGAATCACCGTTTGAAGGGAGAGCTCCTCATCTTTGATGGAATAGAACAAGAGCAGGGGTGCCCTGTCATGAAAGGGAACCTATTTGATGAAACGCGCACTCAGGTGACGCCTTTTGCGTTGCCCATAGACTCTGATAAATCTCAAGGTAAGACCTCTCGTAAAAGAAAACCACTCCACTTTGGCAAGAAATGAAAAAATTCTTTTTATTAACCACGTTATTATGCCTCTGCGGCGAAGTGATTTTTTCTCAAACGATCGCCGAAAAAATGGCAAGCGGCACTAGGACTCACGAAGGGGCTGGAAATTTTGACGCTATGCTTAAGGATGTCAATGAACAGCTGATTGCAAAGCGTGCAGAACTCGATGAGTGCTACAGAAAAGCGAAAGTGCTTCATGCTGAGGGTGCAAGCGAAGAGACTTTCTGCGATCTGTTAAGCCATGTCAATGATCTAAGGGCCGGCATTCATTCTTTGGAAAACAGGTGGCACGATTCTGCTGTCGGAGAGTCAAAAAAAGAAGAAGAGGGCTATGCGCTTTGGGATCAGGAAGAAACGACGCTCTCGCAACTTGTGATGGAGTACGGGGCTCTCGATTACCTATTCATCGTCCCCCCCGAGATGGCATCTTTAAAACTGAATATGCACTCCAATATCCCCATTCCCAGAGAGTCGTGGAGCGAGGTCCTCGAGATCATTCTTTCCCATAATGGGATTGGCGTCAAAAAAGTAAATGCGCATGTAAGGCAGCTTTACATCTTAAAACAGGATCCTTCCGCTATCCAGGCGATAGCGTCTTCTCCTCAGCAATTGCAGTGGATCCCCGATCGCACGCGTTTGTTTTACGTATTTACTCCTCCTGTCGAACAAGTGAAGAGCTCTTTGCAGTTCTTTGAGAGATTTGCCGATGCTAAGCAGACCTTTATTCATCAGATCGGACCTAAAATTGCCATTGTTGCAATGAAGGAAGAGGTTCTCAAGCTCATCGACCTCTACAATACGGTGTGGGAAAACGCGAGTGGAAAGGTGTCCAGGGTAGTACCTGTCACCAAGATGGCGGTTAGGGAGATGGAAAAGATCCTTCAGTCTTTTTTTGGAGAGGCCATTGAAAAAAGTAGAGCGCCATTTGGGAAGCCTGAACAAGATAGTTTGAGTGTTTTTTCCTTAAATCAGGGCAATGCATTGATTTTGCTCGGGGGGGAAGCAGTTGTGGACCGCGCCGAGAAGGTCATTAAGGATACCGAGGAACAATTGCAAGATCCTGCAGAAATGACGGTCTATCTCTATCAATGCCGACACAGCAATCCCGAAGATCTCTCACAGGTCCTTGAAAAAGTCTACAACTCCTTGCTCGTTTCCTCGACAGAGGCTAACAAAGAGATGGATGTTAGCTTCAATTCCCAAGGGCCGCTATTTAAGACGCCGCCTGATGGCTATCCCCCAACAGCTCCTCTCGTTGTTGCGCCTCCACCTTTAAAAGCAGGTAGTACCGCCTCGCTTGAGATGGAGCAGGGAGCGGATCACTTTATCGCCGACCCAAAGACGGGAAATCTGCTTATGGTCGTCCGCAGGGATGCTTTGGTAAAAATCAAAGATCTTTTGCGCAAGCTTGATGTACCGAAAAAGATGGTTCAAATCGAGGTGATGCTCTTTGAAAAGAGGATCAAAAATGAAAACAGCTATGGCTTGAACATGCTTAAGCTGGGATCCAGGAAGGATGGGATCCGGTGGAACTCCGACCTGGCGCCTGAGGGCCCGGGCGTTTTACAATACCTACTTCACGGGCGCAAGTCCAAACACTTTCCCGCCTATGATCTCGCGCTGAACTTTTTGATGACGCAAGAAGACATTCAGCTCAATGCGGCGCCATCGATTATCACGGTGAACCAAACGCCTGCTACGATCTCGATCGTCGAAGAGATCTCAATCAACAATGGAGCAGCTCCCGTCGACACGAATAAAGGGATTGCATTTGAAAAATCCTATACGCGCGCCCAGTTCGGTATTACGATGATTATGACGCCGACCGTACATGTCGCAGATGAGGAAGAGATAAGTTCTGATGGCAGGGGATTTGTCACCTTGCAAACCAACATCACTTTTGATACTCCTCAGCCCCATCACAATGATGACCGTCCTCTCGTTCATAGACGCCATATTGAAAATGAAGTGCGCGTGCCCGATGGCCAGACAATTATTCTAGGTGGATTGCGCCGTAAAGCCACAATTGACAATCAAGAGAAGATCCCATTTATCGGAGACATTCCGGGCATCGGCAAACTTTTTGGTTCGATGCGATTGAACAATCACAATACTGAGATGTTTATTTTCATTACGCCCACTCTTGTCCTCGACCCCGAGGAGGAGTTGATTAAAATTCGGAATGAAGAGGTGATGAAAAGACCTGGCGACATTCCTGAATATCTTGAGCGCATGGCCGAAGCTATGGACAAAGAGCGCAAAAAGTATTTCCGAAACAGCTTCAAAGCTCTGTTTGGTAACAGCAATGTCTAATGGTTCTTTACAAAATAGCAAGCTTAAGGGATTTTTCGAGGATCTCATTAATGCGATTAAGAAGAACTCTTCTATCCCAGGGAGCATTCCTTCCCAATCCACTCCTCAGGTGCAGAAAAATATAGGGGAACCTGAAGAGATCGCTCGAAGGTTCAATCTTCCCTATTTTACCGATTTGTCTGAATTTCATTTTGTCAAAGAGAAAATCACCCCGATCCCTTATGCATTCGCTAAAAACAGGCACCTTCTTCCTTTAGAGGAAAAGGAAGGGGTGCTGCTCGTTGCAATGATCCACCCTTTTGATCTTGAGCTGATCGAAGAAGTGCGCTGCATAACCCATAAAGAAATCTGTGTGGCGGTAGCTTTGAAGACGGCTTTGGATGAGTCTATCGAACGTTGCTATCATCAAAGGGAAAATGAGGCGTCAGAATACATTGCCAGCCTAACAACAGAAGGCAAGGGCGATCAGATCGACGTGGAAGACGGCTATGACCTTTTAGAGAAAAACACAGAGTCTCCCGTCATCCGAATGCTTAATGTGATGCTAGCAGAAGCAATTCAGCAGGGAGCTTCCGACATTCACTTTGAGCCGATGGAAAATGGGCTGGGAGTGCGTTATAGGATTGATGGTGTTTTGCAGAAGCGCCATGCCCCTCCAAAAGAATTCCAGTCCCAGTTAATCACACGCATCAAGGTGATGGCCCGTCTTGATATTGCGGAACATCGCCTGCCTCAGGATGGAAGGATCAAGCTGAACATGGGCGGCCGTCAAATTGATTTTCGCGTAAGCACGGTCCCTGTCGTTTTCGGGGAGAGAATTGTATTGCGTATCCTCGACAAAGGAAATGTTCTTCTCGGTTTGAATAAGATCGGTATGAATCCTGCCATGTTAGAGTCCTTTTTAAAGTTGATCCATTTAAGCGAAGGGATTGTACTTGTCACAGGACCTACCGGCAGTGGAAAAACCACAACGCTTTACAGCGGCCTGTCCGAGATTAACAACTCTGAAACAAATATCATGACAATTGAAGATCCTGTTGAATTTAAGCTTCAGGGAATGGCGCAGATTGGCGTTAATCATAAGATTCAGCTCTCCTTTGCAACAGGGCTAAGACATATTCTTAGGCAAGATCCGGATGTCATTATGATTGGAGAGATCCGCGATAAGGAAACAGCAGAGATTGCGATTCAGGCTTCTCTTACCGGACACCTCGTGTTGAGCACTCTGCACACTAATGATGCTCCATCTGCTCTCACTCGCCTAGTCGACATGGGAATTGAGCCTTATCTTCTTACTTCTTCTGTTGTAGGCATTCTCGCTCAGCGCCTCGTAAGATTGATCTGTCCTCATTGCAAGGTAAGCTATTTCCCTTCCGTACAGGAACTCAAAGAGCTTGGAGTTGATCGAAGTGAACTTATCGATGAAAAATTCCACAAAGGAGAGGGGTGCGTTCATTGTTTTGGCTCCGGTTTTAAAGGCCGGCATGGAATTTATGAGCTCATGCCTATGACATCAGCCATTAAGAGACAGCTATTGCAAAGCCCCGATGCTTTAGAGCTGCAAAAAGCGGCAATAGCGGGTGGAATGAGGGGACTTAGGCAAGAAGGCGCCAGCCTTGTGATTGCTGGGATGACCTCAACGAGTGAAGTACTGCGCGTCACGCGTTGCATAGAAGAGCTGTGAGGGATTGATTATGCCACTTTTTAGATACCAGGCCGTAAGTGTCGAAGGAAAAGCGTTTAGAGGGGTCATCGACGCAGATTCTTTGCTGGTAGCTAAGGAGAGGCTCCGCAAACAACAGATCTTGGTGACAGCGGTCACTGCAATGCAGAGTAAACAAGATCAGCTCACACTTCCTCCCGGAATGCTGCTGTCTTTTACACGCGAACTCACACAGCTTCTCAAAGCGGGATTGCCGCTTTATGAAAGTCTGCTCACGATTGAAGAAAAATACCGTCGTCACAAAGCCCACTCCTTATTTCTTGATTTGTGCGACCATCTTAAGGAAGGGACCCCTCTCTCTAGCGCTCTAAAGCGCTACCCTGCGACATTTGATAAAATTTATCTTTCGATGGTGCAGGTTGCAGAGCAAAGCGGCAACCTCGTTTCCATTTTCGATCAGCTCTCCCAACTCATTGCCCGCCAACAGAAGTTAAAAAAACAGCTGGTCTCTGCTCTTGCTTATCCTGCATTTTTAGGCTTTTTTTGTTTTCTTATCACCTGTGGACTGATGTTCTTTGTCGTTCCTTCAATGAAAGAGCTATTTGAAGATAGAGCGCTCCATCCGGTGACTGCGATCGTTGTTGGGATCAGCAACTGGCTCAATGCCCATGTTGTTTTTCTTCTGATCGCTATTTCAAGCGCCTTATTTGGAATTGTTATTTTGCTAAGGAGCAGCTCCGGAAAAGTGTTTCTCTATGGGTTTTCTCTCAAAGTTCCCTATCTTAAAACGTTGATTCTTCATTCTGCGCTCGTTCGTTTTTGCAGATCCCTTGCGATGCTTCTTGCAGGCGGCGTCCCCCTTTTGGAAGCGCTAAGCCTCTCTCGCAACGTTGTTAAAAGTCCCCTTCTTGAAGCATCTATTCTCGATGCGGAAAAGAGAGTGGGCCAGGGGGAAAGGTTGAGTGCAGCATTTAAGGGAGCTCCGTTAATCCCTCCCCTTATATTGCGGATGCTCGCTCTTGCCGAAGAGACGGGAAAAATGGGAGATGCTTTTTTTTCCCTCGCAGATATTTACGATGAAGAGCTGGAAAAGCACCTCTCGCAGCTTTCCACTTTTCTTCAGCCTGCCTTATTAATCACTTTGGGAGCAATCGTCGGCCTTGTCGTACTCTCTATTTTACTACCGCTCACCGATGTCAGCTCATTCACAGCTAACTAAAAAAGGAGTTTTTGATGAAACTTAAGAGAAAAAAAAGAGCCCTTACCTTGATCGAGATCATGATCGTAATTGTTTTGATCGGTCTGATCGGCAGTGTTGTAGGAGTGAATATGAAAGGAAGCCTTGATGAAGGCAAGGCATTTAAGACCAGGCAAGCAAAAGAGCAAATCGCAGATATCCTCATGCTTGAGGTCGCACGAGGCGCGCCTATGGAAAAAGTCATTAAGGAGCCGAAGAAATACCTTGCCGACTCAGGACTGGTCAAGAAGCCGGATGATTTTGTAAAAGACGGATGGGGTGTCCCTTTTGATATCAGAGAAGATGAAGACATTCCGGGCAACATTGTGGTCGATTCCGCCCGTCTCACAGCTTATGAAAAAGGCAAAAAAACGAAATGACCCTACAAAGCCGGGTAGTGCGAAGAGCTTTTACTCTTATGGAAATCATGATCGCTCTTATGATTTTGAGCGTCATTGGTGCAGTCACGGGGATTCAGGTTAAAAAACTGATCGAGGCTCACCGCTTCGAAGGGGAAGTGAGCGATCTTTTTATAGCCCTCCAAGAAGCGCAAGTGTTATCAGCAGCCTACCAAACAGACCTTGCTCTCGACATTTCTCTTAAAACCGGAAAGTGCAGTTACCAATTTTCAACCGATGAACCGTTCCCGGCCAGTAAGCTTAAGCAGGGGGCGGTCTCTTTGCCCTACGTCCATCACATTGATTTTAACAACACTAAATCCCCCAAACTCCATTTTGATATTTATTCCGGAGGTAGAGTCGAGCCACGTGGAGTTTTGGCATTTCACAGTTCTAAAGAGGATGGTAGAGTTTTATGGTTTGATTTACAGTCCGGTCATTTGCTCAAATTTTTTAGCCATAAGCCGCTTGTATTAAAACAGAAAATCCCAGCTCCTCCCAAATGAAAACCCATATTGAGGTCTCATGAAGATAACAAGTCCTGCATTTACCGAAGGGGGAAAGATCCCCTCGAAATTTACGTGTGAAGGTGAAGGCGTTAATCCGGAAATCCAATTCAGCAATGTTCCCCCTTCAGCCAAGGCACTCGTGCTGATTATGGACGATCCAGATGTCCCTGAGTTTGTTCGCAAAGAGAGAATGTACGACCACTGGGTGGTGTTTAATATTCCGCCAACAACAACAAAAATCCCTGAAAATTCCAAAGCTCCGGGTGTAGCTGGAAAGAACACATCAGGCACTCTGGCGTACATAGGCCCTTGCCCCCCTGATCGCGAGCACCGTTATTTTTTTAAGCTATATGCCCTGGATCAAGAAATTTCTCCGCATCAAGGCGCCACTAAAAAAGAGGTTGAGGCCGCTATGGAAGGACATGTCATCGCACGCGCCCAGTTGATGGGCCGCTATGAGAAACACATGTCAGGTTAGGGACCCCAAGCATCCAAAAACTATGTTTTTTTGCCCTCTTATAAAAACGATGTTTGACAAATAATTTGTTTGCTCCTTAAGGTGGGGAATATCGTTTAAACTAACTTTTGGGAGGCGAGAATGCAGAACGCAATGGGTGTTGCAACTATTTTTGGTCCGTTTTTGATGATTTTGGGAATTTGGATGTTGTGCTATCAAGCAAATGTGAAAAAAGTTATCACATCTGTTAAAAGCACACCGGGTCTTATGTATGTGATGGGCATTATAAACACGTTAATTGGCCTTGCTGTGCTCAGCACCTTTAATATGTGGATGCCTAACCTGACAATTCTTGTTACGCTTTTTGGCTGGGTTATTTTTCTCCGCGGTCTGCTCGTGTTCTTTGCACCGCAGATGCTATTTTCTAAAACGGTCACAAGTCCAGGTTACCTCAAAATCAAAGGGGTTGTTTTTGTGGTTTGGGGTTTTGGCCTAAGCTGGATCGCTCTTGGAATGTAATCTGAGAGATTTTGTATAATGGTAGTGGCGATTGGTTCCAATCGCCTTTTTTTATGGAAGATTTTTTTGAAAAATGCTTTGAGGGGATGTCCTTTAAATTTTTTTCAAAAAAATCTTCCATTTTTCTTGTCAAAGAACTCTAATTTCTCCCCCTCTTGAGACTTAAGAGGCAATTATGTATGGTGGTGAAAAAACCCTTTTTTTCATGAGATATTTTATGCGCATACACTCCTTGTTAGTGATAGCTCTTTCGTTAGGATTGACCCTCGGCTGGGCGACTCCCGAGTTAATTACGCCCGTGGCTCCTGCATTAAAAGCTCGCCAACCCCACTGGCGCCCTATGATTATGGAAAACTACCCTCAAGGGCAACCGCAGAGAGTTCTATTTTATGAACAGATTGGGGATAGCAACGAAGCTCCTGTGAAGCAGATCCTTTTTTATCCAAACGGTCAAATCAAGACAGAAATGGACCTCATCCATGTTTCAGAGGATTCCCAAGGAGCTAAAGATTGGAAATCGACAATCGTTCCCCATGGGATGTGCGTTTCCTATTTTTCAAGCGGTAAGGTCGAAAAAACAGCTTTTTACGACAGGGGACTGCCGCACGGAGAGATGAAGGTATATTTTGAAAGCGGCACTCTTCACGGCACCTGCAGCTTTAAACAGGGTGAGCGCCATGGCCAAATGATTTCCTATTATGAAGATGGAGTGAAGGCTGAGGAAGTGATGTATGCAAACGGCAAAATTACGGGCGAGCTGATTAAATATCACCCTAAAGGCAATAGATCTGCCATCGTTCCCTATGAGAATGGAGTTCCGCATGGCAATGGAATGGAGTGGTATGAAGGGGGCGCTCTAAAGGTGAGTTCGCGTTATCAAAATGGGGTTTTGCACTCTGATGGTAAAAATCCGGCTCTGGTCCTCTATGCGGAAGATCGTTCGATCCTTGGGGTCCAAGACTATAATCAGGGACAGCCGGTTGGTACTCATATCGGATACCATGGTAATGGAAAAGAATCTCATAAAGTTCAGTATAAAAATGGCAAGAAGAACGGGAAAGAGCAGTATTTCAGCGCTGATGGCAAACTCATTGGCGAAAGTGAATTTAAAGATGGCATTCCCCAGGGCAAACATTGGCGCAATACAGAAGATGGAAAGCTTGTTTATATTGCAAACTACGATAAGCAGGGAAATCTATTAGCTCCTATTCAAGAATTTACTCCTTCGGGGATCAAAATAGCTGAATACCGGATCGTTTCTGACAAGCGCGAGGGCCCATTCTTCCAATGGTTTGAAAATGGGAAGCCCCATATTGAGTATAACTTTGTAAATGGCCAGTTCGAGGGAGAGCAAAAAGAATATTATCCTAACGGGCAAATGAAAGTGAAGGCGTTCTATGTGGGTAATGTTAAAGATGGCCTATTCGAGGAATGGCATGAAAACGGACAGATCGCAGCCCGCATTCATTTAAAAAATGGAGTGAAAGACGGAGAGTGGAAGGAATGGTTTGCAAACGGCAATTCCAAACTTGAAGAATTTTATGTAGATGGCAATCTCGATAATACGCGAAAAGAGTGGGATGAGAATGGGGTATTGAGATTCAGCGGCGATTTTGCGATGGGTAAAAAACAAGGTGTCCATAAAGAGTTCAGCGATACGAGTGAGCTTATTGCGGATGTCCGCTACGAAAACGATCTCGCGGTCGGTACCGCGAAACTCTGGTACGGCAAAAATAAACCGAAAGAAGTCATTCAACTGGAAAAAGGTAAAAGACACGGCAAAGATGAAGAGTATTATGCAAACGGTCAAATCAAAGTAGCCGCCTTCTATAAAGAGGACAAGCTCGACGGAGAGATCAAAACGTGGTATGAGGACGGATCGCTCTCTTCTGTGAAAACATTCCGAGATGGCATTCCAATCGGCGAGCATAAAGAGTACTTTTCAAAAGCAGATCTTGATGAGAGCGGTTCTTCAAAAAAACAGATTCTCCAGTTAGCTAGGTATTTTAGTTACAATGATGCAGGACAAATGCATGGAGAGCAGAGGACTTATTACCCAACTGGCTCTGCACACACGGTTGTCTCTTATGATAATGGAGATCTTCATGGCATGAAGGCGATGTGGGACCAAGAGGGAACCCTTGTTGAAGAGGCCACCTTTGTTCATGGCAAGATGAATGGGCGCTTCTTTGAGAAAGGGCGCGATGGCAAAGATATTGTATACCATTACAAAGACAATCGCAGAGAAGGTCTTCATGAAGTGTATTATCCTACACATGAATATTTCGGCAGAGTCAAAGCACTAGAAGTTACCTTTGAAAACGACCTGGCTGTTGGAGAAGCTGTCGAATACAATGAGTCTGGCATAAAAATCGCAACGACACCTTATGCGAATGGAGTTAAAGAAGGCATAGCCAAAATCTATTCTCCTAAAGGGCAGCTTTTGATGACGATCGAATTCCACGGCGATAAACGCCATGGCCCATCGGTCCAATATTATCCAAGCGGCAAAGTGTTTGTTGAAGCCAATTTTGTAGATGACCTAAAAGAAGGTGTAGAGAACACCTATTACGATAGCGGCAAACTTGCCAAGACCATTCCTTACAAAAATGGACAGATCCACGGCACTTACAAAGAGTGGAACGATCAGGAAGTGCTGACATTTGAAGGGGAATATAAAGAGGGCAAACGCCACGGCAAGTTCAATAAATTCTATGAGGATGGCAAGCCCCACTTGCTGCAAACTTTCCTGGAAGATGAGCTTCATGGCATCAAGAAGAGCTACGATAAAGATGGAAAAGTCGAAGAATCGAAATTCGATAAAGGTAAGAAGCTAGCTTAAATCTTGAACTTTCAAAAAAAACGCCCCAAAAACAACTTCCTTTTCAAAGGAGGTTGTTTTTGGGGCGTTTTTTTATTCCCAAATGGATATCAAATATCGTTTGTGCGGATGTAGGAATCGATCAAGGGCCGCAGAGCTTCACGGTAGCTAGAGCCGCGAGAGCTATGCGGGTTGATCGTATCGCTGTGCCAAGGCAGTTTGATCGTGTGCTCCGCATTGATGAGAAGATCCCGATTTGCGGAGATTTGCACCACAGGATCGGATTCAATGACAAAGTTTTTCACTTTATAAGCCTTTTCTTCCGGAATGAGGCATGCTGCGGCTAAGGTAACCACAATGATCCTCTGCCTGAGTTCAGGAGGAAGCAGCTCGAGGGCCTTATTGACCTCAATTGCACCTCTGCTATGACAGATCTGCAAGAATTTACTGTCTTGATCTTCTTCGAAAAAGTCTTGCCAAAGATCGAGCAAATGGAGGACAGGCGGCGTGATGGTGTTGCTCTGGCATAAGAGTCCTGAGGCAAAGTCCCATGCGGTGCCCACAGTTGCGCTATAAACGCAATGCAGGTTCTTCCCTTGTGCGCATTCTGTAGAGAGCTCAGAAGCGCTCTTATAAGCATCTTGAAAGGCATTGGCAAGTCCATTTAGCAGACAGATTTGGCCACGCTCTAATTCTTCTCTTCCCAAATCAAAAGGCTTTGAAGGGGTAATGGCATCTTTTTCCAAATCGGAATAGACGGAAATCTCAATCCCAGGAGCGTTCAAACATTGGTTGCGATGGAGCGCGCGGATAAGTCTTTCGGTATCGCTTTTGACATTTAACTCATCCCCTATTTGAGGCTGGCCGGCCATTCGGGAAGCAGTGGCGCTAACGTCACTTTTTTTGCGGCTAGAGAGCGCGTCAAACTTTTTCTCAGCTACAGTTTTGATGACAGCTAGAAGTCTTTCTAAATTCGCAAGAGCATTAACCTCTCCCCATTTATCCCCTTCTTTTGGAAAGTCGGCGGCCTGTGTCCAGACTTCGAAAAAAAGATCGTTGCGCAAACTTTCCGGCACAGCGTAGAGAGCATTCCGGAGACTGTCCAAATCTTGGGTCCGTCCTAATAAATGATAGAGGGTTTGTAAAGGATGTTTCTCAACGGTGATTTGCCTATTCTCAAGAGGGAAGATTATGGGAGCGAGGATCGATGATGTCCGGAGGATTGCGTTTTGTGTTGAAGTGGGTATTTGATAGTTGCTAGCTACGTAATTGAAAGCGCTTTGTACAAGATTTGCCATAATATCACTAATTGGAGACGCGGTTATAAATTTGCTCTTCGATCTCAGGAGGAACAAAATCGTGAAGTCTCGCTTTGAATCTGCCAAGCTCGCGAATTAGCGTTGAGCTGATATAGCTCACTTTTTCATCCGCCATTAGAAAAACAGTTTCAATTCCGCTTAAATGACGATTCGTAAGCGCCATTCTGAACTCGTATTCAAAGTCAGAGAAAGCGCGAAGTCCGCGAAGCAGAAAATCGACTTTGTTTTGCTTTGCGAAATCGACGGCAAGCGTCGAAAATGTGACGACTTCTACATGAGAGTAAGGCCTGCAGATTGTATCCAGCATAGACTTTTTCTCCTTGAGATCGAAAAGAGTATCGGCCTTGGCTGAGTTGATTGCAATACCGATGTAGAGCTTGTCGCAAACAGAGCTTGAGCGCCTGATGATGTCGAGATGGCCAAGTGTAGGAGGATCGAAGGTTCCTGGAAATAAAGCTGTTTTCATTTTTTTGCTCCAATGTCATTAGATATGGCTTTCTGCACTTCTAATCTTTTACACGGAATTGGTGCAAGGCAGAACGGGAAAAGGTGCGCGTGTCGACAAGGGCCAGATTAGAGAGATTAAGAAGTTCGATTTTTAATGTGGAAGGAGAAGCTTCTTCTAAAAAGAGCCTGCCTCCTGCGTTTAGAAGAGGATGTGCGTCGAAGAAAAGAAGGACCTCTTGCAAGAGTCTTAATTTAGCGGCGGGCGCATAAGGAGGATCGACGTAAACGATGTCGTATTTTTTTTCTTCTTTGGCCAATTTTTTTAAGGCGAGAAGAACATCGTAGCTGATAAACGTGCACTTGTCTTGCGCAAGTAGTGTGCGCGCATTTTCTGTGATGCAGCGAAAAGCTTCGCGGTCCGTTTCGACAAAAGTTGCATGAGCAGCCCCTCTGCTCAGCGCTTCAAGTCCCATCGCTCCTGATCCTGCATAGAGATCGAGGAAGTGTGCATTTTCTACTTGAGACTGCAAAATATCAAACACCGCTTTGCGCATGACGGCAAGAGTTGGACGGGTTTGTTCTCCCTTGGGAGTTTTGAGGATCCGATTTCGGTATTCTCCGCCAATGATTCTTAAACTCACTCGAACGCGACCTCAGATCGGGATTTTTTGAGGATCTGCTTGGCTTCTTTCAAATGGGCTAGCTTTCCTTCTTTGATGAATTTGGCATAACAAAGGCCCGCATGCTGCGCATTCCAGAGTTTTTCAAGTTTGTCATCGCCTTTATGTCCATCAATGAACGAGATGTTTTTCTTGATCGCGATCCAATTGCCTTGATGCCTTCCCTGGATGACCAAATCAAATGAGCCGGGTTCATCAATTTTTCCAACGAGGACGTAAGGCTGATGACCGTATAAAGAAGGGAGCTGAGAGTTTGCCGTATAGAATTCGATATTGGAATTTGGGTTGTGGGGAATGACTGAGACCGATAGGTCTTTTGCAATGGGATCTTTCAGATCCAAAACAAGTTTTGAGAGTTTGCGAGGAAATGACGCATGTGTGTCTGAATAGAGAAGTTTTCCTCCGCTGACAAGCGAGAACATATCCAGTGTTAGCAGGTCGTTATCTGCGCCAATTGCACATGTATAAAGAGAGACTTTGCCCTGGTTATTCTGGATCCAATTTTTAAGGGCGGTCTGTTTCTTCTCAGCATTCATGCTGGTCTTGCCATCTGTGAGCAAAATGGCGGTATGCATTTCGTCGTTCTCCGGAATAGAGGGAAGGATTTTGCCAAGTTTTGTATAGATATCTGCCGTGTTAAAGAAACCTCCGGCATCTTGTTTATCCAAGAATTCTTCCGCAGCATTGATATTTTTCAAAGAGACGGGGCGATTTTCCGGGCTGAAGCGAGCGATTTTTCTATCCATCACGAGGATATTGAACGTGTCGCCCTGCTGCATGCTGGAGAGCGCTTTAAGAACAGCGCGTTTAAAGACAGCAAAGCGATGTTTTTGTACTGAGCTTGACCTATCGATGATGAAATAGAGATTTTGTTTCAGGCTGTGGGAGCTAATGTCGCAATTGGGGCTTAGCGCTAGAGAAAAGATGTAGCCTTTGCCCTCAGGTGTGGGAAGGAATGTGATATCGACATCAAAATCCTCATTCCATTCTGCAGCGAAGTCGGTAGATGGGAAATCATACTCGCTGGGCTCTGTTGAAATGCTTTCACTTGGGAGCGTTCTTTTTGCGAGTGCTGGAGCTCCCATTTTGGGAATGAAAAGGCGTGCAGGCGCTTGTTCTTGCTCTATACTCAGATCACTTGCGGCACCCTGCATTGTCATCATATGGGGATGTGTCATCATTCCGAGATCATCGTCTGTCATAGGCGCAAACGAAAGATCTTTTGGCAATAAATTAAGCGCATTATTGGACTCTTGGCGAGCGACGAGCGGGAAATCGCTTTCTACCTTAAGGTCCATATCTGCAATTTCACCTGAGGACCCAGTGTTGAAGAAGGGAGGCTGGATGAGGGAAATTTCCTTATCGATTTGCAATTGCGATGCAATGGGGCCTCCAAAATCCGGGGGATTGAAAACCGTAATTGTACTTAATACATCCGTTTCATCTATAGGGGTGATTTCTGAGGCTGCCGTAAATTTCTTTGTATTTTCAGACAGCTGAAGGTTGGGCAGGCTTAGCTCAGGAGCGGCAAGAGTCTCTTCTAAATTCGGAGAGAGGGCGATCCCCTTGGGAAGTTCGATCAAATCAAAAGGTCTTTGATAATGGGGAGAAAGGACAACGATCTTCTGGAAAACTTCATCGAGAAGATGGTTTTTAAAAAGAAGCTCGCGCTCTTCTTCATTTTCCAAAAGTGTTGGCTGCGCCGCATTCATTCCAAATAGGGATTTAAAAGGACTTTGCAAGATCAGCGGATGAAAATAAAAATAGCTCAAGACGGCTGTATGAGCAACCAGAGATATGGCCAGGCATTTGAAAAGGCGATTGCGGGGTGTTATTTGAGCAGATCTCATTGTGTTCATAGATTATTTGGCAATGCCCCCATGCTTTTTCTAATACGGCTTCTTAGTGTATCATCGGTTGCCTCTCTCAGCAACAGCTCAAAATCCTGTTTCGCTTTTTGCAACTTCACAGGGTCTTGATTTTTCTCCCCTTCCAGTTGCAAGATCATGGCATCGACATAATCGAGATACAGGTTGTACAGAAATTCTTTGTCGGGAAATTGATCGGCGGCAGACAGGTAGTCCTGCACAAGCGGATCCTCTTCATTTGAAAAATTTTCTCTCATCTGGCGCAAAAGAAAATGTCTTCTATTTAATTTTTGGGCCTCTTCCACAAGCTCAGATTTGATATCGACATAACATAACGCAGCTTCTAAATGCAGCGGCTCAGAGTGGAGTTTTCGTTTGCTTTGGACATCGATGAGCTCATCGCAAATGGCGTTGATTGCTAATGTTGCATCCTTGTCCTTTATATTCTGAAGCATTGAAAATTCTAACTTCGACTTTTCTAATTGAGCGGCAATGGCAAACCAGGAACTCGTGTGTGAAGAAGAAGAGATCAATCCACTAAAGGTTGCAATGGCTTTGTCTTTATCCCCCAGCAAGCCCCAAGTTCTGCCAAGCTCGAACTCAGCCATGCGTTTGTACTTCCAAGGGAGATCTGGCTGGGATTTTTGTGCGTCCGTTAAAGAAGAGAGGAGCTCAGCTCTTTCCTTTAAGGCTCCCGTTTTTTCATAAAGAGAAGCGAGCCTGATGGCCTCTGCTTCTTTCTCAAGAGATTTATCATCAATGGAAAGTGCAATAGAATCTTTTTTGATATCGAGGAGTTTTTCTAAAACGTGGGCAGCTCTAGCTGCTGCATCTTGCTGTCCGTTTTGATATTGCTCGTAGTAGTAACCTGCCAGCCAGCGCTCATTTTCTTTACTTACCGGTTTATCAAGAGCTAAGAAAAGGTGGTTTGCCGCCTGGGCCATAAGCTCCGGTTTTTCATGATGAGCTGCTTGTTCAGCAAGTCCCAAATAAGTATTAAATAACTTGAGACGCAGCTCGATTGCGCTTTCAATTTTTGGATTGAGGGCAAGCGCTTTTTCTGCATTTAAGACAAAGTGGATCTGATCTTCCGAATCTATCATGTGACAATACGCGAGCAATAGATACGCTTCCTGGCATGTGGAATCCCCTCTAAAATCAGTGATGTATTCGCTGAGCGTGTCGATTGCAGCTTCGTACTGGCCAAGTTCATATTGTGTTTTACCAACTAAGGCGCGCATTTTTTTTCTTTCAGTCGATGTGAAAGTTTTGTCCTCGCAAAGAGCTGCTTGCAGAGAATTTAGCAGCAGTTTTTGTGAAGCTATTTTAGTTTCATTCCCTGCGTGCTTAAAGTCTTTTAAGCGAAAGTTGATAGCGTGGCGCATCGCGCTGGATCTTTGTGAGCTCTCTGGAAATTTGGCTATGAATGCTTCAAAGGCAAGCGCGCTTTCTTCCCATTTCTCCTCTTTACTAAGAAGCATTGCGCAGTCAAAGATCAAAGCCTCTTTTTTGGGGTGGTCAGGGGCCAGCTTCAATAACTCTTCGATGGAGCCCCTGGATTTTGCCCAATCTTTAGCGCCCTGACATAACTGGGCATGGACCAGCATGCAGTTATGGGTTTCGCTATCTGAGCCAAATTCTGATTTGAGCTGATCTAACGTCTTTTCAAAAAGGGCAATATCCTGCATTTCTTTCGCGCAGCTAGCTAGTGTGAGCAGTGCGCTTTTCTCCTGTTCTACGTCCAGAGTTTTAGAGTTTAGACTTTCAGACAAGTGAACTACTGCCTTTGCAAATTCCCGGTTGTGAACTAGAGACTTGCCGAGGAAGTATTGGATCAGAGGGAGTTTCTCCATAGGGATGTGTTTTATAGAATGATCATAGGCGAGAATGTAGTCTTTATACCGCCTTTCCTGAAAGAGCAGACTTAAGTGATTAAAGGCGGCCTTTGGAGCATGTTCTCCTTCCAGCTCGACAATTTTTTTAAAGGTGTTTATGGCAGCGCTGGGATCAAATTGGAGCTGCATGTGGGCTGCTCGAAATAGCCAATCCTCTTTTTTCTGCGCTTGTTCTGCCACCAACAGATAAAGGGAAGCAGCTTTTGGATATTCCTCTAAATCGGAGTAAATTTGCGCCTGAGTGTTTAAGCTCATCGCAAAAAACTTGGTCTTTGCCAAAAGCTCGTAATGAGCGAGAGCATTTTTAAGCAGCTCCTTTTTTTTCTTCTCGTTTCCGGGAGCATAAGCTAAGGCTAGATAAGATTCTGCAAGCTCGAAGCGGATGGCATGGATTTCATTTTCTTTGGCTTGGGGATAATTTAAGAATAAATCTGCAGAGAGAATGAACTCTTCAAAGTCACCTACTTCGTATAAACTTAAGAGACGATGGTATTGGGTCTTTAAGAGGAATTCCTTTTCCTGGATTTTATCATAGGCACTGAGCGCCTTTGCGTAGTCTTTTTCTAGAAAATGGAGATCTCCGAGCATAGCAAAAAGCTGCTCCGCATAGGCGCTGTTCGGATTTCTTTTTAAAAATTCGTCGATCCGAACTATGGCAGAGCTATAGTCTTTTTCTTTCCAGTATTCTGAAATTCTTCGCAGCGCAAGGCTCTCATCGAAAGAAGTTGTCACGTCTTTGGCTTGAAGGTTAGAAAAAAGAGCCGTCCAAACAAGAAATAAGGGAATGTGTAAGCGTTTTGCGTTCATTTTTCTCCAAAAAACCATGGGTTTTTGTTCAGCCTTTGGGATGTAAATAGCTCATTCAGAGGCGCGTCAGAATAAGGTTCTCTTTCGAATGAGCCGGTTAGTAAAAAAATTATCACATTCCCTACGTAGAATTCAAGGTGCACTTTTACATGGACCCTTGACTGAAGACAAATTTTTATTTGAAAAAGCACGGTATAAGGGGCTTAGAACTTCTATATAGCAGAGAATCAACGCCTGCTTTCAAATTATAATTTAATATCATAAAATATTGAATAAAACATAATTAATCAGTATAATTATTAATATGATTTAAAAGTAATATTAAAATAACAGGAGTAAAAAATGTCAAATCCAATAGTTACAAACACGACAAGTACAGTAAGTACGACAGATGTCGCAAGAACAACAATGACAACAGGCGTTACAACAAGCTGCCCTGCAACGTTGGCCATTGGTTTACAGGCAGGGACTTCCCCAGCGGATTGTACCTCTCTCGTAGGAAGAACTGAAACCATCTCCCAAAACAAGCTGGATTTTGTGAGCTTCACAGAGACCCCGACATGCGCGTTTGCAAATGCCTACCCTTGCAAGATTGAGTTTGGTGGAAAATATTACCAAAACGCCACGGCCTGTTTTCTGGCGCAAAAGTACACCGACCAGCCCCACATTATGGAACTTCTTACCCACTGCGAAACAGCAGAAGGCGCCCTATTCTTAAGCAGCACATGTCCTATGACGGATGAGCGCAAGCTCTCCTGGAAAAATCCCGATGCAAAGCACGTAGTCATGATGCAGGTACTACGAGATAAATTTGAACAAAACCCTCACCTCAAAGACCAGTTACTCTCTACTGAGAATCTCTACATTGTCTGTCAAGGCTATGATCCCCTCTGGAGTGATGGCTTTAATGGTACAGGACAAAACCAGCTGGGACAGTGTCTCATGCAGCTGCGAGGAGAATACGGCGGAGACAGTATTGTGCCGCAAAGCACAGGTTACACACTCCAGATCCAAGAGTTGAGTAAGAGATGTATCCTCATCATGACAGGCATTCCGGGTGACATCACCCACCAAATCTTTTTGCAATGCTGGTCCAATAACGACATTACAGGCATCCAGGCGCTCTCTTGCACGAACAAGCATTTCTACACAAACATAACGATGATTGTAGAGAAACTGGATCTAGCTCAGCTCTGCCCTCTGCTGCAAATTGTAAGCGCGGAAGAGGCTCAAAAATACGGATTCACGGCTCAGCCCGCACTCATTTTCCCAAAACTTGGAGTGATTAAAGCTTACCAAGAGATGGCTCCGCACGTAGAAGGCAATACCGGCGTGAGCTACTTCGACTTTACCCTATCTGAAGACCTGACCTTGAGGCAGATCGTGCAAATTGCATTAGGCCAAGGGATAGAAGTTAAGATTTACGGGGATCAAGTTTTACTAGAGATAGGCGATGTTGCCATCAAGCAAGTGTTCCCCTGTATGCTGGCCAATAACGTTTTTAAAGACAGCCGCAAGAAGAATTACGATGAGCAGTGTGTGCTTGTGAGAGGGCATGGGTGTGAGCTGCCGACAGTGGAACAGTACATTATACAAATTGTCTTAATAAATAAGATTTCTAATCAATCCCTCTGCCTCTTTGGGGAGAACCCTTTGACTTATGGACGCTCCTCAACACGTGTTCTGGGCTTCCCCTTGATTGTTGGGGGCTCCGCCTCGGGGCGCCCCGTCGTCCGCTCCAGCTCCTTCTTTGGCTACGAGTGCTACGGCGTTGGGGGTCGGCGGAAGTAGGCCATTCGTCCTTGGAACATTGGTGTACGAAAAAATTGGGTTTTTTTTGGTTCTTGGGCCTGCGAGGAGCCCAAGACCGGCTAAGGGCATTAGGAGAGCGCCCGTGAGGGCGCAAAATTTTGATAAAAAGATCCCAGCTTTAAGCTGTGAAAACATAAGTAAAATTGAATAAATAGAAATAAAAAAGGAATAAAAAATGTCAAATCCAATAGTTACCAATACGACAAGTACAGTAAGTACGACAGATGTCGCAAGAACAACAATGACAACAGGCGTTACAACAAGCTGCCCTGCAACATTGGCCATTGGTTTACAGGCGGGGACTTCCCCAGCGGATTGTACCTCTCTCGTAGGAAGAACCGAAACCATCTCCCAGAACAAGCTGGATTTTGTGAGCTTCACAGAGGCCCCGACATGCGCATTTGCAAACGCCTACCCTTGCACGATTGAGTTCGGAGGACAATATTACCAAAATGCCACGACCTGTTTTCTGGCGCAGCAATACACCGACCAGCCCCACATTATGGAACTCCTGACCCGCTGTGAAACAGTAGAAGAAGCTCTATTCTTAAGCAGCACATGTCCTATGACGGATGAGCGCAAGCTCTCCTGGGAAAATCCCGATGCACAGCATGTCAATAAATACGATGTCATGATGCACGTACAAAGGGCAAAATTTGGACAAAACTCTAACCTCAAAGACCAGTTACTCTCTACTGAGAATCTCTACATTGCCTGCCAAGGTTATGATCCCCTCTGGATTGATGGCTTTAATGGTACAGGACAAAACCAGCTGGGACAGTGTCTCATGCAGCTGCGAAAAGAATACGGCGGAGACAGTATTGTGCCGCAAAGCACAGATTACACACTCCGGATCCAAGCTTTAGATGAGAGATGTATCCTCATCATGACAGGCATTCCGGGTGACATCATCGGACAAATCTTTTTGCAATGCTTCTCCAATAACGACATTACGGGCATCCAGGCGCTCTCTTGCACGAACAAGCATTTCTACACAAACATAACGATGATTGCAGAGAAACTGGATCTAGCTCAGCTCTGCCCACTCCTCAAAATTGTAAGCGCGGAAGAGGCTCAAAAATACGGATTCCTGGCTCAGCCCGCACCCATTTTCCCAAAACTTAAGATGATTAAAGCCTACCAAGAAATGGCTCCTCACATAGAAGACAATGCCGGCGTGACGTATTTCGACTTTACCCTACCCGAAGAACTGACCTTGAGGCAGATCGTGAAAATTGCAGAAATCCAAGGGATAGAAGTTGGGATTTACTGGCCTCTAACTTCACAAAACATAGGCGATGTTGCCATCAAGCAAGCGTTCCCCTGTATGCTGGCTAACAACGTTTTTAAAGACAGCCGCAAAAAGACTTACGATGAGCAGTGTGTGCTGGTGAGAGGGCATGGATGTGAGCTGCCGACAGTAGAACAGTACATCATACAAATTGTCTTAATTCAGAAGATTTCTAATCAATTCCTCTGCCTCTTTGGGAAGAACCCTTTGACTTACGGACGCTCCTCAACAATCGTTCAGGGCTGCCCCTTGTATGTTGGGGGCTCCGCCCCGGCCCGCCTCGGCGTCTTCATCGCGACTGGTACGACGAGTTCAACGGCGTCGGGGGTCGGCGGAAGTAGGCCATTCGTCCTTGGAACATTGGTGTACGAAAAAATTGGTTTTTTTTGGTCTTGGACCTGCGAGGGGTCCAAGACCGGCTAAGGGCATTAGGAGAGCGCCCGATAGGGCGCAAAATTTTGATAAAAAGATCCCAGCTTTAAGCTGTGAAAACATAAATAAAATTGAATAAATAGAAATAAAAAAGGAATAAAAAATGTCAAATCCAATAGTTACCAATACGACAAGTACAGTAAGTACGACAGATGTCGCGAGAACAACAATGACAACAGGCGTCACAACAAGCTGCCCTGCAACGTTGGCCATTGGTTTACAGGCCGGGACTTCCCCAGAGGATTGTACCTCTCTCGTAGGAAGAACTGAAACCATCTCCCAAAACAAGCTAGATTTTGTGAGCTTCACAGAGGCCCCAACATGCGCATTTGCAAACGCCTACCCTTGCACGATTGAGTTTGGTGGAAAACTTTACCAAAATGCCACGACCTGTTTTCTGGCGCAAAAGTACACCGACCAGCCCCACATTATGGAACTTCTTACCTGGTGCGAAACAGCAGAAGAAGCTCTATTCTTAAGCAGCACATGTCCTATGACGGATGAGCGCAAGCTCTCCTGGGAAAATCCCGATGCAAAGCACGTAGTCATGATGCAGGTACTACGAGCTAAATTTGAACAAAACCTCAACCTCAAAAAGCAGCTCCTCTCGACTGGCAACCTCTACATCGCGTGCCAAGGTTATGATCCCCTTTGGAGTGATGGCTTTAATGGTACAGGACAAAACCAGCTGGGACAGTGTCTCATGCAGCTGCGAGGAGAATATGGCAAAGACAGTATTGTGCCGCAGAGCACAGGCTACACACTCCAGATCCAAGCTTTGAATGAGAGATGTATCCTTATCATGACAGGCATTCCGGGTGACATCACCCACCAAATCTTTTTGCAATGCTTCTCCAATAACGACATTACAGGCATCCAGGCCCTGGCGTGTACGAATAAGCATTTCTACACAAACATAACGATGATTGTAGAGAAACTGGATCTAGCTCAGCTCTGCCCTCTGCTGCAAATTGTAAGCGCGGAAGAGGCTCAAAAATACGGGTTCACGGCTCAGTCCGCACTCATTTTCCCAAAACTTGGAGTGATTAAAGCTTACCAAGAGATGGCTCCGCACGTAGAAGGCAATGCCGGCGTGAGCTACTTCGACTTTACCCTACCCGAAGAACTGACCTTGAGGAAGATCGTGGAAATTGCACAGGGCCAAGGGATAGGAGTTGGGATTATGTGCCGGGATCTAATTTTACTAGACATAGGCGATGTTGCCATCAAACAAGCGTTCCCCTGTATGCTGGCCAATAACGTTTTTAAAGACAGCCGCGAGAAGAATTACGATGAGCAGTGTGTGCTTGTGAGAGGGCATGGATGTGAGCTGCCGACAGTAGAACAGTACATCGTACAAATTGTCTTAATAAGTAAGATTTCTAACCAATCCCTCTGCCTCTTTGGGCAGAACCCTTTGACTTACGGAAGCTCCTCAACACATGTTCAGGGTTACCCCTTGTTTGTTGGGCGCTCCGCCCCGGCCCGCCTCGACGTCAGCTGCTACTACTGCTGGGAATTCGAGGACTACGGCGCTGGGGGTCGGCGGAAGTAGGCCACCCGTCCTTGGAACATTGGTGTACGAAAAAATTGGTTTTTTTGGGTCTTGGGCCTGCGAGGAAAGCTAAGCTTGGCCTGTGAGCGGCGATGGTCTTGAAGACGGTGGTGTTCTTGGGGGGATCGCCCTAAAGAGGGATTTGCAAAAATGATCGATCTGCCTCTTTATTTTTGCAAGTTCCTCTATCGGGCGGGGTGAAGAGCGCCGACGGCGTAGCCGTCCCTTTCGTTTTAGTCTGCTGCTTAATGTACTTACGAATAACAGCAATCGGTGCTCCACCGCAACTGCCAGCAAAATAGCTGGGCGACCATAAAGCGTCACCCCGTAATTTCTTGCAAACACGGGGATAATTCTTTTTGCGAATCAGATGACTGGATACCCCCCTTGAGGCTATTGACGAGCTTAGATACAGCTACTTTGGGCGGGTAGTTCACCAATAAATGGACATGATCGTCTTCGCCATCAAACTTTACTAATTCAGCCTCAAAGTCTTTGCAAACACTGGAAAAAATCGGTAGTAATTCGCTCAATATCTCTTTAGTAAATACTTCGCGGCGATATTTGGTAACAAAGACCAGATGGACGTGCATTAGAAATGTGCAATGTCTTCCATGACGAATCTCATTGTTTATTTTCATAGGCCAAATTATCATTTAGCCATGAAACGAATGCAAGCCTTTAAATTCAAGCTACAGCCAGACGGAGAGCAAGAACGCAACATGCGTAAATTCTCTGGATCCTGTCGTTTTGTATTTAACAAGGCGTTAGCAATCCAAAAAGAGAATTACGAAGCCGGCAACCCAATCTTAAAAGGAGCATCATGGGAATTCAACTAATGATCATCGCGTCGCTGTTTGTCGCAGCTTCTAATTTTTGCATGCGCAGAAGTATCGATTCAGGAGGCTCCAGCAAGGCGTTTTTGATGATCCAGTTGACTCTTGTCTTTCTTGTCGCTGTCTTGCTGAATCCTGTCCGTACAGGTGATTATACGATGAGCGGATGCATGATCGGGTTTGGCCTAGCGGGCGGTGTGGTCCTTGCGATCATGATGATCAGTCTGGGTAAATCTTTAGAGAATGGTCCCCCGGGACTGACGTTTGCCGCTTTAAATTCTTCGACCGTAATGCCGATGATCCTGATGGTGCTTTTGTTTGGCGCGCCTTTTGGTTATATCTACACCTTATTTAATGGGCTTGGATCCTTGATGGTTGTTATTGGTCTTTTCTGGGCAGGCTGGGCAGCTAGAAGTTCTGAGAAAAAAAGGCGTTGGATCGCTTTTGTCGTTGGCGCATTCATTATGCACACTCTTTTTTTAATCATCATGCAGTGGCGAGCGCTTTTCATCAATTTCCCGGGAGAGAACGGTTTGTTTCTCAGTTTTGATGTGCAAGATGCCAAAAATCAGTGGTTCATGCCGGCTGTGTTTTTTGCAGCGGCCCTCATCCAGATTATTGTTTACGTGGCAACGCAAAAACGCCTTCCGAACCGCTCTGAGACCACCTATGGAATATTAGGGGGAATCACCAATGGCGTGGGCACTTTTTTTATGATCTGGTCTACAGAAGTATCCACCGCTATTGAGCATGCGATGATCTTCCCGATCTTTTCTGTCGCAATCATTTTGCTATGTAATCTTTGGGGGCAGTGGCTCTATAAAGAAAAGGTCAACTGGTATGCGAATGGACTTTGCGTGCTGGGGATCTTTGTAGGGACCCTCGATTGGAAGGTCCTTTTTAGCTAATACCAATCACAGGAAATAAAGACATATTGTAACGCGTCAAAGCCCCGGGGTTCAACGATTGCAAGTCGGTTTATATTGTTAATATTGACCGACTTGCAATCGTCGAACCGCGGGAGCTTTCACGCAGCTACAATATGTCTTTATTTCCTGTGATTGGTATAAAGTATTATTGATCTGGATACTCATCGCTGAGGGAACTTCCATAGCCGGCGATGAGTATCTCGGCATTAGGTTCGTTGCGGTCTCTGAGCACTTCGTATAGGCGCAGCGCTTTTGCGCTGAATCCATGCTCAAAATAGAGGAGCCCAAGCCGCAGCAAAACATCCGGATCGCTAGAGGTTGAGCTGAGGATCGCCTCATACTCGCGCATTTCTTCGTGAGGGAGATCGAGTTCTCGATAGATGCCGGCAAGCTGTGCATGAACCCAAGGATCATTTGGGGCATAGGCGTCTAGGATCTTGTATTCTTCAATCGATTTGTAGGCTGCTTTTCTAAATTTTTCCATCATTTCTGAAGAGGCGTATTCCGGTGAGACCCAAGGGTGGTCTTCGTTTGGATGAAGTTTGCGCGGATCCATATAAAGTCTAGAGAGCGCGAGGTACGCATCTGCCAGGCGTGCATGGGCTTCGAGATCTGTGGGTTGCAGTTTGATCAGCTCAATCCTTTGTTTGATGATCATGAGCAGAAGCAGTTCTTTCATCTGGTGCAAGTCTTTCCAGTGGGTCCAGACGCTAAATTTTTGCATCAAGGGAGATAGCGTTTCAAACGAGGCGGGAAGAGAGTAGTAAGAGTATTCCTGGCGATGCAGTGTGGTGAGCATGCGCTGGAGCGAGGATGCGGTTCCCTGGTGGTATTCCGGGGATCCCGGCTCAAAAGGGAGTAGGTTTCTACAGGCCCGTATGAAATTGCCTCTAACATCGAGGAGCTGCTGAGGCTTTTTTGCCTGGAAGTAAAAAAGAAGAACGAAATAAGTGAATGCGGAGAGAAAAATACCTGCAAGCGAAAATGCAAAAATGGTCGTCTTTGTGAGGAAGGAAAAGAAGAGGATGAATGCTGCAAGCTCAAGGATGCCGATCGAAAAAAAGGAGATGTGGAACAGGGCGTACTGTCTTGTCACTTGCTTGAAATCATCTAATGCTTCCGCGCAAAATTTGCTTGTTTGATCATCAAAGTGGGATCTATTAAATGGAAGCTCTTGTCCATTTGTTTTTATAAAGGAATCAGATGTTGTCATTACTTTTTCTCGGTAGAATTTTGCAGGAATTTTGCCATTTCAACGAATAGTTCCCAAGTGTTTAATAGGGAGTCTGCCGCATTGTATCGATGACGCGTTTAGAGACTCCGTGGTTTTTTAAATCTTCGATATCAGACGATGAGAGATTGTAGACGCTGTTTGATGTTCGGATCGTTCCAATGATTTTATCGTCAGAGATTCCAAGCTGCGTCATTGTTTTGATATCGTTAATCGATAGCTTATCCCCGCTTTCGATCCTTTTCATCGTATAGGGAGCCTCTTTTGCAATGATCTCGCGATCATTTGCATCGAGAGCGTCTACCGCATTTTCAGCGAAGGCGGGACTGCCAAATAGGCAGATTCCTATAGAAACGATCGTTTTAAAGAGCGCATGGTTCATATTTTTTTATACGGCTACTTTTTTTGTGGGGGCTGTTGCTGCTGTTTCCTCGCGGAATCGATATCCCACGCCGCGGACGGTTTCAATCCAATCGAACTTGGGGCCTAATTTTTTTCGGAGCGATGCGATATGCACGTCGATATTGCGATCGACAATGAAGGCATCATCATTGTGGATGTCGTCGAGAAGTTGGTTGCGGGTCAAGACTTTGCCTCGGTTGGTCAGGAGCCTTCGGAGGATGCCGAATTCAGAAAGCGTAATGGTGATGTTTTTGTCATCTTTTCTTAAGAGGTAGCGATCGATCTCGAGTGTGAATTCTCCAAAAAGGATCACTTTAGGGGCCTTTTCCGGCTCTTTGCTCCTGCGAAGCACGGCTTTGATGCGCGAAAAGAGAACTTTGGGAGAAAAAGGCTTTGCGACGTAGTCGTCTGCACCGAGTTCTAACCCTAAGACCATGTCGAGCTCTTCGCTCTTAGCAGTCAGGATAATGACGGGGATGGCTTTTAGCTCCACATTATTTTTGATTTTTCTGCAGACATCGAATCCATTTTGTCCGGGAAGCATGATGTCGAGGATGACAAGGTCCGGTTTTTCTCTTTCCACTGCGCGGTATCCGTTAATTCCATCGACCTCAACGTGCATTTTATATCCTGAAGCCTCTGCTTGAAGTTTGATCAACGCTGCGATATCTTCTTCATCTTCAATAAGCAGAATGCGCTTTTTATGACTCATCGGAGGTTTTCCCGGTTAAAAATTTAGCTTCCCTAATTCAACAGCCTATTTAATTTTTTTTCACCCATTTTCTTTTCGCAGATAAGTTTGAGGGCAAGGGGTCTTGAATATATACCCAAGTTGTTTCAAAATTTGGCCGCCAGGCGCTCTAGATCCGCCTGGCGGCCAAATTTTGAAACAATTTCGGTATACATACTGTTTTTCATATTAGACTTTTTCGTGTAAGATAGCTTGCCACTTCCAATTTAAAAAATGAGAATTTATGTCAATAAGGCCTTATTCGTCTGTTGTTAGCACGGTTCCATCAGCAGAGTTTCATCATATTGCTCTCGAACGCATTGCAAATGAAATGGATCTTTATATCCTCGCGCTCTGCAAGACAGTGAGCAAACTTTGGAAAAAGGCTTTGGATGCTGTCAGCGATGACCCCGTTTATATAGAGAAATGCGCAGAAAGAGAGGGGTTTTCTCTGGTTAATGGTTCTGGACGCAAACATTGCGAGGATGTAAAAATCCTCTATTCAATGACGATTAGCGGAAGAAGGATTGGCAGACTATATGGGAACGTTGTTGGAAAAGTGCCTCCTATCAGCAAGGAGTGCTTTGATGTCTTGCTGCTAGACGATCCCTTTGGTAAAGGGAAGATAAAGGATAATTTTGCGATCGTTGTAGTTCCTTCAAAACTTGAGATTGCGTGTGGCGGAGAGACGCAGTTATGTTTGGACGAACAGAAGAATTTAATTAAAGTTCCAGATCTGCAGATCGAAAAGAAAGATTGTGAAATGCCTTTTTCAGTAAGAAATTTTATCATGCTTTGCATCCAGAAAAAGGATGTTACAGGATTTAACATCAAAAGTACTTATTATGGCGCACGACAATGCGGTGCTGCTTCGTGTGTAAATAGGGTGTATCTTATTAGGAAGAGTACTCCGGATATCAAAGCGGGGGATGTGAAGAGTGTGGGATTAAAAGTAACGAACTTGATCGAATTTGGACCTGCGCCCTATATCGCAAGATTGGTGCTCGACGCTGTCCTTATAGCTGAATCGACGAAGTTCCCTATTTTTAGGGAATACTTTCAGATTTGCTGCGGTACCGATCATCCGATGCCAATACCTAATCACTATCGCTGTGGTGTACGAGAAAATGAACCGTTTGTCGACACAGGCTATATCGCTCCAAGTTGCCGGGTGGATGTGCCTCAGCTGCTCAGCCTTGACAAAGTCCAAACGCAGAAACCAGTTGAGACTCTTTAAGACAGACGTTTTCGATTGGGTGGTTGAGGAACGTTTCGCCGTGGAGGCGGAACTTTTCGGGATCGTCGGAGACAATGAATTGATATTGAGGGGAAGCGAGAGAGGAATTGAGAAGATTTTTTTCGCCAAGCAGCTCATAAGTTTTTTCAGCACAGGCGGTAGCGGGATTGATCAGGATGACATCTTCGCCTAGCTCTTCTTGGATCGCCTTATGTAGAAGTGGATAATGGGTGCAACCTAAGAGAGCCCCTTCGATTCCCTTGATTTTTAAAGGCTGCAGGTATTCACGAGCGACAAGAGAGCAGATGGGGTGATCTGCAAACCCTTCTTCAACGAGGGGTACAAAAAGTGGGCAAGGAATAGCAAAGAGCTTAGCATCAGGATAGCGAGCAAGGATCTGCTCTTGGTACATCCCCGAATTGATGGTAGCTCTTGTTGCGAGGATTCCGACTTTTTTTTGAGGAAGAAGACGTGAAACTTCTTCTACTCCCTGTTCTGAGATGCCGATCACTGGAATGGCGCATGCATTTCTCACTTGATCAAGAGCTGCAGAGCATGCCGTATTGCAAGCGATGACGAGGATTTTGATCCCTTGTTTTTCAAGGAATGAGGCGTTTTCAAGCGTGTAGCGAAGAATGGTCTCGGCGCTTTTGCTTCCATAGGGAAGGCGTTCTGTGTCGCCAAAGTAAATGATATTTTCATGCGGCATCTTTTCGCGGATAGCGCGCATGACGGTAAGTCCGCCGGATCCGGAATCAAATATCCCAATGCTAGCGGACGGCTCATGGGTTGTCATGGGCTTAGCCTCAACTCTTGCCCAACGACGATTTTATCATTTTGTAGGTTGTTGATTTTACGGAGCTCGGAAACAGAGGAGATGTTGTTTAAGCGAGCAATTTTTTCCAGGGTGTCTCCGGCTTTGACGCGGTAGGTTTTGGAAGGGGTGGCTTGAGTTTCTGAGGTAGATTTAACGCCGATTGCTTTTGAGATGGATGTGAGCGTTCCTTTGAGCTGTGAAATTTCTCCCAGTCTTTTGTCGTGCGAGGAGACTTCGTTCTCTATGTTTTGGATTTTAGAGAGAGATTGGTTGACAGAAGTACTAAGCGTTCGCAAATCGTTTGCTGCTTTTTCCAAAGTTTTTTCAAGGTTTGTGACTTTCTTTTCCAAAGAAGAGATTTGGGCAGTCAATAAACTTAAAGATGTGCCATTTTTTTCTTTAGAGTCTCCTTTGATTGTAACGAGAGCTTTGTCTTGCTTTTGAGAGCGCTCTTCAATCAGGCTAAGTTCTACTTGAGTGGTCTTTAGCGCATGCTTGAGGTCGTCAAGTTCAATGCGCAGCTCTTCCACTTCGGGATTTGTGTAGAATCCCGATTGGGGCCTTGCCTGCAAAGGCAATGCAAAAAGAAGGGCTGTTAAAAGAGAGGGAACTCTAAAATTCCCTCCAAGTAGATTTTTCATTTTTTGCAAAAGACACACTTTTAAGATTTCTGATAGATGCGGAATTCGCCTCTGCGGTTTTTGCTCCAGGCTTCTGGTGTGTGGCCGAGGTCCGCAGGTTTTTCTTTGCCGTAAGAGACAGTGTGGATTTTTTCTGCATCAACGCCTCTTTGGACAAGCTGGGAGCGGATGTAGTTAGCACGTCTAGCTCCAAGGGCTAAATTGTAAGCTTCAGGTGCGCGCTCATCGCAATGTCCGGAAACAAACAGAAGAACATCGGAATGGGACTTCATATAAGCTGCGATTTTATCGATGATTTCCGTGTATTCTTTGCCTCTTAGGATATGGTCATCCGTATTAAAGTAGACATTTTTGAAAATGGCGCTTTCAGTTCCTACAGGTGTGTGGAAAGAAGCCAGGCTTGGCGCAGCGCTTCCCGCTTCTCCGGGAGCGTGTTTTGGTTGAGGGATGGCGCCGTCAGCAAATTGAGTGCGGAGATCTTCATCTTTTAGGCCGATGAAATCTTCTTCGCCGGCGCCAAAGAAGTCATCGTTTGCAGTTTCTTCTTTGCCCCATAGGGACTTGGCGCTGCCTTTATAGTTTCCGGCAGTTCTATTGTCGTCCCAGACGCTGCCATTGCCGCTTCTGCAACCGGTCAGGGTCACAGATGCAAGTGCGCATAATAAGGTGATGAGTATTGGAGTGCGTTTCATAATATTTTTCCTCTTCTTGATAAAGTTCTTAGCGGCCCCATGTCGGATAATGTTTTTTTCCTGGGCCTTTGCTGATTTTAACTGCTTCTGGCTGATTCAGGTTCGCGATGTAGAGCTCAGAGTTCGAGTTGTCGGTTGAATTAAATACAATATGCAGACTATCCGGCGCCCAATAGGGATTTTCTTTATGTCCCGGACCTGCGGTAAGTTGTGTTTCTTCCCCGCTTGCGATGTCGTAAATCCATATTTGGCGTATCCCATTTGTTTTAGCACTATAAGCTAATTTTGTTCCATCGGGCGACCAGCAGGGACAGGAATTTTCCCGGTTCTTTTTGCTGACCATGAGGGCATCGGGGCGTTTTTCTGAAGCCATAGCTGGAATAATATAGATGCGCACTCCGCCGTCTTTATCCGAGGCAAAAGCGATTTTGGATCCATCGGGGCTAAATGTGGGAGATGCTTGTGTCGATCTTGGATAGGAATAGAGCTGCACCGGTTTTCCCACTTCTCCGGTTTCGGGATTAAAGGGCTGCATGAAGAGGTCTGTGCGTCCGCCGGCATCGCAGATGAAGGCAACTTTATTGCGCTGCTGCGAAATTGTCGGGAGGAGTTGATTGCCGCGAAGATCGATCAGGCGCTTCCCTTCCCCTCCTTTAAGAGATCCAATATAGATTTTGGGCTGTCCCATTTTATAGGATACATACAGAAACCGATCATTGTTGAAACGGGGACTATGCGGGACAATGACAGGCGTGACGGAATAGCTGTTATCATGGGTGATTTGGCGGGCATTGGCCCCATCCCAGTCGCATTCCCAAATTTCTGAAATCCATTCGGAACCATCGCTGCGGGGATTTTTTACCTGATAGGCAAATAAGAGCTTACTGCTTGCGACGCCATCTTTATTGAAAAGGGCTTTGTAGATGCCGTCTGCGAGTTTGTGGATTTGCCGTCTATCAACGTTGAGGTCCCCTGTTAATGAGATCTCAGCGAATGTTTTGAGAGAGCAGCTCGATGCATTGAAAACAGAGACGAGGAGCGATCTTTCCTTAAGCTGAGAGCGGACTGCATAGGAAACGCCGGAATTTTTCCAAAAAGCGCTATTGAAAGCAGTTGCCGTATCGTTAGAAGAGAGGACCTGTTCATTGCCCGCTGTGCACGAAATCACCTTTGTTGCACCGTTATAATTGAGGTCATAGGCTAAAATAGCTTCTAATTGCATGAGATAGGAAGCTGGGAACGTGGCATCTTTTGCCTGGATCTTGCCTATGTATACCGGCTGCAGTGCGCTCGATGTAGCGAGATGAACGCGGATCTCAGCAGCTTGCTCTACTTCTTCGGAAAACGCATTTATTGAAAACGCGAGAGAAAGAACGGAAATTAAGGCTGTTTTTAAAAATCCCATAACTCAAAGCTCGTTACAAAATGTCAGAACAAAAGTGTATTCTTTTTTATTTGCGAGGGCGCCCTCAAAACGGGGAAAGCGCAGATTCAAGAGATTGCTCTCAAGATAGATTCTGTTTTTCTCATTTTGAGTTTTCAAGACAATAACTTTAGCGACTGTGCCATCTTGACGCAAGCTCAATTGAATTTTCACCTCTCCATATTCAGGAAGACTTAAGGACCTGTGGAGGTGGCTAATGAGGGCGTCAGTATAATCGCCAGCTGTATTGTCAGCTCCCGTGTCCTGATCGATCTGCAAAACAATTTGTCTAGCCGCTTTCGGGACAGAGGGCGCTTTATTACTAATAATTTGTTTATCGCTTTTATTTTCAATTTTTGCAATGCTTTCTTCGAGTTCTTTTAGCAGCGAATCAGAAATTTTCGCCCTATTTTCAACGGGAGGGCTTTTTTGCGGCGCCGGTTGTTTGCTTTTGTCTAAAACTTTGTCCGCAATTGCGGGATCTTTTTTTACAGCCGGTTTGGGAGCTTGTTTTTGCACAGGGGCCGGAGCTGGCACAGGTGGTTTTGCCGTTTCTTTTTTTACTTGTTCTTTGGGAGGCTCGCTTTTTTTTACCTCAGGTTGGACTGGCGTTTGTTTTTTTTGCTGAGGGGAGGTTTGCGCCGTTGCTATTATTTTTTTCTCCACAGCGGCAGTTTTTTGGAGAGGTTTAGCAGCGACCGTCCTCACGATAATGGATTTTATTTTTTTTTTATTTTGGATCGATGAGGGTGCGGTCAACATGATAATGACAAAGATCAGATGAAAGATGAGAACTGAGGAGAGGACGATGCTTTGTAAGGGGTTGCTCTTGAATTTCGCTTGCAATGTGTTAAACATCTTTTACCCCGGTTGGAGGATGATGTCAATTTGCTCAAAACCTGCGGCTTCTACGGCATTTTTCACTGTTTGGTAAGTGCCAAATTGCGCTTTTTTATCGTGATAGAGCTGAGGGATTTTATTCGGGTAGGCTTTCTTGGCTTCTTTCAAAAGTTGGAGGAGCTCTTTTTCAGAGACGATTTTGCTATTTAGCCAGATCGAGTTGTTTTCATGGACGTGGATTGTCACGGGGCCGCTCTCCTGAGGGGTCGCTATCTGCTTGTTGTCCCGATTGGAAGCGCTTGCGAGCTGGACTCTATCGAGCTCCAACATCGGAGCAATGACGATGAACATGATGAGTACGACAAAGACGACGTCGATCAGAGGGGTCAGGTTGATGTGGTTTTCTTCTGAGGCGTCGCTTCTTGCAGCCGACAATCGATTTCTTCGCATAGTTATTTAGCATCTACTTTGCGGTATTGGAGTTCAACGGCTGAGAGGAGCTGATAGAGGAACTCTTCCATATCGGATGCATAGTTTTTAAAAGAGTTCTTTAGATAGTTGTACGCGATCAAGGCAGGGATGGCGATGATCAGGCCCATGACCGTTGTTGCAAGCGCAGTCGATAGTCCGCCGATCACTGCCATATTAGAACTTGCTGCCCCGCCGCTAAGTTCTGAGAAGCTGATGAGAATTCCCCAAACAGTTCCGAGCAGCCCCAGAAATGGGGCCAAGGTAATGATCGTCGAAAGAATGAAGAGATTTTTCTCAAGGCGTTTTAACTGAGAAGAAATTGTGGAGAGCACATGAGATTCAACGATTTCCAAATCACTTTGGGAGAGATAGACCTGGCCCTCTGTCCCGCCGTTTTGCTCTTTGGAAAAAAAGAGATTTTTATTGAGGATCTCAACTGTTTTTGTCTTAAGTTCGCTAAAAATTTCCGCATACGGGTGTGGAATGTTGCGGTTTTTGGGTTTGGGCAAATTGTCAATTTCAAGATGCAGCAGTCGATCTTTATTGAGCACGTAGGCTTTGTGGAATACCCGCGATACTTGCGCAACTTGGCGCGACATCCAGACTTTTTGAATGAGGACGACCCAGCAAATGATAGACAAAGAAATGAGGCTTAAGATAATTAATTTACCAAGGACATCGGATTGAGCGTAGGCCGTAATGAAGGCGTTCATTATTTAAGTCTCTCTAAAGGAATTAGGTACACCCAAGTTGTTTCAAAATTTGGCAGCCGGGCGGGATTGAAAGCTGCCGAAAATCGATTTTCGGCGCTTTGAACCCACCTGGCTGCCAAATTTTGAAACAACTTGGGTGTAGAAATACAGGAAATGGTGGCTATTTGTCAAGAATATCTAGAGTTCCTCTTGTTGTCAGTTTTTATAAGAAGAACTCACCGAGCGAGCTTTCTGCGAAAGCCCTCATCGCATCATGCAATGAGCATGGGATAGACGCTGAGATTGAAGCGATCCCTGAAGGGGAAACTTGGGGAAGCAGCTGTGCGATGAGGCCCTTTTTTATTCGTAAAAAACTGAGTGAGAAAAAAAGACCCCTCTTTTGGGTAGATGCCGAAGCTGTTTTTAAAAAGAAGCCCGATTTTTCCTTTTTAAATGAAAGCGACATCTCTTTTCGTGAAATGAAGAAATTTTCAAATGATCCTCGGCATAAATATTCTTCCGGATCTCTTTTTTTAAATTACACTGCGCGCGCATTGGAGTTTTTAAATAAGTGGTGCGATCATTGCCAGGAACAGATCGACAAAAATAAAGAATTGGAATTTGCCGATCAGATGGCGCTGCATGAGCTGATCGAGCGAGGAGAGAGGGTAAAGATTTTTCCGCTTCCGATCTCGTACTGCAAAGTTTTTGACGTTGATGCCCTTGAAATTGCTAGGGAAGAGATCGTGATCGAACATTTACAGGCATCGCGCCGTTTTAGGCATTGGAGGTAAATATCCTTCCGATTACAGCGGTCATTAGTTTTTGTTCCAATGATTGGCGATTCTTAAAACGTTGTGTAGATGAGGTATCTCCATTTTGCAATCAGATTCTCATTACCGTCTGCGATCATTTTTTTGATGGATCGGAAGAAAATTACGCTCTTTTGGAAGAGGCTTATCTATCATTTCCTGTGTGCACATTTCTTGAATTCCATTTTGATCCTGAAAAGAGTTACAACTATTTTTCCACGCTTTGTCCTTCCCACCGCAACTTTCGCCATGAGTGGCATAATACGGGTAGATGGCTTGGATTTCTTCACGCTAGTCCAGAGACGGAGTTTTTTCTTTTTCTCGATTCCGATGAGATTTTTGACGGAGAGCTATTTTTAAAGTGGCAGGAACAGATTGGGATCAAACAGTATTCTGCGATGCGCTTTGCAGCCTATTACCACTTTCGCGAAGCCAAGTTCGAAGCCATAGAACAAGATGACTTTAGTCTTTTGGTGAAAAAAGAGAGTTTGCAATCGGAGTTTTTCTGGAACCTGGATGAAAGGTTTGGCCTTTTCCATCTTTTGCAGGGGGAGAAAAAACTCGGTGTCAGGGGGGTTGATGGAAAACCGATGGTCCGCCATTACTCCGGCGTGCGCACAAAAGAAGAGCTTCAGAAAAAACTAGGTTCTTGGGGGCATCATTGGGAGCGCGATTGGGAGAGGCTTTTGAATGAAGAGTATTCTCGGTCATTTAATGGAAAAGATTTTATTAGGCGCTATACTTATCAAACTGTGCCCACTGTTTTTGATCCTATGTCTGTAGAAGTTCCCTCCCTTCCTTTTGTCTCTTTGGAAGATCATCGTAAGAGGTTGCATCGTTTTAAAAATGTCCATATAATCTCTAGAGAAGAAGCTTTTAGAAGAGATTTAAAAAATGAATTCGCAATTTCTCATTGATACCCATGCGCACCTCACCTCAGATCAGATCCTTCCCCATTTAGAGGAAGTGGTTGCCCGCGCAGAGAAAAACGGCATAAAAAAAATTGTCAACATTTGCACGGATATAAAAAGTTTCGACGCAGGCCTTCTTCTTCACGAAAAACATCCTTGGATATACAACGCTGCAGCGACAACGCCTCATGATGTCGAAAAAGAAGGGGAAGAATTTTTCCCTATAGTTGCGCGCGCTGCAAAAGAGGGCAAACTTGTAGCTGTTGGAGAAACGGGACTCGATTATTTTTACGAACACTCCAATAAAGCGGTGCAGCAGGCTTTTCTTCTCCGCTATTTTGAACTGGCGATCGAGGTTCGCCTTCCTCTTATTTTCCATTGCAGAGATGCTTTTGGAGATCTTTTTAAGATGGCAGATAGCGCCTATAAAGGACCTGCCGTCTTGCATTGCTTCACGGGAACAATTGAGGAGGCAAAAGGCGTACTCGACAGAGGCTGGTATGTTTCTTTTAGCGGTATCGTTACGTTCAAAAAGTCAGAAGCTTTAAGAGAAGTAGCAAAATATGTTCCTCTCGATCGTTTGCTCATTGAAACCGATTCCCCATATCTTGCGCCGCAAAGTCATCGAGGAAAACAGAATGAGCCCTCTTTTTTACCCGACACTGCGGATGCCATTGCTAAGGTGAAGGGGATTTCCCTTGTTGAGCTGGCTAATGCAAGCCTGGAAAATGCCATGCGCCTTTTTTCTTTGAAGTAATGAATTTAACATGCGTTTATCTCTACTAAAAAAAAGAAGACAATCTGGCTCATTTGCGGTCTGCCGCTGATTCCTTTACTTGTACTTCCCTTTTTCTTTTCTCCTCTTGGCACTCAATTCTGGGGTTGGTGCCATGCCATTTCCGGATATACGGCAGTTTCGCTGTTTGTCTTAGGTTTAAGTTTTGCACCTCTTTCGAAATATTTTCCCTTAGTTATGCTCTTCTCTATTCTCAATCGGCATAAGCGAGAGGTGGGGCTAGCTTGTTTCTATTACGTTCTCATTCACGTCCTCTCCTACGTCGTCAAGAAAATCATAAGAAGTGGGACCTTTCCGTGGAAAATTTTACTGCATCCCGTCATTCTCTCAGGCCAGGCTGCTTTATTGATCCTGTTTTTACTTGCGGTTACAAGTAATAGATGGTCGATGCGGACATTAAAATGGCACCGTTGGAAAACTCTGCACCGTTTCATCTACCTCGCTGAAGCCGCGGTTTTTCTCCATATGGTCCTGCTCGGGAAAATCGTCTTATTTTGGGCACTTGGCCTCTTCATTCCTCTGATTGTTATCCAGCTCCTATGGTTTCCAAGAAGGACAAGGAAATTCCTTTAGAGATTTTTAGCCGTCCACACTAACCCTTTCCTAAATGAAGGGGATTCTAATAACTAGCTGGCCCAACTTTGGTGGAGCATATCTGCTTTGCGTTTTTTTCTTTTTCTTAAGTTAATCAACAGCGTATAACGAGATATCCTGACTTTTTAGGAGTTGTTATGTCCGTTGCTGTAGCTGCAATCCCCGCAACATTCATCTGGAGAAGACTGCATTCTCTAATGGGGCTTTGGTTCGTTATCTTTTTGCTCGAACATCTTCTGACAAATTCGCAGGCAGCGCTTTGGCTGGGAGATAATGGAGTAGGCTTTGTGAATATGGTGAACTTAATTCACAATCTCCCCTACCTTGAGGTGATCGAAATTGGACTGCTCGGGGTCCCGATTCTTCTGCACATGGTCTTAGGAGTCAAATATCTGTTCACTGCAAAATCCAATAGCGGCAGATCTGATGGCACTACGCCCTCGATTCCATTACGCCGCAACAAAGCTTATACTTGGCAGAGGATCACTTCCTGGATTTTGCTCTTCTGTCTGATCGGACATGTGGTGAAGTTTCGATTTCTTGAATATCCGCAGACTGTTCAGGCCGGAAATGAAATCCATTATGCAGTTACCGTGTCCCCTGATGATGGCTTGAAGTCTGTTGCAAATCGTTTGGGTGTGACGCTTTCAGATGCTCCTTCAGGAAAAATTCTTGCGACGGCTAAAGATTTTGGCACAGCTTCACTTCTCGCTGTGCGCAACACTTTTAAGAATCCGATTTACCTTGTGCTCTACACTATTTTTGTTCTCTCTGCATGTTTTCACGCCTGCAATGGTTTTTGGACTTTTCTCATCACATGGGGATGGATTTTAAAAATGGCAGCGCAAAGGGCGTGGGTCACAGTTGCAACTGTGTTGATGGCTGTTTTGATTTTTCTTGGGCTGGCTGCGATTTGGGGAACCTATTGGATCAATTTGAGGTATTAGGATGTCTAATCTTAAGAAAGGGAAAGAGGTTATTGTCGTTGGGGGCGGCTTGGCGGGTCTTGCTTGCGCGATGAAGCTTGCAGAGTCTGGCTGCCATGTCAAAATTGTCTCTGTGACCAAAGTCAAAAGATCTCATTCCGTATGCGCCCAAGGCGGGATCAATGCGGCGATGAATTTAAAAAATGAGGACGACTCTCCTCTTGTCCATGCTTACGATACGATTAAAGGGGGAGACTTTCTCGCAGACCAACCTCCCGTTTTGGAGATGTGTCTCGCTGCTCCCGGAATCATTCGGATGTTAGATAGGTTCGGCTGCACTTTTAATCGCACTCCCGAGGGAAATCTCGATTTTCGCAGATTTGGAGGAACCCTTTATCATCGCACTGCATTTTGCGGAGCGTCGACAGGTCAGCAGCTCCTCTATGCTTTAGATGAACAAGTGCGCAGATATGAAGCGGAAGGCAGAGTTCAAAAGTATGAAAATCACGAGTTCATGCGTCTTGTATTAGACGATGAAGGCAGAGCGCGTGGAATCGTGATCATGGACCTTAGCAGCTTGGCACTTGATGTCTTAAAGGCGGATGCTGTTGTTTTTGGAACAGGAGGACCTGGTCTCATCTTTAAGAAATCGACGAATTCCACTTTCTGCACAGGAGCTGCGAATGGTCGTCTGTATATGCAGGGGATGAAATACGCTAATGGTGAATTTATTCAGATCCATCCGACGGCAATTCCCGGCGAAGATAAGCTTCGTCTTATTTCTGAATCGTCGAGAGGCGAGGGTGGAAGGATGTGGGTTTATGGCGATTCTTCGAAAACGATCGTAGCTCCCGATGGAAAAACGATCCCATGTGGAAAAACGGGAGAGCCATGGTACTTTTTAGAAGAGATGTATCCCGCTTTTGGCAATCTCGTGCCAAGAGATATCGGAGCTAGGGAAGTTTTAAGGATTTGCGAGCTGGGCCTTGGTGTTGACGGCCTGCCGCAGGTCTATCTCGATGTTTCCCATCTTCCTGCAAATGTCCAGCATAAGATCGAATCCGTTCTTGAAATCTACCGTAAGTTTACAGGGGACGATCCGCACAAGGTTCCGATGAAGATTTTCCCGGCAGTGCATTATTCCATGGGCGGCGCTTGGGTGGATTGGCCGGCATCGGATGATCCCGACCGGTTGACCAGGTTCCGGCAAATGACCAACATTCCCGGCTGTTTTGATGTCGGCGAATCGGAATTCCAGTATCACGGGGCTAATCGCCTTGGAGCCAATTCTCTACTTTCTTGCATTTTTGGCGGGCTCACTGCAGGCTTGGAGGTTCCGAGATATTTAGAGTCTTTAGTGCATAGTTATGGAAATCTCCCATCGAGCATCTTTTCCGATACGCTCGCAGTGGAAGAGGAGTTTAAACGCGATTTGATGTCGCGAAACGGAAAGGAAAATGTCCATAAGTTACACGATGAACTAGCTGAAGTGATGGTCAAAAATGTCACCGTTAAGCGCAACAATGTCGATTTGAAAACGACAATCGAGATCATCAAGGACATTCGTGAACGTTATAAACAGATCAGTCTCGACGACAAAGGGTCAAGCGTCAATCAGACATACACTTTTGCCAATCAGTTCAGATCGATGCTGGAGCTTGCCCTTGTGATTACTAAGGGTGCGCTACTTCGCGACGAATTCCGCGGATCCCATTACAAACCTGAATTTCCTGCGCGCGATGATAAGAACTGGCTGAAAACAACGATTGCGACATATGATCCGAAATTAGACGAGCCCGTGATCAGTTATGTGCCTGTCGATATGCGGTATTTAAAACCGCTGGCAAGAGATTACAGCAAGGCCAAGAAGGTAGTTCCCCATTTTGAAAATCTGCCTTCTAATATTGCGTTGCCGGTATAAGAGGGAACAATGGAACAAAAAAAGAGATTCATCCTCAAAATTTATCGCGGAGTCCCCGGTAATCAATATTGGGAAGAGTTTGAGCTGGAACTCAAGCCTTACCTTAATATCATTTCCGCTCTGATGGAAGTGCAGAAAAATCCCATTAACCGCAAAGGGGAAAAAGTGACTCCGGTGGCTTGGGAACAGGGATGCCTTGAAGAGGTGTGCGGTTCGTGTTCGATGCTAATCAACGGACGCCCGCGCCAAGGATGCACAGCCCTCATTCACCTGTTGCTAAAGGCAACCGGCAGTGATACCGTGACCCTCGCTCCCATGTCAAAATTTCCTCTTGTCAAAGATCTCGTCGTGAATCGCGATCAGATGTTTGAAAATCTTAAAAAAGTTAAAGCCTGGATTGAGGTCGATGATGGCAGAGACCGTGGATTTGGTCCCAAGATCAGTCCGAAAGTGCAAGAAGCGATGTATGTTCTCTCCACTTGCATGACATGCGGATGTTGCACTGAGGCTTGCCCTCAAATTAATTCCCACTCTAAATTCATAGGACCTGCTGTGATTTCCCAGGTGCGTCTTTTTAACACTCATCCTGTTGGTAAGCTCATGGAAGCAGAACGGTTAGGGCCACTAATGGAAGAGGGCGGAGTGTCAGAATGCGGCAACGCGCAAAATTGTGCCGCCGTCTGCCCCAAGGAAATCCCTTTGACCGAGTCGATCGCTCTTATGGGCCGCAATGTTGTCAAACAAGCTCTCAAACAAATGGTAAGCCTGCCTGATGCGGAATAAGCGATTGCGCAACATTTGTTGCGCAATAAGCTATTGCGCAATATATTTGTGTCTAGCAGGGGCCTTATGTCATACACGAATCTCATTTTAGAAATTGTTGGAAGATTTCCAGGAGGAGTATCTGTGGAGGAAATCCTTGTGGGCTTAAACCCCCCGCCTCCTCGTCGAACTCTGCAGCATCGATTATCTCAGCTTGTAAAAAATGGATATCTTGAGGCTTTTGGACGCACCAAAGGGAGAAGATTTCATCTGCCCGTCAGCATACTATTAGCTGAAGAAGAATCCTCAGAATATCTTTTCTCTTTATCCCCGACTGCTCAATCGATTCAATGGGCAGTAAGTCGCCCTGTTCAACAAAGACCTTTTGTGAATTATTCGAGAGAATTTCTTGATCAATACCATCCTAATGTAACTCAGTATCTCTCAGATTCTCTCAGAAAAAAACTTTACGATTTGGGAAAAACCGATGGAGATCGTCCTGCAGGAACCTATGCTAGACAAATTTACAATCGGTTGCTCATTGATCTGTCCTGGAATTCAAGCAGGTTGGAAGGGAATACCTATTCGATTTTGGAAACTCAGCGATTACTTGAACTGGGAGAGGCTGCAAAAGGTAAGGACAGGCGAGAGACTCAAATGATTTTAAACCATAAGGCAGCTATCGATTTTTTGTTGGAATCGGCAGTAGATTCGGGAGTTAGTCGCTATATCGTTTTAAATATTCATGCGCTTTTAGCGGATGATCTTCTTCAAGATCAGTCTTGTGGATCACTCAGGCAGATTGCTGTAGGGATTTCTGGTTCCGCATATAGGCCGCTTGCAATCCCTCAATTGATCAGTGATTGTTTTACCCAAATCATCGACATAGCATCCGCGATAAAAAATCCATTTGAGCAGGCATTTTTTTTGATGGTCCATCTCCCCTATTTGCAGCCATTTGAAGATGTTAATAAAAGAGTTTCCCGTCTTGCGGCCAATTTACCTTTAATGAGGGAAAATCTCTGTCCGCTGTCTTTTGTGGATGTCCCGGAGCAACTTTACATCAAAGGTCTTCTAGGAGTTTATGAACGTAATCGCACTGAGCTTTTGGCTGAAGTGTTTGCTTGGGCTTATGAACGCTCTTGCCTACGCTATTCCGCTGCCCAAAAAACACTTGGAGATCCCGACCCATTTCGGGTTCGCTATAGAACTCTAAGAAAGGAAACGGTTGCAATCGTCGTCCGAAGAAAAATGGATAAGAAATCAGCTACTGCTTTTATAAGGGAGCAGGTAAAAGACATTGCGCAGAGCCTTGATCAAATGAAATTTGTAGAGGTTGTCGAAACGGAGTTGATGAACTTACATGAAGGAAATATTGCCCGTTATGGGTTAAGGCCCTCAGAAATTAAACAATGGGAACAAGGCTGGTTGTGATGAATAGACCTCTTGCATAACCTCCCCTTTGCGCCCGTGTGCGTGCCCGTGCCCTTGCCCGTGCCCTTGCCCGTGCCCTTGCTCGGTCAGTATTTTTTTTGAGCCATCTTAACCAACATTTGGTAAAAGCTCACTTGCAGTTTCATATTTTTGAGGAAGATTTTTTTCCGGGCAAGGGCACGGGCACGCACACGGGCACGGGCACGGGCACGAAGGAGAGGTTATGCAAGAGGTCTATGGAACGGCAAGATTTGATCTTGTCCATCCTGACTGGGGCGCTTTTTCCAAGTAGTCTTGAGATTTACTCGCTCAATACGTAAAATGTATGCTTCCGTTGGATCGGGATACCCATGGTAAATCACGGTGCTCATTAACGATAAGTTTGCATTAGGGGATCAGGACGCCGGGAATTTGCAGGACATGCTGGGCCTTTAGCGCTTAGATTTCCTGCCTTCTCGGGAAACGGTCCCACCTATTAAAATAGGTTATTGCAGTCCTTACTTGGCCCCATTCGACGGTTTTTTTCTCTCTCAGATTCTGAAATTATTTTTATTTACAAAAACACTCCGGCAGGTTCAATCTTAAAGAGATCTCTTTACAGCAGGGAGGCTTTTATGATGATGCCAACAGTTCAAAATAGCCGCTTGATTCCAAGCGGAACACTGCCACTTGATCAGATTCAAGGGAAGATCGAAAAATTGCAAAACTCTCAAATCGAGAGAAATAAATTCCACCTTTTGAAGGAAAAATCGGATGCTCCCAGGTCTACTTCCGGGAAGCATCTGGATACTATTCTTGAAGGATTGCAAAAGATAGTCCATCACAGGATCGGCAAAATGGCGGAAGGGCCTATTGCCAAAATGGCACCTGCCGTTTCCTGGACAGATGAAAATATTCAGCTTCAGATTTTTTACAGCAGCCTGCGAAATCAGGTGGCGACAGGACAGGCATTCAAGCTTTGCGAAGCGATCCGCATGGATGCCGATCAAAAGATTCAAGGTATTTTGTCATCGGGAGCAGCTCTTGGTATCATTGAAGCACAGCAGAGCGATGTGATTTCAAAGACTAGGGAATTAATTGGACAGGTAGTCTTTGCATCTGATCGGTGTCCGCAAACATTACTCGCGGGGATCGATTTGAAAAGGTTGGAGGATACGCTCCAATTTGTTGAAATGGTGGTCAAAAATGAATTGCAGGATGATTATCGACGTCTTGTTGCACAGAACAAAGCTGCCAATGCTTATGCATTGCAAGATCCCGACATGGTTTTTTATATAGAAGAGCCCAAAGCAATCGCAAAAATTCTTTTGACGCCGCGCGGCGAACTCAATTTGGGGATGGTCGGCCCTATCAAAGAACAGTTTTTTCCCGATACCAGCAAGCTCCTCGAGTATCAAACGGGGATCCTATTTGTTTTGGAGCGAATGGAAGCCTCATGGCAAAAGGCGCTGGATGCAGTCCAAATTCCTTCCCCTTCAAGCGTCGCATCCACAGCGATGATCCGTGCAGATCTTGGCTTAGATCCCAAGCAAGAAATTACCAAGCTCCATTGCAAGCAGGTAGTTTTAAGCGGCTTGTTCAGCCAGCTTTGCCAGGGCCCTGTGGGGGATTGTTTCGCAGTTTCTTGGGCGATTAAAAAGCATGAGGACTATTTGCTTGGCTCGCTTGGAGATTACATAGCTCTTGCACAAAGCGGCTATCTGACCCGCATGGTAGGCGGTGTTCCCGAGCAGTTTTTCTTTGAAAGGACGATTGCAGATGAAGCGATGAGCAGTCAGATTACTTTGAGCCAAGATGGCTCTGTTACAGAATTTAGCAAGGCCCCTTTTTGGGAATGCCCTAATCTCATCGCCGCTTGCCACCAGATGGGAATAACAGATCTGGATAAGCGCAAAGATGTGCTATTGCAACAGATCTTCGGCTCTAAGAGCGAAACAAAAACAATAACCTGGGATGATCTTATCCAGGCGTGTGCCGAAAACGCTGCCCCAAATAAAGATGCAGTAAGTGAGCTGCTTGTCCTTGGAAGATATGGCTTTAGCCTTTGCAATAATCGGTTGCTCAGGGCATGGGAGACGTCACTTGCAGGAATGGCTGAGGCTAGACCTGGCGACTATGTTCGCGACAATGTCAATAACTCTGTTAAAGCAGTCTTTGACAGTGTTTTCGCAAGTCAGGAAAAAGAGAAGACCTCCTATCAAAAAACCCTCATTGAACAGGTGAAGAAGGTATTCGAGAATACGCTGAATAGCTCTTTCCGCCTGGTCTATAATGGATCGATCCCGCTCCCTGAGGTCTCCAGCGATGGCAGCTCTTCATCGGGCGGCTTTGAGCTCTATCAAAGAGATCTTAAAGATTTGACAAACAAGGGAATCCGAATTGCAACGCCGGAGCAGTTCAGGACATTCATTCTTGGAGTTATGGATCAAACTTTAAGCACTGCAAATGCTAACGTGCATTCGAAAAAGGATCGAGAAGTCATCGGGGCAGTGGTTCAAGCAATGCACATATGCGCTTCTTCCAAGGATTTCTTGAAAGATGTTCTTTACGCCTATGATGATAAAAACAAAAAGGTCCCAGATCCTGTTGCGAATTATCAGAACTTAGAGCGCACTCCTATGACATCGCTCGATGGAGACAATCCCTGGGAAGTGATGGCGATTGATACAGGCAAGGATTTCACACCGGATATTAGAACAATTAAATCTAAAAACCCTGGCGATTTATTAAAATGGCTGCTAGGGATTGCCTCCTGGAAAGAATCGACGCAGCATTATTTAAGCGATGGTATCCTCAACGAAGAAGACACTGCGACAAGTCCGCAGCATGCCTTTAACATTGAAATTGAAGGACCGGAATTCAAAGACTTTCTTAAATCTAAACTTTCAGCGGATGTCTGGATTAAGAAAACTCTTGTTGATTCCGGAAAACAAATTTCGAGAGCTGAAATGGATAAGGGCGCAAAACTGATCTATGCGCAAAGTGCAAGTCAATGGTTTTCTGGTCAATTTGAAAAGGGAATTCCAGAAAATGTCAAGGGAGAGATGGACAAACTCTTCGAGAGACTTAATTCCAAAGTGATCACCGTTCAACAATATGCTGAAAGATCGCAGGATGGACTAAGTAGTATTTTCCATTTGAAGGAGGACCAGAAAAAGGCGATGTCGATTGCTTTGGATGGGATGCTGTTGCAGGCGCTTCCAAGACAGCAACTCGGCGCAATTCAGCAGGAATCTGTGCGGTTTGCCAAAACAAATTGGGACTCAGGGGTAAAAAACCTGTTTTTCTGCTGCTTTTTCAATCCAAGAACAGAGCTGGTTGACTTTGGCACTATCGCAGAGGATAAAACCGGACTGCAGCCGATGGATCAGTGGGAGTGGATCGACAATCAACAGTGGGAAATGGATCCTGTATTGATCAAATGATTCATTTTTACCATCTCGAGCGCTTCTTCCAAGGAAATTTTCCGAAGGGGGAAGCGCTTTTCCATTTCGAGAAAAAACCTTTGGATGAATTCTTCTTTTCCAGGAAAAAAATCGGCGAGGCGGCATAAAAAATCTTCGTGAGATCTGCCCGCGCGATAAGGCGGGGTTTTTTTGGGATGAAGGAGATACTTCATGTTTTCGTTTGAGTAGTCCCATAAAAAAGAAGTATGGTGAAGCCATCTATCTTTTTTAATGTATTGCGCATTGCCGCCGCATTTGCGATCGCCCATGATGTAGTCGTTTTCTTTTAAAGAAAATCTGGGGTCTTGAAAGACATCGCGGTAAATTTCCTCTGTCCATCGCATGATTGGCTCTGGATAAGCGGGAAATGGGAAAAGTTTTTTTTGGCAGATAAACGTAATGAAGAGGGTGTTTTCATCGACGATGACCGTTCCTCCCCCGCTAAATCTTTTGATAACGGCAATTCCGTCTTCCTCGGTTTTTTGGCAATCGACAAGTTCTTCTTTTTTTCCTGAAATCCCCATCACAATGGTGCGAGGAGATCCAACATTCAGGATACACCAGTTGTCCTCATTTTGGCGCAGCAATCTCTCTTCTAAAAGAAGCTGTTCATCAATGGGACAAGATTTTAAAAGAAGGAAGTTCATGATTAATAATTAATGCTAAGAATGTCTTCCACTTTGACGATCTGGAGGTGGATCCCCTGAGGCGTATTGAGGCGGAACAAGATAAGAGTGGAGTTGGACATTGGGGTCATTTCAATGACACCTGAGAGAATGGACCCGTCTGCAAGCTGAAAGTAAAGTTTGGCTGCGGTTTTTTCTTTTTTTAACGCTTCAAAGGCCTGAAGCAAATCTTGTGCTCTAGCAGCAGGCGGGATCAGCATGTAGCTTTGCGTTTGAGAGGTTTGCATCTGTTGATGCATGGGAGCAGGAAGACTTGTGTCATTTGTCTCTTTGGGTGCGCTAGCATAGCAAGCAGTGGAGATAGAGAGAAGTGCAATGATGTATTTCAACATAATAATTACCTATCTTTTGAGTGCGACCATAAGAACCAGGATATCAGCAGGCGAGACACCGGATATCCGGGATGCTTGTCCAAGGTTTGCCGGCCGAATGCGGTTTAATTTTTCTCTAGCTTCGTTGCGCAAGCCGCTCACCGCCAAAAAGTCAAAGTCTTTTGGGATCAGCAGGTGATCGATGTTTTCCAACTTTGCAGCTTCCAAAGCTTGTCTTTCAATATAACCTGCGAATTTCAGATTGATTTCGATTTGGGTGTTTGTATCCAGGCCGAAATCGGTGACGGAATCGGGGTAATCTTCTAACATTTTCTGATAGTTGAATTCGGGGCGGCAGAGAAGTTGGGCCAGCGACGCCGATTTGCCATTCACCTGCGTCCAAGTTTTAGAAAGATGTGCGATTTGCTCTTCCATATTTTTTTTCTTCTCGGTCAGCCTTTGGTATTGAGCCGCATTGATGAGTCCCAAATGGTACCCGAATTCTCTTAAGCGTAAATCGGCGTTATCTTGTCTAAGGAGCAAACGGTGCTCTGCTCTACTTGTGAACATTCGGTAAGGTTCTTCGAGCTCTTTGGAAATCAGTTCATCGATCATCACGCCGATGTAGGCTTCAGATCTTTTTAAAATGAACGGAGGTTTTCCGGCAACTTTAAGGGCGGCATTGATTCCGGCGATGAGTCCCTGCCCTGCAGCTTCTTCATACCCTGTTGTCCCATTAATTTGTCCTGCAAAATAGAGGCCCTCGATGAGCTTTGTCTCTAATGTGGAGTGAAGCTGACCGCTTTTGACATAATCGTACTCGATCGCGTAGGCAGGCCTTGTCACTTCAGCTTTCTCAAGCCCTGTGACGGTGTGAAGCGCTCGCAGTTGCACATCAAAGGGAAGCGAAGACGAGATGCCGTTGACGTAGATCTCTTCTGTTTTCAAACCTTCAGGTTCTAAAAAAAGCTGGTGCCGCTCTTTATCAGCAAACCTGACCATTTTATCTTCGATGGAAGGGCAGTATCTAGGACCTACCCCGCTGATCTGACCTGAGTACATGGGAGAGAGGTGGATGTTTTCGCGGATGATTTTTTTTGTCTCTTCGTTCGTGTATGTGATGTAACAGGCGACCTGCTCAAGGCCTGGTCCTTCCGGTTCATCATAAGAAAATTTGACTCCGAGATCCCCCGGCTGCGCTTCCATTTTTGAAAAGTCGACGCTGCGTTTATTGATGCGCGGAGGAGTTCCCGTTTTTAGGCGCCCAAGCCTAAAGCCAAGCGCTTCTAAGTGGGCAGAGAGTCCTACAGAGGGTTTATCGCCGGCTCTTCCGCCTGCAAACTGCACAGGTCCGATATGGATCAGCCCGCGCATAAAAGTGCCGGAGGAAATGATTAGAGTTTTTCCTTGATAGGCAATCCCTTCTAAAGTGGTCACTCCGACAGCTTTACCGTTTTCGATGAGGAGGGATTCTGTCGTCCCTTGCTTGATATAGAGATTGGGAGTTTTTTCGAGCCTATGTTTCATGGCTTCGGCGTAGGCGAACTTGTCCGCTTGCGCCCTTGGAGACCAAACGGCAGGACCCTTAGAGGCATTGAGCATTCGGAACTGAATTCCGGTCTGATCGGCCACTTTCCCCATGATGCCGCCGAGCGCGTCGATCTCTCGAACGATATGCCCTTTTGCAGTCCCTCCGATAGCGGGATTGCAGCTCATTTTAGCAATTGTGTCGATGCTCATTGTCAGCAAAAGGGTTTTTGCACCCATTTTTGCAGATGCATGGGCAGCCTCAGCTCCGGAGTGTCCGGCGCCTACTACGATCACATCGAAATCTTCAGGATATGTCCACATGAAAAAACTAGGGGGTAATGAAAAAGCCCCCGTTGCAACAGAAATCTATTGCTTTCGAAGGCTTTTTTTGAATTTAAAACCCTAAAGAGAGGCTTGTAAGCTTCTCTAATTCTTAAGGTTATTTCTTCTTATGTCTATCGCGACGTCTACGTTTCTTTCTTTTGTGCTTTGCGATCTTTGCGCGGCGCTTTTTCTTTACAGATGCCATAGAGAATAATGCTCCCAGGGTCTAAATATCTACTTAAAGGGCAACTATTAAAATGTTAATCGCCAGTTTAGGAGAGACAAGGGAAAAAAGTAAAGGAATTAAAGGTTAAAAAAATCTTTCACATGAAAAGGCGAAAATAATGGGATTTCATTTTTAAAATCTCGATATACATGACGCTCTATTTTTTGCGGCCCCGATATTCAAAGGGAAATTGTAAAAAGAGCCTTATACCTTTCAAGGCGAGAAGGCAGCAAAGGCCTCGTCGTTATCTGCAGCTCCGGAATTCGACGCATGCATTGGAGAGTAATTGGCGAATTGAGCGAGCTCCTTGCGGTAGGTCATGTTGACACTGCCGACAGCGCCATGGCGGTTTTTAGCAACGATCAGTTCCGCAAGTCCAGGTTTATCATAGGGATCGTAGTATTCTCTGCGGAGAAGGAACATGACGATATCGGAATCTTGCTCAATGCTATTGTGGACAATGATGCCGTTTGCGACAAAATTGTGCACATTTTCCACAGTTGCATCATAGACATCTTCAACTCCCAGCTCAACAATTGAGGCGATGTCGTCCCAGTAAATATCTGATTCAGCCAAGTTTTTCAGATCTTTTGAGGGTATTGTATCACAGAGCAACTGCATCCTTTGCCGGGAAATCCCGTTTTTGTATAGAGATGTACCGCAATAAGAAGTGTTTATTGCCGAACATACGTCTCTCCAGCTGAGGTGAAATTCATCCTTGGCTTTGCGAATAACAGTTTTCCAAGCCTCTTTGGGTATCACATCGTTGTTGGGATTGGGTGAAATTTGTTGTAATTGCTCGATTAATTCAGGAATAAGATGCCCGCGTTTTCCGGCGCAGCCCACCTTTTTAAGGAAAAGAAGCTGATTCGGAGATCCATAAATGTTGACGTGGTGCATGTTGCGATAGCCTTTAGCAGAAGGAACGACGGAGAACTTGGAAGAGATTCCGAGCTGGGTTAAAAGATGTTGTGTTTGGCGGGCAAGAGTAGGGCTTGAGCTGCCATAGTAAATTGCTCCTGAGTCTTTTCTCCCTTTCATTTTTTTGATGCTGACGTTGCCATCAGTTGCCCATAAGTGTTGTAAAAAGAGAGCGACTTTTTCTTCGCCATTTTCGAAAACGGAACTTGGAATTCGCTTCTCGTAAGATCTCACTCTTTCGATTCCAAGGTTGGAGAACCAGGAAGTAATGGGATGGTATTTATGATGTGTTACTCGAGTAGGGCTGGGTAAATAGACGTGGTACCAATTTTTTTGTTTGATGATGCGTGGGCTGATTCCAAAAAGAGAGGAAGATGCGCGAGCAACTGTTTCAATATTTTCTTCGTCTGCGCTGATATAATGATAGGGTTGTCTTGGCAGAATACATCCATCTCCAAGAAGATGAGCGAGCAAAACCAACTCATCATCTTTCATTTTGCCATTGCCATTTTCGATTTTAACTTGACGCGGCAGGGCGATTTTGTCTCCCTTCCGTAGTTTTTCGAGTGGGGTCCATCCTTCCAATTTCAGGAAAGGGTGGTTCCCGCTTGCTTTGATGGAGCGGCCGGACTTGGTTGTCAGCTCAAAGGTTTTTTTCTTTCCCGAGTAGAAGGCTTTTACCATTCGATGATTGCCGATCTTCAGATCTTTATCTACTGCATGTACAAGAATGGGAGTTTGCTCATTGCGCTCCGCCAGTTCCTTGATGGTGTAAAATGCACCGGTCTCAGCATCTTGAATCCTGGCGTCGCCGGTCAAGCATCCCGATTCTCTCAAGTCGCTCATCATGGGGCGGTGGCCTTGGCGCTCTTCCACTTTGCGAGAGAGCTGGGAGAGACAGATAATCGGGGTATTGAGCTCGCGAGCAAGTGTTTTCATCATGCGCGAGATTTCTGAAATCTCATTTTGGCGGTTCTCTCCTCCGCGAGAAAGTCCCGATCCTGAAATCAACTGGAGATAGTCGACGACGAGCAGTTGGATATCATGGCTTTCTTTCATGCGGCGCGCTCTTGCGCGAAGATCAGTAATTTTTAGCCCCGGTTGGTCATCGATAACTATGGTCCCTTTCATCATCGAATTCACAGCTGCGACAATGCGCTGATACTCGACTCCATTCAGAGAACCGGTGCGGATTTTATCCGATTCCACTTCCGACTGGCTGCAGATCATCCGGTGCAAAAGCTGCTCTGCCGTCATCTCAAGAGAGAAAATGCCGACAGGGAGGGAGTTTTTAAATGCGACGTTCTCAGCGATATTGAGAGCAAGAGCCGTTTTACCCATCGCAGGACGGGCAGCTAAGATCATGAGGTTGGAATGCCCAAGGCCGTTAATCATTTTGTCGAGATCTACAAAATGTGTGGGAATACCGGTAATGCCCAAATCATCCGGGCCTTTTTTCTGAAACATCTCCTGTTTTCCCTGAAGCTCTTTGAGGTAAGGCAATTGCGAGGCGGCCTTAGTTCCCATCAGAAGGTCTTTGATCAAGACTCCTGCATTCGTATTTGCAGATTGGCTGATGGTGAAGAATTTAGCTTGTGCATCATCGAGGAGTACATGCACATCTTCGGGGTTGTTTAACGCTTGACGCTCGACGTCTTGGGCAACATTGATCATTCGGCGCAGGATCGATTTATCGCGAACGAGTGTGATGTATTCTTCGATGAATGCAGATGTTCCCGCATACTGGGCTAAAGTAGTAAGATAGCCGACGCCGCCGATTGCTTTAAGTTTTTCCTGGCGTTTGAGCTCTTCTGCGATGAGGTGGACATCTGCCGGCTTATCGTTCCGATAAAAGGTCTTCAATGTCTGGAAGATGATCTTATGTTCTGTGAAGTAAAAGTCGTTCTCATCCAGACCGTCCGCGCCGATGTTCAGGCTATTGATGCTAGTCAGCATCGAGCCTATGACGATCATTTCCGATTCTTTGGAATGGGGGGCCATTTTGACTTTTTGGGAGAGATCTTCCGACATTCTTCATCCTCAGGGTTGTGTTTTCGGAGTATCGCGCAGGACATAAATTAAAGCAATTGAAGGAACCTGTAAAGCTCCTTTTGGAGAGAAGTTTGACTCGTTTTACGCTTTGGCGCTCTTGAAGCAATTTGTGAATTGAATAATGCGCTTTACATATTAAATTAGTTTATCGTCACACGCGTCCGTGATAGAAAAGCTCTAAGCTCCCCCATGCACTAGAGAATCAACCTCTACATTAAAACATAACCTTACAAAACAAAATATGGAGTTAAACATAATTAATCGGTATAACTATTTAATGAAATTCAAAAGTTAACAGAAGTAAAAATGTCAATTAACACAAACAGCAGCAATTCTATAAGCTCTGATGCAGTCCTGGATAGGGCGATAGTCCAGATTTTAGGAGGCCATCAACCTGATGCCCTTGCCCGGTTAACAAAATGCGGCCTTTTCAGTGATGAGCAAATAGAAAAGATCGAGGCAACATTAACAGAATTGAATCCAACTCATCACACCACAACACCCCCGGAGTTGAAGGACCGAATTCTTATAGCGTTAAACCAGGACGTCAAGATTCAGAACAAACCCTCGCACCTCTCTTTCTCAGAGGACCCCATATGTGCGTTTGCAAATGCCTACCCTTGCACGATTGAGTTTGGTGAAAAACACTACCAAAATGCAACTGCCTGCCTTTTAGCGCAAAAGTACACCGACCAGCCCCGCATTATGGAACTTCTTACCCACTGCGAAACAGCAGAAGAAGCCCTATTCTTAAGCAGCACATGTCCCGTGACTGCAGAGCGCAAGCTCTCCTGGGAAAATCCCGACGCAAAGCACGTAGGTAAAAACGACGTCATGATGCAGGTACAAAGGGCCAAGTTTGAACAAAACCCCAACCTCAAAGAGCAGTTACTCTCTACTGGAAATCTCTACATCGCGTGCCAAGGTTATGATCCCCTCTGGAGTGACGGCTTTAATAGCACGGGACAAAACCAGTTGGGACTGTGTCTCATGCAACTGCGAGGAGAATGCGGCGGAGGGAGTATTGTGCCACAAAGCATAGGTTATAAATTTCAGATCCAGGCCTTGAATGAAAGATGTATCCTCATCATGACAGGCATTCCCGAAGACATCACCCACCAAATCTTTTTGCAATGCTGGTCCAACAATGACATTACAGGCATCCAGGTCCTGGCGTGCACGAATAAAAACTTCTACCAAAACATAACGAAGATTGTGGAGACATTAGATCTAGAGAAGCTCTGTCCGCTGCTGCAAATTGTAAGCGCAGAACAGGCTCAAAGATATGGGTTCCCGGCTCAGCCCGCACCCATTTTCCCAAAACTTAAGCTGATTAAAGCTTACCAAGAGATGGCTCCGCACATAGAAGGCAATGCCGGCCTCACGTACTTCGACTTTACCCTGACCGAAGAGCTGACCCTCAGGCAGATCCTTGACATTGCAAAAGGCCAAGGGATAGAAGTTAAGATTTACTGGAATCAAATTTTACCAGAGATAGGCGATGTTGCTATCCAGCAAGTGCTCCCTTGTATGCTGGCCAATAACGTTTTTAAAGACAGCCGCAACAAGAGTATCGACCTGCAGTGTGTGCTTGTAAGAGGGCATGGATGTGAGTTGCCGACAGTAGAACAGTACATTATACAAATTGTCTTAATTCAGAAGATTTCTAATCAATCCCTCTGCCTCTTTGGGCAGAACCCTTTGACTTACGGACTCTCCTCAACACGTGTTCTGGGCTTCCCCTTGGCTATTGGGGGCTCCGCCCCTGCCCGCCTCCACGTCGACGACTGCCTTGCTTATGTCAGTGGGAACCGCGGCGCTGGGGGTCGGTGGAAGTAGGCCATTCGTCCTTGGAACATTGGTGTACGAAAAAATTGGTTTTTTTTGGTACTTGGGCCTGCGAGGAGTCCAAGACCGGCTAAGGGCAGGAAGGAAGCGTCCGATAGGGCGCAGAATTTAAGGAAAATGACTTTTGTCCTAACTCCTCAGCCCGTAGGCATTCTTGATCGCCTGTGAGAGCGTATGTTGACTGGCGTGGGAGGTGATAAAACTCCAAAAAAAAGCCCTAAACTTGTAAGGGTTTAGGGCTCTACTAGAAACGGAAAGAGAGGGATTCGAACCCTCGGTACCTGTTTAGCAAGTACGCGTCCTTAGCAGGGACGTGCCTTCGGCCACTCAGCCATCTTTCCATTCAAAAGAAAAAATGATTTACCCAGAATTATAGGCAAAGAGGGTAGTCTAATCCTTTAAGCTTTTCAAATCAATCGATAAAGTGGGAGTGCATCTGTTTGCCGTTGAGGGCATTCCAGTGGCTGGTATGGATCGATCCATCGGGGTTTTGGACGACGATGCAATGGACGGGAAGATAGAGGTCGACTGTCTTTCTAATGGCAAAATCACTGCCGAAAGCGGCCCGGGAGATTTTCTCAATTTGGGAGAGGGAAAAGCGGTTTGAGACGCGTTCGGTGTTGCGGTGCGGCTTTGTCATGAGCCGTTCATCGATTTTAGTGGATGGGACGCTCTGAAACAGGGGTTTTTCAAGGTGGAGACGGTATTTGCTTCCCGATTGTACAATGAGTTTTTTATTTTTACAGCTTTCGACCCAGGCGTTTAAAACTTCGTTTTCCACATGTAGTTTTTTGATTAGGGCCTCATGGGTGGCAGAGCCCCCTTTAGAGGCGAGGGCGTTGATGACCTGGAATTCATGCAGGTCGGTATTTGCGTAGATGCAGTCGCCAAATCCATGCGTTTTTTTCCAGTTCCTGGTCTCGATGACCATTTCCCCGTCATTCAAGTCCCAGAGGATCAAAGTTTCTTTCGTTTTTTTGTTGGAGTAGCTGTATTTGACCTCCATCAATAAATAGGGATAGAACTTCATCGAAGGCTCAAGAAATTTGTGGCGGTTGTCTTTGAGAAGCTGCCTGTGGTGTGCGTCCATGATCTGAGCTGCGGAATAGCGCACCTCGAGGGTATTGAACGAGCCTGTATTCAGGATTTCTTCGACTTTGGATTTTAGCTCAGGCTTTGACTCGCAGGCCCACCACAGTCCATAGCAAGCAGCCCCAAGAGAGCATAATGTAAAAAGAAATCGCATCGCAGCATTCCCTAATAGGTTAGTCCGTAATGCACATTTTACCCGTTCCTCATATAAAATTCTACATTCTAACTTTTCAAGAAATACACGTCAGAGTTAAATTAGCGGCAATTGTGTTCAATGAAGATAATTATGCTCAAAAAATTTCAAAAAATTGCCCTTGCTTGCGTGATCGGCGGTTCTTTTCTTGTTAATGGCTGTCAGAAGAAAGAGGAGGAAAGCTCTCCGCGCTGTATTTATGATCAGAGTGTGTTTGCTGCGGCGTCAATGAGCGCTGCCAAAGATGATGAGCAGTTTGCGAGGTTTAAGAAGAATCCTTTTTTCAACCTGCTTTGGGAAAATCTCTCCAAAGAAGAGGGCGACAAATGGCTAAGCGTTATCGAGATAGAGCATCCTCATTTAAGAGAAAAATTCGACAAATTCCGCGAAAGCGATCAGGTGGGATCTCCTAGAGTATTTTCTTTTGGCGAGGCAGGCGACTTTTCTCCTTCAACACTTAGACTTGTTGCTATTTCTGGCGAAATGCAATCCAAGTTGGGCAGCTTTGCGGGAAAAAGTGTGATCCAGATCGGTGCAGGTTATGGGGGTCTGTGCAAGATCTTGGGGGATATTTCTGGTTTTGAAAGCTACACGCTCGTGGATCTTCCTGAGCAGCTCGCGCTTGCGAAAAAATATCTGGATAGTTTTGGTGTGGAAAATGTAACTTTTCTGACGCCGGATCAGCTGCCTAAAAGGGCTGTTTACGATTTGGTGATTTCCGACATGAGTTTTTCAGAGTTTAATCGCTCTTATCAGGAATTGTTTTTTGATAGGGTTCTTAAGTGTTCCCATTCAGGTTTTCTTTTGGGACGTATTTTCCCAAAACATTATGGGGTTGTCCCTTTGAATTTTGGAGAGCTTAAGAAACGCTTCGAGAAAAACGGAAATCTCTCTCTATGCGAGATGCAAGAGCCCTCAATTGAGGATGAAAATTATCTAATTTGTTTTAAGAGTCTGTCGTTGAACTGAGGTTTCGTCCATTTTAGGAATTATTTTGGCCGCTTTTCGGGTCCAAACTCTGGTGGTAATATACGAATGTTTGATATTACCACCAGAGTTTGGACTCGAAAATCGTCTCAAAAGAATCCTAAAATGGACTGAAACTCAGTTCAACGACAGACTCACAACGGAGGAATTAAAATCGTGGCCTGGATTCGAAATACCATTACATTTTTTTGCTTGATTTTTGCATCAGCTGCTATTGCTGAGGAAGATTTGCCGTATGAATTTAAAGGGACGCATTTTCTTGTCAGTTATTGCGACTGCGATACCGATGCTTTATCTGATGTCGAATCCCTCATTGCAGCTATGGACATGGCTGTGATGCAGTCCGGAGCTACGATTCTCGATTCTTGCAAATGGGTATTTCCTCCTACTGGGTTAACGATGGTCTATTTACTCTCTGAGAGTCATGCGAGCATCCACACTTACCCGGAGCATGGGGCTTGTTTTGTCGATCTCTTTACTTGCGGAGAACACTGCTCTTCCGAAAAATTTGATGCGGCGATGCGCGCATATTTAAAGCCTAAGCGTGTCAAAGATCTCAATTTAATTCGGCACCAGGAAATAAATGCTATTCAATGATAGAAGAGATGCCGGCAAACAGCTTAGCGCCCGTTTAGAAAAATATCAGGGTCAAAAAGATGTGATCGTTTTGGGTCTTGCTAGGGGAGGGGTGGTGGTCGCAGGCGAGGTTGCCTCGAGGTTAAGTGTTCCATTGAATGTCATTGTTGTGCGCAAAATAGGAGCTCCTGGCAATCAGGAGCTCGCGTTGGGGGCGATTGCTGAGCATGGGGATGGAATATTTAACGAAGAGTTGATCGCCTCTCTTGGCGTTTCACCCCAGTATTTGAAAATGGAATCTTCAAGGCAAAAAGAGATGCTCATAGCGCGACTTGCCCTTTACCGTGGAAAGCTGGCTGCTCCTAACTTGAGAGATAAGACAGTGATTCTTGTGGACGATGGAATTGCAACGGGGGCCAGCATGCGTGTAGCGATCCAATCTCTTCGACATTCCGGAGTGAAGAAGATTGTGCTTGCAGTTCCGGTTGCAGCTCCCGATTCTCTTCAAAAGATCAGCAAAGAGGTCGATGAGACAGTTTGTTTATTCAGCCCTTCTTATTTTGAGGCAGTTGGCAGTTTTTACCGCAGTTTCGATCAGACCTCAGATGAGGAGGTCATCCAAATCCTTCAAAGTTCAGGCAAATAATACCAAATATCAAAATTAATCGGCATTGCCCCAAATGCCGATTAATTTTGATATTTGGTATAATCATTTTTTCGTGCGCTCTTGCCATTCTTTTAAACAGCCCATCAAAGTGGAATAAAAAAGATTTCGGATGTTCGGATCATTATTTTGATAGATGTAGCCGATGCAATTGATCCCATGGGCATTTACGTAGGTACAGGAGAGCTCTGCAGAGGGAATTTTTAGCCGGGTGATGAGGAAAAAAAGCTCTTCTTTAAGAGAGCTGAGGGGAGAGGCTGCCATGATCAGCAATTGATCGGATTCAAATTGGCCATTCAGGGAAAAAGTTTCTTTTTTATAGTCGGCCTGAATGGCTTGCTGCATGAGGTTGAAGAGCGTTTTTAGAGAGGCAGGAGCGATCAGCGATTGCCTTAAAGGGGGAGTGATCGAATAGAAAAAGTTCTCAAGAAGAAAGTCGTTTTGAGAAGAACTTGTATTGACCAGGCCCTTTAGCGTCTGGAAAACCTCCTGTTGTTTAGAGAGAATCCCTCCGTTGAAATCGCGTATCCCATTAAAAATCCTATCCATTTCCAGGGAGACTTCCTGGCGCGCTTTAAAGAGATCAAGAGTAAAGTCTCTGCGCAAAAACTTTTTTTTGTCCAAAGAGACTTTGAAGACGCTCGATTCTTTGGGGTAACGTTTTCGGAGCAATCCCACTTGTTTGATCTCCAGCTCGTCAATTTTCAATTTTGTTTTTGATGATGCGAAAATTTCCGGGAGCGAAAGGGCGTTATCGAGCAAAATTCGCAGCAAGATTACAGTGAAATGCAGGGACTGTTCGGTTTGGGAGTTGAATGAGATGATCACTTGCGGCAGGTCATTGATATATGTGAGTTGCTGGGAGAGGAGGAGAATGTTGCGCATGATCTCTTCTTCATTGCGGGGCATGAGTACAGGATGGAGGAGGCTCTCAACGCTCTCTTTTAATTCGTGCGGGAGATTTTTGTTCAGCGCCTTGATTTCCTCGATGCTGAATGGGGTAGTGTCGATTTTTTCAATTTCAAGGTAAAAAAGGCGGATTGTATCCGGTTCTCTTCTGTCGAGAACGCTTGAATTTTCTACTTTGCGCACGCCTGGGATGCAATGGTTGATTGCTTCGATAATATGCCTTTCTTCAAAAAGCTCATTTTCCCTTAAGACATTGATAGCTCCAAGAATGCCAAGAACGGTATTTCCTTTTTTTGCATTAGACAGGGAACAGAGTTTTGTCTTAAGGAGTTTAAGTTGTAAATGCCGCTCTTCCGGAGATTTTAAAACGAGCCTGGTAAGGGTTTTGCGAAAGAGGTACTGATAGGAGATCAACCTGCTCACATGGCGTAGATCGCGAACGCTTGTAAATTGGTTTCCAAATAAAAGGATGGAATGTTTGATTTCATGGAAGATAGAATTCTCGAAATTTTTAGGGCGTTGCTCTTCTTTTGCCACTCCTTCCTGAATTTGCTGAATTTTATCTTCTGCACTTAAGTGCAACCAAAAATTGTGCATTTGGTTGAAGATGTTGTGTTCGGCATTTTTTGCAAGAGGAGCGATGACGGACGCAATGTTTTCTTCGATGAGCGCTTTTTTTTGTTCCGAGGAAAGTTTCTTCATAGAAATGACATTTCTTGCGTGGCGGACAGCTAAGATGCTAAGACGAATCTCTTTTTGGAGGTTTTGCCAATTGCTCCTGATGATCTGGAGCTGTTGATCCGTTTCGATATCGACTAGGACCTGATTGAAAAAGAGCTTTTGCTCAGGGTAAGCGACAAATCTGAAATCGAGAGACCGTACAGAGCTGACATTTAAAAATTTTCCGGGGATCAGCCAGCGCGATACGCTATCGCATAGATATCTGCCTACGCCTCCTGTAAATTCAGAGTGGCAAAGAAGATTGACGCAAAGGGTGCAAGGGGCAATCTCTGGATTGTTCCATGCAATGAAGGGTAATTCTTCGTAGAGAGAGAAAATGCACCGTTGGATAGTATCCCTGTCATTTCCAAGGGTAAGTGCAGTCATGAGATCTATCGGCAAAAGGTTGCGCAGGACCTGCTCGATAAATGCAACATAAGCATCAAACTCTACGCTGTTAATTCCATGAGGAGAATGAGAGGGTTTAATGAGCTTGGTGTCACTTTTTCCGTAAAAAATTGCGACATCGCGGATTCTTTGTTTTGCCGCATTTTTCCCCCAGAGCGATAGCATTTGGACCCTATCTGCTTTTTCGGCTTCTTCCACGATTTCATCAGGGATCTGACATGCGGCAGCGATGTTGGATAGATATTCGGATACGTCTGGCGATCTTTTTTTGTGCATTGATCCGGTAAATCCTGGCGCGTCAGCATCCAGGGAGGAGAGGATAAGGGATGCCACCTTTTCAACCAGTTTTTGATCGGATAGGGTCATCGTGTGGATTTCCCTATTTCAAGGGTGAGCTTTTCAAAGACAAGGTCTCCGATGGGAGAGATGCCGACATTGTTCAAATGAGGCTGCACCAGGTATGACATTCCCCAATGATAGATAGGACAAATAGGCATTTCGTTTAAGAAAATTCCCTCTGCCCGCTCTAAAATTTCCGCTCGTTTATCTCCGGTCTCGTAGAAAGAAGCTTCAAGAAGACGGATATATTCCGAATTTTCCCAATTGGCGTAGTTTTTGACGTTTGTTTTGTATTTGAACCGCTCGAGGATGTTCATTTGGTCAAAGTATTGAGCGCACCAAAGACTTTGCGCTATAGAATAATCGCGCTTGATGAGTTTTTGCATTAAGACTTTATGTTCCGCATGCTCAATTTTGATGTGAACTCCTAAGACATCTAGCCATTGTTGTTGGATGGCTTGAGCAATCTTTCCATTAAGCTCGGACGAGCCATAATAATAAGTGATATCGCTGAATTTTTCCCTTGTGATCCCTAGCTCTTGCATCCCCTCTTCTAAAAGAGTCTTAGCCTGAATGACATCATTATCATTGAAAAAGGCGTGGTTGCGGTTGTTTTTTAAAATGGGAGGCACGGCATTAAGTGCCGCAAGTTCTCCCATTTGGGTGATATTCTTTACGATCTCTTCTCGATTAATTGCGTAGGCGAATGCTTTGCGAATTTTCACATTGCCAAAGAGGGGGCTGTCGACATTGAAGGCGATCATCGTCGTGCCTCCGGTTTGGTGGGATTGCAGTTTTGTACTTTTCAAAAGCGTCGGCAATGCATCGATCGGCAGAGGAGAAAGGGGTTCCCCGATCATATCCAGTTTGCCGCTTTGGAACATTTGAAAGGCGGTTGTTTCATCACTGATCATACTGAAGTGAATGAGGTCGGGTCTGACTTTTGCACTGTCCCAGTAGTTTGGGTTTTTCATCGCTATGATTTCGTTGTTGTGCTTCCACTCTTTTAATACAAAGGGACCGTTGGAGATAAAATGACCTCCCGAATTATAGGCCCAGTCGGGATGTTCTTTGTCGATTTGGGAGTTCACTGGAAAGAAAACGCAAAAGGAAATGAGATCAAGAAAATAAGGGGTCGGTTTTTCAAGTATGACGACAAGAGTTTTTGCATCGGTTGCGATAATGCCCACTTCGCTTAAAAGACAGGCTCCTTTTTTTGCAGCTTCGGCATTTTTAATCGGGTAGAGCAAATGCGCGTTGACGCTTGGAAAGGAGGGATCGAGGATATCTTTCCAGGACTTTTCAAAATCATAGGAAGTGACAGGTGTCCCATTTGACCAAACAGCATCCCTCATGTGGAAAGTGTACACCGTCCGATCTTCGGAAATTTCATAAGATTCCGCCTGTGCCGGAGTGATCGATCTGTCGGGATTGAGGCGGACAAGGCCCTCGAATAGTAAAAAATGCATATGGGAAGAAATAACATCTCCCCCTTTTCTGGGATCGAGGGTCGCAGGTTCGCCGCTTAAATTTAAATGGACACAGCGCTCTTGGGCTTGTGTTGTAGGTGCCTTTTTTTGGCAGGAGGCTGCGCTTAAAGCCAGGATACAGGAAAGGATCCATGCAATGGGCGAGTTAGAAAATATTTTCATTATGATCTCCAGAAAAAACTAATCAGCTTGCCACCATAGAAAATGATGTGATTATTTGTAAATCACAAAAAAGCCAGCTATCTATTTCTTGGGTATATCTTGAGAGATGCCGTTCCATCAAACTTATTCAAATCTACCTATAGGTAGATATTGATGTTGATTTCCTACTTCACAGGAGCAGTTTCACCACACGAAACATCCGAGTGGCCAGAGCTGCTTCCTCCATAGGCTTTTACCGTGGAACTCACGGCAAGCGCAGCGAGATTTTTCGCTGCGTTTATATCTCGATCATGGTTCATGCCGCAAATTTGGCAATCCCATTGTCTTGTCGAAAGCGGTAGTTCTATAAGCACGTTTCCGCAATTAGAGCAGGTTTTACTGCTTGGAAAAAAACGGTCTGCTACGACAAGTCTTGTGCCATTTCTTGCCGCTTTATATTCCAGCTGACGACTAATTTCCCTAAAACCCATATCAGAGATCGAACGTGCAAGGCGACGGTTTTTTACCATGCCGCGAACATCCAAGTTCTCAATACAGATCGTACCAAAGCTGTTTACCAATCCTGTGGTAAACTTATGGATCGCGTCAAGGCGGATATTAGAGATTCGAGCATGAAGACGCGCCAGCTTGATTTTCGCTTTTTCGCGGTTTCTCGATCCTTTAGTTTTCCGACTCAATGCTTTCGATAAATATCTTAAACGACGGAGCAAAGCCTGGTGTGGCTTTGGCCCGACAATTTTTTCAGCCGTTGAGAGAGTTGCCATAGTGGAAATCCCCAAATCTACCCCGACCACAAGAGTATCCGGTTTTTTGGTCAGTGGAATATCAGGAGTTTCTACTGTCACGCTCACAAACCAACGGTCTGCAACACGTGAGATCACAGCGGATAGAATTTTTCCTGTGAACCTGAATGATTCACGCATACGCACCCATCCGAGGTTGGGTATACGTATTTGAGTGCCTGCGATCTCAAATTGATCGCTCGTCAGAGTAAAACGGTCATTCATTCCTTTTTTTCGGAACTGTGGGTATTTTGCACGTTTTGCGAAAAAATTCTTAAATGCTTTTCCCAATTGGATGATCGCCATCTGGGGGGCATTTTTTGTCACTTCGAGCATCCAGGGGAATTGTTCACGTTTGATGGAGTTAAGAAGACGACGTAATGAGGCTTCGGAGGGTTTTTGTTTGACAGGGTCTATTTTGCATTCTTCATATTGCCTGTTCCATTCTGCAAGAGCCCAGTTATATGCAAAACGGGCTACTCCACATGATTTGGCAAAATAGGTGGATTGTTCATCGTTGGGATCTAAAGCTATGCGATGTGCCGTCAACATTCCGCTGCCTCTTCTACTGCTCGCTTTACGCCATCTAGTAATTTCTGATTCTTTCGGCTTCGACTTCCATAAAGCCGCGCCGAAAATATACCCAAGTTGTCTCAAAAGTGGTATCTTCGCATTCCTTGTCTGGCACAATATAATTCTAAAACTTTTTTTTGTCTCTCTAGATCTGCTTCTTGGTCATGGTTTAAAACACGTGCTTAAGCAATTGTCCTGCGCGTGGTATTGTTGTTGTGAAATAGTTCTCATTTAATTTTAGACAAATCGTACCGTCGGTAACCTGCTTGGGTAGGGATGAACTTTAATTTTCCCTATTTTCCCCATCGACGCAAAGGCGTGATTGAAACTCCAAAGACCTTTGCTACATCTGAAATTGCAATGTATCTATCCATAATGGATATTATTAGATAGATTTAGATACATTTCAAAGAACCAGCTTCAGCCCCGCTTGGATAGCGGGGCGAAAGAGAAGTTTTTTAGTCCTTCATTGTGAGAAGGAATTCGACATTGCTGTTAGTTTTCTTGAGGCGTCCGACGAGCAAGTTCATTGCATCGAGAGGAGCCAAATCTGCCAGAGCTTGGCGCATCATGTAGATTTTTTCGAGCTCTTCGGGATGGTAAAGAAGTTCTTCCTTGCGCGTTCCGCTCTTAATGATGTCGATCGCAGGGTAGACTCTTCTGTCTGCAAGCCTGCGGTCGAGTACAAGCTCCATGTTGCCGGTACCTTTGAATTCTTCAAAGATAACTTCATCCATGCGCGAGCCTGTATCGATCAGCGCTGTCGCGATGATTGTAAGCGAGCCGCCTTCTTCGATATTGCGCGCTGCGCCGAAGAAGCGTTTTGGCTTATGGAGTGCGTTAGCGTCGAGGCCGCCCGTAAGGATTTTTCCTGAATGGGGCTGAACGGTGTTATAAGCTCTGGCAAGTCTTGTCAGGGAGTCGAGCAAGATGACGACATCGTGACCGTATTCGACGAGGCGACGCGCCTTTTCGATTGCCATTTCGGCGATCTGAACGTGTCTTTCCGGGGGTTCATCAAATGTCGAGGAGACGACTTCTCCTTTAACACTGCGGAGCATGTCGGTGACTTCTTCAGGACGTTCATCGATGAGGAGGACGATCAGGACCACTTCAGGATGGTTGGTGCTAATGGAGTTTGCAATACTCTGAAGGATAATCGTTTTACCTGTGCGAGGAGGGGCTACGATGATGGCCCTTTGTCCTTTTCCGATAGGCGCTGTCAAATCGATGACGCGTGTTGTCATCTTGTCTTTTGTTGTCTCCATAACCAAACGGGAGCTTGGATAGAGCGGAGTCAGGTTTTCAAAGAGGACGCGCTCATGCGCTTTTTCAGGAGGCTTGTTATTGATTTTGTCGACTTTGAGAAGGGCAAAGTATTTTTCTTTTTCTTTCGGCGAACGGATCGTTCCATAGACCGTATCCCCTTTTTTCAAATCGAATCTGCGGATTTGCGCGGGAGAAACATAGATGTCTTCTGCAGAGGGGAGATAATTGTAGTTAGGGGAGCGCAGGAACCCAAATCCATCCGGAAGGACTTCTAAAACGCCTTCCCCGACGAGCACTTCTCCAGGTTTTTCAGCGATGTACTTGACGATTTCGAAAACGATTTGCGACTTTGCAAGAGCTCCGAGGCTCTTGAGTCCGACGCTTCTGCCGAAATGATTGAGCTGGTCAACATTCATCCGTTGCAGGTCGGCGATTTTTGTCACGGACTCTTGTTGGGGTCTATCCATTTGCGGTCTTTGCGGTCTGTCGTTTTCTGGTTCGTGGACGTCTTGAACGGTGTCTTCTGGGTTCATTGAAAATTAGACTCCTTAGTTGAAAAACTAATCCATCCTGGGTCAATGCCGATGGAGAGTTAATCTTGGGTTAATTGTGTGTAGAGGGTTTTGACGTTTTCTCTGAGTTGATCCAACGTCCCATTGTTTTCTATCTTATAATGAGCTCTTTTAGCTTTTTGCTCAGAGGTAATTTGGCGGCTTGAACGCTTATCAAATTCCTCAGCGGGGTTCTTAGTCTGTTTAACAAAGCGCTGCCGGCATAGATCTGGTAGAGCCGTAACGCTGATGATACCGTCGAATTTTTTTGCCGGATCGCTGCCTTCTTGTTCTGCCTCATAGAGGAGGGGGATTTCAGCAACGAACAGGGGGTATTTTTTTTCCAGGGAGGCCTGCTCGTATCTTCGCTCAATCTCATCGAACACTGCTGGGTGAATTATTTTTTCAAGAGAGGTTAGAAGGTCTGATTGAGAAAACACCTTATCAGCGATTTTTTTCCGATCGAGTTCGTTTCCATTAGTAATATCTGAACCGAGTAAGCTGACAATCTGCTCAGCCGTGCTAGTTCCTGGAGATAATAGTTGATGAACAATCTCGTCAGCACTTACGACGTAGGCACCGAGTTCTTTAAAGATTTTGCAGACAGTAGTTTTGCCTGCTGATAGCCCGCCTGTTACAGCAATTTTTCTTAAGCTTAGCATTCGCCCCAATTTTTTCCAATTGAAATGTCGACGATTAAAGGAATATTCAAATCAAATATCCCCTCCATAATATTTTTAACGTGAGAGCCGATTTTTTTAGCTTCTTCATCTGGAGTTTCAAATAAAAGTTCGTCATGGATCTGAAGGATCATCTTCGTTTCGGTAGGATGGTTCTTAAGGTAGGCATCCACTTGGATCATAGCCATTTTAATCAGATCTGCTGCAGTGCCCTGCAAGGGGGTATTGATCGCGAGCCTTTCTGCAGCGCCCCGGATCATCGGGTTTTTGTTGTGGATATCGGGGATAGGCCTCTGCCGACCCGTTAGCGTGATAGCGCGCCCGGTCTTTTTAACGCTCTCTTTGCAGAAATGAAGAAATTCTTTCACATGAGAATAACGCTTGAAATAGGCTTTGATAAACTCTTCCGCTTCGCTAAAACCGATGCCGAGCTGTTGTGCAAGTCCAAAGGAGCTTTGACCGTAGATGATGCCAAAATTGACTGTTTTTGCTTGGGAGCGCATTTGAGATGTCACTTCTTTGAGGGGCACATCAAAGATAAGAGATGCTGTATAAGAGTGGATGTCCTCTCCCGATTTGAAGGCTTTAATGAGGGAGGGATCGCCGGAAAGGTGGGCAAGAAGGCGCAACTCGATTTGGGAATAATCTGCAGCGACAAAACTCCAGCCGGCTTTTTGAGGTTTGAATGCTTCGCGGATTTTGTTCCCTTCATCCGATCGTATGGGGATATTTTGTAAATTGGGATTCTGGCAGGAAAGTCTGCCGGTAGCTGCAACAGACTGATTGAATGTGCAATGGATGCGCGAGGTGCCTGGATTGATTTGCTCGGGAAGAGAGTCGACGTATGTGGAGCGGAGTTTTTCAAGCGTTCTGTATTCAAGGATTTTTTTTATGATGGGCGATTCCCCTTGTAGGGATTCGAGGACGCCTGCTGCTGTTGAAAAGCCCGTGGTTGTTTTTTTGGGAGGTTTGATGCCCATTTTTTCAAAGAGGATAGTGCTGAGCTGTTTGGGAGAATTGAGATTGAACGTCTCTCCAGCGATTTGAAAGATTTCTTTTTCAAGGCGGTGTAATTTTTCTTTCAGCACAAGTGACATTTTCTCAAGTTTTTTCACATCGACAAAGATTCCGTTTCGCTCCATTTCCATGAGAATTGGGATGAGAGGAACTTCGATTTGATCAAACAGGGGCTTTAGCTCGAGATCTTGAAGTTTTTTTTCAAACAGCGCTTTTAATCTAAGAGTGTAATCGACATCTTCGCAGCAGTATGCGCTGACCTTTTCAATCGGGACCTCTTTCATCGTGATCTGTTTTTTTCCTTTGCCGATGAGCTCATCGATGGGGATTTTCGCTTTCCCAAATTTTTCTAAAGATAGCTCATCGAGGTTGTGCCTCTGAGTTTGGGGATTGATCAAGTACGATGCTAAAATAGTATCAAAGGAGATGTTTTTAAGAGCGATTCCTTCGTTGAAGAGGACGTGAAGATCGTATTTGATATTATGTCCGATGAATCCGATGCGAGGATTTTCGAGTAGAGGTTTGATCATGGATAGGATGACATGTTTTTCCAATTTCCCATTGCACGGAACGTACCATGCGATCCCAGGACGCACGCCAAACCCGATTCCCACAATTTCAGCTGTCATGGGATGCACGCTTGTCGTTTCAGTGTCTATGCAGATCTCTTTTTCTTTTGAGAGGGTCTCTATGAGCGATTTTAATTGCTCGGCATCCTCTATAAGAGTGTAGCTTTCAGGAATTTTCTCCTGACTTAAGGGAGCTTTCTCTTCGACATCCAGATTCAGCTCTTTTAAAAGAGAGAGGAAGCGCATGTCTTGGTAAAATTCTTTAACTTTAGAGAGATCTGGGGTCTTGAGGTGAAAGAAGGTATCGCCCTTTGGGAAATCGATACCCGTGTGAATGGTTGCGAGCTGTTTGCTCATGAGGGCAACCTCTTTTCCGTTGAGTACCGTCTCTTTTTTTTTGCCGGTTAATTTATCAGGATTAGCGAGAATGTTCTCCAAAGTGCCGAATTCACCGAGCAAAGCCGCTGCAGTTTTAGCGCCAAACCCCTCAAGACCCGGAATATTATCTGAAGCATCCCCCATGATTGCAAGGTAGTCAATGATCTGCTCAGGATGGACGTCAAAGAGTTCTTTAACTTTTTTCTTGTTGATGAGGAGATTGTCTTTGCTAGGGTTGATGATGAAAACATTATCTGATACGAGCTGGCAGAGGTCTTTGTCGCTAGAGCAGATGTAGACTTTAACATCTCTCTTCTCCATCCATTTAGCAATGCTTCCTATCACATCATCTGCTTCAATGCCGGGAATGGATAGGTGCGGAATTCCGGCGATTTCACAAAATTCATGCGCCTTGAATAATTGAGGGACAAGATCTTCCGGCATTCCCTTTCGGTGGCTTTTGTATTCGCTATAAATATCTGTTCGGGATTTTTTATTTTCAGGACCGTCAAATACGCATACAAAGTAATCAGGAGAGAATTCATTGATCAGTTTATAAATAGAGCGAATGAACCCGAATAAGGCGTTTGTGGACTCTCCTTTCGCGTTTGTCATGGGTCCAATGGCGTAATAGGACCGGAATAAAAAGTTAACTGCATCGACGATGAATATCTTTTCCATGAGAGAGAAACCATATAAGAGGGTGTCTACAAAATAAGGTTCAGTCGATTTTGGGGTCCTTTTGAGCCGCTTTTCGATTCTTTTTCCGGGGGTAATATCAACTTCGTATATGACCCCCGGAAAAAGAATCGAAAATCGGCCAAAATAATCCCCAAGATCGACGAACCCTTACTTTATAGATACCCTCTAAGAAGAATCAAGAATGACTTGGCCTCCCTTTAGGTATTTGCCTAAAGGGGGCATCTTGAAATTGGATTTAGGGTTGGTAGAGGTATAAAAATCTGCCGCTTAATTCAGAATTCATAGACGAATTGATCTCAAACTTATGGGTCACTTTACCGGTGAACAGAGCGCTCTTTCCAGCTGTCAGCTCAGAAAGAAAGGGCCTGGCCGGTTCAATTGTCATGACTTGATAGGTCTGACTCTCGTCTAGCTTGGCAGCTGTTGCAAGTTCAGTAACTGCTGTAGCGTAATTGGAATTAGCGACATCGATATATCCAAGCTGCTGAGCCTTTTCTGCGAGATAGACTTGCGCCCCGTATTCAGTGACAAGCAAGCCTTTGTCCAGATTGGGGCGCGCGCTTGTGACAATCGAGACAAAGCGATGATAGAGATCAGCAGTGATGTTGCGCAAAGAAATATCTTCTCCTGGAACGAGCGGTTTGAAAGGGTTGAGCATATCTTTGTCTTTACCTTGAGTGATTGTGGTTGCCTGAACGCCGTATCTGTCCATCAGCCCGTAGAAATTAAATGTCGGTCCCAGGATAACGCCCACAGAGCCGATGACGCTTGATGGAGTCGCAAAGACTTTATCAGCGGCAGAGGCGATATACATTCCCCCGGAAGCGCACATTCCATCGACAAAAGCGTAAATGGGAACCTGGTATTTTTCTTTGTATTCAAGCAAGCATCTGTAGATGCCGTCTGCATCGTCGACGGTGCCGCCGGGAGTATTAATGTTGAGGAGAATAGCTTTTACGCGATTGCCGGAGAGCATGCCATCTCTTGAGTCGAAAAGAGAATTTCTGACTTTGTCTGTAGTGAGGTCTTGCATGCCAACCACGCCTGTAATGTCGATTTTTAGTATGACAGGTGCCGTGTGAGGCAGAAGTTCGCGATTGCCGTGTGCATCCGGAGATATGAGAAGCGAGCTCTTTGGGGGAAATATATCTGGTGTTGAAAACATCGCTGCGACAATGAATGCGAGTACAACCCCGACCGCGATGCCGATAATGGCGGCAAATGATTTGCAAAACGTTCTCACCGCTGAGACGATGATCGATTCTCTTGATAACTCCATGAATATCTCCAAAATAATAAAAAGCAGGCATAAACCCAAATTTTGATGCGGCTTGGGTATAGCTCTATATATGGAATCTTAGAAGAGTTCGGGATTTTCTACCAAATCCTTTATGCCGAAAGTGGTTGAAGAGTCGTTGTTGAAATGCTTCGACGGAGTCCAAGACCGGTTCTTGAGCCGCTTTCAGTATTTACTGCGTCCACTGGAAAGTTGGAGAGTTTGCCAACGCCGAAGGTGGCAAACTCTCCAACTTTCCAGTAGACGCAGTAAATGCTTTGAGCCATTCCTTTGCTTTTTTTATCCGATGTGGTTAAAAGGATGCTTTTCAACGTTCCGGAGTAAATATGGATACTGCTTCTACTTGTGCACCTCCCCACTTCCCCATTTCTGATAGACTTTGGTTTTTTGAAATCATCGTGGGCATTTTGGTGTTGATCGCTGTCAATTATTTGTTTAAGAGACTTGTCAGACATGTACGCCATCGTTCGATTTCGGTGTCTTTGGATTGGAAGGAAAAAATTGATCACATCATTTTTGCGCCTTTTCAGGTTTTGTTATGGGTATTGGGAAGTACTCTGGTCGTTGAGATTCTTGGTCGGAGGTTCGACTTTTCCTTTTTTGAGAATTACATCGATGCTTTTCGCAGCTCAGGATTTGTTTTTTGTGCCGCTTGGGCCCTTTTGCGTTGGATAACAGTTGTTCAAAATGAATTTGTAAATAAGGACAAATCAGCTCGTAAGGTAGACACGGGTTTTGTTCATATGATTGGAAAGATCTCTTCGATTGTGATCGTTGCCATTTCCCTGATGATCGTTCTCCGGGTATGGGGGTTGGACATAGCGCCTTTGATCGCCTTTGGAGGTATTGGAGCTGCAGCTGTTGCTTTTTCTGCGAAAGATGTGATGGGCAATTTTTTTGGCGGTTTGATGCTTCATATCAATCGACCATTCATGGTAGGCGATTTCATTTACTTGCAAGAGAAGAATTTGGAAGGACATGTTGAAGAAATTGGTTGGAATACGACCACTGTAAGAGACAAAAGTAAGCGGCCTGTTTACTTACCTAACTCCGTTTTTTCTCATGCGCTCGTTATTAATGGCGCTCGCATGACCCACCGTCGAATTGAAGAAAAAGTCGGGATACGCTACGAAGATTTTGACAAAATCCAGGTGCTCGTCGATGAGATAAAAAAGGCGATCGCTAATCATCCCGACATTGATACACATCTTCCGGTGTTGGTGGTTTTCAATGGTTTTGGCCAATCCACTCTTGACCTGTATATCGATGTCTACACCCTGCAAACAAGATATGATAAATTCCTGCATGTTAAGCATGAGATTTTGACGCTTATTTACAACGAAATTCAAAAGGCCGGGGCGCAGGTCCCAACGCAGATTATCACTCTCACTGGAAAAATCTCCACGTCTTAGCGGCAATATCAGACACCGGAGCTCAATTCTTTGATCTCCGGGTGAACCTGATTCTCAGCATCACGGAACTTCAAGGTTGGGGTACAAGTACTCAGTCCACAAAGTTTTTGGCATTTGGACAAACGTGAAAGGTCCAGCGGTTGAGATTCCCACAAGTGGGTCCTATGTTCTCAAATATGGACCCACTTGCGGGAACTCAACCCTGGGGTCTGTGTTGTACCCCAAATGCCAAAAACTTTGTTGACTAGGTACTAGTCTTTTAGAAAGACGGTGTCTTTTTTGATTTGCCAAAGTTCGATGAAGGCCAGCATCCCAAAAAGGATGAAGATGCAATAGAGATAACTTGGGAATTCGATCCCAAGTGTTAGTCCGATCAAAACGATGAATTGAAGGGCGGTAGTGACCTTGCCCCAGCGGATAGCTGTGCATTTATAACTTTCCCAATGTCCGGAGAGGCTGAGATAGATTCCGAATAGGCAGAGGAAAAAGTCGCGCGAGATCATCGAACAGCCCTGCCATAGCTCCAATTTCCCTTCTGTGAATAACACGGAGAGGGTAAATAGAACAAAAAACTTATCCATTGCCGGATCCAAGATCGCGCCAAATCGAGTGACGGCTTGGCGTTTACGGGCCAGATAACCGTCGATGCTGTCTGTAAACATAGCAAGAAGTATCGCGACAATGCGAAACGTTGTATTTTCAACCAGAAACAGAAAGGCCAATGGGGCTCTGAGAAAAGACAAACTGTTTGATAGACTTAGCATTGCAATTATGGCTTTTTTCAGACTTACATACTCCGCAGCATCAACTAATTTATTGGGGCTTTCTTCGCATGGGTCTTTTTTCTTCTTTTATACCAAATGAGGCCAATTACCGTCACACTGAAAGCTGCAAAAATGAGCAGATTAAATGTTCTGAGATAGCCCCACAGGGTTTCGTAATTTTGTCCTAGCGCAAAGAAGAGATAAAAACAGGCGCTGCACCAAAGTGTGCAGGCGAAAGCATCTTTAAGAATAAATTTCCCGAAATGGAGCTTACTCATCCCAGAAGACATAAAAATACAGTTGCGTGCTCCAAAAGGAATAAAGCGTCCTATGACTAAAGTCCACAAACCATATTTTTCATAAAATTGCTTGATTTTTGAGAGTCGCTCGGGATTAATGAGCTTGTGAAAAAAAATTGATTTACTAAGAGGTCCTCCGAGTAGTCTGCCAAGCCAGTAAGCGCACATCGCTGAAAAGTAGCAGCCGAGCAGCACACTTCCAAACAAGAGCCAAAGATTCTCTGGAATCACTGTTGCTGCCAAGATTGCAGCCAAAAGAATGAGGAGGTCCGCGCTGAATGGAATATTAAATCCGGCTAGAATTAGGGCAAAAAAGATGTACCAATGAGCATTATGAGCGTGGTTGGAGATCAATGTAGTTAAGTATTCCATAGAGCTATTTATATCACATTCCGGATAAAAAGGACACATGATTCATTATTTTTTTAACAGGATTATCCAAAGGGCTTTCGCCAAAAAGGTTGCGCTTATGTTTGCTCTTTGTATAGGAGCTATTTTAGCCGTCGCCGCCTTTGTACTGGACAAAAAATAGTTTCATGCAGCGCAAGTCCTTGGTTGTGAACACATAAAACACGACAACAACCGCCTAAATTCTCTCAGACCCATATCCCCAAAAATTGCCCTTCGTATCCAGTTCAGCCCCTCTCGGAATAAACTCCGGGCCTTTCTTCCGTGGGCCTTGACCTCTATGGGGGCCTCCTGAGCTTTGATATCTCCAGTTCGGTAAGCCCAACAAAACCCGATCACCAATACAAACAACAGTTTTTCGATTTTATCTGCGTCTACCATGTGGGTGTCTTCCATGCGAAATCCCCGGCCCTTTAGACACCCGAACAAGGTTTCTATTTCCCAACGCCTTCGATACAACGCCAATGGATTCACGAACTCGACATTGGAGACAACGATCATCTGCTCCTTGGCACCTCTTCTTCGTTCAACAGAAACATAGAGAGAATGACCCCACAGAATGGTGGGGTAGTTGATAACCTTTTTTCTCCCGAGATATTTGCGCAACATCCCTGCCGCGATTGTGTGTCCTTCCTTGGTTTTCAGATGGGAATTTTTTTTGATTCTGATCACAAAGGGGATCTTGTTTGCGATCAGGAATTCGAACCATTCTGTCCCAATAAATTCTCGGTCAGCAAGAAGGACTGCGATTTTTTCGACTCCCAGTTGCTGAATGGCCCGTTTCAAAATTGCAACTCGATCCTCAACGCAAGAAGTTCCCTCGAGGTCCAGCACGACCCAAAAGATGGGAATGCTGATGCCTAAGTAGGCTACTGAGAGTACCAGGATATTGATGGGGTATTTCCCCCACTTCCAATTCGTGCGATCGAGGATTAAGGTGTATTTGTCTCCAAGGGGAAATAGGCGAAGAACCAATAGAACGATGGTGCTTATGTCGAATGAGAATCCGGTGAAAAATCGACAGACTCTACGATAAGAAGACTCCTCCTTTACAGAAGTCTTGAAGGCCGCGGCAATCTGAGTAAGATTGACTGTTCTAACGGCGAAAAGGGCTTGGAGAATCTGCACTAGGCAGTTAAGACGAGACTTGTGCCAATCAAAGAAATTGGATAAAGTTGCTTGCAACTCGCTGATGTGTTTCATTGTACCTCGATGCTTGAATAACAACGAGATATGATCGCTCTTCAGCGAGCCTTTGTCATCAACTTATTTTTTTGTCCAGTACAGAGCGTCGCCGCATATGCTAAAATGTTTTATCCCGCCGAGTTATTAGAAACTTTTGATAGATGCATTAGTGTATTTGAAGTTTTGTTTTTAGTAGCGATGCTTTATTTTAGAAAGCATTGGCAGGCATGGGCGCTTGCAGCAGTGATTTTTGGCGGGTGGAGCGGTTATGCCCTCTATTGGTATTGTTTAGAGCTTCCTTGCTTATGCATGGGGAAGTTGCTGGATATTCCGACAACGTTATCTATTTTTTTTGATTTGCTGTTTATTGTGGCGAGCCTTTTTGTTAGCTGTTTTCTTGGAGGACGGCGTGATTGGATTTATTTCAGTGTGCTGTCCATGTTTTTCGCATCGCTTGTTGGATTTGCTTTGGCGGATTGGATTTATGTTAATGTTGTTGTGCGCATGTAATACCAAATATCAAAATTAATCGACATTTGGTATAAGACGACCGCCCTGATAGTTATGCTTTTGGTGAGGATTCCGCCATAACGGGATTGAATGTTCCTTGAAGTTCCTCATCCGGATCTTTAAGCGTTTCTTGATGCGAAACGAGCTCGTTAAAGCGTTTGCCCAAAGATTTTGTAGCGATCATCCACGCTCCAATTGCAAAGAGCAACAGGACGGCGACATAGGGTGTGCTGAGTGCGACAGTGCCAAAACACATGAGCAAGCTCTGGTGCATGATTGAGCCGCCTGATTTACCGAGCCGCGAGCCGACACCATCGATAGCTGCTTTTCCTTTTTGTTTACACTCTTTACTAAGCGGAATAAAGGCGAGTTCTTTCGTCGCATCGAAAAGGGTGTATTTAGAAGCCCTGGCCAAGCAGTTTTGCAGGGATCCGAAAAAGACACAAAGTACGAGGGGGGTTGTCCCGAACCATGTGGCAATCGAAGCGAAGCCTGAGTCTTTGAAGAAAAAGAAGAAGAAGAACGCAATCCCTGTTGTCAAAAGGATCAGGGGTGAGATGAGGGCGCTGGTCGTCCAGCTGAATTTTCGGATCACTGCACCTGAAATGAAGACGCTTGTAATCGTCGCAAAGATGCCGATCCAGGTTAACACTTGTCCCATATACGCGTTGAAGTCAGAAGGATTGGGATAGAGCTGTTTAACTTGATCTTTCCAGACGACCTCGATCAGGCAGATCGCAATGTTGTATGTCACTACGATAACCGCGATGCAGATCAAGTATTTGGATTTGGCAAGATAGGCAAAATTCTTGCGAAGGCCCATCTTAACTTCTTCTGCCCCGCCATGTTCTTTATGATAAGAGGGGGAGTTATAACCGTACCCTTGTTTATGGATGTAACGAAATAGCGCCATGCATGCGACACCGGCCAGGATAATGATGCTGGTCAGCATAAAAACTGTTTGGTCCCACGCTGTTGAACCAAAGGGAAGGCTTGCGTTAAAAGTATTATGCGACATGGAGGTGGCGACAGATCCGGCGAAGATCCCCGACAGGTTGATACTGATTCCTAAAAGACCGTAATACCGTTTAGCGTTGCCTATGGAGGTCACATCATTGGCAAATCCCCAGGCAAGGACCGTCATGATGATTGTGCTCCACATTTCGGACATAATATAAAATAATGTAAATGTCCAATTGCGGAATACGGCGATGAAACCTTGGAACCCTTGCGGGAGCATCGCTTGAACTTTATTGCAAAGGGTATGCGGATGGAGCGCCTCTTGGAAGGGGTATAAGAAAAACATGAAGAGCAAGAAAAATGAAATAAAGATGCTCATCATGACGTAAAAAACTTTTTCCCTGGAGAGGCGATTCGAAACTCTAGTAAAAATAAAAGTAAATACAAGAGCCATGGGAACGATCGCCCAGACCTTTAGAAATGGCAGAGCTTCAGCGCCGGAAGAGGGCGCAGTAATAACGAGGGCGTCCTTGGTGGCGCGCAAAAGACTATAATTGAAACCGACAAGAAAGAAGATCAGGAGCAAGGGCACGAACTGCTTATATTCGTGGCGATAGATCGGCCAGAGGTAAGCCCGAATTCTACTCAAAACTGTCGTAGAGGACATATCTTACCATACGTTTCATGGAGAACTAGAGAGGAAAAAATAGAGTAGACTTCTTTTTGAAGAAGCCTAGCATGCAAAGGTGTAAAATGCCTTTGCTTTTTTTCACCTGTTCGTTTACTCCAAATGACTCAAAGATGACCTTATTATAACGGTTTTGCCTTATTTGACAACGATTAACGGCCAAAAAATGCAAAGTAAAAATACATTTTGATCGGATGTGATGTATTAATTTATCAAGAGGAATTTTCACCCAAATTTTGAGACAACTTGAGTAAATTTCAGTAAAATTTTTAAATTTTATTTTTGTCTGTGAGAGCATCAATCCCGGGAAGGTGCCCGAATTCAATAAACTCTAACGAGGCTCCCCCTCCTGTAGAGAGGTGGGAAAACTTTTGTCCAAGTCCTGTCCGGTTGATGGCGGCAACAGAGTCCCCGCCGCCAATGATGCTTGTAGCGTCAAGACTCGACAGTGTCTTGGCAATCTGCTCTGTTCCTTTAGCAAAGTGGGGAAATTCAAATACTCCGAGCGGACCGTTCCAGAATAGGGTCTTGGAATTTTGCAGAGTCAGTTTCCATTCTTCCAGCGTTTTTGGACCAATGTCCATTCCTTGCCAACCCTCCGGGATCCCTTCGAGCGAGCTAACAATTTTTGCCTTGGCATCATCTCTAAAGGCGTCGGCAATGATCAGATCAGCGGGTAGGTAAACCGGGACATTTTTGCTCTTGCACTCTTTTAGAAACTCAAGAGCTGTGGGGATTTGTTCATCTTCATGAATGGAGTTGCCGATTTGGATACCTTGCGCTTTAAAGATAGTGTACGCCATGCCTCCGCCAATAAAAATTCCGTCGACTTTGGAGGCGAGCGCTTTTAACACGCCCATTTTACTGGAGATTTTAGCGCCTCCGATGATCGCATAGAAGGGGCGTTTGGGATTATTGATTAGGAGACTTAAGAAATGGATTTCTTTTTGCAGCAGCATTCCTGCAGCGGCACTATTTGGAAAAAATTTCGCAATTGTAGCTGTGGAGGAATGGCTTCGATGCGCTGTGCCAAAGGCGTCATTGACATAGATATCGCCCATGCTGGCGAGTGTTTTCGCAAACGAAGGGTCAGAAGCGGGTTTCTCTTCAGCCGGGTAAAAGCGAAGATTTTCAAGAAGAAGCACTTCTCCAGATTTTAACTCTTGCGCCATTTTTTGAGTTTTTCCTGAAGTGCAATCTTCTGCCATTTGCACGGGAGTGCCCAGCAATTTGGAAAGTGCTTCTCTGCAGGGTTTGAGTGAAAGCCTTGGGTCGATGCCATTTGGTCTACCCAAATGACTCATGAGAATGACACTTCCGCCGGCTTTGAGGATGTATTGAATAGAAGGAAGGGATTCTCGGATACGCGTGTCATCGGAGATCGTGCCGTCTTCGCTTAGAGGAACATTAAAGTCGACACGCACTAAAACTTTTTTCCCTTTAAGAGCTAACTCTTGGAGCCCAAGTTTTTCCATCATTTCGCCCATCAAAGGTGCTAGAGGTTTGAAAAAGGGTTGGATGCCTGGCTAAAATTAGCGCCCTTATTGCGCTTCTTCAGTTCCGTTTTTAATGAAAACATCAAATCCTGGTCGAAGTTTTGGTTGACAGCCCAACGCAAATACTCGACGGGGATTTCTGAGAATTTGCGTCCTTTGTGTTTTCCGAGCGGCATTGTCCTAAGTTGAATTGGGCTTTTTAGGCGGTTAACAAGCTGCTCAGTTGTTTTATAGCTCTTTGAAAGGTATTTGAATACTTCAATGTTAACAACGACATCATTCATCGCTCTGTGAGCGCCTTCTTCAGGGATATTGAAATGCTGGCGCAATTTTTCAAGGGAGTTAATCGGGCTTTCGCCATAAAGCCTGGCCATGCGGAGAGTATCGAGGTAGGGATGCGAGGCCAGCTTGCAGGGGACGTTATGTTGTTTTGCGGCAGAGCAGATGAAAGCAATATCATTAGTGATCCCGTGACCTACGATAATGCTGCGGCCGATAAACTCAAAAATTTTAGGCAAAATTTCCTGAATTTTCGGTTTGCCTTTGACCATGGAATCTGTGATGTGGTGGATGGCAATAGAGGCTTCGGGAATCGGCATCAAGGGATCGATCAGCGTTTCATAGGTTTCTAGAACTTCTTCAAAGTTAAACCGCACGAGCGCGATTTCAATGATGCGGTCATTGTCTGTTTCGAGACCTGTTGTTTCGCAGTCTAAGCAGACGAAAACGTCTTTATTGATGAGTCCCATAGTCCTTTATAAGTGCGTTGATTTTTTCGATGAGTTCCACCCGCGAGCGCACGTCTTTAATTGAGTAATTTAGAAAGTGAACCGGTGTTGAATGGAGAAAATTTTTAAGTGAATCGAGGGAGGCTAAGGTATTTTTTTTGACTTCTCTGTCTTTTAATTTATCTGACTTTGTAAAGACAAGGAGCATGGGTTTTTGATGGAACGCTGCCCATTGGATCAGAGCGCAATCTTCTTCAGTAGGGTCTCTGCGTGAATCGATGAGAAATAGGATCATGCATAGATTAGAGCGTGTTTGCAGATAATGATCGATCATGCCAGCCCAGCCCTCTCTGACATTTTTCGCGATCTTGGCATATCCATAGCCCGGCAAATCAACAAAGGCTATTTTTTCATCGATAGAGAAAAAATTAATGGATTGTGTTTTTCCGGGGGTCGAAGAGGTTTTGGCAAGTGTGGAGTTTCTTAACAGGTGGTTGATTAGAGAGGATTTGCCGACATTTGATCTTCCGACGATGGCAATTTCAGGCATTGGCTTTCCATCAATGTTCTTCATGACGGGAAAGCTATTGATATCAAAGGCGGATGCGACGAACTTTGCTTGGGAAAACGGGATTTTTTTCATCCTGACCTTTTTGAAATTTCAATTTGTCTTTTTTCTTCCCCAATATAGCAAAGCTTCACATCAAATGCATTTAGCGGCAGTTCCGATTCAATTTTGTCAGCCCATTCCATGCAACAGATGCCGCCTGCAGTGAAATATTCATCAAACCCGGCAGCAAAGAATTCGTCCCTTCCCGGCAATCGATAGAGGTCAAAATGATAAACCATTTTTTCCCCTTGATAGATATTGAGGAAAGTAAATGTCGGACTGCTGACAATCCTCGGATCAATGGAGCCTGCTCCTTCTACAAGACCGCGAATAAAAGTAGTTTTTCCAGCGCCTAAGTCGCCATATAGAGCAATGATTGCATTAAGCGGCAAGCTCTTACCGAACGTCTTGCCAATCTCATGTGTTTCATCAGCTGAATGTGTCGTGTATATTGCCAGATTGCTTACCCTTCTTCTTCTGCTTCTTCCTTTTCCTCTTCTTTATCTTCTACGAGCCAAAGGTCGAGATAGGGAGAAAATTCTTCGTGCTGGGACAAAGCTTCTACAAAAGAATTGATCTTACTCTCTTCCAGCTGCTTTTGAATGAAGGCCAAAAAGGTTTCTTCGATCTGAAAGCGGTTTTGATTGGGAACTTCTTCTAGAGGAATAGGTTTCAATTGGTTTTTAATGAAGTCATCGAGGATGGACTGTTTGCTGTTGAACAATTTGCCTGTGACAGCGGATGAGTAAACGATTTTCGTGATAGGCGCTTTTCTTTTCACAATGTAGTTTTTGATCACTTCAGGATCTTCGGAAACCAGGAAGCGCTTTGCTTTCAGGCCGCCGACGCGCTCTTTGTTTTCAGGGCATTTTGAGACCCAGTCGTAAATGGCGTCTTGGGGATTTGGGTGGGTGTTGTCGCCAAAGACCTTGCCGGTAAAGGGGCAAATATAAATTTTTCTTGTCTGATCGTTGACGCTTTGCTGGCCATATTGAATTTTAATCTCGGTCTCGCGCCAAAGCTTTCCTTGAGCTTCAAGATTTTTAATGAGATCGTCTTGGCTCTGATAAATTGTTTTATCTCGTATAAAAAGCACGGGATCAATGTTAAATTTCTTTTCGAGAAATAAGAGGTATGTCGTGATGAGATCCGCTTTTTTGTTCTTTTTTAAAAATCTAAGAAGTTCATCTTTAAGCGTTTCTGAGATTGCTACCGCTGCCATTTTTTCCCCTTTTTCGTGAAATTGTTGTGCGTGGAATAGCCCAACTTTTATGAAGGATAGAGAGTATCCCAGATCTATTTTAGGTTCAAGGGCCTTTTCTTTTTGGAGCGATTATAGAACCCTGGTTTTGGTTGTCAAGTTTGATCTTTGTAATTCTTTCCTTTGAAGATCAGGGTTGATCTGGATGTCCAAAATTGTTACGATGTTTGACTTTGTTTAAGGAAAAAAGTCCCTAACGGGAGGAGAACCATGACACTAGTTTTAGAGCAGTCCCTGGAATTAGAGGAAATTTTTGTTTCGGGTTTTGAGAAGGTCATCAAAGTTACGAATAAAGAAGCTGGGCTAAAAGCAATTATTTGCATTCATTCAACAGTGATGGGTCCGGCTCTTGGCGGAATACGAATCTATCCTTATCCAACTTTTGAAGCAGCTTTGACGGATGCCATGCGTCTATCAAACGGAATGACTTATAAGTCTGCAATCTCTGATTGTGGATGGGGTGGGGGCAAGAGCGTCATTATTGCTGATCCAAAGAAGGATAAAACTAAAGAATTACTTCTCGCTTTTGGCCAGGCAGTGGATAGACTTCAAGGCGAATATATTTGTGCTGAAGATTTGGGCTGCACTCCTGCTGATGTGATGATCATCAGTCAGGCAACTCCTTATGTCGTGGGCCTTCCTCATCAAAAAAGTAGTGGCAACCCCTCTCCATTTACCGCTTGGGGAACCTATCGCGGTATCCAATCTGTCCTAAAAAAAATCTACGATTCAGACTCTCCTGAAAATAGGACCGTTGCGATCCAAGGTATGGGAAGCGTGGGCGCTGAGCTTGCCAAATTGCTTTTTTGGGCAGGTGCCAAACTGATCATTTCTGATATCGATGCTGAAAGGTGCAAAAACGTGGCTGCCTTCACCGGCGCGCGTGTTGTCTCCACTGATGAGATCTCTCAAGTAGAATGCGATGTTTTTTCCCCTTGTGCATTGGGCGGAACGATCAACGAGAAAACAATCCCTCATCTGAAGTGCAAAGCAATCGCAGGTTGTGCAAACAACCAGCTCTTAAAAGATACTGATGCAGATGAGCTTGTTGCCAGAGGCATTCTCTATGCCCCGGACTTTGTGATTAATGCAGGCGGCTTGATCAACGTGACGCAAGAGCTTGATTTCGATGGATACAACCCTCTTTTTGCTAGAAATAAGACGCATCGCCTGTATGATCAACTGATGGTTATTTACGACATTGCTGAGCAAAATCGCTCGTCGACACACCGCGCAGCTTTATCGCTTGCGGATTATCGTTTGAAATATAAGATCGGTAAACGTGTTGAACCCCCTTGCTTTCATCATGCGAAACATTCTCACTGAACTCACTGAAAAGGCAGACGGGGCAATCCGCTCTGCCTTTGGCTCTGTGATCCAAGATCCGGCCCTTTTGCAATCAGAAGTCACTTCCAGCACGCAAGCGCAGTTTGGTCATTACCAGTGTAATAGCGCCCTCAAAATTGGGAAAGCTTTAGGGATGTCGCCGCGCGAGGCTGCGGAAAAAATTGCAAGCAGCTTTGATAGAAAAGGATCGGATGGATCTGAGATGATTTCAGACATCCAAATTGCAGGTCCTGGTTTTATTAACATCACACTTACTCCTTCATTCCTAGCCTCTCAAATAAGCATGCTTCTTCGCGATGAGAGATTGGGGGTTCCCCTTCCTACGAAAAAACAAAAAATTATCGTCGATTTTTCTTCTCCAAACATTGCTAAAGAATTGCATGTTGGCCATCTGCGTTCTACGATCATTGGCGATGCGATTGCTCGACTTTTTGAATTCCTTGGGGCTGATGTCTTGCGCCTCAATCATGTCGGCGATTGGGGAACGCAATTTGGCATGTTGATCGCTTATATGCGTGAATACGTTCCCGATGTGCTGAGTGGTAAAGTCCAGACGGACCTCATTCAGCTGATGGAATGGTATAAAGCTTCGAAAAAGCGTTTTGACGAAGATCCCGATTTTAAAAAACGCGCTCAGTTGCAAGTTGTCAAACTCCAAAGCGGAGATAGCGAAGCTAGGGCTGCCTGGGAAGCCATATGCGAAATTTCACGAAAAGCCTTTAAGGAAATTTATGAGCTTCTCGGCGTTACAATTACTGAGCGTGGAGAATCGTTTTATAATCCTTACCTCGCAGATGTCGCAGAAGAGCTTGATCGTAAGGGGCTAATTACAATTTCCGAGGGTGCAAAATGCATTTTCCTCGACGGGTTCGTTAATAGAGACGGCACTTCCCTCCCGATGATCATTCAAAAATCAGACGGTGGATATAACTACGATACCACTGATATGGCGGCGATGCGCCATCGCACCCAAGTCGAAAAAGCGGATCGAATCATTATTGTGACCGATGCTGGACAAAGTATGCACTTTGCCATGATTGCCCAGGCAGCCCAAATGGCGGGATATCTTCCAGAAAACGTACGTTTTGATCATGTGCCCTTTGGCGTTGTTCTTGGCCCCGATGGCAAAAAATTTAAAACGCGCTCAGGCGAAACGGAGAAATTGGTCGATCTTCTTTTAGAAGCTGTTAGTCATGCGAAGAAAATTTTACAAGAGCGCCTCCCCGATCTATCTGCTCAAGAACTGAACCGCTCTGCCCAAATCCTCGGAATCGATGCTGTCAAATACGCTGACCTGTCCGGTCATCGCATCAAAGATTATGTATTCAGCTACGACAGAATGCTGAAGCTAGAGGGCAATACTGCTGCGTTCCTTTTGTATTCTTATGTGCGCATCCAGGGCATTAAGCGTAAAGTTGGAAAAGAAATTTCCGATGTCATCCAAAAAGCTACGATTGTTTTAGAACACCCCTCTGAGATCGCTCTTGCGCTGCATTTGCGCAGGTTCGGCGAAATTTTGGATGCGATGTCAAAAGATCTGCTCCCGAATCGCTTGTGCGATTACCTCTATGAGCTTGCTGAAAAATTCAACGCTTTCTTTCGCGACTGTAGAGTAGAAGGATCTGCTGAAGAAGGATCCCGTCTTCTTCTTTGCGAAGCCACATCACGAGTCCTTGAAAAAGGCCTCAATCTTCTCGGCCTAAAAACTCTAGACCGCATGTAGTTCCTTATAAGTTTCTGAGCAATGGCATCGGCGGACGGTAAAAATTTGGTTAATTAAAGTGGGGTCTTGCCACTTTGACCTGCTGTTTCACGGACATATTTAGGGACTGCATATCCAGGAAGCAAAGCTCCGAGCTGAGCCAATAATCGCTTGCCCTTTTCTTCGGGAACTTCGAAGTGCTCAGCTCCCTGGACTCTATCGAGTTGATGTAGATAATAAGGCATGATTCCATTGTCGGTGAGAAGCAGACAGAGATCTTTCAACGTTTCAACATTGTCGTTGATGTGGCGCAGGAGCACAGATTGGGTGAGGACAGGAATGCCAAGAAGTTGGATTTTTTTGAGGCTCTTAAAAATTTCAGCATCAAACTCATTCGGATGGTTGCAATGGACCACAAAAATAATTTGCTTGGAGCAGGAGCTGAGCAGTTTTAAAAAATCTTCGTCTATCCTCTCGGGGATTCCCATCGGGAAACGAGTGTGGAAGCGGATCCTTTTGACATGAGGAATACTGCAGAGCTCTTTTAAGAGGTGCTCTAGCTGAGCATTGCTTAAAGAGAGGGGGTCGCCGCCGCTTAAGAGAATTTCTGAGAGGGAGGGCTCCTTTGCAATCTCTTCCAATTCCTCTTTAAAAAGTTTGTCCCCATTTTCATAGTCGAAGTGCTGCCGGAAGCAATATCTGCAGTGCATCGCGCATGCGCCTGTGCAAATCAGCAGGGCCCTACCGTGATATTTATGCAATAGTTTAGGTTTTGTGCGTGAGGATCCATCGCCAACAGGATCGAGGACGAAAAGGGGGGAGGATTTGGTTTCCTCAAGAGTGGGGAGAAATTGGAGCAGGATGGGATCTTTCCAGTTGCCCTTAGCGATTTTTTGAGCGAGTCTTAAAGGGAGATTTAAGGGAAATTTTGAGCTCTTAAGTAGAACCTTTTCCGCTTCAATCATGTCTAGTTGTAAAAATGCGAGGAGCTTTTTCCAATCGGTAAAATTGTCCCGTTGAACCTGCCTCCATAAAGAAATATTCATGCGAATAGTTTATCATGGAGGCAGCTTTAGCGAAAGTCTTACTTAGAGGTAGCTAAGGCTTTGACAAGAGGCTTTAATACGGAGTCCGACGCTTTTTCCCGGCTGATCTCTGCTCCGAGAGAGGAGAGTTTTTCAACTATTTTTTCATAGCCTCTATCGAGGTATTGGATTCCACTGATGTTGCTCTCGTCGGGGGCAAGCAGGGCTGCCATGACGTAGGCAAAGCCGGCTCTAAGATCGGGGATGACGATGTCTCTGGACTGCAAGGGAGTTGGTCCCTTAACGACGATGCTGTGCTGGAAACTTTGTGAGGCGAATCGGCATTCTTTTCCGCCGAGACACTGTGTGAACGCTTCGATGTCAGCGCCCATCAGCTGCAATGTTTCTGTGTAGCCGAAACGATTTTCATACACGGTTTCATGAAAGACAGAGGCTCCATGAGCTTGTGTGAGAAGAACGACGAAAGGTTGTTGCCAATCTGTCATGAAACCAGGATGTACGCCGGTTTCAATATGCACCCCGCCTTTGAGGGGCCCTTTGTAGAAAAATTCAATCCCGTCTTTTTTCACTTCGAAACCGGCATTCACTTCGCGCAGACGATTAAGAAACGTGATCATGTGCGCATGCTGCGCTCCTTCGACAAAGACGCGTCCTTTTGTGCTGATCCCAGCAAGTCCAAGAGAGGCTGCTTCAATTCTGTCTGTGATGACGACATGTTCCACTTCTTGAAATTGGGTCGCTTGTTGAATGCAAATGGTGCGGTCTACATCCATTCCTATGGTGACGCCGAGCTTTTGCAAAAAGAGAATTAAGTCGACGATCTCTGGTTCTGTGGCTGCATTTTTGATAACAGTTGTTCCTTTAGCGCGAACGGCAGCTAAGATCGTATTTTCTGTTGCACCCACAGAAGGATAGGGAAGAGTAATGATCGCCCCTTGCAAGCCTTGATGAGCCCGTGCAAAATAGGCGCCTTCTTTTCTCATTTGACGAAATTCGATGCTCGCGCCGAGTTTTTCTAGTGCGATGATATGAAAATCGACGGGGCGTTTGCCAATTTGGCAACCGCCTGCAGTTGGAACGATGATATCCTCATCGGTACGTCCTAAAAGCGCGCCGATCATTAAGATCGGGATGCGATTAGAGCCGGAGAATCGCTGCGGGACATACGATGTCTTAAGGGATTTTGTGATGATTTCAAGGACGCCGGAATTTCTATCCCACTGAATTTCCGATCCGATCTCACGACAAAGATCAACGGTCACTTCCACTTCAGCGATGTCAGGGACATTGTAAAATGTGCAGCGTTTATCGGAGAGAAGTGATGCGACTAGAAGTTTGGTGACAGCGTTTTTTGCGCCTGCTGCTTTTACTTTTCCTTCTAGCGGTTTGCCGCCTTTGATTTTAAGAATGTCCATGAATGCCTTGAGGTAATTGATCGATGTATGAGTACATTCATATCGCGCATGCCATTTACCTGTAAACTTGTAAAATTTGTAAAACAAAGAGCGAATCCTCCCCCGCCCTAAAGGACAGGGTTTCCGCGCTGTCTTATTGGGATGAATGTTTAATCGCAAAATGTTCCATGAGACTATCCCACTATTTGAAAAACTTTGATTTTTGAAATAGTGGGATAGTTTCGTGTTAAGAAATTGCCATTGTTAGATTGCGTCGAAAAGAAGTGATTTTTCCGGTTCTTGAAATAGCCGCTTCAGGGAGGTAACCTTTGTTGGAAGGGGCGAAACAAAAACGGACAATGTGATTTTGGCAGTGCTTTTTCTGAAATGCGAGCGCTGCCCATCCCATTGTTTTGCGAGCGTTGATCTCTACGATGGGATGCAAAATGGGCGGCTGATCCGGAAGCGTACACACCATGGCATCGATGCCGATATTTCCAAAATACCCTAACTTAGCAATTTTCGAGAGGACAGATGTCGCGACTTGTCTGTGCTCTTTTAAAAAGGGGAGGCGATCTTTAAACAGGATAGATTCCTCGCCGACTGTGTTTGAGAGGTAATGTCCCCTTTTGTCATTTTCGCATAGTGTGGAGCCGATATAAATGACGTCCCCACTTTTTTCAATCAGCCATTGGGTGCTGAAATCAAAGACGCGCTGGACCCAAGGTTCCGCGATGACTGGAAGACCTTTTTTCCATTCTTTTTTGAGGAATGCGAGAATTTGGTCTAAAGGAAATTGCGGCCCATCGATGATCAGGTGCCCTTTTCCGGAGACTCCGTAACAGTTTTTAAGGACTTTATCTCCTTCAAAGGATTGCAACCAATCTTTTGCCTGAGTTTCATTTTCTAAAAGAGCAGCATGGGGAAGTTTGGGGCTGCATTCGAATGAAAATCGCTTGGAGTTGACTTGTCTTACAAGTTCCCATTCGGGAATCTGGTAGTTAAGGTTGTATTTTTTAGCAAAATCCGCGACAAGCTGCGATGGCCCCCAACTTTCAATTTCGGTAAAAGGGGAAAAGGAAGAATCGGAAAGAGTAAACATTTGCAGGTGTGTGAGCCCTTTGTAATCTGCCCCCGGAAGATCGGCAAGGAGAATGCCGTCTGAGGGATCTGCATAGAGAAAGGGAAGAAATTGCAACTGCCGAAAGATTTCATGTTGATGAAACGCTTCAAGCAATGCGCATTTTGGCGAGGTTTCGAGTTCCCATTCGAAAAAGGTATTGGCGATCTGTAGCTTAGACATCTTTCCTGAAAAAATATACCCAAGTTGTCTCAAAATTTGGGTATGGACAAAGGCCTTTGCCTTCGGTTATGTTGGTTAGTATACAGTTTGGGTCAGATTCTATGGGAAATAAAAAAATTCGTCTCGGCATTCTTTTTGGCGGCAAGTCGGCAGAACATGAAGTTTCACTCGCATCAGCGAAGAATGTCATTGAAGCGCTCGACAAAGACAAATACGATATTTTCCTGATCGGGATCGATAAGACGGGAGAATGGAGGCTTCGGAACGGGTATTCCTATTTGATGAACGCCGATGATCCCAAACTCATTCAATTGCACGAGGTCAATGATTGCGTAGCGCTTGTTCCCAGAAATAATCGCAAGGAGCTCATGAGCTGTTTGGGCGATCAGCTGAATGAAGCGTTGGAGCTCGATGTGATTTTTCCTGTCTTACATGGAACTAACGGTGAAGATGGAACGGTTCAAGGGCTCTTAAAGCTCGCCAACATTCCTTTCGTGGGTGCGGGTGTGCTCAGCTCTTCTGCCTGCATGGACAAGGATCTGACGAAAAGGTTGCTTCGCGATGCAAAAATCCCTGTGGCTAAGTTTATCACCCTATATGAGTATCATAAAGACGCCTATACTTATGAGAGCATTGTTTCGGAAGTTGGATCTCCTTTTTTTGTGAAACCCGCAAATGCCGGCTCTTCCGTGGGAGTTGCAAAAGTTAAAACCAAAGAAGATTTTAAAACCCATATTGAAAATGCGTTTTTGTATGATCGCAAGATTGTGATCGAAGAATTCATTGAAGGAAGAGAAATCGAATGTTCCGTTCTTGGCAATGATCACCCGATCGTGTCCCTTCCCGGAGAGGTGATCCCGCAACATGAATTCTATTCGTATGAAGCAAAGTACCTCGATGATCAGGGGGCCCTTTTTGAGATCCCGGCTTCCCTTCCTGCAGATATTGCGGAAAAGATTCAGCAGGTGGCAATCAGCGCCTACAGGACGCTTTGTTGCGAAGGAATGGCTAGAATCGATTTCTTTTTGAAGGAAAATGGCGAGGTCTACGTCAACGAGGTCAATACGCTCCCCGGCTTTACCAAGATCAGTATGTATCCAAAGATGTGGATGGCAAGCGGACTTCCCTATTCAGAGTTGCTCGATCGCCTTGTGGAGCTCGCCCTTGAGCGACACGAGAAAGAGTCGCGCTTAAAAACAACTTTTTGATTCTTCAAGAGGATTATTCCATGCAGCTTCCAAATTTTCCCAGAGTGCGCGTTGGCATTGGACAGAGCAGCCGTCGTTTTTTGCCTTCTGATTCGACTAAGCCGTGTATGATTGCGGGATTGATTTTCGAAGATGCGCCCGGACTCTCTTCAGATTCTGACGGAGATGTTGTTTTCCACTGCATTTGTAATGCAATCAGTTCTGTTACAGGAATTCAAATCCTCAGTGGTATTGCAGCAGACCTCTGTCTAAAAGATGGCATTACAGATAGCCAGGTTTATTTGGAAAAAGCGTTGGAATTGTTAAAAGGTCAAAAAATCGAGCATCTCGCACTCACGATTGAGGCCAAACGCCCTGACATTCAAAAAAGAATCGATAAGTTGCGCGCAAAAATTGCTCAAGTGATGAAGATCGGTGCCGATCAGGTCGGCTTGACAGTCACTTCAGGAGAAGGATTGACGGACTTTGGCTGCGGGGATGGACTTCAGTGCCTTTGCATTCTGACGACGGTTCAATAGACATCGGCGAGGTAGCGTTTTTGGGTGCGGAGGGATTTGACGTAGGTCTTGGCAGCCTCTTCGCTCATGTTTCCTTCCGTGTGAACGATGCTTTGTAGAGTGTGCTCGACATCTTTTGCCATATGGTGGGCATCTCCGCAAACGTAGAACAAAGCTCCATCTTGCAGCCACTGCCATATTTCTTTAGCATTTTCTTGGAGTCTATGTTGCACGTAGACTTTTTCTTCCTGGTCTCTTGAAAAAGCGAGATCGAGACGGAGCGTTCCAGATTTTTTGAGTTGTTCGAGTTCCTCTTCGTAATAATAATCCGATGCGCGGTTGCGCTCGCCAAAGAATAGCCAGTTTTTTCCCGTTGCGCCTTTGGCCATTCTCTCCTGTAAGAAGGCGCGGAAGGGAGCAATACCGGTTCCTGGACCTACCATAATGATAGGGGCCTGATCATCGGAGGGCAGAGTAAAATGGTGGGCGGGTTGAACGTAGACGGGGATAGGAGTGTCTTTGAGGTTGGCGAGGTGGCAGAGGAAATGGCTGCAGGCCCCATAACGCTGCTCACCCTGGTGTGTGAAAGTAGTAATCGCTACAGTTAAGTGGACTTCATTTTTGCTCACCAATTGCGAGGATGCGACAGAATAGAATCTGGGGAGTAGAGGTCCGAACTGAGCGCAGAGTTCTTGCAAAGGAGCATTCAGATCTTGGTATTCTTTGAACAGATCGAGCGGATCATGTGAGGTTAGGTATTGCGTTAGGAGAACTTTATTTTCTTGCTGTAAAAGCCGGTGCAAATGGTTTTTTTTATCATGAACTGTTTCGTATTCATAAAAGAGTTTTAGAAAAGAAGAGGTCAGTCTTGAGAGGTTCGCTTTAAAACTTAGGAACTCCCACAGAGTCATGATGGCGCCCGTGCGGGGATTAGTGATAAGATCCTCTTTTTTTGCTCTCATCGCCTGGATTAAATGATTAACGAGCATCGGATCATTTTGTGGGTAGATGCCGATCGAATCTCCTACCTTGAAATGAAGAGGTGCAGAGGAGAGGTCTAGGACCACATGATAGGTGTGCTTGGTGGAGCCTTCTTTTGTCAAAAGATAGCGGTCTTTAATCGTTGCAAATGCCGGGTTCAGGCGGTCTATTAGAGGCTGCTTTTCTTTTGAATCTGAAATTGTCATGGACAGTTGTATGTAAAGTTTGTAAAAAGGGGGATAAACAGGATTGCCATGAAAAGTAGACTCGTCGTTGTTTTCAGCACCCTTGCACTTCTAATTTTATCCGCTTGTAGCACTTCTGGTTATAACCGCTCTTATATCATTTCCGAAGGGACCGCTGAAGAGGCTGTCGCAGAGCCGGTCCAAAAGCTTTAGAAAAGATCGGCAGAGGCCGGTTTTTTCTTTAGATTTCCTTGCAGTCCTTTTTTTGCCATCCCTTTGTGAGAGCATCCAATTTTTTCTTGGATATTCCACCGAGAAATTCGATAGCGTTTAGGAGTCTAGCCCGGGTGCGGTCTTTCCCAAGAAGTTCCACGGAATCATAGAGTGGAGGGCCATTTCGTTTGCCTGTTAAAGAGCCGTATAAAATCGGGATGATCACTTTTTTCATTTGGACGCCGAATGCTTCTGTGACATCGTGGGCTGCTTTTTCAATGCCCGAGCGCTTCCAATTCTCTTGTTCATCCATGCTCCAAATGATGGTTTGCAGCATCATGGCGATTTTTTCTTTTGGCAGTCCGGTAGGACAGAGCAATTCTTCTGTGTATTCCAAATGACCCACAAAGAAGAAATAACACAATTCCATGAAATCCCCGAAAGTCTTGATGCGGGTATGGCAAAGAGGCATCAGTTTTTTCATGAAGGTGTCATTGTAGGTCCACTCTTTCATCCGATCCCAGAGGTCATCTTGAGAAATGGAGTTGATCAGATATTGTTGGTTAACCCAATCGAGTTTCTGAACATCAAAAAAAGCTCCGGAAACGCCGATTCTTTTTGGATCGAATTCCCGCATAATCTCATCTAGGGGATAAATTTCTTTATCACCGGGCATACTGTAGCCCATAAGGGTTAAGAAGTTGACAAAAGCCTCGCGCAAATAGCCGCTGTCGCGATAATAGAAAATGGAGGTGGGGTTGCGCCGTTTGGAAAGTTTACGTCCATCTTTTCCGAGTAAAAGAGGCATGTGCATGAAAGCAGGGGGCTTCCATCCAAAGCTTTCGTAGAGCATGATGTGCTTTGGGGTCGAGCTGATCCACTCATCGCCGCGGATCACGTGGGTGATTTCCATCAATCTGTCATCGACGACGTTGGCGAGGTGGTAAGTGGGGAACCCATCGGACTTGAGCAAAACTTGGTCGTCGATGTCGGCCCATGGGCATGTGATCCGTCCTTTGATCCCGTCTTCAAAGACGCATTCTCCCGTGAGGGGAACTTTAAGTCTAATGACGTAAGGCTGACCTTCTTTCTCCCTCTGAGCAACTTCTTCAGCGCTCAAATTGCGATACCTTCTGTCGTAACCAACTTTTTGTCCTAGCTTGGAGGCCATTTCGCGCATTTCGGCGAGCTCTGCTGCTGTTGCAAAACATTTATACGCTTTTCCTTGATCGAGGAGCATTTGGCAGTGTTTTTGATAAATTTCTGTGCGCTCAGATTGACGGTAGGGTGCAAAGGGGCCGCCAACGTCTGGGCCCTCATCCCACTCGATGCCTGCCCACTTCAGAGCTTCGAAGATATTAGTTTCGTATTCGGGTTTGGAACGTGTACGGTCGGTATCTTCTATGCGAAGAATGAATTTGCCTTTAAACCTGCGCGCGAAAATCAGGTTGAAGAGTGCGATATAGGCAGTGCCTACATGAGGGTCGCCGGTTGGTGATGGGGCGATTCTAACGCGTACATTTTCCATATTTCTCCCAGTTAAGTGGAGATGATTTTTCCTGTTTTCGGCATAGAATGCAAGTTCGCCGAGCAAGGAAATTGCCGCGTCAGCCCTAAGTCATTAAGAATGAGTTAGATAAGTCAGGCCGCCTTGTCCTGTCTTCCATGCTCCATAAAGTAGATAAGGTCTTTCATGATATTGCCGGTTTCTATCAATTGAAGATCATTTTGCCCGAAAAAGTCTGTTGGGTCGGCAAAATCTTCATTTTTTGCAATCTCCTTAAGAAGATTTTGATAGTTTTTATTTTGGGCAAGGCGCTGCTCAGAATTCTTTTTCAAGGATTCGAGATAGGGGTCATAGAGCATTTGCACCGTTTGCAAGTCGGTCATATAAATTTTATTGAGTTGGCTTCGATGGAAAATAGGCACATCGGAGAGGTCGTCGATGAAATTGGGGGCGATCTGGTCAGTCTCAACAGGGAATTTGGAGTATTTCTCTCCGATTTCCATTCCGGAAAAGATTCCCGGGACAACGATGTCCGCTTTCACACCGACAAGCTGAGGGCTTTTTCCGGATACGGTGTAATACCTGCCTCGAGTTACTTTATATTCGCCTTTAGGATTCACTTTATCGAAATTTACAGATTCGAGAGTGAATGTTTGGAATGTTCCTTTTCCAAAAGTTTCAGGATCACCGATGACAATTGCTCTTCCATAATCTTGAAGAGTTTGAGCAACAATTTCAGCGGCTGACGCGCTTGTTCTAGCGGTAAGAACGACGAGTGGCCCATCCCAGATCTTGCGATTTTCAACATTTCTTAAATGCTGAACTTGTCCAGTATTGTCCTTTACAGAAACTACAATTCCTTTAGAGATAAAAAGTCCCGTCACAGCGACGGCTTGGGGCAATAATCCTCCGGAATTATTTCTTAAATCGAGAATAATTCCTTTAATTCGGTGATCTTTTTTTAGTTCTTCAATAGCGATAGCTAAATCTGATGCAGAAGAGCTGTTTTGATCTTGATAAAATGAGAAAAGATGAAGAACTGCAATGATACCATCGCCGTAGGGTTCATAAGTAGTTTCAAGTCGGGATTCTTTGAGTACAATCTCCCCTCGTACGATCTCAACATTGAGTTTCTCTTCTTTTGTTGCATCGCTATCTTTTAATTCTCTTAGAACTGTGAGAATGACATTCGATCCTTGAGGGCCGCGGATCAGCTCAACGGCTTCGGTAATATCCATTCCAACGACCGGCTCATCGTTCACAGCTATAATTTTGTCGCCAATTTTAAGTTTGTTCGATTGACTAGCCGGACTTCCTTCCACGATGCGTACGACAGTGAATCCATTCAAATCATCTTTGAGTTGTGCTCCAATGCCAAAAAGTCTTTGTTGCACTTGAATCATGAATTGACTTGCTTCTGATGGAGTGAAATAAATTGTTTGGGAATCTAGGGCAGAGCTTGTTGCTTTAAGAATATAGGAATAGATCACTTGTTTTCTCTCCCCAAGAGAAGTTCCCGCAAGATCATTTTCTCGATTGAGCCGTCTCTTAGCAATGCGTTGAAAAAATTGGTTCTTTGTTTCTTCGCTGATTTTTTCAGCAGATTGCATTTGCAGCGACTTGATTTTGATGAGACGTGAGATAAGCTCTTCGGTAGTAGTTGCCCATTTTATATCCTTGAATTCGGAGGCTTGAGCATCTTTGACAAGAGGGGCAATTTCGACGTCTCGTTCTAAGGAATTGCGACGGTCTATCGCGCTGAGCATAATCGAGTGAATTTTTTCAAAAGTGGAGAAATCTTCCCTTTTGTAACCCTCAAGAGTTTGCTGGAGCAGCGCTTGAGATGGGGATGTAAATTCTTCAATATCAGATTCTAAAAAATAGACTTTTCCCGGATCCAGCTCGTTCATGTAATTTTGTATTGCCCGACTCATGATTTCTTCTGTCAGTTTTTGATGAGAGACGTGAGATTTGAGGATCTCTTCAATCTTTACTTTAGTGTCCCTGGCTGTGAGCTGAGGAGGCTTGGCTTCGAGGATGGGCGAGAATGAGGCTAGGAAGACGAGTAGAGAGGCAATCAGTCGAAAGAGCATGAAAAACCTATTCCTGAAGGGGACCCTTAAAACTCCATTTTGGCCAAATAACCCTTTCAATTTCAATTTGTTTCCCGCAAGTGCCCTAATATCAATGAGATAGGTTGTTTTGCAAAGAATCGAACCAAAATTAAAATCGTTAAATCTGACGTTTTTCTGGGCCGAAAGGATTTCCTAATTTTCTAACATGTTTAAGAGCAATGACTTAAGGCTGTTATTGTGAGGCTCCCTTTGCATGGTTACCCCTAAAATCATAGCTTACAGTAAATCAGAAGTTTGTGGCTAGTATAAATCCTGAACATTGTAGAGAGTTGAATTTGTGTGTCTTAACAAGAAAAAAATTGTATATGCTTGAAATCAATTCATTTACATGCCATAATTAGAACTCTAAGCGAGTATTAGAACCCTTTAATTTAAGAAAGCGATGGAAAAGCGCTGATAATTTAGTAAACCGCCGGTAATAGCGACTTTATTCTATTTCCGACGCTAGTTGTAAAAAGTTATTTGATTTTTTGGAGGATTTAAATCATGGAAAAAGAAACCAGTAACCAGGGCGACGCTCCAATGTCCGCTCCTTCTGGCAAAAAAATCGTTTCGATCACTGAGGCGGCGAAAATTAATAACGTCACTCGTCAGGCGATTTATGTAGCCATCAAGCAAAAGAAGCTGAAGGCTTCGAAAGATGCTACCCGTTGGACAATAGATCTGGAAGATCTCGAGAACTACAGAAAGCAAAAGTATTCTCGTACCAAGTCAATGTTTGATGGCGAACTTCTGTTCGACAATCACAAGGGCTTCTATTCAGTCAATCAAGTTGCAAAAATGTTGAACGTTCCTGCACAGAAAATTTACTACGCTACGCGTGTAGGTTTGATGAAGGCTGTCCGTAAGGGAGCTGCTTGGGTTGTTCATATGAGCGACGTGAAACTTTACCAGGAAACATACCTGAGTAAAAAAGCCGAAGGCTCTGAGGCGATGTAATTTTGAGATAGATCCACCTCAGGGGGTTTGTCTTTCAAAATGAGCTTAATAATTAAGTCCTGAGAACTGCTGCGTTACAGAAACCGCCGGGGAAATGGCCCCTGCGGTTTTTTTTATGCGCCCGGAATGGGCGGGATTCGGACGAGTTGAAAGCCTCTTCAGAGGCAAGAAAATACGCTGTTTTTTTCAAAAATGGTCACCTATCGAATATCTTAGTCCACCAAGGCTTTCTTTGAGAAGTTTAATTCGTTTTACCCTGCGCAGATCTTGAATCAAAATAAAATTTAAATAACATACATTTCAAATTAAATTATTGTCATTTTTTCTGGGGTCTATGGGTTTAGCGTCTTGAACTCCCTCAAAATCAACCTCCACATTAAAACATAACTTTACACAGCAAAATATTGAATTAAACATAATTAATCAGTATATTTACTTAATGTAATTTAAAAGTTAACAGGAGTAAAAATGTCAATTAATAAAAACAACAGCAATTCTATAAGCCCTGATGCGGTCCTGGACAAGGCGATAGTCCAGATTTTAGGAGGCCATCAACCGGATGCCCTTGCCCGGTTAACAAAATGCGGCCTTTTCAGTAAGGAGCAAATAGAAAAGATCGAGGCAACATTAACAGAAATGAATCCGACTCATCTCACCACAACAGCCCCGGAGTTGAAGGACCGAATTCTTACAGCGTTAAACCAGGACGTCAAAATAGCCGCAGCCCCTCTTCAGAACAAAGCCTCGCACCTCTCTTTCTCAGAGGACCCCACATGCGCGTTTGCAAATGCCTATCCTTGCACGATTGAGTTTGAAGGAAAACACTACCAAAATGCAACGGCCTGTTTTTTAGCGCAAAAGTACACCGACCAGCCCCGTATTATGGAACTTCTTACCGACTGCGAAACAGCAGAAGAAGCTCTATTCTTAAGTAGTACATGTCCTATGACGTGTTCGCGTGAGCTTTTCTGGGAAAACCCCTTTGCACGGCACGTTAATAATACATACGGCATCATGATGCAGATACTACGAGCTAAATTTGGGCAAAACCCCAAACTCAAACAGCAGTTACTCTCTACTGGGAATCTCTACATTGCCTGCCAAGGTTATGATCCCCTATGGAGCGATGGCTTTAATAGCACAGGAAAAAACCACCTGGGACTGTGTCTCATGCAGCTGCGAGGAGAATACGGCAAAGACAGTATTGTGCCGCAAAGCACAGGTTACACACTCCAGATCCAAGCCCTGAATGAAAGATGTATCCTCATCATGACAGGCATTCCGGGTGACATCACCCACCAAATCTTTTTGCAATGCTTCTCCAATAACGACATTACAGGCATCCAGGCCCTGGCATGCACGAACAAGCATTTCTACACAAACATAACGATGATTGTAGAGAAACTGGATCTAGAGAAGCTCTGCCCTCTGCTCAAAATTGTAAGCGCGCAAGAGGCTCAAAAATACGGGTTCACGGCGCAGCCCGCACTCATTTTCCCAAAACTTGGAGTGATTGAAGCTTACCAAGAGATGGCTCCGCACGTAGAAGGCAATGTTGGCGTGACGTATTTCGACTTTACCCTACCCGAAGAACTGACCTTGAGGCATATCGTGGAAATTGCAAAAGGCCAAGGGATAGAAGTTGATTTTTACTGGAATCAAATTTTACTAGAGATAGGCGATGTTGCCATCAAGCAAGCGTTCCCCTGTATGCTGGCCAACAACGTTTTTAAAGACAGCCGCGAGAAGAATTACGTTGAGCAGTGTGTGCTTGTGAGAGGACATGGATGTGGGCTGCCGACAGTAGAACAGTACATCATACAAATTGTCTTAATAAGTAAGATTTCTAATCAATTCCTCTGTCCCTTTGGGAAGAACCCTTTGACTTACGGACGCTCCTTAACACGCGTTGAGAGCCTCCCCTTGGTTGTTGGGAGCTCCGTCCCGGGGCGCCTCGTTGTCGACGCCAGCCGCTGGGACTTCGAGGTCAGCGGCGCTGGGGGTCGGTGGAAGTAGGCCACCCGTCTTTGGAACATTAGTGTACGAAAAAAATGGTTTTTTTGGGTCTTGGGCCTGCGAGGGGTCCAAGACCGGCTAAGGGCATTAGGAGAGCGCCCGATAGGGCGCAAAATTTTGATAAAAAGATCCCAGCTTTAAGCTGTGAAAACATAAGTAAAAAGGAATAAAAAATGTCAAATCCAATAGTTGCAAATACGACAAGTACAGTAAGTACGACAGATGTCGCGAGAACGACAATGACAACAGGCGTTACAACAAGCTGCCCTGCAACGTTGGCCATTGGTTTACAGGCGGGGCCTCCCTCAGCGGATTGTACCTCCCTCGTAGGAAGAACCGAAACCATCTCCCAAAACAAGCTGGACTTTGTGAGCTTCACAGAGGCCCCGACATGCGCATTTGCAAACGCCTACCCTTGCAAGATTGAGTTTGGTGGAAAACACTACCAAAATGCAACTGCCTGCTTTTTAGCGCAAAAGTACACCGACCAGCCCCGCATTATGGAACTTCTTACCGACTGCGAAACAGCAGAAGAAGCTCTATTCTTAAGCAGCACATGTCCTATGACGGATGCGCGTAAGCTCTCCTGGGAAAATCCCGACGCAAGGCATGCCAATAAATACGATGTTATGATGCACGTACAAAGAGCCAAGTTTGGACAAAACTCTAACCTCAAAGAGCAGTTACTCTCTACTGAGAATCTCTACATTGCCTGCCAAGGTTATGATCCCCTCTGGAGCGATGGCTTTAATGGCACAGGACAAAACCAGTTGGGACTGTGTCTCATGCAGCTGCGAAAAGAATACGGCAAAGACAGTATTGTGCCGCAAAGCACAGGTTATAAATTTCAGATCCAAGCTTTGAATGAAAGATGTATCCTCATCATGACAGGCATTCCGGGTGACATCACCCACCAAATCTTTTTGCAATGCTTCTCCAATAACGACATTACAGGCATTCAGGCCTTGGCGTGTACGAACAAGCATTTCTACACAAACATAACGATGATTATAGAGAAACTGGATCTAGCGCAGCTCTGCCCACTCCTCAAAATTGTAAGCGCGGAAGAGGCTCAAAAATACGGGTTTACGGCTCAGTCCGCACCCATTTTCCCAAAACTAAAGCTGATTGAAGCTTACCAAGAGATGGCTCCGCACGTAGAAGGCAATGCCGGCGTGAGCTACTTCGACTTTACCCTACCCGAAGAACTGACCTTGAGGCAGATCGTGGAAATTGCAAAAGGCCAAGGGATAGGAGTTGGGATTTACTGGGATCAAATTTTACCAGAGATAGGCGATGTTGCCATCAAGCAAGCGTTCCCCTGTATGCTGGCCAATAACGTTTTTAAAGACAGCCGCAAGAAGAATTACGATGAGCAGTGTGTGCTTGTGAGAGGGCATGGGTGTGAGCTGCCGACAGTGGAACAGTACATTATACAAATTGTCTTAATAAATAAGATTTCTAATCAATCCCTCTGCCTCTTTGGGGAGAACCCTTTGACTTGCGGACGCTCCTCAACACATGTTCAGGATCTCCCCTTGGTTGTTGGGAGCTCCGCCCCAGGGCGCCTCGGCGTCAGCCGCATCTGGTGGGTCGACGAGGGCTTCGGCGCTGGGGGACGGCGGAAGTAGGCCACCCGTCTTTGGAACATTGGTGTACGAAAAAATTGGTTTTTTTGGGTCTTGGGCCTGCGAGCGGCGATGGTCTTGAAGACGGTGGTGTTCTTGGGGAGATCGCCCGATGGGGCGAAATTTTTTTGGTAAAAAAGAGCTCTTTGCTTTAAGCCCTAAGTCCATAGGCATTCTTGATCGACTGAGAGAGTATGTTGATTGGCGTGGGATAAGATCCCCAGGTAGGATTGCACTCTTAGATCCAGGGAATCGGCAGTGAGTTCATCGTCTACATTCGCTGTTTGGTTCAGAAATTCGCATACATTCAAATAAAATATCCGTGAGGAAAAAAAATTTACTTTGGCAGAGAGTGTCTATAAATCATTAACATGCAGGGTGTTAAGATTTAGAATCTCTGTCCCAAACTTTTCTCCTGCGATTTTTAGCTATTTTTTTTTAATCATTTGATGCAAAGTTTAAGGAAAATTAATATTTGGTCTTTATAAATATTGCTAACTGTAAGGAGGAAGAACCCATGAGCGATATCCGTGAGGGAGAAATTCCCGCTGGAAAAAGGTTTGTCACGCTTTCGGAAGCGGCAAAAATCAACAATGTAACGCGTCAGGCCATCTATGTTGCCATTAAGCAAAAAAAATTGCGGGCTTACAAAAATCCAACTAGATGGGTCATTGCCATTGAAGATTTGGACCAATATCGGAAATTGAAATACTCCCGCACGAAGTCGATGCATAATGGCGAGCTAGTCTTTGATAATGCCAAAGGCTTTTTCTCGATCCAGCAAGCGTCCAAAATGTTGAATGTGCCCTACCAGAAGATCTATTATGCTACGCGCATAGGGCTTTTGAAAGCTTCGAGGAAAGGCTCGGCATGGGTTGTTCATGCGGATGATCTTAAGAAATATCAGGATAGCTATTTGAACAGGCTGATCTCTAATTTCGACGAAGGTGTTTCCTAATCCATTTGGGAATCGCCGTTTTCACTTAAAAACGGCGATTCCTAAAGAATGAGTTTGACGAGAGTTTCGACGTGCGTTGTCTGTGGGAACATGTCAAATCCTTGAATTCGCTCGATTCTATAGCCCGACTGAATCAACTTTTGAAGATCTCTGGCAAGTGTGCTGGGCATACAGGAGACGTAGAGGATATTCGCGGGTTTTTCATTGATCAAAGCTTGCAATAGTACCGGATCGATGCCCAAGCGTGGGGGATTGCAAATCACTGTATCGGGACGCTTGCTCTTTAATAATTCTACTCCGAGAGATTCTGCTTTGCCTTCGCAGAATTCGACAGATGTAATGTTATTAAGAGAGGCATTTTCTTTGGCAAGTTGTAATGTCTCGGCATGCGATTCTACACCCCATACTTTTTTCTGAGTTGCAATAAGAAGCGAGGTGATTCCGATCCCGCAGTATAAATCGAGGATTTTAGAGCTATTTACTGAAAGAGCTTGCCTAATGGCTAGGTAGAGGTGAGCACTTTGCTGAGGATGGTTTTGGAGAAATCCGAATGGGGAAAAACGCGCTTTAAGACCGAGAATTTCCGTTTCACATCGAATATCCCCAAATATTTTTTTCCCACTTGGGGATTGCATGACAATTCCTTGCAAATTTGTGAGTGTGTTCAGCGCAGTTCCGATTTCATCAGCGTTACCGGGCAAGGCAGGAGAAAAGGTAAGGGCTAATATAAATTTTTCGCTATCTGTTTTGATGATGCGTAAAGAGCCTTTTTCAATCTCTTTGTTAGAGAGGGCGATGAGCAGTGGCCTCAAGTCCTTGAGAAGGGCGTCTTCTTTGGGAATGAAGATCGGGCACTGTGTAACGGCTATAAATTCAGAAGGGTTGCAGCCGATATAACCCGCTTTAAACCCCTCTCCTTCATTTCTCAAATTAAGCCTAATATGGCGTCTGTATTGCCATTGTTCTTTGGCTGGAAGAACAGTGACATCATCATAATCTATTTTGCCAATGCGTTTAAGGGCATCAAGGATAAATGTGCGTTTTGATTCTACTTGGTGAGGGTAGTCGATATGTTGGAATTGGCAGCCGCCGCAGCTTCCGAAGTAGGGGCAGCGAGGCTCAGTTCTCATCTTTGCAGGTTGAATTAGTCGAAGTAATTTGCCGTGTGCAAAATTTTTCTTTTTTGTTTGGATTTCAACTTCGACTACATCCCCAGGCGCTGTAAAGGGAACGAAAATGACGAGTCCATTATGGCGGAGAATCCCCTCACCACCAAAAGCTAACGATTCAATAGTTCCTTGAATCATTGCTATTCAGGTGGTGTAGGAGTATTTACAATTTGAAAATCACGAATCTGCAATTGAATGCTAGACTTGTTTAGGAACATATTGATGTGAGGCGTAAAGGCGATATCCAGCTTTAGATTTTTTTTGAGAAGACGGTCTCTTTTTTCCGCCATTCCAAATGCAATTCCTTCTAACATGCGCTCATTTTGTTCCAGAAAAAGTTTAAGGTGGGTCTTACCTACAACTTTTGGGGGCCAGATTTGTTTTGCATCGCAGTACAGAATGGGGGCCGGATTTTCATTGCCAAAGGGTTCAAGCAAACTGAATGATTCCATAAAATCAAAGGTGAGTTCGCCAAAGTTGATCTTTGCATCCAGGTGGAGTTTGGAGACGACATCTTGCTCTTTTAAAAGCTTGTCAGCAGCGGCTAAGAACTGCTTTTGAAATTGAGGGATATTTTCCTCGCGGATGGTAAGTCCTGCTGCAAAGTCATGGCCTCCAAAATTTTCGAGAAGATCGGCATTTTCTCGAAGGTGAGGAAGAAGGGGGAATTCTGGAATTGTGCGAATGGAGCCTTTGCCAATGCCCTGATCGATGGAAATCACAATCGTTGGGCGATTGTACTGTTTTGCAATTCTTGCAGTGATGATCGGAATGATCCCCGGATGCCATTTTTCAGAATAGATAATAATCGCTTTGTGCTTGAGGACTTGGGGGTTGCTTAAGATATAGGCTTCAACATCTTCCGAATCGCGTCTTTCGATTTTTTGCCTCTCGATATTATTCAAATCGAGCTCTTTCGCAAGATTCTCGGCAGCGACCGGGTCTCTAAGAAGTAATAGTTCCACGCCTTTGCGCGGATCGGCAATTCTCCCCAGACTGTTTAGCCTAGGAGCTACCTTTGAGGCGATATCGATCGGGGTAATATCCCCTAGTTTGAGCTCGCAGACATTGAATAGTTTAGCAAGTCCGATCCTTTTCGTTTTGCGCAACTGACGCAAACCGTAGCGAACCATGATCCGGTTTTCTCCGAGTAATGAACCCATGTCGGCAATTGTTCCAAGGGCCACGAGATCAAGGTATCTTTTGAGATCGATCTTGGCAGGGCTTATTGTGCCCTGCGAGATGAGAGCGTTTGTTACGGCATGCGCCAGCTTGAAAGCGACTCCAACACCTGTAAGATCACGGTTGGGGTATGTGCTATTAATGAGCTTGGGGTTCAAAGTTGCGATGCAATGAGGAATCTTAGCCGTAGGTTCGTGGTGATCCGTAACTATGACATCGATATTCCTGCTTACAACCTCTTCGATCTCCGTAACGGATGTGATCCCGCAATCCACTGTGATGATTAATTTGCATTCATTGGCAACCGCATACTCCAGTGCGTCAAGGATGACGCTTTGTTTCAGAGTATTGCGATTTGGTACATAATAAAAGACGTTGGCCCCTATGAAGCGTAAAAATTCTGTGAGAAGGGCAGTCGCTGTGATCCCGTCGACATCATTGTCTCCGTAAATCAGGATATGTTCTTTCTTTTTAAACGCATCCAAGACCCTATTTACTGCTTTGTCCATATCTTGAAAAAGCTGGGGGTCGAGCAAATCGGGTAATTTGGCGTAGAGGAAACCATGGATTTCCTCTAATGTTTTGAATCCTCTTGCTGCGAGAATATGGGCAGTCACCGGGTGAATGCTGAATTCTTTGATGATGGTTTTATGCCACTCAGGATCTACCTTGGGGTAGATCCAAACGGGATCTTTGTAACCTAGCGTCAAACTTGACCTCTAAATCTGGTTTCGCAATTCCCGTTCCCAGTTCGTTTCTTCTCTCTATCGTAGAAATACTTCATGAGCGGTGCTGCGATGAAGAGCGATGAGAGTGTACCGAATATGACTCCGATAGCCATGATAAGCGCGAACCCAAACAGAGTGCTGCCGCCAAGCAGGATCAATGGAAGGAGCACTAAGAGAGTGGTTCCTGATGTCATAATGGTACGGCTTAGCGTGACATTAAGGGAGTGATTAATGATTTCAGACAAGCTTGACTTGCGCATGAGGCGTACATCTTCTCGAATTCTGTCAAAGACGATAATGGTGTCGTTCAAGGAGTAGCCGACAATTGTCATTAAAGCCGCGATTGTATTCAGATCGATCTGAATATTTATTCCGATGGCATTCATGATGCCAAGGGCTGCAATGGTAAAGACGACGTCATGTGCAATACAGATTGTTGCGCTGATAGCATAATTAAATTCGAACCTGAAAGTGATATAGATCAGGATGCAAATGAGCGCCAGGCAAAGACCGATGAGCGCATTGTTGCGCATCGTGTCAGACATTTGTCCGCTTATCTCCGTCCAATTCTTGTCCAAATTCTGTAGTGAAGAGGGACTAAATTTCAAACCGGATTGCTCAAGGGCATTCACAACCCAAACAATTTTTGGATTCAGCTCATAGCGGTAATTCGGCTCTTGCAAATCATTTTCTAGCGGCATTCCAAAGAAAGCCCTTCCCGGCTGCTGCAAGCTTCGGCTTAAGAAAATACGGATGTTGTTTGATGGGGTCAGTTCCCGAATTTGAAAGTCTTGCGCTGTAGCGCCTTGTTTTAAAAGGGCATCTTCTACCGCTTGTCTATAATTCGTATTGGTTTTCGTCTCAAGTTCAACGTTTAAAGCATAGCCGCCGCTGAAGTCCATCCCGAAAATGGTGTGGCGTTGCGCAATCAGAGCAAAGCACCCAACCAGGATGATGATAGTGGAGAAAATGACTGTTTTCTTCGTATGCCTTAAAAAGTTGTAGTTTCTGGCTTTGAACCAATTTAGCATGTCTAAACGTTTGTGGGTGGGATTTTGCACCCAGCCGGCAAAGAAAAAGCGCGTCATAAAGAGGGCTGTGAACATCGAAGAAATGATCCCGATGATCAACATAATTGCGAACTGTTTGATTGGTCCCGAGTCAAAATGCAATAGGATCATTGCTGCAATGATTGTTGTGACATTGGAATCGAGGATCGCAGAAAAGGCTTTGCGATAACCGGTGTGGACTGCGGACGCAATGCGTCCAGTTAAAGCAAATTCTTCTCGAATTCTCTCAAAGACAAGGACGTTGGCATCCACTGCCATTCCAAGGGATAAAATGATCCCGGCAATTCCGGCGAGAGTCATTGTCGCTTCCAGATTCTGCAGAGTTGCCCACATGATGAATAGGTTGATCAGAACGGCAACGGATGCGACAAAGCCTCCAAAACGGTAATATCCGATCATGCTTGCCATGACGAGGATCAGGGATAGGACTGTTGCAACAATTCCGCTAATGCGCTCCTTGGAGCCAAGTTCGGGGCTAACATTTTTCTCAGAGAGGATGTGAGGAGTAAAGCTCAGTGAGCCTGCCTTTAGATCGGCCTCGAGCCCGGAGACCTCTCTTTGTGTGAAACTTCCCGAGATCATAGCGCTGTCCCTTAAAGCAGAATCTAGCGTTGGCGAGCTAATGATGGATCCATTTAGGATCACAGCCATTCTCCAACCCTTGCCTTTTGAAAAAGCTTCGATGGGAGTTCCGCTAATTTTTTCTTTGGCGTATTGGGATGTCCACGCATAGAGCTCATCTCTCGGGTTGATTTTAACATCACTCTTACTTGTATAAGATCCTCGTACGGAAAACGCTAAATAGTTCCCCTTGGAAGGATCGTAGGAAGCCTGAATGTTTTCCAAATTAGAACCTTCAAGCGCAAAATTGCGGAATACAATGAGAAGCGGGTGTGTCTGCCCTTGCCAATCTGTAAAGTCATCGCCGCGGAATATTGCGATTTTAGAATGCGTTTCATTAAACGCTCCAGTAATCGCTGTTTCTTGAGGATTCGCCAATCTCATCCCATTTTCATAGAGGATGCGTGCAGATTCGCTGCGGGGTTGGATCACATCGGGGTCTATCGAATCGCCATAGAGATGTTTCCAAGCGATTTGGTTGATATCGTCGATCCCTTTGCGATTTGTAACAATGGCCTCGTTCCAAATTTCTTGCAAAAATCGATTTGAAGCATCTGCAAGCTGTGCATTATTTGGGCCGAATTTTTCGTTGACGACATGGAAATACATCGACGATGCTTTGACGAGCTCAGCTGCAGATAGGCCTTGAGATCCTGGAAAGTCAAGGGTGATAAAGTTTCCTTCTTGGCGGATACTGACCTCTGAGACTCCCATCTTGTTGACGCGATTATAGAGTTCATTGATCCCTTGCTTAATGTCGGCTTCGTTCGTGACAATGCGATTATTGTTATCGCGCAATTCAATTTGAACTGTCTTGCCTCCAGAAAGATCTAGTCCCCAGTGCAAAATCTTGCGATCATCGCCGCGGAAGTATTTTACAAAGCTTAAGACAAAATTGTTCCAGTAGACGTTTTTGGTGGGTTTCGGAACATCGTACGCAGAGACGCCGCGAATATTCAATTTAGCAGCGTAGTAATCATCTCTCCATTTTAGCAGATCTTCATGAATCCGATTTTCGATCTTGTTCTCTGTCAGGATACGCTGCTCGACATCTGTATATTCAAGGACTGCAAAGCGTTTAGTTCCATGGACGGAGAAGTTCTCACGCGTGGCCTTGAGTACAGTTTGATAGTAGTCCTCTATTTCAAAGATAAAGTCATTTGCAAAATCGGGATTGAGAGCGTAAGTCCCACCTGAGTACCCGACGAATCCATTGCGTTGGAGGATCTCTTTGAGCTGATTGAAGTCTTGAGCAAACTGATGGGTTTGTTCCGAGCTGGTTTCGTTTTTTTGACGCTGTAAAAATTTGTCCATTCCCTTAGCGATCACATAGATGGAATTCATGTGGAAGCCCTGCGGGGGGGCTTTGCTGCTAAGAGATGGCGCGTAGACGACCAAACCAAAGTTCTGTTCCGATGCAGGGAGCTTGCTATAAGTTTCGTAATCGTAAATTGGAAAGGATGCGGGGCTCAAGTCGGGATGTTGTGGATGCCAATTTGATTTCAGTGTTTCTTGTAATTCTCTAGCTTGGGCTGCAGCAATACTGCTCAACTTTAGAGCCAGGAAGCTTTTGCTATCGCTTAGCTCGGAGAGTGCGATTTCAAATTGGTTTTGATCAGGAGTGATTTCTTCGCCGGCTTGGCGCGATGCCGCTGCAATTTCATTGTAAAGGAGCTGATCCGCTTGATCTCGAAGATTGGACTGTGCCGGGGACTGGTTGAGTTCTTGTCTGAACTGGGCCACATCTGGATACAGCGTTAAATAAATTTTCTGGTTGTTCCAGTCGATCGATAGCTTTTCAAAAAACGGGTTCCTGTCTTGAAGGGAGATGACTTGAACTTTTTGAGCAGGGTTGCTTTGAAGCGCAGCTCCTAATGAGGCATATGTTAATGGAGTCTTTCCTGCCCCAAACGCCTGGGCGTTGCGTTTTACTATGGATGTCGCAAGATCAAGAGTCTTTTCACGCGCAGAAAGGAGCTCAAACCTTTGCTGTTTGACAATCTCGAGAAACTGCCCTTGAGACTTGAGCTTGTCGCTCTCGTCCTGGAGGGCGCTTTTTTCAGCTTTGATCTTTTCTCTGCTGCTGTCTAATGCGCGGATGAAGTTTTGTGCAGCTGCAGCTCGATTGCTTGAGTCGAGTTGAGTAAAGGTAGAGAAATAGCGATGGGCGGCAGGAGAGCTTTCGCCGTAGACTTTAGTAAAAGAGACAATGTTTTGCGAAAGAAGCGAGACAATTTCTTGTGCTTGTTGCTCATTGCGATTGTCGGATAAGGCCCGTACATATAGAGCATTTTCCGATGGTCCCGCAAGGGCTAACCCGACCTCCATGGCTCTGTCTTCTACAAGCGCACGATAGAGAGTGGTCGGATTGCTTTGCTCATCAAATTTTGTTGTGAACTCGGTGTAGTTCTTCAGCTGCTGTGGATCAAAGTGAATCGGTATTCTTCTCTGGACAAGAACTGTCTTGTTTGCAGTTGTATGAGGATCTAAAAGATTGAGCTGCGCCGGGACAAATGGGATCAACATTCCAGCTCTTGGAAGATACTTACTAAATTGAGTTGCATCTTCAATATTTTTGAACGTAAGAGAGACCAGTTGGGGCTGGTCCGGATTGATGACAATGGCCTGAGGTTTTACTTTTAGAAGATTGCAAAAGGAATCCAGCCAATCTTTGGTTTCGGACTCAAGCGCATTCACCCTCTGGACGATTTTCTCAGCAATTTTTTGGGATCTGCCGGCGTCGATAGGCGCTTTGAGAGGGTTGGAATAGAAGAAAACGGTCGGAAGGATATTGTAAATTGTCAACACAATGACAGCCATGATCAGATAACGCTGCCACTTCTTTTGCTTTTCCATAAGGGCTTCCATATTCTAAAGAATTTTAATAGTCCAAGGATACGCACACTTATCGATTCTGTCTAGTCAATTATACTGCAGTCATTCGGTTACTTGGAATTTGAATAGACCTTTAGCTGGAGCATACCTAAGTTGTCTCACAGTTTGGGTATGTCAAGTGGTGGACACAGTTTTATATTAGACCTCCCAAACGTGTCCGAAAAATTAATCCGGCCATGGGCGCGTTTGGGAGGTCTATTTAAGTTGTTTAGTGAGCCCGTGGGAAAAAGCATTCCTTGAAATCTATCATATTGTTGTGATATATTATGGGGCGTTGAAATTCAGGTGCTTATGCCAAGCGTAATTGTTGTCGGCGCCCAATGGGGTGATGAGGGAAAGGGGAAGGTGATCGATCTCCTTGCTGAGAGAGCAGATTGTATTGTCCGTTCTCAAGGAGGGAACAATGCCGGTCATACGATTGTCGCCCGAGGCGAGGAATTCCGCTTTCATCTTGTCCCATCGGGAATTCTTTATCCCCATGCTGAGAGCTTCATTATGGGGGGGACGGTCATCGATCCCAAGGTGCTCCTGGAAGAGATTGCGGGTCTTGAAAGAAAAGGCATTGTCCTTAATGGCCGCCTTCACCTCTCTCATTATGCACATGTGATCATGCCCTATCACCGTTTATTGGACAAATTGAGCGAGGAGCGGAAAGGCACGCACGCTATCGGAACAACGGGCAGGGGCATTGGTCCTTGTTATGCAGATAAGGCAAATCGTATCGGCATTCGGGTCTGCGAACTGATCGACGAGGAGCTCTTCGAAAAAAAGCTCCGGTATATTCTCCCCTTTAAAAATGAAGAGCTTCAAGCTATTTACAAACAGCCGCCTCTTGATTTTGATGCGATCTATAAGGAATATCTCTCTTACGGCAAATCTCTTTCAGTGCTTGTTGACAACGCTGAGAGGACCATAGCTAAGGCTTGCAAAGATAATCGGAATGTCCTTTTTGAGGGGGCGCATGGGACGCTTCTTGACATTACTTTCGGAACATATCCTTTTGTAACTTCTTCCAGTACAATATCTTCTGGCGTAAGCGGCGGCGCTGGCATAGGCCCAAGCCGGATCTCGCATACAGTTGGTGTTGTTAAATCCTACACAACTAGAGTCGGTGCAGGCCCCCTTCCTTCTGCATTAACGCCTCAGGAACTAAATCTTTTTTTAGATAATGCAGCTGCCCGCGAGATTGGCACGACCACAGGTCGAAATAGACGCATCGGTTGGTTCGACGCTTGTCTTGTACGGCATGCGGTCTGTCTTAATGGGATGGATTCGCTCGCCTTGACCAAACTCGATGTTCTTGATTCACTTAAAGAAATTAAAATCTGTACAAGCTACCTTTTGCGAGGACAGCAGATCGACTACCCTCCTCCTGCAATTTATGATCTCGAATCCGTAGAGCCGGTCTATGAAACAATGCCTGGATGGAATTGTTCTACAAAGGAGGTTTCTTCGTTTGATGAGCTGCCTAAAGAGGCTAAGGCGTATGTGGATCGCTTGTGCCAGCTTGTTGACACTCCTTTAAGCATCTTATCATTAGGACCTGAACGGGAGAGAACACTGTTTATTCAGAAATTATTTAAATAACAAATTTATGACTACTTTAACCCTTCCAGATACAGTTATTGATGACAAAGTAAGGATCTATTCTTCTGAAGACCTCGCTCTTTTAGACCCTTTAAAAATACCCCATCACGTTGCAATCATTATGGACGGCAATAGGCGCTGGGCAAAACGTCAAGACCTTCCCCCGATCATGGGGCATTGGAAAGGTGCCGAAGCCCTAACAAGGATTGTTCGCTCCGCCTCGGAGCTCGGTATCAAGGTTCTCACTGTATATTCTTTTTCAACAGAAAATTGGAATCGTGGAAGCGAAGAAATTGATGCTCTTATGCATTTATTTAAAGTTTTTCTTGAAAAAGAGCGCGATGCGATGGTGCGCGATGGTGTGCGCCTGCATGCAATTGGCGACCTAGCCGGTCTCCCTTCCTTTGTTTATCGCGAGCTGGAACTCTCCAAATCTTTAACTGCGCATTGCGATAAGATTGATTTGGTATTAGCTATCAATTATGGTGGTCGAGATGATATTCGTAGAGCTTTTGTTGCGATGATGCAGGATTTTGATGAGGGTAAATTGTTAAAAGAACAAATCTCTGAAAAGCTAATCAGCCAGTATCTCGATACTGCGAGATGGCCGGATCCTGAACTTTTTATTCGAACTAGTGGAGAGCGGCGTCAAAGTAATTTTCTTCTTTGGCAGCTTTGTTACAGCGAGTTCTATCATACGGATGTACTATGGCCCGATTTTGACGAGCATGATTTGCTCCTGGCGGTGCGCGAACATCAATTGCGAAATCGAAGATTGGGAGGAACATGAAACCGAGGCGGATGGCGGACCTTAACCGCCGGTTAGTTGTTTCAAGTATTTCGGGCACAATTGTTACTTTTTTAATTGCCTTTTCTACGAGTGATTTTGTCAGCATTCTTTTAATGCTCTGTGTCGCAGCCTTGGCGGGTATTGGTATTTGGGAATATGCCAGATTAGCGATCAATAAGGGGATCCAGCCTGCAACGCGTTGGATGGTGGCTGTCGCTGTTGCAGAGGTCATTGCTCTTTATGCATCTTTAGTATTTGTCGACTTCCCTCAATTACCTATTCTTGTTCTTGCCGTTGCAATGGTTTTGTTTTTTCTTTTGCATTTCAGAGATACTGCGGACGCATTGTATACAATTGCTGTTGAATTTTTTGGTGTGGCCTATGTCGCAGCTCCGCTTGCTCTGATGCTCGGAGTCCTTTATCCCGTTGCACATCACGGGATTGCCCAGGAAGGAAGATGGTGGCTGGTATATTTGATTCTCGTTACAAAGATCACTGACATGGGCGCTTATTTTGTAGGTAGGCTCTGGGGTAGGACCAAGCTTTCTCCAAATTTAAGCCCTAAGAAGACTGTCGAGGGGGCAGTTGCTGGATTTATTTCCGCCGTCATTGCAAGTATCCTAGTCTGCTATTTAGGCAACCGATTTTTTGGACCTCATTTTAGCCTTTCCTTGTCAGAATCGATTTGGCTTGGGATGTTGATTGGCGTTTTCGGACAGATTGGGGATCTCGCTGAATCTTTGTTGAAACGGGACGCAGTTGTCAAAGATAGCAACACGCTCCCAGGGCTTGGCGGTGTCCTCGATATGGTCGACTCCTTATTGTTTACTACGCCAATCCTTTATTTCTTTATCCGAATGCACTAGCATACCCAAGTTGGTTCAAAATTTATGATTATTACGATCGACGGCCCGTCGGGAACAGGTAAGAGCACCGTTGCTCGCAGGGTCGCTGAAAAACTCCATTTTGTCTATTTCGATACAGGTGCCATGTACCGCGCTTTTACGTGGCTTGTTCTCGAGCGAGGAATTGATCTGGGCGATCCTGCTGCGATACAGCGCTGTCTTGAGGAATTTGATTTTAGAATTGTTTTGAAAAATCAAGAAAAGCACTATTTTGTAGGGGCTTCAGATGTCACTGAAGCGATCCGGTCGCAGTCTGTTACAAAAAATGTCTCCGGGGCTTCAGCCATTGCCCAGGTGCGCACTTTTCTCTTGGATCTCCAATACCGTTTTGCTAAGGAAATGGATGCCGTTTTTGAGGGAAGGGATCTTGGAACTGTTGTTTTTCCAAAGGCTGAGATAAAAATTTTTCTCACAGCAGATCCCCATGTCAGGGCGGAGCGAAGATTAAAGGAGATCCTTTCCAAAGAGCCGAATGGATCGAAAAATATCAATCAAGAGCAGATGCTAGCAGATATCATGCGTCGCGATGAGCTTGACTCCACCCGAGATGTAGCTCCATTGCGCTGTCCTCCTGATGCTCTTCGTTTAGATACGACGCATCTTTCTATTGACCAAGTTGTTGATCAAATTGTAAAATATTGTATCGAACAATTTCCGGATAAAAAAAAATGATGAAACCAGCTTGGGCGCGCAAATTACCTATGTCATGGCTCTATCGGGTCGTGCTATTTATTGCATGGTGTTATTTCAAAATTCTTTATCGCCATAAAGTTTATGGCAAAGAGAACTATTATAAGGGCGCTGCAATTATTGCGGGAAATCATGCTTCTTATTACGATCCTCCGATCCTCGCCATTTCATGGCCCGAGGAGGTTCACTTTCTAGCTCGTGAGGGTTTATTTAAAAATCCATTTTTTGGGGGACTGATCCGCAAGTTAAACTCTCATCCTGTATCTGGAGACGCAAGTGACATTGGCGTCTTTAAGTTGGTCTGCAATCTTTTGGCTGAAGGAAAAAAAATTATTCTATTTCCTGAGGGAAAAAGGAACGATGTGGATGCGCTCGATGAGCTTAAACCGGGTGTCGCGATGTTAGTGTCTCGTTCTAAATCCGCTGTGATCCCTGCCTATATCCATGGTACTTTTAAGATTTGGAACCATTTTCATAAATTACCAAAGCTCTTTGGAAAAACAGCCTGTGTCTATGGATCACCTATTCTCTGGTCCCAGTTCGAGCACCTCGATAAAAAAGAAGCCCAAAAAGCGCTGACCCTAAAACTTGCCGAGTCCATGAACGCATTGCGGGATTGGTACGTTAAGGGTGCTATTGGCACTCCTCCATAATGGAGCAGAGAAGATCCCCTTCTTGAACGGAGATGGTTACTGATGCGCCGGTAGCTTGATTCGAAATGCCGATAAAGTTTTTGTCTAAGGACCCGTCTTGAAGCTGCCATTTCAATCCATGCGTCGTAATTCCATGAGCTGGTCCATTCATAGGGATTAGGGAAATGATTTGGCCAATTTTGGTAGGGATTTCAACGTGGTCTTTGATGATGAAAAGGCGTTCGCTTTCCGTTTGAAAGAAAACTTTTCCAGCATAGCGAGTAAGAAGGATCAGGTTGCCAACAATGTGGTCTGTTCTTCCGCCAAGCGCCCCAAAAACGGTGATTTCTTCAGTTTGGGGATGGATGGAAAGTTTTAGGGCCAGTTCGAGGTCCGTTTCGTCTTTGTTTGTGGGATAGTGTTTTTTGGGGACACTGCCAAAGGCTAGGAGCGTTTCCTGGCTGATAGAATCGAAATCGCCGACAATGAGATCGGGCTTTAGCCCCAATTTAAGGCAATGGTCGGCACCTGCATCAACGGCTATTAAAATGGGATATTCTGAAATTTTTTCTTTGACAAACTCTGGGTCTGCGATCGGGGCAGAACAGATGATTGCGACTCGCTTGGGAATAATCACAGCCCCTCAGAGTATAAAAAAACTTATGCGGTCAAGATGACTCGAACATCCACCGGTTGCCCAACTAGAACCTGAATCTAGCGCGTCTACCAATTCCGCCATGACCGCGTAAGTTAAGACTTGAGATTATAGTCTTGGGCAGGGATTTTTTCGAGAAGTTTTCTTCTTTCATAGGTTTTTTGAGTTGGATTTGGTATCGATGGTTAAAAAAATGGCAAGTGGATATAATTGAGGCATCTAGATTTTGGAGGAAAAAATGAGCGAGCACGCAAATATTAAACATTTAGCTGAAGATACTTTTAACAAAGACATTCAGGATGGGATTGTACTAGTTGATTTCTATGCAGACTGGTGTGGACCCTGCCGCATGATGACACCGGTCTTAGAGAATGTCGCTAAAGAATTGAAAGGTCAGGCAATCATCGGAAAGCTTGATATTGATAAAGCTCAAAGAATAGCTTCACAGCATCAGGTCACATCTATTCCGACACTCGTTCTTTTCAAAGCCGGTAAAGAGGTGGGGCGCTTAGTTGGACTTCGCGATGCAGCTGCCGTGAAGCAACTGATCGAAGGCGCTAAAGGCTAAAAGATATTGGCGTTTGGGTTTCCAAACGCCAAAATTGCTCAACCTATTTTCCACATCTTTCAAATCTAATCGATCCAGTGCAGTACGTTGCGGATGATGGACCATCTGCGTACCGGTTCCGCGGCTATTTCTGTTTTTCCTTTGATCCATAACTCATACTGCTTCTCAGTAAATCCTTGAGTTTTTTTCAATTCAAGCCATTGATTGAGATAGTGGATAAAACGGGGATTATCATTGCGGATAACGTAGCTTAAGGTGTCGTAGCCCATTGGAGGGGCAGGGAAAACGATGCGATAATTGCGATGATTAAGTGACCATGCGATCGCTTCTTGTTCTTCCCATAGCATTGCGATGTGTTCGTTCTCAGGTTTAAACTCATCATAATTGTTGAGGAGGATTAAATTTTTATTGGGAAAGAGTTCTTTTGCGATCGCTTCATATGCAGATCCTTTAAGGACTGCGATTTGAATTTTCTTATTTTCCTTAATAGATGTGATTGATGCAAAAAGTTTTCTCATTTTTTCAGGAACGACAAAGCAGAGGCGAGGAGTGAGATAGGAATCGGTAAATGTCAGTGCTCTTAATCGGTTCTCATTAATTGTTACAGCAGACATTCCAATATCATAGGACCTGTCGTTGAGTTCACCGATGAGGTTCTGGTAGGTGAGGGGAACGAGTTCAAGCCGACAGTCGAGATCGTAGGCAAGCTCGTAGGCGAAGGCGATGTCGTAGCCGACCACCCTTCCATCGACATTGAAAAAACAAAATGGAGCGCAGCTTGTGTTATATCCAACGCGCAAGGTTTTCGTTGCCATGATGTGATCAAAAGTATCCCCTTGAAAAGTGGGAGATGTGGGAGGAGTTTTGTATATTTTGACAGGGATGGATGAGGAGATGTTAAGTTCATAGATGCTCTTCGTTTCATTTTTGATTTCAGGAAGAGGGTTGAACGTTTTGATTCCGTAGATGAGCAGAACAATAGGAGCTAGAGTAATGAAGCCTTTTTTAAGGATTCGGGATGGGCGCCATATGATCATGTTGCGGCAAGCAAGGGTGATAAAAAGTGAGAGAGACGCGATCTCAATCACGGAGACCATCGATTGGAAGCCCGATGTAAAAGGCAATGTTGTTAAGTAGAGATTAACTGCTTCCAGCGGCAGGCCTAAAGAATCCAGGATAAAGGTCAAGCTATTGATCCATGAACCCATGCCAACTGCGCCCAAACTTGTCAGAAGTGTTGTGAGAAATAGCTCAAATTGGGAACTGAGCATTAATGGTGTGTTATAAAATATCGAAACGAAAAAAACGAAAACGGTGATGAAAAACGATCCGAGGGGAAGATTGAACACGACAGATACCGTACCCTGGATTTGACTTTGGGCTTTATCGTCATTGGGGTCGAGAAGCTGGGTCTCTTTTCTAAGGAGCTCGATAATGTAAGGTAAACATACAATGACGACGTTTGTAGTGTAGGCCAGCACCAGAATCGGGAGAAGTTGCTGCAGCCATTTGTAGGAGGGGATTGATGTCAGCATATTTGTTAATCGAGGGAAGATCCAGAAGATGATGATGGAGACGCCGATGATGTACAAGATGATGTAGGTGCTCATCTGTTTGACAGTGGTGAGTTGGATTGTTCCTACCTGATTTGCTATGATTAAAAAGGTTCCGATCGGTGTGATCCTCGCAATCCAGGATGTAATCCGCGTAAGCACTTGGACGACATTTTCCATCCCCTTCATCAGGATCTCTTTTTCCTTGATGAACATCAGGGCGATTCCAATCAAAAGAGAAAAAATGACGATGGCAGGTACGACGTTGTTTGCCAGATCGAAAAAGATATTATCTGGGATTAAAAGTTCTGCAAAGTCGAGTTTCGGAATATCACTTGAAACGTAGCCTCCGAGCTGGGTCGATGAGGGGGTGGGAAAGAGATATCTGATTGTGTAGACCATTAGGATGTTGATCGACCAGGCAATGGTGATGAAGATCATGCCCTTCTTCACAATTTGTTTTGCTTGAGTGGAGCTCAATTGACCGACCCCATGAATGATTGCTCCAATCAAATAGGGAACAGCAGTTATTTTAAGGAGCATGATGTAGGCAGCGGAGTAGGGAGCAAAAATATTGCACAGATCTCCAAAAAAAAGACCGCAAAGGATCCCCAGGACTGTGGCTATAGCCATTTGAAAGGTTAAGGAAATTTTGAAGAATTTCATATTTTGACGGTGGGGGAATGCGGTGGTATCTATTTAGTTTTTAGAGGGAACCAGTAAAACTCCATTCGGGCCAAAACGCGCCCTTTTGACGCCGATTTAGTTTTTCGCGGGACCCCTAAGGCCTGAGCAGGTTATGTGGTCCCGCGAAAAACTAAATCGGCGTCAAAATCATCGCGTTTTGGCTGCGAAGCGAGTTTTGATGGTTCCCTCTCTATCTAATATTATGGAAGCAGCATTTGGCACATTTACGCAACTGGAAACTTTATACCCAAATTTTGAAACAACTTGGGTATACCGCCAGATTTCAGAGACGAACATCGAGGTAACTCGATCTTCACATCTGAAATCTGGCAGAAAAAATGCTGATTATAGAAAATCTGAAGTTTAGCGGATATCCGTCTTAACTTCAGCGATTTCATGATTCTCTTGAGGCTTTTGGCCGTCCGCATCAGCAGCTTCACTCACGGGAGCATTGGCTTTTACGATTTCAAGCTCAAAAGTGAGTAAAGAGTTAGGTGGGAGGTATCCGTTGGTTCCATAAGCGAGGTCGGGATGGATATAAACTGTGCGTTTCTCCCCTTCTTTCATTCCAAGAAGACCTGCTTTTAAGCCTGGAATGATTTCATCAAGCGAGATCATTTCTTCTTCTTTCGAAGCGCCAAAAACGGATCCATCGAGGTGCTTCCCTGTGTACTTGACGAGTGGAGAGAAGTGGTTTTCAACAGTAGCTCCATTGCCGGATGCAGTAACGCAGTATTGAACTTTTCCTTCCTCAAGGACCACAACGCCATCTGTTTTTGCATTGTCGGAAAGAAATGCTTCTGCTTTTTTTAGATTTTCCGTGCACTGCTCTTTGAAGATTGTAGCTTGTACGGAAGCGATGGCTTGAATGCAGTCCATTTCCGTCATTGGGGATTCTTTGCCAGCAATTGCGTCTTGCAGTCCTTTAATCACTTGGGCCATATCGAACTGAACTCCGATATTTGTCAGGTTTTTGCTGATCAAATGGCCGAAAGCCTCAGAAATTTTCGTGATTTCAACAGTGTTTGCAACCGGAGCTGTATTTTCAGCGGGTTGAGCTGCCACTTGATCTTCTGCAAATACAGAGGAGATTGCAAGGAGGCTGAGAACTGAGAGAATTCTAATTTTGTTTTTCATGTTGTCCGCCAGGGGTGAGTATATAAAGAAATTTAGGGCATCTTTTATTTAAATCCAAGAGATTTCAACAGGCTCCGCCTTGATTTTAAGTTCATCGAGTTGTTTTGAACTTACAGAGGATGGACACTGCATCATTAAATCGCTTGCTTTTTGAGTCTTTGGGAACGCGATCACATCGCGGATGTTTTCTGTTTTACTGAGGATCATGACAATTCTATCAAGCCCAAATGCAAATCCCAAATGCGGTGGAGTCCCGTAGCTAAGCGCTTCGACGAAGAATCCGAACTTCTCCTTGATGTCATCTTGCGTTAGCTTGAGCGTGCGAAAGATTTTTTCTTGTAATTCAGCTCTGTGAATCCGCTGGGATCCTCCGCCTATTTCATAGCCGTTGAGCACGAGATCATAAGCTAGTGCGCGCACTTTGAGAGGCTCAGAATCGAGAAGCGGGATGTCTTCAAAGTTGGGAGAGGTGAACGGATGATGTTCGCTCTCTAGTCTTCTTTCTTCGGCATTCCATTTCAGGAGGGGAAAGTCAGTGACCCAAAGAAAGCTGAGAGCATCTGAAGAGATCAAATTTCTCTCTTTGGCGATTTTGCGGCGCAGGTGGTCAAGCGCTTGGTTGACTCTGTCTTCGGGTGCTGCGGCAAACAGAACAAGGTCGCCGTTTTCTATTTTTAAGCTCTGCACGAGCTCGCGCTGCAATTCTTCTGTAAAAAATTTCACGATATTAGAGGAGAGGGCGCCTTCTTGGTATTTCATCCACGCTAGACCATTCAGGCCGAATTTGCCTACAAAGCTTGTGAGGTTATCGATCTCTTTGCGGGACATTTCTGCGCCGCCTTTTATGCATAGCGCTTTGACGCAGCCGCCGGCATCAAGCTGCTCGAGAAATACGCTGAACGTGCTGCGCTTTGCTATGTGATCTATTCTTGTAAGAGGCATTCCGAACCTAAGATCTGGTCTGTCCGTTCCGTAATTCTCAACGCAGTCTTTATAATGCATGCGGGGAAATGTTTGAGGGATGTCAACGTTTATGCATTCTCTAAAAATGGTTCTTACGAGACCTTCTAAAAGTTGCATTAAATCGTCCGGCGTCCCAAAGCTCATCTCAAGGTCAATTTGTGTGAACTCGGGCTGGCGGTCTGCTCTCAAATCTTCATCTCTAAAACAGGTGGCGATCTGGAAGTAGCGGTCCATTCCTGAGACCATTAGCAACTGTTTGAAGATTTGGGGTGATTGCGGCAGGGCGTAGAAATTGCCCGGATAAACGCGCGCAGGCACGAGGTAATCTCTAGCGCCTTCCGGCGTCGATTTAGCGAGGATCGGTGTTGTAATTTCTAAAAACCCATTGCTGCTCATGTAATTTCTGGTCGATAGCATCGTTTTGTGGCGCAGGACTAATTTTTTGGCAATGTCTCCTCTGCGGATATCGAGGTAGCGGTACTTGAGGCGCAGTTCTTCATTGACATCGGATTCTTCGTCGCAGATAGAAAAGGGGGGTGTTTTGGCTGCTGAGAGGATTTCGAGTTCTTTGACTTCGATTTCGATTTGGCCTGTAGGGAGCTTGGGATTTGTCATCCCTTCCGCTCTTGGGATTACAGTTCCTCTGGCTGAGATGACCCATTCGCTGCGCAATTTTGATGCTTGGGCGAACATTTCTTGTGAGATGACAGCGGGGTCAAAAATGAGCTGAGTCAGGCCAAATCGATCGCGCAGGTCAATAAAGATCAGTCCTCCGTGATCGCGTCTGCGATGTACCCATCCCGATAGCGTTACAGTTTGTGTAAGATGGGAACTTGTCAGCTCTCCACATGTATGGGTCCTTCGATAGTCAAACATGAAATTTCTCTATGTATGTAGTTGCTTTAGTTTATTGGCAAGCTGATCTAAAGAACAGTCGATCGCTTCTCTTGTCGCCATGTTTTTAAGTTTAATATTTTTTGATTTTAGCTCTTCATCGCCAATTACGATCGCATATTCTGCGCCCATTTGGCTTGCCAGCTGCAAGCCGTGCTGCACTTTTTTACCGCTCAGATCGATTTCTGCAGAAATTTTTTCGTGTCTTAGTTTGCAGACCATTTCAAAACATAATGAGAGCGCCTCTTTTCCCATCGGGATGAAAAAAACGGTTGGGTGCGGTCCTTTAGGAAATGGAGCTCCCTGTTTCAGCATTGTTTGCAAAACTCTTTCCATTCCCGTTGCAAAGCCAACGGAGGGAAGGTTTGGGCCGCCGATAGCTTCAACGAGTCCGTCGTAGCGCCCTCCGGCACCAATGGCGTTTTGCGCTCCCAGATCAGTCGAAGTAATCTCAAAAACCGTCTTGTTATAATAGTCGAGTCCGCGCACAAGTTTTGAGTTAATGGAGTAATTGATTTTAAGCGCATCTAGCAATTTCAGGACTTGCTGGAAATGGTCCTTTGCGTCGGGAGTAAGAAAATTGCTCAGGAGCGGAGCATCCCCTAAAATCTTTTGATCGCCTGGGTCTTTGGAATCTAAAATGCGGAGAATGTTTTTCGTGAAACGCATTTGGCTGTCTTTGGATAACTCAGAAAGATAGGGCTCCAAAAATTGCGTTAGAGCTTGCTTGTAGGCTGAGCGCGAAGCGGCATCGCCGACAGAATTGATTTGCACGACGAGATTTTTAAGTCCGAGACGCGTGTAAATTTCACAAACCATATCGATCAGTTCTGCATCCTGTTCGGGAGATCCTATGCCAATTGCCTCAGCTCCAAACTGATGCAGCTGCCGGTATCTTCCTGCTTGAGGTCTTTCGTAGCGGAACATAGGCCCGAAATAGAAGTATTTGTGAAGGCCGGGTCCGGCATACAGTTTTTTTTCCACAAATGCGCGGATCGATGACGCTGTCCCTTCAGGTCTTAGCGTCATCGATCTTTCACCCCTGTCGATGAAAGTGTACATCTCTTTGGTGACGATATCAGAGCTTTCGCCCACACCGCGGATAAAAAGTTCAGTTTTTTCAAAAATTGGCGTGCGGATTTCTTTGTACCCATAATCGTGGGCGGTTTGGCGCATGATTTCTTCGAGGTATTGCCAACGACTGGATTCTTTCCATTTATCTTCTTCATCTGTTTCAAATGGAACAATGTCGAATGTTCCTTTGGCGCTAGAGTAGTCCATAATATCCCGCAGTATACCGAACGTGATTCAAGAATTGGTCTAGGGTTTCAGCACATGCCCCGGGGTTCGAGGATCACAAGTCGGGTCATGTATAATAAAGGTATAGGGTACCACAGCGAGGACGCAATATTCAACTGGAGTTTGCGATCAGAAGGATCTCATCAAGAAGCAAGATCCAGTTTTGGAGGACACTAATGACAGGGCTGGCCTGGTACTCGTTGTGCAGATCTTGCAAAAGTTCCATGAAGGGGAAGGGGATCCAGTCCTTCCCTGCGTACTGGGTAAAATAAAATCCAAGGGTGTGATCTGCGCCGGGAGGAAAGTTTTGAATCTGTGAAATAAAAAATTTAGTTTTCTCTAAAATTTCTGTAACCGCTCCATCAGAAGCTGAGGCAGTGTTGCAATCATCCAGAAGATTATGCCATAATTGTGACAATTGTTCGGCAAAATCAGGATTATGACTCTGATCCTCTTTTGCAAGAGTGGTAAAGAGCTGCTTGAAGGCTAAAGCGCTGTTAACCAAGCGGGTTTGATCGTGAAAATGCTCTGGAGATTGACCTTTAGAGGAAAATGTAGAAAGGACTTTTTTGAAATAAGAAGCTAGCGTAGCAAAGATTTGGGCCCTAGTTGAATTTTTAAGACCTGTATAGCCCTCCTCTTTTTTTTGCCGATCCTTTTCAATGGGATTAATGATTATTTTTTCGTAAGGTGAAGGTTCTTCTTTTCGGTGGATGTTTTTGTCTAAATCGCCCATATTGGGTAGTTGCCAAGCGTTGTATAAATGGTTTTAATGCCTAAGATGGTGTTAATTAAGCAAGAAGAGACTTGTTAGGAACTCAGCGAAGTCTGGTTTCGTGGCAAGTCTTAAAGTTTAAGAGGAGCTCTTGTGAGCGTGTTAAATTTGTTCCGGTCAGCACCCCCCATTAAGGAAAATCAAGATCCTGAAGAGGTCAAGGGACTCTATAAATATTGGCGCTGGCGTATTTTCTACGGGATGTATATCGGCTATGTATTCTACTATTTTACCCGTAAGAGCCTTACTTTCGCGATGCCTGTTCTCATGCAGGACCTCGGTCTGCAAATTAGCGACCTTGGAATCTTAAGCAGTGTCCTCTCGATCACTTATGGGATGAGCAAATTCTTAAGCGGCATGCTCTCCGACAAATCCAATCCCCGGTTCTTCATGGGCATAGGCCTCATTCTCACGGGTTTTTTCAACATCTGTTTTGGCATGACCTCCTCCATTTTCTTTTTTGCGATTTTCTGGGGTCTAAACGGTATTTTTCAAGGGTGGGGATGGCCTCCATGCGCCCGGCTGCTCACTCATTGGTATTCTCAAAGAGAAAGAGGAACTTGGTGGGGGATTACCAGTACATCGCATAGCGTTGGCGGGGCATTGATCCCTTTTATCGCTGCTGTTTGTGCCCAGTATTGGGGATGGCGATATGCGATGTATGTTCCCGGTGTTTTGTGTATTGCGATCGGACTTTTTATTATGAATCGACTTCGCGATACCCCTCAATCACTAGGACTTCCCCCTGTTGAAAAATTTAAAGACGACTATCCAGCGCAGCATATGTCGGATGAGAAAGAAATTTCTACAAAAGATATGCTTTTCAAACATGTCCTTAGTAATAAGTTCATCTGGGTACTCGCAATTTCCTATTTCTTTGTCTACATCATCAGGCAGGCAATTAATGATTTTGGCGCGCTTTTTCTCATCCAGTCTAAAGGTTATTCGATGCTCGCAGCGTCGGGAAGCGTCTTTTGGTTTGAGGCGGGAGGGATTTTTGGAACTCTTATTGCCGGATGGGGATCGGATAAAATTTTTAAAGGACGCAGAGCGCCGATCAATGTTCTTTTTGCTTTTGGCGTAATCTTTGCTATTTCTGCGCTGTATTTGTCGCCTGGAGGTTCCATTATTCTCGACTATTCCCTCATGTTTGCGATCGGCTTTTTGATCTTCGGACCCCAAATGCTTATCGGAATGGCGGCCGTCGAACTCTCTCACAAAAAAGCTGCAGGGACCTCTAACGGTTTTGTCGGCTGGATTGCCTACCTTGGCGCAGCAACCGCCGGCTATCCTATCTCTAAAATTACAGAGGTCTGGGGTTGGTATGGTTTTTTCGTCTCCCTTGCATTTTGTGGCGTCATCGCTGTTTCCCTTCTGCTTCCGCTTTGGAACATCAAGAGCAATCCGAAACTGGCAGAAAAAGAGCCGGTTTCTGATCCTGCTCCTGCAGAATAGCTGATGCATTTCTATACCACGATCGGTCCAAGTCCAAGTTTTTGACCGATTGTGGTATAAAAAAAGACGCAGGTTTGGAAATTCTCTCTCCACATCCGCGTCCTCTGTGATACTATTCTTATTAAGCCGCTCATTTGTCGGATTAACCAAGCATAAGGAGGCAATGATGAACTGGGTTCCGCTCCACGTCCATTCTCAATATTCTATTCTGGATTCATCTGCATCTGTTGATGCGATAGCTGAAAAGGCTGCTGAATTTAAGATGCAGGCTGTCGCGCTAACTGATCAAGGAAATATGTATGGAGCTGTCGAGTTCTTCAAGGCATGCAAAGGCGCAGGAGTGAAACCGATCATCGGGTGTGAGCTTTTTGTGGCTCCGGAATCGAGATTCGACAAGAAACGAGTCCCGGGGATGCCCGCTGGATTTCCCATTGTGCTTCTAGCTAAAAATCGCGTGGGTTATCAGAACTTATGCGTTTTAAGTTCACTAGCTCATCTTGAAGGATTTTACTGGACGCCGCGTATCGACAAGGAGTTATTAGCGAAGCACAGCGAAGGTCTTATTTGTTTATCGGGACCTAATAAAAGTTCGCTAGCTCATTTCATCACTAACTCTAAAGAAGACGAGCTGCAAGCGGAGATCGAGTGGTACAAGTCTGTTTTTAAAGGGGATTATTATTTCGAGCTTTTGCGCCATCAGATGACCGATGAAGCGATCCGCGCTGACGAAATGGATCAGGAGGGTTGGCTTCACAAGTTGTATTTGGATGCGATCAAGGCACAGGAAATGATTAATACCCGGCTCATAGCTATTTCGCGAGAAAAAGGAATTCGGTGTGTTGCAGCGAATGATTCGAGATATATTGATCGGCAGGATTGGAATGCGCATGAAATTCTAACAAATGTTCAATCGGGCGAGCCGTGTGAAATTTGGGAAAAGGATTCCTATGGCAACCTTAAAGTGCGCGTCAAAAATCCTAAGCGCCAAGTGACTTATTCTCATGAGATGTATTTCAAATCGCAGCAAGAGATGCAGGCGCTATTTGCCGATATTCCGGATGCCCTACAAACAACAGTTGAAATCGCTGAGCAGTGCCAGTTCGAGTTTGATTTTAAAACGAAGTATTATCCTGTTTTTGTTCCTCCTCATCTAGAAGGCAAAGAGTTTACAGTGGAAGAGCGCCTGGTGGAAGCGCAAAAGTATTTGAGACAATTATGTGTGGACGGCATTGAAGTGCGCTATACGCCGGAGCGTCTCGCGAAAGTCAAGGAGATGTATCCGGACCGCGATCCCATGGATGTGGTCAGAGAGCGTCTGGAATATGAGCTGGGTGTGATTTTGCCAAAGGGGATGGGCGATTATTTATTGATTGTTTGGGACTTTATCAATTGGGCAAAGAGAAGCGGCATTCCTATGGGCCCAGGAAGAGGTTCTGGCGCCGGATCTATCGTCTTATATCTGATCGGAATTACAGATATTGAGCCGCTTAGATTTAATTTGTTCTTTGAGCGCTTCATCAACCCGGAGCGCCTTTCTTATCCCGATATCGACGTCGATATTTGTATGGACAGAAGAGCAGATGTCATAGATTACACGGTAAAAAAATACGGAAAAGACAAGGTTGCCCAGATCATTACATTCGGAACGATGAAAGCCAAAATGGCGATCAAAGATGTGGGCAGAGTTTTAAGTATTCCGCTGCTAAGGGTCAACGAAATCGCAAAACTTGTTCCTGAAGATCCGACTATGACACTGGACAAGGCCTTAGAGATAGATCCTGAGTTAAAGCGGCTTTATAATGAAGATGACGAAGTGCGCCGACTTCTCGATATTGCCAAAAAGTTGGAAGGTTCTGTGCGCAATACTGGGATCCATGCAGCGGGGATGATTATTAGCGGCGATCCTATTATCGAGCGCTGCCCTGTCTGTACTGCAAAAGATTCGGAGATGGCTGTCACTCAGTATTCGATGAAGCCGGTTGAATCTGTGGGAATGTTGAAGATCGACTTTTTGGGACTTAAAACATTGACCTCGATTCAACATGCAGTTGTTGCGATCAAAAGGCGCCGTGGAAAAGAGATCGATTGGGTTAATCTGCCGCTCGATGATAAGGCGACATTCGACTTGCTCAATCAGGGAAAAACGATGGGAGTTTTCCAACTTGAATCCGGCGGAATGCAGGATCTCGCAAAACAGCTTCATATCGATAAGTTTGAAGAGATAATCGCGGTAGGCGCTCTTTATCGCCCAGGTCCCATGGAAATGATCCCTTCTTTCATCAACCGTAAGCATAAAAAAGAAGTCATTGAAATCGATCATCCACTCATGCACGACATTTTGGCTGAGACTTATGGGATCATGGTTTATCAAGAACAAGTAATGGCGATTGCCAGCCGCCTTGCCGGCTATACGCTTGGAGAAGGCGATGTTTTGCGCAGGGCGATGGGGAAAAAAGATAAAGAGGAGATGGCACGCCAAAGAGAGAAATTTAAAATGGGGGCGCTTTCTAAAGGAATTAGTGAAGCGAATTCGATGGCAATTTTCGACAAGATCGAAAAATTTGCATCGTATGGATTCAATAAATCCCATGCTGCAGCCTATGGATATTTGAGCTATGTGACCGGTTACTTAAAAGCTAACTACCCAAGCGAGTGGTTAGCTGCGCTGATGACATCAGATCGCGATGACCTCTCAAAAGTGACCAAACATATCCATGAGGCAAAAATGTTTGGGATTGCCATTTTGCCGCCGGATGTCAACGAGTCTGAAAACGAATTTGTCGCAACATCTGCCGGCATCCGTTTTGCGATGGCCGGGATAAAAGGCGTCGGAGAAGGTGTCGTTGAAGCCATTTTAAACGAGCGTGAAAAAAAGGGCCCTTATACTTCGCTCTACGATTTTGTTCATCGCATCGATACACGCAAAGTCGGTAAGAAGGTGATCGAGAACTTAATTGAAGCGGGTTGTTTTGATTTTACGAAGTGGTGCCGCCAGGCGATGCTGATGAGCATAGACAGCATGTATGAAGAAGCAGTTAGGGAGCAGAAAGATGCCGTGAAAGGAGTGATGAACCTCTTTTCTCTTATTGAAGGGGAAAAAGGAAGCTCTCGTTTCGCCACCCCACCCGTTGTTAAGGAGAAAGTTTCCCGTCAGAAGACATTGAAAAGAGAGCATGAGCTGCTCGGCATTTATCTCAACGGCCACCCACTCGATGATTTTCGCTCTCAGTTACAAAGATTGTCATGTGTTCCTTTAAAAGATATCGATCTTCTTCCAACAAACAGCGTTTGCCGCATAGCGTTCATCGTCGAAGGGCTCGTTGTAAAAATATCCCAGAAGTCGCAACGGAAGTTTGCGATCCTTACAATCGGGGATGGACTTGAGCGGTTCGAGCTGCCCGTTTGGCCTGATCTCTACGAAGAAAAAGGGGCTTTGATGCTTGAGAACCAACTCCTCTACGCTGTTGTCCAAAAAGAAAATCAAGGTGGACAAACAAAGCTCCAGTGCCGCTGGCTGGATGATTTGACGAGAGCGGATGAAGCGATGATCCAAGTATGTGACAATGCCTACGATATGGCGAAACAACAGGTCAAAAAGACTGAGTTCCGAGAAAAGAGCCGTTTAGAGAAACCAGCAGCCTCTAAGGAGGGAGAAGTGAAGAAAAGTAGTTTTGAAAAGCTTAAAATTCAGCTCGATGCAGACCGCGTGCGCCTCAGCCACATCCTTGCCCTCAAAGAGGCTTTCCGCGCCCACTCCGGTGAGATCCCAATCGAGATTTCCTTTACCGTAGCAAGCGGTAAGATCAGCTCTCTTTTGATCGATAAAAACTGGGGCGTTGATGGCAGCAAGGAACTTGGCACTAAGATTTCTTCTCTGCTCTCCGTGAAGAGCTTGGCTTGGGAGTAATTGTTTAAGTGAGCCCCAAAACCATTCTTTCGATTAAAGAAGATGTCGTCATAGAGGCTAGATCCCTGCAAAATGCAAAAGGGCGCATGGCCCTTGGCAAATTTTTGCTTGAAGGAGAGGAGCAAATCGATTGGGCAATGAGCAATCATTGCCCTTTGCATTCCGTTTTTGTTCATGACAAACTGCAATCCCATCCCCTTGTCCAGAAATTGATCAAGCAAAATGTCCCCGTCTTTTTTGCCTCTGATGGGATTTTGAAAAAGATTTCCGACACCTCTTATCTTGTCCCTTTTATCGGCGTCGCTGAAATGTCAAAAACCTCTTTTCCTCAAGAGGGAATGGTGGTTGTCTTAGATGGAGTACAGGATTTTGGGAATATTGGCACAATCGTAAGAACAGCAGAAGCTTTTGGCATTAAAGAATTCATCTCCACCAAAGAAGACTTTGATTGGTTCTACAAAAAGGCAATCGATGCTTCCAGAGGTAAAATTTTGTCTTCCCATTTGATCCGATGTTCCAATGTGAAAGAGACAATCTCCAGGCTAAAACAACAGGGCTATCAAATTGCTGTCACAACAATTCGCGAAAGCGTGATCCAATCGTTTGCTGAAGTAAAAGCGCAGCCTATTGCCATTGTTTTTGGCAACGAGACAACAGGTGTGAGCGCTGAAATGGAAGAAGGGGCCGATCTGCGGATTCAAATCCCCATGAGCGGATCAGTAGAATCTCTCAATGTTGGAGTAGCTGCTGGGATCAGTCTTTATGAACTAAAAATTAAGTGGGTGCTCGCTATGTTAACTAAAAAAATCCAGGAATCCATCGGCAGAGACCTGTCTTTAGCATCAACTTGGATGCGTCTAGTCTTTGATTTCAAATTAAAAGCAGCGACTCCTCTGAATGCCGATCAAGCGATTGTCCTAATGATTTTAAAATGCGATGGGACATCAAGCGCAGATGCTCTTAAACATGATACGGGTATTTCCGATGCTGCTTCCATCCAAACATTGGTCGATCAGAAATTTATTTCAGAGGCTCAAGGCAAGCTCACTCTTTCAGAAAAAGGGGAAGAGGCGATTGCAAAAATTTGGAGCATCCATGAGCTCACAGAGCGTTTGGTATTTGATGGCGTTCCCGATCAGGAAAAGGAAATCTTTTTAAAAGTTCTCCACAAGATGCAGCAAAATTGCGAAAAAATTGTGCCATATACCTAACAATTGGTATAAAAAGATTTTTTGCCCCAATGCAGGAATCTTATGTTTCGTTCACCTCGCGACTACCGCACTTTTTTAACGATCCTTCTCACATACACTCTTGATCTTGTCGGGTTTTCGATTGTATTTCCCGTTTTAGCTCCTTTGCTCTTAAATCCCGACCTGCATTTTTTTGCAGTGGGCACATCCGAGATCGCTAAAACATCGATGCTAGGATTTCTATTTGCAGCATTTGGAATTACTCAATTTTTTGGAGCTCCCATCGCAGGAGCGCTCGCGGACCACTACGGGCGCTATCGCATCTTTCTAGCGACCATTGCTCTCTCTTTTTTCGGTTATCTCTTGATGGCATATAGCATCTATTTACAGAGTATCGCCTGGTTAATTGTCGGCCGTATGGTGACGGGATTTTGTTCCGGAAATTTCGCGCTCGCACAATCCGCAACAGCGGATCTTACAGATGCAAAACACCGAAGCCGCGCTTTTGGAATTTTACTTGGCACAGGAGGACTTGGATTTGTTGCAGGACCTTGGATTGGAGGGAAGCTCGCGAATCCAGGGTGGTTGTTTGGCTCAGGTGCTTTTCTTTTCGCTGCGATTGCCGCATTCCTCAATTTCTTCATGGTGTATTTCTTTTTTGTGGAAACCTGGAAACGCAAAGGAGCCCATGTTAAACTTCTTTCCACTTTCAAAGATATCCGCATCGTCTTTCATCAAAAAATACTTAGAACAATCCTCATCACTTATTTGCTGCTTTCGATCGGATGGGGATTTTTTCTGATTTTTTCACCTACCTATCTCGTCCAAAAGTTTTCTCTAAGCTCAGGGCAAATCGGCGATATCTATGCCTACATGGCGCTCGTCTGGTTCTTTGTCGCGATGTATTTGAACAAAGAACTCATTGGCAAATTTTCTTTGCGCACATTGATCGTTGCGGGGTCTTTGATCGCAACAATTGGAGTTGCCCTTTACGTTTATCCCAATACACTTTGGCCCTATTGGTTCATTATCCCCATCGCCCTCCTCGGGGGTGCTCTTTCTTGGGTAAACCTAGGAACGCTTTTATCTATTGAATCCTCGGAATCCATGCAAGGCAGGGTGATGGGCGTCAGTGGATCTGTTTGGTCTATCGGACAGGTTGTCGCCCCACTTGCAGCAGGGCCTCTTGCCGGTTGGAATATTTATTCCCCCCTGCTGACTGGTTCGGCATGCCTTTTGCTCTGCCTTCTTTTCTTTTCCATTCGCTATCGCAAATCGAAAAAAGAAACCTCTCGTTATTGAATAGCATTGATTTTGGGAAAATTTATCATCGATGAGTAATGTGTGGACGAATCATAACGTCTCAAAAATCTGATTGTTCTTTCAAATCAAAATCTTCATAATAGTGTATATAGCGATAGAGATAACAGGAAAATTCATTAAAAATGACATGTTATGTATTCAGAAAAGCAGCTCATAGAAAAACTTACGCAATTTCGTCAAATGCCCATAGAAACGGAATGGCTGGAGTTTAAGGAAGCTAAATCGGACTATGATTTCGATAAACTCGGAAAATATGTTTCTGGGCTTAGCAACGAAGCAAATCTTAAGGGGCAGCCTTTTGCTTGGCTTAATTTTGGCATTAAAGACAAGCCTCGAGAGATTGTTGGAACGCGATATCGAACGGAGGTTTCCCGTCTAAACAGTCTTAAACATGAGATTGCACAGCACACCAATGGTCTGACTTTTCAAGAAATTCATGAACTGAATCTTCCTGAAGGTCGTGTTTTAATGTTCCAAATTCCTGCTGCTCCTCCAGGAATACCTACAAGTTGGAAGGGGCATTTTTATGGAAGGGATGGTGAATCCTTAACTCCGCTTTCCATTCAAGAGTTGGAAATGATCCGGCATCAAATTGAGGTACAAGATTGGAGTGCCCAAATTTGTCATGAAGCAACCTTTAGTGACTTGGATGATGAAGCCTTAAATATTGCTCGTGAAAAGTTTCGGCTTAAATATACAGGAGCTCGTTGCGATGAAGATATCGGGAAATGGGACACTATCAAATTTCTTGATAAGGCGAAGCTTTTGCGAAATGGTAAGCTTACTCGGGCTGCTATATTGTTACTCGGTAGGCCGGAAGCCGCGCATCATTTAAACCCACATCCTGCTCAAATCACTTGGAAATTGGAAACGGATGAAGAGGCTTATGCTCATTTTGGGCCTCCATTTCTTTTAAGTGTCGAAGAAGTTTTCAAACATATACGCAATATAAAATTTCGTTTTCAGCCCCGCAATCATTTGATTCCTATCGAATTGAGTAAATATGATCCTAAAATTATCCTTGAGGCTCTCAATAACTGCATTGCTCATCAAGATTATACGCAAAGTGCCCGTCTAATTGTGACGGAAAAAAGGGATCGTTTGATATTACAGAGCATAGGGGGGTTCTATGAAGGAACCGTCGATGATTATGTTCTGCGGGAACGCACCCCTGAGAAATACCGCAATGCATTTCTTGCACAGGCCATGGTCAACTTAGATATGATTGATACTATGGGCATGGGTATAAGACGCATGTTTTTTGAGCAAAGAAAGAGATTCTTTCCTCTTCCCGAATATGATTTGGAAGATCCAAATCGCGTACGACTTACTGTTTATGGTAAGTTAATCGATGAAAACTATAGTCGTGTTTTGATTGAAAACCAAGACTTATCTATTGCTGAAGTTATGGCTTTAGATAGCATCCAGAAAAAACGGGAAGTCTCTAAAGAGTTCTTAGCTAAGCTTAAGAAGAAAAAGCTAATAGAAGGACGCTATCCCAATGTTTTTGTGTCAGCTTCTGTTGCGCAGATCACCAACGAACGTGCTCAATATATTAAAAACCGTGCATTTGATGCAGATCATTATGAGCAATTAATCCTTAAGTTCATTGATCGTTATGGAGTTGCAACCAGACCGGAAATTGATGATCTAATTATGGGCAAGCTTCCAGATGTTTTAGATCAAATTCAAAGGAAAAATAAGATTGGCAATTTGATTGCAAAAATGAGAAGGGACAAGTTGATCCGAAATGAAGGGTCGCACAAGGGTCCTAAATGGGTGCGCTGTAAATGAATGGGGCTTGCTTAAGGTTACGAGTAAATTACGAGTAAATTACGAGTAAATTACGAGTAAATTGTTCGTATGTGATTGATAACAAATAGCTTAGGAGATCTTGAAAAGATGCAAGCATTTAACCTTTTACGAGTATTTTTTGTCGTTTGTTTATCCTTTTTGGGTATGGCAGAGCTGGGGTGGACTTCCTCAGCGCTTGAAGACGTGCCTAGTTCAATTAGCTATGAGGTGTGCAAGAAAGAGGTTTCATTCGACGTTTCGGGTCCTGTCTATGTGGAGTGTTCCTATCCCATCTTTTCTGGAAAAGGGGCATTGATTGAACAGGTAAACCGAAGGCTTAAAACTGAGGCTGAAGCTCATTTCGATTGTTTCGTCCAGGGAGAGATCTTTACTGAAGAGACATGGGAAGATGGGGTCACATTGAGCTATGAGCTTCTTCCAGTTTGTCAGCAACCAAATCTCATTAGTATTTACGGATGTGATTTCCAAGGTAGAGGCTGTCATGGATGCACTTATTACGAAGGGAAAACGTTTTGGCAAAAGGGAAACTCAGTCATCCAGCTTGTTTTGGACGATCTTTTTGTCAAAGGAAGTGGATTTCAACAATGCCTTCTCGAATATTGCGAAGACTATTTCAAAACTTCCGGCTATGGATATTATTCATCTCGTAGCGAACTTTTACCTGAGCTTGGACTGAATGACCTTGATATTTTTGTTCCTACAGATAAAGGGTTGATGATAGTTTTCAGCGCTTATAGGGTAGGAGGCTGGGCAGATGGCCCAGATAAGGTGCTTATCCCTTATGCAAATCTAAGAGAATTTATTGATCCTTTTGGGCCATTAAGAGAAATCTTGGAGTAGTGCGTTCTTGCTCTTGAATCACTTGCCATCGAAGAAATGGACGGGTTGCATATACTTAATTTGTCTCAAAATTTGGCCGCCAGGCGGGTTCAAAGCGCCGTAAACCGATTTTCAGCAGCTTTCAATCCCGGCTGCGGCCAAGTTTTGAGATAGCTCGGGTATAGTTTCATTTCGCTAGCTATCAGCTTGAAATCGGATTCCGGGATAGAGAAGCAGCCTCTGCTGAATGGAAATCCCCATTTTTTCTTGTCCTGAATAAAGGTGAGGGACTCGATGAGAGGTGCAATGGGTGCTTGCTTTGCAGGAAAGAACTTTACATTTTTCCTGTAGGGGATAAAGTCATCGCTCATGCGAAATGGGTAGGGCTCGCCTTTTTCAATTCGACCAATTGCCGTGAAAGCTTGGCAAGGTTCTTTTTCTCCAAATTTTAAAGTGGGTGAATAATAAATGATGAAGTCATCTTCTTTCATTTGTTTGAGTGGCCCGCTTTTTCCATGACATACTTGAGCAAATCCCCCATTTACACCTCGCATGACATGCTCAAGGCTTGCAACTCCTATCCAGTAGCGCATCAGGCCTCCTCAAAAGCCAATTTTTGTAAAATTTCAACGCAGTATTTTTGGTCTGACCCTAATTTTTTAAAAAAACTGTGGTCGATTTGTTCCACGAGAGGAATGGCCTGTTTAATGAGTCTAGATCCATTGTCTGTTACTTTTGGAAATTTGGATCTGTCATTACCGCCTTGTTGCTTTCTTTCAATATATCTCTTTTTTTCCAGCAATCGCAAAATCTGCGAGGTCATCGTAATATCCATTCTGCAATGGCGGGCAAGCTCTACCTGTGTTACGGATGATCCATTGCGATGCAGCCACCCTAGGCTTGCCAATAGGACAAATTGCGGGTGGGTCAGTCCTATCTCTGCAAGAGCGGCTTCAATAAGCCGTCTCCAATTTGTGCTCACTTGCCAAAGTAGAAAGCCCGGGCTTTGCTCGGGGCCTTTGAAATGGCTGATTTTTTTCCAAGGAAATTTCATTGAAAATTCTCGTTTAAGTTTTCTGCTTTTTTGACCATGGCCATCATTTCTTGGGGCAAGTTCTTTTTCATGTTTCGTCCAATTAAAAAAGCGAAAAGGAAAGATAACAGTCCTTTCATTTTAATGTGGGTCGTCACAAGCGTCTTCCCTTCAGATTCAGTTATATGGTGGCTGACAATGATCCGCGTGAGTGGCAAAGTGGATTCGTCGACGAACATTTTCATCGGTTCTACATGCGTTAAGATTGTTCTAACAAGCGGGCCTCCTTTCGGCTTGAGAGTACCTGTTGTTCCGGTTTCAAACGGTCCGTTGATTGTACTGAATTCGATGCCGTGGTCCCATGTGTTCCAGTTAGGAACGTCCTGCCAGACCTGCCATATAGCGGAAGGCGAGGCCGTCGTTTTTACTGTATGTTCTATGATCAACATGATTTCTTCCGTTGGTTGTATATATACATATTATATGTATGCATATCTTATTCCCGCAAGGTAAAAAATAATTTTCAGAAAAAGCCTGTTGACTCTTACGTTACGTGATAGTTTATCATGAAGGGCGTTCTATTTTTAAGGAGAGTTATGGCTTATACGGTTCAAAAGCTAGCAAAGCTGTCGGGGGTGAGCGTTCGCACGCTTCACTTCTATGATGAAATCGGGTTACTCGCGCCAGCGTACATTAAAGATAATGGGTATAGGTACTATGAGGAAAAGCAACTTTTGCTTCTGCAGCAGATCCTTTTTTTTAGGGAGCTCGGCTTTGAGCTGAAGAAAATTCAAAAAATTTTAACAAAGGGGGATTTCGACAAGATAGCCGCTCTGCATTCTCATAAAAAGGTTTTACAAACCAACATAGAAAGAACTAAGGAATTAATTAAAACAATCGACAAAACGATTAACCATCTATCAGGAGAGAAAAAAATGAAAGACCAAGAAATGTATCACGGTTTTCTTACTAAAGAGCAGCAAGCCGAATATCAAAAATATTTGAAAAACCGTCTAGGAGATGAGGATACGACGCTAGCTGAATGCGAGCAGAATGTTAAGAACTGGACAAAAGCCGACTGGGAGAAATCGGGCAAGGAATTTGACAGCATTTGCAAAGAGTTATCTAGATTGATGGAAAAAGAGTTCACTATCGATTCTAAAGAAGTGCAAAGCATTATTGCTAAGCACCACAAATGGCTGGAAAAATTTTGGACTCCGAAAAGAGACTCCTATATCGGCCTGGGACGCACTTATATGGAGTTTGAGTGGAAGAAGGCTTTCGAGCCTTATGATCTCAACCATCCACGCCTTGCCAAATTCTTAGCAGAGGCAATGGAAGTGTATGCCAATAAGAAATTTGCTGAATAGAGGTAGCTGTGAACCCATGGCTTCACTGTTATGGGTTCCCCCTTTTTTAGGATTCTACGCGATGCTCCACTTTTTTCCTCTCACTCTATGAGAGTGGAAAAAAGGGGAGCATCGATCTTTAGAATCGTCCATGTTAAGTTTCTTATTTTAAGGTGCTTATAATCCCGTTAATCCTCTCCCCTAGAGCCTTCTTGACAAAATCGTTTTTTCTGAGATACTTTCAGGGGATTATCTATAAGGCTTTTATGAAAAAAACTTCCCTTTCCTGGTTGCTGTTACCTCTTTTGCTCAGCGCCCCTATTGCTTCTCATGCGACCTACATTTTCAAGAATGGCAAGCTGACCAAGAGCGAAGAAACCGCTACAATGTCTGTGCAGGAGCACTATAGCGCCGCAATGAGCGCCTATCAGGAACAAAATTGGGAGATGGTCATCCATCATTGCGTGATCGTGATCAAGAATTTTGGTTCCTCCCCATTTGCGCAGGAAGCTTATTTTTATCTTGGTGCCGGGTATTTCCACACCGGGGAATTTGAATTTTCCAATCGTTTTTTTTCGAAATATTTGAAACGCCAGGCTACCCCGAAGTTTTTTGAAGAGGCGATTCAGTATAAGTTCAAAATCGCCGAAAAATTCCATAAAGGGGCGCGGCTGCACGTTCTCGGCCTGGAAAATATGCCAAAGTGGGTGCCTGCCAGAGATGAAGCGATTGCTATTTACGATGAGGTGATCACTGCGCTTCCTCACCATGAGCTCGCAGCGCAAGCTCTTTTTGGCAAGGCCAAGTTGCTCTTGAAGGCTGAAGAATATAAATCGAGCGTTGAAACATATCAGGTCCTGATCCGCCGTTTTCCTAAACATCCGCTCGCAGTTGAGAGTTACATCGGAGTTAGCGAGGTTTATTTGACTCAGGCGCAAGCGGAATATCCCGATCAAGACTTTTTGGATCTTTCGGAGATTAATTTGCGGAAGTTTCGTCAAAATTTTCCGGGCGATGAAAAAATAGCTGTCGCTGAAAAAATGATGCTAGATATGAAAGAGGTTTACGCTAGCGATCTTTATGATACAGGTCGTTTCTACGAGCGCACAAGTAAACCGCATGCAGCATATATTTATTATACGCGGATTTTAGCAAAATATCCCGAAACGAAAGTTTCTGGTTTTGCAAATAAACGTCTTAGCAGGCTTAAGTACAAGCCATCCGATTCGGAAACTATAGAGCAGGTTAAGACAACTCCTGAAGTTCTTGAGCAAAGCGGTTCGGAAAAGTCTCCGATTTTAAACTTACAAGTGCAGGGCTTGACGGTAGATGCGGAAGAATCTAAAAATGGTCCTATGAATTCACCTCAAGAGGAAGTGAAGTGAGATTCTTTGTCGCCCTTTTACTACTATCTGGTTGCGGATATCACTTCGAAGAGGGTGGCGATCAGGGTGGATTGACCTCGATCTCCATTCCTTATATCAAAGGGCAGGGACTAGGACAGCTAAATACGGAATTGGCGCAGGCGCTCAGCTCTTCCGGAGTCTTCGATTACATGCAGAGTGGCGGAGAGTTGGTCCTACAGGTTGCCATTATTGCAGATGGGGATGATCGGATTGGTTTTCGCTTTGATAGAAACCCAACATCAGGAAAGTTGCGCGACAATCTTGTAGGTACTGAGAATAGAAGGTCGATGACAGCGCACGTGACGCTGATCAATGCCCATACTCAGGAAACGATTTTTGGTCCTGAGGTTGTCAATGCAACAGCCGACTACGATTACGTCGATTCTAATTCTGTTCGCGATTTAACGTTTACAACGCCAAATGGCAAGCATCAAAAAGTGCTCGACTTCTCGCTTGGCCAGCTCGATTCCTTTGAAGGAGCGCATGATGATTCAGGAATTGTCCTTTATCGCATTCTTGCTCAAAAAATAGTCGATGGGCTCATTATGCGGCAGGCAATTGAAAGGGCTGGCCGCAAAGCTTAAGCGTCCAACTATTTTTTCTTTCCAATCGAAGAGATCACTGCCTCTGTATCTTGGACCTCAGCTAGGAAGTGCTGAAGAATTTTTAAGATGTATTTGGGTGTGTTATAGACTCCCGAGGTCATGTAGACGATCTCGAGATGGGGTTTGTTTGTTTGGAGTAGTGAGATAAGGGTTGTCGTAGTTGGGGTTTCTTCGACGAGCTCGGGAACGATCCAGATGGCAAACTGTTCGTTGAAAAGGGTCACTTTTTCTGGGGTTTCAATGATATGGAAGTAATGGTTGAGGTGGGCGTCGCTTACGGAATGCTCCAGCTCTGCATTATTCAAGAGACCGAGATCATTTAAGAGTTTCATATCCACTTGTATGATGCCGTCATGCACCGATTTGGGCAAATCCTTTGCAAATTCCTGATATGCTTCTTCCAATATACTTGGGTTGATCATCGCTGCCGTCCCTCTTTTGAAAGCTATCCCGCCATACACCTTAGTTTATCCGTGCGGACAGGGGGTTGTCAAGTGTGTTAACTAATTTTTTTATATTTATCATTTTACGTCTTTTTTTAAAGCGGAAACGATGGTTGGACCGATTAATAAATTACAACGTCTTGATTAAGAGCGAGTTGCGACATAACTAGATCGCGTTTGGGTAAGCCTGTTTTAAGGTAAGGGCCCATCGAAAAGAAGATTTTTTAAAATATTCGACTTGAATTTTGTCCCCCCATTTGCGATTCTGGTGTGTAGCGTTCCTTTGAGTTTGCTTTTTCTTGCTCCGCTATACCACTCATTTACAAGATGTTGTTGTTTCATGAAGATTTTTGTTCTTTATTTTTTCCTTCTTCCCTTTGCCCTTCTTGCTTCATCCCCTTTAAATGTAGAGGTTTCTGCCAAAGGGGCAGTACTCATGAATGCAGAAACGGGCGCCGTATTGTGGGAAAAAAATGCCCATACCCCACTCTATCCTTCAAGTACCACAAAAATGATTACCGCCCTCTATGCTTTAGAGAAGAAGGGCCATGCTTTGGATGAAATGGTGACAGCTGACCATGATGCCGTTTCAACCGTATCACCAACATTGCGGCGGGCAAGTAATGGAGCGCATCCTCCTTATCGGCTAGAGTTTGGTGGAACCCACATGGGGATTAAGGTAGGCGAGGAGCTTTCTTTCCGCACTCTTATCTATGGGTTGATGTTGAACTCTGGGAATGATGCCGCTAATGTGATTGCTCAATACGTTTCCGGGAACATTCATACTTTTATGGAAGAGTTGAACGCTTTTGTTATGAAAAAGGGTTGTAAGAGTACGGTTTTACATACCCCTCATGGCCTACCTCATGAGGAACATAAAACGACAGCCTATGATATGGGCCTTTTGGCGTGCGAATTTTTAAAGAATCCTTTTCTTCGAGAAGTGGTGAAAACAACGCAATATCCACGTCATATGACAAATAAACAGCCAGAATCGCTGCTTAACCAGCATAATGCACTCGTAAAACCGGGCAGGTTTTTTTATCCGAAGGCTATAGGGATAAAAACGGGGTATACCGTAGCAGGTGGTTACAGCATCGTCTCTGCCGCTGAAGATGCTAATCGCAGTCTCATCGCGGTAGTACTAGGATGCGACATGCTCGAGCAGCGTTATAAGGATGCCATTGCGCTTTTTGAGGCAGGGTTTAATGAGAAGAAGGTCAGCCGAACTCTTTTTTCGAAGGGGTTTGATCTTTACAGTAAGAAGATTGAAGGGGGAAATGCCCCTCTGCAAGCCTATCTGGCTCAGGATGTCGTTTTAGAGTATTACCCTTCTGAAGAACCCGTTTTTAAGTCAGCAGTGGAGTGGTTGCCCGTAGCACTGCCGGTGATTGCCGGTCAAAAAGTGGCAATCATGCAAATCACAGCCTCGAATGGGGCGCTGCTTGCCGCATCACCCCTTTTTGCTGTTAAGGGCGTAGAGGCGACATTTTCGCACCTAGCCTCTTTAGCGTGGCTCGCATTCAAATCAAGCATTTGGAATAACCTGACTTTGATCATGGGCCTTGCAGGGATCTTTATCTTGGGAATTGCTTTCTATTACTCGAGGCGCAGGGCCTTGTAGAGGAAGAGGAATTCATCAATTGACAGCTCTTCAGGCCTTTCTGTAGAAGGATGCCCCATTTTGATCAGAGTCTGTTCCACCTTTTCAGGACTATAAAGATCTTTTAGAGAAGAGCGGAGCATTTTTCTTCTCTGTCCAAAAGCGGTTCTTGTGAGTTCGAAAAAATGCTCCTCTTGATTTTCAAGTAGAGGAGGGTGCAGCTTGCAGTGGACGACTGAGGAATGGACTTTGGGACGGGGATAGAAGCTGTTTGGTTTGACGTCGAAGCTTTTGGTAGTGGTGCTATAAAATTGCAGAAAAACGGTAAAGCTGCTGTATTCAGGGGTCCCCTTGAGAGCTGCCATCCGCTCAGCAAATTCTTTTTGTACCATGATCGTGAGCGATTGGACGAGATCAAAAAGCGGGAGAAGCAGGGTGAGAATCGGCGTTGTAATGTGATAGGGCAAGTTTGCAACGACTTTACATTTTTTGCCTGTGCGCTTTTTTAGGAAGTCGATGAGTGGGAATTTTAGGATGTCTTCCTGGATGATTTCGAGCCTGCCATCTGTAGTTTGCAAACGGTCCAATGCTTTTGCAAAGATGGGATCGAGTTCAATGGCTAAAACTTGAGCCCCTGTATCTAGAAGGGCTTGCGTCAGCGCTCCAGGGCCGGGGCCAATCTCAATTACAAAATCCTGTTCGCAAACTTCCGCGGTATTGACAATTTTTTGGACGATATTTCCATCGATCAGAAAGTTTTGTGAAAGTCCTTTTTTTGCATGAAGGTCCCATTCTCTTAAAAATGCTTGCAGATCAGAGGGTTTGTAAACTTTCATTTCAAGGCGAAAGGTTGGAAACCAGGCGGCAATACTTCAAGCGCTCGACTCTCATCGTACCCTAAGCGCTCGCGGAGTTTGACAAGATAATGAGAGTTTTCCTTACCGGCAGCTTCCTGCAAGAGTTCCTCTTTTAGTCGATCAGCCATTTTTTCAAATGCGGGGACTTGTTTTTTGGAGTGTTTTTTTAGATGGAAAATTCTGTGTACAATCGAGTTATCTACCCGGCTTACCTGTGCGATGGGGCTGCTGAAAGAGTTGTCGGTCAATGTTTTAAGAACTTCTTTATGAGATGCGGAGATGTTTTTTTCATCGGCGACTATTTCAGAAGAAATCGAAATTGTAGTGGCCTCGTCGGGGGTTTTAAGCTCGGAGGAGACGGAGGCGAGGTTAAGATGGGAGTTCATTAGCTCAAAGGCTTTTGATGCTAACATTTCGCTTGCTGCCTTATTAGGAGAGCGGATGGAAAGGACTTGATACTCCCACTGCTCCATTTCAGGATTCTCAGTACAAAATTGCTTATAGGCATTTTTGACATCTTGGGAATTAACATTGCTGAGAGCCTTAGAGTTGACGCGAAACCAAATCATTCGCTGAACGAGCATTTCATCATGGATCATTTGCCTTGCTTCTTCATAAGAGAGACCAAGACTGTCGAGCTCCGGCATGATATTTGGGCCGAAACGGTTCAAAATTTCTTCGCGCACTTCCGCTTCAGTGATTTTGACCTCTAACTTTTCCGCATCTGCGATCATGAGTTCGGTATCCACCATTTGGGTGAGAAAGTCGCGCCATTGAGAAGAGTAAAATTGATACCTTGCAGCTTTAGAATCGGCCAGGTGGGGGTAGTTTTTTTGGAGGAAAAAGTCCATTCTTTTCATAACGTCAATGACAGAAATGGTCTTGTCATTCACTTTTGCTAAGATGCGGTTGTAAACGACAAGTTCGCTCGGAGCCTCATCTTGAGATGGGCTGTAAGAGTCAGCGTGCATGGAATGAGCAGCTATGCAGCAAAAGGCAGCAAGAAAAAGTTTGAGTTTCATGGGAGTTGTCCTCTATTACTCTGGAGTATAAGTTCAGCTCACTTTTTTTTAAAGACAATGCCGAAAAAGCCGTCCATCTCATTTGGAAGGGGGATCGAAGAGAAGGGCTCGCCGATTTGCTCGAGTGAAAAATTTTCGAGAAAATAAGCAGCTTGGGATAGATTTTCCTGGGGGAGGACGCTGCAGGTTGCATAAACGATGCGGCCGCCGGGTTTGAGGTAGGCTAGCGCCTCTTTGAAGATTTGTCTTTGCTCTTGAACGAGGCGATCTAGCAACTGCTTGTCGAATTTCCATTTCATGTCTGGGTTTCGGCGCAAAGTGCCCGTACCTGTGCAAGGGGCATCAACAAGGATCCAGTCCATTCTTTCTTTAATTAATTTTTTGTTAGGAGAGTCAGCAGGGAGCGGTTGAGCGTTTTGAATCCCGGCGCGTTTTAATCTCTTTTTGGCTTCTTGCAATGCTAAGGGACGGATGTCATGTAGGAACAATTGACCTTTTCCTTCTAATTTTGGCGCGATGGCAAGGGATTTGCCGCCGGAGCCTGCGCAATAATCGAGAAAGCGGTCTCCGGGCTTGACGGCAACGAGGTCTGCAATGAGCTGACTTGCTTCATCTTGGACTTCAAATAGACCTTCCTTAAATTCAGGGGATCCAAAAAAATTGATCTTTTCTTCAAATCGGATTGCAGTTGATGCGTATTTGCAGGCAGAGACTTTGTGTTGTCCCTTCCACTGTTTTAATAGGGTTTCACGATTTGTTTTGAGGAGGTTTGCCCTAACAGTTGTCGGTGCCGGCTCGTTACTGGAAATGCAGAATTTGAAAGCTTTTTCTTCACCTAAAGAGTCAGCGAGAAGCTGATAAAATGTCTTAGGGAAACTGCAGCGGATATGGGCGGGTATGGATGCGTCATAAAGATAATCCTTTAGAGACATTGTCGCGTAGGTATGAAATCTCATTTCCCACGTCAGTGACCTCTCAGAGATCTGGTTCTTTTTACAAATATAATCGATGAGAGCAAGCCATCTGATCATTGCATAAATTGCTTCGCAGATTTCCTTGCGGTCTTTAGATCCAACAGCCGTATGCTGTCTGAAATAATTGCGCAAAAAAACGTCGAGAGGAAGTGTCAGCTTTTCAAAAGCTGAGAGAATTTGTAGAAGATGGTGTTCTCGAAAGGGTTTTTGCATAAGAGCTAAAATATAACTGATTCTTGATTAAGAGTCTATTCCAGTAAAAAGTTTCTATTGATTTTTGGGTTCTTTCGGCCGATTTTCGATTCAAATTCACGGGATAATATACGCTAGTTTGATATTATCCCGTGAATTTGAATCGAAAATCGGCCGAAATAATCCCAAAAATCGATGAAAAATTTTACTGGAATAGACTCAGACTTCATGTTTAAAAAAAGGCGTGACTTCTGGAAGAAACTCTAATATATTTGAGTTAATACAGATTATTTTATGGAGAGCTTATGAGCATGATTCAATCGTTAGTTGCTTTTTTGGGAAGGGCCCTGCTTAGTATTATTTTTATTGCATCCGCCTGCGGTAAAATTTTCGATTGGAATGGGACGGTACTTTATTTCAATCAGGGGTTAACCGATTGGCTCGCTTTAAGCGTTGGAAATAATTTTTTACAGCAAACTTTAGAATGGAGCTTGGCCCATTCATCCACTTTACTGCTTGCAGGAGTTGTATTTGAGCTTCTCGGTGGCCTTATGGTTTTCTTAGGGATTTGGACGAGGGTCGGGGCTTTGCTCCTTATCCTTTTCTTGGTCCCTACGACCCTTGTCTTTCACCACTTTTGGCAGCTTAGCGGGGCGGATCATCAAATGCAGATGATCCAGTTCATGAAGAATGTGAGCATTTGCGGAGGTCTGCTTTATCTTTTGGCAATGGGAAAGGGCGTTAGATGCCGCGATGCTGCGCCGCCGTCATGCAGCTAAAGGAATTTTGTAAGCCTGTCATTTTTCTTCTAAGTTTAGCTCTTGTTGCATTAGGCCAACCTGCTCGCATAGGTTGGCTTGGGGCAATGGCTGCCCTTTTTGGTTTTGCATTATTTTTTGCTGGCATTCCTCCTTCTCTGTCTAAAAAGCGAAGATTTTCCTGGGGGACCTTTTGGTTTACGGTTGTTCAGTTAATCCAGCTTTCTTGGATGACATCGATTGAATTTCAAGGCTATTATATTTTATTAGTTTACTTTCTGCTTTCTCTTGGGATGGGTTTTCAGTTTGGGCTGCTCACCATTGCTCTGCCTCCAGCGGGGAGGATTTCTCTTGTTCATATTTTGAGCTGCGCAGCTCTTTGGACTCTTTTGGAATGGATACGGCTTTTCTTTATCTGCGGCTTTTCCTGGAACCCGGTAGGTCTTGCCCTGACTCATTTTCCCAGTTCTTTGCAATTTGCCAGCGTCTTTGGAGTATTCGGCCTTTCTTTTTGGGTAATGCTTACTAATTTGGCTGCGCTCAATTACTGGAGAGGAGAGCGTGTCAATTTATGGCTGTTTTGTGCTGCTCTTCCCTTTATTTTTGGAGAAGCCCATTTTTCATACCACATGCCGAAGACTCAAAATGCGGGGAATGGGATCCGTTTGGCTTTGGTCGAGACAGCGCTTCTCCCTTCACAAAAAATTCCCCATCCTGGGCGAATCTCAGAATATATTTCCCCTCTTATTCAATGGGAGTTCATCGTCAAAAGATTAAAAGAAAAGTTTGTTTCTGGTTGGGATATAATCGTATTGCCTGAAGCGGTGGTTCCTCTACAGTCCGATATGGCTCTTTATCCCTTTGAGGTTGTCCGCTCGGTGCTGGCCAAGGAGCTTGGGTCGAGTATCGAAAAAAGTTTTCCTATTCTTTCTTACCCTTATGCCGAAGAGAGGGTTATAAATGGGAGCAAAGAGGTGTTTGTATCTAATCTTTTCTGGTGCCAGACCCTTTCAAATCATTTTGGATCTGAATTGGTGGTGGGATTTGACCACACGGATAAAAAGATTAAAAAAAGTTTCAACTCCGTTTTCTATTTGAAGCCGCACAGTTCTCTCATAGAGAGGTATGACAAGCAAGTGTTGCTTCCACTCGCTGAATATCTCCCTTATCATTTTTTGAAACAAGTGTCGAAACGATATGGCATTTTTGAATTTTTTTCACAAGGCAGCGGCTCTCAAGTTTTTGGAAAAAAAATCCTTTTTAGTCCTTCGGTCTGCTATGAAGAAACATTTTCAGAAATAATGAGAGAAGGGAGAACTAAGGGAGCGGAGCTCTTTGTCAACGTGACAAATGATAATTATTTCCCCCATTCTAGTTTGCATGAGCAGCATTTGTTTCACGCAAGGTTAAGAGCTGTGGAAAATGGGATCCCGTTAATTCGCGCCTGCAACTCAGGAGTTAGCTCAGCGATCACTAGTTTTGGCGAGGTGGTGAAGCGGGCGAGTGAAAATGAAAAATCTTTTACCAATAGAGGGGACGTTCTAAGCTGCTCATTGAATTCCTATACCTATCCAACTTTTTATTCCTTTTGGGGAGATGGCTGCATCATTAGTTGTTCTTTGATGATTTGCATTTCTTTTTGGAGGCTCCGAATTACCTTTAAGGACGATTCCCTCTTGAATTAAAAGCTGGGCTTGGGTACGTTCTCTACGAAAAGCATGAGGAAAGATCTCTTTCCATTAGAACCTTGAGGTCTCTATTGTCGTTCCCGTGTGAACAACTGACTGTAAAAAACAGTTCCGCGACGCCGAAGAAAACGAAGCAATGTACTCTGCTGCGCAGAGTTTCTGCTACGGGTATTGGCTTGTTTAGCGGTGAAAAAGTTTCTATATCTCTTTGCCCAGCTCCTGCAAACACAGGGGTGGTGTTCAAGCGCGTCGATTTGCCGGGAAGTCCAATTCTTCCCGCACGAGCAGAATATGTGCAAGGCACACCTCGATGCACGATTATCGGCAATGGAAAAGTATTTGTTCAGACAGTTGAGCATCTGCTAGCTGCGCTTAGAGCATATGATGTAGACAATGTTCTGATTGAAATTTCTAATTGCGAAGTTCCCATTTTTGATGGAAGTTCCCTGCATTTTGTAGACATGATCGAACAGGCGGGAATTTGTGAACTGGAAGAGGAAAAAGAATGGATCAGGCTTCAAAAGCCGCTCTTTTGGTCCCAAGGAAATATTCATCTCATTGCATTGCCCTCGGATGAATATCGAATCAGTTGCACAGTCCATTATCCCCATTCCAAGGTAATCGGCACTCAATTTTACACATTCTTAATCGGCTCCAAGCGTTTTAAAAATGAAATAGCACCTTCTCGCACGTTTTCTATTTATGAAGAAATAGCGCCTATGATAGAGAAGGGACTCGTTAAAGGGGGAAGTTTAGAAAACGCCGTAGTTATCAAGGAAGATAAAGTTGTTAATCCGGAAGGTTTGCGCTTTCCGGATGAGATGGCCCGTCATAAGATCTTAGATCTAATCGGAGATCTTTCCTTGGTGCCGCCATTTCTAGCTCATGTGATCGCAGTTCGCTCTGGCCACGCCTCTAATAACGATTTTGCTAAACAGATTATAAATCATATTAAAGCGGAGAATTCTTGATGGGCAGCGCCACTTCCAGTCAACAACCTGTCATTTTGAATGTGAAGGAAATCACAAAAATCTTACCTCACCGATACCCCTTTCTGCTTGTTGACAGGATTGTATATCTTAATCTTGAGGAAAACGTAATTATCGGTCAGAAAAATGTAACGGTGAACGAACAGTTTTTCCAAGGGCATTTTCCCGGTGTCCCAATTATGCCAGGCGTGCTTATTCTGGAAGCCTTAGCACAGGCCGGCGGCGTTCTAGTCCATAAGAAAGGCCATAGCGAAAAGATCGCAGTCTTACTTAACATAAATAATGCAAAGTTTAGAAAGCCTGTTGTTCCAGGAGATGTTCTTATGCTCCACGCGACCGGGCTATATATCAGCAGTAAGGGAGGAAGGGTCATCGCCAAAGCGATGGTCAACGATCAGCTCGCTGTTGAAGCGGAAATTGGATTTGCGCTGGTGAATAAAGAGCAACTCTAAATAAGAAGAAAATCATTCAAGAATTGGAAAACCATGTCTCAGACAAATATTCATCCTTCTGCAATTATTGAGCCCGGAGCGAAGGTCGGCAAGGGCGTAATCGTCGAAGCTTATGCGGTGATTAAAGGGACTGTCACCCTTGAGGACAATGTCGTCATCAAGTCTCATGCTTATATCGATGGAAATACGACGATTGGTTCCGGCACTGTGGTTTGGCCATCAGCCAGCATTGGCACCAAAACACAGGATCTCAAGTTTAGAGGGGAAAAGACATATGTTGTTATCGGCAAAAATTGCGAAATTCGCGAATTTGCGACGATTAATTCTTCCTGTAATGAAAATTCTGTTGTTCGTGTCGGCGATAATTGCTTAATCATGGCTTATTGCCATGTGGCCCATAATTGTGAGATCGGCAATGGAGTGATCATGGCGAACAATGCGATGCTTGCAGGTCATGTCATTGTTGAAGATTTTGCGATTATCGGCGGCATGACGCCCGTTCATCAGTTCTCTCGCATAGGTCAATATGCAATGGTCGGCGGATTTAGCCGAATCACACATGACGTCCCTCCGTACACAATTGGAGCAGGGTCTCCCTATAAGTTAGGCGGGCTGAACCTTATTGGGCTCAAACGCCATGGTTTCCCTCTCGAAGTTAGAAGAGCCTTAGCTAAAGCCTTCAAGTTGATTTATCGCTCTGGCCTATGTATGTCGGAGGCTTTGTGCCAGATTGAAGCAGAAGTTGATCTCAACCCTCATGTAAAGCATTGGGTGGATTTCTGCCGCAATTCCAAGAGAGGTCTTATCGGGTGTCAGGGTGTTGCGGTTCAAGCGCTTCCTGAAGAAGATTTTGAAGAGCTCGAATTGTTGCTCCAAGAAAAATAATTAGGAGAATTTATCTCAGCATGAAGATTGTTTTCTTTGGAACCTCTTCTTTTGCTGCGAGAATTCTCACTAGGCTTTTAGAAAGTAATTATCAAATAGTGGCGATTGTGACCCGCCCTGATCGAATGAAGGGCCGCCATTTACAAGCCCTGCCGCCTCCTGTAAAGGAGGTAGCGTCTGTCCAGTGTCCCAATATCCCTGTTTTCCAGCCGGAAAAAGCCTCTTCACCTGAATTTGCCGAGGGATTAAGACAGTTTGAAGCTGATCTCTTTGTCGTCGTCGCTTATGGCGAAATTATTAAAAAAAACCTTCTGGAAATGCCGAAATTGGGGTGTGTGAATATCCATGCTTCCCTTTTGCCCAAATTCCGGGGTGCCGCTCCGATCCAGCGCTGTTTGATGGAAGGTGAAAAAGAAACGGGGATCACAATCATTGAAATGAGCCCTCAAATGGATGCAGGGGACGTGCTTGCAATCGAATCTCTGCCGATTTCAGATGAGATGACGTTTGGTGAGTTGGAGCCCAAGTTATGCGACTTAGGCGTTAAACTGATTCTTAAAACGATCCAGGATTTCGAACTGGGGAAAGTCACCAAAACACCTCAAGATCACACGCTTGCCACTTTGGCCCCCAAAATTAATCCGGAAGATGAAAAGATTGACTGGTCAAGGACGGCATCGCAAATACATAACCAGATCAGAGCTCTTTCCCCATCTCCCAGCGCGTGGTGTCAGGTTCTCATAGGCAAGGAACAGAAACGTCTTAAAATAAAAAAAGCTAAGGTGATCGAAGAGATGGGAGGTCCTTTCGCTTCCATTTTGGGCTTTGGCAAAGAAGGTTGGATTGTTGCTTGCGGCAAAGGCGCGCTTCGTCTTTTAGAGGTCCAACTAGAAGGGAAAAAGACAATGTCTGCAGAGGATTGTATCCGCGGTATCCATTCCCCCGTTTCGATGCAAAATTAAAAATTTTTTTTCAATCTACTATCTTTATGCCCAAGTTGTGTCAAAATTTGGGTAGAAGTTTAAATATTTACACTTTGTAAGTGGGCAGCTTTTCAGGGATTGTGTTTTAATCCGTCGCTAAATATACTGTTTACCTATTCTTTACAAACCCTTTACGAATGAGGTCGACAATGATGCCAACCGGTGGAACAACTGCAACTGGGAGTCAACCGATTCCTCCTCCAGCATATAAGAAAGAAGAATACACAGTGACAAGCGCCATTCTAAAGTTTTTCGATGAAAAAGCGAAAGACGTCGCAAAGGCTTTGGGATATACGAGCTTTTGGGTAGGACAAGCAGTTCCTAATTCTCCCCCGGAACTGAGGGCGTTTGGTTCGACAATGGGTGAGTTTAAGAATTTTGTCAGCGCGACAGAGGTTCCCAAAAAATCTCTGGAACTTTGGGAGTCATTCGTTGGATTGTGGAAGAGTTTGACAACTGCAAACGGTCCATGGGAAAAAGTGAATGCGGCTGGCCTTGAAGTATTTAAAAAATCCACTGCTTTTACGAACGCTTTTGTTGACAGTATTGATTTCAGCTCGCGCTTTGTCGCAATTAATAGCGAAGTCATGAAATGGCTTAAGGGACTGAGTTTTGCGGCAACAGCAAGCTCTGCTCTTAATGGAGTTAGAGAGCAGGTTAATAACATTAGCAATGCAGGCAATAATACAAGCAAGACGACCCTTTATATGATTAACGGTGCTCGTGATGTGTCGTACGCCGTACTTGGACTGATGGGACTCGGCTGCACCTTGACTGCAACGCCAATCGTACCTTGGATGATGGTTGCTTGCTTGACATCTGGAATTACATGGACCACTAGCAGCTACTTTTATGAGAAGCTCTATGATCCAGAAGGAAAAGGGAAAAACCTCAATCCTGAAATTGTTATCCAGAACAACATGCAAAGAGCAAGAACAGCAGCTACGACCTAAGTCTTGTGAAAAAATTGGGAGGAGTTTGCTCCTCCCTAAAATAGAGATAAATAAATGACGCAGTCTACGACATCAAATGGTCTGTTCTACGATTTATTTGCCCCAATCCCTCAGACAACTGCAGACAGGAAGAAAGATCATCTAGATCATGTTGCAGAATATACTGCATCGTCTTCTGGCGCTTGGGATTTGTTTCGCGTTGGCAATCATATCTTTTCTGCGCTCGAGATCTATTTGAACCCTTCTCATCATTTGAGTGGTCTGGCGAGCAAAGCAAGGGAAGTATTTAATTCAGCTGGGATTGCTCTAAGCATTCCCCAATTTTTTTCCGACCTCAATTCTTTGCGCAAAAGCATTACGAATCTTTGGACCGTGCAGGATTTGCCGTATAGTGATCCTCTTAGAGCAAGAAAGATTGCGCAGGCGGCAAAGCAGGGGTTCATGGATACTAACAATTTGACGTGGACGGGATCTCAGATTACGCTCTTTCTTGAAGGTGCCAAAGTGATCACCCTTAAAGCAGCCGAACTCTCCCTCGTTGATACTGTCAATAATGTTACAGGAGCTATTGGAGACACGGATGAGCTCTTGGGCGAGTACTATAAATTGAAGCAATATCATTCGCCGGGCGCTCAGCCGCGCAACCAAGCGGAAGCTTCAAAGCTGGAAGAGAAAAAGATGCTCGCATGGATAAATATCGCAAAAGATGCCGCATCATTAGCTGCAGCTGCAATCACAGCGGGAATCGCGCTATATTGGCTTGCAACGGGCGCTGTTATCACTTTCCCCGTCTCTCTTTTAGCTCTCAGTTCCATTTGGTTAACGATGAAAATCACCTCTTATTTTTACAATGCAGTAGTTGTAGAGGCTCCGCTTACGCCATCTCTTGTTACTTGAGACAGTAATTAAAAAAAGAGGCCTCGGGCGCGTGAAAGCCCGAGGCCGATTCTTAAATCCCATTCAGAATAAATTCCATTCCCTCCTTTCTTCAAATCATATACTGAGCCCGGTCAAGTTGTGTGAATTTTGGCCGGCTGTGACTTTGCCTATCGACCAAATTTTTAGGCTATTAGGCTATAATTTAATATTTTTTAGATATTACAGTTTATTGTTTTTAAAATAAAATCAGTTGTTGTGTTCATTATTGTCTAATTATAAAATCAGATTAATTTATATTTGTTAAAGGTGTTAATTGGCTTATCCGTTAAAAATATGTCCGCGCATTTCTGCGATTGATCATAGTAGGGCCAGTATACCTGAACAGTTTCGGTATAAGCTCCCAACTATCGCTGAGACAGCTGAGATATTTAACAAATATCTAGGACTATTTAGGTTCCCGTTTTATGGAGCGTCGACTCTATTTGGGGTCGTTAAGCATTTACCATTAAACGAAAACCAAAACCGCCTATTAGAATCTCAACGAGCCTACGTCGGATTTGTCTTATCTTCACTTCAAATTCCTAGATTTTTCCTCAATCAAATTAGATTTATCTATGCGTGTCGAAATTTAAGAGAATGTGTTGATGCAGATCTCGCGCTGAGAAAAGTTAAGATTGTATTTTTGAGTGCTGGTTCACTAGCCAGCTCGGCAATTGGAGTCGCTCTGCTTTTCAATAAAATGAAATTTATTCGGTTGGAGAACATCTCCAAAGGATTTGCCTTTGAGCTCGTTCGAGGGAGAAATTTGGTTACTTTGTCTTTGGCAGGTATAGAGTTCATTGATAGCATTTCAGCGCTAGGCAAGCGAATCGAGAGTGAACAGAGTTGTCTCAGTAAAAGCAGCGAATTGTCGCCAGAGATCTGGAAAGAGCTTTGCAATGCGACATCAAAGACCTTAACTTTAACTTTTCAGTTAACAAAAACTGCGGCTCTGTTTTTTGGTGTGTGTGTGAACCCCGCAGCGCTTACTGTATTGTCGACAGCCTCATTTGGCCTAGCATTGAAAAAATTCATCGAAACTAACAGCGATGTATTGTGGCAATATAGAAGTTGTATACAAATCAGAAGCTCATATCATTTGCCAGCTTAACGATCTATCTCTTCATTCGTTTTATAATTAGATATATAATCATTAATCCTTAAATTCAAAAATATATCTCTATTTTTAATAATAATTATGTTTATTTTTATTAAGTTGATATTGTTGTGATTTTATTGTATAATAAGGCTAGAAAATTGTGCGTTAAACTGGTGTAAATTGGTAAATTCATTAGCAACATCTAAATTTCATTCGTCAAGTGCGCATGCAGAGCCATTTACGCTACCCTCTCTTAATGAAATTGAGAAGGTGGTGAATAGATGTATAAGTCTATTTTCACTTCCGTTTTCAGGGATCCTAGCCTTATTTAAAATTGTGAAATGTTACTCTGTCAGTGAAGATCTAAATGACAGGATGGATCAACAGGGATCAAATATTAGCTTCATTTCTTCCACATTTCAACTGACAAAGTTATTTTTTAATCAATTCAAGTTCTACTATGCATGCAATGAATTGCACAAAAGTGTCCGGAGTGGGGATAAAGTTCCGGCGAGCAAAATTTTTAAAAATTTCAATACTGTATTATTGAGAGCAGATGCTTTGACGGGGACTGGGGAAAAGGTTTTGAAGCTTTTTCAAAAGCTCCACTTCATTGATCTTTCACAGCTTCCAAGCGAGCTCTCGCTACAGCTTTCGCGGGGAAAGTCCTTGCTCTCACTAAGTTCCTCAAGTGCGGCCCTAATCGATAGTGTCTGGGCATTAAGAGATCAAGTCAAGAAAGAGCAAGGGATGCAATCCGACGAAGCCAAAGGTTTGTCTTTAGAGAGCAAAAAGGGGATCCGCACTGTGGCATCAAAGACCATGGGTGTTATTAATCACTTAAAAAGCAGCGCGACGAGTGAAGGAAAAAGTTTAATAACATTAGGCTCTTCCTTAGTATCTAGTATGAATAGTATCTGGTCCTTAAGTGATCAAATTGAGAAAGAACAAGGACTTTCCCCGGGAATGAAGAAAGAAATCCGTATTGTGGCAGCGAATTCTGTAAAATTAACTTTGAATTTAATACAGGCTTCTGCTTTGATTTTCTGCACACGGGCAAACCCCCTTACCCTCGCGTTGTTATCAACAGTTTCTTTTGGACTCTCCGCGGTCAAATTTTATCAAGAATACGATGGGAATTTCTGGGGCAGCAGCAGCCATTTGCAAATCAAAAACTCTTCCCATTTGCCTGCATAATCCAAGAAATGTATGATTGTCAAATTCTGAAAATCGACAATTAGTATTTGATAATGACTTCATCACCAAATTCAATTAATTCTTTAGGTAATGCTTACGATCAGCCATTTCTAAACTTGCGAGCCCTTTATGACACTCCCTCATCATTGGTGGAAGGGTCGATGTGGGGAGGCTGGTGGGGCTTAAGCGCTTATTATGCTTCAAGCAGCGTCCGTGAGCTGTTTAAGACCTGTACAGCTCAACATCCGCAGAACGAGAGAATGGGAAAAATCGGCTCCGCTTTCAAAACGGCATATATTGATTTACTCACTCTTGGGAGTTCAACATTTTATTTGGCAAAATGGGCGGGTGACGCAAAAGTAATCGTACTCGGCGGCTATTTGCATCTAGTTAAAAACTTATGTTTTGTAACGACAGTCCTCGTCAATGGGACAGAAGGAGCGGTAGATGCTTATAACGTTTGGGTCGAGAAAGGGGCTATTCTCAGTTCAAAATCTCCTTTCGAAGAGGAAAGGCATAAGCAACTTTTATGCCACAGCCTGATTAGGTTGATCGGCAACACGTGCATGGTAGCGTGGGCTCTTTTGGGGGTTGCTGCAGTTACAGGAGTCAGTGGTATTACATGCCTATCAATGCCGCTTTTGACAATTGGAGGGGTGCTTGGAGGGGCAGCGTTTTTCTATAAACTGCAGATCCCCAAAGGAATTGGAGAGGTTTGAGATATACCCCAATCGGTCACAAACCTGGATTTGGACCCGCGCGAAAGCTCCCGCGGTTCCAAATCCAGGTTTGTGACCGATTGGGGTATAGTAAATTCATGGATAAAAAGATTTTATTTCGGGAATGGTTTACCCTCGCAGCTGTCCTCGGATTCCTGATCACGCTAGTTGTGATTACTTTTTTAACTTCGTCGTTCCTGCATCTCTAGAGCCTTAGTATTTTCGGCTTTGTAGCTCTCTTAAGCGATTCTAGTTCAAATGATTGCGCGCCTACTAAAGGTCCTCAATAAGCTCGCTCCCCATAACGCATCTGTGGTTCAAAGCTCGATTTCTGAGGTTTTAGGACAATAGAAAAATGAGGGCGCCCATCAAACTTTGTGAATGGAAAAACGGATTCTTTAAGAAAAATGATTGTGTGAAAATGAAGAATTTTGCTAGCCTCTTCGGTTTAGCCTAGACTACTAGGCAAACGGACAAGCAAGTACGAATCAATCTTGAGCACGTATACTACTTGTCGCTGTCAGCATAGACTCTTGAGTCAAACTAAATACAAAGCTTTCGGCCAAAACGCCTCAAAGCGGAGTATTTCAAAGAGATTAGTCGCAGCGATAATCTGTATAAAAGGAAAACATATGACCTTGAAATTAATGGGAAAAAAGCGAGGAATGACTCGTCTTTTTGATGAAAGCGGCAATCATGTCGTTTGCACTGTCATCTCTGCAGAACCGAATGTAATCACACAAATCAAACGCAAAGAAACTGATGGCTACGAAGCAGTTCAGCTATCAGCTTTCAAAGTTAAACCTTCCAAGACAAGAAATGTGACCAAGCCGCTACGCGGCCACTTTGCAAAAGCTGGAATAGAGCCCCGAGATCACATCTCTGAATCACGCGTCCCATCTTGCGAAGAGTTCCAGGTCGGTCAGGAAATCAGCGTTAATTATTTTGAAGAGAATGCCTACGTCGACATCCAAGGCGTTTCGAAAGGAAAGGGACATCAGGGTGTTATTAAACGCCACCACTTCGCTGGAGGTCCCGCTTCACATGGTTCAGGGTTCCATAGACATGGCGGTTCCTGTGGTATGAGATCTTCTCCTGGTCGTTGCCTTCCTGGTCAAAAAAAATCAGGGCGCATGGGTGGAGAAAACGTAACTCTTCAAAATCTGCGTGTCGTCAAGATTGACGAAGAAAAACAAGTTATCATTGTAGAAGGCGCAGTTCCTGGAGCGCGCGACGGTCTGGTTTACATCACCCGGGCTACTAAAAAAACAAGCCAAAAAAGCCAAAAGAAAAAATAGTTTTAGGAGTGAGCTGTGGCTGCATTGAAAAAGTATAACTTGGCAGGTATCGAAGTTGGCCAAGTTGCAATAGAAGACGAATTGCTACAATCGAATGCAAATTCGCAAATGATCAAAGACTACATCGTGGCGCTCAGAGAAAATGCTCGCCAGTGGTCGGCGTGTACAAAAACGCGTACCGAAGTTAACCATAGCGGTCAAAAACCTCACCCACAAAAGGGAACAGGCAGAGCTAGACAGGGATATCTCGGGTCGACGCAGTATAAGGGCGGAGGACGCGTGCATGCTCCAAAACCTAAGTTTGATCAGCATATTCGAATCAACCGCAAAGAAAAACGTGCTGCAATCAGGCACTTAATTATTGAGAAAATTCTCGAAAATCGCCTTCATGTTCTTCAGGTCGATGGATTAAATGAACCAAAGACTAAGAAAGTGGCGGAATTCCTTAAGAGTCGTGAATTGGTTGGCAAAAGAGTTCTCTTTTTAGGGGACGGCCTTCACGTGGGTACTAAAGAAGGCGACAGATCAGATTCGCCGACAAAGAAATTTGATGCATTCCTGAAAAGTTTGCGCAACATCGAGAAGAGTGATTTTCTTATGGTGCCAAATGTCAGTGGTTATGATGTGATTGCGCATCGTGATCTCGTCGTGATGGATACAGCCATTGATCAGCTCAAAGTTATTTTAGGGGGAGGGCAGTAGTTATGCAAAAGAAAAGTCCATTTGATATCATTCTTTCGCGGCATGCGACTGAAAAAGCCCGAGTACTTGAGCAACTTCAATTTAATTCGAGCAATCCTTGTGTAAAAAAATGCGATGCGCCCAAGTATGTGTTTATCGTTGACAAGAGAGCTAATAAGCAAGAGATTGCAGCCGCTGTTGAAGAAATTTACAGTGAAAAGAAGATCAAAGTTGTATCTGTGAACACAATCAGCAACAAGCCAAAAGCTAGACGCGTTCGTGGACGTGCAGGGATGAAAGCGGGCTTCAAAAAAGCGATTGTGACATTGGAAGCTGGCGACAGCATAGAAGAGAAAGTTTAATTTAAGAGGCCTTAAGCGTTATGTTAAAGCAATTTCGTCCAAGAACAGCAGGACAAAGACATCTCATTCTTACAAGCCTTGACGAGCTGACTCGCGTCGGGAAGAAAAACCGTGCTGCCGTCAAGCCAGAAAAGTCACTCCTTGAAAAGAAAGTAAAAACAAACGGTCGTAACCATCATGGCCATATTACTTGCCGTCATAAAGGCGGTGGGCATAAGAGGTTTTACCGTATCATTGACTTTAAGCGCGACAAAGAAGTTGTTCCCGCTAAAGTAGCTTCAATTGAATATGACCCAAACAGAACAGCGCACATCGCGTTGCTCAATTACGCAGATGGCGAGAAGCGCTATATTATCGCTCCCCAGAAGCTAAAAGTTGGAGACACTGTCACAAATCATGACGAAGGCGCGTTTGATGTGGGATGCTGCATGCGACTAAAGGCGATGCCTCTTGGTTCAACTATTCATAACATCGAGCTAACACCTGGCCGCGGAGGTCAATTGGTGCGTTCTGCCGGACTTTCGGCGCAGTTGCTTGCTAAAAGTGATGGTTATGTCACGATCAAGATGCCATCTGGCGAAGTTCGAATGGTCAATGAAAAGTGCAGAGCTACATTTGGCGCGGTTTCTAATCCAGAGAGAAATCTTCGGGTAGAAGGAAAAGCAGGAAGATCTAGATGGAAGGGGATCCGCCCAACCGTTCGCGGAACGGCGATGAACCCAGTCGATCACCCGCATGGTGGTGGTGAAGGTAAACACAACGGATATCTGCCACAGACTCCATGGGCGATGTATACAAAAGGATACCGAACCCGATCTAAGCGTAAATCAAACAAAATGATCGTTAAAGATCGCAGGAAATAGAAAAGGTAAGTTATGGGAAGATCGTTAAGAAAAGGTCCGTTCGTTGATCACCACGTTATGGATAAAGTGGTCAAGCAAAATGTAAGCGGTAAGAAGAATCCGATCAAGACATGGTCACGCCGTTCTATGATTCTGCCTGAGATGGTCGGTCATACTTTCGAAGTACATAACGGCCGTAAATTTATTAGTGTATTTATCACTGAAAATATGGTCGGACACCGTCTTGGAGAGTTTTCTCCGACGAGGCTCTTTAAAGGTCACGGATCTAAGAAGATCGCTGAAGCTGCAGGCGCCCCTGCTCCTAAACCCGCTCCAGCAGCTAAAAAAGGATAATCTAATATGCAAATGGCACACGCTAAGACAAAATTTGTGCGCATAAGCCCTAGAAAGGCTCGCTTAGCTGCGGATCTCATTCGCGGTAAAAGCGTTGAAGAAGCATCTACGCAGTTGAACTTTTGCAAGCTTCGCGGCGGCAGACTTCTTAAAAAGACATTAGATACGGCAGTAGCTAATGCTGAAACACAGCTCAATATTCAGCGTAGAGACTTAGTTGTTAAAGAAGTTAGAGTTGACGAGGGCCCCACGATGAAACGTGCAAAGCCTAAAAATAAAGGCGGAAGCCACCCGATCATGAAAAGAACAAGCCATTTTACTGTCATCGTGGCTGCAGAATAAATTAAGGGAGACTAAATGGGACAAAAGACATCTCCAACAGGATTTAGATTAGTTCGCACTAAAAGATGGCGCTCTTTGTGGTACGCAAATAAGCAAGAGTTCGGCGATCTTCTCGGTGAGGATTTTGTAATCAGAAAATACCTGATGGCCAAACCATGTTGCCAAGGCACATCGCAGCTCACGATCAAGAGAATGAGCGGAAAAATTGAAGTCATCATCCATACAGCAAGACCAGGTCTTGTGATTGGGAAAAAAGGTGCTGAAATAGACGTGCTTAAGCAAGAGCTAAAAAAATTGACCGGCAAAGAGATCTGGATTGAAGTTGAAGAAATTAAAAGACCAGATCTTGATGCCAAACTTGTAGCTGACGGAATTGCGAAGCAGTTAGAAAGACGCGTTCCTTTCAGAAGAGTGATGAAGAAAGCAATTCAAGCGACAACTGATGCAGGAGCTGCTGGGATTAAAGTCCAGGTTTCAGGGCGTATTGGCGGTGCTGAAATTGCTCGTACTGAATGGTATAAAGAAGGACGTATCCCTTTGCACACAATCCGAGCTGAAATCGACTACGCTATGGGACGTGCAGAGACAACTTATGGGTCTATCGGAGTTAAAGTGTGGATTAACAAGGGTGAAGAAGTTCTTCCCCGCGCAGCAGTAGCAGGAGGCTAGTTCATATGGCTCTGATGCCAGCACGTACAAAACATAGAAAAATGCAAAAAGGTCAGCACGCTGGCCTAAGCAAAGCGGCAACATTTGTTGATTTTGGAGATTTTGGAATGCAAGCCCTCGAAAGAGGTCGTGTCACAAATCACCAAATTGAAGCATGCCGTATTGCAATTAATCGTTATTTTAACCGTCGCGGCAAAGTGTGGATTCGCATTTTTCCTGACAAATCAGTCAGTAAAAAACCTGCTGAAACGCGGATGGGTAAAGGTAAAGGAGCACCTGATCATTGGGTCGCAGTAATTCGTCCTGGACGAATTATGTTCGAGGTCGGTGGAGTGCCAAAAGAAATGGCGCAAAGTGCTCTTAGACGAGCAGCTGCGAAGCTTGGATTGAAGACGCGATTCGTAGAACGTGTCGAAAGGGTATAGGGAATAATATGGCTAAAGCAAAAGAGCTGAGATTACAATCTCAAGACGAACTGAAAGCGCTCTACCAAGATTTGTCTAAAGAGCTATTTCAACTTCGCAATGAAATGAAAGTGACGCGCAAGATGGATAAACCGCACATGGTACGTATTAAGAAGAAAGACCGTGCGCGTGTCATGACGATTCTACGTGAAAATGAAAGCAAAGCTACAAGTTGAGGGAGAGATGGAAGATACGTCAAATAGAAAAGTTCGGGAAGGCGTTGTCGTCTCAACGAAAATGCAAAAGACGGTTACTGTTAAAGTAGAGAGGACATTACGACATCCTATTTACAGTAAAGTCGTTACAAGAGCTAAGAAATACTATGCTCATAACGAAAACCCTGACATCCAGGTCGGACAGAAAGTGCGAATTGTAGAAACTCGCCCGATCTCTAAGATGAAGCGCTGGCGAGTAATTGAAGTTCTCGCTTAAACTTCTTAAGTGACCAATAGTGATTTAAAAAGGTGAGTTAACAATGATTCAGCAAGAATCCAATCTAGAAGTAGCAGATAATACCGGCGCCAAGCGAGTTCGTTGCTTTAAAGTCCTTAAGGGATCTAAGCGCAGATATGCTGGGGTTGGCGATGTGATTATTTGTGCAGTTAAAGACGCAGACCCGAAGGGCAGCGTAAAAAAAGGTGATGTCGTTCGAGCAGTAATAGTACGTACAAAAAGTTATGTTCGTCGCCAAGATGGTTCGCTATTACGCTTTTATGACAACAGCTGTGTGATCATTGATGACAAGGACAATCCCCGCGGAACTCGTATTTTTGGTCCAGTAGCCAGAGAAGTTCGCGAAAGCGGTTTTGTTAAAATCAGTTCGCTTGCTCCAGAAGTGATATAGGGAGATAAAAGATGAGCAAATGGATTAAGAAAAGGTGATAAAGTCGTCGTTATCTCCGGAAATGATAAGGGCAAAATAGGCGAAGTGATTGCTCGCAATGCTGACCGTGTAGTTGTGCAAGGAATTAACATTCGTAAGAAGCACGCTAAACGACGCGAAAAATCGCCTGGGACTGAGATTTTGGAAATGGAAATGCCGTTCCATATTTCAAATGTTGCTCTATGCAACTGCTGATGGTAAAGCCAGTTAAACCAAAAATTCGCATGAGCAAAAACGGCGAGAAAGAATTATTTTATTTCGAAGGCGAGAAAGAAGTCGCACTTCGTCAAATAAGAAAACACTCATAAAGTAGATGAAGGCAATGTCTAGGTTACAAAAACGATATAAAGAAGAAGTAAAGCAGGCTCTTCGTGAGAAGTATAAGTACTCAAATGCGATGCTTATTCCATCACTTAAGAAGATAGTCATCAGCATGGGACTTGCTGAAGCTACTAAAGATAAGAATGCCCTGCAAGACTGCGTCAAAGAAATGACAAGTCTTTCCGGCCAGAAGCCTATCTTGACAAAGGCAAAAAAATCTGTTGCGAATTTTAAATTGCGTGAAGACCAAACGATTGGTTTGAAAGTTACATTGCGAAAAAAGCGGATGTACGACTTTTTTGACCGTTTCTGCAATATCGTTTCTCCTCGCATTCGTGACTTTCGTGGATTTCCACTTAAGTGTGACGGGAGCGGCAACTATTCTTTAGGTTTAGAAGAACAACAGATTTTCCCTGAAATCAATATAGATGAAGTAAAACGGACGCAGGGGATGAATATTACATTCGTCACATCAGCAACTAACGATGAGGAGTGCATGGAGCTGTTAAAGTTGCTTGGCCTCCCATTTAAAACAGAGACTAATAGCTGAGGGAGAGGAAGGCATGTTACACGATCCAATCGCAGATTTGCTGACAAGAATTAGAAATGCGAAAAATGCGCGACATCGCTTTGTCGATTTTCGCCCAAGTAAAATTAAAATGGATATCGTCAAGGTCCTCCATGAACAAGGATTCATCGACAAGTTTTTGGTCAATGATGAAAAAGGTCAAGCTCGAGTCTTTTTGAGATATTCGGGCGGACGGGAACCTGTCATTAAAGGCTTAGACCGTATGTCTTCTCCTTCGCTGAGACGCTACGTTGGATATAAGAAGATTCCTAGAATTTTCGGTGGAATGGGAATTGCTATCCTCTCAACGCCAGGTGGAGTTGTTGACGGTGAGACCGCACGCAAGAATAAGCTTGGCGGCGAATTGTTATGCTTAGTTTGGTAATAAAAAAGGGGTAAAAAGCATGTCACGTCTTGGAAAATCGCCGATTTTACTACCGGAAAAGGTCGAAGTAAATATTTCGGGAGGAATGGTTCACGCTAAAGGTCCAAAGGGAAATTTAAGCATGCCAGCGCATCAAGGGATTACTGTCAAAATTGAAGACAAACGTCTGATCGTTGAAAAAGATGATACTGTTGAAATGCCGAAGACAACTCACGGACTGTATCGTGCGCTCATCAATAACATGGTTATTGGTGTCAGCAAGGGTTTCGAAGTTAAACTAGGACTTATCGGTGTTGGTTACCGCGCAGCTGTGCAGGGACAAATGCTCGATTTGCAGCTTGGTTTCTCTCACCCCACTCAGCTAAAGATTCCCGCTGGTGTAACGGTTGCTGTTGAGAAGAACGTCACGATCACAATCAGTGGAATTAATAAACATCTCGTCGGACAGTTTGCTGCTCAAGTCCGAGGAATGAAGCCGCCAGAGCCGTATAAAGGCAAGGGGATTCGGTACGAGAATGAGTTTGTCCGTAAGAAAGCGGGTAAAGCAGCTAAAGGTAAAACGGCTTGAGATAAGGTTAAGACCATATGATTAAAGATTTAATTAAGCGAAACGTAAGACGACGCAGAAGAATGTTAAGGGTTAGAAAGCAAGTCCGAGGGACAGCGGAAAAACCAAGGCTTTCTGTGTTTAAGTCCAACATGCATATTTTCGCTCAGCTTATTGATGACGAAAAAGGCTTCACATTAGCAAGTGCTGGCACTGTCATGAAAGATTTTCAAGATAATAAGCTAGGTAAGAAAAGCAAAGAGGCAGCGCGTGCGGTCGGTGCTAAGATTGCAGATGTTGCCAAGCAAAAGAATATCGCGAACGCTGTCTTTGATCGCGGATTCAATAAATACCATGGCTTGCTCGCAGAGGTTGCAAATGCAGCCCGCGAAACAGGTTTACAATTTTAGTCAGGAAAATAGGACATGTCCAAACAAGAAGCAAAGCGACGAGTAGAAGATTACGGGACTGAGTTCGAAGAAAAAGTGCTATACATCAATCGATGCTCTAAAGTTGTAAAAGGCGGACGTAAGTTTAGCTTTTCTGCTTTGATCATCGTCGGTGACGGCCAAGGTCACATCGGCTTTGGATTCGCGAAAGCGAATGAAGTTTCTGATGCAATTCGTAAAGGAACTGAGGCTGCCCGCAAGAACGTTATGACTTTTGAAATGGAAGGAACAACTATTCCTCATGAGATCACTGTAGATTCCGACGGATCTCGTGTCATGTTAAAGCCTGCGCCGGAAGGTACAGGTGTTATCGCAGGATCTAAGGTTCGCTCAGTTCTAGAACTTGGTGGTGTAAGAGACGTAGTTGCTAAGAGTTTTGGATCCAACAATCCAATGAACCTCGTAAGAGCTACCATTCGCGCTTTAACACAGCTTACAAATCGACAAATGAATAGCCAAATGCGAGGATTAAAAACATGATGAATTTAGCGCAACTGACTAACACTCATCGTCCTTCTAAAAAGAGACATCGTGTTGGTCGTGGTATGGGTTCTAAATGCGGTAAAACTTGCGGTCGGGGACATAAGGGTGATAAGGCTCGCAGTGGCTTTAAAAACCACTTCGGTCAAGAAGGTGGACAAGTTCCTCTTTATAAAAGACTTCCAACGCGTGGGTTTACAAATGGCGCTTTCAAAAACGAAGTGTTTGCCATAAACCTTGGGATGATTGACAAGCTTTATTCAGATGGTGAGACTGTATCTTTGCAAACTCTTCAAGAAAAAGGTTTTGCACCAAGACGTGTCCCAGGTGGATTGAAAATTTTATCCAATGGAGAGCTCAAGAAGAAGGTAACTGTTAAAGCGAGATTTTTCTCACAAAATGCTGTAGAAAAGCTAAAGGCAAGCGGAATTTCTTTTCAAGAAGTCGTTTCTAAGGAATAGTTCGTATACCTAAACTTTAACGTCTGAGCGAATGACTGATGATTAACGGAATAAAGCGCATTTTTAGTGTACCTGAGTTGAAGGCAAAAATTGTCTTTACTTTGCTTATGCTCGTTGCCTGCCGAGTCGGCGCCTATATCCCAGTTCCTGGGATCAATGGTGATGCCGCGGTGGAGTTGTTCCGCAGTGCTACTGGCGGAGGTCAAAACCTGTTCCAATTAATGGATGTTTTTTCAGGTGGCGCCTTCGCTCAAATGACAGTCATTGCGCTCGGTGTAATGCCTTATATCTCCGCATCGATCATCATGCAGCTTTTGATGGCCTTAGTGCCATCTTTACAAAGAGATATACGCGAAAATCCAGATGCTGGCCGTCGGAAGATGAGCAAATGGATCCGGATGCTGACTGTGTTGCTCGCCTTGTTCCAAGCAGGACTTTACGGAAAATATGCTGTACAGTTGAATGCTGGAAGTCCAGGAATTATTGTTAATGAAATTCTCGATGTTCAGGCTTTTGGAATACCCTGGCTTTTTTATCTAATTGTGATGTCGACGATGACAGCTGGTACGATTCTCCTCATGTGGATTGGAGAACAGATTTCAGAACGAGGGGTTGGCAATGGGATCAGCCTAATTATAACGATTGGAATCCTTTCTTCATTACCAGGCACAATAGGGTCCGTGATTACGCAGCTTAATCTGGATTCGCAAGAAACCGGTCAATTAACGTTTTTCATCTCTTGTGGTGCTTAGTGGGGTTTTTGTTTTAATTATTATTGGAACAATCCTTATCATCCAAGGACAGCGTAAAATCCCACTACAATATGCTCGACGTGTAGTTGGGAGACAAGAAGTGCAGGGCGGAAGTGCGTATATTCCACTCAAAATTAATTATGCAGGAGTGATTCCGGTCATTTTTGCGTCATCTCTTTTGATGTTTCCTGCTACAATAGGTCAATTTGTAGGTAGAGGTTCGTGGATTGGGCAATTTGCAAACATGATTTCCCCGGGTAACTGGGTATACATGTTATTTTATGTCCTTCTTATTATCTTTTTTACTTACTTTTGGACAGCGACTCAATTTCATCCTGAGCAAATTGCATCCGATATGAAAAAAAATGGCGCATTTATACCAGGAATTCGGCAAGGGCAGTCCTACTCAGGATTATCTTGAATCGACAATGAATCGCATCACTTTTGCCGGTGCTATTTTTCTGGCCTTGATTGCCATCTTACCGACGATTGTAGGAAAAATGTTGAGTGTTGATTCATCGATCACTTATTTTTTTGGAGGCACTTCCCTTTTGATTTTAGTCGGGGTAGTGCTGGACACCTCTAAACAGATCGAATCGCATCTGTTGATGAAGCGCTATGATGGCTTCATGAAGAAGGGAAGAATGAGAGGAAGATAGTTAATATTTGAACCAAAGCGCAGTTGTATATAAACTAAACATCTGCTAAACTACTCAGAACGTTTATGAAAAAAGGAATCTTTTCATGCCAAGAGTGATCGGGATCGATATCCCACCTAATAAGCGATTAGAAATCAGCCTCATGTACATCTATGGAGTCGGTCGACATCTGTCGAATGAGATCTGTGCGAAATTAGCATTAGATCCTAACATGAAGGCCCAAAATTTAACTGAAGATGACATTGCAAGAGTTAACGCAATGCTCACTTCTGAATATGTTGTTGAAGGAGATCTGAGACGTCAGATCCAGAACTAACATTAAGCGATTGATCAGTATTCATTGCTACCGCGGCACAAGACATCGATTCGGGCTTCCTGTTCGTGGCCAGCGTACACGTACTAATGCACGTACTCGTAAGGGAAGAGAAAAACCGTAGCTAATAAGAAGAAATAAAGGAGTGTGACCCTTGGCTAAGCAAGAAGCTCAAAAGACGATGGTTAAAAAACCAACCTCGTAAAATCGCGTAAGAAGACAATGCGTAGTGTTCCAAGCGGAATTGCTCATGTAAGAGCTACCTTCAACAATACAATTGTTTCTATCACCGATCTAACAGGGAATGTCATATCATGGGCATCTCTGGAAAAGTCGGCTACTTTGGCTCTCGCAAATCATCTGCATTTGCAGCAACTGTTGCTGCACAAGATGCTGCGAAAGCTGCAATGTCACTCGGAATGAAAGAAGTAGAAGTCAATCTTTCAGGACCTGGCGCAGGAAGAGAATCTGCTGTCCGCGGACTGCAAAGCTCTGGGCTTGCGATCACGATTATCCGCGACAAGACGCCTGTGCCGCATAATGGCTGCCGTCCGCGTAAGCGAAGAAGAGTCTAATATCAGTTAATTTAGAATCAGAAATTTTGCAGGAGTTCGTACATGGCAGTAAAGTATGGCAAGTTTGAATTGCCGACAAAGATCAAAGTCGATGAGTCGAGCAAGTCAGGAAATTTGCTCGTTTTATTGCGGAGCCTTTTGAAAGGGATTTGGGCATACTGTCGGTAATGCTCTTCGAAGAATTATCCTTAGCTCTCTAGAAGCCCCAGCTATCATGTCTGTGCGCATTGAAGGAGTTCCTCATGAGTATATGGCGGTTGAAGGTATTATTGAAGATATGACGTACATTGTGCTTAATTTCAAGAGTGCGCTTCTTCGTAAGTTACCGACTGATGATGAAATGGGTTCTCGTGAACCGAAGGTCATCTCAAAAATGCTGGACATTACAGCAGACATGCTTGACAAGAACGGCGGGCAGTACATCGTTACCCTTAAAGATCTTATGGGATCGTCAGATTTTGATATTGTTAACCCCGATTTGTCTATTTTCACGGTCACGAAGCCGATGACTAGAAAAGTTGATATCAAAGTCGCAATGGGAAGAGGGTACGTTCCATCTGAAAGACATGTTATGACAGAAAAAGGTGTTGATGAGATTGTTATCGATTCATCATTTTCCCCCGTTCGTCTCGTTAACTACTTTGTCGAAAATACTCGGGTCGGACAAGATACTGACTTCGATCGCTTGATTTTTGAAGTACAGACGGATGGGCGCATTACCCCTGAAGAAGCCCTGTCATTTGCTACGCAAATCGGCATTCTCCATCTGCAAGTTTTTGATCAGTTGAAGTTCCATAGTTTGACATTTGATCAAGGTGAAGTTGAGTTGAATACCGATCGCGATGCGTTAATGGCTAAACTTGTCCTTAAAATCAATGAGATTGAGCTTTCTGTTCGTTCGACTAACTGCTTGGCAGGAGCGAACATTGATACAATTGCTGAACTCGTTGTTATGCCGGAGTCCGAAATGCTGAAGTTCAGAAACTTTGGTAAAAAATCCCTTAACGAGATTAAATCTAAGCTCGAAGAAATGGGGCTTTCTCTTGGTATGGATTTGGCAAAGTTCGGAATTAATCGGGACAACGTTAAGCAAATCACACAAGATTATATTAATGAAAAAGCAGGAACTCAACAATGAGACACGGAAAAGACACATTTAAAATTGGGAGAACTGCGAGCCACCGTCGATGCATGATTGCTAACATGCTTAAATCTTTAATCGAACATGGCCGCATAGAAACCACTGAACGTAAGGCAAAAGAGCTTCGTCGCCATGCTGATCAAATGGTCACATTGGCTAAGAAGAATACTTTGGCGAGCAGACGCAGGGCTGTGGCTGAGCTTATGATTTCCTATAACGCGCTCACTCCGAAAGAAGCAAGAGCTTCAAAAGCTGGAAACAAGTCCAGCCATAACGGAGATCGCAGAGTGATCGGTAAGCTCTTTTCTGAGCTCGGACCTCGTTTTGCGACGCGTAATGGTGGATATACTCGCATCATCAAGAAAGAGTTTCGCATTGGTGATGGCGCTCCAGTTTGTTTTATTGAATATCTCCCTCTCTAAGGGTATTTTTCAACGTCCCGCAGTTTACTTCGGGGCGTTGCTATTCACTTCTGTTTTCCGCTTTACATTCAAAAAATCCTCGTCTATCATTCTGCTACTTAGTCATTATCTTGGGTTTAGGTTGTTATCTAACTGAAGAGTTGGCTCCATTGGAGGAATATATGCCGATAAAGGTAGCTATTAATGGTTTCGGTCGAATAGGGCGCCTGGTGTTTCGCAATTTGCACGAAAGCTATCCCGATGTCGAGGTTGTAGCGATCAATGATCTCGTGCCCCCGGATAATCTTGCTTACCTTTTAAAGTATGATTCTGTCCACGGACGTCCTAATTTTAACATCAAGGCTGAAGGCGATTATCTTGTTGTCGATGGGAAAAAAACCCTAGTTGTTTCTGAGCAGGATCCTGCTAAATTACCCTGGAAGCAGCTCGGTGTTACGTATGTCATCGAGGCCAGCGGCCATTTTACTCATCCTGAAGACGCTCAGAAGCACATTTTGGCGGGTGCTAAAAGAGTCATTATTACTGCTCCCGCAAAAGGGGACTGCGCTACTTTTGTCATGGGAGTGAATGAACAGACCTTTAATCCTGATAAAGACTTTATCGTCTCCAATGCTTCTTGTACGACGAACTGCTTGGCCCCGCTTACCAAAGTTATCCTCGACAGCTTTGGCATTGAGGAAGGGTTGATGACGACCGTACATTCGCTTACAGCTACCCAACCTACTGTCGATGGCCCCTCAAAAAAAGATTGGCGTGGTGGTCGGGCGGCCAGTTTGAACATTATCCCATCTTCTACCGGGGCGGCTAAGGCTGTCGGATTATGCATCCCGGCTGTCAAGGGAAAGCTTACCGGGATGGCATTTAGGGTGCCTACCGCCGATGTGTCTGTCATCGACTTGACTGTAAGGCTCAGCAGGGATGCTACTTATGACGAGATCTGCGATGCTATTAAAAAATCGGCTAATGGGCCGATGAAGGGAATTCTTGAATTTTGCGATGAAGAAGTTGTTTCTTCTGATTTTATTGGCCATACGGCTTCCTGTATTTTTGATAAAAGGGCAGGTATTGCGCTGAATCCCCGTTTTTATAAATTGGTGGCGTGGTATGATAATGAAATGGGATACGCCCATCGCGTCGTTGACCTCGTGCGATACATGGCATCCAAGGAATAGTTTTTTTTAATCTGGCGCAAGTTCATAGGCCCTGAGTCCGCATCTGATAGAGAATTAAGATGGGAATTGAGGACGGGAGCTAAAGTGATACGCGCCACTAGCTTAGCTGTAAAAGCTTGAGCTATACGTGAACCCTTAAAACATGGAATAAAGTCGTGAACTTTACTCGTGAACCCATTATTGAAACCATTGTTTCCTCTAAAGAGGGATACAAGCTCCTTGTCCGAAGCAGCAAAGGCGGCCCTGGAGCAGAAGAATACTATGTCGATGCGGTTGAGGTTGTCTCCTTTGGGCAAGCCTTCTTCTTCCGTTCGATGGAACGACCTAAAGCTTTTTTAGTGCCTGTTTCTGACTATGAAGTTGTAGAGGTTAAAGAAGCTCGTGTTGCGCTTAAAAACGTGAGTCATGAGCGTAACATCAAGATTGGCGGAGGCAGGGAAGCTTCCATGCGTCACGCGCATCGCGAACCTCAGCAAGAGCGCGAACAAGTGCCAGCAGCGACTGTTGAAGATGAAGATCAAGAGCCCGCTGCAGAAGAGGCAGGCGCGGAAACTGCAACCGGTGCGCGTAGCATGGATAAACGCAGAGACCGACGTCGTAGACGCCATCGCAGATCCTCCGACGATCAAGAGTGGACAGAGCGCAGACAGCAACAGCCGACTGAAGAACAGAAACCACAGCTGGAAGGCGAACAAAAGACACAAGGGGGTGGTGTAGAAGATGAAGCGAAAGTTTCATCTCAGATGTTTTCCTCCCTCATTCCCCCTCCCTCCAAGCTTATTTCAGAAACTATTAGCCGTTATAAAGATAAAGAGTTTATGGAGAATACTTCTCTCAAAGATCTAAAACCTAAAGAAGAGAAGGCCAAAAAGGAGCCGAAAGAACCTCCTTCAGATGATGAGCCCACAGGTTCTGATTCTGCCTCCCTAAACCGAGTCTCGACCTCTCTCGTTTCAGAGCGCCTTGAGATCAATTCTCTAACGTCAACTCACTTCTCACCTCTCCAGGGTGGGGGTGACTCTTACTTCTTTTAGTTTTTCTTCCGGGGACCGTTCCAGGTCCCCGGATTGATACTCTGGAATGTTGAAATTTTGCGTTTTGAGCTGCGCGAAAGCTCCCGCGGTTGATGGATCGTAAGAGGGCCTGTATTGTGATTTAAATACAGGCCCTCTTACGATCGATCAACCCCGGGGCTTTGGCGCGCTCAAAACGCAAAATTTCAACATTCCAGAGTATGCTCTTGAATTTAAGCCTTCCTATTCAGTAAACTTCCAGCTTCGTTTCTTTCCCTATGCTCGGATGGTGGAATGGTAGACACTGGGGACTTAAAATCCCCTGGCAGCAATGCCGTGAAGGTTCGACTCCTTTTCCGAGCAATATTGAGTATGAACGAGTTATGCTTAAGTGATGATCTCCTGACAATTGAGACAATTGTGCGCTGGGCCACTACTGGGTCAGTGTTGAAAAATCAAGAGGTCATTTCATGGCATATATCGAGAAAAGAACACACGCATCCGGAAAGATTACATACCGCGCTCGCCTACGTTTAAGTGGAGCTCCAGCTATTTCGGAGTCATTTCCAACAAGACGCGAAGCGAAAGAATGGTCTTCCAAAATGGAAGCAGACATAAGACAGGGAAGGTACTTCGGTAGATCAGAAAGCAAAGAACGCACGTTCTCTAATCTGATCGACAGATACTTGGAACAGTGTCTCCGCAACCACCCCAAATCATTTCGCAAATATAAGATGCAGCTTCTTTGGTGGAAAAAGCATCTCAAAGATTATTACCTTTGCCACATCACTCCTTCGGTGATTTCTGTTCTCAAGGAAGACCTCCTTAAAGAAGCAACTCCTCGCAAAACCTTGAGATCTCAATCGACTGCAAATCGCTATCTGGCTGCCCTCAGTGGTGCCTTTAGTGTAGCTGTCCGAGAGTGGGATTGGCTCAAAGAGAATCCGGTATCAAAAATTGGAAGGTACAAGGAAGGAAAGCCGCGAGAACGATTCCTAGCTAAAGAAGAAATTGAAAATCTCCTAAATATTTGCAAAGCAAGCAAAAGCCCTCATCTTTATCCAGTCGCGCTTTTTGCGATATGCAGTGGTGCTAGGAAAGGGGAGATCTTGGGGCTCAAGTGGAAAGACCTCGATTTTACCAGGAATACAGCCACTTTCAGGGATACGAAAAATGGAGAGACTCGCACTATCCCATTAAGTCCTCTTTTAGTGACTTGCCTCTTGGCGGAGAAAAAGAAAAGAGTTATACTTAGCGAGTATGTCTTTTCAAGTGGTGATGGCAAGCAGCCTGCTGACATTCGTGGAGCCTGGGAAAATGCAGCCCAGACAGCCGGTCTTGAGATTTGCTTTCATACTTTAAGACACACTGCAGCATCTCACTTAACGATGAGTGGAGCTTCCACCATTGAAGTTGGGGCTGTGCTGGGTCATAAAACCCTAGCAATGGTTAAGAGATATAGCCACCTATCTGTTTCATCAACAGCGAAGGTATTATATCGGATGAATGAAGAGGTTTTAGGGAAAATTGGGCAAGTCACATAAAGAAACATCCGCACAAAAAGAAGAAAGGCAGGCTTATGACAATTTGCTTAAATCCTGCCTTTTTATTGATCCTAATCTTGATGAAAAAAAGCTTTCTTCGCGAAAAGCATTCTTCTTAAAATCTTGTAAAAATCTTCATGTGTTAATAGAAGACTTCAAAGAGAGTATAGCTAAGGTTCCTGTTTCCTCTCTCGTTCTTTCATGGGGAGAAGTTCTTGCAAATGCAAAAAAGTTTCAAAAACACCGCTTAGAGATGTTTCGCGACCTTATTGAAGCAGAGCTTTTGCCTCTTCTTACGGATAAGAAACAGTCAGAAACCTTAAAAAATCTGGCTATGCAAGACCCTTCACTTATTATCGACAGGATCCGCTCTTTTAGAAATTGGTCTGTTCATATGAGAGAAGATTATGTTCATTTATATCGAGACTTTTCCGAGTGGATGTCGAATGAAACATTTGGTTATGTGCCAATTGCCAAAGATCATGATCGAAGTGCTACGCTAAGCCGATTAATTCTTTTTGATATTTATGTCGATATGCTAAGTCGTTTGGGTTTGCGTGAGCAAATCCTGGCAAAGATATTCTACCTGGGTGGACCTCGAGCTCTTGAAGATGTCCTCTCTCTAAAAATTGAGGATATTGATTTTAGCAAATCCCTCATTTATTTTCCTGAGCCTGTTTCTTATCCTCGTCATCTTTTTGAGGACATAAGAAATTACATTGAAGGCCGTAAAAAAGGCTTTGTCTTTATTGGAAGAGATGGGAATCGGATCTCTCATACTACACCTTTCCGTGCTCTGAAAAGTGTGATCATTGAACTGAAACTTGATCCGGAATTAACGTTCAAAGATCTCACTAGAAACATCTGATCCTAGTGCAAAATTGCTTCATGTCTTTGCTTCTTAGGGTTCTTTAGCAAACAAGGTGACAGAGTGCCAATTGCTCTTTGCGGATTTAAAAGAAATCTGCTAGGATTGGATTGCTCTTTTAGGATAGTCCTATGAGGGTAATTCAACATAAACTCATTTGACCAGGAGGTCTTATGTCTTTAAAAGGTTTTTGCAAGCCAAGTAAAGTCAATGGCAAACTGAAAACAAATATTATCCCTCCCCATTTCAAAAGGACTAAGAAAGGGATAAAATTTGTCCAATCTTACGCGAGAAGCAAGTAAGGCTGGGGGAGGTTGGTTGCAGCCAACCTCCCCTTGTTAGAAAGCGAACACATAAAACTCAGCTATGTTCTCATAACTTTAGTTTCTTCTCCATTAAAACCTGTTCCTCTCTGTAGTAATCTATATCTAAAATTCGATTTCTTGTGATGAGATATCTTTTTTTCTGTCACCTGGCTAGCAAGATTTTCTCTATGAAACATCTTCTGTTTTAAAAACAATTTTCAGGAAAAACGCAACGTTGTGTTGCGTAAATTGTAACGCAATGTTACATTGCGTGATGTCTCAATTGTCAGGAGGACATCATGCAAATACAGAACACAATTGTTCCGCTCCGAGATTACTGCCGCAATCATAAGTGGCCCAGGTTGCCGCAGTGGCATCACTGGATTTACGCTGAAGCTCCCGTTGCAAAGGCGTGCGTTAAGAAGATTGGAGGTCGATATCTTGTCGACCTGTCTGCTTTTCAAAAGTATGTTGAAAATGCCTCGTTACAAGAAAAAAGAGGTTCTTAATGAAAGCGCAGATAATTCAGGAACAGAGCGAGAGGGCTGCTATGGGTGATTACAAACCAACAGCAGATCTCCTTATGAAAGCAGATCGCGTAAGTCGATTTTGGAGGCAGTTCGCAGCTGACCTCCGAAATGAAGCAAAAATGCGCTCCAGTGCAGAGAAATCTCTAATAAACATTTTTCGTTATCGAAAATTGAGAGTGTATACAAGCTGGAGAAAACGATGGTAGCGCAGCCTAGAGAGATTCAGTTTTCAGAATATAAAGCGCTGTCAGAATCTCAAGCTGAGAAGCTGATTGCGCTATCTTTAACTCCCGAAGAAAAGGTTCTTCGGGAGTTAAATGAAAGATACGCCATTGTCCGCACCAGCACTACTCATATTCTGATTCAAAGATCAGAAACTGCTTTTGAGTTGGACACGCGAAGCTCCTTTAAAAACTTCCACGAGAACGATTTTTTCCTCAACTCTGAGGGCAAATCGAAAAATAAGGCGACCTTTTGGTTAAAGCATCCCAAAAGAAGAACCTTTGAAAATATTGTGTTTGATCCGGCGCAGCCAGGAGATTACGGTCGTAACTTTAACATTTTTAAAGGTTTTGCTGTTACCCCGCTTCAAGGAAATTGCAGTCTTTTTTGGCAGCATGCGAAAGAGGTGATTTGCAGCGGTCATGAGGAGAGCTATCAGTATGTCCGTAAATGGATGTCATGCGTAGTGCAAAAACCCACGCTTTTAGCCACTGCACTCGTATTGCGCGGCCTCCAGGGTACCGGAAAAAACAGATTCGTTGAGTGTTTTGGCAAAATTTTTGGTCCTTACTTTCTCACAGTCAACAGTCTAGACCACCTCGTCGGTAAATTTAACAGCCATCTGAAGTATGCCTATCTGCTTCATGCAAATGAAGCCCTATGGGAAGGCTCTCGAAAAGAGATCGGTGCTCTTAAAGCAGTCATCACGGACCCGACCATCATGATTGAAGGAAAGGGCAAAGATGCTCTTCCCATCGATAATTGCCGCCACTTGATTATTTCCAGCAATGAAGAATGGCCTGTTCCCATTGATCTTGATGATCGCCGTTTTTTTGTCCTGAATCTTTCCCCACACCGCAAAGGAGATAGTGATTATTTCCATGCTTTGTCGGAACAGATGGATAGAAGGGGTCTTTCTGCTCTTCTTTTTGATTTGCTAAATGAAGATTTGGATTCATTCGATCCAAGGAAAATGCCTCCCAATGATTTTAGCTTCGACATCAAGATGCATGCTGCAGGCAGCCCTGAAAAGTTCCTTTTCGCTGTTTTGCAGGAGGGCCGATTTAATGATTCCAAGAAGACCAGCGACTGGGGCCCTCTTCCCTGCGCGAAATTGTATGATTATTACAGAGCTTGGTGTCAACGAGAGGGGCTAAAGCAGGTAGTGAGCTCAGAGTTTGGCAAGCGATTAATGAATGTAATAGGAGTGGAAAAAAGCCATCGCTCTCTAGGTGGAATTAGGGAGTGGTGGTACATGCTCCCATCGTTAGAAGAGTGTCGAAAGAGTTTTCAGAGCTTTACCAAACAAACGGATCGGATATGGGAAGTGTAGTGTCTCAGTACAAGCAGTACAAGGAGTACAAGAGAAAAAACAGCTCAGCTACTTATTTTGTGCTTCAACTAATTTTCTGTCTTAGACGCCTTGTACTGCTTGTACTGTATTCAACATCTAGGAGGAGTGTATGGGTATTCTTCTCATTGCAAAAGAAGACGGCTTAAATCCAAAAAGAGTGGCCTCAACGAAAGGTGGTGAGTATCACTCTCCTTGCCCGGGGTGCGGAGGCAAGGACAGATTCATCATATGGGATAAGCTCAATCGCTATTTTTGCAGGCAATGCGGAAAGAAGGGAGATGAAGTACAATACAACAGAGATTTCCATGGACTTTCTTATGTAGAAGCCTGTCAGAGAAGCGGCACTGCTCCCAAAGAAAGAACAATCAACAGACACGAAAAAACCATTTTCCAATTCGAACCCCGGTTAGCTCAAGTACCCCCTTTAGAATGGAGGAAACAGGCATGGTCATTTATTTTGTATTGCCAAGAGCAGCTGAAAAAAGATCGTTTTGCATTGGACCTGCTTTTCAAGCGAGGTTTTTCTAAAGAAACAATAGAGCAATTTCATTTGGGTTGGAATCCAACCTCTCTTTGGCTAAACCGCAGCGATTGGGGCATAGAATCAGAAAGAAAGAAGTTATGGCTTCCAAAAGGGCTGATGATTCCAACTCGTGACCTTACTACGGGTGAGCCTCTCAAGCTCAAAATTCGTCGCAATGATTGGCAGGAGAAAGATAAGTTTCCCAAATATGTAGAAGTTTCCGGAAGCATGCCGGCCCCCAAATTATATGGAAGACCAGAAGGCAAACCCATAGCTGTATTGGAGTCCGAGCTAGATGCCATGTTGCTGCAACAGTGCGCTGGTGACTTGTGTTGTAGCATGGCATTGGGAGGAGCTTCAAAGCGCCCGGACATTGAGAGCCACAAGCTACTCCTTAAAGCTCCTGAGATCTTCTTTTCACCCGACGTTGATATTGCAGGAGCGCTTGCTTATCGCTGGTGGATTCAGGTTTATCCTCATATAAAGCTATGGCCTCCGCCTATAGGGAAAAGCCCTGGGGACGCTCATCTAGCAGGTGTAGATCTGAGGAAATGGGTAAGTGCGGTACTTTAAAAATGAAGTGGCGGTCTTCATATTGGTATCTGTTATAGCTATTCGCAGTATTAATACAATTCTGCTATTTGTCTGTCGCAGTAAGAGGTCACTCTTCCATATTGGTAAAAATGGATGAAGTGGTTTTTATGCCATTCTACTAATGTTGATCCATTCTGGAGTACACCGTTAAAAAATATCCCTTGTAAACCTTTTTCTGCTCCATCCAGGTAGGTAATGATGCAGGTTCCATCTATATAATTAGCAATATGAAAATTAAGGCCGCCATTAATTGTTTGCTGGACATTTTTGGTTTCAAACCGCTGAGAGTAATTATTACTACAGTTTTGCAGCTGCTCATTTTTTTGAGCGTCTAAATATCCAGTCATGCTAATCAAGAATAGAGATAGAATTGTAAGTGTCAATTTTTTCATAGATGTCCAAAATTTAAAAAGAGTTAGAAAGATATCTCATCCTAGTTAAAAACCTCAACGAGATTGATTTTTTTAAAATCAGGCAGTGTTTTTGTTGGTGTAAATAATTGATTTAGTTGAAAAAAAATCGTTCTAAGATAAAAGATGTGCGTCTTTTAAAATATTAGGAGGATTTATGAAGATGTTTTTTCTGGCAGTCATTGTTACAACTGGTTTTTTTGTTGGTAATGTTGATGGATCTCAACAAGCAGGTCAGTTCTGCCAACTTATTTCACAAAGTGAACGTCAAATTTTGATCCAAAATTGTTACCAAATTAGAGCGCAGATTGCAGAGTATTTTTGTGGATTAGGAGGAGCCCATGGAGGAGGCCTCGGTAGCAGCAGTGGGTTCAAAAATGCAGTAAAGCAGGAAATTACAAACTATCTTCACTCAATAAGAACCCCGACAGCACTTCAGTTGCTCAACGAGTTCCAAGCAAATGGCTTTCGAGATTTTGTGAGCTAAAGAAGAATGGAAAGGACTTTGCTGACGCTTAAAAAATAGAAAATCTTTATGTGTTGCCAAAAATTACTCAGATAGACCAACATATCCATGTTTTTCGTTCGGAGAGCAGTGATTTGCTCTTTTTCAGAAACCTTGGCTACAAAGCCCCTGTCCTATCCCTTGAATGGGACCTTAACTCTTGACTGAGACAATTTAGAAGATTGATTTCTTCGGATTTAAACGATTTCTATAAATTTTATTGTAAGAGAGATATATGACAACACTATCAAAATTAGAGCAGTCTGCTCTGTTAAGTAATGATCCAATTGATTTATCCCTTAGGGAGTTATTAGGTGAAGCTCAAGCCCTTTTTCGGGTTTTAGATCTCACTTCTAAAAGGATCACAAATTTTGAGCATAATCTAACCGAAAGCAAAGCTCACTTCCCTTTTAGTTATCTAGTTAAAAAGGATTATGTTTTCTTCCCCAAAAATCCGGAATCTGAGGATGCTCATAAACTAAATGCTGAACCCTATACATATGTAAGTTATAATACCCTAATAGAGTGGTATCTTGCTTGGGAAGAGGATGGAAAATCTAAAAAATTTCGGCTATTTCTTATTTCGAGGAAAAAGGAGTTTACTGTAGTTAATATCGACAGTGACTCTCCAGTAGAATCTAGAGCGCCTCTTTTCGATGAGGTTTCATTTAAAAAGCCGCTTATTGAAACTGATATTCCAACCCGATTGCAGTTTGCAGAGCATCTTCATGCGTTTATCTTGGGCTTTAAGGAGTATCTCCACCAATATCGAACATCAATAGAGGGAGAAGATTTGAACTCTGATGGTGAGGAGATTCCTTTCTAAAGAGAGTCGTGAGCGCCTTTCACGTTGAATTCACTAGTGAACATCACAAGTGATTTTGTTGGGGTTAGGCGCTCAGTTTTAATGAAAAAAACAGTCTTTTTCCCTTAGTAGGTTCATGTTTGCGTCCAGAGGGTTACAATTTACCTTGGAATAGCAATTTTTCTAAAGAAGCTTTATGTCTTTTTTCTGTGAGGGTCAAGCTTGGGTCAGAGTGCCACAGGCTTTTTTGGAACTTTCGCAAATGCTATTTATTCTTTGTCTGATTCAGTAGAAAAGCGCCTATAAAATTTGTGGAGGCAAGGAAGGCTGTCTCGGAAGAGGAGTTCGTTCTTATTCCTTCTATTTATTTACCTCAGAATTGAAAAGAAGGGCAGGCAAATAATTTTGCAAATGAGATGAAACGCTTCATCCCGATGTCAGTTTTTGAAGAGTGTAGCCTAAGAAGTCCTTTTCTTGGTATTCGGAGCGAATAGCTTCGCGTTCTTTTTTGTATTTCTCGATGATTTCATCATTTTCAAAGAATGACATAAAGGCCGGCACAGTTAAGTTTTCTAGGTTCGATTTCCCATCGGATAGGCTGTCACTTACATATGGGGCTACGCAATCTGCAAATTCTTCCGCACTTTGAGGTTGGCCCCAATGCTCCCAATAAAACTTGAGAGAGTTTTTGAGTCCGAAACCAAACAGAAGTCCATTTGTGATTGGGTTTTTCTCCACTTTGTCCCAAAAAATGGATCCTTTTTCAATTTGGGAGGCCTCATGGGACGGATCAAAATCGAAGCCTGCGGCTTCTTTAAAAAGATTGTAATTTTCGGACATAACTTGGGCAACCTTCATGGGATCTACAAAGTAGACCTGAGCGAATTTTGGGTCGCTCGCGTCATTCTTTTTATAAATCATATATCGCTTGAGTGGGAAATGTGCTCGAATTTGCTCCCACTTCTCCCAATTACTTGTGAGTTGGTAATCTTCCACGTAAACAGCTGACATTTTATCCTCTTCAGTCATTTGGTCATAATGCGCTTGGATCTCCTCATCCGTGAGATAGTGGAGGGTAATGCATGTCATCGGTTTGCTGCCGCACAGAGTGTAAATTGCTGGGTTTTGGAGCATTAAACCTGTAAAAAAGGTTTCCATCCAAATTCGTTCGTCCGAAGATAACTCATAGGTTGGCGGCTGCGTTGTTTTGTGACATCCACCGACAAAAAAAAGAATTGCAAGGAATAGTGATAAAGGTTTTAAATTCATTTGCACTCTTTTTTTTACACTTAGGAGAAGAAAGTTATGATTAGCAAAATTCTTACGTTCATTGCCATTTTGGCATCCAGCACTTGCCTCGCTCATGAGGAGAACAATCCCATTGATAATGGGCTAATGGATAAAATTGAAGCAAACAAATATACATGTGTTTCAGGTTGCTCTGAAGATAGGGTCTATCTGAACCCAAATAGAATTTTCCCTACTGAACAGGGAATGTACCTAAATATAAATGATGTGGATTACGTCCTTCTCCCTACACTAAATTCTGACAGCAATGGCTGTTATTTGCCATGCGTCCAAATTTTCAACATATGTCCAGGATGTGGCAATGAGTATTTTATTAGTTGCTCCAGGTCAGACTGTCCTTTAGTGCAGAAGAAGCAGGATCGTGAAAGAGAAAAAGAGCGTGGAAAAGAAGAAAGAAAGAGAGAAAAAGAACGAGAAAGGGAAAGGAAGAAAAAGTAATCCGAACCCATCCTCGTAAGTGCGCCAGTGTTGAGCTCTTTCCATTGGCGCTGTTATTTTAGCTGCTTCATCCCTTCATCATTTGCCATGTTTCTTTAGGTGGTATACGAGCTGAATATTTAATATATGCGTTTATAGACAGTTGTCTAATGATAAATGGATTATATTTATCTTCTGTTTCTCTTAGATATGTCATCTCTGAAATGACATCATTGATGTCCAGAAATTTTATTTCTAAGCCTATCCAGGCATTATTAGAGTTTTTCGCCCATTTATACCCTCTTGATTGAAGCAATGTTTTCATGTTTTCATTATTCTTGCCTTTTGGAGTTTCGACTAATACACAATAGATATCTTGGTTTAAGCTTTCCAGAAGATATGAGAAGGCGCTACGTCCCTCTGTTTTAGCGGTTGCTAGGGCATATATACCTGCTTGACAATCACAGAGAGCCCTGTGGCCATCATAGAACTGTCCGCAGGCAGCGAGAACATTGCCTAACTTTGCGCCAATGCTACCAAATGCTTTTTCCCAAGGAACACCTGTACAGGAGCATGCCCAAGGCATTTCATTAAAAACAGGAAAACGCTCCTCGATAAGTGGTCGATCAAATCTTGAGTTGTGGGCTATGATAAGTGATGTGTTTTCTAAAAGCTTAGAAATTTTATCGTCGTCAATTTTTTTTCCTGTGACGTCGTCATCGAAAATTTTATGAACTTCACTAGCTTCTTTGGTAATAGGAATACCCGGGTCTTCAAGAGCGCAAAATTCCTCTAATATCTCAAAGATATTCCCCTCATCATCGTAGGTGAATTTTACTGCTCCAAATTCAACAATTTTATTTTTATCGGAATCGAGGCCTGTAGTTTCAACATCTACATACAACCCAATTTTAAGCTTCCGCTGCGGGTGACATTGACCATATTGAAGAGGTGGCTGGAGGCGCCGCAGTACCCTATAATCAGTGCTTGTTTCTAGGAGTTGGGCAATCTGCTCCAAGTCTGTTTTGTAAATGTCATCAGTTGATCTATTTTGTGGATTTATCATAATATTATTTCTTTAACCCCATGATCAAATTTATTAAAAAATATTTTGGAGCAATGTAGATTTTTATCAAATGATCTATTGATATGTAAAGTTGAGCAAAGAAAGGGATCGCGGCAACTAAGGGCACGAAAATTCCAAAGACTGAAAGGAAATCTCTTGAGTCGTACTTATCTAATGTTGGGTGTTTCCAAAAATAATATGCTGTTCCAAGGGATGCTGCGAGTAAAATTGCCATAACCCCTGCGTTAAAGAATGCAGAGAACCTCTCATACTTTAACGCTTGTTGAATGATATCGGGTGCCTGCTCGAGTACGAAATCCTTTGTGTTTTCTATGTGCTCGATTAATTCATACCACACCTGATCTTGAATTGTTGTTTGTTCAACCATTTTTTCCTCTATGAGGTTTGAAGTTTATGTTTTTTCTGAATCCATTGTCAGAAATCGATGTCGATTGTATTTTCAGCAGTATGAAAAAGAGAACCCCGAAAAAACAAAAAGATGAAATCTCAAAATTGGTAATGAATAATAAATTGAATTCTTAGCTAGAAAGAGATCCAATGATGGATCATTTCTCGCACGAACTTAGAGCCATCCTCCATTAGGTATAACCGCACGGGAGAATCTGAAAGAATTTCTCGAAGGGAAATAGATGGGTTTTTTGCTCTTAATATCTTTACTATCTCTGTATTTATAATCTTTAATTTCCGGATGTTATAAAGAGGGCCATGACTGTCGGTTTCTATTGTTCCAGGAACTGGGACTGGAGTATAAGGGTCACTTCTTGATGTTTTTTTTGCAGTCTTAGCCCCTGGGGGTCTTGGATCGACTCGTCTAGCAATATCGTATAAGGTTTTTTCGCCATAGGGTCTACCGCATATGCGCCTAATGATCGGATCATCTATTAGAGTGGAAACCTTTGCGTTAGGATAGAGATAAAAAAGTCCTTGGAATGCAGCTTCTAGTTGGACTGTCTTAGTGTGAAGCTTGGATTTTGCAGGAACAAATATTCGCAAGGCTGTTTTAAGCGAAGAGGATATGGAAATGCCTTCTTCGATAGCCCAAAGCAAAATATCTCGAAATTTTACATAATATTCAGTTCGCGTCTGTTCTGGATATGTTGGTTCATCGAAAACATCTGAAACATTAACTTCCGCTAATAATTTTGTAGATTTAATGTCCTTAACGGCTTGGTCAAAGGTGTCCTTTGCAATCTGCTTCCATCCCAAATGATCTATGCACCATAGGGGACAGCCTGCGTATTCCTGGGCCCACACATTGCACTGTTCTCCATGCAGCAATTCTATGGCTTCGTCTAGGCACAAGATAGAATCGCATGTTAGTTCATTGAGAATACTATAATATTCTATAGTAAACCCTATGCTTACATCTTCTAAATTATCGTATTCACCTTGTTTTAGACGGTTGCCTATTTTAAAAAAGTTCGGGGATCTTTCTAGACTTTGATCTTCTGTAAATAATGAGTCGTTAGAAAAAAACATTTACCCAAGGTCCTCAATATTTGATTTATTTTAGTAATTTTGTTGATTATTTTAATTCTTTTTTAATTATAAAATCAAATAAAATAATTGTTTATTCTTATTTAAAATAAAAGTATCTTTTGTGGTGTGAAGCGGAATAATAATGGTGCAATCCTGATCTGAGTGATTAATAAAGCAGAAAGGGCGTGTTTGATGAACCGATGAATTTAGTCTTGAACGGGCATGGTTGAGGATATTTGGACAGCTGCACTTTTAATTTCAAGCACTTTGCGCATTAAATTCACAGGTTATCTGCTTTCAATTTTTTTCGTTAATTCCCTGAGAAAGTTTATAGCCTCTTCTTTGTTGCCCATCGATGCAGTCAGATGATGTGCATTACCTGCTATTTTCGCACACGGCCAGTAGCAAGAGGTTAGTGGGATATGATCGACATAAAATTGTGTTGCTGCAGTCAAATTGAGAATTCGTCCTCCATATTCATAATAATAAGGCTTCCCATCAGAAACGCGGCTTTCTTCAACATGGTAAATGATCGGTGGAGGAATGTAGTTTGACCCCATTTAGTACCCCATCCAGTGAGCGTATCCTTGCCAGCCTGAGTCTTTATATTTCTTCTGGGGATTAGAAGGAATTTCCATCGGTTTTAAGGGTAGGTGAGGGAAAGCATTGGCACAGTAATCAACCCAATCTTCAAAGCTCTTTAATCCCAAAGGACAAATGAATTTCCTTGCTTTCTCAAAATCCCAAAAAACTCGCTGTGAGTTCATTTTACTGATCTCGCAGCCAAGGAATTTATACCACTCAAAATTTTCATAGACTCGGTCAGGTTTTCTTGGGAAACCTCGGGGTAAAGGGGGCAAATGAGGCATCTCTCCGCTAATATACTTTCTCCAATCACCTGAAGATTGCAATTTCAAAGGTTGCACAAACTCTAGGGCTTCTTGATATGGGAGATATTTTTTTGCTTTATTTTGATTGCTTATGCTCCCTGTCCCTAAAAAGTCTCCCCAGCCAATCCACTTTTGACCATAGTCTTTTCGTCGATAGGTTTTATCAGGACACGCTGCTATATCATTAGGTAGTGGGGGAAGATTCGGAAATTGTCCTTTAGTATATAAAGGCCAATCTTCTTTTCTCTTCAACTGAAGCGCATGGGCAAATTCACGGGCATCCTCGTATATTTGGTATTGCCGCAGTCGGGGCGCCGTAATATTTGTACCGAGGAAGTCTCCCCAAGTTGTCCAGCCCTTCTCTGCGTAGGCCACCCAAGGTGCGCGCGGTATATCATCCGGCAAAGGAGTGAGATGGGGCAACTCACCAGCGATATATGCACGCCATTGTGTTTCGCTTGAGAGTTTTAGGCTTCTTATCCACTCCCTAGCTTCCTCAAAAGGCCGCCATAACCGACTAAGTTGTATTGCATCGCGTAATTTTTTAAATGTATCAATGTTGCACACACCGCTTGTGTATGTGAGCAAAAATCCGAGAGGTTCGCCCACTTTCAGGATATCAAAATCAATTGCTTCAACAGAAATGCCTTGTAGTCGTAAAGTTTTACGTGTGAAAATCCCCAGGATTTGCTGTGTGATTTCCTCTTTATGCGTAAGGATGCCGCTTTCTTCGAGAACTTTGAAGACCACTTTCTGATGTTCTTCCCAAGTCATCGGATTCTTCCCTTCAGACTTGATGCTCATCAACTGCTTACCAACGTTTTCGATTAGGGCTTGCTGTTTTGATTCGTCTGAAATGACAAGCTTAAGCCAGTCTGGGGCAAATTCTTTGTGGCTAGTGTTTTCCCGCCCTTCCGTTTTTTCCTTTTTCTCAGAATACGTGGCAGGCATTTTGATCTTTACAGGATCAAGAATGTTTTCGAGAATTAAAGACGCAAAGATTGCTTTTACATAGTCGTTTAAATTTTCGCGAAACTCTGTATCATTTTTTTGATCTAGTGAAAAAGGTAGAAGCTGAATCACTTCCACATGTTTTTTACCTTTTGCATCGCGGAAGATGCGGCCGATCATCTGAATAACATCAACCAATGATGATCTAGCCCCCACGATAATGCTACGATCTGCCCAAATCCAATTTGCACCCTCCTTAAACATGTTTAGTGCAATGATGGCATCCAAAGCGTCGGAATTTTCCTTAAGAATGGGGTCGTGAATATAACTCGTCCTTTGGCTACGGCGGAAAGGATGGTCATCCACAAGATCAATGATCTTGAAGGCTTTCCCCTCCTTTTCTAAAATCGTAAGCCCATATTCCATTCTTTTTTCACCTTCCCCATGGAGAGCTACATATTTATTGATTATGCGCTCAACTTCTCGATATTTCTCTCGTGTGGAATGTTGGGAATTAGGATGAGGAATATAAATAATGTCTTTCCCTTTCCGTTGATTTACAAGTAACTCAATGCCTTTGATGTAGTCGTTACCGCAAATTAAAAAGTCAAAACTAAAAGATTCGAGGTATTTCATGGACTTCAAATATTTGTCATATGGAAGATTGTATCTTACAAATTTTCTTTCCATTTCCTCAGTCAATAATCCACGTCGATCCCCGCGGAAAAACGATGCCGTAGTTAGTCCAACCTGAATATTTCCTTCAGATTTGTTCAAAAGGTGTTCAACTAGCTTCCCTATCCCATTGTTGTCAATCTTGTCATTTACTCCTTCAAATGAAGAATTCATCAGGTGATGAGCTTCGTCAATCCACAGTAAAAGATTATTCAATAAATCTAAGCGATCCTCTTCTTGCAATTTTAGGTATACTCTCAATAGAGTAGCATGAGTGCAAAGTAGTACGCGGTCATCAATGTTGACGCATGGATTTTGCAGCCAATTGATTAAGGCTTTAACGGTACTTTTAGTTGCCGCTTCCTCAATGCAAAGATTATTCCGCACAGACCAATCGACTTTTTCTCCGTTTGGCATTACCAATTTTGCTTTGACAAAACCCGGAGCGATGATTTTTTGTGGAACTCCTATAATACACCGAAGAGAGCTGTTTTCTCGAATTTTATAGGCCGACAGTAAGCACATAAGCCAAGATTTTCCACTGCCCATTGGAGCATTCAATATCATCAGTGGGGAATCTTTGAGCAAATCAAAAGCTTCGGTTTGCCACTCGCGCATAGGAAAGAAGCCATCCTTACTTTTGGAAGTTTGAGTCTTTTGCCCTCGATCCCAAGATATTTTAAAAACGTTTTGTCTCTTGTTCTTGTCTGACATTACGCTAAACCCCTTTCCTAATTTTCAAATACGAATATCTAACTGGGGATATTATGCGCCCAGAATGGAGATAATGTCTACAAATTAAAATAAAATAAATTCTTATTAGTTAGCAGCGGCACAGCTCCCTTTAATCAGGACAATTGATCCTATAAACCTAAGCTCACTGATGGCTATGGTGGTCGATGATGATTTTATTAATCATCTCTTGGAAATAGCGTTCAATTTTGAGTCATTTCGCTCTTATTCAGTGTGTCGAGATATTCTATGAAAATTTCATATAAAGACGTGGGGCCACGGGAATAAAGGACTTTCGGTGTCTCCGAAACGATAATGCCGGAGAAAAACATTTCGTGAATTTTCTCTGGGCTTCCGTCATTGCCCGAAAAACTCACTTGCCACATACCTCCACCGCTCAATCCGCCAAAGCTTGATGGGAGCTTATCTTCAGTGGGTCCCAAATTATGGCAGCCGATGTCGGCAGTTCTATCAAAAGGAGGGTGCACCAGCGTTAAATTTTGACTTTTATATGTGCTCCCTTCTGTATCTCCTCCGCAAACGAACAAACCATCATGCTTTGACTCAACGAAGTTTGCACAGGTTAAAGAGGCTGCTTCCCTTGGGGCGCCATCAACAGCCCAGAGCCAATCGTGATTGGATTCAAATCCAGAATATTTCTCAAAATTCGAAAGGTACTTTTCTTTGTAGTGGGATAGGTCGACTGCTTTTTTTGTAGATGTTTTTATTATCCTATCGAATACAGTTTTGTCGAGACGAATCAAGCAAATATCAAGCGCACCGGACGGCCAGAGCTCATTAGCGTTTTGGAGTGCATCGATCCCCTCTTTAGTCTCGAGGTAAATGAGCTCTTGGATTTGTATTTCTTCGTTTAAAAATATGGTAGGGTCGTCTGTTGCCAAAGTTGGCGAATAAATGACAGTTGCATTGGGATGCTTAGCTATCACATGTGTAGCAGTTAAAATTCCATAGAAGCCCTTATATCGGATTAACGTTCCGGAACCACCGAAGCGCAGATCAGAAGTGACAGAAATGATGACAGAATGAGATCTGCATATTTCTTGTAATTCTGCATAAACAGGTGTTCCTCTTAAATTTCCAGCAGCAAAAGTCATTATTAACCTTAGTTTTGATGTTTAATTTGTTTTATTATATGAGATTGGGAAGTTTTTGAGCAATTTATATTTTATGGTTTAATGATTGTGAATATGCATAGATTTATCGCAATGAATGAAAAGCTCTGCTTATAATTACGCCTGTTTTAAAAGAAAACAGCCGCCGTAAACGGACATTGTTATGACTTACAATTTTTCTTTATCTCAGAGACGAGTTTAGAGATGATATTTTCCACGGTAGGCGTAATGAACCAGCCTTTGGCTTGAAACTGAGCTACAATTTGTTTTGATTTAGCATCACGTAGCCGGACAATCGCTTGGTCTGCGATCCACCCAGCAAGCGGATCATATCGAATAGACCCAATGCTAAATTCGAGAAGAAGATCTGGACGGTCGTAGATAGAAACGACATGGAACCCAAGTTTTTCGCACTCGAATCCAATAGATTCTGCAGCCATTTGGACTTGTGAGCCACCATCCATTACTTGAGTTTGAGATAGTTGGCCTGCAAAGAGATTGGAAGTTGTTATCGATTTGACATTGGCTCCATTCGCTATAATTGCGATTTTTTTGTAGCGGTGAGACAGGCGCATTTCTGGATTTGGGACATAAGTTGTCACACGAGCGCCGCATCCTTGCAATAAAATAGAAATACAGGCTGTCGCTATTAGAAATAATTTGTTCATAAATGTCTTGTAATCGAATGTTTTAGTTAAAAAAGATAAAAACAATGCGATGTGATTGGAAAAAAATCAAGGCATTTCTGCTTCGGCCTGAAGGCAATTCTGTGGGTCAATTGTGGGTCAGTACATCGCGTGATTTGTGGTATTTTGCAAAATTTGGGGTGATTTTATCTTTGTTGAGGTGGTATCTTTCTCTACGAGATGTTAGGGGAAATCATGTGTTGTTAGGAAGGGGTCACGGACTTAAAATCCCCTGGCAGCAATGCCGTGAAGGTTCGACTCCTTTTCCGAGCAGTGCCAAACCGCAAGAAGGTAGGTCCTTTATACGACCTAGTTATCTTCTTACTTAAAGGGGGAAGGTCTTAACAGACTGGAGCCCCTTTATTTTTCATTGGAATTCTATTAGATATATTGCAATTACAAATACGTACTAGGGAGCTTTCGCGCAGCCCAAACAGCGAAATCTTTTGAGAACGCTCCCTAAGGCGGCTGAATTTTTTCTGCTCTGAAAAAACACAACCAGCTATATTCCTTTTACTTCGACTCTATCCATTAAGAACGACTTAACAAGAAGGTAGCGCTTGTCGATTAACAATTATCATGTGACGTATAACAGGCCCAATTATTCTGAATTGATATTGACACCTGGTGAAAATAGTTCTCGTTTTTCGCTGAGCCTAGAAATGAAAAACAGGCACAACCTACCACGTTATGTTGCAAATGTGCCTCATCTTCAAAAGAGTGATGGAACGATTTGTTGGCCTAATGCCCGTTATATCCAACCTGGATACACTCCTCATCTTAAAGCAGATCAGGTTATCAATGGGATTCGGGTCTCCTATTTTGAATATCCCGCGGCTAGGGCGCATAGATGCCAAATTGAGATTGTTGATGGTCCCTCGTGGCTAGTAGGATGGGTGTCTCCTCAGTGCAGAGGGAAACATGCCCATAGAGCCCGTACACATTGCATCGATCAGCTTAAGCGTGCCATTACTAATAATGCCCCTCCTCAAGTTCCTGTTGTTTCTTTGCAGGACCGAATCATTGTGAATCAAGTGATGAGTGATGTTTCTAGTGATAATATGCTCCTATTGGATCCGGATGAGGTGCCCGAAATGCCATCGCTTGACGTGGATTCTGGGGTAACCCCGTTGCTATGGAATTCTGACGAGGCATCGGTTAGAATTCTTGAAATGCCGCTCGTTGATCCAGAAGAATCTACTCCAGCTAAATGGAAAGAAGGGCTAGAACCGGTAATGAAGGATCCTATTGAAGATGCTTCTAAAAAGATGGCCGAAGGGATTCGAGATGAATGGGTTGGCAAAGAGCCGCAAAAAAGGAAGGAAAATCCATCATCAGAAGAAAAAGGGCCCCCGCAAAAAAAAAGCAAGTTGGAGGGAGGTGGATCCAAGCCTAAGTTACATCCGGTAAAAGAGTTGCGCAAATTTGGAAAAGAGCATCTCGCTTCTGGAAGAGAAAAAGTTCAGAAGGGACAATCCCTTGAAAAGGAGGCTTTTTCAAAATTCCAAAAATTAGAAGCCTTTGAAAATAAGATTGCCCAAAGCGAATCGGGCAATGTGAATGTTAATATTCAAGGAAAAAAAGTCACCCTAACGAATGACCAGGCGCAAAAGCTTTTACAAAAGCAACAAGTGCGCGTTTCCAATATCTATGCAGAATCTGTTAAATTGCAAACGGTTGGGAAAGCACAGGCGGTAGTAGGCAGGGCGACAACTTCTGGAACAAAGCAGCTTAAAAAAGAATTGCAAGGAGCCGCTAATGCCCTTGGTGGTAGTTGTGGCGCAGCGACTATGACTGCCATATTGAATTTTGAACAATATGAGAATCCCATTGAAGCAATTAAAGAGATAGGGTCTGAGACGATCAATTCAACAGTCAATCAAGGTGTTAAAAATGTTGTAATCAATGGTTTGAGAGGAGCTGCTAAGGAAGTACTTCCCAACGTCCCCATTCCAGGTGTGAATACGATTCAAACATGTTATACTCTTGGAAACGCCTTGGTTAATTCTTCTTCCCCTGAAGAGGCTATGAAAAATGTAGCAAATGCGGGTGCTGATATCGGGATTAGCTTGGGTTGTACGGCAGTGGGGCAAGCGCTCATTCCTGTTCCTTTTCTGGGCAGCTTTATTGGAAGCATGGCTGGAACCTTTGCGATTTATGGAAAAAATCAGCTTGTGGAGTCGTGGTCTAAACCTGTATAAATTGCTTTCCGTTTAAGCGCATCCATCTTGCAGCTCAAAAACGCAAAATTTCAACTTCTTAGGGTATATGAGAGATTTAAAAATTCTTTTTTCGAATAATGAAGAGTGGATGGCCTCGAAAACCGGCGAGGACCCTAAATATTTTAGCCGGATGGCTGAAGCCCAGGATCCTCTTTATTTATGGATCGGCTGTTCTGATAGCAGGGTTCCTGCTAATGAGATCGTGGGGCTTGAGCCGGGGCAGCTGTTTGTCCATCGCAATGTGGCGAATCTTTTTCCCCATACCGATTTTAACTGCCTTTCTGTTCTTGAATATGCGATCGACTTAATTAAGATCCGGCATGTGATTGTTTGCGGGCATTATGGCTGCGGAGGCGTGAAAGCAGCAATGGAAGATCATCAACTCGGTCTTGTAGATAATTGGTTAAGAAATATCCGTGACGTTTATGCCCGCCATAAGGATGAATTGGATGCAATCGGCGATCAAAAGTTGCGCTACAAACGGCTTGTTGAATTGAATGTGCTTCAGCAGGTCCTAAATGTCTGCCATACGACAATTGTCCAGGGAGCATGGCAGCGCAGCCAAGTTTTATCTGTTCATGGATGGGTCTATGATATGGAAACGGGAAAGTTAAAGGATTTGGACTGCTGCGTTTCAGGAATTGATCAAGTTGAAAAAATTTATCGCGTTAAACTTACTTAATTAAAAGCACTATGTCACATAAGAAAATTTCTCTGTTTTCCCTCGTTCTTCTCATTGTTGCAGCAATCGATAATATTCGCAATATGCCGGCATCTGCACTCTTTGGAAGCGCCCTGATCTTTTTTTTTCTTTTTTCAGCAGTTGTCTTCTTGATCCCAACATCTTTGGTTGCAGCTGAGCTTTCTGCGACCTTTCCTGAAAAAGGAGGGGTGTATCAGTGGGTCAAAATGGCTTTTGGCGAGAAGTGGGCCATGCTTGCGATCTGGATGCAGTGGATCAACACGATGGTCTGGTATCCTACTGTTCTCTCCTTTATAGCAGGGACTGCAGCTTATTTAGTGAATCCAGAGCTTGCCCAAAACAAAGGATATTTGATCTCATGCATCCTGATCGTTTTTTGGGGAACCACCTTGGTGAACCTAAAAGGGATCCATATGTCTGCGAAAATCAACACGGTTTGCGGGATGATCGGGATCATTTTTCCCATGCTTTTCTTGATTGCGCTAGGCGCATATTGGGTATTTAGCGGACACCCTATACAGATTAACCTTAAGACAGATGCACTGCTACCCTCTCTTGCCAATTCCACAAATTGGGTTGCCCTGATTGCGATTATGGCTTCATTTTTGGGGATAGAGCTTGCAGGCGTTCACGTCAATGATATCCGCGATCCCCAGCGCAACTTTCCAAAAGCTGTGTTGTTTTCGAGTTTTTTCCTTTTGTTCTCGATGATTTTGGGCTCTCTTGCGATCGCTTTTGTGCTGCCTGAAAAAGAAATTAACCTGGTAGCAGGCGTGATTCAGGTCTTTAGCAATCTTTTTGAAGCGTTTGGAATTCAAGGGCTGACCCCTGTCCTTGCGGTGCTGATTGTCGTAGGAACGGTCGGCAGCATCACCAATTGGCTAATATCTCCTGCAAAGGGCTTGCTGCATGCGGCAGAGTTTGGTTATATGCCGGCATTTTTTATGAGAAAGAACAAGCATGGTGTGGCACAAAATATTTTGATCGGTCAGGCCGTTTTGGTCAGTCTTATATGCTTAGTTTTTTTACTTGTGCCTAGCGTAAACGCTTTTTATTGGTTTCTGACTGCGCTTAGCACAGAGCTCTATATGATCATGTATGTTCTGATGTTTCTTACGGCTCTTAGACTGCATTATAAATATGTTGACCGCTCCATGGTTTTTAAAATCCCCGGAAAGGGTTTTGGGATGTGGACTACATGCCTGTTTGGATTATTTGGGTGTTTTTGCACGATTGGAGTGAGTTTTTTTCCGCCGGACAATGTAAATGTGGGCTCTCATTTGCGATATATTATGTTGATCTGCGCCGGAAATCTCTTAAGCATTTCTCCTGTCCTGTTGTTTTTTCTCTATAAAAAAAGGCAGACAAGAAAAGTGTAAAAACTTTTTTTGTTTTGTGCACATAAATTGTTGAATAAAAATTTTAAACTTGAGAATGTGAACTTAGAAAGCTGAGAAGGACGAGTCTTTCGCGATAGGGAGGACAGCCTGATCAAATGTTTCGAAGCCAAGAAATTGGTTTGTTTTTTAAGTTTATAACCTTGAGGAAAATATGGCGAAGAAAAGAAGAGCAAAGAAATCAGCTAAGAAAGCAGCTCCAAAAAGAAAGGCTGCTAAGAGAAAAGCTGCTCCTAAGAGAAAAGCTGCTAAGAAAAGAGCTGCTCCTAAGAGAAAGGCTGCAAAAAGAACTAAGAGAAGAAAGTCTGCTGCAAAAGGCATGGCATGCGGAGAAACTTGCGCTTAAGATGATTTAAGCTGCAAATCGAAGGTGTTTTTTAAGCCTCGGAGAAGAACTTCTCTGAGGCTTTTTTTTTGAACTTCATTTTTTGCATGGTCGTTGTCGTTTCGATAATTCCTTTTAAGAAAAAAACAATCCAACATTCCCAATTATTTTCTTTCGTTGTTTTGAGGAGAGTCTGCATGTATTTGAGTCTGTGCTTTTGAAAATAGCCACTTAAAAAAATGCAAGGGCTGGGTATCACTTTCTTTTTATAAAGAAAAATGGGTACTAGAATGCGAGCGACGCGTCCATTTCCATCCATAAAAGGGTGTATGATGAGAAGTTGTGCAAAAATTAGCGCGAGTTGCAGCAAAGGCTCTTTTGTGCTTTTTTGCGTGTACTTGATAAGGTGCTCCATGAGCTTCTCGACTTTATTTGCCTCGGGTGGACAAAAATAGGCTTCTTCAATCTTGCAGCCTTTAGGACCAATCCAGTTTTGGCGTGTTCTGTAGTTTCCTAAGGAAGATTTTGGAGCAGTATTTTTTTTGAGTATTTTGTGGATTTTACAAATCATCTTTTTTGAGAGGGGAGATTCGATGATTTCTTTTGAAGCATATTGAAAGGCTTCTAAATAGTTTTGGGTTTGTAGAGGGATCCACTTTACATCTGTTTTTTGCGACTCTAATGAATGGAAAGCTTCTGATTTGAGAAGAGAGGATGGAATTTTTGAGGTAAGGTTACATTTTTTTATAGCCTTATTTGCTTTTTGCAAAAGGACTGAAAAGGATTCTTTTTTTAAGTTGCGAGGGGGGAAAGCGCGTGGATGGAAGGGAGTAATTTTTTTGACTTTTGGCACGTGCACACCAAGTACCGGCATTTAATAAAAATGCAATGTACGTAAGATGTGCCCGCAAAGTCAAGCGTTACGGACGTTCTTTATGAGTTCGAAAAAAAAACCTTAATTTTGTCGAAGAAGTTGCGCTTCCGCGGCGAATTTTGTTCTTTTTCTAATTCTCCGAATTGGCGAAGTAGATCTTTTTGCTTTTCATTGAGGCTGACAGGGGTTTCTACAACGACTTTGACAAGCATATCTCCCTTGGCTTTACCGTGGACATTGGGAGCTCCCTCTCCTTTAACGCGAAGAGTTTTTCCACTTTGAGTGCCTTCAGGAACAGAGATCCGGCAGGAACCTCCGTGGGGGGTCGGAAGATCTTTTTTCGCTCCTAAAGCAGCTTCAGAAAAACTTAAGGGGAGTTCTACAAGGACGTCATCACCTTCCCTTACGAAGACAGAGTGCGGCTCAACGGAGATGAAAACGTAGAGATCGCCGGCCGGGCCTCCGCCCTCTCCAGCATCGCCATACCCAGACATGCGAAGGCGCATTCCTGTATCCACGCCGGGGGGAATTTTGATTTTGACATTTTGTTTCATTTTGACGCGACCATCGCCGCGGCACCCGCTACAGGGATCGGTAATGGTTTTGCCTTTTCCGTAGCACCCGGGGCAAACGCTGCTCATGCTGAAAAAGCCGCGGCTTTGGTGAACTTGACCGGCTCCTCGGCAACGATTGCATGTTTTTACGCTAGCAGGTGATGCTGCACCGGAACCATTGCATTTTGAGCAAGTGGCAAAATTATTAAGAATGACTTCCTTTTCAACGCCCTTGATAGCTTCTTCAAATAGGATGGAGAGGTTCATCTTCTTGCTTGAGCCTTGACGTCCGCCTTCATCGCTTTCCGGGTCGGCGCCGAAAAAAGATTCGAAGATGGAATCCCCGCCTCTAGCACCTCCGCCCCCACCGCCGCTGAACGCATGCATGAAAGTGTGCAGAGCTTCTTCCATGGATGAAAAACCACCATGTCCACCAGGTCCCCCTCCCATTCCTCCGCCCTTGAGGGCATCGGCGCCGTACTGGTCGTAGATTTGGCGTTTTTTTTCATCTCCTAAAACTTCATAGGCTTCGGAGATCTCTTTGAAGTTCTTCTCCGCTTGCTTATCGCCAGGATTTCTGTCGGGATGATATTTAAGCGCGCTCTTGCGATAGGCCTTTTTGACCTCTTCTTGGGATGCATCGCGAGAAAGCCCTAGGGCCTCGTAGTAATCACTCATGTTATTTTTGCTTTTTTGATGTGCTTCTAAGATAGATTATAGCAAACGGGCCATTAATCTGTAAAGGAATTTAGCAGACGACATAGCTAATTGCTAATTCTTAAGAATTACACGCTATAGCTGCGAGGCTTGGTTTTCTTGTATTTTTGAGCTGCTTTGGATTTTGCGCGGCTTTTGACAGAAGGTTTGTCATAAAAGCGATGCGCTTTGGCAGACTTCATAATGCCTTCTTTGTCGAGCTTCTTTTTCAGTGCTCGTAATGCTTTGTCAATAGGCTCTCCGACGCGAACTTTAACACTTGGCATGGACATCTTATCCTGAGTTGTTTACACCTGCTCGTCCCTTGAGGGCAACCAGGTTTTAAATTTAGAATAGAAAAATTACACATCATATATTTTGTGTGTCCTAATACTATGAGATAGGGAGATATTTTTCCAACTTAAAAAAACTAGGTACTAGGGCGACCCTACTCTCAGAATGGGGTATGGAAGTATTGGATCTCGATTTCCTCAGGATGCAGGGGTTCCGTAGAGCCGAGGAAATTAACAAGAGAAGGAAGGTTGGGGACGGCTCCAAAACCGGGTTTTTCGCTTAAGAGTGCCGGCAGAGCATGTGAGGATGGAAAAACGATGTAATCGACGGACTTTGTCTCAAAGGCAATAGCGCTCTCTGGGATTAGGGCAGCGCCCTCTTGGGTGGTCTTATCTTTTTCTTGAACGCCTTTTAGAATGAAATATAATCCTGTGCGGGTGGGGATCAGGAAGGCAAATGAACCGATAAGGTGGGGTAAAAAAGCAAGGGGAGAGCTGAAGGGTTTGACCTTGATTCCCAAGCCAAATGCCAAGCTTTTGGCTACAGTTGCTCCGAGGCGAGTTCCTGTGTAGGAGCCCGGCCCGGTGCCGGCTGCAATAAAGGACAAATCGGATGGAAGGACTTTATTTTTTTCTAGTAGCTCATGGATCGATGGAATCAGGTTTTTGGAGAGCAGGTTCAGATGGGGGAATACTTGTTCGCATAGCAGCTGGCTTTCATTGACGAGCGCAATCAGGCAAAGCTCTGTGCTGGTATCTATGATCAGGTAGGTCATTGGTATTCTCCTAATGGGAGAAGAATAGCACAATTTATGGCAGCTTGGAATTAAAAAATATATTTACAAAACCCTCTGTCAGGATAACGGTGCATTCTTTTGAAACAGTTTCGGTATATAAATTATTTATATCGCTTGTTTTTGTCCGTCTGGTTTCCTAGTCGGGCTCATTTTTTTCTTTCGTATTAGCCGTTCCTTGAATTCTATCTAGCCCCTGTGACATACTGCGGAGCGTTGCCCCATTGAAAGGAGTCGCGCTTGAGTAAAGAAAACGAAATTATGGATGATGAGGATTTTGAAGAAGCACTAGTCGAGGCTGTTGAGGATTCGGTAAAGCAGGATCAGCAGCAGGGGAAAGTGCAAGAAGCGCTGCCTGGCGAAGTGTTTATAATCCCATTGACTCGCAGGCCTTTTTTTCCTGGAATGGCTGCGCCCATTGTCATCGAGCCGGGAGCCTATTACGAAGTGCTCAAGACGGTGGCCAAGTCGGATCATAAGTGCATGGGCCTGTTTCTGACCAAAAATGAAGAAACCAATGTGTATAAGGTCGGATTTGACGATCTTTACGAGGTCGGTGTACTGGCGCGTATCCTGCGCATCATCCCCATGGAGCAGGGCGGCGCTCAGGTTGTCCTTAACATGGAAAAACGGATTTCCATTAAAAAACAGCTCAAGAGCGGAAAGCATCTCAAAGCAGCGATCGAATACCATGAGGACGTCGTCACTAAGAATACGAAAGAACTCAAAGCTTATTCGATCAGTATTATTACGACGATCAAAGAACTGCTTAAACTCAATCCTCTCTTTAAAGAAGAGCTGCAAATTTTTCTTGGCCATTCTGATTTTACCGAACCTGGGAAACTAGCTGATTTTGCAGTAGCCTTGACGACAGCCTCGAGAGAAGAGCTGCAGGAAGTTTTAGAGACCTACGCGCTTCAGGGCAGGATTGATAAAGCGCTTGTCCTTCTTAAAAAAGAGCTCGATTTAAGCAAGCTGCAAAATAGTATTAATCAGAAGATTGAAGCGACGATCTCGAAAACGCAGCGCGAATTTTTCTTGCGCGAGCAGCTCAAGACGATCAAGAAAGAGCTTGGCCTCGAAAAGGATGACAAGACTTGCGATATTGAAAAATTTGAGACGCGCCTTAAAAAACGCAAAGTTCCTGAAAGCGTCATGCAAACGATCACTGAAGAGCTTGAAAAATTAAGCGTTCTTGAAGTGCAGTCTGCAGAGTACGCTGTGTGCCGGAATTATCTCGACTGGCTGACCATTGTCCCTTGGGGAATTTATAGCGGTGGAACGGATGGCGCGGGCGGGCTCGATCTCAAGTTCGCCAAGAAAGTCCTCGAGGAAGACCATTATGGTCTCAATGACATTAAAGAGCGCATTTTGGAATTTATCGCTGTTGGAAAACTCTCCGGCGGTGTGAAAGGAAGCATTATTTGTTTAGTGGGGCCTCCAGGTGTTGGTAAGACCAGCATTGGAAAAAGCATTGCAAGGGCATTAAAGCGCCAATTCTATCGATTTTCTGTAGGCGGTATGAGAGATGAAGCCGAGATCAAAGGTCATAGGCGCACCTACATTGGCGCGATGCCCGGAAAAATGATTCAGGCGCTCAAATTTACTCAGGAAATGAATCCTGTGATCATGCTAGATGAAGTGGACAAAATGAGCTCGAGCTATCACGGCGATCCAGCGTCTGCGCTTTTAGAAGTATTAGATCCTGAACAGAACAAAGATTTTCTCGATCATTATCTCGATGTGCGCTGCGATTTATCAAATATTCTTTTCATTGTAACGGCCAACGTTCTCGACACCATTCCGGAACCTCTTAAAGACCGTATGGATATTTTGCGTTTGTCGGGTTACATTTTGGAAGAAAAAGTGAAAATCGCCGAGAAATATCTGATTCCACGCAATCGTAAAAATATGGGGCTTAAAAGTTCCAACCTCGAGTTTACAAAAGGGGCGATCTCCCAGATTGTCAACGGATATGCTAGAGAGTCTGGAGTTCGCAGCTTAGAGAACTACATCAAGAAGATCATGCGCAAGGTCGCGACCCAAGTTGTTAAAAAGATGGATAAAAAGGGATCGACGTTTAAAAAAGTGAGTGTGTCTGAGAACAACCTCGGCAAGTTCTTAGGGAAGCCGATCTTCACAAGCGACAGATTTTATGAACATACTCCTGCTGGTGTTTGCATGGGCCTTGCTTGGACGTCGATGGGCGGCGCCACTTTGTATATTGAAGCTGCAAGAGTTGCCTCAGAAAAAACCGAGATGAAGCTGACGGGGCAAGCGGGGGATGTGATGAAAGAATCTTCGCAGATCGCATGGACCTATTTGCATAGCAAAGTGAACGAGTATGCTCCCGGCATTCCATTTTTTGAAAAGAGCCAAGTGCACGTCCATATCCCTGAAGGGGCGACACCTAAGGACGGACCCTCTGCCGGCATTACGATGGTGACTGCGATGTTATCGCTTTTGCTGGACGAGCCTGTGTTGCAAGACCTCGGGATGACAGGAGAGCTAACGCTGACCGGAAAAGTGCTGCCTATCGGCGGGGTGAAAGAGAAGTTGATTGCCGCTAAGAGATCAGGCGCTAAAGTGCTCATTTTTCCAAAGGAAAATCAGCGCGATTATGATGAGCTCCCGGCACATGTCAAGAAAGGGATCCGCGTACACTTTGTGAAAAACTATGAAGAGGTCTTTCGTGTCGCTTTCCCAAAAAGATAAAACATTTACAGAAGCTGCTGCTAGCAAGGTCATAGAACCTCATCTGCTCGAAGAGAAGGTAGCAGAATTGAGGTCCGGCGGAAAAAAAATCGCCACTCTTAATGGCTCTTTTGATTTGATGCATGCTGGGCATCTTGAGATGATCTATCAGGCAAGCTTGTGTGCAGATGTGTTGATCCTCGCACTCAATTCCGATGCTTCGATTAAGCAATATAAGAGTCCTTTAAGACCAATTATTCCTCTGGAATTTCGGATCAAGATGATGGCTGCGATCGAGATGGTGGACTTTGTCACATGGTTTGAGGAAACGGATCCGAGACAGATCTTGGGGCTTATCAAACCCGATGTTCATGTCAATGGAGCGGAATACGGTGAGAATTGTATTGAAGCTGACGTGGTGAGGGCGCATGGCGGCAAAATCCATATTGTTTCCCTTGTCCCCGGATTATCCACTTCACAGATTATTAAAAAAATTGTGGAAACATGCGTTTAATTGGTACGTTAGCAACAGAAAAAGAAGCCTATAGTCTCTACTCTTTTCTTCTTAAAGAGAAGATCCAAAATATCTATGAGCCTTGTCTGGAAGAAAAAACAGGTGTTAAACAATTTCGGATCTGGATCTATAACGAGGATGATTTGGAAAAGGCGATGGGCCTACTGAAACTCTATAAAGAAAATCCCGGCGATCCCCAATTTCAAGGTGTGGGCGCGCCTCCAGCTTCCGGTCCGCCAACGCCAAATTATTCTGAAATTGCAGAGTCTGAAGATTTAAAATGGCAGACAGTCCCGTCATCAAGAGTTAAACAGCGAAAATTTTCATTTACACTTACAAATCTGATCATCGTCCTTTGCGCTTTTTTATTTCTGTGGAATGATGTTCAAAAGGCCCAAATTGCCAAAGAAAAAGGAATGATCGCCGAGCAGATCGGTTTGACCCCCATGGAGCAGAATTTATTTTTCGACTATCCTTCCTCATATCAATACATCGAAGAGATGGTGGATAAGGTTCCTTTAAATTCTTATAAAGAGATGAAAGATCTGCCTCCTGAGGCTATTGCTTATCTCAACCAGGCGGAAAATGTTCCTTCCTGGAGAGGGATTTATTTCTTTTTTCAGACGGCAAAAAATAAAGGCTGGAGAGATGCTCTCTCTCTTCCGATGTTTGAAAAAATCAAACAAGGGGAAGTCTGGCGTTTTTTCAGCCCATGTTTGATGCACGCCAACTTTCTGCATATCTTATTCAACATGGTTTGGGTCTGGATCCTCTGCAGGCAAATTGAACAGAGAATGCAAAAGTGGAAGCTATGCGTTTTGATTGTGATCATCGGCTGTCTTGCCAATCTTGCCCAGTACCTTGTCAGCGGTCCTTACTTTCTTGGGTTTTCCGGCGTTGTTGTTGGGATGGCAGGTTTTATCTGGGTGAGACAAAAACGGGCCCCATGGGAAGGGTATCCTCTTGAAAAAGGAACGCGCCTTTTTCTTCTCTTTTTTGTTCTAGCGATGTGCGCGATTGAGCTCTTTACTTTTGGTCTCCAGCTTTTTTCTGTGATTCAAGTCAGCCCTCAAATTGCCAACACTGCGCACGTTGTCGGCGGTCTTGTCGGAATTTTCTTGGGTAGATTTTCTTTTTTTGCGCGGAGAGTGCCATGACAGCGCGCGACCTCATTATTCTTGGCTGTTCAAGTCAGCAACCGACGCGAAGACGCAATCACGGCGCTTATCTTGTTCGCTGGAATGAAGAAGGACTTCTCTTTGATCCGGGAGAAGGAACTCAACGTCAGTTTATTTTTGCAAATGTCGCTCCTCCATGTGTGACCCGCATTTTCGTGAGCCATTTCCATGGAGACCATTGTCTCGGCCTTGGATCGATGCTTATGCGGTTAAACCTCGATAAAGTAACTCATCCGGTCCATTGTTATTATCCTGCAAGCGGTCAGGCCCATTTTGAGAGGCTAAGGCATGGGACCATTTATCATCAGACGATTCAGATTGTCGAACATCCCGTTAAGCATGAAGGGATCATTGTAGAAGATGATCATTTCATTATTGAAGCGAGATTCTTGCAACATGGAGTTGATTGTTTGGGATGGAGGATCACGGAAAGAGACACCCGTAAATTTGATAGAGAAAAACTAAACGCTGCGGGCGTTAAGGGTCCCAACGTGCGTCTTCTCGAAGAAAAAGGGGAGATCGTAATCGACGGCAAGAAGATCCGCTTGGACGATGTCAGCCATATCAAAAAAGGGGATGCGATTGCAGTGACCATTGACACGCTTCCTTGCCAGGCGGCTATAGATTTGGCAAGAGGAGTTAAACTCCTCCTGTGTGAGAGTACTTATCTGGAATCGCATCGCGATCACGCCGAAAAACACCATCACCTTACAGCAAAGCAAGCTGCGGAAATTGCGAAGGCAGCTGGAGCAAAGCAGCTCGTTCTCACCCATTTTTCTGCGCGCTACCAGGATTCAGAAGACTTTGCCAAAGAAGCAAGGACTGTTTTTCCAAATTCCCATGCCGCTGAAGATCTCAAAGTGTTTCTATTTTGATTTATTCTGGAAAATCTTTAATTTTACATTAGTGATGTAAATTTCTGCTTTTTTAAATAGAGCTTTTTTTCTATTTTCATTTGAATTAATCTCGAACCTCAAAAATTCAAGAATTTTTATATTAATGGGGTTTGTAGGAATGTCTTTTGCAATAACTCATAGAAATCTGCCTTGTATTGTAGGCGATGTTGTATCGGGACTGCGCTCTTTTGGTACAGCTATGGAAGATACCTTTCATACTACTACCCAAAAAATTAAAGATGCTGTGGTCTCTCCTCTTGGGCAGGGAGTGGTGGGTTTTGGACTCGGTTTAGGAGCACATAAAGTCTATGGGCCTTTAACAGATAAAATAGTTAGTAACTTCGGGCTGACCACGCTTCTTGTAGATCCTTTTGCTGCCATGAGCCTTAGCTCTAAGATTTTTTTAGCTCCTTTTATCTGTGTTATAGGACCCATTATTGAGGAGCTCGTGTTTAGAGGCGGGATTCAAGGAGCAATTAAAGAGCAGCTCGTTATATTTTATGCAAACTTGGGTTTATCTGATTTTGCTGTAAATATTGCAGCTCGGATCACATCGGTATTTTTTGCATCGGTTATTTTTGGTCTTGTGCACTTTACTAATGCGATTTCCTTTTGGTGCAGCCCAATCCTTTTCCTCCCTCAGGTAGTCGCTGCTACCATCATGGGGGTTGCCTTCGGTCTTGCTAAAGAGTTCTCAGGAGAGTTGTATATGCCAATAGGTATGCATATTGGTAACAATACCTTGGCCTGGGCTAACTATATAAGAGAAACATTAAACTAAGTTTTAAGCCATATTCATTCCTAATGTGGCTGTCTCAATTCTTATTCTGACGTGTCCTGCCGATGAATGGGGAACAAGAGACTTATGCTTGCATAAATGGGCCTTAATAAATAAAATAAAGGATAATGGATCGGGGGTGCCCGATCGGCTTTAGGCTGCCAGCCTGAAGCTTTAGTGAGGCTGGGGGTGTCCCGGCCGGCATTAGACCTCGGAGAAATCCGGGGTCTTTTGCTTTTCGGAAATTGCTTCATTTGTTTCAGGAAATATCTCCAATCCCATTGTTAGATAATCTGGATATTGGAAAAATTTCTTCTCGATGATTTCAAATGCCAGATTCTTTTCTTCTGGGTTGAGTACATGCCTTCCAATCGGATAAGCAACTAAATCTGCTAGCTGAAGACCGATACTATTTACTCTTTTGTCTGCAAAAATTAGCTTAAGCGGATACTCATTCTGCAAGTCTCTATTCTTCTCGAGGATTCGATGAAATGCTTGTCCTAAACTTCTGTTTTCTTCTGGCATTCTCGATTCAATGAGAAGATGCGTCAGTTTTCCGTTTTGCTCTTTCTCCTGTAAAAATTGGTAGACCCTTTCTAAGCATGATTCTAAACAAAATTCATAGAGATCAATTGGATTCTTATGCATCTCTTGAAACGCTATTTTGTTAGCTGCTGTAGAGATTACCGTAAAGGGAGTGCTTTCTATGGAGGTTGAAAGCCTGGTCATAAACAGATCTCTCATCTCTTTGTTTTGAAGGAAATAGAAGTCTTCAACTTGTTTTCTAATTTTCCTGCTATGGAGAATGGTCATATCGTGTCCCCAAAAAGCAAACTTGAGCCCCTTCATGTGTTTCATTACATCAGTAATATATTTTTGCTTTGAAAACACACAAAGCGTTAGTACAAACACAGGATATTCCCTGCACGTTGTCTTTATTGATGGATCTCCCGATTCATCTTTTTGACGGCACGGAAATCCTGGCCTCTAGGCCGGGGAGGAAGTGCCGCTCCTCCTTTAAATGTTTGTATGAGTATCCATCCTTACGTTGTGCAAGGCGGCAATGTTTAGCTTGAATTCCCTGAACCACTCCAGATGAAGTTTGAATATTAAAGTTCCCTGTCGCCCTTACGGCAACACATCCGCGATAACGTCCTTGTTTTTTCCCAGAGGGGACGACGGCGCTGACGAGATCTCCTGATTGAAAACCAAGCACTCGTTTTTTCTTCTTTGGGGCACTTCTTGGAAACCCGAATCGATCCACTAGGCATGTTTGGCGAGAACCCCTTCCGGTAGCGGTGATTTCCAGGACAGAAATCCCGTTCGGAATCGTCAGCGCTATTCCTTGATCGCCTATACATGCAGCATCTAACCAATGCTCTTTAGGAAGATCTTGCATCCGTCTGTTGTATTTGGTTTGTCCGCCGCTATGATATGAAAGCGGCTTTCCAAGGGGAGCAAGGGCCGTTCCTATTGCAAGCCTTGAGGCGTTTACAGCTGCTGCGTCTTTAAAAGTTTGTTTGCTGGTGGATAGGACCTGTTCGGCTTTTTCAGGGTTCTTTAAAAAATCCTGAAGTGCCCTACTGCCCTTTTTCTCGTTGCAACTCCTGCAGCATATCGCAAGATTGCTGACTGCATCCGTCCCTCCGGCGCTTTTTGGATGGATATGATCAATCTCCAATCGGAGATCGTTAGATGCGCAATATGCGCATTTGCGTCCCCATTTTTCAAGGAGGTATTCTCGGACCTCATATCCAAAAAGGGTTCCTTTTTGATAAGCAGTTCCTGAGATTTCTGGATTTTCCAGTTTCTGCATGTCGAAACGAACCGTTTCGACGGCAATAGATGTTATTGGCGCTATGCGACATAACCTCTTGCTCAGGTGACATACTTGATCTACCCTCGATTGAATAGAGGGAGGCAGCCATCCTGTAGGTCTTGTTCGATTACTAAAACGAGGCGCTCGATAGCGCGTATGGCGAGATCTCCGTCCTCTTCGATTTGCCCTTCTTTGATCAAGCTCCTTTTTAATAGCAGAACCTCGATGTTTTAAATGAGCTGCCCAAATGACCTGATCGCTCTTATTAAAATCCGCTACAAGAGCGATTCCTGTAGTTTTGCTTCCTGGATCCAGTTTAAGAGAGATGTCTTGGCTGACTCCATCTTCCCGTTGTAATAAAATGATCGTAAATGGAGCCTGTCGAAAAACGACAGCTTTTCTTTTTATAAGCAGAGCCCTTGCGCGCATGGGATGGCACGGCATGAGCGGCTTCTTGTTCTTATCTAATACAAAAACACGCATTCTAAATATCCTTTTGCGGTTACCCGCGCTCCGGTTTCCCGGGTAATGGTCTCCTCGCCAAAGTTATGGAGCGGTTTATGCGTAAGCAGCACTGGTTTAACCCGTAGGCCTGTTTAACAACTTACCGTAGAGCGTGGGACTGGAGAAGCATCCCACGGTACCTATATATTCGCTCCTAACGTAGCTCTAGGTTACCCTAGAGCTGAGGCTGGTCAACTTCGAGCTTGTTAGTTGCCTTTCAAGCTCCTCCCTTTAGGGAGGGGTGGTTGACCTCCGTAAATGACATATTCGCTATGGTCGTAGTCGTTCACTTATTAGCTTCGCTCTTAAAATAAAAAGATGAATTAAAGCAAAAATTAGACATCTTGTCTACGAAGTTTTAGCCATAAGTGCTTTGATATAGGTGGTGTACACTGGATTTAGGAGCTGATTATTGTTTACCGTTCTCAATCTTGTATTTAATTAAACATTCACACAGGTATTTAAATGATTGTAAAACATTAGTATTATTTAATATTGTTTGATGTCTGCTATTGTGAGTTTAATTAATTGTGTATTTAGTAGTTATTATTGTTATTGATTGCTTTGTTTATTTGTTGGTATAATTAAGGTCATGTTAAGAATGGTAAATAAAGAGGCTAGATTATTCCAATAGATCCAACAAGTTCTAGTAACTGCGGACAGATTGCAGCTTTGTCAAATATTGATTTTAGCAAGCAGCTCGTTGCAGTTAAAAAGGAAGAGATAGTCATTCTTTCAAAGAGCGACATCACTTTTATTCAATTGTTTCTAAGATTATTTAATTGCGGAAAGCTCGCTCACATGCAGTGGGATCTTTCTAACGTATCCCTTCACCTTAGCAAGTTTGACTGGAAAGGCGGGTTGAATAGTGATAAAAATTCTGCTGATTATAATACTTATTTGAAGGCTTGTGAACTTGCCAATAAAGCGCTTTATAGCAGAAATGAGACAGCTCTTTTTGAAAAAGTTGCAGTGCAGACTGTGAGTCAGAATGTGATTCGGGAATTTTATCTTTCCCAGGAAGGGGACAAAGCAGAAATTTGTGAGATGCCACAATCGCAGGATCTACCAATCAATCCTGAAATGCAGGTCAGACACTTAGAGGCTTTACTGAAGAAACAAAATCAGGCACGTAAAGTTGTGATAAACGGCTTGAATTCCAATGATAAGATTACTTCCGAGAGTCTTGCAAATGCTCGGATTTCTATCCCCGTTGAGCCTAGATGGTTTAGATGCTTTGATTCTTGGGGCAGACAAAGCTCAGAAATGATTGGAATGGATGAATTAGATTAGTTCCATACTTAGGGACACCTGGATTATTTGCGTTACTTCAGGTGTTTCTTAGTATACCGAAATTGTTTCAAAAATTGGGTCCTAGGCTACGTGAAAGCTCCCGCGGTTGAGTTCCCGCAAGTGGGTCCATATTTGAGAACATAGGACCCACTTGCGGGAATCTCAACCTCGGGGCTTTGACGCAGCCTAGGACCCAATTTTTGAAACAATTTCGGTATACCTATTCAGATAGATCGTGTGCGATCAGCTGGAGCTCTTGGATGAGGGCTTTTGTGGGTTCGGGATTAGATGCGAATGTGCGGAGCATTTTGCTCAGGTCGGAGTTGTCCGGCTGCTGCGTAGAATAGTTCTTTATTGCTTGCAGGAGCGTGATGTTTTCTGGAATGCCCGGTATTTCCAAGGGCTGATTTAGAATATTGGAAAGGATTTCAGCGCTGTCTTTAAGATTTTCTCTTAACATCTTTATCTCACTAGTACGGCCTGCTCGACCGTTTTGTTGAGTTGATTTCCACATTCATTAAAATCTTTGAGAAAGGATTCCTGAGACGACAAAGAGGGATTTTCCAGGATTTTTTGCAGTTGGTCCGCTAGCGCCAAGGCTTCCTTCTTGATTTGTTTGGACAGAAGGGGAATATTTTGATCAGCAATATTTGAGGGCTGCAAAGGGGCATTAAAAGAGGGTCCTGCTACGGGTTCGCTCATTTTTATGCCTTATTTTCTTTTGGGAGTTTTTTTATGCGTATGCTGCCGTTTTCTCTTGGAAGGATCCCTGGGAAAGTGAACCAGCTTTATTTGCATGGGCCAACCGGCAAGCGGGGGAAGATCTTTCATGGTAACCCTCTTTCTTACGAGGATACAATTAAAATATTAACTTGTCAAGCGGGGTGGCGGCCTCGCAGTTGGTGGCTGATTGCAGCGGCTGTTATAGAGAACGCAGAAGCGACATTGAGGGAGTTTTTGAAGCCGTATAGGGGAATTCTGACGATCACATCTGCTTGTGAGAGTGCTTCTTTGGATAGTCCATACTCTTCGTTTCCTAGCATGAGCGTGAAGGTGTCGGGGAAGGCGTAATCGAAGACAGAGGGGGCATCCGGCGCAGTTTCTAAGGCGATGAGGGGGCGGGGCAGATCTGCGAGGAGGGCATTTTGCACGCAAGTGACCTTGTCATAGGTGCACATGGAGGTTTTTTGCACTTTGAGGTTGGTGTCAGTAGGAGTTGTTCCTCTAAAGCAGACTTTTCCGAGTCTAAAAGCTTCTGTTGTGCGAAGGATGCTGCCGACATTGAATGCGGAGCGTAAGTTATCGAGGTAGATGGAGATATTGAGGTAAGGGGCGGAAGAGGGTTCGTCCGCTTTGTGGAAAGGAGGGGTGAGGAGATCGTGTTCTTTCCAGGAGATTTTTGCCTTTTGCAGGTGGAAATGGTATCTGTCGGAGAGGATGTCGAACTCTTTTTCCGGCAGATGAGGCAGTGAGCACCAGTTTTCAACGCGCCTATAGAGGGCCAGGATTCTGGGCTCTTTTTTTTCGTAAAAGGCGCGTAGCAGTCTTGCCGCTTGTTTATGCTGAAATCTCTCGGAGAATTTTAGGAAATCTCCCTCTGTCATGCTCTCGTTCATAGGGGACTACTTCGAAGCCTTAGCTGCAAAATACTCATCGAGTTTTCCGTCGAATAGACGAGGCCTGTCATCTTCAAAGGCGAGGATTTTGGTCGCGGCATTGCCAATCAGGTCGCGGTCATGGCTTGCAAAGAGCACAGTGCCTTTAAAATCTTCCAAGGCCCATGCGAGCGCAGAGACGGCTTCGAGGTCGAGGTGATTGTTGGGCTCATCCATGATCAGAACGTTGTAGTTGCACAGCATGAGTCCGCCAATGATGAGGCGGGCAGTTTCTCCTCCGGACAGATGAGAGATGGGTTTGAAGGCATCGTCGCCGCCAAAGAGCATTTTTCCAAGGATGCTGCGGATCTCTTGATCGTAAACCCCTTCTTTTCTCTTTTTCAGCCAATCGAATGCAGTCATGGGGCTGGTTTTGTCGATGACCTCTGAGTGGTTTTGCGGAAAGTAGCCGATTTGTACGTTGTGTCCAAGTTCAAGTACTCCCGAATCTAAGGGAAGAACTCCTGCTAGCATTTTCAAAAGGGTGGATTTTCCTTTGCCGTTGTTACCGATAATGCCGATCTGATCTCCCTTCATCACTTCGAAAGAAAGATGGCGAATGACGGGCTTAGCGTCGTAGCCTTTGGACATGTCAATTGCTTTGAAGACGATCTGTCCGGACGGTTTTTCCGGGGGATAGAAGCGGATATAGGGGCGCTGGATGTTGGATTTTTTGAGTTCCTGCGGCTCCAGGCGATCGATTTCACGAATGCGGGATTGCACTTGGCTTGCTCTAGTACCTGCGCTAAATTTGGCGACGAATTCGCGAAGCTGGGAAACTTTTTTTTCTTTGGATTTGTTTTCAGGCTCGGTTCTCTCGCGGACGGCCATCTTGGCGACGAGCATGTCATCGTAGTTGCCGGGATAGATGATGAGGGTCTCGTAATCGATGTCGGCGATGTGGGTTGTGATGGCGTTGAGGAAGTGCCTATCATGGCTCACGACAATGAGAACGCCTTTGTAATTGTGGAGGAAGCGCTCGAGCCATCCGATCGATTCGAGGTCAAGGTGGTTAGTGGGTTCGTCCAGAAGCAGAGCGTCGGGGTTGCCGAAGAGGGCTTGGCAAAGAAGGGCCCGAAATTGCCGATCTGTCGGGATCGCGCTCATTTTTTCATGGTGCAATTCAGGGGGAATACCCATACCGGTGAGCAGCATTTCCGCATCGGATTCCGCATCATAGCCGTCTTCTTCATTGACGATCTCTTCGAGCTCTCCGAGGCGTATGCCGACCTCATCGGTCATTTCCGCTTCATAGAGTTTGTCTCTTTCAGCCAAAGCGTCCCAAAGGCGCTGGTTACCCATAATGACAACGTCTACAACTCTAAAATCGCGGAATTGCTCGAGTATCTTGCTTTAAGAAACCAACTTTTCTCGGCAACTGGACGCTGCCGCTAGTAGCTTCTTCTGTCCCCATTATGATTTTGAGCAGGGTGGATTTTCCGGCGCCATTGGGGCCAGTGAGTCCATAACGGGCTCTGTTGAAGGTGGCGGTGATGTTCTCAAAGAGTGTGCGCGGGCCGACTTTTTTGCTGATTTCTTTTAAGCTGATCGTCATAAGTGTTAATTATAGAGGTGTTGTAAAGGCCAATACTTTACCAAAATTCCAATAGAGGGACAAGAAATATGCTGACCTTTAAAGAGGGTGTTCAAAAATACTTGAGATACCTCTGCGTCGTGAAAAATGCATCAGAGCATACCCTCCGCAATTATGGGCTTGATTTAGAGGGTTTTAGGAATTTTTTTGAAGGAGAGATCTCTTCTTTGCTTACAGTGGTTTCGATTGACAAGCATGCTATCCGCTCTTATCTAGCTTCTATGGCTGCGAAAAATGCGAGCCGGAAAACTGTGCTTAGGCGTTTGTCGACCCTGCGGTCTTTTTTCAAATTTCTCGTTAAAGAGCGCCTTGTGGAGCATAACCCTCTGGATGAAATCGACAGCCCCAAGCTCGAAAAAAAAATCCCCCCTTCTCTCTCTTACGATCAAATCGAGAGGCTCTTTGAGCAGCCGGACACCTCAAATTATTTAGGTTTTCGGGACCGTTGCATCATGGAGCTTTTTTATAGCAGCGGGCTGCGAATCAGCGAGCTTGTGGGGTTAAAGCGGCAAAATATCGATGCCAAAAATTTTCTGCTCCGGGTGATGGGAAAAGGGAAAAAGGAAAGGATCGTCCCGATCACGAGGTCGGCTGCGAAATGGCTGCACGATTATCTCCATCATCCGGAGAGATTATGCGACATGCCGGACCATAAGGCGCAAGAAGATGAAAATGCTGTTTTTCTCAATAAATGGGGGAAACGTTTGACAGCAAGATCTGTGGATCGGCGGTTTGAAGAATATTTGAAGCAGAGCGGTCTTGTTGGAAAGATCACGCCCCATACGATCCGCCACACGATTGCAACGCATTGGCTGGAAAAGGGGATGGATTTGAAAACGATCCAGATACTGCTCGGTCATAGCTCGCTTGCGACAACGACTATTTATACGCAGGTGTCAACAAGGCTTAAGCGGGAGGTTTATGAAAAATCCCATCCGCTGGAGCTCTTTAAAAAGGATTAGGCGAGTTATTTTTTTATTTGGTAGGCTTGTTGAGGATGTGCCGGATTCTCAGGGAACATTAATTCTAACTCACCTGATTCGACCATAGGGGCTAAATAATAATCGCGGACATAGCGGTGATTTCTTTTTAGAAGTAGGGCAAGTTCACTGGGTTTGAAAGGACGTGAAGAGCAGAGCTGTTTAATCATCTGTTTAATGATGTCGGGTGGCAATCTTTTGCCAATCTCATTAATTTCCTTGACCGGGTTAAAATGAGATAACTCCTCAGATGGAGAGCTTATCTGAGGGGTTAACCCCTCAGATAAGGGGCTTATATGAGGGGTTAACCCCTCAGATAAGGAGCTTGTCTGAGGGGTGCGGCCTGGAGAGAGCATCTGTTGGGTTGGAATGTAATAGGTGGCATTCCCCCTTCCCTTTTGTTCAAGAAGTCCAAGATCGCGCAGTCGCCTTAGGTGGCCGCTTGCAATCAATGTATCCACGCAGTTGACCGTTCTATAATCAGCATTGGTAATCGCTCCCATTTCACGAATCACAATGAGTGTTCGCGCTTCCTCATTCGAAAGATTGAAGTCTTTAAAGTGGCCGAGCCATTCAATATCCTGTTTGTCAAAAAGATGATGCGTTAAAAATGTGAGGGTAAATTGATTTGATCCTCTATCAGATTCGATTAGGGGGACAGTCAAATTAGCTTCTCGCATTAGGTCTCGCATGGTCCGAATACCCGTCCCTTTAGTTTCAGCAAGATTGATTTCATGTAGGACGGTGGCAATTTTATCATTTCGCGTAATTGATCCTGGTAATCCCAATTCCTCTTCAGGTTTTAGCGAATACCCGGCATTGGCAAACTCAATACGGTTTGCATAACGGCGGATCTGGACGGGTTGATTGGAAGTATAATCTCTGTGCATGAGTGTATTGCAAACGGCTTCTCGAATTGCTTTTCGTGGAATTGTTGGGTTGTCTTTACGGTGTATCCCATCATCATGTAGAACAAAAGCTTGGGGAATATCAGTCATAATATTGCGTAGAAGACGTGGAATCATCGTAATGAGACCTTCTCTCATTTCCATGGCATGATAACGATTTTCAGGATCAGGCATCCATTCGCGGCCCTCGATCAGAATATAATCTACCCTGGTTGACATGGGAAAGAGGCGCCTGAGGGCCATCGATTTACCAAAGAGCACAAGTCCAGCTACAGTAGGATAAGAGCCTCCGCGATCTCGGACCCAAACTGACAGAGAACGCAGCAGGTCTTCATCACTGTAGTTAAGCTCTTCCGCAGCTGCGTATACTTCTTTGCGCATTTGCCTATATGTTTCAATGGCTTGAGGATCGAAATCATCAAAAGTAGCATGCTCTATAACTGTTTCATCATATTTTTTTCGAGAACGCTGCTGATAAAGATAATTAAGATCTTCTTTCGTACATCTTTGATCTGTCGGTCCAATTCGGCGAAAGGCGCCTTTATCGATTCCTTCACTCTGGATAAACACGGGTTTGTCATGCGGCTCCGCTTCTGGGATATAGACAAGCAAAAATTTTTTTTCTTGATGAGAGAGAAGTTCCAGATTTGGTCTAATCGGTACGCTAAAACATTGACGGCAAAGAGTGACAACTTCACTCTGCGCCTGTTCTGGGTCTCTGAGACCGGTTATTGAGTAATAGGGAGGTTGTTCAATTGTGTTTTTTGTTAAACCGAGAACAAGATAGCCTCCGCCCAGTCCTGGCTCATTACTAAAAGCTGAAATTGTCTCGAGAAGGCTTTTTCCAAGAGAGTTGATGGTTCGTTTAGCTTCGATTCGCTCATTTTCGCCACTGTTTTGCAACGTATTGATGAGATCGTCGAATTCAATTACGTCCATGGATTTATTCCTCTAGCAAAGAACTCTAATAGAGCGCCGAGGAATTATTTTACATTGAGAAGAGATTTTAGCAAGAATTCTTTAGAAATTCTTCATGAGAAGTGGGTTTGTGAACACGTTTATTAGAATTGAAAGAAAAAGGGGGGAAGCGATAAGCCGGATTCTGTCGTTGAGCAACCATTCCTCTAGGGGCCCTGTCGCCAAGGCCCTCAAGCGATCTTTGCAAAGACCCTGCGGAGAACAGTAATGGCCTTTGCACCTTGCTTCGGATAGGGTTTATAACGCCTCACATCGCTGTAAGTTGCGGCTGACTCTTAAAGCCAGCATTTTCAGCCTGTCTGATCTTATCCGTTGCTGAATAAGATCAGCGGAGTGTTTTCTGTTACACTTTCCGTAGCCTTGCGGCCCCCAGTCTTTCACTGGTATCCTCTCCTGCGAAGTCCAGACTTTCCTCTCCTGCAGAGCCAGTAGCTGTGCAGCAGCGATTGCCTGCTTTCCCCCCAAAGGGAAATAGATATAGTGATTCACGCATCCCAAGACCGGTTCTTGAATCACTTTCGATATAAAACTATGCGGTAGCAGCTCTGCGGCGGCGGCGCTTCGTAGCGACGACGGAGCCTTCAAGCGCTTCGCTCTCCTGCCAATAGTGGATGCGGGAGCAGTGTTCGCAGAACACTAAGTTGTCCCCTTTGCGAACCAGGTTTTCATGCTGGGCTGTGAGCACGATGTGGCAGCCGCTGCATGTGCGGTTCTCGATAGGAACGACAACGCGGTCTTTCTTGTTGCGAAGAAGTCTTTCGTAGATTTGCAATGTGTCCGGAGCCGCTTTCGCAGCGAGAGCGTCGCGCTGTTTTTTGAGGTCCGTGCCTTCTTCGTTGATGAGTTTTATGCTCGACTGGATGTCTTTTTCCAGATTCATGCTGCTAGCTTCAGAGCCTTTGAGACTTTCTTTGATGCGCGCGAGCATGTCTTCTTCAGCGACGCGCTTATCGACAAGGTCAGAGACTTTATGTTCGATGGCAATCCGCTCTCTTTCGGCTTGTGTCATTTCCTGAGTCATCGCATTGAATTCATCAGCTTTTTTTATGCTGGACTGCTGAGATTCTAACTTCTTGATTTTAGCGTTGATCTCTTGGATCTTTTGCTCGAGGGTCTGGATATTTTTTCCAAGCTCATCAATCTCTTTCTCTTTATCGCCTGTTTGGGCGTGGAGCTCTTTGCGCAAATCTGAGATCTGCTGCAGTTCATTCAGCCTTTCTTTCTTAACTCGCATTAGACGGATCATCTTCATGTCGAGTTCCTGAATGTCTAAAATCTCCTTGAGGTCATCTAGCATTGTTTTCTCACTTGAAAAAGGTAAATATGATAGTTATTCTTGTGTGATAGCTTAGCTCTTTATGTCAATATCGCTCAAGTAAAATTGGGTGGATGTGCCCTTAAAGCGCTTTAATAAAAAGATTTGATATTCAAACTTTCAATCTAATTTTTGAATTGTTCATTTTTTTGTAGGAAGCAGGCAATCTAAGTTTTCATGTTCATTAGCATAAGAGGTGTCGCATGTCTCATTTGGATAAATATTTTAATCGGGTGCCTGCGGAGAAGAGAACGAAGGCCGCAATTGCTTTTATGGCAGGGGTCGATCACGTCCAGCAGGAATATCCTCTGATCGGTCAAGGGATCATTCAAGAGCTTAAGGATCAGCGGAGTCATCTAAAGTTGATTGCTTCTGAGAACTTTTCATCGCTTGCCGTTCAGCTCGCAATGGGAAATCTTTTGACCGACAAATATGCTGAGGGCGTGCCTTTTCGAAGATTTTATGCCGGTTGCGATAATGTGGATACGATTGAGGCAGCAGCAGTAGATGAGGCTAAAAAACTTTTTAATTGCGAACACGCCTATGTTCAGCCTCACTCGGGAGCAGATGCGAATCTTGTTGCATTTTGGGCGATGCTCGTCTATCGGGTGCAAAACAAAGAAGTGGAGAAATTGGGGAAAAAAAGCGTCGACGAGCTCACTCCGGAAGAATATGAGAATGTGAGAAAGCTGCTTGTCAGCCAAAAGGTGATGGGGATGTCCCTTAATTCGGGAGGGCATTTGACACATGGCTATCGCCATAATATTTCAGCCAAGATCATGCATTCGGTCCCCTATGAGATCAACCGAGACACGGGATTGCTCGATTATGCAGAACTTCAGGCCCAAGTTAAAAAGGAGAAACCTGCGATCTTGATTGCCGGGTACTCGGCTTATCCTCGCCTGATCAACTTTGCAAAAATGCGCGAGATTGCAGATAGCGTGGGTGCGATGCTGATGGTGGACATGGCCCATTTCGCGGGTCTTGTCGCCGGTAAAGTGATGAAGGGAGAGTACGATCCGGTGCCGTACGCGCACATTGTGACGACGACGACCCATAAGACGCTGAGAGGTCCTCGCGGGGGAATGGTAATGTGCTCAAACGAGCTCAAAGAAGTTGTTGATAAAGGATGTCCCCTTGTTCTTGGAGGTCCGCTGCCTCATGTTATGGCTGCAAAAGCGATTGCGTTTAAGGAAGCCAATGCGCCGACGTTCCAAAAATATGCCGCCCAAATTGTCGCTAACTCCAAGGCGCTAGCTGCTCAACTCATGAAAAAAGGGGTTAAGCTAACGACAGGGGGCACCGATAACCATCTGATGGTCTTTGATGTCGCATCTACTTTTGGAATTACCGGAAGGCAGGCAGAACTTGCTTTGAGGGAAGCGCATTTTACAGTGAATCGCAACAGCCTTCCTTTTGATGCTAACGGTCCGTGGTACACATCCGGTGTCAGAATTGGAACGCCTGCAGTGACTACTCTTGGAATGAAAGAGCCGGAGATGGTGGAAATTGCGGATGCGATTGTGGAGCTGCTGCAAAATGCAAAACCTGCCGCAGATGAGAAGGGGGCGGGTCCTAGCCGGTCAAAAGTGGAAATTGATCCAAAAGTCCTTTCCTCGGTTCAAAAGAGGATTGCTGCTCTACTTAGCGCTTATCCTCTCTATCCTGAGCTTGTCATTGACTGAGGAATTGGATTTTGTTTAGTATAAGAACATGAATAATAGATAGAGGTTGGTATGATGTTCCGCAATGAAGAGGAAGAGCCTGCGCAAAAAAAACCGGGTATAAGCATCGTTGAAGATAAGATCGATGAATCGCTTTTGAAGTCCAGGCGGATTTTCTTGTCTGACGCAGTGGATGGCGATAGCGCCAAAGAAATGATTCGCAAGTTTTGGTATCTCGAATCTCTCGATCCTGGAAAACCTATTCTTTTCGTCATTAATTCTCCGGGCGGGTCGGTAGATTCGGGATTTGCGATCTGGGATCAAATCAAAATGATCACATCTCCAGTAACGACGCTGGTCACTGGCCTTGCAGCTTCTATGGGATCAATTTTAAGTCTTTGCGCAGCGCCAAAACGCAGATTTGCCACCAAAAATGCGCGGATCATGATTCACCAGCCGTCTGTGAATGCGGTCATTAGAGGTCAGGCTACAGATCTTGAGATCCATGCGAAAGAAATCTTAAAAACTCGTCAAGCTCTTGTTGAGATCTATGTCGAAGCAACGGGAAAAGATTTTAAGACGATTGATAGAGCTATCGATCGCGATACATGGATGAGCGCGCAAGAGGCAAAGGATTTTGGACTTTTGGACAAAATCGTTACTTCCTATAAAGAACTAGCTTGAACAAAGTTTCTTTTTTCAAATATGAAGGGGCCGGTAATGACTTTGTCCTTATGGATTGGAGTCGTTTTGCGCCCACATGTGATCTGTCTGTTTTAACTCGCTTTGTTTGTGATCGGCGCCATGGGATTGGCGCCGATGGCCTTTTGATTTTACTTCCCTCTTCAGTTGCAGACTATCGGATGCGGATATTTAACGCTGATGGTGGCGAGGCGGAAATGTGCGGCAACGGGATTCGCTGCATTGCAAGTTTTCTTTTCGAAGAAAATCCAGAACTTGATGCCTTGGCCATTGAAACCTACGATGCGATTATTAGCTGCAGACGTTTAGGGGATGAAATCGCTGTCGATTTAGGAGTGCCATCTGTACTGCATTGGGGGCTTCTTTTAGAGGGAATGACCCTTTACGTTGTTAATATCGGTGTTCCCCATGCGGTGTTATTTGTCGATGATTTGGATGCAGTAGACGTTTGCAAACTGGGGAGGCAGATCCGTTTTCACCCTCACTTTGCGCCAAGCGGCGTGAATGTCGATTTCACTCGCGTCCTTAAAGGAGACAAAATTTCTGTGCGCACTTACGAAAGGGGTGTCGAAGCAGAAACCCTATCTTGCGGCACCGGCTGCTCTGCGAGCGCTTTTGTTGCCATGAAAGTGAAAGGCTTAAACCCTTCTGTAAGCGTCCTTACCCGAGGACTAGACACCCTGCAATTTTTTTTCACTAGTAATGACAATAAAGAATGCGCTATTGAGATGGTTGGGAGCGCGACTAGAGTCTTCGAGGGCGCTATCCAATGGGACCGAGCTCTTAAAACTCAGGATGCAATTTTGAGGGCTCTCTCTTGAATTTCTCATTATAGGAGGGGCTGATGTTCATCGGAATTCCGAAGGAGATCAAAGATCAGGAATGCCGTGTTGGGGCCACGCCCGACATGGTCAAAGCTCTTGTGAAAGAGGGCCATAAGGTAGTTGTTCAAACGCTGGCAGGGGATCGGATAGGATTTTCAGATTCCATGTATTTGGAAGCGGGAGCTCAAATCGTTTCCACAGCGCCAGAAGTTTATCAAGCTGAAATGGTGATCAAGGTCAAAGAGCCTCAGTCCCAAGAATTTCGCTTGCTTAAAGAAGGGCAGATCCTTTTTTGCTATCTTCATTTAGCTCCAGATCCTGAGCAGACGAAAAATCTTTTGGAGCGGAAGATCGTTGGAATCGCTTATGAGACGATCACAGATAGGCAAGGCCGGCTTCCTCTGCTCATTCCTATGAGTGAAATTGCTGGCAGGCTTTCTATTCAGGCAGGGGCCAATGCTCTTCAACTCCCAAACGGCGGCAAGGGGGTCCTTCTTGGAGGGGTTACTGGAGTTCTTCCCGCGAAAGTGACAGTGATTGGCGGAGGAATCGTCGGCACTGAGGCTGCGCGGATGGCGATGGGCCTTGGAGCAGATGTCGTCATTTTGGATAGAAATCTTGGGCGGTTGCGCGAGCTCGATGAACTTTTTGGACCGCGTCTCAAGACAGCTTTTTCGTCCCCTGCTACAGTAGAAGAACATGTGGCACGGGCCGATCTTGTGATCGGCTCTGTGTTAATTCCCGGAAAAATGGCGCCCAAACTTGTAACGAGAGAAATGGTCAAAAAAATGGGACCGGGGTCTGTCATTGTCGATGTTGCGATCGATCAAGGCGGATGTGCAGAGACGTCACGCCCTACGAGCCATACCGATCCGACGTACGTTGTCGATGGCGTCGTTCACTATTGTGTTACTAATATGCCAGGAGCCGTTGCTAGAACATCTACTCAGGCTTTGACAAATGCGACGATGCCCTACGCTCTTCGGATTGCAGCAAAAGGGTACAAGACTGCTGCGAAAGAAGATCCTGGTCTCATGCTCGGCCTAAATGTTGTTTTGGGCCATGTGACAAGCGTTCCTGTAGCTGCTGATCTTGGCTATGAGTACGTTCCTCCAGAAAAATTAAAGGGATAGATTGCGTGGAAGCTTCGCCACTTTCAAAACAAGATCTAGCTAATGGGTCAGCTTTACTGAAAGCTGGCAAAGTAGGGCAGGTTTTATTTTCAGAAGGAACGTATCAGGTAGAAGCCTCCGATCTAAAAAAGAAGGCTAGTTACTGGCCTTTTTTGCAGCTTGACGATGGGGGGCAAATTCTCGATTGTTTTTGCAGCTGTCCCGAGGCGGAAAAGACCAAATCCTGCATACATCTGGCAGCTGCTTATCAGAAGATTTTGAATGGCCATCTATCTCCGCTCCATGTTCGTTTTAACGATTCTCTTTGGAATCATCTTTGTCTTTTGGCAAGTCGAAGACATGGCTACGGGGCATCTTTGTTAAAGAAGAAAAATCAGGTTTATGAGGCCAGATCGGTAACGGGAAAACTTCTTTTATCAATCAAAGGACTCAATCCTAAAGGAAAAAAACGCCTCCAGGAAATTCTATTTAAGCGTGCGATTGAAACAGAGGAAACCTCGCTTAAATTTTCCAATCTTCCTCCCGAAGAGATCGCGCTTTGGAAATCCGGAAAACCAAGCGAGCATCTCCAATATGAGCTTTCATTCTGGTCTGATCTTGCTAAATGGATGATGGCAATGCAGGAGGAAAAGGAAAAATATAGTATTGAGTTTGAGGCTGAAAAAAGGTCTCTGCCTGAATGGGTCCATATCCATTTTCCTTCACTCTCTTTTAGTTTTTATATCGCAGAGGTGAACTGGCCTCAAATAATCCCAGCGCTTAGCTCTGTAAAATCCCCTCTTGTCGTCCACGAGTTTCAGGAATATAAAATCAAAGCGATCCATTACGACGTGAAAAAAAGACTGTTTAGGATTGAGAAAACCCAGCTTTTAAAAGGTGCGCAAAAATCGGAAAATCAGGATGAGACAGGCGGTACCGAGGTGGGGGAATGGCTGTTTGTTCCTAAAAGGGGATTTTTCCCAAAACAGATCGATCCCATTTTCAAATTGGATGAGATCCCTGAAGGAAAAATTGGCTCTGTTCTTCACAAATACCCACACGTTCTTCAAAAATATTTAGTGGGTGAAAAAATTCATTTGAGCGGCGTTAAGGCGCAGTATCATGTGCAGTTTGACAAAAAGGAAAACTTAAGTATTACGTGCTACGCGTTTGAAAGAGGAGACTTGCAAAAAACCGATTCTGTTTACTTCGGTCCTTGGGTGTACATTCAGGAAAAAGGGTTTTATCTTTTGGAGGATCTTTTATTCGAAGGTGTGCAGAAGGTGATCCAAAAAGCGGAAATGAATGATTTCATCAATCGTCATCGCGTCTGGCTAGGAGAGTTTGAGGGGTTTCAAACGCATGTCTATACGATCGAATCCAATTTAAGTTTTAGTGTCTCGAAAGAGGGCTTCTTGCGTTTTGAAGCTTTGGTTGAAATGATGGACAGTTCTGAAGAAATCATCGATTTTGGCGATTGGATCTATCTCAAAGGAAAAGGGTTTTTTGCAAAGAGGATAGGAAGAAGCGGATCGCTCATTCGTCCAAGTACTGTGGTTTATAAATCGGAGATCCCCTCTTTTATTCGCACGCATCGCGAGGAGTTAGAGAGCCTCAAGGGATTCTTTTCCAGCAGATGTCCTCTTGAAAAGAGCGGCCTTGAAATTTTTTTAAATGAGGAGAAGAGGGTAGTGGTCCGTCCCCATTTTCGATTTAGGCCTCCCTATAATGCCGCAGAGGTGCAAATTTTTGGAGAGTATACTTACGTTGAAAAAGAAGGCTTCTTTGAAATTCCCTACGACAAAAGAGTTCCGGAAACTTTTTCCAGAGAAAAAGTGATTTCTCTCTCCGACGAGCCCTATTTTGTGCTCTATGAGCTCGATGCTTTAGGAGCTTGCATTTTTTCTCTTCAAAAAGAACTTAAAAAACCTAAAGACCTCCGGTTGCTCATTCGGAAATTGCAAGAAACCGGAAAGAAAAAAACGGGGCAATGGTTGCTTGAAGCTGTCTTTGAGACGGAAATAGGAGAAGTGGGTTTATATGATGTCTGGCGAGCTATTCAGGAAAATAAACGTTACTTATTTTCGCCAGCCGGACTTCTTTTCTTAAAACATCCCAGATTTAGCTGGTTTAAGAATATCTCTTCGAAGCGTTGGCTTAAAGGGGGAAGGCAGCTTCGGATGACAACCATGGAATGGCTCCGCCTTACAGCCTTTGAAGATTTACGAGTTCCTTTAGCAGCTACTCCGGAACAAAATGAAACATGTCAAGTGATAGAAAAGCTCGCGCTCTTTCAAACGGATCAGCCCATCGATCTCACAGGTTTGAAAAGTGATTTGCGCACTTATCAGGAAGCAGGTGTTCGCTGGCTTTGGTTTTTATATCTGCATGGACTCTCTGGCCTTCTCTGTGATGAGATGGGACTTGGAAAAACCCACCAGGCAATGGGGCTCATCGCTGCTGTTCATAATCACTTGCAGGCCAAAGAAAGCAGAGATGAAACAAATGAGAAGAGCAACCCATCTGGAAAAATTCTCGTCGTTTGTCCAACCTCTGTGATTTATCATTGGGAAGAGCTGCTTAAGAACTTCCTTCCGGGCAGCCGAGTCCTCGTTTTTTATGGAATCAGCCGCAAGCTTGGTCCCTTGGAAGAAAATGCTGATATTCTCCTGACCTCCTATGGAACGCTGCGCAGCGAACAGAAAGCGCTGTCCCAAATTGAATTTGAGATAGCCATTTACGATGAATTGCAAATCGCAAAAAATGCCCAATCTCAAACGCACAAAGCTCTTAAAAAAATTCAGGCCAATATGCGGCTCGGACTTTCGGGAACGCCTATTGAAAACAGGTTACTGGAGCTTAAAGCGCTCTTCGATGTGATCGTGCCCGGATATTTGCCGCTAGAAGCGCATTTTAAAGAGCTCTTCGTCAATCCTATCGAAAAAAATCAGGATTCCGACAAAAAGCTGCTGCTGTCGAAACTGACAAAACCCTTTATTCTGCGCCGAAAAAAATCGGAAGTATTGCTCGAGCTCCCCGAAAAGATCGAAGAGATTTCTTATTGCGATCTTTCAGAAGAGCAGCAGGCGCTCTATAAGCAGACATTCCTATTGCATAAGCCGGCTCTTTTGCAAGACCTGGAAAATCAAACAAAGCCCGTTCCCTTTCTCCACGTTTTTGCATTGCTCTCAACTCTTAAGCAAATCTGCGATCATCCCTGTCTCATCACCAAAGAATACAGCGAATTTCAAAAACATAAATCGGGCAAATGGGATCTTTTCGTTGAGCTATTGCAAGAGATTCGCGATAGCGGCCAGAAGGTTGTTATTTTTTCCCAGTATCTCGATATGCTCGATATGATCAAAGCCTATCTTCAAGAGCAAAACATAGGATTTGCCGGCATCCGCGGATCCACGCGCAATCGCAAAGAGCAGCTCGATCTCTTTAAAAATGATCCGAATTGCGAGGTCTTTCTGGCCTCATTGCAGGCAGTCGGCGTTGGCGTTGATCTCGTTTCTGCATCTGTTGTGATCCATTACGACAGATGGTGGAACCCTGCCAGGGAAAATCAAGCGACAGACCGCGTCCACCGCATCGGTCAAAACCGTGGCGTCCAGGTCTTCAAACTGGTCACAAAGGGAACCATCGAAGAGCACATCCACCGCATCATTGAAAAGAAACTGACCCTTGTCGAAGGCGTCCTCGGCTTCGATGAACAGGATCACATCAAGGGCCTCGATCGCGGCGAGCTCCTGAAGCTCCTCTGGCTTATCAATGAAGATATCGAGAAATAAGAAATGTCTAAAATTTGGAACTTTTTAAAACAGTATCCCATTCCAGTTTTTGCTCTATTCGGGCTTCTACTTGGAACGCTATTTCGATTTGGATTTGGCCTGCCGGACCTTGGCGGGAGGATTTGGTTTGCTACCTTGGTTGTAGGCGGACTGCCGATCATTTATGAAACGATCAAGGGAATGCTGCATGGGAAATTTGCCTCAGATATAGTCGCAATGCTTGCCATCATCACCGCGATATTGACCGGTCAATCCTTTGCAGGTGCCGTTGTCGTCCTGATGCAATCAGGGGGAGAGGCGATCGAGTTTTACGGCCTGCGAAGAGCGAGCTCTTCTTTGACAGCTCTTCTTCAGCGCGCGCCAAGAATTGCGCGAAGGAAAAGAGATGGCAAAATCGAAGAGAGCAGCGTTGACGATGTTGAGGTGGGTGATCTTTTAATCGTCAGGACCGGGGATCTTATCCCTGTCGATGGAACGATTGTTGAAGGAGAAGCGGAGATCGATGAATCAGCGCTTACAGGGGAGCCTTTAGCGCGCAATAGAACATTGGGCGACCGCGTGCTTAGCGGAAGCGTTGATGTGAATGGACCTATCACCATGCGCGCGGATAAGTTAAGCAGCGATAGCCAGTACGCTAAAATCGTCATGATGGTGAAAAAAGCCCAGGAGGAAAAAGCCCCCATTCAAAGGCTCGCTGACCGCTATGCCATTTTTTTTACACCTCTAACTCTGGTCATCGCTTTCATCGGGTATTTGATGACAAGCGACTTCACGACAGTTCTTGCTGTTCTAGTAGTAGCCACTCCTTGTCCTCTTATTCTGGCGACTCCTATTGCTGTCATTTGCGGGATCAATAAGGCGTCCGATTCAGGGATTATTGTTAAAGGAGGAGCTGCTATGGAGCAGATCGCGACGGTCCAGTCTGCCCTTTTTGATAAAACCGGGACGATTACATTTGGAACCCCTGTTGTTGAGAAGGTCGTGCCCTTGGGCAATATGACAGAGGATAGCATCCTCTATCACGCTGGGATCATCGAACAATATTCTTCCCATTCCATTGCCGCATCGATTGTGAAAAAAGCACAGGAAACTCATCCTGTACTACCCCTCCCTCAATTTTTTAAGGAAATTCCCGGCAAGGGAGTGGAAGGTCAAATAGATGGGCAGCATTACCTCGCAGGATCTTATAATTTCTTGCAAAAACAAATAAGCAATTATCAAAACATTGTAAATCCTTACTATGAGGAAGGAAAGACACTGATCTTCCTGCTCCAAAACGATGTCTGCATGGGTTTTTTAGTGATTACCGATCAAATTCGGCCCAAGGTGGCGAATTTGATCCAGAAATTGCGCGATTTTGGGATGAAGGAAATTGGAATGATCACCGGGGACAACAAAAAAAATGCAGAAGCCATCGCAAGGAAGTCCGGAATAAAAAGGGTTGAGGCGGAACTTACCCCTGAACAAAAAGTGAACACTGTCCGGCAGTTTGAGAAGATGTACAATTCTGTGATGATGGTAGGCGACGGAATTAATGATGCGCCAGCTCTTGCAACGGCAACTGTTGGCGTAGCGATGGGCGCTTATGGTACTGCGATATCTGCAGAATCTGCAGATATCGTGCTGCTCGTCGACGATCTGTCCAAGGTCGCCGATGCCATTTCGATTGGAAAACGGATGCTCCATATCGCAAAGCAAAGCATCCTGATTGGGATTGGGCTGAGCTTGCTGCTTATGGTCATCGCCGTTTTTGGATTTATCTCTCCGCCGATCGGGGCTATGCTCCAGGAAATCATCGACGTCGCAGTGATCTTGAATGCCCTTCGCGCCAGAAAGTGAGAGTGCGCTTGTACTCAGCGAGAGCAAAGTTTTCAGCTGATTGCAGTAAAATATCTCCTTATGTATGGTGAGTAAAAAAACCCTTTTTTTTATGAGATATCCTATGCGAATACATTCCCTATTAGCGATTGCACTTTCATTGAGCCTGAACCTTGGATGGGCAGTGCCCGAACCCGTTACTCCGGTGGCCTCCGCCTTAAAAGCCCGTCAGCCGCATTGGCGCCCTAAGATTATGGAAAACCATCCTCAAGGCCAGCCCCTGAAAGTTCTTTTTTATGAGCAGATTGGCGATGTTAATGAGACCCCTGTAAAACAAGTTCTTTTTTATCCTGGCGGACAAATCAAGACGGAAATGGATTTAATCCTTGTCGAAGAGGATTCTCAAGGGGCTAAAGATTGGAAATCGACAATCGTTCCCCATGGAATGTGTATTAGCTACTTTGAAAACGGGCAGATTGAAAAAACTGCTTTTTATGACAGGGGGCTCGCGCACGGCGAGATGAAGGCGTATTATCCCGATGGCAAACTCCATGCCGCATGTACTTTCAAACAAGGGAAAAGACATGGGCAATTGCTCTCGTACTTCGAAGATGGGGTGAAGTCTGAGGAAGTCGTTTTTGAAAACGATAAGATCACCGGCGAGTTAATCAAATATTTCCCTAAAGGCACGAGGGCAAGTATTGTTTCTTATGAGGATGGAGTTCCGCATGGCACCGCAATGGAGTGGTATGAAGGGGGCGCATTAAAGGCGACCTTGCATTATCAAAAGGGAGTCTATCATTCCGATGGTAAAAATCCAGCCCTCGTCGTTTATGCGGAAGATCGCTCGATCCTGCTAGTCCAGGATTATAACCAGGGACAGCCGATTGGAACCCATATCGGTTACTATCCAAATGGAAGTGAATCACATAAAGTCCATTACAAAGATGGCAAAAAGCATGGAAAAGAGCAGTTTTTCAGCCGTGATGGCAAGACAATAGGAGAAGGTGAATTCAAGGACGGCACTCCTGTAGGCAAGCACTGGCGTAACACAGAGGAGGGGACCCTAGTTTTTCTCGCTAACTATGATAAACAGGGAAGGCTATTAGCACCCGTTATGGAGTTCAGCCCCTCCGGAGTCAAGATCGCTGAATACACTCTGGTCGGCGATAAGCGCAATGGCCCCTTCCGCCAGTGGTTTGGGAATGGAAGGCCTCAGGTCGATTTCAAGTATGTGAACGGCAATCTCGATGGAGAGCAAAAAGAATATTATCCGAACGGACAAATCAAGGCGAAAGCGTTTTATCGCAACAACGTCAAAGACGGCCTATCCGAAGAATGGTATGAAAATGGACAGCAGGCAACTCGCATCCATTTAAATAATGGACTAAAGGATGGAGAGCGGCAGGAATGGTTCGAAAATGGCAACCCCAAACTACAAGAGTTTTACGTAGATGGCAAACTCGATAAAACGCGTAAAGAGTGGTATGAAAATGGGGCTTTGCATTTTAGCGGCGATTTTGTGATGGGAAAAAAACATGGTGTCCACAGGGAATTCAGCGCTGAAAACGAGATGCTTGCAGACGTTCGGTACGAAAATGACTTAGCTGTCGGCACTGCAAAGCTTTGGTATGGTAAAAACAAACAGAAAGAAATTCTTCAGCTGGAAAATGGGAAAAGGCACGGCAAGGATGAAGAGTATTATGAAAACGGTCAAATGAAAGTTTTGGCCTACTACAAGGAGGATAAGCTCGATGGAGAGATCAAAATGTGGTTCGAAGATGGCTCGCTCTCCACTGTGAAATCCTTCAAAAGTGGTGTGCCTGTAGGAGAACATAAGGAATACTACTCAAAAGCGGACCTGCAGAAGGAAGCAGCTGATGGAAATCTTTCAAAAAAACAGACGGCCCAACTTGCCAGATACTTTGTTTTTAATGACGAAGGACAGATGCACGGAGAGCAGAGGACTTATTACCCAAGCGGTGCCACGCAGTCCATAGTCTCCTACAAAAATGGAGATCTTCATGGCGTCAAAGCGATGTGGGATAAGGAGGGAACCCTTATAGAAGAGGCCACCTTCGTTCATGGAAAGCTGGATGGGCGTTTCTTTGAGAGAGGGCGCGATGGAAAAGATGTTGTTTTCCATTACAAAAATAATCGTCGCGAAGGGCTTCATGAAGTGTATTATCCCAATCATGAACATTTCGGAAAGGTCAAAGCGCTTGAGGTTAATTTCGTAGATGATGTCCCTGTTGGAGAAGCTATCGAATACAATGAATCCGGTGTCAAAATCGCCACCACTCCCTATGTAAATGGCGTAAAAGAGGGCATTGCTCAAATTTATTCGCCGGGTGGGCAGCTCTTGATGAGCGTTGAATTCCATAAGGATAAGCGCAATGGTCCATCGATTCAGTATTTTCCAAGCGGCAACGTGTTTGTAGAAGTCAATTTTGTAGATGAGTTGAAAGAAGGCGATGAGATCACCTACTATGATAGCGGTAAGCTGGCCAAGCGCATTCCCTACAAAAACGGAAAGATCCATGGAGTCTATAAAGAATGGAATGATCAGGAAGTGCTGACATTCGAGGGGGAATACAAAGACGGCAAGCGACATGGAAAGTTCAATAAGTTTTACGACAATGGCAAGCCTCATCTGTTGCAGACCTTTGTTGAAGATGAGCTGCACGGTATAAAAAGGAGCTTCGATAAAGACGGAAAAGTCGAAGAGTCGAAATTCGACAACGGAAAAAAACTCGCTTAAGATTGGGCTAGCTCTCTAAGCGAATAGGGCAAGGTTCCAACTTGGATCCTTGCCTTTTTTTATCTTCTTCAATGTAGATACTAAAAATTTTCTTGTGCGAAATTTCTGTCAGTCGCTACATTAGTCGTAATTGTATAAATGGCGTGAAAATATACGCTGCTCGGTTGAATCGGACTTTAGTTTTGGACGGTCTTTTTGCTTCCTCTCGAGGGTCAAAATCCAGCCGAACAAAAAGGCGAATTGGCAAAAATTAATGGAAGTGAGTCAACAATACAGCGTGATTCCGCTTCTTACAAACACGAAGAATGTGACAATATGGGAAAACATATGTTTCAAAGTTCTTTTAATTTCTCCATGGTGAAAAGCTCGATCCTGGTTTCGTTAATTCTTTTTTCGGTCTCGACGACCGCATTCGCTGGATCTAGTGTAGACAGCAATAGATCTGAAAGGATTCATTCCGATTCCACCCAAGTTTCACCTGCTCCATTGCAAGGATGTTTGGAAAATACAGTCTCTGCAGACCTATCCGACCCTCCAGCTTCTTTTAACGGCGGAATAGATCAAGGCGCCCAAATTCTCAAAGTCGGATGCGGCAGGGCCGCAACGCAGGGGCCTCCGGGGCCTCAAGGCCTCCAAGGTCCCAAGGGCTTAACAGGCAGTACGGGTCCGGCAGGCTTAACAGGCCCGACAGGTTTAACAGGACCGACAGCTCCAACAGGGCCGACGGGTTCGACAGGACCTACGGGCGCAACGGGACAGACGGGTCCAACAGGACCGACTGGTCCCACAGGTCAGACGGGCCTAACGGGCCCAACAGGTGTGATTGCCCTGACGGATTCGGCATTTTTCTCAGCTTCTGCAGCCCAGGCCGTTGGCCCACATGCGCCGATTGTCTGGCTAGATTCCATTATTCCTCCCGGATCGACAATAAATCAGTCTCCTGCAGGAGTGATAAATGTAGGCGCGTCCGGATTTTATCAAGTGTCCTATGGCTACTCAGTCGGACCAGCTCAAATGGCTACTTTCGGTTTGTATAAAAATGGAGTTTTCCTCGCCGATTCGGCGATTGGAATGGTCACAGATGCTACAAACGCTCAGTTTGCGAGCACTACAGTTCTCGTGATGCTTCTGGCTGGCGACACGCTTCAATTTGTGAATTTAGACCCCTCCCTAACTAAAACAATTACGCCTCCTACTGTAGGTTCTCTTGGAGCATCTTTAACAATCATTAAGGTGATTGCTTTATGAAGGCTTTATCAGAATGAGAAAAAAACAAGTGATAAAATTTGGAGGTAAAATGTTCAAAAAGTCTAAGTTAATTTTGTTGCTGGCAGCCTTGTTGCCGGTATTTGCAATGACTGCCCAACATGTGCAAGTAGATGGCCCTCAGGCAGGTCAGTCGAAAGTGGAAAAGAAGTACCAACTCTCAGCTTGTGCGTTCTTTAAGAATGAGGCCGCTTATTTGAAAGAATGGATCGAATACCATCAAATGGTGGGAGTAGACCATTTTTATTTGTATGACAATGGAAGCAACGATCGCTCTGTAAATGTTCTAGCGCCCTACATTAAACGGGGTCTGGTCACATTTTTGAGTTGGCCAGATCGTTTTGTCCAATGCGATGATAGTAGATTGGCGCAATGGGCCCTGAGCACGCAGGTGACAGCTTATGAAAATGCAATCAGATGCTTTGCTGTTAAAGAATCGGAGTGGCTCGTATTCTTGGATATCGATGAGTTCCTGGTTCCTGTGCATGCAAATAGCATATGCGAGGTTTTGGAGAATCATAAGGAAAATCCGGGCTTTGAATTGACATGCGATTGTTTTGATGCCTCCCATAAGGACACTCTTGCGAAAAAAGAACTCTTGATCGCATACGCCGATTTTACCGACCGCCCCCCTCAAAACAACTTTAAAAGTTTTGAGAAAATGCTATTTAAGCCCGAACGCGTGGCCACCTACACTTGGCCTCCTTACAAGTGCAATTTCAAAGATGACAAGACCGCAGAAAAATTGAGTAGAGCAGAGCTGCGGATAAACAAATATGTGAACAGGAGAAAAGACGAATTAAATTTCGGGAAAATGAAGCAGAAATTGCGTGTCGATAGTCGTTCTTTATCGCAAAACGAAAAGAATGAGCTGCTTGAGATTGGATATGAGATTGAAGATAACGAACGGATCGTCCAACGATTTGAGCCAGAACTGCGCAAACGCTTAGGGATAAAGTCGGGCTGGAAAGTTTTGGGCGAGTAGGGATGTTCCGCTTAAGATTATTCTGAGATGAAAAAGAAATAAAATTATGGATTTTTGGAGGTAAGATGTTTAAAAAGTCTAAGTTAATTTTGTTGTTGGCTGCTTTGCTGCCAGCATTTGGAGTGATCACCCAACCTGCGCAAGCAGACGAGGTTGTGGAACAGGCAAAAACGGAAAAAAAATATAAGCTCTCCGTATGCGCGCTCTTTAAAAATGAAGCGGCCTATTTGAAGGAGTGGCTTGAATATCACCAAATGGTGGGAGTGGAGCATTTCTATTTATACGACAATGGAAGTAGAGACCGCTCAGTCAGAGTTTTGATGCCTTATATCAAGCAAGGTTTGGTCACATTCTTGAATTGGCCGGACCGCGTGCCCTACAATGAGAATGAAAAAATAGTGCACTGGGTGTTAAGCACGCAATTGCCAGCTTATGAAAACGCAATTAAGCGCTTTGCCGTTAATGAATCCGAGTGGCTTGTATTTCTTGATGTTGATGAGTTCCTGGTCCCCGTACATGCAAATAGCATATGCGAGGTCTTGGAGAATCATAAGGAAAATCCCGGCTTTGAATTAATATGCGATTGCTTTGATGCTTCCCACAAGGATTCTCTTACGAAAAAAGAACTCTTGATTGCAAACGTCGATCTTACGAATCGCCCTGTTCAAAACATATTAAAAAGTTTTGAGAAAACGGTGTTTAAGCCTGAATGCAACACGTCCTTTACGTGGCCTCCTTACAAGTGCAATTTCATAGGTGGAAAGACCGCAGAAAAATTGAGCAGAGAAGAGCTTCGCATCAACAAATATTTGAACAGAAGCAAAGGCGATTTGAATTTCGGAAAACTCAAGCAGAAATTGCGCGTTGATAGCCGCTCTTTATCAGAAAATGAAAGAGATGAGCTGCTCGAGATCGGATATGAGATTGAAGATAAGGAACGTGTCATCAATCGATTCGAGCCAGGGCTGCGCAAACGGCTAGGCATCGAGTCGGGTTGGAAAATTGTCAATGAGTGAGTACTAGTGGCCCTAGACAGTATTTGTGATTTGACACGCGTTGAAGTTGTCGCGTTAAAAAAGGGTTTAAGGCATTAAAAACGAGTTCTTTAAAACTTTGAATAGAGCCTCGTTCACATATGTCGGAGGCACAGCATCTCGTGCAGCTATCCTCTGTTGGACCCACTAAGCCTCGCTCCGTCAAATCGCGTCCTTGTTGGGGGGATTGAACGTAGTCCCCCCTCGTAGACCTTCTATAAGCCGAGGGATCTGTTGAGGTTCTCAGTTTTGAACACTCGCGGCTTTTTTGGTAGAGCCCTTTCGCAGCGCGATTTTGCTTAAGCGATCTAACGCGATCGCCTGATCGTGCGATCCTTCCCCCTCCGAACTTCGTCTCTATGGCGGAGCCCCCATTAGTGTTATACCCAAATTTTGAGACAACTTGAGTTATACTTTCAGCGGCTTTGCTGACTCCTTAATAAGGGCAAAAAATGCATTATTTTTAAGCATTATTATTAAGTTTTATAAATAAATGTAATCGAATTGTAGAAAGAACCTCTGTCCGCCGAGAATTACCTGACCCGTTTCTCCTAGTACCTAGTTGATAAAGTTTTTACCGTTTCGGCTGGCGTGAAAGCTCCCGCGGTTCGGCTCTCGCAAACAGGTCCAGATTAACAACATAGGACCTGTTTGCGAGAGTCGAACCCCGGGGCTTATGTTGCAGCCGAAACGGCAAAAACTTTATCAACTAGGTACTAGGTACGCCCCCTAAGACACCTTCGAATGGCACATGATTTGCAAATTCATTATTCGTTTTGTAATAAATATTATTGATATTTAATAATTTAATGATATTATTAAAAATAAGAGTAGAATTTTGTGCGGAGGGTTATATGAGGCCACTGGTCTATATAATAGGTGGTGTTCTGATAGTAGGTTTCTATTTTCACCTGGGAAACTTAAACTATCCACTGAAGAATACGGGTGGTAGAATGCCTCCTTTACTAGCCTCTTCTTCTGATGGGGGTACAGGAGGCCTCCCTAAACTTGCTGTTGGCCCCAAGAGTGGATTTGGAACCAATCCTACCCAGGTCCCAGAGCCCCGCCGTGTCAATACCTACCCGATCCCAAAGAGAATTGATATGGGACATATTGAGGGAAAGGGAATTGGATATGAAAGAGGATATTCGAAGCTTTCTGTCATTTTTGGTCCCGAATATGAAGTCGGACATTCCCTTTCGTTATTTGATGTAAGAGCTGTGGTTTTTGACGATGGCAGTTTAGCTGCAAATCTGGGGGTTATCACTAGAATTCTTCCCAAAAAATTCTGCGAGGTTTTTGGCGCGAATCTTTTCTATGATTTCCGTGAAGGAAAATATGGAAATTTCAATCAGATTAGCGGCGGTTTTGAGATGCTCCACAGAAGGTGGGAGATGCACGCCAATGCGAGGGTTCCGTTAGCCATCACAAGCCATAAGAAAAAATGTGTCTTTAATGACTATGTCGGTCCTTATCGTGAAGAGTGCAAAACCCGGCAGTATGCCGAATATGCTTTTGATATGGATGTCGGTTATTATTTCGTAAAAGGAAAGGCATTTCAGCTTTTTGCCGGAGCTGGGCCTTATTATTTGTGCGGGCATGCTACGACATTTGGTGGAAAAGCATGGCTCAGGCCCCAATTCTCTGATTACGTTTCTTTTGAGTTAAGCGCATCCTATGACAGTATTTATCAAACGATATTCCAAGCGAACGTAGTCCTTACTATTCCCCTATATAGATATTCCCCCGCTCTCCGGAATAAAACGGGTCCATGCAATATTACAAATCGACAGATTTACCAGCCTATCGATCGCGATATTGTACTTCTCAACGGAAAATTTCGCTGCCAAAATAATTGGTAGTGATTACTGTTCCTAGAAACGTGTTTATTTTTTATCTTGCTCTCTGAGTGACCGTCAGGTTTGCGAGCATTCCCTCTTCCTACTATGACATTGTCTCGACGGAGATGGTGGACACATCTCCACTACGGTCTCTAGAGTCCTACCTAAAACAGTCACGGCGTATACCATCCGATCTCAGGAACGTCTATTCTTCTCGCATAGTTCAGTGCGGCGATCCGGTCCGATATGTCTAATGCCGGAACCATTGAAAACTCCAAACAACTCTTTTTGATGAGAGTTGTTTTTTTATGAGCGAATTTTCTGCTTTTTTCTGCAAAAAATAAAAAATTGCCTTGTTCCTAAGTTCGTAGGTTGCTACATTATTTTTTTAACTTCTGACGTTGTGTTTTTTGAAGCATCGATGAATTGTAGGGACGACAAACATTTTTTATTGAAGATTCTTTCTTGAATAAGCCAGGCTACGTTTAACGAATTAGAGGATTGAAATTCGATGAAAAAACTAAAACTTGAAAAGTGTATTTCGAACTTCAATATTTCTCAGCCAACGCTATTTCTCATATCTTTAATTTCTCCTATATCATTCTCATTTGCGGAAGCCAACTCCAATAGCAAAAATCAAGAAGCTGCCTTTTTGGACTTCACACAGGCTTTATCTACGACTTCTTTACAAAACGATCCAAATAACTTATTAGATGCAGAGCATTTGAATTTTCAGTTCTTATCAGATACGAGTGGTGGTGAAAATTTTAAGATTTTGAAATGGTGTACTAGACTGAATTGACAACTTGTAAAATTGAATGTGTTGATCGCCAAACTACAATCTGAGTTGAAAAAGAAAAAAATACGTCATGAATTTTGGAGGTAAAATGTTTAAGAAATCTAAGTTAATTTTGCTGCTGGCTGCTTTATTGCCAGCATTTGCAATGATCCCTCAAGCTGCGGAAGCAGATGAGATTGAAGAGCAGACAAATGTGGAGAAGAAATACAAACTCTCTGTTTGTGCGCTTTTTAAGAACGAGGCTGCTTACTTGAGAGAGTGGCTCGAATATCACCAGTTGGTGGGTGTGGATCATTTTTATTTGTATGACAATGGAAGCAGAGATCGGTCAAGCAAAGTTCTGACGCCTTATATTAAACAAGGATTGGTCACATTTTTGAGATGGCCTGACCGTATGCCAAATACCGATGATGAAAATGCAACGCACTGGGCGCTAAGCACGCAATTGACAGCCTATGGAAATGCAATTAGGCGCTTTGCCATTAATGAGTCGGAGTGGCTTGTATTTTTAGATGTTGATGAGTACCTGGTCCCTGTGCAGGCAAACAGCGTGTGCGAGGTTCTGGAAAATTATAAGGGATGCCCTGGCCTTGATCTAACCTGTGATTTCTTTGATGCGGCGGATAAGGGCTCAGTTGCAAAAAAAGAACTCTTGATTGCAAATGCCGACCTGACAAGTCGCCCTGCTCAAAACATTTTAAAAAGTGTGGAGAAAACACTTTTTAAACCTGAGCAAAACACCAGCTTCACATGGCCTCCTTACAAGTGTAATTTCAAAGATGGCAAGACTGCAAGAAAAGTGAGCAGATCTGATTTACGCATCAACAAATATGTGAACAGAAGCAAAGGCGATCCGAATTTCAGTAAAATAAAACAAAGAGTGCGCGTTGATAGCAGAGCTTTGTCAGAAAATGAAAAAACTGAGTTGCTCGAGATTGGATATCAGATTGAAGATAAAGAACGCGTCATCAACCGCTTCGAGCCAGGACTGCGCAAACGCCTGGGCATCGAGTCCGGTTGGAAAATAATCAATGAGTAAAGGATCTCTTTGATTCTTAACTCGGGGTCCTTAGGCTTTTGCAAGTGGGTTCTCGCCCACTTGCGAAAGTAATGCACGGCTAAAGCAGAAAAAGCGTGCAGTATCAATTCACCTGAAGTTCTTATCGTTTTCATCTGGAACCTAACCCCTCGACCTCGAAGATGACAAGAGAGGGTTGTATACCCAAGTTGTCTCAAAATTTGGCCGCCAGGCGGGATTGAAAGCTGCCGCAAATCGATTTCCCCGAAGAGGGCTAGTATTGACTAATACGACCCTCTTCGGGGAAATCGATTTGCGGCGCTTTGAACCCGCCTGGCGGCCAAATTTTGAGACAACTTGGGTATATTTGCCAATACTGTCCCATTTTATCATCTAAGAACGGCAGGAATTTTCACGCAGGACCAAATCGAAGTTCATGGCCAAGTTTGGTGTCATCAAAAACTCCATAAACGCTTTTTGTCGAGAGCAAACAAGGAGGAAAAACATGTCTTTTTTGGATTAGAAAACTACAGCGAGGCAATTTTTTTATCTGCGAATTGCCTGCTTTTTTCTGCAAAAAATAAAAAAATCTCTTGTTCCCAAGTTTGTTGGTTGCTACATTATTTTTTAGCTTCTGACGACTGCGTATTTTTTGAGAAGCGTTGAATTGTGCGATTAACGTGCATTGTTCAGTGTATGCGCATAATTGATTGAGTTAGCACTATATTTTTATGAACCGAAGGAGTGGAGTTCCATGAAAAAGCAGACGCTTGAAAAACGCACTTCGAGCTTCATAGTTTCTCATCTAATGCTGTTTCCATTCTCTTTAATTTCTCTTACAGTACCCTCCTCTGCAGAATCTAGTTCCAACGGCAAAAATCAAGAAGCTGTCCTTTTGGGTTCGACTCAGTCTTTGTCCGCTTCTTCACAAGATGAACCGGGTAACCTTTCAAACGCTGAACATTTGCATTCTCAGCCCCTATCTGATGGTAAGGCTGATCCAAACATCAAGATTTTGAAAACTGGTTGCGATAAGGCTCCGAAACAAGGCTCTCCGGGTAAACCTGGGCAACCAGGTCCACCTGGACCTCCAGGTCCAGGCGGATCAACAAGCGGTTCGACGGGCCCAACAGGAGCAACCGGCGCAACTGGCGCAACCGGGGTCACAGGTGTGACGGGCGCAGGAACGACAGGAGCGACAGGTTTAACTGGAGCAACCGGCGCAACTGGCGCAACTGGGGTTACGGGTGCAACGGGCGCAGGAACGACAGGAGCAACAGGTTTAACTGGAGCAACCGGCGCAATTGGCGCAACCGGGGTTACAGGTGCGACGGGCGCAGGAACGACTGGAACGACAGGTTTAACTGGAGCAACCGGCGCAATTGGCGCAACCGGGGTTACAGGTGCGACGGGCGCAGGAACGACAGGAGCCACAGGTTTAACTGGAGCAACGGGTGAAATTGGAGCAACGGGATTAACCGGAGCAACAGGGCTAACTGGTACAATAGGTTTAACAGGAGCAACTGGCAAAATTGGAGCTACGGGATTAACAGGAGCAACTGGTGAAATTGGAGCTACGGGATTAACCGGAGCAACAGGGCTAACTGGTTTAACGGGATTAACCGGAGCAACGGGTGAAATTGGAGCTACGGGATTAACCGGAGCAACAGGGTTAACTGGTGCAACAGGTTTAACAGGAGCAACGGGTGAAATTGGAGCTACGGGATTAACCGGAGCAACAGGGCTAACTGGTTTAACGGGATTAACCGGAGCAACGGGTGAAATTGGAGCTACGGGATTAACCGGAGCAACAGGGTTAACTGGTGCAACAGGTTTAACAGGAGCAACGGGTGAAATTGGAGCTACGGGATTAACCGGAGAAACAGGGCTAACCGGTGCAACAGGTTTAACAGGAGCAACGGGTGAAATTGGAGCTACGGGATTAACCGGAGCAACAGGGTTAACTGGTGCAACAGGTTTAACAGGAGCAACGGGTGAAATTGGAGCTGCGGGATTAACCGGAGCAACAGGGCTAACTGGTTTAACGGGATTAACCGGAGCAACGGGTGAAATTGGAGCTACGGGATTAACCGGAGCAACAGGGCTAAGTGGTTTAACGGGATTAACCGGAGCAACTGGTGAAATTGGAGCTACGGGATTAACAGGAGCAACAGGGCTAACTGGTGCCACAGGTTTAACCGGTCTTACTGGAGCAACAGGTGTAACTGGTGCAACGGGCTTGACTGGGGTGACTGGTTTGACTGGAACCGCAGGACTAACTGGTGTAATTGGGGCAACGGGCTTGACTGGGGTGACAGGTTTAACTGGTGCCACAGGTTTAACGGGTCTTACTGGGGTAACAGGTTTAACCGGATCCACAGGTTTAACGGGAGCAACAGGACCAACTGATGCCACAGGTTTAACGGGTCTTACTGGGGTAACAGGTTTAACCGGATCCACAGGTTTAACGGGAGCAACAGGACTAACTGGTGCCATAGGTTTAACGGGTCTTACTGGGGTAACAGGTTTAACTGGAGCCACAGGACTAACTGGTGTAACAGGACTAACTGGTGCAACGGGCTCGACTGGGGTGACGGGACTAACTGGTGCCACAGGCTTAACGGGAGCAACGGGACTAACTGGGGTAACAGGACTAACTGGTGCAACGGGTTTGACTGGGGTGACAGGTCTAACTGGTGCCACAGGCATAACGGGTGTTACTGGGGTAATAGGTTTAACTGGAGCCACAGGCTTAACGGGAGCAACAGGTCTAACCGGATCCACAGGTCTAACCGGATCCACAGGTCTAACTGGATCCACAGGTTTAACGGGAGCAACAGGACTAAGTGGTGCCACAGGTTTAACGGGTCTTACTGGGGTAACAGGTTTAACTGGGGCCACAGGACTAACTGGTGTAACAGGTGTAACTGGGGCAACGGGCTTGACTGGGGTGACAGGTCTAACTGGTGCCACAGGCTTAACCGGAGCAACAGGATTAACCGGGGTAACAGGACTAACTGGTGCAACGGGTTTGACTGGGGTGACAAGTCTAACTGGTGCCACAGGCTTAACGGGTCTTACTGGGGTAACAGGTTTAACTGGTGCCACAGGCTTAACGGGAGCAACAGGTCTAACTGGATCCGCAGGTCTAACTGGATCCACAGGTTTAACGGGAGCCACAGGACTAACTGGTGCCACAGGTTTAACGGGTCTTACCGGGGTAACAGGTTTAACTGGAGCCACAGGACTAACTGGTGTAACAGGTATAACCGGGGCAACGGGCTTGACTGGGGTGACAGGTCTAACTGGTACCACGGGCTTAACGGGAGCAACAGGACTAACTGGGGTAGCAGGACTAACTGGTGCAACGGGTTTGACTGGGGTGACAGGACTAACTGGTGCCACAGGCTTAACGGGTCTTATTGGGGTAACAGGTTTAACTGGTGCCACAGGCTTAAAGGGAGCAACAGGTCTGACCGGATCCACAGGTCTAACTGGATCCACAGGTTTAACGGGAGCCACAGGACTAACTGGCGTAACAGGTTTAACTGGTGCAACGGGTTTGACTGGGGTGACAGGACTAACTGGTGCCACAGGCTTAACGGGTCTTACTGGGGTAACAGGCTTAACTGGTGCCACAGGCTTAACGGGAGCAACAGGTCTAACTGGGGTAACAGGTTTAACTGGTGCAACAGGTCCAACTGGTGCCACAGGCTTAACGGGAGCAACAGGTCTAACTGGAGCCACAGGTCTCACTGGATCCACAGGTTTAACGGGGGCAACAGGACTAACTGGGGTAACAGGTTTAACTGGTGCAACAGGTCTAACCGGATCCACAGGTCTAACTGGATCCACAGGTTTAACGGGAGCCATAGGACTAACTGGTGTAACAGGTTTAACTGGTGCAACGGGTTTGACGGGGGTGACAGGACTAACTGGTGCCACAGGCTTAACGGGTCTTACTGGGGTAACAGGCTTAACGGGAGCCACAGGACTAACTGGGGTAACAGGTTTAACTGGTGCAACGGGTTTGACTGGTGCAACAGGCTTGACGGGAGCAACAGGTCTAACCGGATCTACAGGTTTAACGGGAGCAACAGGACTAACTGGGGTAACAGGTTTAACTGGCGCAACGGGCTTGACTGGAGTAAGAGGACTAACTGGTGCCACAGGTTTAACTGGTGCAACGGGCTTGACTGGAGTAACAGGACTAACTGGTACCACAGGCTTAACGGGAGCAACAGGTCTAACTGGTGCCACAGGTTTAACAGGTCTTACTGGGGTAACAGGTTTAACTGGATCCACAGGTTTAACGGGCGCAACAGGACTAACTGGGGTAACAGGTTTAACAGGTGCAACGGGTTTGACTGGGGTGACAGGTTTAACCGGCGCCATAGGCTTAACGGGTCTAACTGGGGTAACAGGTTTAACTGGTGCCACAGGCTTAACGGGAGCAACAGGTCTAACTGGGATAACAGGACTAACTGGTGCAACAGGCTTAACGGGAGCAACAGGTTTAACTGGGGTAACAGGTTTAACTGGTGCAACAGGTCTAACTGGTGCGACAGGCTTAACGGGAGCAACAGGTCTAACTGGATCCACAGGTCTAACTGGATCACAGGTTTAACGGGAGTAACAGGACTAACTGGTGCCACAGGCTTAACGGGAGCAACAGGACTAACTGGTGCCACAGGTTTAACGGGTCTTACTGGGGTAACAGGGTTAACTGGTGCAACGGGCTTAACTGGGGTGACAGGTCTAACTGGTGCCACAGGTTTAACGGGTCTTACTGGGGTAACAGGCTTAACTGGTGCCACAGGCTTAACAGGAGCAACAGGACTAACTGGAGCCACAGGTTTAACGGGAGCAACAGGACTAACTGGAGCCACAGGTTTAACCGGAGCAACAGGACTAACTGGAGTAACTGGTTTGACTGGAGCCACAGGTTTAACCGGAGCAACAGGATTAACTGGAGTAACAGGGTTAACGGGTCTTACTGGGGTAACAGGGCTAACTGGTTTAACTGGAGCCACAGGTTTAACCGGAGCAACAGGACTAACCGGAGCAACAGGTTTAACGGGTCTTACTGGGGTAACAGGGCTAACTGGAGCCACAGGTTTAACCGGAGCAACAGGACTAACTGGAGTAATTGGTTTAACGGGTCTTACTGGGGTAACAGGGCTAACCGGAGCCACAGGTTTAACTGGAGCTACAGGACTAACTGGAGTAACTGGTTTAACGGGTCTTACTGGGGTAACAGGGCTAACTGGAGCCACAGGTTTAACCGGAGCAACGGGACTAACTGGAGCAACAGGTTTAACGGGTCTTATTGGGGCAACAGGGCTAACTGGAGTAACTGGTTTAACGGGTCTAACTGGGGTAACAGGGCTAACTGGAGCCACAGGTTTAACCGGAGCAACAGGACTAACCGGAGCAACAGGTTTAACGGGTCTTACTGGGGTAACAGGGCTAACTGGTTTAACTGGAGCAACAGGTTTAACCGGAGCAACAGGATTAACCGGAGCAACAGGTTTAACGGGTCTACTGGGGTAACAGGGCAACTGGTTTAACTGGAGCCACAGGTTTAACCGGAGCAACAGGACTTAACCGGAGCAACAGGTTTAACGGGCTAACTGGGTTAACGGGGCAACGGGCTTAACTGGAGCAACAGGTTTAACTGGAGCAACAGGATTAACCGGAGCAACAGGTTTAACGGGAGCAACTGGGGTAACAGGAGCTAACGGGCTTAACTGGAGCCACAGGTTTAACCGGAGCAACAGGATTAACTGGAGCCACGGGATTAACCGGAGCAACAGGACTAACTGGAGCAACAGGTTTAACCGGAGCAACAGGATTAACTGGAGCAACGGGATTAACAGGAGCAACAGGATTAACTGGAGCAACAGGTTTAACCGGAGCAACAGGATTAACTGGAGCAACAGGTTTAACTGGAGCAACAGGATTAACTGGAGCAACAGGATTAACCGGAGCAACAGGTTTAACTGGAGCAACGGGATTAACCGGAGCAACAGGATTAACTGGAGCAACAGGATTAACCGGAGCCACAGGAATAACCGGAGCAACAGGATTAACTGGAGCAACAGGATTAACTGGAGCCACGGGATTAACCGGAGCAACAGGATTAACTGGAGCCACAGGTTTAACCGGAGCAACGGGCTTAACTGGAGCAACAGGGTTAACTGGAGCAGGGATTAACCGGAGCAACAGGACTAACTGGAGCACAGGTTTAACCGGAGCAACAGGTTTAACTGGAGCCACGGGATTAACCGGAGCAACAGGCTAACTGGAGCACAGGTTTAACTGGAGCAACAGGATTAACTGGAGCAACAGGTTTAACGGGTCTTACTGGGGTAACAGGTTTAACCGGAGCAACAGGATTAACTGGAGCCACAGGTTTAACTGGAGCAACAGGATTAACCGGAGCAAAGGTTTAACGGGTCTTACTGGGGTAACAGGTTTAACCGGAGCAACAGGACTAACTGGAGCACGGGTTTAACCGGAGCAACAGGAGTAACAGGACTAACCGGAGCAACGGGTTTAACGGGACGCAACAGGAGTAACAGGACTAACCGGAGCAACAGGATTAACGGGTCTTAACTGGGGTAACAGGTTTAACCGGAGCAACAGGATTAACTGGAGCCACAGGTTTAACGGGTCTTACTGGGGTAACAGGGCTAACCGGAGCAACGGGATTAACTGGGGCAACGGGTTTAACGGGAGCAACAGGGCTAACTGGAGCAACGGGTTTAACAGGCGCACAGGACTAACTGGAGCAACTGGTTTAACGGGAGCAACAGGTTTAACGGGTCTTACTGGGGTAACAGGACTAACGGAGCAACGGGTTTAACGGGAGCAACAGGAGTAACAGGACTAACCGGAGCAACAGGTTTAACGGGTCTTACTGGGGTAACAGGTTTAACCGGAGCAACAGGACTAACTGGAGCAACAGGTTTAACGGGTCTTACTGGGGTAACAGGACTAACCGGAGCAACGGGATTAACTGGAGCAACGGGTTTAACGGGTGCAACAGGGCTAACTGGAGCAACTGGTTTAACGGGTGCGACAGGTTTAACGGGTCTAACTGGGGTAACAGGACTAACTGGAGCACGGGTTTAACGGGCGCAACAGGAGTAACAGGGCTAACTGGAGCCACAGGTTTAACCGGTGCAACAGGCTTAACGGGCGCAACAGGAGTAACAGGGCTAACTGGAGCAACTGGCTTAACCGGTGCAACAGGCTTAACAGGACGAACAGGCTTAACCGGTGCAACAGGCTTAACCGGAGCAACAGGTTTAACGGGCGGCTTAACAGGGGTAACAGGGTTAACAGGAGCAACTGGTTTAACCGGAGCAACAGGCTTAACCGGAGCAACGGGAGCAACTGGTTTAACTGGGGCAAGGGGAATATGTTCCGATACGGGTTATTTTGTGTCTACCAACACCCAATCAATTGCTACCAACAGTGCTATTTCGTTAGCGCCAATTACAAACACCATATCAGGCGGAATTTCCTCCACTACTATCCCCGATGTATTTGGTATTATTATAGCGAATCCAGGTTTATATCAGATCGATTTTGGGTTTTCTCTAAATACCTCTTCAATAGCAAGAACTTTTGGAATTTTTCTAATGGAGTAACTTTGATTAATTTAGTTTCTTCCGACGTAATAAATCAGTTGACTTCTCAGAGTTGTATCCTGCTTACTTCAAATACGACGGACTATATACAATTTTCTTCTCAGAATGGAGCAACCATAGCTCCTCTAACCGCAAACACCACAAGTGCATATCTAACGATAATGAGACTGCAATAGATCTTAATAGGCATCATTATCAACCGCTTTGAACCGGGACTGCGCAAACGCCTGGGCATCGAGTCCGGTTGGAAAATAATCAATGAGTAAAGGATCTCTTTGATTCTTAACTCGGGGTCCTTAGGCTTTTGCAAGTGGGTTCCTGCCCACTTGCGGAAGTAATGCACGGCTAAAGCAGAAAAAGCGTGCAGTATCAATTCACCTGAAGTTCTTATTGTTTTCATCTGGAACATAACCCCTCGACCTCGAAGATGACAAGAGAGGGTTGTATACCCAAGTTGTCTCAAAATTTGGCCGCCAGGCGGGATTGAAAGCTGCCGCAAATCGATTTCCCCGAAGAGGGCTAGTATTGACTAATACGACCCTCTTCGGGGAAATCGATTTGCGGCGCTTTGAACCCGCCTGGCGGCCAAATTTTGAGACAACTTGGGTATATTTGCCAATACTATCCCATTTTATCATCTAAGAACGGTAGGAATTTTCACGCAGGACCAAATCGAAGTTCATGGCCAAGTTTGGTATCATCAAAAACTCCATAAACGCTTTTTGTCGAGAGCAAACAAGGAGGAAAAACATGTCTTTTTTGGATTAGAAAACTACAGCGAGGCAATTTTTTTATCTGCGAATTGCCTGCTTTTTTCTGCAAAAAATAAAAAAATCTCTTGTTCCTAAGTTTGTTGGTTGCTACATTATTTTTTAGCTTCTGACGGTTACGTGTTTTTTGAGAAGCGTTGAATTGTGCGATTAACGTGCATTGTTCAGTGTAGGCGCATAATTGATTGAGTTAGCGCTATATTTTTATGAACCGAAGGAGTGGAATTCCATGAAAAAGCAGACGCTTGAAAAACGCACTTCGAACTTCACAGTTTCTCATCTAATGCCGTTTCTATTCTCTTTAATTTCTCTTACAGTACCCTCCTCTGCAGAATCTAGTTCCAACGGCAAAAATCAAGAAGTTGTCTTTTTGGATTCGACTCAGTCTTTGTCCGATTCTTCACAAGATGAACCGGGTAACCTTTTAAACGCTGAACATTTGCATTCTCAGCCCCTATCTGATGGTAAGGCTGATCCAAACATCAAGATTTTGAAAACTGGTTGCGGTAAGACTCCGAAACAAGGCCCTCCGGGTAAATCTGGGCAACCAGGTCCACCTGGACCTCCGGGTCCAAGCGGATCATCAGGCGGTTCGACGGGTCCAATAGGAGCAACCGGAGCAACTGGCGCAACCGGGGTTACAGGTGTGACGGGCGCAGGAACGACAGGAGCGACAGGTTTAGCTGGAGCAACCGGCGCAACTGGCGCAACCGGGGTTACAGGTGTGACGGGCGCAGGAACGACAGGAGCAACAGGTTTAACTGGAGCAACCGGCGCAATTGGCGCAACCGGGGTTACAGGAGCGACGGGCGCAGGAACGACTGGAACGACAGGTTTAACTGGAGCAACCGGCGCAATTGGCGCAACCGGGGTCACAGGTGCAACGGGCGCAGGAATGACCGGAGCGACAGGTTTAACTGGAGCAACGGGTGAAATTGGAGCAACGGGATTAACCGGAGCAACGGGTGAAATTGGAGCTACGGGATTAACCGGAGCAACGGGTGAAATTGGAGCAACGGGATTAACCGGAGCAACCGGTGAAATCGGAGCTACGGGATTAACCGGAGCAACAGGGCTAACTGGTTTAACGGGATTAACCGGAGCAACTGGTGAAATTGGAGCTACGGGATTAACCGGAGCAACCGGTGAAATTGGAGCTACAGGATTAACCGGAGCAACAGGGCTAACTGGTTTAACGGGATTAACCGGAGCAACTGGTGAAATTGGAGCTACAGGATTAACCGGAGCAACAGGGCTAACTGGTTTAACGGGATTAACCGGAGCAACTGGTGAAATTGGAGCTACGGGATTAACCGGAGCAACAGGGCTAACCGGTGCCACAGGTTTAATCGGTCTTACTGGAGCAACAGGTGTAACTGGTGCAACGGGCTTAACTGGGGTGACTGGTTTAACTGGAGTAACTGGTTTGACTGGAGCCGCAGGACTAACTGGTGTAACAGGTGTAACCGGGGCAACGGGCTTGACTGGGGTAACGGGTTTAACTGGACCACAGGTTTAACGGGAGCAACAGGACTAACTGGTGCAACAGGTTTAACTGGGGTGACAGGCCTAACTGGTGCCACAGGTTTAACGGGTCTTACCGGGGCAACGGGTTTAACTGGATCCACAGGTTTAACGGGAGCAACAGGACTCACTGGTGCAACGGGTTTGATTGGGGTGACAGGTCTTACTGGGGTAACAGGTTTAACGGGTCTTACTGGGGTAACAGGTTTAACTGGAGCCACAGGACTAACTGGAGCAACAGGTTTAACTGGAGCCACAGGTTTAACGGGAGCAACAGGACTAACTGGAGCAACGGGTCTTACTGGGGTAACAGGTTTAACTGGAGCCACAGGATTAACTGGGGCCACAGGACTAACTGGGCCACAGGCTTAACGGGAGCAACAGGATTAACTGGGGTAACAGGATTAACTGGAGCAACGGGTTTAACTGGGGTGACAGGTTTAACTGGAGCCACAGGCTTAACAGGTCTTACTGGGGTAACAGGTTTAACTGGTGCCACAGGCTTAACGGGAGCAACAGGTCTAACCGGATCCACAGGTCTAACTGGAGCAACAGGATTAACTGGAGCCACAGGTTTAACGGGTCTTACTGGGGTAACAGGTTTAACAGGTGCAACGGGCTTAACTGGGGTAACAGGTTTACAGGTGCAACGGGTTTAACTGGGGTAACAGGTTTACAGGTGCAACGGGTTTACTGGGGTACAGGTCTAACTGGTGCCACAGGCTTAACGGGAGCAACGGGATTAACTGGGGTAACAGGTTTAACAGGTGCAACGGGATTAACCGGAGTAACAGGTTTAACTGGAGCCACAGGCTTACGGGTCTTACTGGGGTAACAGGTTTAACTGGGGCAACAGGCTTAACGGGAGCAACAGGTTTAACCGGAGCACAGGTCTAATGGACCACAGGATTAACTGGAGCAACCGGCTTAACTGGAGTAACAGGTTTAACTGGAGCCACAGGTTTAACGGGAGCAACAGGCTTAACTGGAGTAACAGGTTTAACTGGGCAACGGGTTTAACTGGGGTACGGATTAACCGGCGCCACAGGCTTAACCGGTCTACTGGGGCAACAGGTTTAACCGGGCCACAGGGTTAACGGGAGCAACAGGTTTAACTGGAGTAACGGGATTAACTGGTGCAACAGGCTTAACAGGAGCAACGGGCTTAACGGGAGCAACAGGTTTAACTGGATAACAGGTTTAACCGGAGCCACAGGTTTAACTGGAGTAACAGGATTAACTGGAGCCACAGGCTTAACGGGGGCAACAGGATTAACCGGAGCCACAGGTTTAACGGGTCTTACCGGAGTAACAGGCTTAACGGAGCCACAGGCTTAACAGGAGCAACAGGATTAACTGGAGCACAGGTTTAACTGGAGTAACAGGATTAACTGGAGCCACAGGTTTAACCGGAGCAACAGGCTTAACTGGAGTAACAGGTTTAACTGGAGCACAGGTTTAACTGGAGCAACAGGATTAACCGGAGCAACAGGTTTAGTACGGAGCAACAGGATTAACTGGAGCAACAGGTTTAACTGGAGCAACAGGATTAACAGGAGCAACAGGTTTAACCGGAGACAGGTTTAACTGGAGCAACAGGTTTAACTGGAGCACAGGTTTAACTGGAGCAACAGGATTAACCGGAGCAACAGGTTTAACTGGAGGCAACAGGATTAACTGGAGCACAGGTTTAACGGGAGCAACAGGATTAACTGGAGTAACAGGTTTAACCGGAGCACAGGCTTAACTGGAGTAACAGGGCTAACTGGAGCCACAGGTTTAACTGGAGCCACAGGCTTAACTGGAGCAACAGGTTTAACAGGAGGCAACAGGGCTTAACTGGAGCCACAGGTTTAACTGGGGCAACAGGCTTAACTGGAGTAACAGGTTTAACGGGACTTAACTGGAGTAACAGGGCTAACTGGAGCCACAGGGTTAACAGGAGCAACGGGCTTAACTGGAGCAACAGGTTTAACGGGTGTAACAGGAGTAACAGGGCTAACTGGAGTAACTGGAGCAACGGGCTTAACTGGAGTAACAGGGCTAACTGGAGCAACAGGTTTAACCGGAGCAACGGGATTAACCGGAGCAACAGGTTTAACGGAGCCACAGGACTAACAGGAGCACAGGTTAACTGGAGCCCAGGTTTAACAGGAGCAACGGGCTTAACTGGAGCAACAGGTTTAACGGGAGCAAGGGCTTAACTGGAGCAGGTTTAACAGGAGCAACGGGATTAACCGGAGCAACAGGTTTAACGGGAGCACGGGCTTAACAGGAGCAACAGGCTTAACTGGAGCCACAGGTTTAACCGGAGCAACAGGATTAACCGGAGCAACAGGTTTAACGGGAGAACGGGCTTAACAGGAGTAACAGGTTTAACCGGAGCAACAGGCCTAACCGGAGCAACAGGATTAACCGGAGCAACAGGTTTAACTACTGGAGTAACAGGGTTAACTGGAGCACGGGTTTAACAGGAGCACGGGATTAACTGGAGTAACAGGTTTAACAGGAGCAACGGGTTAACTGGAGTAACAGGGCTAACTGGAGCACAGGATTAACCGGAGCAACAGGATTAACTGGAGCAACGGGATTAACGGTACTGGGGCAACAGGGTAACGGAGCACAGGTTTAACTGGAGCAACAGGGCTAACTGGGGCTAACAGGCTTAACTGGAGCCACAGGTTTAACCGGAGCAACAGGATTAACTGGAGCAACAGGTTTAACGGGACTTACGGGGTAACAGGGCAACAGGTTTAACCGGAGCCACAGGTTTAACTGGAGCAACAGGTTAACC